>CAZICZ010000004.1:0-307608 GCA_964538025.1 uncultured Klebsiella sp. | reverse complement strand
CCGCGGCTGCTGGCACGAAGTTAGCCGGTGCTGCTTCTGTAGGTAACGTCAATCCTGATTGATATTAGCAATCAAGCTTTCCTCCCTACTGAAAGTGCTTTACAACCCTAGGGCCTTCTTCACACACGCGGCATGGCTGGATCAGGGTTGCCCCCATTGTCCAATATTCCCCACTGCTGCCTCCCGTAGGAGTCTGGACCGTGTCTCAGTTCCAGTGTGGCTGATCATCCTCTCAGACCAGCTACGGATCGTCGCCTTGGTAGGCCTTTACCCTACCAACTAGCTAATCCGACGCAGGCTCATCTAATAGCGCAAGGTCCGAAGATCCCCTGCTTTCCCCCGTAGGGCGTATGCGGTATTAATCCGAGTTTCCCCGGGCTATCCCCCACTACTGGGTAGATTCCTACGCGTTACTCACCCGTCCGCCGCTCGACGCCTGGGAGCAAGCTCCCATCGTTTCCGCTCGACTTGCATGTGTTAAGCCTGCCGCCAGCGTTCAATCTGAGCCATGATCAAACTCTTCAGTTTAAGTACTTCATACCACCGTGAATCATCGCGCACCGTACTTCTTAACCAGCACACTCCTCACAGCAGCATTCATTCATGCTCAAGTCACAACTACTGTCTTTAACTTAATAAATTAACGCAGTTGCTTACCTTGATATCTTTGCAATCAACGCAAAGCCACTTCGGCAAGCACCCACCTCTATTACTTAATCTCTACTTTTTAAAGAACTCTTTTCCTAACCTTCGTGGTTAGGAGCGGGCGTATTATAGGGCCAAAATTTGGCCTTGCAAGTAATTTGTCAGATTTGTTTATAAAACCGGATCAAGCCCAAAATCGCGGTAAAACACTCAATTGGACGTTGACAAATTGATATGTTTCGAAGCCTTGCTGACGTAAAACTTGTAAACCCGGTACGCCAATAACGGGAGGAGAATACTAGCATAAAATACAGCTTCTGTAAGGTCCGTTCGCAATATCCAGACAAGATGAACGAGCGCCAGCAGATTGACGGTGTAGACTAACTTGTGGAGCGATTTCCAACGCTTCCCGAGCCGACGCATCATAGCTTTAGTAGAAGTGGCACCGAGCGCAATCAGTATTAACAGTGCGGTGAAACCGACTGTGATGTAGGGGCGCTGAAGTATGTCTTCCGAGATTTCAGACCATCGAAGCTGCAAAAGAAACAGCAGATAAACCAGAAAGTGAAGGGATGCATAAAACAACGCAAAGAGACCGAAAGTCCTTCTGTAGGGGAAAACTTTTCCCCATCCGCTCACTGCCCGTAGCGGAGTGATGGCAAGTGAGAGCAAAAGAAAGCGGAAAGTCCACTCTCCAGTTTCAGCCGCCAACACGTCCGCAGGATCTGGGCCTAATCGATTGGTCACTGCGCCCAGCACCAGCAGCAACAGCGGTATGAGCCCGAGGACAAAGACTACCCACTTCACCACTCTTGCCATCCCAGAATCCTTCCGACACTCGCGGCTCAGTAGAACTTCGCGAGATCCATCCCTTTATACAGAGACGCTACCTGCTCCCCGTAACCATTAAATGGCAATGTTGGGGTACGAGAACTGTTAAACAACGTCTGAGGAAGTCGAGTTTCCATATCTTGGCGCCAGCGCGGATGGTGTACCTCTGGATTCACATTGGCATAGAACCCGTACTCATGCGGGGCCAACATATTCCAGCTCGTTTCAGGCTGCTCTTCCTTGAAGCGTATCTTGACAATCGACTTGATGCTCTTGAATCCGTACTTCCAGGGCACCACAAGCCGAATTGGTGCGCCATTCTGAGGAGGCATATAGTTTCCGTAAACGCCTACCGCCAACAACGTCAGAGGATTCATGGCTTCATCCATGCGAAGCCCCTCACGATAGGGCCAGCTGATGGTGGTAAAGCGAGAACGTTGCCCGGGCATGCTCGAAGGATCGAACAAGGTGAGAAACTCCACATACTTCGCTTTGGAGGTAGGCTGGAAACGCTTGATCAGGTCTGCCAGGGGAAAACCGACCCACGGTATCACCATCGACCATCGTTCTACACAACGCATGCGATAGACACGCTCCTCGAGCGCATGCGGCTTCAGAATATCTTCCAGTGAATAAACTCCCGGCTTCTCCACTTCCCCTTCGATCGCCACCGACCAGGGGTCAGCCTTGAATTCCTTGGAGTTGGCGATGGGATCGCCTTTGTCCGTTCCAAATTCGTAGAAATTGTTGTACGAGATGACATCACGATAAGGAGTCAACGCTTCATTGGTGTAAAAACCACCCTCATGGACTGCCGGCGTGATACTGGCAAATTTCTCCTCCCACCAAGGCGCAGGCGCCGATCGAGCCAAGTCACCTGGGGCTCTCGCGCGCAGTCCATCCCCGGCTTCTGCGGCACCAACGATCCCTGGCATCCCGACGGCTGCCACACCAAACGCAGTGCTCAGACTCTGCGCGATGAAACGACGACGGTCATGAAAAACGGACTCCGGTGTAATTTCGGAGGACGGGATATCGGACGTGGTTTTGATGAGCATGCTCGTTTCCTCGCTTCTTGATCCGTGACGTAAACATTTCGCAAACAGGTAATCCGAAATGCGTTATTCACCTGCACTGCCTGTATCGATAAGACGCAGATCGTAGACGCATTGTTACAGCCGGTACCGCCAAAGAATTCGCGCCGTCACCTACTCTACGACGGAGACTGCTCTGCAGACTTTCGCGGTTTGGACTTGATGCGCTTGTATGCCCACACCACAGGCCCGGTTGCGGCATAGATAACGCACATGCTCAGCAACACTTCATGCGGATTCTGGGCAACCACGACCAGCAGAACTACTACCATCAGGAATACGACATAGGGCACCGTGCCCCTGAAGTGAATCTCCTTGAAACTGTAGTACCGATAATTGGACACCATCAATATGCCGGTAAAGGCGGTCAAGACTGCCGTGCTGAAGGCAATTGCTGGTGTCACTTCAACGTTGTATTTGAATCCGACCCAGGCAATAAAGGTCACCAGTCCCGCAGCAACGGGGCTCTGCAAGCCGACAAAAAACCGCTTGTCCACGGTTCCCAACTGAACATTGAAGCGGGCCAGCCGCAAGGCGGCACATGACATATAAATGAAGCTGGCGGCCCATCCAGCCTCTCCCAGCGAAGACAAGGACCAACTGAACATAATCAGGGCGGGCGCGACCCCAAAGGACACCATGTCCGACAGGCTGTCGAACTGTGCTCCGAAAGCACTTTGCGTATTGGTCATTCGAGCAACGCGCCCGTCCAGTCCATCCATCACGGAGGCGATCAGGATGGCCCACCCTGCCTTGTTAAAATCTCCGCTCATCCCTGCAATGATGGCGTAAAAACCCGCGAACAAAGCCCCTAGCGTGAGCAGGTTCGGCAACAGATAAATCCCGCGACGGCGCACTTTTTTCCCGTCCTCAGACACGACTTCCTCATGCTCGTCGATGGGAAATACGCTGTCTTCCTGCTCACTCTCCTGATCGTGATCGTGCTCGTTTTCAATTGGCATAACGCTGACTTACCTTTGAGATGAAGGAACAGGCGGACTCAAAACCTGAGGGATTATACACTTTGGCATCCTGAATGGGATTGGGGCAGCTATCCTTCCGGTGCGATGTGCTCGGAAGACAAATCCCAGAAAGCCCGGACCAGCGGATGGCCAAGTTTGCGGCGCAAGGCGCAGACGCCGATCGTAAAAGGCTCGAGCTGAGGACTGACATCCAATATCTCGATCTTGCTGCGCATCGGGCTGTTCTCCACCACAAGCTGAGGCACCACACCAAGCCCAAAGCCCAGACTTACCATGCTGACAATTGCTTCATTACCTCCCACCTGCGCGTAAATATTGGGACGAATGCCCTGCTCCTGAAACCAGCGATCCACCCGCTCCCGTGCAATACCTGCCTCAGAAAGAATCATCGGCAGCTCGGCAAATGGCAACGGCTGCCCCGCACGCTGGCACTCGTCCAACCAGTCGCGCAGAGGGGAGCTGGCCCGTGGCGCGATGAAGATCAGTGGCGAACGTCGGATATCCCGGAAAACCAGTTTTTCAGGCAGATGCTCCGGTCTGGCCGCAATGCCGATGTCTTCATTCTCATCCAGCACGCGCTGTATCGACAACGCGGTGTCCCCGGTGTGCAACTGGATTTCGACGTCCGGATAGCGCGCTCGCATCTGGTCCAGCAGGGCGTGCAGGAAGCTGTAGCTGGCCGTTACCGAGCAGAAGATGCTCAGCCTCCCGGCCAGCACGTTGGATGTCTGGTGCACATTCCGCAAAAGAGTTTCCCAACGCTCCAGAGTCTCCGTCGCGTAGTGGCGACACAATTCGCCCGCAGGTGTCAGTCTGACGGTACGGCTATCGCGCTCAAACAGCGGAGCCCCGACTTCATGTTCCAGCTTTTGAATCACTCGCGTCAGGCTCGACGGACTAAGATGATGCTCCCGACTGGTCTTGCCAAAGTGCAGGCTTCTGCACAGATGCAGGAACAGCTGCAGTTCTCGAATTTCCATGAGCCCCCTTTCGTTTCATTTATCGCAACGCATTGTTTCATATATAGCGTTTTACGCAACAGAAAAGATCGCCTATGATGCGCACCTGATTTTATGGAACGGCTGGCGCTTTTCCTCTGCCGACAGCTTTTCATCCTGGCTTCTATTCACCTTACGGGAGAGACCCTATGAATTATTTCAACACGCTTCCCCTGCGCCTCCAGCTTCAACAGCTGGGTAAATGCCGCTTTATGGACCGCAGTGAATTTGCGGACGGCGTCAACAAACTGATCGGAAAGAAGATCGTCATCGTCGGATGTGGCGCGCAAGGCCTGAACCAGGGGCTGAATATGCGCGACAGCGGTCTGGATATCTCCTATACGCTACGTGCGGCCGCCATTGCGGAAAAGCGTCAGTCCTGGAAGAACGCCACCGACAACGGCTTTACAGTGGGCACCTATGAGGACCTGATCCCGAAGGCAGATCTGGTGCTTAACCTGACTCCCGACAAACAGCATACCCCTGTCGTGAAAGAGATCATGCCCCTGATGAAGAAAGGAGCCTGCCTTGCCTACTCCCACGGATTCAATATCGTCGAAGAAGGCATGCAGATTCGCCCAGACCTGACAGTAGTCATGGTGGCACCGAAGTGCCCGGGCACGGAAGTGCGCGAAGAGTACAAGCGCGGTTTCGGCGTTCCGACGCTGATCGCAGTGCATGAAGAGAACGATCCGAACGGAGACGGCCTCGAAATCGCCAAAGCGTATGCGGCGGCAACCGGAGGTCATCGCGCTGGCGTACTGCAGTCCTCTTTTATCGCCGAAGTGAAGTCGGACCTCATGGGTGAGCAAACCATTCTGTGTGGCATGCTGCAAACGGGCACCCTGTTGTGCTACGACAAAATGATTCAAAAAGGGATTGAGCCGGGCTATGCCTCGAAACTGATCCAGCATGGCTGGGAAGTCGTTGCGGAAGGCCTCAAACACGGCGGCATCACCAACATGATGGATCGTCTCTCCAACCCCGCCAAGATTGTCGCCAACTCCCTGGCACAGGAACTGAAGCGCATTATGGCGCCTTTGTTCCAGAAACACATGGACGACATCATGTCAGGCGCATTCTCCAGTGGCATGATGGAAGACTGGGCGAATGATGATGCCAAGCTCCTCGGCTGGCGTGCGGCAACTGCTGAAACTGCCTTCGAGAAATCCACGGCAGGCACTATGCCCATCAGCGAACAGGAGTACTACGACAAAGGAATTCTGATGGTCGCCATGCTCAAGGCCGGCGTTGAACTTGCTTTTGAAACAATGACCGACGCTGGCATCATCGAAGAGTCTGCCTACTACGAATCCCTGCACGAAACGCCGCTGATTGCCAACCTGATTGGACGCAAAAAGCTGTATGAAATGAACAAGGTCATCTCAGATACGGCGGAATACGGCTGCTACCTGTTCTCCCATGCCTGCGTACCCTTGCTCAAGGATTTCATGGCGAAGATTGATGTGGACGTGATTGGCAGAGGATTGTCTGTCGCGGACACGAATGTAGACAATGCCGAGTTAATCGCGGTGAACCAGAGCATTCGCAATCATCCGATTGAGATCGTCGGCAAGAAACTGCGCTCCTACATGACGGCCATGAAGAAAATCATCTAAGCCGGCGGACAGTGGAAATCAGCATCCATAAAAAAGGGCCTCACGGCCCTTTTTTATTGCATCGTCACTCACCTTAAACGCTTAGCACCTTTTCGCCGCGTGAAATACCCGACACGCCGGTGCGAGCCACCTCCAGGATTGTGATACCACTGATGGCAGCAAGAAACGCATCGAGTTTGGCCGAAGTGCCCACAAGCTGAATGCTGTAGATGGTGCTGGTGACATCCACAACCTGCCCACGGAAGATATCCGTAGTCCGTTTGACCTCGTCTCGCTGAGCGCCTGTCGCTTTCACCTTGATCAGCATCAGTTCTCGCTCGATGTGAGAACCTTCCGTCAGGTCAACGAGTTTCACGACATCCACCAGCTTGTTGAGATGTTTGGTGATCTGCTCAATTTTGCGATCATCGCCAATCGTCGTGATCGTCAAGCGGGACAGCGTGTGATCATCCGTCGGCGCCACTGTGAGCGACTCAATGTTGTAATTGCGCTGTGAGAAAAGACCGACAACGCGAGACAACGCCCCAGGCTCATTCTCGAGCAATATGGAAATAATGTGCCGCATCTTAGGTCCTCTCCGTCTTGCTCAGGATCATGTCTTTCATCGCGCCACCCTTGATCGCCATCGGGTAAACGTGCTCCATCGGATCAACCATCACATCAATAAAGACGAGACGGTCCTTCAGGGCAAAAGCCTCTGCCATTTTTGTCTTCAGCTCTGACAGCTTTTCGATTCGCATCCCCACATGACCATAGGCTTCCGCCAGCTTGATAAAATCGGGCAAGGATTCAGCATAGGTGCTGTGGGAATAGCGGCCGCCATACTGCATGTCCTGCCACTGCTTCACCATTCCCAATGCCTGATTGTTCAAGCACACAATCTTGATGGGCAGCTGATATTGCAGACAGGTCGCCAGTTCCTGCAGATTCATCTGAAAACTGCCTTCCCCCGTAACGCAGACGGACACAGCATCCGGGAAAGCAAACTGCACCCCCATCGCCGCCGGGAATCCGAAACCCATCGTGCCCAGACCGCCTGAGTTGATCCATCGTCGCGGTTTGTCGAACTTGTAGTACTGAGCGGCAAACATCTGATGCTGCCCCACGTCGGAAGATACAAATGCCTCCCCCTTGGTGATCTCATACAGGCATTGAATGACCTGTTGGGGCTTGATGACATCGTCTGGGGCCGGTATCACATGCAAGCAGTCTTTCTCGCGCCAGCCATCGATCTGCTTCCACCACTGGTCCAGTGCCTTGCGATCAACTTTGGTGTCCGAGGTCTTGATCAGCTCCAGCATTTCTTCAAGCACACTGGTCACGGATCCCACGATGGGCACATCTGCAGGCACTGTTTTGGAAATCGACGCAGGATCGATATCCACATGCAAAATTTTCGCACCGGGGCAGAATTTATTGACGGCATTGGTGACGCGGTCATCGAAGCGAACGCCAATCCCAAGGACGACATCGCTGTAATGCATCGCCATATTGGCTTCATAGGTACCGTGCATTCCCAGCATGCCGAGAAATTGCTTGTCGGTTGCTGGATAGGCACCAAGCCCCATCAGTGTGTTCGTGACGGGATAGCCGAGCGTTTTGGCCAATTCGGTCAATAACGCGCTTCCCTCCCCCTGCACAACGCCTCCCCCGGTATAGAGCACGGGGCGCTTGGCAGCGAGCAGAATTTCCACTGCCTTCTTGATCTGCCCCGTATGCCCTTTCGCCGGTACCGAGTAAGACCGCAGCTTGACGGATTCCGGATAGGAATAGGGAAACTTGCGGCTTGGGTCCGTTGCGTCTTTGGGAATATCGATCACCACCGGACCCGGCCGGCCGGTAGTCGCAATGTAAAACGCCTTTTTCACCACCATGGGAATGTCTTCAGGGTTCTGCACCATGAAGCTATGTTTCACGATGGGTCGCGAGATGCCGACCATGTCGGTTTCCTGGAAGCCGTCCGAGCCGATGAGAGAGCTGTCCACCTGACCTGAAATCACAATCATGGGGATGGAATCCATGAATGCGGTGGCAATGCCGGTCACGGCATTGGTGGCCCCCGGGCCGGAAGTCACCAGTACGACACCGGGCTTTCCCGTAGCGCGCGCATAGCCATCGGCTGCATGGGTTGCCGCCTGCTCATGCCGCACCAGAATATGTTCCACCTTGTCCTGATTGAATATCGCATCGTAGATATGCAGTACGGCGCCACCGGGGTAACCGTAAATCATCTCTACGCCTTCATCGTGTAACGCCCGGATGAGCATTTCACCGCCTGATAGTAATTCCACTTTCTTTAGACCTCTGTCCTGTGGGGCCACTCGGGGCCTCCTTGAATGCCAATAGCAAATTCGTCGGGGCTGCCAAAGGCGCGCCAGTAGGATGTGTTCACAATGATTCAGGGATATGTCAGCGCAAGCCCTCGCACCTTGTGCAAGGAAAGCTGCAGTGACGCTTGTCGGCCCATTACGCGGTAACGTGGGGAGCCTAAGGTGGACGTCGTATGACACCTAAGATCTATTGGGTGCCCCGCCTTATTTGCGGGACCTCCACTGAGCCAGACCGGGTGGGGGTGTGGTCTGTTCAGTCTGCAAGCAAAAACAGCGGCAATTTTCCCACCATTTCTCTCAAAGTCAAGCGCTTGGAGAAGCTGCAGACCAAACAGGCCAAGGCAATCAGCCCTTTTTCGTGAAGGAGAAGACGTCTTCCACGACATCGACGAGAATGACGTCACCCGGGGCATAGTCGCCTTTGATCATCTGCTGCGCCAACGGGTTCTCTATCCAGTTCTGGATGGCCCGCTTGAGGGGGCGAGCCCCGTAGACAGGGTCATAGCCCAACCGCCCCAACTTGTCGAGCACAGCCTCCGAGGCTTCCATCCGCAGATCGTTGTCCTGCAGCCGCTTGTTGAGTAGCGCCATCTGGATATCGGCAATCCCCCGGATCTGCTCCTTGAGCAGAGGGTGGAACACCACCGTCTCGTCAATCCGGTTCACAAACTCCGGCGAAAAGTGACGCACCACCACCGAAAGCACTTCCGTTTTGACACGCTCGTAGGCCTTATCGTCGGGCACCCCTTCGCTCATCATTTCCTGAATGCGATCGGACCCCAGATTAGACGTCATGACGATCACGGTATTGCGGAAATCGACCGTGCGGCCATGGCCATCCGAGAGACGCCCGTCATCCATTACTTGCAGCAGGATATTGAACACGTCCGGATGTGCTTTCTCCACCTCGTCCAACAGCAGCACGGAATAGGGGCGGCGACGGACCGCTTCAGTCAGATAGCCCCCCTCCTCATAACCGACATATCCGGGAGGAGCACCGATCAGCCGAGCGACAGAGTGCTGTTCCATGAATTCGGACATGTCGATACGCACCATGGCGTCCTCGGTATCAAAGAGAAATTCCGCCAGCGCCTTGCACAGCTCGGTCTTTCCCACGCCGGTAGGTCCCAGAAACAGGAAAGAACCATTCGGACGGTTAGGATCAGACAGGCCTGAGCGTGAGCGGCGCACCGCATTCGCCACCGCATTGACCGCTTCATCCTGCCCAATGACCCGGGTGTGCAGCGCATCTTCCATTTGCAACAGTTTCTGCTTGTCTCCCTGCAGCATTTTCGCCACGGGAATGCCGGTCCAACGGGAGACCACTTCTGCAATCTCCTCCTCCGTCACTCGGCTTCGCAGCAATTGCATGTCTCTCATTTCGGCCTGGGTCGCCGCATTCAGGCTCTTCTCCAGATTGGGAATGATGCCGTACTGCAGTTCAGACATGCGGGCAAGGTCTCCCGCACGCCGCGCGACTTCCAATTCATTGCGGGCGCGCTCCAGATTACTGTTGATCGATTGGGCGTCCAGAACCGAGGCCTTCTCCGCCTTCCACACTTCTTCGAGATCCGAGTACTCCTGTTCAAGTTTGCGAATTTCGTCAGCCAGTTTTTCCTTGCGCTTCTGGGACGCCTCGTCCTCTTCTTTCTTCAGTGCTTCCCGCTCGATCTTGAGCTGAATGAGGCGACGGTCGAGCCGGTCCATTTCCTCCGGCTTCGAATCGATTTCCATGCGAATCAGGCTTGCCGCTTCGTCAATCAGGTCAATGGCTTTGTCAGGCAGTTGACGGTCCGGGATGTAGCGCTGGGAAAGCCGTGCGGCGGCAATGATGGCTGCGTCTGCAATCTGCACGCCGTGATGCACCTCGTAGCGCTCCTTCAGTCCGCGCAATATGGCGATGGTGTCCTCTTCTGTTGGCTCATCCACCAGCACTTTCTGGAATCTTCTTTCCAGAGCAGCGTCTTTTTCGATGTACTGGCGGTATTCATCCAGCGTGGTAGCACCGACACAGTGCAGCTCACCCCGCGCGAGTGCCGGCTTCAGCATGTTTCCCGCGTCCATCGACCCTTCCGCCTTGCCAGCGCCAACCATGGTGTGCAGCTCATCAATAAACAGGATGACGGCACCTTCCTGCTTGGTAAGTTCATTGAGCACACCTTTGAGCCGCTCTTCAAATTCACCGCGAAATTTAGCACCCGCAATCAGGGATCCCATGTCCAGCGAGAGAATCTTTTTGTCTTTCAATCCCTCGGGAACCTCTCCATTGACAATGCGCTGGGCGAGCCCCTCAAGGATCGCCGTTTTACCGACACCCGGTTCTCCAATCAGGACAGGATTGTTTTTCGTGCGGCGCTGCAACACCTGGATCGTGCGACGAATTTCGCTGTCACGGCCGATCACCGGATCAAGCTCACCCTTCGCTGCACGCTCAGTCAGATCCACGCAATATTTGGATAGCGCCTGCCAGGAATCTTCCGCGCCGGCATCGGTGACTTTGTCGCCGCCGCGCAAATTCTGGATCGCATTGTGCAATGCCTGTTCACTCACGCCGTAGGACCCCAGCGTGCGCCCCACTTCCCCTTTGTCTGCCATGGCAGCGAGGAAAACGGATTCACTGGAGATAAACTTGTCACCCTGTTTCTGGGAAAGTTTGTCCGCCTGATTCATGAGACGGCCGAGTTCATTGGACATGACGATATCGCCCCCGGTGCCTTCCACCTTGGGCAGTCGTTCCAGAATTTGCTGCAGCTTGTTGCGCAAGTCGCCGACGTTGAAGCCCGTCTGCGAAAGCAAGGGGCGTACCGAGCCACCTTTCTGATCCAGCAAGGCAATGATCAGGTGAACTGGTTCGATAAAATTGTTGTCCTGTCCCAGAGCCAGTGACTGGGCATCCGATAATGCCGCCTGCAACTTGCTTGTCAGTTGTTCAATGCGCATAGAGTTCCCCTCGCGAAAAATGTCTCGCCCCTTGTGTGTTGTGGAGTAACGACGCCACCGCGGGCAAAACTTTTGATTGGGGACTTAATGGCGGCGAAGGGGGGCAAATTCAAGCGAGGTGGGCTGCATTTTTGCTCAAGGTTTGCGCAGGATCAAACTGGCGAAGCGCCCAGTGACGCCGTCGCGACGATAGGAAAAGAAATCGCTTTCATTGCAGACCGTGCATTGTCCGCCACCGCTGATGGCGCCGACGCCTGCCCGTTCCAGCCGCAGGCGCGCGAGGGTGTAAAGATCGGCCAGATACTTGCCGGGGGTCGCGGCCGGATAAAACCCGACTTCCGCGATGCGTTGACGATCCTGCTCATGGGATGCACGCGCCAGGAACAGCGAACGCACCTCTTCCCCCACTTCAAAATGGCAGGGGCCAATGGCGGGACCAAACCAGACATGCAGACGATCCGGCGCGGCGGTAAACCGGGACACGGTGTTTTCCAGCACGCCTTCCAGCAAGCCGCGCCAGCCGGCATGCGCCAGCGCCAGTTGCTGGCCGTCCTGTGTGGCAAAGAACACGGGCAGACAGTCGGCCGTCATGATGACACCGCCGACACCGGCGCGCTCACAGAACACCGCGTCGCCGCGCCTTACTACACCGTCGGAGCCGGCATCGACGATCGCGGTTCCATGGACCTGCTCCAACCACTGCAGGACGACGCCGTCGGGCAGCGCCTGCATAAGTCTTGCGCGATTGCACGCAACGGCCTGCGGATTGTCGCCCACGTGCAGACCAAGATTCAGGCTGTCATAGGGCGCATGGCTGCAGCCACCCTGCCGTGTGGTGACCAGTGCGATCACGGAGTCGGACACGCTCCAGTCGGCCTTAATCCAGCCATTGGGCCACAGGGGGTGCATGTCAGCAGGCGTCAGGGACATGGCAGGGAATTCCTACTGGTCATCCTGAAGCACCTGCAGCAAATGGGCCATGTCGGCGGGGATGTCGACTTCCCACTCACAGGGTTCACCCGTACTGGGATGCATAAATCCTAGGCGCCAGGCATGGAGGGCTTGCCGCTTGAACTGTTTGAGTTCGCGCGCAAGCTGTCCGCTGCACGCTTTGGGAATGTGCAGACGACCGCCGTACAGGGGATCGCCCACGAGCGGATAGCGCATGTGGCTCATGTGCACACGAATCTGGTGTGTGCGACCGGTTTCCAGCTTGACCAGGACGTGCGTATGGGCGCGGTAGCGGGAAAGCACGCGGTAATGGGTCACAGCTTCCTTGCCGTCGGCGACTACGGCCCGTTTCTGCCGTTGCACGGGATGACGGCCCAGCGGGAGGTCAATCGTCCCGCCGGCGGTCATGACTCCAATCACGATTGCCTCGTATTCGCGAGAGACTTCCCGTCGCTGGAGCTGCTTGACGAGCAAGCGGTGCGCCACGAGATTCTTGGCCACCACCATCAGGCCAGTCGTGTCCTTGTCCAGCCGGTGGACGATGCCGGCGCGGGGAATCTCCTTCAGCGCCGGGCAATGGTGCAGCAGGCCGTTGAGCAGAGTCCCCGTTCGATTGCCCGCCGCGGGATGCACGACCGTATTGGCAGGCTTGTTCAGAACGATCACGTCCTCGTCTTCGTAGACGATGTCGAGCGCCACGTTCTCGGCATGATGAGTCTCCTCTGCCACGAGCTCTGCCTCGAGCTCCAGGCGATCCCCTTCATGCACCTTGTCCTTGGCTCGCAGGGCCTCGCCATTGACCTGTAGACACCCATCCTTGATCCAGGTTTGCAGTCGTCCGCGGGAATAATCAGGGAACAGGACGGCCGCCGCCTGATCCAGACGGGAGCCACTCAGCGCGTCGGTCACGGTGGCCTGCAAGGAAATTTTAGTACTCATAGGGTCCATTCAGTCAGGGGTCACTGCGCCGGAACGCAGCAACAGGGATAAACACTACCGCGGTACTTTAGGTTCAAGCGGTGGCTGTGGTTAAATAGCCCCTCGCCGAGCAAGTGGGCCGCGGCATTATACCTGCTTGGTGCCCAGTTAAATTGTCTATTTTCAGGATGTCCGTCAGGGCAAAAGGTGGTTGACGCGTGAGAGCCCTCATTCTGGTGGTGTTGAGTCTGGTGTTGATGTCCTGCTCGCTCTTCAGTCGCGAGGACCGGGATGAGTTCGCCGAACTGAGCACCGAGGAACAGTTTTACAATACCGCCCTGCGCGCCCTGAACGCCCGCAATTACCGGGCCGCCATTGCGACCTATCAGGCGCTGGAGTCCCGCTTTCCGTTCGGACGTTTTGCAGCGCAGGGACAACTCGACCTGATCTATGCCTATTACAACAACATGGATCTGGAGGCCGCTCGGACTGCCGCAGACCGCTTTATCCGTCTTCACCCCGACAATCCCAACGTCGATTATGCCTATTACATGAAAGGCATGGCGTCCTTTGCGGAAGACTCCGGATTCCTCAGCCGCTTTCTTCCGACAGACCCCTCCAAACGGGACCCGGGTCGGGCGCGGGACTCATTTGCTGAATTCTCGCTCCTGCTGGCGCTTTACCCGGACAGCGAATATGCCGCTGACGCGCGGGCGCGCATGATTTTCCTGCGTAATTCACTCGCGGCATACGAAGTGCACGTTGCCCAGTACTACATGGAGCGGCGTGCCTACATGGCAGCCTTGAATCGCGGGCGCTATATCGTGGAGAACTTTCAGGGCAGTCCGATCGTCGGTGACGGGGTTGCCATCATGGTGGAGTGCTATCTGCGCATGGGGCTGGATGATCTCGCCAGCACCTCACTGGCACTGTTAAAGACCAATTTCCCCGAGCATCCCGCCATCGACCCGCAGGGCAATTTCATCGTGCGCAGCGAGGTCACCAACCCCTCCCTGCTGTACACCGTGTCGTTTGGACTGCTGGGGGACAACGTGGACAACACGCCTCTGGCGCCTACCACCCGGCCCTTCAGACCGGAAGCCAGCCTGGAAGACACCCCCACGGAAAAGCGCGGACTGCTGAGCTTGTTGACGTTCGGTCTCTTAGGCGGGCGCTAGTAGTTTTCGGGGCAGAATTCCCGTTCAACCATTTCTATCAGAATGTGAATGATCTTGATGTGCACCTCCTGCACACGGTCCGCGAACGCACTTTTGCCGGCAGCAATGTCCACGCTCGCCAGCAATCCCAGCGCACTGCCCGCCTCGCCCGTCAGACTGATGACATCCATGCCGTGGGCTTTTGCATATTCCGCTGCCAGAATCACGTTGCGACTGCGCCCGCTGGTACTGATCGCCAGCAAGCAGTCTCCCTCTCTTGCCCGCGCTTCCAGATAACGTGAAAAAATGAACTCATAGCCAAAGTCGTTGGCGACACAACTGATATGACCGGGGTCACTGATAGCAGCAGCGGACAGGCCCTGACGATTCTTGCGGTAGCGCCCAGTCAACTCTTCAGCAAAATGCATGGCATCGCTCATCGAGCCACCATTGCCACAGCTGTAGATGGTATTGCCACGATGCAGGGTGGCAATCAGGATCGCGGCCGCCCGTGCGATGGCCTCGATGTTGGCCGCGTCTTTGCTGAAGCGATGAAGGTAATCGCTGGCGTCGGTCAGCGTCTGAAGAATATGTGTTTTCACCTTGAGTCCTTTGAATTTGTCGTTGCCACGAAGGCCCTGAGTTCGCTGTCTATTCCCCGAGCTCCCAGCCAGAGGTAATCGGGTAACGCCGGTCCCGTCCAAACCCACGCTGGGTCAGCCGGACACCGACCGGGCTCTGCCGCCGTTTATATTCATTAATATCTACCAGCCGCAGCACGCGGCGCACGACGGCCTCCTCGAAACCGCGGGAAATAATCTGGTCGGCACTGCAGTCCTGTTCGACATACAGCTCCAGAATGGCATCGAGCACCTCATAGGGGGGCAGACTGTCCTGATCAACCTGTCCGGGAGCCAGTTCGGCACTCGGCGCCCGCTCAATGACCGACAAGGGAATGACCACATTATCGCGTGCATCCGGCAGTGCATTGCGATAGCTGCACAGGCGATACACCCAGGTTTTGGGGACGTCCTTGAGCACATCGAAGCCCCCCGCCATGTCGCCATAGAGCGTGCAGTATCCCACGGCAATTTCGCTCTTGTTGCCCGTGGTCAGCACCAAACGTCCCGTTTTGTTGGAAATGGCCATCAGTATCACGCCCCGGCACCGGGCCTGGATATTCTGCTCCGTGACATCCACGGTCCTGCCTGAAAACTCCTGCGCCAATGCCTTCTCGAAACTGGCGTAGGCATCGCTGATGGGAATGACACTGTATTCGACCGCCAGTCGCTCTGCCTGCTGCTGCGCGAGATCGAGACTCAACTGAGAGGTATAGGCGAAGGGCATCATGACCGCCTTCACCTTGTCTTTGCCCAGCGCATCGACGGCGATCGTCAGGGTCAACGCCGAATCAATCCCCCCGGAAAGGCCCAGCACAACGCCGGAGAACCCGTTCTTGCGCACGTAATCGCGAACCCCCAGCACGAGCGCCTTGTAAAGTCCCGCCTCGACACTGTCGCGCGGCGCCTTCTCTCCCTGCATGACCTGCAAGGCGCCGTTGTGTTCGTGCAGGACCACGGGGAACAGCCCTTCCTCGAAGGCCGGCGCCCGCACGACACATTCCCCTTCTGCGTTGAAGACCATGGAGGCTCCGTCAAAGACGAGCTCATCCTGCCCACCTACAAGATTTGCATACACTACCGGGCAGGCCACAAGCTGCGCGCGGGAGGCCAACAGTGTCTTGCGTTCGCCGAGCTTGTCACGATGATAGGGCGACGCGTTGATGTTGATCAGCAGTTGCGCGCCAGCTAGCGCGGCCTGTCGCGTCGGCTCCTCTTCCCACATGTCTTCGCAGATGGTCATCGCCACGCGATAGCCGTGGATGTCCACGATCGTGGCCTGATCGCCTGCCGAGAAATATCGCCGTTCATCGAAGACTTGATAGTTGGGCAGACACTGCTTGCGGTAAACCGCCAGCACCTGATCGCCTTTGATCAGCGAGAGGGCGTTGTACAGGCGTCCCTTTTCCAAAAGCGGATGGCCGACGATCAGATGCATCTCCAGCTTCGCCGCAAGAATACGCGCGAGTGCACGGTCGATGCGTCGCGCAAGACTGGGCCGCAGAAGCAGATCCTCGGGGGGGTAGCCCGTCAGCGTGAGTTCGGGGAAAGCCACGATATCTGCCCCGAAGCGGGCCTGCGCTTCGCGGGCGGATTCGATTACGCGGGTGGTGTTTCCCTGAATGTCGCCCACCAGCAGGTTCAGCTGGGCCATTACAAGTGTGAACTGCCGGGACATACACTCCTCAGGGGATTGCGACATGCCTGCGGAACAGGGCATGCAGGACACCGAAAAAGGTCAGATTTGGCGCCACAAAGGCGCATATGGCTATTGTCAAACAAGTGCGATATTGTCCGACAAACCTGCATTATTAGCAAAACGCAAATCACCGGCCACTGCCCTGCCCGCTCAGACAGAACCTCCTTCATGGACGCGAATCAACCAGTCGACCAGAACCTGCGCATCCTTCAAGTCTACAACATCTACCGCCTGGCTCTGGCGGTGCTGTTGCTGGGCAGTTTCCTTACCGGAGCAACCACCACTCAACTGGGCAACCACGATCCAGCAGTGTTTCTTTACACGACACTTGCGCTCACCGGGTTCGCCGTGAGCGTGCTCTTCGGGGTTAAACCACCGCTGGAAATCCAGGAAAGGCCGCGTCTGTTAAGCGCGCTCTTTATCGTGGACATTCTCTGCATTGCCCTGCTGAACTATGCTTCGCGCGGCATCATCAGTGGACTGGGTTTGCTCCATCTGGTCACCATTGCAGCCGGCAGTATCCTGATCCCCGGCCGTATCAGCATTTTTCTAGCCGCCATCGCCAGCCTTGCAACGATCTACGGTGAAATTTACTTAAGCTTTAGCCGCAATGTGTCAGCCAACCAGTACATCCAGTCGGGGCTGTTGGGGGCCTTATTATTTGCGGCCGCACTGTATCTTCAGGTTCTGGCGGAACGGATGCGTCGCAGTGCCGTGCTGGCAATGCAGCAAGCCTCCAGCATCCTGAGTCTCGAACAGCTGAACCAGACAATCATTCAGCGGATGCGCACCGGCATTGTCGTGGTAAGCCCTCTGGGCACCATCATCACCTCCAACGACGCGGCAGACCAGATGTTGTCGCCAGCAGATGCCGAAAGGCCGTCCCCCGTCCCAACGGACGCGGGAGCGCGCGAGATTCCGGTGGCATTGCTGTCACTGCTGACGGAATGGCGCCAGAACAAACAAAAACGACTGCCCACATTCCGCGTGCATAAGAACGGTCCTGCGTTGCAGGCGCACTTCGCCTATCTCACCCCACAAATTGACTCCAGCATTCTGATCTTCCTGGAGGATAGCAGCCACATCATCCAGCGTGTCCGGCAAATGAAACTGGCCTCCCTGGGACGGCTGACCGCCAGTATTGCCCATGAAATTCGCAACCCGTTGGGGGCGATCAATCATGCCACGCAATTGCTGGAAGAAAGTGCTCAGCTGGGTCCTGCGGACAAACGCTTGTTGCAGATCATTCTGACCCACAGTGCCCGCGTGAATCTGATCATCGAAGATGTGCTGCATATGTCGCGACACAAGGAAGACAGCACGGAGCGTATCAACCTGCTCGAGTGGTTGACCCGTTATGTCGCAACATACCGTGACTCCCATAGTATCGAGGGCGATATCCGCATCGAGATCACTCCCCCCACAACAGAGATCCGGATCATCACAAACCAGTTCGAACAGATCCTGAATAATCTGGTGGAAAACGGCTTGCGCTACAGCAAGCAGGCAACAGGCAGGCAGAGCATTCTGTTGCGTGGCGGCATGCTTGCCGATGACGACAATGCCACGCCATTTCTCGACGTCATCGACGAGGGTCCCGGAATCGATGCCACCACGGAGGAGCACCTGTTTGAACCGTTTCATACCACTGAGCCTACGGGCACAGGCCTTGGACTTTATATCTCCAAGGAGTTATGCGAAGCTAATCAGGCGCGTCTTTCCTACCGACGCACAGCCACCGGAAAGAGCTGCTTCAGCATTCATTTCACCCACACTGATCGCAGTATTGATTAAGCATTACCCGGAACTTCGCGTGGAGCATTCATGACAGGCAATGTGCTGATAGTGGACGATGAGCCCGATATCCGGGAGTTGCTCGAGATCACACTGGGCCGGATGTCCCTCATTACGGAAAGTGCGGGGACACTCGCCAGAGCCATCGAATTATTGAAGCAACAGTCGTTTAGCCTGTGCCTCACAGACATGCGCCTTCCTGACGGCGACGGACTCCGACTCGTTGACTACATCCAGCGTCATTGCCCTTCCATGCCCGTTGCCGTCATCACCGCACATGGCAACACAGAAACAGCCATTAAAGCGCTGAAATCGGGCGCCTTCGATTTCGTGCCCAAGCCTGTCGATCTGCAAAAACTGCGAGATCTCGTCACCGCCGCCATCAAGTTGGCCAGTGTTCCTCTGGCTGCCACTCCTCTCAAAAGCCTACCCTTTTCGCGCCCCGTGCAGATCAGTGGCAACTCGGCAGTCATTCAGGCGCTGCGACAGCAAATCAGTCGACTGGCGCGCAGTCAGGCGCCCGTGTTCATCAATGGCGAATCGGGAAGTGGAAAGGAACTTGCGGCTCGCTCTATTCATTTGCAGAGCGCGCGGGCAGACGGCCCGTTCATTGCCGTCAACTGCGGCGCCATTCCCGCGGAGCTGATGGAAAGCGAATTGTTTGGCCACGTCAAAGGAAGCTTTACAGGCGCCGACAAGGACAAGGTCGGGCTGTTTCAGTCTGCGGCTGGCGGCACGCTCTTTCTGGATGAAGTGGCGGATCTGCCCTTGCACATGCAGGTTAAGCTGTTGCGGGTCATCCAGGAAAAATCCGTGCGCCCGGTCGGCGCACAGCACGAGATTCCAACCGATGTGCGCCTGCTGAGCGCCAGCCACAAGAATCTTGCCGATGAAGTGAGCCATCACCGGTTTCGCCAGGATCTGTATTACCGCATCAATGTCATCGAACTCGCTGTCCCCAGCTTGCGGGAACGGCAAGAGGACATCCCCGCCATTGCCGCGCAGCTGCTCGCACGACTCGCGGAGGAAAACGGCCTGACTTCGCCCCCAAGCATCAGCGATGAGGCGATGACAGCGCTATGCCACTATGGGTTTCCGGGCAATGTGAGAGAACTCGAAAATATTCTGCAGCGGGCGATGACCCTCAGCGAGAACAAGCGCATCACTCTGGAAACGCTCGATCTGATGCCGACCTCCATCACCACCGCGCGCACCACGGCAGCGATGGATACCCCGCCACAGGTGCAGGAAGGGCTCCCTCTGGGGCCCGGCTTTTCTCTGGAACACCATCTTGAGGAAATCGAACGACGGGCCATCGATCAGGCCCTCATGGCGACGCGCTGGAACAAGACCGCGGCCGCCCAGCTTCTCGGGATGAGCTTTCGCTCCCTGCGCTACCGGATGAAAAAACTGGGCATGGAATAATTCTCCGGTCACCCGGCAGCGCGTGAAGCCGGATCATAGGGCGAGGGATCCACGCGCGGGGTTCTGTGAAGCAACAGATCGCACAGAAGCCCGGCAGACGCAGGTGCCAGTACCAAGCCATTGCGGAAGTGCCCCGCATTGACATACAGATTCTGCCACGCAGGCAGCTTTCCAATGAAGGGAATGCCCTCTGGCGCTCCTGGCCGCAGTCCCGCCCACTGCGCCACAGGTGCGCAATGCGCCAGCGCCGGCAGCAGGTCTATTGCCGAGGCCTGCAAACTCTGCAGCGCCTCTTGCGTGGTGGATTTGTCAAAATCGGCATGCTCCAGCGTACTGCCGATCAGCAGCAGGTTGTCCCGCCGGGGAATGGCGTAGCGGCCATTGGTTAGAACGATACTGCGCACCAGTGGCCTATCGGGGTGGTAAAGCAGCATCTGACCCTTCACGGGGAAGACAGGCAATGACGTTACGATGCCTTCCAGCAATCGCCCACTCCACGCCCCCGCCGCGACAACAAAGCGATCTCCGGACACTCGCCTGTCCGTTCCCTGATGCCGGATTCGTACCGCCGTCACATGCGTCTCTGCCGCGTCATCACCTTCAAATGTGTCAACTTCGGCGTGCTCCAGGAGGCTGACGCCTGGCAGAGCCCGCACGCTGGCGAGAAGCGATTTGAGAAGACGCGGATTGCGAATATTGGCGATGTCCGGCATCCACAAGCCGTGGGAGAACCCCGGCGCGAGAGAAGGCTCTTGTGCGTATATCTGTGTCTGATCGAGGCAGGACAGGCGACTCCCCACATCTGCGGCCCATGCGACCGCCTCCTGTGCATCAGGGGCATCCAGCATCAAAAGCCCGCAAGGCTCCCACTGTGGATCAATCCCCGTCTCCTCCCATAACGCTTTGGCAAGGCGTGGGTAGGCATGTTGTGCCGCGCGTGCGAGCGCGGTGACAGCAGGGCTGTATCGCCAGGGATAAAGGGGAGACACGATACCACCGCCCGCCCAGGACGATTCCCGCCCGCACTCGCCTTTCTCAAGAAGGGTGACCTTGGCGCCGGCGTGGGCAAGTTCCCGTGCCATCAGCAAGCCAATGACTCCCCCTCCGATGATGACCACATCACTCATGCTGTTTGCTGTGCTCGCTGCATGTGGGCAGAAGCAGGCCGTCTCCTGGCTTCCCGCCTACACTCAAAAAAGGAGGGCTACTTTAGCACAGGGAGGTGATGAAGATGTCTGCCACACGCGGGTTTACGATGGTGGAAATGATGCTCGTGCTGCTGCTTCTGGGCACGCTGATCGGGATGGCGCTGCCTGCGTTACGTCCGTGGGCGCAGGCCACGCGCGGCGACGCCCTGATGCGTCAGCTCGCTAGCCTACTCGCACTCGCCCGCACCGAAGCCGCGGCACGCGGACGGGTGGTGACTCTCTGCCCAACACGCGACGGCCAGTCCTGTGGGTCTGATTGGGCGGAGGGCATGATGTTGTTCGCTGACCGCAACGGGGATCGCACGCTGAATCAGGACGATGTCGTGGTGCGGGTCCTGTTGGAGGCCTCACCCACGGGCACGCTCGCATGGCGTGCCTTCGGCAACCGGCGCTATCTGCAGATTGATGCGATGGGATTCCTGCGGTACCAGAGCGGTCACTTCCTGTATTGCCCTACCTCCCGTGATCCCCGACTCGCCAGGCAACTGGTCGTCAGCGCCACCGGCAGAGCGCGGCTGACGCGGGATACGGACGGGGACGGCATTCGGGAGGACAGTGCCGGGCAAGCTCTTGTCTGTCGCTAGGACGACAGATCAGCGCCAGCAATTGGCGACAGTGTCACCGGTGGACCCTTTAAGCCCGGTATTGCTCAGGGTCAGTGTTGTGCAACTGTCGGCGGTTTGGGTCCCCTGCGGGGTCGCAGTCGCCACAAAACAGTTGGCGATGGTGCCTGTGCCACAGGCGGCCACACTCACCTGATAGGCCCCCGATTCGCTTGTCAGGGTGGCGACAGCTGGGGACGCGAGAGGATTGGCATTGGTGGAATAGGTGTTGTTGTCGGAATAGAAGCGCTCCTGATTGGCCGCCACCTGCAAGAGGAGGCTTTGCGCCTCGGCACGCGCTCCCGAGCGCACATTCCTTTGGTAGGCCGGCAGGGCGACGGCGGCAAGAATGCCCAAAATGGCAACCACGATCATGAGTTCGACAAGTGTAAAGCCGGCAAGGCGGTGGGGGCTGTGACGCATGAAAAATTCCTCGGTGTGCGAAAACGTGATGGCAGTATAGCCTACACCGGAGCGACTAATTGAGCCTCATTTCCTCCAGCATTGCCGCGGGGCCCAGAACATCGATCCGCACAAGCACCCCGTCAGCGTTCAGGGTGTACCGCACCACCATGCCCTGATTGAGCCATTGCGCACCCAGCGGCGCCCCCTCCCAAAACACATGGGTAATCTGATCGGAAAATCCGACGCGCCGTCCCGAAATCACAAGAAATCCGTTGTCCTGCTCCAGCGCCTCGATCGTGCCCTGCACAGCGTCCTGCGCCAGCGTTGCCATCGGCGCTCCCCAGAGCGCGATGAGCATCAGCAATAGCAAACGTTTAGCCATAGCGTTTCGTCCTCCGCCCCAGGGGGCTAATCCAGTTGTCGCCACGATTGCCGACCCGTGGCCGTGGTGCCGGTGTTCAGTTCGATGACGTCAACGTCACCACTGCTGCCGCTACCAAACGCCACGTCGCGGTCCGAATCTGACAGGATGCTGAGCGTGGGCACGATGCCCACATCGGACATGCGGCCCGACGCATTGGTATCGACCTCGTCGAACACCCCATCGCCATTGAGGTCGAATGCCGGGAAGCCCAGCGCTCCCCCGTCACGGTAATTGACCTGCATGACGAAACTGCTGCCGCCGAAATCGCAGGGGGCCTGTGATGGAAGCAGGGTCGTGAAAATGACGCGTCCGTCCCGGACCACCGCGTTGCTGACCTGGCGTTCTCCGAAATTGTCGGCATTGGCCACCCCTTCTACCGCCTGTGGTCGCAGATTGATTTTCCAGCCCATCGCGGTGGCAAAATCGAGATCGTTGTCCGACATGTCCCGCAAGGTATAGAACGCATCGTCCACGCCGTCTTCGTCGCTGTCGAAGGCTTCGGCGTACTGGTTGTTGATGGTCTGTTCCACCAGATCGGTGCTGTCGAATACGGTGAGACTGTTTTCGTTTTTATCCCAGATGCCATAGAAGGCCTGCGTAGACTGCCCCGTGGCACTGTTGTCATTGATCTCGAGGTACTTGCCGGTCCCGAAATACACCATGAAGCCGGGATTGCCGTCGGGATGGAAGGTGACCTGCGGTTGTGTGGTGATCGGCTGATTGGCCTCAGTGGTAAACAGGGGACGAGGATTTGAACCGGACTTGTAATCGCTGTCCCACTGCGCGGGATTGACATTTGACACATCGAATTTCCACACATTGCCGCGTAGATCGCCCGCATAGATGATGTCCACCACCATGTCCCCGTTGAAATCGACGAGCGTAGGGGTCGCCAAACCGTTCGGCGTTGTGGTTGACCCCACATTGGTGTTCAGCTTGCGAATCAGCGCGCCAGTCTCGAGATCCACAATGTAGAGCACGCCTCGCCCGGTGGTGCTGGCATGCCCGTCGGCCTCCGTATTGTTGTAGCCATTGCCGAACACCGCAGCCCAACGACCATTGGCCATTTTGGCAATCTGCGGTTTGCCATAGGTATACCCGAGATCAGCATCGTCTGTGTCATCAAACTCCCACAGCACGATGTCGGCGGCATTGCTTTCATCGAAGGTGGCCGGGTTGGTCACATCGAGCGCAAACACGGACTGCCCGCCACCTCCAAGGCCCGCGACCAGCACGGTGCGCCACAGGCCATCCACGGCGCTGTCCGGGTCATCCATGGTGGCAAGGTAGGCATCCACGATGGTGGGTCCCGCATCGACATAGTAGCGGTGGGTGTAACTGGGGCGGGCGAGCTGAGCGAGGTTATGGAACACCGCATTGGGCACATAGGCAAGACGTTCCGTGCCATTGGACTCCGCAAAACCGTGCAGCATGCCATCATTGGCACCCACATAGACCATCGGCGCACGGGCACTGTAGGCCGTACGAAACGCGGCATAGGACTTGGGTGCCACGCTCTCGGGGTAACGGAAATTGGGCCGCCCGACGTAGCGGGGATCCGAGTTGACGATATCGCCCAAGAGCGCATTTCGCGTCCGGAAGGCATAGCCCACCCCCTCGTTGCTGCGCTGTCCTCGCAGGTAGTTCGTGATGGCAGTCCCATAGGCCTGGTTGGCGGCAATCTCCGCTGGCACAGCAGTGCCTGCCGGATACGGGGCATTGGCCAGCAGACCTGTAATCTGCGCACTGGTCATTTCGGTCAGTGCGTTAGGCGAGGTGTAATTGGCGGGCCAGCGGAAAGGCACCCCCTGTCCTTCCGGTGTGCCGCCGGGAATCACATCCGCGAGCGGGTTGTAAGTCAGAATCTCGCGCCCCGTGTTGAAGTTCTGGGTCCCGAGGACATTGCGGGCATCCCATTGCGGCTGAGGGTTCACATCGCCATCGGCCATGATCTGGAAGGCGAGCAACTGACCACTCCAGTCAGCACTGTCGAATCGCGCCTGAAACAGGTAACTGTCATTACTCAGCGTTCCGGAATTGGTGGCGACGGAGGCAGAGGACCCGACGCGGTCTGCGATATTGGCCAAAGCACCCTGTATGGAATCCACCACCTGCTGCGGCGACTGCGCCGCCACAAACACGCCTTGGCTGTTATAGGCGGCATGCCACATGTCATCGATTTTTTCCGGATCGGAATTGTACGGATTTCCCCAATTGCCATTGCCTGCAAGCGGTGGGTTGGGCCAGCCATCGTTGTCGGTATCCACCAGCAGACCGGTGACACCAAAGGCGACGGTAAAGGTCACCATGTGTTGACGGTTATTGCCGTCCAGCAGGCTCGTCGGCACCTGGTTGGGCAAGGGACTCAGATCGGTGTTGTAGTAATACCGTGCCACGTCCGCAAGCGTTCGGGAACGGCTGTCGCCATCGGCATTGCCAATGGCCAGTGCAGGGTCTGCTCCGTTCCAGTACCCATCCGTAAAGAGCACAGAAAAATTTTGCTGACACGCCGAGATGATGGGATCAGTCGTCGCGAGCACATTGTCGTAGTAGCGACCGACGCGCTCCAGCCCGCGGCGAAGTGGAGTGCCCATGGCCGGCCAGTCGTAGCTGTACAGTGCGTTCAATAACGCTGTGTTATGGGCGGAATACTCCACCGCAGCAGCACCGGGCACTTCGACGAACAGTGTCGAAAACTGATTGATGACACTCAGGCCAAAACGGAATCCAGGCGATGCCGAAATCACCGAGGCGATGGCCCCCTTGGTGACCGAGGAACGGCGTCGGGAATACTGATACCAGTTGGCAATGTTCTGTTTGGTTTGCGCAAGCGTGCGTCCGTATTCATCCACATCGGCCCCGGTGATGGTCGTGGTGCTGGCCGTCGTGCCGAAACAGCTGGCATAGGGT
Source organism: uncultured Klebsiella sp. (assembly GCA_964538025.1). Classification (GTDB taxonomy): domain Bacteria; phylum Pseudomonadota; class Gammaproteobacteria; order Pseudomonadales; family Pseudohongiellaceae; genus UBA5078. Next base: position 282,055 of record CAZICZ010000004.1, on the reverse strand, counting down.
GTCGCTTCCTGGGCATGCGCCAGCGTGCAATTGGTGGCAAGCGACGCCATGGTCGCTGCAACCGGGACCGTCAGCGCGCGACGAGTGAGGTCGGCCGAATTGACGGTGAACTCCACATGCGAATCGTAGAGATCCACCATGCCATTGGCACCGTCGGTTGCTGTTGACGGTCCGGCAGGACGCACGCCACTGAAGCCGTGATCATCGATAGCCACCTGATACACAAATCCGGTCAGATCACGGGTGAGGTTATAGCCATCGGACCCAGGCTGAGGATCGCTGCGAGCAGCGACAAACGAGGCATCCGGCATACCGGGCCAGGGCGTGTAGTCCTGCGAGGGATCGTAATACAACAGGTTGAAGTCGTTCGATCGTACACGCCAATCGCGCACCAGTGATTCGGGCTGGCTCTGGGTTTTGGGATACGTGCACGTGTTGTAGGCGTTGTCGGCACTGTCGAAAAAATACGTGTACGACCTGCGCCCGGTGCAGGTCCCCACGGAGGCAAAGGTCAACCAGAGGCCGTCCGTGTTGCGCGCCTGTGCCGCGTTTTCCCAGTAATTCAGATAATACTCGTGTGGCTTGGTCAGAATCTCCCAGTCCATCGATCCGGAGTCGTCCATCATGAAAAACACGTTGGGATCAACGCTTACCCCCAGGAACAGAGGGGCATTGGACAACTGTAGAGGCGCCGCGTGAGCGCCAGTCGCCACAGAGAGCCCCAGCACCGATAGGAGCCAGTACCCCACAATTCGCAAGACTTCTCTGATGTTCATAGTTCCCTCACCTGCCGCAGCACATCGCCGAACAGACTATTCATACGCTTTCACGAACGTGGATTGCAGTTGCACGACCGCCGCGTCCCCTACTCCGGTACCCCGGGCCGTAATGCGGTGAAACACCCGAACACGATTCTGCTGCCCGGAGCCGATGCCAATGGATTGGCCGGTCGTGATATTGGACAGTTCTTCAATAATGTAATGAGGTGCACTGCCTACGCCTTCCACGGTCGTCACTTCGACACCGTTATTGCCCCACCATGCGTTAGTGTCACGCGCACTGTCCTGCCACCAGTGAAGGGAGTCCACCGTATCCGGGTCCATCGAGTCCCTGTCCCACACCGTCGTGGTGCCATTGTTGCTGGTGGAGGGCCAGTTGATCTGATTCGCCAGCCAGTTTTCGGCCGTTTGCAGGGACGATTCCGCCGCCTGAAAGGCCGCATTGATATCCTGCATATTCCCCGCCATGCGCTCCTCCAGCACGGCCGACTCCATGCTCGATACGCCCATCATGGTGAGCACCAGCAGAAAAACCAGGCAAAAGATAAGGACGGCCCCGCGCTGCTTTTTGCGTGGCCTTACGCGAAGAAGTGAGGATGATGCTCCGGTCGGCTGCGGCATACCTAGCTCCCCACGGCGCGATTGCGCAAAGTGATCGTCGATGTAAAGACGCGGCGCAGCCGGGTGTCCCCGGGCAGTGCCCCATTGCCGGCGCCGCCATCGTAGGTCACGCCATTGAAGGTATACGCCTGGGGTGCCGGAAGCATGTTGTTCTCGAGGGACTGCACCAGCACACTGATGCGAACACTGATGACACGCCCCCAGTCGGTCACCTGATTGGCGGTGACATAGGCGTCCACGGTTTTCTTGTTGTCATTGTCGGCATTCAGGCCATAGAGGATCTGCAGACTTTCGATGCCTTCGACCAGTTCCTCCGGAGCACCGGACCCGGCGGTCTGGTTCAGCCGGCGACGAAACAGCGCCGGCGGATTGGTGGCCACATTGCCCCGCTTGCCGATATAAAACATGGTTCCCTGCAGTTTGACCAATTCACCACCAGCCTGTGTTCCCAGCGACTTCGACACGTCATTGCCCGGCACACAGCCAGCAGACAGGACCGAGTTGATGCTGGCGCCACCGCCGATCTCCTGCACGTTGCAGGCCTGCACCCAGTCCGCCCGCTCGCAGTCGCTGAGCAGAAGAATGTCGCCGTCTTCGATATCTACAATGCCGGAGTTCACAACCGTCATGGCGCCACCAGGCGAAATAGAGTTAATCGTGGCCCCCGTGCCAGCGGCGTTCCAGATGCGGACAATGTCGGAGGCAGGGACCGCTGTGGTGGCGTCCAGAATATTCCCGCCCGAGGTGGACCAGCCGCCGCCTCCCGTGCTCACCGTGGCCACATTGTTGCTGCTGTTGCTGATAACCCCCGGCCCGGTCCCGTTCGCCTCCCAGCCCTGCAGGCCGGACGTGGGCTGAAAGGAAGGAGGCGGGCCATCCAGCGTGTTGTTAATGGAGTTCTCGTCAATCGTGGCCAGGCAGCCGAGGTACCCCGCCATGCGCAGTTCGTGCGCGAGGTAACTGATGGCAAAACGGCCATTCTCCTGCATGCGTGCGCGGGCTTCCTGATCACGGTCCGTCTGCGAATTGCCGACATAAACCTGCATCACCCCGGCCGTCAGGGTCAGGCCTAACACCATGGCAATCAGCAGCTCGATCATGCTCAGACCGCGCTGACGCGCGCGTGGCACAGCGACGCGACGACGCAAGGATTGTGTGGCGCTCATGTCCATGACGTGCTTATCCACTAAGGTTGAAAACTCAAGATGAACCGTTTCTCTGCCGCTCCGTCGCGATCCTCATCCCACCAGATTTTCACCGCGTAGAGACTGCCGATGCCATCGCACGCCGGGGCTGCCGGGGTGCCATCTTCTGGCGTCGAATCATTGCACACCGTGCCAGCGCCAGCGGGCAGATCTGCCGCCAGTGCGGCCTTCCATTCCGCAATGTCATTCGCGGCAAGCTCTGCGGACGTACACCCGGCGGGCGTGTTGCAGGCGGCGGTGGCACTGCCGGCGATTCCGTCGTAGTTGCCGGTTTCGGCCGCCTGTAGATTGGCGCGCACGCGCTCCACGATATCGTTGCTGTTAAGACTGGCCTGTGTTCGCAGATACGCGCTCTGGGTGTTGCGTAAACTCACCGTTTGCAAGCCGGACATGCCTAGCAGGCCGATCGCCAGTATCAGCAGCGAAATGAGCACTTCCATCAGCGTTGCCCCCGCCTGGTTCCTCAGTAGCGAGCCGTGTCGGCGACCGGCAATGGCAAGATCGCCATCTCTCATGGACACACCACACCTGACATGATTCGTCGTCCCCTGCCTGTCATCGAAATCTCCACTGACTGTGCATTAGCCGAATTGCCATCCTCCGGACACAGCAGAAAGGTCCTGACGGCCGGATTCGTCCCGAAGCCCTGCGCATTGTATTGCTGCAGGTCCGCACTGTAGGTCAGCGTATTGCCACTCAACCCCTGATAGACGCGCAGAATTTCATCGCCGGCATCGACCGACCCTGCGCCCCCGGTGGCATCCCCGTTGTTGTCGACAAACACGAGCCAGCCGTCACTCCAGGACCCCGCGGCGCAGTCGGTCCCGCTGCTGCTGCCACACACGGACACGACAGTGGCGCGCTTGATCGCTTCACTGCGAGCATAGTTCAGGCTTGCCACCAGCGACTTGACCTGACTGTTGATGCCTATGCGGTCCACCGTGTTCTGCAGACCGGGCAAACCCACCGCCATCAGAATGCCGATCACTCCGACGACAATCATCAGTTCGATGACCGTAAAGCCCTTGTTTTTATTGAGTTTCATAGCGTAATTCACAGACCTTGTATCCCGGCAAGACAGGCGTTTGGCACTATTGCAGATAAACATTCGTCCAGCAAGGGCACTCCCGGAAGGGCACGCTCACAATAGGCGCTCAGGTCAGGCAAGTATGTGATCCAATTAGAACTTTAGCAGAACACATCACGCCATTTTGCTACACTGTGACGCTTTTCACGCTTCCCGCCTTCACCCGGAATTTACCCATGCACTACGACCCCATTCTGCTTGTCATCCTGGCCGTCATGGGCGTCCTCGCCGGGGGAATCAATACGATTGCCGGCGGAGGATCCAACCTGACGCTACCGGTCCTGATGCTGCTGGGACTTCCGGCAGACGTGGCCAATGGCACCAATCGTGTCGCGGTGGCCCTACAGTGCATCGTCGGCGTGCGCGGATTCCGGCAACACGACAGACTCGATGTTCCTGCGATTGTGCCGATTCTGGTCCCGAGCCTGTTGGGAGGGCTCATTGGAGCGCTGCTTGCCGCGCTGTTGCCGCCGATTGCGCTCAAGCCCATTCTGCTGGGCACTATTATCTCGATGTCGGTCATCATTCTGGTGCGTCCCGGATTCATCGCACCGCCCGAGGGGACCCCGGTGAAGGATGTGCGGGAAAGCAGAGGGGCCTGGTGGACCTTATTCTTTGCGGGAATTTACGGCGGGTTTGTGCAGGCAAGCGTCGGTTTTATCCTGCTGGCGGCACTGGCAGGGGGATTGCGCTATGACCTGGTGCGGGCGAATGCATTGAAAATGGTGTGCTCGCTAAGCTTTACCCTGGTGGCGCTCGCCATCTTCATTTATTTCGACCAGGTGCGCTGGGTTCCCGGACTGATTTTGGCACTGGGCACCATGACGGGTGCGTGGATCACTGTGCGATTCGCCGTTAAAGCCAAGCAGAGCACCATCAAATGGTTTCTGTTTGTCATGACCCTGTGTTCCTGCCTGGCGGCCTGGTTTTTCTAATCGCCCGCCGCGGGGGCGGTGACAGGGTCCTGGTGGAAATTGTGAAAGATCATCTCCACACTCGCGCCCCCGAGCGAAGAGCTTCCCATGTCGATCTGTCCGCCATAACTGCTCATGATGTCCGCAACCACGGCCAAGCCGATGCCCTGCCCCTGTTTGAGCGTATCCAGACGCGCCCCACGCTGCATCACATAGGATTGATCAGGAGTGGAAATGCCCGCGCCGTCGTCCTCGATGCGAAGACACAATTGTCGCGCGGGAGATTCGCGGCAACTCACGGTAATCCTGACCTGCCGGTTTCCATATTTGAAAGCATTGTCGAGCACATTGCCGAGGACCTCCATCAGGTCACGTTCATCGCCCAGAAAATACAGGCCCGGCGTAAATGCGCTGCTTACCTGCACCCCTTTGCTGGCATAGACTTTTTCGAGAGCTCCCAGAATCTTTCGGGCCACCGCCGCCACCTCGACCCGTCGGGCAAGCGTGGAGCTGCCTTGCGTCTTCACCGCCCTTTGCAGCTGATAGCCGACAATCTGATTCATGCGATCTACCTGCTCCTCCACAGCAAGCAGGGTGTCCACGGCATCGGGGTCGTCCTTGATGGCCGGCCTTTGCGCAAGGTTTTGCATGATGCCGGTCACCACCGCGAGCGGTGTTTTGAGGCTGTGAGCCAGATCGCCAAGCGTTTCACGATAGCGACTCTGTTGCTTGCGCTCACTCTTGATCAGGAGATTGAGGTTCTGGGTAACCGCCTGCAATTCCTTGGGATAGCGCGCGTCCAGTTGCGCAGCCTCACCACTTTCAATCTTCTTCAATTCAAATGCGAGACGTCGCAAAGGCGACAGTCCCCAGCGCATCAGCATCACCTGCAGGATCAGCAACAGGACAGCGATGCCCCCAAACCACGACCACAGGCTGGTCCGAAAACTGTTGACCTCCGCCAGATAGGTTGAGGTGGATTCGATGACGGTGAAGTCGTAGGGGGCGGCACTGTTCTCCCACACAACACCATAGGCAGCAATGAAATACTCCTGACCATCGCCCGCCATGGCGCGACGGAATTGAAAATCACCACGCGCAAGATCACGCCACAAAAAGGCAAATGCTTCGTAGTCAATTTCCAGCGCTGAGGGCGTGCGCAGCACTTCGTCCCCATCGCGTTGGCTGACGATGCCGTAGAGACCCGAGTTCAACTGGCCAAATCGTGGTTCCCGCAGATCCTGCAGGAAATAGAAACTTCCCTGCTCTTCCTCGACAGCAGAGAGCAGCACATAGATCTGCGCCCGCAACTGTTCAGCAACCCCTTCCTCAACGCTGCTGCGAAACGCACGGTCCAGAACAACACCGGTCAGGCCTAGGAAAAATGTCAGCAGGACACTGACGGCAATCAACAGACGGGACTGGATGGAGTATTGGGAAAACGCGGTGTTTGCGCTCATGATCCGTCACGGGTCATTGCGAAAACGGTAGCCCTGTCCGCGAATGGTTTCGATGGGCTTCAGGCTATCGTCAGGATCGAGTTTCTGACGCAGGCGACGGACAAAAACCTCCAGCACGTTGCTGTCCCTGTCGTAGTCTTGTGCGTACAGGTGCTCCGTCAGTTCGGTTTTGGAGATCACCTGCCCAGGATGCAGCATGAGATACTCCAGCAATTTGTATTCGTAGGCGGTGAGCTCTTGCGGAGCGCCGTTCAGATAGACGCGCTTGCTGGTAATATCCAGCGAGAGAGGTCCGTACTGAATGAGCGGCTTGGCGAACCCGGCGGCGCGACGCAACAAGGCATTCAGACGTGCAAGAATTTCTTCAATCTGGAACGGTTTGACCACATAGTCATCGGCCCCGGCATCGAGCCCGGTGACTTTGTCCTGCCAATCGCCCCGCGCAGTTAGAATGAGAATCGGATAGGTTTTTCCCAGCGCCCGGATTTCTTTAATCAGGGAAATCCCGTCCAGAAGAGGAAGACCCAGGTCGATGATGGCGGCGTCATAATCAAACTCCGAACCGAAATACAGCCCGGCCTTGCCATCGGCGGCATCATCTACCACGTAGCCGTGCCGCACCAAGCCCTGAACAAGCATCTGGCGCAGCAGACTCTGATCCTCAACCACGAGCAATCGCATGCTTACTATTCCCGCGTGATGGCACCTGTGGTGGCATTGACGTAGACGGTGAAAATATTGCCCTCGTTATCCATCCGCACGCGGTACTGCAAAACACCGCCCTGCTGCACCTCGTTGATGCTGACCACATTGCCGGGAAAACGGGCTCTCACCAGTTCCAGAGCCTGACGCTGTGAAATCTGGGGAGCCGTGTCTGCAGGAGCTTGATCCTGAAACGCAGTGGCAAGCTGGAGTGTCTGCCCATAACTCAGCGGCGAGGCCACAAACAGCAGCAGCGCGGCGAGTTGCAGGCAACGGATTGTCAGTGGTGTGGACTTCAACTCGGCCCCCTGTGAGACTTTGCGGCGGCGTACTTCTGAGCCAGACGCACTGACAATCAGATTAGAACACCGGTTGAACGTTAACTTTCACGCGCACTTTGTCACCAGGATCTTCATCCATGCGCACGGAATAGTCTTCATTGTTGTAGCGGTAAACCACGTCGTAGCCAATCAATCGCTCCTCGTCGTGATACTCATAGACAGTTTCACATTGACGCACGGTTTCATAGCGAACGACCTGGTCCCGACTATTGGCGGCGACTATATCACGTCCAATAGAGTGCCCCAACACTGCCCCCACGACCGTACCGACGCGTTTGTTGGACTTGCCATGGCCGACAGCATTGCCCAGGGCGCCCCCGATGATTGTCCCAATCAGGGCCGGCGTATGGCTGTCCGATCCGCTCCGATGCGTGCGGGCCACTTCTTCATTCCAGCACTCCTCACGGGGAGTTGACACTTCCACCGTGCGATATACCGGTCGCGCCTCCAGCACAGGCGCGTAGTCATACCGGGTATCTGCCAGAGCCTGTGTCGACATCCAGCCACTCAAAGCTAAGGCGACAGCCAGTGTGATACGACGATTCGGGGCTTGTGTGGTGTTTTTCATGAGATCACTCCTATCGTGTGACGGATGCTCCCTCGCCCGCGGCGGGGAAGCGGTCATGTGATCCAGGGCGATGCACCCTTTATTCACATCCTGAGCGCATCATGAAGCGAGGTAACTGAATGGCAGCTTAATTGACGTGAAATTTGTGGATAGGATTGATTTAAAAGGTTTTTTGATTCACATCCTGCGGTTTTGACTTCTGTCTAAACCCGGCTAGAATTAGGCCCTGATTTGCCTGTACCCCAATTACCTCCGGGATCAAGCAAACAGCTCGATAATAATTATAAGCAATGAAGAGAGTCTCCATGTCCACGATTAACAAAGCGTTAGTCATCGCCGTGATTGCGACGGCGATTGTCGGTATCCCTGTCTACCTGATCGATCTTCATCTCACCCCCGTTCAATTGCTCATCGCCCTGTTCCTTGTCAGTCTGGCTTCCGCAATTTCAGCAGGGCAGCCCGCCAGAGCCCGTCAGCCTGCACCGCACAACGCCTCCAAGAAAGCGGCGGCACCGGCACGTTCTGCCCCCCGTAACAGCCCTCGCGAGAGCGGCAGCGTGAAATGGTTCAATGCCAGCAAAGGCTTTGGCTTTATCACCCGAGACAGTGGCGATGACATATTCGTGCATTTCCGGTCGATCCGCGGTGAAGGTCATCGGGTGCTGCATGATGGTCAACGCGTCGAATTTGCCATCAGCGAAGGCGACAAGGGTCTGCAGGCGGAAGACGTTGCTGCCGCGAAGTAAGGACACCGGCGCCACTCAATAATGCGGGGGGCGCTCATCCAGCGGGTTGCCTGCAGCGCCTTTTTCCGGAAGGTTCTCCATGAGATGCAGCAGTTTGTCGCGATGCAGACTCAGTTCGCGCTCCAGCGCATCGATCTGCATCTGCTGACGTACGATGACCTCATTCAATTGCTGCAGCAAATCCTCCTGAAAGGCGAACTGGGTCTGCAATTCAACAAGTTGCGCATCTCTTTGTAGATCGCTCATGGGGACTCCGGGGACGAGGGAGCCTCTATTCTCCCCTGAACGCCCGGGAAAGAAAATGCCGAGACACGATTGCGCTCGCCGTTTTGCCTTCACGAGGACTCATGCAATAATCCGGGCACTTTCGCTGTCCAATAGCTGAACGATATCGTCACTGCCCGCGCAGGCGGGTTTCGAAAAGAGAACACTTTATGCAAAAAGCGCCCCTGAACTGGACCAATACCCTGCTGTTTACCCTGACCCCGCTCGCGGCCCTGACACTGGTGCCGTATTACGGGTTCACACACGGATATGGTGTCTATGAGTGGAGTGTCTTCATTCTCCTGATGGGATTCTGTGGCATGTCCATCACGGCAGGCTACCACCGCCTGTGGTCACATAAAGCCTACAAAGCACACCCGTTTGTTCGCTTTGTCTTTGCACTGGGAGGCGCCTGTGCACTGCAGAACGATGTACTGCACTGGGCCTCGGATCACCGGCGCCATCACGCCCACGTAGATAACAATGACAAGGATCCCTATTCCGCAGGTCTTGGATTCTGGTATTCGCACATGGGCTGGATTCTGCGGAACTATGAGAGCGGCAAGGAAGATTTTTCCAATGTGAAAGACCTGCAGCGCGACCCGATCGTTGTCTGGCAGCACCGTCACTATCTCGCGTTGGTGTTGCTGATGAATATTGGCCTGCCTGCGTTTCTGGGCTATCTGAACGGTGACATCATCGGCAGTATTCTGCTCGGCGGTCTTTTGCGTCTGGTGCTGAGTCAACACGTTACCTGGCTGATCAATTCCATCGCCCACATGTGGGGACGGCAAACCTACAGCGATGCCAGCTCGGCGCGCGACAACCCCTTGCTGGCTCTCATTACCTATGGCGAGGGCTATCACAACTATCACCACACGTTTCAATGGGATTATCGCAATGGCATCAAATGGTGGCATTACGACCCGACAAAATGGTTCATCCGCTCCTGCGCCTTCCTGGGGCTAGCCTCCGATCTGAAACGTTGCTCACCGGTGTCAATTGAAAGCGCGCGACTGGAAATGCAATACCGCCACGCGACCGAAAAGTACGCCGGCATGCGCAATGCCGAGAAATGGCTGCAGAAACTTGAAACGGAATATCAGCAACTGAAAACGGCCTTGCAACTTTGGGCACAACATCAGCAGTCCTGGTACGAAGCAAAATCCATGGCTCTCCATGAAACCTGGTCGCATTGGGAAAAACGGCAATTGCGCGACAGTTATCGCGAAGCGAAATTTCGCCTGAAGCTCCAGCAGCAACGCTGGCAGGCGTTGATTGAAAATTTCTCCACGTTTGCGGCCAGTGCGCCAGCCTGAGGGAGTGCGCGATGAACACGGCAGAAACCTCGATGAAAATTCCCGGTGTCAGGCATGTCCTTCTAGCCTTGTCCCTGTTGTCTCCCGGTGTCTTTGCGGTAGAAGTGGGAGACACGGCCCCCTTGTTTACGCTTCCGGATATTCAAGAAGGGAAACCCGCCATTTCCCTTCACGACTTGCGCGGTAAAACCGTGTATGTGGATTTCTGGGCCTCATGGTGTGCCCCCTGCTTGCGCTCGATGCCTGCGATCAACACGCTCTACGATAAATACAAGGAGCGCGGCTTCGAAGTCATCGCCATCAACGTGGATGATCCCATTGACGAGGGTCGTGAGTTTTTGCTGGACACCCCGCTCGATTACCTCATCGCCGCCGATACCGACAACGACACGCTTGAGGCATTTGGTGTCACCGGGATGCCCACCTCGTTTCTGATCGACAAAGAGGGCGTGGTGCGCATGGTGCACATGGGATTTCGCGAGCGCGACATCGAGGTGATCGAATCTGCCATCACCGCCCTGCTCGATTGAGAGCCTCTCTGCTTAAAACAGCCGCAACACCGGTTCATCCAGCGCCGCTACCTGTTCACGCAACTCAAGGATGTGTTCAGCCCAGTAGCGCTCCGTGTTGAACCACGGAAAGCTCATGGGAAAGGCAGGGTCTTCCCAGCGGCGCGCAAGCCACGCGCTGTAATGCATGATGCGCAAGGTCCGCAAGCCCTCGATCCACACCAATTCCCGCGGATTGAAGTCGTAGAATTCGTTGTAGCCCTCGACGATTTCCAGCAACTGTCCCTGCTTCTGATCCCGCTCCCCTGACAGCATCATCCACAGATCCTGGATGGCCGGCCCCATGATCGTGTCGTCAAAGTCGACAAAATGGGGCACCTCGTCTCGCCACAGCACATTGCCCGGATGGCAGTCACCGTGCAGCCGAAGTGTCCGGATACCGGCATTGTCTGCAAACAAGGCTTCCAGGCGCTGAATCAATTCACGGGTCAGGGACTCATAGGCAGGGCAGAGGCTCTGCGGGATGAAGTCATGCGCGAGAAGATAATCCCGGCTTTGGCTGGCCATCCGCGTCACGCTGAGTTCTTGCCGATGCGCGAATTTTCGCTGCGCCCCCACGGCATGAACGCGACCGATGAAGCGCCCCATGACACCGAGATTGTCCAGATTGTCCAGATCGGGGGCCCGCCCGGCGAGGCGTTCAAACACGGCAAACTGGAACCCGTCAAAGGTGTAAAGAGTCGTCTGCCCGTCCAGGGCGAGGGGGGGCACGACGGGAATTTCAAGATCGGCCAGTTCCCGCGTAAACGCGTGTTCCTCCAGAATCTGCTCCTGCGTCCAACGCTGGGGGCGGTAAAACTTCACGATCAGGGGTTTTCCGCCCTCAACGCCAACCTGGTAGACCCGATTCTCATAACTGTTCAGCGCCAGAATGCGCGCATCGGTGCACACCCCAACACTTTCCATCGCATCGAGGACACGGTCGGGAGAAAGACGTTGATACGGGTGTTGCGAGGTGGTCGGGGAAGGCGACGGTGAGTCGTGCTGTGCAGCGTCAAACAAGCGTGTCGTCATGAATTCGCGGGCGTCCTGATCGAGTTTGCGGGAAGTATACTGTAAAATGCCCCGTCCTGATTTTGGCGCCGACACGCGCGCGGATTCCGCCTCATTTACACGACAACCTGACCGACGATTACTTATTGACTGACAAGGAGCCCTTCTTGAACGATCAGCAACTGCAGGCACGCCACAAAGAACTTCGCGAGATGTACCAGCGCATTACCGAACAGGCCCTGAATCTGGACCTGACGCGCGGAAAGCCCAGCTCGGCACAATTGAATCTCAGCGATTCCCTCGACGGCATTCTGGGCGGAGACTACCGGTGTCAGGATGGCAGCGACAGTCGCAATTATGGCGGCATCATGGGCATTCCGGAGGCCCGTCAGTTCGCTGCGGATTACCTTGGCACAGTCCCCTCGCGCACCATGGTGGGCGGCAACAGCAGCCTGCAGTTCATGTACCAGCTGGTGACCAGCGCACTTTATCAGGGAGTCCGCGGAGCCGGCTCTTCCTGGCAGGCAGAGGCGGCGGCCGCAGGCGGGCAAGTCAAGTTTCTGTGCCCATCACCGGGCTATGACCGCCACTTTGCCATTTGCGAAGCCCTGAACATTGCCATGATCCCCGTTGCCATGACCGCTGAAGGCCCAGACATGGACCAGGTCGAGTCCCTAGTGAAGGCAGACCCTCTTATCAAAGGCATCTGGTGTGTGCCCAAATATTCGAATCCCGATGGCGTGGTGTATTCCGACGCTGTGGTGGCGCGCATGGCGGCGCTGGGCAAGCACGCCGGGGCGCATTTCCGCATCCTGTGGGATAACGCCTATGCGGAGCACCCGCTGGTCGACAATCCTCCCACGCTCGCCAATATCCTGACGCTGAGCGAGGCTGCAGGGACGCTGGACAACGTGGTGGTCATTGGTTCGACCTCCAAGATCACCCATGCGGGTTCCGGCATCTCCTTCATTGCGACCTCTGAGGCCAATTTGGCAAGTTTTGCCGAGCAGCTGGGAATTGCGACGATCGGGCCCGACAAAGTCAATCAGCTGCGCCATATGCGCTTCCTGAAAGACATGCCCACGCTGCGCGCCCTGATGCAGGAACATCGCCGCATTCTCCAACCGAAGTTTGAGGCGGTGCTGAATGCACTGGAAACCGGATTGGGCGGAAAAACACTGAACGGGCAAGCACTGGGACGCTGGACGACTCCTCAGGGAGGCTATTTTGTCCTGTTTGATACGCAGCCCGGTCTGGCGGACAAGGTTGTCAAGCTGACGGCCGCAGCGGGCGTGAAGCTGACCCCCGCCGGGTCCACCTATCCCTACCGCAAGGATCCGCAGAACACCAATATCCGGCTGGCACCTTCCTTCCCGTCGGTAGCGGAAATCGAATCCGCGATGCGCGTGTTTGTGCTCTGTGTGGAACTTGCCACGCTGGAAAAAGCGCTGGGATAACGGGGAAAACAGAGGCGGTCATCGGCCGCCTCGCCTCGACTGGACAGTCCTATTCGGACTGCTGCGTATCGGTATTGCGCGTGACCAGGAACGGCACGGGGAAGGGGGTGATATTGTCGCCGTTGGAGATTTTGCTGACACCCCCCTTCTCGACCTCATCGATGCGGATAATGGCCTGCAGGGGAATGAAACTGCGCTTGACTCCGGCAAACTCCGCCTTGAGCTTCTCTTCACTCGGATCAACCACCACCTGTGAACGCTCATCGAAAATATAGTCTTCGACTTCAATGAAGCCGTAGAGCTCACTCTGGTAAACCTGTTTTGCAAACACTTCGTACACCTTCCCCTTGTTGAGGAAGGTAATTCGATAGATTTCGGGGGGCATTGCCATGCATGTACTCTCGTAAACGTGGGTGCTGCGCAATATCAGGCCGCCGGAGACAATTTCAAGGGCCCTCGTCGGCTGCGATGCAGGCGCGCAGTTTAGCGCACTTGTCTATGCTGACCCACGTTTATTTGATCACCGCGCAGTGGGTGCCTTGCCGCCGGCAATGCTGCTACAATCCGCGCTTCTTTTTTGACGCATTCACGCGGCCTTCACGGCCCCATCCAGCGACAGCCCTATGACCATGACAGAATCACCCGGCCTGACACCCGACATCCTTGCCGCTTCCTCAGCGCAGGGACCAACGACCTCCGCGAGCGGCGCGGTGAAAAAGGTGTTCATCACCACGCACGGATGCCAGATGAACGAATACGATTCGTCCCGCATGCTGGACATGCTGCGTGAATCCGAGGGAGCCGAACTGGTGGCGACGCCCGAGGAAGCGGATCTGCTGCTCCTCAACACGTGTTCCATTCGGGAAAAAGCCCAGGAGAAGGTGTTTCATCAGCTGGGTCGGTGGCGCACTTTGAAACAGGCGCGCCCCGGTGTGCAGATTGCCGTGGGCGGCTGTGTTGCCAGTCAGGAAGGCGCAGCCATCGGTAAACGGGCTCCCTTTGTGGACGTCGTCTTTGGCCCCCAAACCCTGCACAAACTCCCCCAGATGCTGAAGTCAGCGTCCGGCAAGGGCACCGTGGTTGATATCAGTTTTCCGGAAATCGAAAAATTCGATCGCCTGCCCGAACCTCGTGTAGACGGGTGCGAAGCCTTTCTGACCGTCATGGAAGGGTGCAGCAAATATTGCTCCTTCTGCGTCGTGCCTTATACCCGCGGTGAAGAAGTCAGCCGCCCGCTCGACGATATTCTGGCGGAAGCAGTGCATCTGGCAGAACAGGGCGTGCGAGAAATCAATTTGCTAGGGCAGAACGTCAATGCCTATCGCGGGCTGAATCACGAGGGCAAGGTGACGGATCTGGCCACGTTGATCCAATACATCGCCGCTATCGAGGGCATCGATCGCATTCGCTTCACCACCTCCCACCCGACGGAGTTTTCGCCGTCGCTGATTGATGTCTATCGCCATGTGCCCAGCCTGGTCGATCACTTGCACCTGCCAGTGCAAAGTGGATCGGACCGTATTCTCGCCGCCATGAAGCGGGGCCATACGGTGTTGGAATACAAGTCCATCATCCGCAAGCTGCGGGCAATTCGCCCGAATATCAGCCTGTCGTCCGATTTCATTGTGGGCTTTCCAGGCGAAACGCAGCGGGATTTTGAAGACACCATGAACCTGATCATGGAAATCGGCTTCGACAATTCCTTCAGTTTTATTTACAGCGCCCGGCCGGGCACCCCTGCGGCTGATTTGCCGGATGCCACCTCCGAGCAGGAAAAGAAGCATCGCCTGACCATTCTTCAGGCACAGATTTCCCGCCAGGCTCAGGCCATCAGCGAAGCCATGGTGGGCACAACCCAGCGAATTCTGGTTACCGGCGTGTCCAAGAAGGATCCGGGGGCACTTCAGGGCCGCACTGAAAACAACCGGGTGGTGAATTTTCGCTGTGACGATGCCCGCGCGATCGGCCAGTTTGTCGATGTTAAAATCGACACGGCGTATCCCAATTCACTGTACGGCACGCTCGCGTCCGGAATTGGCTGATATACTGCCACCACCATCACCCTGCAGGAGGTTTGCAAGCTGCTTTAATGGCAACCCAAACGATCACCCGACGGCTCGTGCTTGAGCCCGACAATACCCACAGACTCGCAAGCCTGTGTGGCCATCTCAATGAACATCTGCAGCAGATTGAGTCCTCCCTGGCGCTCAAGATTCAGAACCGCGGCAATGAATTCAAGCTCAGCGGCAGCCGCGCGGCCGTGGCGAGCGGCGCCTTGGTACTGACAAAACTCTATGAGGCGACGGCAGAGTCCAGCGTGAATCCCGATGCCATCCATCTGCTCCTGCGGGAACTGGAGAACAGTCCTTCTACGGCGACGGCCTTGCCACGATACGATGCCGACAAACCCCTGCTGATCAAAACCCCCAACACGTCGATCAAACCACGCGGGGCACACCAGCAGGAATATGTGCAGTCGATTTACCGCCACGACATCAATTTCGGCATCGGCCCTGCGGGCACCGGAAAAACCTATCTCGCGGTGGCCGCCGCCGTAGAAGCCCTGATGCAGGACCGCGTGCAGCGATTGCTGCTCGTCAGGCCGGCCGTGGAAGCGGGAGAAAAACTGGGATTCCTGCCGGGAGATCTGACGCAGAAGGTCGACCCCTATCTACGACCTCTCTACGACGCCCTCTACGAAATGCTCGGCGTCGAACGGGTGGGCCGTCTCATCGAAAAGAACGTGATTGAAATTGCACCGCTTGCCTATATGCGCGGTCGCACGCTCAACAATGCCTTTATCATCCTCGATGAGAGTCAGAACACCACGACCTCGCAGATGAAAATGTTTCTGACGCGTCTGGGGTTTGGTTCCACTGCGGTGATCACAGGCGACGTTTCTCAAATCGATTTGCCCAAAGGCACCCGATCGGGCCTCGTGCACGTGACGCAGGTGCTGAAGGATGTCGAAGGCATCGGATTCACGTGGTTTGATTCCAAAGATGTCGTTCGACATACACTGGTTCAACGCATCGTGGAAGCTTACGATCGCTATGACCAAAAGAATATCGCCACCTTTAGCGGGCAGGAGAGCCATCAGGACCATCCCCATGAACGTGATGCTTGACTTCGACAACGCCAGCTCAGGGACTTCCGCCGTTCCCTCGGAGGAAGACTTTACCCTCTGGCTGCAGCGCACGCTCGAACACGTCCAGGAACCCGACGAGAACAAACCAGTGCGCATCGGCATCCGCGTTGTGGATGAAGATGAATCCGCGGAACTGAACCATCATTACCGGCACAAGGAAAAGCCTACCAACGTGCTTTCCTTCGGTGCTGATCTCCCTCCCGACGTCCTGGCTGCCTTGGATGAAATACCGCTCGGTGACTTGGCCATCTGCGCCTCCGTCGTCGCCAGCGAAGCCATCGAACAGGGCAAGCCAGTGGCTGACCATTGGGCACACATGAGCATCCACGGGACACTTCACCTGCTGGGCTTCGATCATGAGGACGAGGCCCAGGCGGAAGAAATGGAAGCGCTGGAGCGTGAAATTTTAGCCAGCTTGGGGATCCCTGACCCGTATCTTGGCGAGAGAGCATCATGATCCAAGACGCTCTCGCCCCCCTGTCCTCTTGGACTTCTCGCGACGGCCTCCTGAGGTTTTGGGCCGCGCAGCTTACAGGAGCAAGTAGCCACCATGGCTGACGAGCATACCCCCGTAGATCCGCGACCCCGGTCATGGATCGACAAAATTGCACAGATTTTCTCTGACGAGCCCACTGACACCAAGAGCCTGTTGGAACTGTTGCGTAACGCCGAGCAGGACAATGTGCTCGACACGGATGCGCTTTCCATCATCGAAGGCGCCCTGCAGGTATCGAACATGCAGGTCCGGGAGATCATGATCCCGCGTGCGCAGGTGATTACGGTGTCTGCCAAGGACAGCTTGAAGGAAGTCCTCAACACCGTTATCGAAGTGTCCCATTCCCGCTTTCCGGTGCTCGCCGAGAATTCCGATTCGGTGATCGGTATCCTGCTGGCCAAGGACTTGCTTCGCTTTGCTCTCAGTGCGGATGCTGCTTCCTTCGACCTCAAGACCATCGTCCGGCCCGCGACATTTGTGCCGGAAAGCAAACGCCTGAACGTGCTCCTGCGGGAATTTCGCGAAACCCGCCATCACATGGCCATCGTCATTGATGAATACGGCAGTCCCTGCGGCGTCGTCACCATCGAAGACGTGCTTGAGCAGATCGTCGGAGAAATCGACGATGAATACGATGTCGATGACGATGACGAAAGCTACATCAAGCGCGCCGACGCCAAGTCTCACGTCGTGAAAGCGCTGACACCCATCGCGGATTTCAATGAATACTTTGGCAGCGACTTTGACGATCATGAAGTGGACACGATTGGCGGCCTGGTCCTGCAACACCTGAACCACATTCCTGAGCGCGATGAAACCGCGACGATTGGCGATTTTTTATTCACAGTATTGAATGCCGATAGCCGTCAGATTCGACTGCTGCGCGTCCAGCAACTTGAAACCATTCCGGAAGCCTCGGCGTCCTGAGCAACTTTCACGGGGTGAACCATGTCGTCCATATTTCGATTCTGTATGCTGCTGAGCATCTGCACACTCGTCTCCTCCTGCGGCTTTGCCCTGCGAGGCAGTGACCTATCTCCGCTGGCAGAGCAGACACTTTCCCTGGTGAGCGACCAGGCGAACAGCCCGCTGACAGCCGCCATTGTGCAGACCTTGCAGGCAGAGCGGATTCAGGTCATGAGCACAAAGGGTTCCGCAACGTATCAATTACACGTGGGGGAGGAAACGTTCCTCAAGCAGGCGACCACGGTCAATGGCCGGGCGCGCGCAGCGCAATACCACGTTGTCCTCAGCGCACCGGTTGCACTTGAACGACAGGGTGAGGTTCTGCTTACGCAGGAAACCCTGAGCGTCGAACGGGATTTGTTTTTTGACAGCTTCAATGCCGCCGGTAGCCTGGAAGAAGAGGCCTTGTTGCAAGAGGAGATGCGTCGGCAATTCGCCGTGATCCTCCTGCGACGCCTGCAGGCGCTCGCCTCCCTCCAGTGAGTCACTGACATGCGTATCAATTCCGACCAGATCGACAGTCATACGCGCCAACGACTGGCGCCCTTTTACTGGGTCGCCGGTGACGAAACCTTGTTGGTGCAGGAATGTCTGTCTCTCATCCGCCAACGTTGCCGAGAGGCGGGATTCACCGAATGGGAGCTTTTTTTTGTCGACCGCAGCTTTGACTGGCATACGATGCTGCAGGCAGGCAACAGCATGTCGCTGTTTGCGGACCGCAAGATCATCGAGTTGCGGGTCTCGGGTAAACTTGAGGACGAGGGGAAGGCCACGCTTAAACGGTATCTGGATTCTCCGAATCCCGATAATGTCCTGTTACTCGTCACGCCCAAATTGGAACCCGCGACGCTCAACACGCAGTGGTTCAAGGCTCTTGAAGCCAGCGGTGTTTTTATCACCGTATGGCCGGTGACGCCGGACAAGCTGGGACACTGGATTCAGGCACGACTCAAACAGAACGGCATGACGGCCGATCACGACACCCTCAGCGTATTGACCGACCGCGTGGAAGGAAATCTCCTCGCCGCCGATCAGGAGATACAAAAGCTGCGGGTTCTGACGGGTGCCACTCAGAGCGCTCCCGTGCATCTCGATCGCCGGCAGGTGATGACCTTGGTTGCCGACAGCGCTCGCTACACCACGTTTGCACTGATTGATGCGGCCTTGCTCGGCGAAGCGCGGCGCTGCGTGAAGGTGCTTGCCGGTCTTAAAGCAGAAGGTGCGGAACTGTTGCAGATCCTCGGCGCGCTCACCAGTGAGCTGCGACGCCTCAATGCGATTGCCGAACACCGTGCTGCCGGGCGAAGCCTGACGGATGCCATGACGCGGGAAGGGGTTCGCCGCCTACAGGAAAAACCTGTTAGCGCTGCCCTCCAGCGCCTGTCGGGACCTCAGCTCCAGGCCATGCTTCAGCGCGCCAGACGCATCGACATGGCCGTCAAAGGATTGGCAGAGGCGGACCCGTGGATTGAACTCAGCCAGTTACTGCTGGCGCTGAGTGGCTACCCGCTCATGCCCATAGAAATGCAGCGCTAACAGGCGCTGAACGTCAGCTCATCTCGTTAACCCGTTTTGTCCTTGTCCCACGGAGCCCTGTCATGTCGAGTCTTATGCAACTGTCTCTTTTTCTCGCGCTTATCTGGGTACTTGCCTATCGCCGTGCACGCATGAGCACCATCCTGGGCGTTCTGGTCGCAGCACTGGGTGTCATGACATGGAGTGGCGGCTTTGCCTGGCCGCTGTGGCTCGGGCTGTTTGTCGTGGCGCTCTATTATTTTGAGGACAATCTTCGAAAGCAGCACATGTCGCGCCCCGTGTTTGAGTTTTTCAAGCGCGTCCTTCCCCCCATGAGTGACACAGAACAGGAAGCCCTGGAGGCAGGAGACACCTGGTGGGATGCCGATTTGTTCAAAGGGGCTCCGGACTGGAAAAAATGGCTGGCCATTCCCTACCCCACCCTGAGTGCAGAAGAGCAGGCGTTTCTTGCCAATCAAACCGAGACCTTCTGCCGCATGATCAATGACTGGGACATCGTCCATGTCGACAAGGATCTCTCGCCCGAGGCATGGGCCTATCTCAAGCAGGAAAAATTCTTTGGCATGATCATTCCCAAAGAATACGGCGGACTTGGATTTTCTGCGCTTGCCCACTCCACGGTCGTCACCAAGATCGCTACCCGCAGTGCGAGCGCCGCAGTAACAGCCATGGTGCCAAACTCGCTGGGACCCGCGGAGTTATTGATGAAATACGGCACCGAAGCGCAGCGCCAGCACTATCTGCCACGTCTTGCCAGCGGCGAGGACATCCCCTGTTTCGCCCATCAAAGGCGCCATGGGGCTGGCATTCAATTCCGTGCAGGGCACTTTCCAGAGCAGCGGTATCAAGTCCTATGACCTGTTTGGTGAGGCCCTGATCCAGGCCTATCGTTACGAGGAAATCCGCAAACACCCCTCGATCGCGGACATCATTGAAAAGGCTGCGCTGAGCCAAGGGTTACGTCATTACAACATTCTGATTATTCAGGAAGTGATCTACAACTCACTCAAGCCCGACTACAAGATCCTGTTCCAACGGATTGATCTGCAGTTGCACGGTTTCTCCATCCGTCAGGATATCTCCGCACAAAGCGTCTACTTTCACGTGCTGCCTTAACCCCCGGCGTGGGGAGAATTTCCCTGCAGATATGCCGCAGCGCCTTTTCCGGCAATCACTCCGCTGGCCAGACAGGCCGTCAAAAGATAGCCTCCCGTTGGAGCATCCCAGTCCAACATTTCCCCAGCAACAAACAGCCCTGGCTGCGAACGGACGCCCAGTTGAGCGTCCACTGACTCCAGCGTCACCCCTCCCCCGGTGCTGATCGCTTCATCCACGGGACGAGCGGAAGTCACCTTCATCGGAAGGCGCTTCAGGGATCGGGCAATCTGCAAGGGTGACTCCGGAATCGGCGTATTCAGTTCGAAGACCAGGGAAAGCCGGGCTCCCGTCAAACCCACGCGTTTTCGCAGCCAATTGCCCATGGACAATTTGCCCCGGGGAAACCTTAGCATCTCCTCAAGCTCCGATACTGAGCGATCGGGAAACAAATCCCACCAGAGGATGGCTTCACCGTGCGCATGCAACAGTGTCTGGATATCGCGAGACGCCGCGTAGATCAGGCCACCCTGAATACCATGACGACTGATCAGCGCCTCGCCCTTACGGTGAAAAAGGGGAGCATCACTTCCCGGCGATTCCAGGCGCAAGGCGACCGACTTCAGAGGGGCGCCCGCATGCTGAGAAAGAAGTTGCTGCGTCCAGGGCACATCGAAACCGCAATTCATGGCGCTGAACGGAGTACACGGGATGCCCAAAGTGACAAGCGTTTCGCGCCACGCCCCGTTACTGCCCAATCGCGCCCAGCTACCCCCGCCCATGGCCAATACCGCCGCCTGTGCACGAATCTGGGCCTCGCCTTGCGGAGTGGAGAATACATGAATCAGTTCGTGCGCCGAGTGGTTTGCAGAAAACCCCTGCCAACGATGGTGCATGTGAAACCGAACTCCTTGACCACGTAACCGGTGCAGCCAGGCTCTTAATAAGGGTGCTGCCTTCAGGCCTTTGGGAAAGACCCGCCCGGAACTGCCAACAAAGGTGTCGATGCCGAGCGCGGCCGCCCAACGACGCACCTCATTCGGGCCAAACGCGGAAAGCCACCGGGACACCTCCGGGGTGTTGAAGCGTGTCTCGAAATTCGCCATGTCTTCTGCGTGGGTAAGATTGAGCCCTCCTATTCCGGCGCGCAAAAATTTGCGGCCGGGCGAGGGCATGGCATCAAACACATGCACTTCGATGCCAGCGCTGGAAAGACGTTCGGCTGCCATCAAGCCGGCAGGTCCGGCGCCTACTACTAATGCAGGAACATCCCTGCTGGCACCGGATGACGGGATCGTCGCGAGCTTACGAGGCGACACTGCTACTCGGACATCTGCGCAAGCGCTTGCTGGAACGCAGGACGCTTATCGAGCGCCGCTGCCCAGCGCAGGAGTGAGGGGTAGGCCTCCAGAGAAAGACTGGTGGAGCGGCAGGCATGAACGTAGGGATAGGCGATTGTGTCTGCAATGGTGATCTGCTCGCCGCATAAAAAAGTGCTGGACGCCAGAGTGCTTTCAATGAACGGGAGTTGTTGATCGAGAAACCCTTTGGCTTCTGCGATTGCTTTTTCGTCCGCTTCCTTTTTGTAGTACTTCATCATGATGACTTCCTGATAGAAATACACCGCGAGCCAACGGCCGACATGGTGGCAAAAAAGATCGACCATCTGATCAATCTCTGCAGCGCGCAACGGGTCCTCCGAGTAGAGTTTTTTTCCGGAAATATTCGCGAGGTAGCGACACAGGGACGCACTTTCATACAGATAATGACCGTTATGTTCCAGTGCGGGAACTTTTCCAAGGGGATGGCGCGCGAGGTGCTCGGCACTCTTGTGCTCGCCCGCGGCAAAATTGAGGTGAAAGTACTCATAGTCGAGCCCGAGTTCCTGTGCGGTAAACAAGACCTTGGTTGCATTAAACGTGCTGGCGCCATAAATCTTTAGCATAGTATTCTCTCTGAATAGACTGGGTTATCGTGACACGGCGAGAAAAGTGAAAATGGACACTCGCGCCGATCCCTTGGCGCATGTGCCCGGCAA
The DNA here is from genome assembly GCA_964538025.1 of uncultured Klebsiella sp. Taxonomy (GTDB): domain Bacteria; phylum Pseudomonadota; class Gammaproteobacteria; order Pseudomonadales; family Pseudohongiellaceae; genus UBA5078. The sequence continues at coordinate 259,751 of CAZICZ010000004.1, read as the reverse complement.
TGTAACGAAGCCCTTGGTGATAAGCAAGCGTCTCTGGCCATTCGAGACACACCCGCAGGACATGCCCCCATGACCCTCGATATTGCAACTGTACGTGCACACACGCCCGCGTGTGATTCTATGATTCACTTCAATAACGCTGGTGCAGCCTTGTCTCCGGTAAGCGTTACCAATGCCGTCATCTCCCACCTGAAACGAGAACAAGAAATCGGCGGATACGAGGCGGCGACGGAAGCAGAAAAAGAGATAGAGAACTTCTATGGGGCGTTTTCACGCCTCTTACAGTGTGCTCCCGAAGAAATTGCGTTTGCTGAGAATGCGACGCACGCCTGGAACAATCTTTTTCAGGCAATACCGTTTCAACCCGGCGATCGCATTGTGACCGGACAGTCAGAATACGCCAGCAATTACTTGGCATTTCTCCACCTCGCTCAACGCCGGGGAGTCATCCTTGAGGTCATTCCCAATGACAGCACTGGACGAGTGGATCTGGAGAAACTGGAATCCGCCCTCACCGGCGATGTACGCCTGCTCGCACTAACGCATGTGCCCAGCCAGAGCGGTGTGATTCATCCCGCGCAAGAAGCAGGCCAGATGGCAAAGCGGCATGGGGTGCTGTATTTGTTGGATGCCTGCCAGTCCGCAGGTCAACTCGCGTTGGATGTGAACGCACTCGGTTGCGACATGTTGACCGGAACGGGACGTAAATATCTGCGTGGGCCACGTGGCACGGGCTTCCTTTTTATTCGGCAGGAAATCTTGCATCGTCTTGATCCATTCTGGATAGACCTGCATTCGGCGCAATGGACGGATCAGGAACACTACGTGCTGCGACAGGATGCCCGCCGGTTTGAAAATTGGGAGTGTTCCATCGCAGGAAAGATCGGCCTCGGTGTCGCCGTTGACTATGCCCTGAACGTGGGAATGCCCGCCATCGAGACGCGTGTGCAATTTCTCGCTCAGCACCTGCGAGACACACTTGCGTCACTGCCCGGCGTCACTGTACACGAGTACGGAGCCCCACTCAGTGGGATCGTCACATTTCACAAAAAGGGTGTTACCGCCACAGACCTTCACGCCCAGCTGCGCCTCGCGCACATGAACAGCTCGGTCGCTCGTGTGGCCAACAACTGGCTGGATTTAGGCAAGCGTGCCGTGCCCGATCTCAACCGGGCATCCGTGCATTACTACAATACAGAGGATGAAATTCAACGCTTTTGTGCGAGGGTGGCAGCGGCCTGAATTAAAAGAAAATCAACTGCACATAAACGGCACTGATCGCGACCGGCACGATGAACCGCATGTAGACGGGCCAAATTTTCCAAAACAGGGAGTGTTCCGCTCCTGCAAACCCCTGACGGATTTCATTCAGCAAGGTATCGCGATGCCAGATCCAGCCCACGAACACGGCGAAAAACAAACCCAGCAAGGGCTGACTGTATTCGGTGGTCACCGTCACCACCAGATCAAACAAGACACCGAAATTGAAAACGATGATCAGGCACACCAGTGTCAGCGCAGCTCCTATGGCCACGGTTGCTCTGCGACGCGGCATGTCAAAGGATTCCACCGCATAGGCCACGGGCACTTCCAGCATTGAAATGGAAGACGTCAGTGACGCAATCACCATCAGAATGAAAAAGGCGAGAGAAACGAGCACGCCGACACTTCCCATCGTGTCGAAAAGCGCAGGCAGGACGGCGATGATCAGGCCGGGGCCTGCAATCAGGGCACCGCTGGCATCATAGATCTCCACACCATTCGCCAGCGCGACGTACATCGCTGGAAGAATCAGCAGCCCGGCAAGGAAGGCAATCCCCGTATCCAGTAGTGCCACCATGCTGCCAACTGCCGGTAGATTCTCTCGACTGCTCAGATACGAGCCATAGATCAGCATCGTGCCAACACCAAGCGACAGCGAGAAAAATGCCTGACCAAGTGCGCTGATAATCAGGCCCGGCTGAACTGCCCGTTCAATATCCGGCACCAGATAGGCGCGTAAGCCGTCCATCGCGCCATCCAGGGTCATGACATAGACAATCAGCAACGCGAGAATCACGATCAGGGCGGGCATCAGACGTGAGGCCCATTTTTCAATGCCATCCCGAACACCGGCACTAATGACAAACACTGTCAGCGCCATAAACACAATGGCAAACACCGCATTACGAGAGACACCATCGGTTCGCAACCAGGATGAGAACTCCTGCGCGCCGCTCATCACGGCAAACGCATCCAGAAGCCAGGCGAGCATCCAGCCACTGACGATGGCGTAAAAACACAGGATCAGACTAACAGTAACGATGCCCGCGAAGCCAACTGCCTTGCCGAGTGCAGCCGTTCGCGGACCGGAGGCGATTTTCTGCAGGGCACTGACCGCGTTGGCGCGGGTATGGCGCCCGATGATCAGCTCCGCCATCAGCGCGGGGTACGCCAGCGTGAAGGCGAGCAACAGGTAAATGAATAAGAACGCAGCTCCGCCATTACTGGCCGCATTCGTTGGAAAACCCCAGATATTGCCCAGCCCCACGGCAGAGCCGGAGGCCGCCATCAGGAAGCCAAAACGTGAACTGAATTCGCCGCGCGTTGCTCCCATGTGGGCCTCCCTCTGCCAGATTTTTATTCGGTGTAGGACTCTAAAACGAACGTGTTCGTCGCGGCGTCGACAAGCGACAGGACGACATTGCGGACGACACGGACACTGCCGTTGTTATTGAGCTCAAGCTGCGGAATGCGCAGCTTGTTGTCTGCTGGAGTGAAACTGGACCTGCCCTCGGGCACGATGGCGAGCAGTACCAGCGAATCGGGATTCAAACGAAATTTCACGCCATTCTGGTCGTCGACCAAAGAAAGATTCAGGCTGTAAACGCCCAGCGACTCGCCCCCGTCCACCGTCAGCATCATTATTCCGGACTGGTACTCGAAGACATTCAACGCAGCACTGTACCGCTGCACCACTTCGGCATTCATGGTGACGAAATTCTTCGCCGTCAGGCTGTCTGCTGAGCCAAAGCCATGGAGAGGCAATTCCGAATTGAGCGTTCCAAGATTGAACACTGAAAGCACGTTAATCTGATCCATGACCGCCATGCCATCACCCAGAACTCGTCCGAACACGGTAAACCCGCCGTTCTGCGCATCAAGGTTAGCTGTATTGTCGGCGAGATTGATAAACCACTGACTGGTGGCACTGTTCGGGTCGCCATCAAATTTCGCCATGGCAATCGTGCCACGCACATTGGGTTCTTTGAATTCGTTGACGATGGGTGGATCGGTCTTGATGGCGACCGGGCCGACGAAGGGCTGGAAGCGGTAACCGCCGCCCTGAAGCACAAAGTTGGGACTCAAGCGATGAAAGTAGGAGCCATTGAAATCACCCCGGTTCACATAGTTGAGAAAATTCTGCACCGTCACAGGCGCCACGTTGTCGAACAACTCGAGCGTAAAGTCTCCGAAGGTCGTGCTGATACGCACTAACGTGTTGGCCTGAGCACTGGCGCTCAATGCCAGAGAAAGGGCCACTATCTGCGCGCTAATGCGAAGCAACTTCCGCACGGTCTGCGTCATTCCCACCATGTAAACTCCTGATTTCCGTCTTCGACGGCTTCTTGCGATGTTGCAATGTATACGCACATTGCTGTCACATCGCGTCAAATTTCTTCGCCCTTTGCCTGTTTGTCTGCGTGATAGGACGAGCGAACCAACGGTCCGCTGGCAACATGCGTGAATCCCAATTGCTCGCCATACAGGCGCAGTTCTTCGAATTCATCCGGATGTACAAAGCGCTGCACGGCAAGATGTTCTCTGCTCGGCTGCAAATACTGTCCCAGCGTGACCATGTCCACTTTATGCGCCTTCAGATCGCGCATCACTTCCATCACTTCTTCCTTGGTCTCGCCAAGCCCCAGCATGAGACCCGACTTGCTGAGGACACTCGGCACCCTTTCCTTGTAGCGACGCAACAGCTCCAGCGACCAGTGATAATCGGCACCCGGGCGCGCTTGTCGATACAGACGGGGCACCGTTTCGAGATTGTGATTGAAAACATGCGGTGGCGTCTTTTCCAGAATGTCCAGCGCAATGTCCATGCGGCCACGGAAGTCGGGCACCAGCACTTCGACCTGAATCGATGGATTGAGACGGAGAGTTTCGCTGATGCAATTGGCAAAATGCTGTGCCCCGCTATCCTTCAGGTCGTCCCGGTCAACGGAGGTGATCACGACATAGCGCAGTTCCATCTCGGCAATGGCTTCCGCCAGCTCGCGCGGTTCGTTCTCATCCAGGGGTTTCGGCTTGCCGTGGGCCACGTCGCAGAAGGGGCAGCGACGTGTGCAAATTTCGCCCATGATCATGAAGGTGGCCGTCCCGTTGCTGAAGCATTCCCCGAGATTCGGACACGAAGCCTCCTCGCACACTGAGGCCAGTTTATGTTCCCGCAGCTTCTGCTTGATGCTGTTGATTTTCGGCGAGGCAGGCACCTTCACGCGAATCCAGTCGGGTTTTTTCAACAGGTCCACTGTCGGAATTACCTTGACCGGAATACGTGCCACTTTCTGGGCACCCCGGAGCTTTTCACCTTCTATCAAGACATTACGTCGTGGCTGATCGGACATGGACTCTCTCAATGCGTAAAAACGGACCCGTGTTAAAGAGCGCGTAAGTGTGGCGCTGCCAGTCGCTTGGTCAAGGAATGTATCAGCGCTGCCGCCGCTTCACCCATCAGGGCATCGGGAGACAAGGCGCTACCCACGTGATCGCTCAATTGCGTCACGGGCATTCCTGAATAGCCGCACGGATTGATACGGGAAAACGGAGACAAGTCCATGGCAATATTGAAGCTGACCCCGTGGTATGAACAACCATTCCTGATGCGCAAACCAAGCGCCGCGATTTTAGCACCATTTACATAGACGCCGGGAGCTTTTCGCTGGCTCTCACCCACAATGCCATAGCCTGCGAGCACGTCGATCACGCTGTTTTCAATCTCTTCTACCAGTGCTCTGGCGCCCAGATGCAAACGCCTGACATCCACCAGCAGATAGACTACCAATTGCCCCGGCCCGTGGTAAGTCACCTGCCCTCCCCGATCAATCTGCACTACCGGAATATCCCCTGGCATCAGCAGGTGTTCCGGCTTGCCGGCTTGTCCCTGAGTGAAGACGGGAGCGTGGGTCAGCACCCACAGTTCATCGGGCGTAGTCGGCGTCCGCATGGCCGTGAATTCCTGCATGGCCTTCCAGACGGGGACGTATTCCAGTGGAATCCAGCGATCAGGCGCGTGCGCTCCCGCTTCTTCGATTTGCAGAAAACGCACCGTGATTGGGGGGAGGCTTACGGCAGGTGGCACAGCAGAAGGAGAATCAGACACGGGATCCAGGGAGCCAAGCGCGGATTCCGAACGGGTCATAACACCAACTTGACGCTGGCGTGAGTGCGCAGATCTTCAAACATGACACTGAGCTGTTCGATTCCCTGCGCCTCGATTACCACGGTAATCGCGAGGTAGTTGCCGTTATTGCTGGGACGCACTGTCATGTGTTCGTCCCGCGCTTCTGGGGCATGACGTTGCACCAGGGCGAGGACCTCCTGCTCGAATTGCGGACTGGCGAGCCCCATCACCTTGATGGGGTAACGGCAGGGAAATTCGATTTTGGGCGCTTTAACGTCACTCATGGAGACTGCGTTCAACTGAAAAGATTGGTGAAAAACATGGTCAGGAAATCGATCAGACGCTTGAGCAGACCGGCACGTTCCACTGTCTGCACAGCGGCCACATTGCCACTGTAGATCAGCTCATCACCCAGTTTGACATCCACTGTGCCCAAAATCTGGCCCTGCTCGATCGGCGCGGTAATCGTTTCATCGATGTTCAACGTCACCTGCATGTCGCCTGCCTGACCGCGCGGAATTGTCGCTACCACCGGTTCTGCAATGGCGATGTCGACTGAGTTTTCCTTTCCTGACCAGACCTTGGCGGAGCTGAGCACATCGCCCGCCTCGTACAGCTTGGCGGTCTCGAAATAGCGGAACCCGTAGGTCATGAGCTTCTGGCTTTCCGTGGCGCGCGCGTCCTCGCTCGCAGTTCCCATGACGACGGAGATCAGCCGCATACCATCGCGCTCGCCCGAAGCGACCAGACAATACCCTGCCGCGGTGGTCCAGCCCGTCTTCATGCCGTCAATGTTACGGTCACGAAAAAGCAGGGTGTTGCGGTTGGGCTGACGAATGCCGTTGTAGGTAAACTCGCGCTCGGAGTAAATATTGTAGTGATCCGGGTGCTCCAGAATCGTAGCTCGCGCCAGGATGGAGAGATCTCGCGCGGACATGATGTTGTAGCGATCTTCGGTATCCAGCCCGCTCGCGTTCATGAAGAAGGTGTTCGTCATCCCCAGACGTTTCGCATGCTGGTTCATCATGTCGGCAAAGGCATCCTCACTGCCGGCCAGATGCTCCGCCATCGCCACACTGGCGTCATTGCCCGACTGAATGATGATCCCGCGCAGCAGATCCTCGACCCGCACGTTGCTGTTTACGTCCACGAACATTTTGGAGCCTTGCGTTCGCCAGGCCTTTTCACTGATATGGACCTCATCGTCCAGGCTCATGTTGCCATTATCGATTTCGACCTCGGCGATGTAGGCCGTCATGATTTTGGTAAGGCTGGCCGGGGGAAGCTGCACATCGGCATTCTCTTCCACAATCACTTTGCCGGTCACGGCATCGAGCAGGATGTAGCTGCTGGCAGCGATCTGCGGAGGTCGCGGGATGATGGCGGCCGTGCTGGCAGGGGTCTGGGCAGACACGAGAGGACTCAGCAGAAGTGCGGACACGACGGCGAAGGTGCCCATCGCTGGACGCACGAGATGCTGCACGCGCACCATGAGCGTCTGTGAACCCCTCAGCGGACTATCTGTCATTCCCATTAGACTCTCCTGCATCATCACGTGTTTCAACTCTCTCATTGTTTAAAAGTACCGGTTTTACCGGGGTTTTTATTCGCGAACAGTGTACGGCCTTCCCAAATCAGCGGCAACAACGCTGTCCGTGATCTGGGCGATCTCGCTCGCGTCCGGGATCGGGCCAACGCGCACCCGATGCACCAGCTGCTGTGTGTCATCAATCACGACGGAGCGGATGAACACGGGACGTGACGTCATGTTGCGCAGTTTCGCCGACAGCTGTTCCGCAGCCCGTAGATCCGAAAAGGCACCAATCTGCAAGATCGCGCCACTGACCGGCACGACCTCGGGGGGGCGGATCACAGGAGCTGCAAGGACAGCCGGTGCAGGTGCGGCGGCAATCGTGGGGACAATCGCCTCAACCTCGACCATCGCCGTGCCTTTGGTATCAAAGCCCAGCATGAATGCCGCGGCGTAGGAAAGATCAATAATGCGATCACTGTGGAAGGGCCCGCGATCATTCACGCGCACGACGATGCTGCGGCTATTCTCCAGATTAGTCACGCGGAGAAAACCGGGGATCGGCATGCTTTTATGCGCCGCCGAAAGTTGAAACATGTCGTAGATTTCGCCGTTGGAGGTCTTGTGTCCGTGAAATTTCTCGCCATACCAGGACGCGAAGCCGCGTTCCCGGTAACCCTGCTCGGATTCCATGATGCGGTAGGTCCGGCCATTGACCGTATAGGGGCTCTTGTTGCCCGCCATGGTTCGGGGTTCGATCATGGGAATGACCTCCCGAATCTGCGATGGATCCAGTTTCTGGCTTGGCCCTCGGTCCTGCGTGATGCTGTAGCGCGACGCCTGATAGGCATCAGAAGCAGACATGCCCCCCGTGTTTGCCGTACTGACCGGGGCGGGCGCGCTGCGGCAGGCGGCAAGGGCGGCGACGGCACTCCACAGCAGGAGGCTACGTGAAATCGAGAACACACTCAGCACTGAAGAACTCCTGAAGACAGCTCGTTTTGGCATTATAATCAATATGTTATCGCGGTAACACCCGTTTGTGCGTATGGATAGACATCAAAATGCCAAAACCGATCAGCAAGGTCACAATGGACGTCCCGCCCTTACTGACCAGCGGCAAGGGCAATCCTACGACCGGCATCAGGCCCGACACCATCGCCATGTTCACGAACGCGTAGAAAAAGAAGGTCAGGATGATACTACCGGCAAGCAGCCGACTGAACGTGTCCTGCGCGGTCACTGCTATGTAGAACCCCCGAGCCAGCACGGACAGGTAAAGCGCGATCAGAAAAAGAAACCCGAGCAACCCGAATTCTTCCGCCAGAACCGCGAGGATAAAATCCGTATTGCTTTCAGGAATGAAGTCCAGCTGGGATTGCGCCCCATTGAGCCAGCCTTTGCCCTGAATGCCGCCGGAGCCGATGGCAATCTGTGACTGGATGATGTTGTAGCCCGCGCCGGTTGGGTCGCGGTACGGATCGAAAAAAGTCAGGATGCGGTTCTTCTGGTGCGCCTTGGCAAGAAAGATGTACCAAGCGGGAGAGGCCATGATTAACAGCAGCGCACCACTGATGACGATGCGCCAACTGATGCCCGCGAGAAGGACGGCGAACACCCCGGACATGACAACCATCAGGGCTGTCCCAGTATCGTTTTGCAGGAGGATAAGGGCAGCCGGCAGCATGATAATAATGGCGCAGACGATCAGATCCCGAAACCGGGGCGGCAGCGAGCGTGTCGACATGTACCACGACAACATCATGGGGACGAGGAACTTTTCCAGCTCGGAGGGCTGAAAACTAGGCAGACCGGGCAGGTCCAGCCAGGCGGTTGCGCCATTGACCTCGGAGCCAAAAAACAACACCACCACCAGGACGCCGAGACCGGCGACAAACATCAGGGGGGCACCGCGGCGAAAGAAATCAATTTCAAACTGAGCAACGCCGATCATGACGATGAACGCCACCACAATGGCCACGGCCTGGCGTTCCACATCGGCGATGTTCTCGCCGCTGGCACTGAACAGCACCATCAAGCCGTAAACCGCCAGACAAAACAGGGAAAACATGAGCGGCGCATCGATCCGCAGTGCGCGACGAATGCGCCCTTGCTTGCCTGAGAGGCGGTAAAAATCATTCCCTAACGGGCGGCTCATACTGCGACTGGCCATGGGCTTCTCTTAGTGAAACGTTCTCGTTGATTGTCCGTCGCCTGGGTCCGGGCACAGCCCTCAATGGGCATCAGCGACGGAACTGACTTCTGGAAACGGGTCGGCCTCCGGCACGAGGTAGGCATCCAGCACAGCCCGTGCCACCGGGAACGCGACCGATCCCCCGCCTCCGCCATTTTCGACAAAAACGGCCACTGCGATGCGGGATTTTTCGGAGGCATCAAAGGCGATGAACATGGCGTGGGTGCGAAACTGTTCCGCCACCTCACTTTCATCCCGGTTGCCCGACGCGTCTACCTGAAACTGGACGACCTGCGCCGTGCCCGACTTGCCCGCCATGGGGTAATCCAAGGGGCGACCGCTCTCCCGTAGCACCGGGTAGGCCGACCCCTCGTGGCGCCGATGCTCGGGGTCGTAAGGTTTGTTCACGACATCCACCATGGCATTGCGCACGATTTCGATCTGCTCCTGAGAGGGCAGCAACTGCTTTTCGAAGGCATTGTCCGGGAACACCACGTCCGTGATCTCGCCATCATTGCCGATGGTGCCCCGCAGCATGCGCGGTTGCTTCAAGACACCGTGATTCGCGATGGCCGCCGCCGCTGCGGCCATTTGCAGGGTGGTGGCCTGGAATATCCCGTTGCCAATTCCTTCGTAGGGCGTCTCACCGGCGTACCACAGCTCGCCACGGTTCTGCTGTTTCCACGCTTCGTTGGGCACTATGCCGGCGCTCGCCTCAGGAATATCGATCGCCTGATTGCTGCCAAAACCGAAGGTCAACAGATAGTCATGTATTTTTTCGATGCCGAGATCCACTGCGAGCTGGTAGAAATAGGTATTGCAGGACTGGTAGATGGCGCGCCGCAGATCAATGGGGCCATGACCGGATTTATCCACCCACCAGGTCCAGTCATAGTAGGGACGTGAACGTCCCTGCAGGCGGAAATAGCCGGGGTCATTGATGACCGTTTCCGGGGTGATGGCCCCGTGATACAGCCCGGCCAGCCCCATGAACGGCTTGATGGTGGAACCCGGCACGCGGGAGGCAATCGCCCGGTTGAACAGTGGGGTATGCCCTGAGCGGTTCAACTCCGCCAACTGGGCGCGGCTGATTCCCGTGACGAACAGGTTCGGGTCATAGCCTGGCTTGCTGACCATGGCCAGCACGCCGCCCGTCGCCGGGTCGATGGCCACAACCGCGCCGCGACGGTCCCCCAGCGCCTGCGCGGCAGCCGCCTGTAATTTGGCATCCATGTGCAGCACGATGTCTCGTCCGGGAATCGGGTCTGTCCGGTCCAGTACCCGCATGACCTGTCCCCGGTTGTTCTTCTCAACGGTCTCATAGCCCACCTGACCGTGCAGCAGCGCCTCATAGGTTTTTTCGATGCCCGTTTTGCCGATCTGGTGCGTCCCGCGATAATTGGCTGCTTCCTCGGCAGACATGGCCGTCATTTCGTCTTTATTGATTTCCGATACGTAGCCGATCGCGTGCGCAGCCATGTCCTCGAAGGGGTAGTGGCGCACCAGTTGGGCTTCGACTGCGATGCCGGGCAGCAGATGCTGATTGACGGCGATGCTCGCGATCTCTTCCTCCGACAACTGATAGCGCAGCGGCACCGATGTATGAGGCACTGCACGGCGGCTCTGACGCACGCGATACTGTTCGATGTCATCGTCGCTGAGATCGATGATTGCGCTTAGCAGATCGAGCGAGACATCCAGGTCGGTGGCTGTTTCGCGCACCACGGTCAAGTTAAAGATGGGACGGTTGTCTGCCAGCAGAACACCGTTGCGATCAAATATCAGGCCTCGGTTGGGTGACACAAACTGGGAGTGAAGGCGATTGCCATCGGAGCGAGCGGCGAAATAATCGTAGCGATAGACCTGCAGATACACCATCCAGGACACCAGCGCCGAGATCAACAGAAAGATGAAAACTCCAGCGACAATCATGCGCCTGTTAAAAATCAGGGTTTCGCGTTCATGATCGTTTAGCTTGAGCTTCTCTGCCATCTTATCTTCTTCTGTGTCCGTGAACTCATTCTATGACCAGCAGAATGCCAATTAGTTTTATCCGGCCCGGTGATAGGGATGGGCGTTCAGAATACTCCAGGCGCGGTACACCTGTTCGGCGAGCAGAATTCTAACCAAAGGGTGTGGCAAAGTTAACGCCGAGAGAGACCATTTTTCATTCGCGCGCTGGAGACACGCCTCTCCCAGTCCGTCAGGCCCCCCAACCAGGAGTGCCAGCTGCCGCCCTTCGTGGCGAATGGCATCAAGTCGAGTCGCGAGCGCTTCCGTGCTGAGGGAGCGACCTTCCACTTCGAGTGCCACCACAAAGTCCTGCGGCTTGATCCGGCTCAACAGCGCGTCCGATTCCTTGCGAATTGCCTGTTCGACATCCATGCCCTTGCCTCGCTTGGCCAAGGGAACCTCGATCACGCTCAGGGAAAACTCCGCCGGCAGGCGCTTGCTGTAGTCGGCAAATCCAGTCTCTACCCACGCGGGCATCCGGTTGCCCACACAGATCAAATTAATCTTCATCCTTCACCGCGCTATCGCGCTTTTTGTCGGCGGGTTTAGAATCAAAGTTCCACAAATCCTCCAGACTGTAGAGCGCGCGTGTCCGCGCCAGCATGATGTGGACAACCACGCCTCCCAGATCGACCAGAATCCACTCGGCCTGCAGGCGACCTTCATCGCCAAGTACACGCTGCCCTGCCTCCTTGACCTGACGCGTCAGCTCATCTGCCAGGGAACGCAGATGGGTCGTTGACGTCCCGGTGACGATGATCATGTAGTCGGTAATCTGCGTGAGCTTCTGCACGTTCAGACAGACGATGTCCTGCCCCTTCATTTCTTCAAGTGCGTGAATGGCGAGTGTGGATAATTGTTGAGTGTTCAAACCAGGGGGGTTCCTTGAGTCATGGCTAATTGGAACATGCCGTGGGGCATGCAGTAGTGTCAGAAACGGTTCCAGAAGACGCATACAGTCCCCGAGAACGGATATAGTCGGCCACTGCCGGGGGGAGCACCGCACGGGCATCTTGCCCCTGTTGAACGGACGTCCTCACCTGCGTGGAAGACAGGTCCACCTGCGGCTCCTGAAGACACAGAATGCGGCCTTGCGGCTGACTGAAAAAACGGTCCACGTTGTGGGCCTGCCGGCACTGCAGATCCAGTGTCAAATCCTCGTTGAACTGCGGTGCTACTCCGGGACGTGCCAGTACCACCACATTGGCGAGTGCAAAAATCGCTTGCCAGCGATACCAACCTGGCAGACTTGCAAAGGCGTCGATGCCGAGCACCAGAACGAGCACTGCCCCCGGGAATTCTTCCGCGAGCGAGGCCAGCGTGTCCACGGTGTAGGAAACACCGTCCCGCGTGATTTCACGATCATCCACCAGCAAGGCGTCGTCTTGCGCGATGGCCAGTTCAAGCATCGCAAGTCGATCCTGCGCGCTGGCCAGTGCAGGCGTCCGATGATTCGGAATTGCGCAGGGCACAAGGCGCAGTTCATCCAGCTCCAACGTGCGGACCGCAACGCGCGCCGCCTCGAGATGCCCATTGTGCACGGGATCAAACATCCCCCCCATGACTCCGATGCGTCTAACTGCCATTGGCTCGTCCCGTTTACTCGCGAATTTGCCCGTCGCCGAGCACGATGTATTTCTGTGAGGTGAGACCCTCGAGACCGACCGGTCCCCGTGCATGCAACTTGTCTGTCGAAATCCCGATCTCGGCGCCCAGCCCGTATTCAAACCCGTCCGCGAAGCGCGTGGACGCGTTGACCATTACCGAACTCGAATCGACCTCCCGCAGGAAACGCTGCGCCCGACTGTAATCTTCGGTCACGATGGCTTCGGTATGCGCAGAGCTGTAACGCGCGATGTGGGTCATGGCCTCGTCGAGATCGGCAACCACTTTCACAGCGAGGATCGGTGCCAGATACTCCGTTTCCCAGTCCGATTCTACAGCGGGCACGGCTCCCTGCATGAGCGTCAACGCCTTGCCACAGCCTCGAATCTCCACACCGGCCTGACGATAGGCTTGCGCAAGAACTGGCAGGAGTTCCCCGGCAACGCCCTGTGCGACTAACAGGGTTTCCATGGTATTGCAGGTGCCATAGCGCGACGTCTTAGCATTGATCGCGATCCGGATCGCCTTGTCATGATCCGCCTTGTCATCGATATAGACGTGGCAATTGCCGTCCAAATGCTTGATCACGGGCACGCGGGCATCGGCGGAAATGCGTTCAATCAGTGACTTGCCACCGCGCGGTACGATGACATCCACATATTCGGGCATCGTGATCAACCTGCCCACGGCCGCTCGGTCCGCGGTTTCGACCACTTGCACGATCTGCTCCGCAAGACCGGCACTGCGCAGCCCGAGAGCGATGCAGCGGGCGATGGCCTGATTGGAATGCAGCGCTTCCGATCCGCCGCGCAAAATCACGGCATTGCCGGACTTCAGGCACAGGCTGGCCGCTTCACAGGTGACATTGGGCCGCGATTCGTAAATGATGCCGACCACTCCGAGAGGCACACGCATCTTGCCTACCTGGATACCCGAGGGACGGAAGCGCATCTCGCTGATCTCACCAACCGGGTCCGGCAGTGCTGCGACCTGATGAAGCCCCTCGATCATGCCGTCAATGCGGGCAGGCGTGAGCGCGAGTCGATCCAGCATCGCCGCATCGAGGCCCTTTTGGCGACCCTGCTCCAGATCGATCTCATTCGCCTTTGCGATGTCACTGCGTCGCTCATCAATCGCGCTCGCCATGGCAAGCAGTGCCTGATTCTTCTGAGCGGTGCTGGCCCTCGCAATCACGCGCGAAGCGGATCTCGCCTGACGTCCCAGACGAGTCATGTACTCCTCAATGTTCAGTGCCGTGGTGGCCGCGTTCTCGGTCATGGTGAAGCTCTGGGTGCGTTGAGGACATCCGCGCGCCGTCATGCAGAGCGGGCAGCTCCCGGCGGCTGGAGGTCGTGTAAAAGGGCGGCATTATAGCCTTGGAGCGGGGGTTCAGACAAAGCATTAGAACGCTAGACTCAAATCGCGTTCTGCAGGCTCAGCTCGGCCGGGTAAGGCTGCATATACCAGGAATCCCGGATGTAGGCGTTGGGAAAACGCCGGAAATAGTGGTTCAGGAGCGTGATGGGCACGATGAGAGGGATTTGTCCTCGCAGGTACTGGGCAAAAGACTCCCCCAATTCCTCGCGATCGGCGGCATCAAGATGAGGCCGCAAATAGCCTTGCACATGCTGCAACACATTCACATGGCGTCCGCGGGTCGCCGGTTGCCGCAGGGCTTCCATCAATTCGGTGATGTAGTCGTGGGCGATCGTGGCGAGCGTGGCCTTTCGGGCCGAGGCCACCAGGGGGCCGAGACTGCGGTAGCGGCGCATGCAGTGGCTCATCAGGATCAGTTTATGGCGGGCATGAAAATGGACCAGGGCCCGCACCGTCAACCCCTGCGCCAGCATCTGTTTCCAGCGCCACATGACGTAGACGCGCTGAATAAAATTTTCGCGCAGCAAGGGATCTCCAAGCCGCCCCTCTTCCTCCACCGGAAGTGAAGGGAAATTCTGCATCAGGGTCCTGGCGTAAATGCCCGCGCCATCGCGACGCGGAAACTCCCCCTCGTAAACCTTCACCCGTTGCATGCCACAACTGGGCGAGGCGTTTTTAAGGATGTAGCCACACAGATGCTGATGCCAGGAAGCCTGCTCGTGCGCAATCTCTGTCAGGGCATCCGTATAGTCGCGAGAGTCATCGGTGGTGGACACACAACGCACTGTATCCCCGCGGGCAACAAGGCGAATCGGACGACGGGGGATGCCCATGCCGATGGCGACTTCCGGGCAAAAGGAGTGGAATTCGAAGTAGCGACCCAGCGTCAGCTCGACAAACGCATCGCGTTTGTGCTGACCATCAAAGCGGACTTTTTCACCCAACAGGCAACTGCTGATGCCCACGGGAATCTTGGGAGAGGATGGCTGCTGCGTGTCGGCCTCAGGCACGGGGACTGAACTCTCCATTACCGGCGGGTGGCACCTAGAGCCCCGCGTTCCTCTGTGCCGTAAGACGCCACGATCTTATCGACCTCGGCACGAAAGCTGGGGGAATAATTCATGTGTGTTGCCATCCAGGAATCCCGGTTGAGACGCGTGCGCATCATATCGTGCCAGCGATTCATGCGCGGCTCGAATTCCTCTCGCTCGAAGAGTCCCTGCTGAAACTGGTAGTACGAGTTTTCCCACTCCCGCCAGACGCCTGCCAGAAAATACGCATATTGCACCCCCTCTCCCGGCGTGAGGGGCTGACCGGCCGTGGCTTTCGCGATGGTTTCGGCGAGATCGATTTCCGTGGCAACCCATTCGGAAAACATCATCTGCTTTTCGGAGATGGAGTCGCGCGTCTGGGAACGCATCATTTCAGTGTTCTGGCTGATTTCCATGCCCAGAAACACGAGCCCCATGATAACGGCCACGCTGGCCGACAGATTCATCCAATCAGTGGCTTTCGACATTGATGCTCATCCTGCATTATCCGGAGTGTTCTTGTTGTCGGCATCTGCTGCCTCGTCAAAAAGAGCAGACAGCGTTACTTTACCTGCGATCAGAGCCTCTTTCACGTCCCGTCTGAGGCTTTTCACCCGCGATTCCAGTGTGCTGGCCTGCGACCTGTCGGCTGCAGGAGCCACAAACACGACCTCTAGAGGGCCCTTGCCCCGCAGGAAGCGAGCTCCCCGCGCGCCGCCCGCCCGATGCTCTTCCAGGCGCCGTGAGACATCGGTGGTGATGCCGGTGTACAACATTCCGCCGCGACATCGAATCATGTAGAGATGCCACTCGGCCGCCATCAGACTTCCACCCAGCGATTGTCGCGCTGGAGGAGCCGTCCTTCTTCCTCCAGTTTGATCAGGTGGGCATGCAGAGTACGTTGTGCCCACACCAGCAGATGAGTGGGCACGTCATCGTATACCCGGGGAGTGAGGGATTCGAGGGTAATGGCTACGCCGTTCGTCGCTAACTCGCGCAGGCAGAGCAGAACCTTTTGTTCACGGCGCTGACGATGCCGGATGAGCGTCTCGATCACCTGCGCGGGAGCATCCATGACGCGTCCGTGGGCGGGGGCAAGGCAGGTGAGCGACTCCTGTCGCAGGCGCTCCAGCGAGGCGAGATATTCTTTCATGCTGCCATGGGGCGGCAGGATGACAGGGGTGGTGCCCTCCAGAATGTGGTCCCCCGTGAACAACATGCCATCGGGTTCGAGCAGGAAGCACAGATGGTTCGACACGTGTCCCGGCGTGTGCACAAGCCGCATCGAGAATTCGGTCAGGGCAATGCGCTCTCCCGACTGGTAGGTACGTGAGGGGGAGAAGCTCGGATCCTGCAGGCTGCCAGCGGGAGGCGGCAGACCGATCACCGGCGCGCACACATGGGCCAACAAAAGTGCCGTTCCCGGCGAATGATCGCTGTGCGTATGGGTGACAAAGATGCCTTCAACAGGGCGTTGCCCCAGATGGCGCAGCAATGCCTCGATGTGCACCGGATCAGCCGGCCCCGGATCGACAATCGCCACGCGGTGCGTGCCGACCAGATAGGTGTTGGTGCCAGGTCCGGTCATCGGACTGGCATTGGGTGCCACGACCCGCACAACGGGCGTCCTTCCCCGTGTCACGGTAACTGCTTTTCCAACTTCAAACTCCGTCTGCATCCCGGCTCCCTGCACGCCCTGAGTGGGCCTGCAACCGCGACATCATATCGGCTTTGTCCGGGCGGGCAAGCCCTCCTTACCCCCCACGCGGCACTGGCAATTCCGGGCAAATCAGGATATAAAGTGCGCTTTTTTAACCCCCAGCGCGCGTGCATAGATTGATCCTTACCCGAGTCCTCAGTGTTCCCCGTTTTACTCTGCGATCCGACGAAGTATCCTGCCTAATGCGCGCTGTTACCCCGGTGTAATGCCACGTTACGAATAGGGCTACTACGATGCAGAAAATCAAGACATTCAATCAGATCTCGAGCAAGGGCCTCGTCCGCTTTCCCGGCACCTACGTTGTGGGACCAGAAGTCGACAACCCCGATGCCATTCTGGTCAGAAGTCACAAGCTGCAGGAGACCGATGTCAATCCCGCGCTGCGTGCTGTCGCACGGGCGGGTGCCGGCGTGAACAACGTGCCCGTCGCCTCGTACACCGACAAGGGGATTGTGGTGTTCAACACCCCGGGCGCCAACGCCAATGCGGTGAAAGAACTCGTGCTGTGCGGCCTGTTGCTCTCCTCACGGGGCATCCTGCCCGGCATCGACTACGTGAACACGCTTGGTGACATGGACGACAACGCCGCCATGTCCAAACTGTTAGAAAAAGAAAAAGCGCGCTTCAAGGGCAATGAGATCGCCGGCAAGACGCTGGGGATTGTCGGCCTCGGCGCCATCGGATCGCTGGTCGCAGAAATGGCCATTGGGCTGGGAATGCAGGTGCTGGGTTACGATCCGGCACTGTCTGTCGACGCAGCTTGGCGCCTGCCGAATCAGGTACGCAAGATCGAGAATCTCAGCGCCCTGCTGGCCAATTCCGATTTCGTGTCTCTGCACCTGCCCGTGCTTGATTCCACCCGCAACCTGATCAATGCCGGCGCTGTTGCCAGCATGAAGCCGGGCCTGTGCCTGCTGAACTTCTCCCGTGATGAGATCGTTGACACCCAGGCCCTGGTGGATGGTCTGAATCAAAAACAGATGCGTATGTACGTCGCCGATTTCCCTTGCAAGGAATTGCTGGGTCGCGAAGATGTGATTCTGATGCCACACATCGGGGCAAGCACCGACGAAGCGGAAGAGAATTGTGCTGTGATGGCAGCAGATCAGCTGACTGACTTCCTCGAGAATGGCAACATCAAAAATTCGGTGAACTTCCCGGCTCTGTCGCTCGATCGCGCCAAGGATGCCCCCAAGGGAACGCGTCTGGCCATCAGCAACAAAAATGTGCCCAAGATGCTGGGACAGATACTGTCCGTGCTGGCAGACCAGAATATTAATGTGATCGACATGATCAACCGCAGTCGCAACGAGATTGCCTATAACCTGATTGATGTGGAGTCCCGCCCTTCTGATGCCGCCCTGGCCCGCATTGCGGAAATTCAGGATGTCATCAAGGTGACCGTGCTCTGACACCCGATTCACCCACTAGCCATTGCAGGACAACATTATGAAACGCGTATTCAATTTTGGTGCAGGCCCCGCCATGCTGCCGACCTCCGTCATGGAGAAGGCACGTGACGAGTTTCTTGACTACAAAGGCCTTGGAGCCGGTCTGATCGAGATCAGCCACCGCTCTAAGGAATTCGACGCAGTGATTGACCGCACGGATGCGCTGTACCGAGAACTTTCCGGACTGCCGGACAATTACCGAATTCTGTACGTGCACGGTGGTGCCCAGATGCAGTTCTCTGCCATTCCGCTGAACCTGATCGGGCGCAATCCTGCGCACAAGGCGGCCTATGTGGAAACGGGCAATTTCGCCATGCTCGCTCGCAAAGAAGCCGAGCGTTACGGCAACATCACGGTTGCGGCCACGGCTGAGGCCACGAACTTTGACCGCATTCCTGCGTTTGATCCAGCAAGCCTTGATGCCGACACCTCCTATGTCCACATCACCGCGAACAACACGATCTTCGGGACGCGCTGGAATCAGTTTCCAAAGACCGGCAACATTCCGCTGGTGGCCGACATGACCTCCGAGTTGCTCTCCCGCAAACTGGATTACACGCAGTTCGGCGTTATTTTTGCCGGTCTGCAGAAGAATCTCGGGCCAGCCGGTCTGGCGGTGGTGTTGATCCGTGAAGACCTTCTCGGCCACGCGCTGCCCTACACGCCTTCCCTGCTGGACTACGCAGTCTATGACAAGAGCCATTCCCTCCAGAACACCAACAATACTTTCGCCATCTACATGATGTGCCTGGTGCTTGAGTGGCTGAAGGAGCAAGGGGGCGTTGAGGCCATCGAAGCGCAGAACGAGCACAAAGCCAAACTGATCTACGATGCCATTGACGGCACCGACTTCTACATCGGTTCTGCCCAAAAAGCGGATCGTTCCATCATGAACGTGACATTCAATCTCGCCAAACCCGAATTGAGCGATGCGTTCCTGAGCGAAGCCAATAAGCAGGGCCTTTATGCCCTGAAGGGACACAGACTGGTCGGAGGTATCCGGGCGTCGATCTACAACGCCATGCCGGTGGAAGGCTGCGAGGCGCTCGTCGCCTTCATGAAAGACTTCGAACGACGCAACGGCTGAAAAAAGGGGCGGCGTGTCACTTGCGCCGCCCATCTCCCTCCTTACAATGGCTCCATGACAGCCATCACCCGCAAAATCATTCACTGCGATTGCGACTGCTTCTATGCGTCGATCGAATTACGGGACAATCCTGCCTATGCCGGTCTGCCACTGGCAGTAGGAGGCAGTCCCGACCAGCGCGGTGTTGTCGCCACCTGCAACTATGAAGCGCGGAAATTCGGCATTCATTCGGCTATGCCGATGGCCACAGCTCTTCGCCACTGCCCCCATCTCACGGTGGTTTTCCCCCGCATGGAAAAATACCGCGAGGCCTCCCGCCACGTGCACCGGATCTTTAGTGACTACACCTCACTGATAGAGCCCCTGTCGCTTGACGAGGCGTATCTGGACGTGACGGATTCGTCAGCGTGTCGTGGCAGCGCTACTCTCATAGCGACCGAAATTCGGCGGCGGGTGCGAGAGGAAGTCGGCATTACCATTTCAGCGGGAATTGCACCCAACAAGTTTGTCGCCAAAGTCGCCAGTGACTGGAACAAACCTGACGGGCAATGGGTGGTGGAGCCCTCCGCGGTGGACGCCTTTGTCAGCGCGCTGCCGGTCAAGAAGATTTTCGGCGTGGGCAAAGTCACTGCCGCCAAGATGCATGGCATGGGCATTTCCACTTGCCAGGATCTGCGGGCCTATTCCATGCAAGCCCTCTGCGAGCATTTCGGGAGTTTCGGGGAACGGCTGTACCGTCTTTGTCGTGGCATTGACGACAGGCCCGTCAATCCAGAGCGTATTCGCAAATCCCTCAGCGTTGAAAACACCTATGCCAAGGATCTGCCGGGCCTCGCCGACTGCCTCGACAAACTGCCCGCCCTTCATGAACAACTGGCGGCACGACTGCGCCACGTGACACACGACTACGCCGTCACCAAAAAGATTGTCAAACTCAAGTTCAATGACTTCGTTTCCACCACGCTGGAAACGCTTTCCGATAACATTGACGAAGGAGAGTTCCGGTCGCTGTGCAGTGACGCATTTGCACGCGGCAATCGCCCTGTACGACTGATTGGCCTGGGTGTGAAACTCGAACCTCTCATCAAAGATGCCACGGCGATTCCCGCCCGACGGCGCCAGTTGCCATTGCCACTGGAGTAGCGCAAAGTGCCAGCCTATGCACCCTGCTGACAAACCCCGCCCAGCCGTTTCCAATTACATCACCGTCGAAGGCGAAAAACGTCTGCGCGACGAACTCGACTATTTGTGGCGAATTGAGCGTCCCAAGGTCACACAATCGGTCAGTGACGCGGCGGCTCTGGGCGACCGTTCCGAAAACGCCGAATACATTTACGGCAAGAAACGCCTGCGCGAAATTGACCGTCGCGTGCGTCATCTGCGCAAACGGCTGGACGTCCTCAAAGTTGTCAGTACGGCGCCGACAGACCCGGGCAAAATCTATTTCGGGGCATGGGTCACGCTCGAGGATGACGCGGGAGATGTGCATCACTTTCGGCTGGTCGGCCCTGACGAGATCGGTGAGAAGCCCGGCTATATCAGTATCGACGCGCCACTGGGCCGCGCCTTGCTCGGCAAGGGAATCGATGCGGAAGTGACTATCAAGACACCAACGGGTCTTCGGGAATGGGGTATCCTGGCAATCAGGTACGAAACTCTCTCATGAAACACGTCTGCATCCTGGCCATTGAACACGGACTTGCCTCCAGCATGACCATCCCGTTGGAGATGATGGGCGCGGCCGACGTCATTCAAAGGCTGCGCTCTCCACACGCCCGTGCCCTGCAATTGACCATTGCCAGTCACGATGGACAGACGCTGCGCATGACGGGCGGGATCGAGATTCACCCCGCAGAAGCAGTGACCTCTTTGCCCCACTGTGACCTGATCTTTGTCCCGGCCTTGTGGGGAAATCCCAACGCCATCGTCCGCAGGCATCCGGTCATCACGCACTGGCTGGCAAGTCAGTATGCCGCGGGAGCCACACTCTGTGCTGTCGGGACCGGCAGTTATTTTCTGGCGCAGGCAGGTGTCCTCGATGGCAAAAGTGCCACGACACACTGGTATTATTTTGACAATTTCCAGCAGCGCTATCCGCTCGTGAAACTGGAAAGAAAACGCTTTATCACCCACGCCGACAGACTCTATTGCACCGGCAGCGTGAACGCCGTCCGCGATGTGACGATGCATCTTGTGGAAGCGCTTTTGGGCGCCGAAATTGCCGACGAGGTGGCGCGGCACTTCACACACGAACTCAAACGCTCCTATGAGTCGCTCCTGCTCGCCAGCGAACAGAAGAACACCCACCACGATGAACTGATCATCAAGATACAGGAATGGTTGCAGGGGCATTATCAGGAAGCAATCTCCCTGCAGGCCCTCGCCGCCCGGTTTGAATTGGGGGTGCGTTCCTTCAACAGACGTTTTCGCAATGCTGTGAAACAGTCACCTTTGCAGTACCTGCAAGAGGTACGGCTTGAACAGGCGAAGTCTCTCCTGAAGCTCAGCAATTTGACCATTGCGGAGATCGCCTTTGCCGTGGGCTATCAGGATGCCAGCCACTTTACCTCCCTGTTCAAACGCATGAACGCGGTGACACCGAATGAATACCGGCGTCTGGTGAGGACGAAGCTGTTCAACGTGGAAGTGGAATCGGGAGACGTTCCTGCGGGCACCTTGTGAGTCCCCGCAGGCAACGTGTTGCGCCCCTCAGGGCTTTTGATAACGTTCTTTCCATTGAGCGTAGGGCATGCCGTAGACCATTTCCCGCGCTTGCTCATAATCGACAGACAGTTGCCTGTCCTGCGCGGCACCGGCGAACCACTTCGCCAGGCAGTTACGGCAAAACCCTGCCAGATTCATCAGGTCGATGTTCTGGACTTCCTTGTGTTCGTCGAGATGCTGCAGAAGTCTTCTGAATGCGGCAGCCTCTAGCTCGATTCTTTCTTGATCACTCAATGTCATGGGACTTTCCATTGCGCAGCGCGCTTACACTAACGTGCTCGTCGCGCTCCGACGCTCATGTTTTTCTTCAATGATGAAAAAGGAGTCGTCCCCTTCTTCATCGTCATCCGCGTACAACGCGTCCGCTTCGTCATCTCCGACTTCGGGAACAACGTCGAAATTCTCTACCGCCAGCGTTGATTTGCGGTGTTTTTTGTCGATTGCCTTGAGTTGTCGCTCGGCGGCATTGAATGCATCCCGAACCGCGACATAGATATCCTCGTGGGCGGGCTTGTCATGTTGCCCCTGACGCACGATCACTTCTTTATTCGCCGTGTGGATTTCCACAGTGACACTGAAAACCTTGCCTTTGTGATGGTTGTTGTGGGGAGAGTCAAGAACGATGCGGCCACCGATAATATCGTTGCTGAAACGTTGCAACTTTTCGATGCGCTTGTTGACGTTCTCGATGAGCGCTGGAGATTGGTCGATGTTGTGAAAAACAACCTGGAATTCATTTGACATAAGCGTTTGTCTCCTTGTTATCGTGACACTGAAATGTATGAGATTTACGTTGGTTGTCGATAATGTCTCCTCTTCAAATGACCGGGTGCTATACCCTTAACATTGCATCGATTTGTGCTTTTTCAATAGCCCACAAACCGATCCGCCAAATGCCCTACGGAAAGGGCGTAATTGTTCGCGCAGTTGTACTTGAGAATCGCGCGAAAATTGTCGTATGTAATGAAAGCGCGACCGTCCTCACCATCGGGCAAAACGATGGAGGCCATGAAATCATTAGTAGGGAGGTCTGACCCGTCTGCACGACGGACGCCAGCCGCCTGCCAGTCTTTCAGTGGCATCTGAATGGTATGGCGGCGCAGGACACTGCAGGAATACTCCGCGGGTGCCTGCTCCCATTGCTGCGCGCGGGCATGATAGTCGGCGGGCAATTGCACTTCGCGTCCCCAGGTCTGGTCATTGCGCCAGTTCGCTGCCTTGAGATACTGGGCGATGGAAGCGAAAACGTCAGCCTTGCTGGTCCAAATATCCCGCTTGCCATCGCCATCGAAATCCTGCGCGAACTGCATAAAGCTGGAGGGCATGAACTGGCTCTGTCCCATGGCACCCGCCCAGGAGCCTTTCATCTGGTCGTGCGTGATATGGCCCTCATTGAGAATCTCAAGGGCGCTGAAGAGCTCATTGCGAAAGTAGGCGGAACGCCGAGGATCGTAGGCCAGAGTCACCAGCGCGCGAATGACATCCGTGCCCCCGGTAAAGCTGCCAAAATTGGTTTCAATGCCCCAGAAGGCAACGATGAAGCGGGCTTCCACCCCATAATGCGCACTGACCTGTGCCAGTAGTTCACGATTTTCCTGCAGCCGCGCGCGACCTGTCTCGATACGCCAGGGCGTGACGCGCTTCTCGAGATACTGCTCAAAGGTTTCGACGAATTCGGCTTGATTGCGGTCACTGGTGACCACCTGGGGGATGGGAGTGACGCCTTGCAGGGCGTCCTCAATAATATCTTCTCGGATGCCCCGGTCTCTGGCTTCCTGGATCACGATATCCAGCCATTGTTGAAATTCAATCTGGGGTTCCTGAGCAACACTTGTGACGGGACCCGTCACCTCAAGAAGAACCACCAAGACGGAAAAAACAGCGAGCCGAGCGAGTTGCATTCCTACTCCTTCCAAGACCTGCACTTGCAGACTACTCCAACCTTTTTGATTTGTCTAAGGGTCTTTTATTGCATTCCGGAAGCAAAATTTTGTTCACATTGTGGCAAAAAAAGGGAGTCGAAAACCGTCGCTTTTGGCTCACAACACACTCGCGCAAAGGGGGCGGATTCCTTGATCCAGCGCAGCCTTCAGCTCGCCGATGAGAAGCACCAATGCCAGGGCTCGTAGGCAATCCCGCAGGAATTGTCGCGGTCAAATGACAGCACAAATCCAAATTCCGCGGCATGCGAGCGTAACCATGAAAAAGCAGGAGTCTGCTCAAAACAGCTTTCCAGAGGCGGACTGTCAGTCGTGCCAATATCCAGAGCACGCCCGGTGTGATGTTCGCTGTGCCCCGGAGCGGCATTGACCCGGAGAATATCCTCAAGACGCTGCCCGGCGCCGAGTTTGCGCGTAAAGATTTGCGCCTGATAGTCAACGCCACGGAACGCCGATACCAGAAGCAGCGTGACCCCCTCCTGTGCCGCCTGGGTGCGCATGCGCTCCCATGCCTCCCGCGTTGCAGGCGTCATGCGCTGATCACGCCCATAGACATCCTGCCCGGCATCCACGAGCTCTGTCGCTTCCTCATACAGGGGAAGTCCGGTCTGCGTGGCATAGGTGTCTGGAATGCAGAGCTGTTGATGCAGGGCCCGAATCCGGGCGTGGTAATTAGTATCGGGCATGGAGTTACGAGCACCTCGGGCGAACCTTGACAGGCCAATGACGTGGCCCACGAAGGCATGCTATCCGCCTCTGATGCTTCGGTGCAAGCAGCGCAAGCTGTCGCACGACGAGGGGGCGCCATGTCCAAATCAACCACAAATATGTCCAAAACACCCTATATCTGTCCGTCGAGGCTTACTATAGTACCTCGCATGGTGTGTGGGCTGACCTGAAAGGCAGTCACCCCGATTCACGACTTTATTCGAACGAGGAAATCCATGTCGCATCTGCCAGTCATCATTGGTATGGGGGGGATCAACCCTGCGGGCCGCAGCTCGCTCCATCACAGCTATCGCCGTCTGGTGCTGGATGAACTGGACGCCGTCTCTGCCCGACAGACACGTGCGAGTCTGGCGAGTCTTATGGGCCTGCTAAAGCATGCCCAAGGGCGCTGGCTGGATGCACAGGGCACCGAGGTGGTGCTGGAAGACTACTTGCAGGCGATCGACCCGGTGCTCAA
This sequence comes from uncultured Klebsiella sp., assembly GCA_964538025.1. Classification (GTDB taxonomy): domain Bacteria; phylum Pseudomonadota; class Gammaproteobacteria; order Pseudomonadales; family Pseudohongiellaceae; genus UBA5078. Next base: position 234,503 of record CAZICZ010000004.1, on the reverse strand, counting down.
AGCGGGCACCCTCATTCGACAACTGGAATCCACGCTGTTCGACCCTTCGCAGGTGCTTTACCACAAGCGTGCTGTGCTCAACGCGCCCGAAGAGGCTCCCCTGCATTTCGTCATTCGCAAGGCCCAGCTCCCGGACACCCTCCCCCTGAACTGGCAAATCAGCGAACACGGTCCGAGCACCGTGCGGGTGGACATTCAGGGCAGCATGGAGGTCCTGACCGAAAACTACATGAAGTCCCCGGTGAACAGTGCCGGTCAGTTGCCCAGCGGGTTTGATCTGCGAGGCCTGTACGCGTCCCGCAATCACCCTCGCGGCCTGCAAATGACCGTTTACGGTGCCAGCGATGCCATTCAGTCCCTTGGCATGGACTGGGAAACGGTCCTCGGCGCGGTAGCACCTGACCAGATCAGTGTCTACGCGGGCAGCTGCATGACGCAGCTGGATTACAACGGCAACGGCGGCCTGCTGCAGGCGCGCCTGCTGGGAAAAAAGGTCAGTTCAAAACAATTGCCGTTGGGTTTCGCGGAAATGCCGGCGGATTTCATCAATGCCTACATCCTGGGCAATCTCGGCACTACCGGAACGAATGTCGCCGCCTGTGCCACCTTCCTCTATAACCTGCGTCAGGGTATTCGCGACATCCAGGCCGGGACACATCGTCTGGTCATTGTGGGCACTAGCGAAGCGCCGATCACGCCCGAGGTCATTGAAGGCTATGCCACCATGGGAGCCCTCGCCGATGATGCCGCGCTGCTGGCGCTGGACGCCGCGCGTGGCCTGACCAGCCCCGACTATCGGCGCGCCTGCCGCCCCTTTGGCAACAACGCCGGCTTTACGCTATCCGAATCCGCCCAGTTTGTTGTGCTGTGTGATGACTCGCTCGCTGTCGCGCTCGGAGCCAATATTCTCGGCGCGGTAAATGATGTGTTTGTGAACGCGGATGGCTATAAGAAATCGATTGCCAGCCCGGGAGTTGGGAACTACATCACTGTCGCCAAGGCCGCCGCTGCCACCCGCATGCTAATCGGCGAAGAAGGCTTGCAGCGTCGCAGCTATGTTCAGGCCCACGGCACCGGAACGCCGCAGAATCGCACCACCGAATCCCATATCCTGAGCACCATTGCCAAGGCGAATGGCATCGATGCATGGCCGGTGGCGGCGCTGAAATCCTATATTGGACACTCACTGGCGACCTCGGCGGGCGACCAGCTCAGTGCGAGCCTGGGTGTCTGGCAGTACGGCATCATTCCGGGCATTCTCTCGACAGAGGCGATCGCCGAGGATGTCTATCAGGATAATCTCGCGTTCATGCTGCAACACCGCGACGTCGGGAAAGAGGGCATGGACGCCGTGCTGATCAATTCCAAGGGATTCGGCGGAAACAACGCTACGGCGTCCGTGCTGGCGCCGCATATCGCTCTGCAGATGCTGACGCGCAAGCACGGTGTCGCGGCCATGAAGGATTATCAGAAACGCAATGAAGCCGTGAAGGCACACCTGCAGGGGTATGATGACGCCGCCATTGCGGGACAGGCCGAAACGATTTACCGGTTTGACCACCAGGTGATGGAAGGGGAAACGGTCTCGGTATCCCCGGACTCCCTTCACATTCCCGGTGCCAAGGGCGACATCAGTCTTCAGATGTCAAACCCCTATGCCGACATGTGTGGCAAGGACTGACTCAGCGCACCGTGATCTTTTGCGCGATGCGCTGTTGCCATTCGAGGGGCCCCGTGCGATGCACGGAGGTCCCGTTCACATCCACCGCCACCGTCACCGGCATGTCCTCCACCTCGAACTCATGGATGGCCTCCATTCCCAGATCTTCGAAGGCCACAATCCGCGCCTTGCGAATGGCCTTGGAGACCAGATAGGCTGCACCGCCCACTGCCATCAGGTACACCGCCCTGTGTTTCTGAATGGCATCAATGGCCACCTGCCCCCGTTCGGCCTTGCCGATCATTCCCAGCAGCCCCGTCTTGGCCAGCAGTGTTTCTGTGAATTTATCCATGCGGGTCGCCGTGGTGGGCCCTGCGGGACCAATAACCTCGTCGCGCACCGGGTCCACAGGTCCCACGTAATAAATGAACTTGCCGCGCAGATCGACGCCTTCAGGCAGGGACTCACCACGGGCAAACATTTCCACCAGACGCTTGTGCGCTGCATCGCGGCCGGTCAGCATTTTGCCTGAGAGCAAAAGCGTTTCCCCGGGCTGCCACTGGGCGACCTCCTCCGGCGTGACAGTGTCCAGATTGACCCGGCGTGCGCGGGGGCCGGCATCCCAGGTGATCTGGGGCCAATCTTCCAGCCGCGGGGGCTGCAGATGCGCCGGACCGCTGCCATCCAGGGTGAAATGGGCATGCCGCGTGGCGGCACAATTGGGAATCATGGCTACCGGCAGAGAGGCCGCGTGCGTCGGATAATCCTTGATCTTGATGTCCAGCACAGTCGTCAGCCCGCCTAGTCCCTGCGCCCCAATGCCCAAGGCGTTGACCTTGTCCATGATCTCGAGTCGCAGTTCCTCCACACGGTTCTGGGGACCACGCTGACGCAGTTCGTGTATGTCGATGGGGTCCATCAGGGCTTCCTTGGCTAGCACTGCGGCCTTCTCCGCCGTCCCTCCGATACCAATACCCAGCATGCCGGGCGGGCACCATCCAGCCCCCATGGTCGGCACGGTTTTCAATACCCAGTCCACAATGCTGTCGCTAGGATTGAGCATGACCATCTTCGCCTTGTTCTCGGATCCGCCTCCTTTTGCCGCGACGATGACCTCCAGCGTGTCTCCCGGCACGACCTCCATGTGAATCACCGCCGGTGTATTGTCCTTGGTATTTTTGCGGGCGCCTGCGGGATCATTGAGGATTGAGGCCCGCAGCACGTTGTCCGGATGCAGGTAGGCGCGACGCACCCCTTCATTGACCATGTCCGCCACGCTCAGCTCACCCTCCCACTGCACGCGCATGCCGATTTTGAGAAATACCGTCACGATGCCGGTGTCCTGACAGATGGGACGCTTGCCTTCCGCACACATGCGGGAATTGATGAGAATCTGCGCCATGGCGTTTTTGGCCGCCAAAGACTCTTCGCGCTCATAGGCTTCATTGACGGCTTGAATGAAATCAAGCGGGTGGTAATAGGAGATATATTGCAATGCGTCTGCGACGCTTTCGATGAGGTCTTCCTGGCGGATAAGGGTCATGAGAAGAGGTTTCCTGTAAGAAGTCTGGGGCAACTACTGCGCCTTCACGGGGCGCAATTCTAGCATAGTGCGTGCTCCGGAACCCCTGTCTCTCTTGCGCTAGGCGAAGCGGTCTCAGTGGATTAGACTGGAACCTTCGTCCCCGGCACGGCTCGGGAATCGTTTTTCCCCCACGACAGGGATACAGCCATCATGACTCTAACCTCCAGCGATCCACACATTCTGACCCGTCTTGAAAACGGCATTTTTGTCCTGCAGATACAGCGGCCGGAAAAGAAAAATGCGCTGACCCAGGGGATGTACAAGGCTCTGGCCGACGGCATCAAGGAAGCGGATGCAGAGGCGGCGGTTAAAGTCATTGTGTTGTGCGGGACGACCGACTGTTTCACCAGCGGGAATGATGTCAATGATTTCGTGAGCCAAGAGGACCGGGGAACCGACCGCGCGTCGGTGCAATTCATGAAAGCCATCGCCCATATGCGCAAGCCCCTGATTGCCGCCGTGAATGGGCTTGCGATCGGCATTGGGACAACGATGCTGATGCATTGCGATCTGGTCTATGCCGCAGAAGACAGTTTCCTGCAATTGCCCTTTACCCGTCTGGGATTGTGCCCTGAAGCAGGCTCCAGTTTTCTGGCGCCTGCCATCATGGGACACCAGCGCGCATCAGAATTGCTTCTGCTGGGAGAACGATTCAGCGCGGCGAAAGCCCAGGAAGTCGGGCTGGTGAATGCGGTTCTGCCGGCGACTGAGGTGGTGAACCATGCCATGGAGCGTGCCCGCGCACTGGCAGCACTGCCCGGGGAGGCTGTTCAGACGACCAAGCACCTGCTGAAACGGCAACAGGGAACGGCCTTGGATGAAACGATCTCTCTGGAACTGCTGAATTTCGCCCGCTTGTTGCAGAGCCCGGAATCGCAGGCCATTTTCCAGGCCTTTCTCACGCGAAAGTAAGGCTCCCTCCCCACTCAGTGTTCAGACAGCAGGAAATCTCGCGCGGCATTGATCTGCTTGGCCAGATAGTCAGAGCCCCCGCGATCGGGGTGCATCTTCTGCATCAGGCGGCGGTGGGCAAGCTGAATATCTTCCGGGCTTGCTCCCTCGCGCAGCCCCAGGATTTCCAATGCGATTGCCCGTGTCATGGCTGACGCGGGAGCTCCGTCGGCCCGGGACTGAAAGCCCGCTTCCTCTTCCTGTGAAACCTGCTCGCGCCACCGGGGATGGTGTCGGTCCAGGTAGGCCTCCAGTAACTGCAAGGAATCCGTCTCCTGCCGACATTCCAGCGCAAGCGCCAGAAGCTGTTCCAAGGACAGGGCAGACAGGCGCGCTCCCGTGAATTTCCCGTCTAGCACCTCGCCGTCCATCTCGCCGGAAATATGCTGTAAATGCATCAGCAGAAAACGTGTCCGGATGCTGGATTGATCTGCACTGCCACTGCTGCCATAAGCTGTTTGCGTCCGGGACCTGAACATCTGCCAGAGCGGGAGTAGGCGGATCACAAGGTGCAGGTTACGCAGCAGAAAGGTTCCGGCCACCATGATCGGTGCCAGAATGAAGGACACAGGGATGCGCCCCAAGACAATCAGAATCACGATGGTGCTCAGCATCGCGGCAAACACGAGCAGCCAATTGAACTGCCGCTGATTGAGCGAATAACGAATGGCGAGTCGCCGCAAGCCTATATAGGCCAGCACGGGAATCAGCAGAATCAGCAGGTATCGGAGCAGAAACACGGTGGGCAAAAATCCTCGCTGGTCGACGGCCTACGCGCTAAGTTGCCGGGTCAGCCGCTTGATCTGGTCGTCTGCTTGCGCGCTGTGTCGTGTGAGCGCTGTCAGTCCGCCACTGGCGTAAATGGCCACGGCCTTCAGCAGGGCACGCAACTGTGCTGCACTGGCGAGGTCGAATGTCGAATATGCGCCACCAGAAAGGCGCGCCATTGACTGAAAACATGCCATCGTCACGGGCTCTGCGCCTTCCTGAAACACGAACAACGGGACTTTCAACATGCCCAATTGACCGGCCAGCTGGTTCAGCACTTCCGGGTTTTCTTCCATGGCATCGCCGACATACACAACACAGGCAATCTTCTGGGCCTTATGCTCCTCAAGCGCCAGTCGCAGCAAGCGGGCGATCTGCGTCGTCCCCGCTCGGCACTGAATGCCCGTCATCCGCGTCAGGAGGGTGACGGCGTCATGGCACCAGGGCGTTTTGTAGAACTCGGCAAAGCCGCGGAAATAGGCTAGCTGCACCTGCAGGCCACCGGCATCTCGCGCGGCCAGAAACATCTCTCCCTGCAACTGACTTGCCTGATCCCAAGTGTGCTCTCGGCTTGCTGTGGCATCCAGTCCGAACAGAAGACGCCCGCGAGCGGTCCCCGGGGCAACGGGAGGCAGTGAGGCTACCTTGTTCAGAAACGCAGCAACCTCCCCCTTCGAGGCGGGTGAAATACGCAAATCCTTGGGAGAGTTGGCCATCGGAAATCCCCTAGCAGCAGATTGGACCGATAAGACACCAGGACGGGAAGGGAACGCAAGCGTGCAAAGAACAAATAGAGGGGGCGCCCACTGGTGCGGATGGGGAGACTCGAACTCCCACACCTCTCGATACTGGAACCTAAATCCAGCGCGTCTACCAATTCCGCCACATCCGCGATGAGGGGCGCTCTTTGTTCCGGGCCGTGCATGTCGGCCAGAACGTTTCGGACCTTGAGGTGCCAGTGTCATGCCGGCCGGTCGCGAAGAGGCGGCGATTATACCCGACGCGCCCCGGAAACCAAGCGGGGTCTTCTAATTCGCTGTGCTGCGCTGCATCGCCTCGATATTTTCCTGCAGACGAATGATGGTCTGGTTTACCTGCAAACGATAGGCATCAATCGATTCAACGGCTTCTTCCACATTGCTCATGCGGTCCTGCAAGCCCACCAGCGTATTGTCGCCATTGGTCAGGCTCGCGCGAATGTTGGCCATGTCCTGCGCGACATTCTGGACGCTCTGGAGTCCGGCAGACACTTGCGCCAGTGAGGCATTCGCCTGCTCCAGATCCGCCTTGAGGCGATTGATCTCTTCGAAACCGTCCTGCATCTGATTAGTGTTTCGCGAGATCAGCTGCGCCAGGGTTTCCGTCGTTTCTGTGTGACCCTTGCTGGCATCCTCCAGTACAGCCACGCGTCCGGTGAGCTCGTTCACGTTGCCATTGGTAGCGTTGCGGGCGGCCCACAGTTTGTCGATTTCCGAGAAATTGAAGTCCAGTCGCTCGATCACGTTGGCAGTTGTTTCCTCGGCGGAATCCCCCACCAGCGCCAAACGGCTTTCGAGATCTTCGAGCCGACGATTGGCTTGATCGAGCGCCGACAAATTCTGTTGATTCACCGTGTATCCGAGATACGCCCCTCCTCCCAGAGTAACCGTGAGCAAGCCCAGCATGATGCGTACCGGCCAGGTACTCACCTTGATGGTTTCACCATAACGGGCAGGAGGCACAATATCGTTCTGCCGCCGTTTGGACTGGTGGTGAACCACTTCGTCTCTGGCGGGTACCATGGAGGGAATGTCGAGCAGATCATCAGAGTCTTTCATGGCCGCATTATCCTTTATATCTCACGCGAAGGTCTACACCGGTACCGCGACTGGAGCTTCCTTGAAATGGGGGGCGGAGTGCATTATTCTCGCCCGTTCTTCCAACGGCGTACCGGCATCGCTTTTCGCGGCAAATCTTAGCTGTGAGCGCCGAAAAAGCAAGAAATTCAACGTATCCACCAACCGAGGTCACTATGAAATTAACATTGCCCGCACTGCCCTATGCTGCCGATGCACTGGCACCGCACATGTCCGCTGAAACGTTCAGTTTTCACCACGGCAAACACCACAACGCCTATGTCGTCAAAGGCAACGAGTTGTTGGCCGAAGCAGGGATTGATGCTGCCACTCTGGAAGACCTGGTAAAGGCTGCGGCCAAAGTCGGTGGCCCCCTCTTCAATAACGTGGGCCAGTGCTACAACCACGAATTTTTCTGGAAGAGCATGAAGCCTAACGGCGGCGGCGCTCCCACAGGCGCGATTGCCGCCAAGATCGATGCGGATTTCGGCAGCTACGAAAACTTTAAAAAGGAATTCGTCAATGGCGGGATAGGCCAGTTCGGCAGCGGCTGGGTATGGCTCGTTCTGGACGGTGGAAAACTGAAGATCGCCAAGTCCGCCAACGCCGAAACCCCACTGACCTCCGGCGCAACGCCCATTCTGGTCTGCGATGTCTGGGAGCATGCGTACTACCTCGACTTCCAGAATCGTCGTCCCGATTTTCTCGCAAGCTTCGTGGACAACTTGATCAACTGGGATTTCGCCAACGCAAATCTGGCCTCTGCCTGATACCCCTACCGAAAAGGTGCCTATTCGACGCCATTTGATTTTTGAATCGTCGTTGATACAAAAAAGAAGCACCCCTTCCCTTCCTTAAAGGGGCATACTTGACCCCATCTCTATAGCAGACACTCCGCCCGGACATCTGGCGGAGTGATTGCTGTCGGAATCGCGTCAACGGTTTGTGAGTGTGTCATTACGTTACATATGATCACACTATGTTGATACGAAAGGCGTAATACATGCGGTACTCTCTGACCGCTCTTATAGGTGGGAGCCGAAAAGGACGTGCTTCGAATCCTGTTGCAGACACGCTCAAACGTGTCGAATCACGGTAGTCCCCACGAAAACCCTAGCAGCACATATCAATTCAAGGAGAATTGAAATGAAAAAGACTTACCTGACGACTTCTTTGCTCTTGGCTGGCGCAAGCGTGACTCTCTCTTCCGCATTCGCTGGCGTAGATCCCCTGACCCAGGTGAAACCTGCCGACGCAGGTTGGGGCCTCAACGGCGCACCGGATTACATTGTGGAAGTCCCTGCGGCAACCATTCCTGCCACTGGCGTACTCGATTACATCAACACCAATATTGACCTCCCGTTCGAAGAAGAGAAGTGGGTCAAGTCAGTCCAGTTCATTCCCGGTGACAAGCGCGTCCTTCACCACCTGCTCTCTTACGTCGTGGCGTCTGACCACACCGAAGCATTCGACGAAGCGGACAACGATGATCGCAGCGAATTCCTCGAAGGCTTTGCGCCAGGAAAAGAAGACCCCACCACGTTCCCGGAAGGTACTGGTGTGAAGATCCCCGTGGGCTCAGCACTGAGAATGTCCATTCACTACACCGCGATGGGTCAAGAAACCGAGGACGCCACTCGCGTGGGTCTGTGGTTCAACGATGAAAAGAACCTGAGTGAGTTCCACACCTATTCTGTGTCTGCACAGGGTGGCCGTGAGAACAACATCATTATTCCCCCGGGCGATATGAACTACGAGATGGCCTCTAACCACGTATTCGACGAGGAAGTCACGCTGTACAGCTTCCGCGCTCACATGCATTACCGTGGCAAGTCCATGCGTGCCAGTGTGATCTACCCGGATCAGACTCGTGAAGAGATCATCAACGTGGCGAACTACAATTTCGCCTGGCAGCCGACCTACCGTCTGACTGAGCCGATGGTGTTACCAGCAGGGTCTCGTGTGGTAGTGGAAGGAGCATTTGATAACTCTCAGTACAACCTCGGCAACCCCGATCCATCCGTTGCCGCCGTTGGCGGTCTGCAGAGCTGGGACGAAATGTTCATCGGTTACTTCTCTTACACAGAGAACTAATCGGTGACCCGAAAGAAGGGTTCGCGGTCACCGTGAACCCTTTTTTTTGTCCCAAATTTTAGACGACGTATGAACCCTGGAGTAATTGTTATGAACGCTTTGAAGGTCTTTGGCCTGCTGGCCACTATGCTTACAGCCACCCATTCGTTTGCTGCGCCTGATCGCATTGGTGATTTCAACCTCATCGATCACAAGGGCACTGCGCACCAGTTTTCGAAATATGCCTACCAGAATGCCTTGGTGATTATCTCCCAGGCAAATTCCTGCAGCACAAACCAGGCGATGTTCAGTGAATACCGCATTCTGCAGACAAAATGGGATAACGCCCAGATCAGTTTTGTCATGATGAATTCCTCCATCAATGACAATGCAGACAGCATTCGCCGTTTCGACAACAGCTACAACGTCAACATGCCAATTCTGGTGGATGACACTCAGCTGGTCGCCGAAGCATTGGGCATTACCAAAGCCGGCGAGATCGTCGTGCTTGACCCGAAGAACATGAGCATCCTGTACCGCGGCCCCATGGACACTCCCGGTGGACGCGGCGTTGCCGGCACTACGTTCCTTAAACAAACGTTTGAGGCAATTGCGGCAGGAGATACCCGCAATCGCGACACGGTGAGCATCGACTTTGAGGCACCTGCCGACTGCATGCTGGAATTCCCGGCAGCGGTGACCAGTGCGGAAGATGTGCCGGACTACGAAACCGAGATTGCACCTATCCTGATCGAGCGCTGCGTGGTGTGCCATATCGAGGGCGGCATTGGTCCCTTCGCCATGAACAGCCACCAGATGGTTCAGGGCTGGAGCCCGATGATGCGTGAAGTCCTGATGACCAAGCGCATGCCCCCCGCGCAGGTTGACCCAAGCATTCGTCACTTCGAGAACGCCCGCAACATGCCTGTCGAGGAAATCCAGAAACTGGTTCACTGGATCAACGCTGGCGCACCGCGTGACTGATTTTCTGAACTGATCAGACAAAAAAAGGCCGCTGTATTAGCGGCCTTTTTTTTGCGGATAGGAATTACTCCACACTCTCCTGGGCTTCAAGACGCTCCACCCAATACTCCGCATTGTGAATACCAAGTGCCGCCGGACTGAAAACCGGGTCCTTGCCTTCCGCTTTCTGTTTTTCGAAATCGTCCAGACAGGCAAATGCCGGCCGTTGCAGCATGAGAATGGCAAAGATATTCAGCCATGCCATCAAGCCAACACCGGTATCGCCAAGCCCCCAGGCAGTTTCCGCCGTATTGATGGTGCCGTAGACAACGGCAGCGATGACCGCGAACTTCAGCACGGTGCTCATCCAAGGACGTGCCACGACGCGGTTGATATAGCTGATATTGGTTTCCGCGATGTAGTAGTACGCCAAAATGGTTGTAAAGGCGAAAAAGAACAACGCGATCGCGACGAAGATATTGCCAAATCCGGGCATCAGGCCTTCCAGTGCCGTCTGCACATACCCGGGACCTGCCCCTACGCCCGCCACACCGGTATACAGGGCTTCGCCCGTCGGCGATTCCACGTTGTAGAGACCGGTGATCAGCAGCATGAAGCCCGTGGCCGTGCACACAAACAAGGTATCGACGTACACGGAAAACGCCTGCACCAGGCCCTGTTTGGCGGGATGGCTGACAGAGGCGGCAGATGACGCATGGGGTGCCGTCCCCTGCCCGGCCTCATTGGAGTACACGCCCCGTCTCACGCCCCACATGACTGCCAGCCCCAGAATCGCCCCGAACGCCGAGTCCAGGCCCAGCGCGCTGCTGACGATCAGCCACAGCATGTGCGGCACCAGCTGGATATTGATCAGCACAATGAACAGGGCCACCCCGATATAAGCAATCGCCATGAAGGGGACGACGGCGGACGCAAATTTGGCGATACGGCGCAGTCCGCCAAAAATGATGAAGCCCAGCAAGACTGCAAGCAGCACGGCGGTGACAGGCGTATTGACGTCAAACGCGGTACCGACACTCGATGCGATCGCATTGGCCTGTACACCCGGGAGAAGCAGCCCGCAGGAAATAATGGTGGTGAAGGCGAAAACCCATGCAAAGCGTTTCATCCCGAGGCCTTTCTCGATATAAAACGCCGGCCCGCCGCGATACTCGCCATCGATTTTTTCTTTGTAAATCTGGCCCAGCGTAGACTCTACGAAGGCAGAACTCGCCCCGAGAAAGGCCACGACCCACATCCAGAACAGGGCGCCGGGTCCCCCGAAGGTGATGGCTGTGGCGACACCAGCGATATTGCCGGTGCCGACGCGGCCGGCCAGCGTCATGCTCAGCGCCTGAAACGGGCTGATCCCTGTTTCGGACACTTTTCCCTGGAATATCAGGCGGATCATTTCCTTGAAATGGCGCAATTGCAGAAAGCGGCTACGCACCGAAAAGTACAGCCCGGCCCCCAGACACAGGAACACCAGGGCGGGGCTCCAGACAATTGCATTGATCGAATTAAACAACTCATTCATGCGCGTGCTTCCCGGTTTGATCGCAGACAAGTAGCTTCCGAGAGTACCACATCGCGGGATGCTTGCGATTCCCCCGGTGGACGCGAATGCCGGAAAAAAGAAAACCCGCCGAAGCGGGTTTTCTGGTCTAGCGGGATCGGATGGAACGGCTTACATCATGCCGCCCATGCCTCCCATTCCACCCATGCCACCCATATCCGGTGCCGCAGGCTTTTCTTCCGGGATATCACTGATCATGCACTCGGTGGTGATCATCAGTCCGGCAACGGAGCCCGCCGCCTGCAGCGCACTGCGCGTCACCTTGGCGGGGTCGATGATGCCTTGCTCAACCATGTCGACATACTCGCCAGTCGCAGCGTTGTAGCCATAGTTGCCCTTGCCGGATTTTACTTTGTCCAACACAACAGAGGGCTCATCGCCGGCATTCTGGACGATCTGACGCAGTGGCGCGGTGATCGCGCGCAGCAACAGGGCGATACCGGTGTTCTGGTCTTCATTGTCGCCTTTGAGACCTTCCACCTTCTGCAAGGCACGGATCAGGGCAACACCTCCGCCGGGAACCACCCCTTCTTCCACCGCGGCGCGAGTGGAGTGCAGGGCATCTTCCACACGGGCTTTCTTTTCTTTCATTTCCATTTCGGTGCCAGCGCCCACCTTGATGACAGCAACGCCACCAGCCAGTTTCGCGACACGCTCCTGGAGTTTTTCCTTGTCGTAATCGGATGAAGTGTCCTCGATCTGGCGACGGATCTGTGCGACGCGGGCCTCGATCAGTTTGGAATCCCCGGCACCATCGATGATGGTGGTGTTTTCCTTGGACAACACAACACTCTTGGCGTGGCCAAGATGTTCCAGCCCGGCGCTTTCCAGGCTCAGGCCCACTTCTTCGGAAATCACGGTACCGCCAGTCAACACGGCGATATCTTCCAGCATGGCCTTGCGACGATCACCAAAACCAGGCGCTTTGGTGGCGGCCACTTTCACGATTCCGCGCATGTTGTTCACGATCAGGGTGGCCAGCGCTTCGCCTTCCACGTCTTCCGCGATCACCAACAGGGGACGGCCGGATTTGGCAACAGCTTCCAGCACGGGCAGCATTTCACGGATGTTGGAAATCTTTTTGTCCACCAACAGGATGTAGGGGCTTTCGAGCTCGGCGCTCATGTTGTCCTGGTTGTTGATGAAATAAGGAGACAGGTAGCCGCGGTCAAACTGCATCCCTTCCACCACGTCCAGCTCGTTATCAAAGCCAGAACCTTCTTCCACGGTGATAACGCCTTCCTTGCCTACTTTTTCCATTGCTTCAGCAATGATGGAACCAATCTGGGTGTCGGAGTTGGCGGAAATGGTGCCGACTTGCGCAATCGCTTTGGAGTCGGTGCAGGGAATAGACAACGCGCCAATCTCATCGACCAGTGCCTTCACAGCCTTGTCGATACCGCGCTTCAGGTCCATCGGGTTCATGCCCGCCGCCACGGACTTCAGGCCCTCGTTCAGGATCGCCTGTGCCAGAACAGTCGCGGTGGTCGTGCCGTCACCGGCAACATCGGAGGTCTGGGAGGCCACTTCCTTCACCATCTGGGCGCCCATGTTTTCGAACTTGTCCTTGAGTTCGATTTCCTTGGCCACGGAGACACCGTCCTTCGTGACGGTAGGTGCGCCAAAGGATTTGTCCAGCACCACGTTACGGCCTTTGGGTCCAAGGGTTACCTTGACCGCATCTGCCAGAATGTTCACGCCCTTGAGCATCTTCTGACGCGCGGGATCACCAAATTTCACATCTTTAGCCATGTTTACCTCTTCCTTCTATCTGCTAGTGTCGTGTTCGAGAATGAGCTGCCTGGAGAATTAGGCCTCAATCACACCGTAAATTTCGTTCTCGCTCAGGATGAGCAATTCTTCGTTGTCGATCTTGATCGTGTTGCTGGCATATTTGCCGAACACCACGATGTCACCCACCTTCAGGTCAACCGGACGCTTTTCACCGCTGTCCAGAACACGGCCAGGGCCAACCGCCAGCACTTCACCCTGTGCAGGCTTTTCTGCTGCCGAACCTGGGAGCACAATCCCGCCCGCGGTCTTGGTCTCCTCTTCCTTGCGTCGCACTACGACTCGGTCTTGCAAAGGTCTGATTTTCATCAATTTCTTCTCCTGAAACAGTTTTTAAATTCGCAACCACAGCCGCTGCAAGCGTTTACTTCCGGTTGCACCGATCTGTGTCATGTGTATTGCTAACCTCGTCAACGCAGAACCCGCGCGACGATGTGGTGGCTACTAGATGGGGTGGCAGGAAGATTTTTCAACGCCTGAGATGAAAATTTTTTGCATTTAGCAGAAAGGAATACAGGCGGGCCAACGCTTACTCGCGGGAGTCGGGTTTATCGAGCGAGGACGCAGGGCGCGACTCCTGACGGAAGTCTCCCTCATAGGTCTGGCCGCTGCCCGCGTGAGGATCCTCAAAATGAAAGGACTGACGCTGCTGGAAGCCACCTCCCATGAAAAAGACATTGCTGGAGCGCAGGATCCGCCGGGCAATGTGCCGACGCACCGGGGGCAGCAGACAGGTAAATCCGATGGCGTCCGTCAGGAAGCCCGGTGTCAGCAATAGCGCGCCGGCAAAGGCGATGAGCATGCCTTCTACAATTTCCTGTGCCGGAATCTGGCCCTGCTGCAATCGCTCCTGAAAACGCAGCAGGGTTCCCAGTCCTTGACGCTTGAGCAGGTTCACGCCCAGAACGGCAGTGGACAACACCAACGCAATTGTCGGCAACGCGCCAATCGCATCACTGACCTTCAGCAAGAGCAGTATTTCGATGAACGGAATGACAATGAAAGCCAGCAATGGAAAGCGCACAGAATCTCCTTGGTCGAGCCGAGAGCTCAGTCACTTTCGCGCGTGTGGGGCCCCTCCGTGGAGGGCACTTCGCGCGCGAGGGCGTAGTCAGAAATTTGCCTGCCAATCCACAGCAACAACATCAGACCCGGGATCACCATGAGGGCAGTCAGGATGAAAAACAATGCCCAGTCACCGTTCAGGCCATCCACGAGGGTGCCGCTGGAGGCCGCGAGCGTTGTGCGCCCGAAATTGGAGACGGAGGACATCAGGGCATATTGCGTGCCGGTATAGGTCCGGCTGGTGAAATAGGAGATAAACGAGATAAACGCTACGGTGGCAAAGGCGGCACTGAAATTATCAACCAGCATGGTGATCAGCAGGAGGTTAACGTCCGGCCCCGTCACCGCCATCAGGGCAAAGAGCAGGTTTGAGGACGCCATCGCCACGCCGCCGACAAACAGCCCTTTGACCACGCCGAACCGGGTGTTGATGACGGCGCCCATAAGACTGAAAACGGCGGTGACGAGCCCACCGAAAAATTTGGAGTACAACGCGATCTGCTCGGGCGTAAAGCCGATCTCGCCATAGAAGACCAGCGACATCCGCCCCAGCATCGCCTCACCCAGGCGGAACACCATCAGCAACAACAGAATGGAGAGGGCCAGTTTGAGACCGCAGCGCGAAAAGAACTCTGCGAAAGGAGCCGCAATGTAGGTAGTAAACCACTGCACGATGGGATTGCCGTGGCTCGCTTTCAGTACCGGCACATGGTCTTCCTGTTCAATGACCGGTTCGCGCACCCACAGCGTCAGGGCCATTAAGCCGACGTACACAATGGCGACGCAACGGTATACCTCCGGCCAGCTGAAACCCAGCCATTCGCCCCCCAAGGCGAGCGCGAAGGCACCTCCGATAAACCCGTAGCCAGCCCACCAGCCTGTGGTGCTCACGGCGGCGGCAAAGGGCATCTTGTCGTCGCTTTCGGCCTGACGAAAGATGCTGATGCGGAAGGCATCCACCGCGATGTCCTGTGTGGCAGAAAACAGGGCAATCGCGAGCGCCCACACACTGACCAGGACGAGATTTGCCGTCGGATCGGTACCGCTGAGCAGCACAACGGACACTAGAATGCCGCCCTGTGTCAGCAATATCCAGGAACGACGCTGACCGAGGCGGCCGAGAAGGGGAAGACGAAAACGGTCGACTAGTGGCGCCCACATCCAGTTGATCGCGTAGACCGTGGCAACTGCGCCGAAATAGCCGATGGCGGAACGCGACAGCCCGGAGGCCTGCAGCCACAGGGTCAACACGGAGCCGTGCAGGACCCACGGAAAACCGCTGGAAAAGCCCAGCAGGAAGATCATCAGAAAGCGCTTGTCCTGCAGCTGCTCAAAGGACTGACGGAGCGTTCGGGTGGGGTTCAAGGGACCTCGATCGGCGCGCAGGCGCTCAATCTCTGAAATTGTTGAATTGGAGGGGGACCTCGAGTTTCGCTTCCCGCAGCATCGCGATGACTTCCTGCAGGTCGTCGCGCTTCTTGCCCGTCACACGCAGCTTTTCGCCCTGAATGGCAGCCTGCACCTTGGCCTTGGAATCCTTGATCAGTTTGACAATCTTGCGTGCCATGTCGGCCTCGATGCCCTGCACAATCGTAATGTCGAGCAGGCACTGCTTGCCGGATTTTTGCACCTCTCCCTGATCCAGGGACTTTACGTCCACATTGCGTTTGACCATTTTCCCCTTGAGGATGTCCAGCATCTGCTCCAGCTGGAATTCGGAATCCGCTGTCAGCGTCACTGTTTTATCTTTGAGTTCAAAGGTGGCATCAACGCCCTTAAAGTCGAAACGGGTGCCAATCTCGCGCTTCGCCTGATCGATGGCATTATTGACTTCGGGCATATCCACTTCTGAGACGATATCGAATGAAGGCATGAGCTCTTTCCTTTCTGTTTCCTGACAGCCACCGGGGCAAAAACACTGCTCGCAAGTCTACCACCGACGGCAAGGATGGTGAATCATACCGCTCTGTCGTTCCCAGCGGAGAGCTTCCATCATCCACGCGTCTGTGTCCGGGGGTAACCCCCCCTTGTCGTTCCATGTACTCGGTGCAGGTGCCATGGGCTGCCTCTGGGCGGCCGCCCTCGCTGACCATGCGATCGTCTGTAAAACGGCTGCCACCGTCACGCTGTTAACCCGAAGCAAGCAGGACACCGACCTGTGTCAATCCCAGGGCGGCATTGTGCTGCGGGAAGGCGAGCAGACGCGGGTGGTCCCGGTACAAGCGGCCGTGTCCTCTGGTTACCTGAATCCAATTCACACCCTGCTGGTGTGCACAAAGGCACAGGACGCACTGCCAGCCGTGATGGCCTTGCGGAACTGCCTGTCCTCCCACAGCCGCCTGGTTCTTTTGCAGAACGGCATCATGTCGCAACGGGACATTCGTCGGGCATTTCCAGATCTGCCGCTGTATTGCCTCAGCACCAGTCACGGGGCATTTCGGGAAGGTCCGCTGCGTGTGGTCCACGCCGGGCAGGGTGAGGCCTTTCTGGGGGCGTGGTCATCTGCGGCAATGGACACCAGCGCCGCCATGTTGGGGGACCTGCCGCAACGCGCTATGCGCATCCAGTGGGACGAGGACATCACAGGCCGCCTATGGAAAAAGTTCGCCGTGAACTGCGCTATCAATGCTCTGACCGTTATCCATGACTGTCGCAACGGCGGACTGTTGACGCAGCCCGCAGCGCGGCGTGATCTCGCCGCGCTGGTCTCCGAGATTGAGCAGCTGTTCGCCGAACTGCCGGAAACCCCTGCCTTTGTGTCGCTGGCGCACGAGGTGGAGCGTGTCCTGCGGCAAACAGCCAACAATGTCTCTTCGATGCGGCAGGATGCCCTTGATGGCAAGGAAACCGAGATCGCCTACCTCAATGGCTATTTGTGCGAACTGGCACAGAAACACGCGCTGCCCTGCCCTGTCACGCTGTCGGTGATTGAACGCCTGCGCACTACGCTTGAGTCGCGCACACCTTGATTGCAGCCTCACAGGGTATCCCTTACCATTCGGTCACTTCATTCAAAAACACCCCCTAGCCCGGCGAGGATAATAATAATGAAACCGCATTGGCGACTGTTCACCTTGGGATGGGTCATCATCCTTCTCGGCGTCTTTCTGGCGCACAGCATTCAAACGGCCGGCGATATCCGGATCAAGGACGTGCGCTTCAACGGCACGGACGGCAAGGTCATCGCCGGGTCACTGTACATTCCTCCGGGCGTGAGCAACGCAACGCCGGCACCGGGCATTCTGGCGGTTCACGGCTACATCAACACGCGCGAAGTGCAATCCGGGTTTGCGATTGAATTTGCCCGACGGGGGTACGTTGTTCTGGCAATCGATCAGGCAGGGCATGGCGAATCGGACGCACCCGCCTTTGCCAACGGCTATGGCGGTCCTGCGAGCCTCGCGTATCTGCGATCGCTGGAGTTTGTGGACAAGGACAATATCGGGCTCGAAGGGCATTCCATGGGAGGCTGGACGATACTGGCGGCAGCCAGCGCCTATCCGGACGGCTACAAGGCGATGGTGCTCGAAGGCTCCAGCGTTGGAGGCGGTCGCTCCGCCCCGGGCACGCCTGCCTGGCCGCGGAATGTGGCCGTGGTCTTTTCCCAGTTCGACGAATTTGCCAGCACGATGTGGCAATCTCCCAAGGGAAGTGAGGTGGGCGACAGCGCGAATCTCCAAGCCTTGTTCGGCACGAATCAACGCGTTCGACCCGGGGATGTCTACGGCAATATTGCGCAGGGCACCGCGCGCGTGTTGTATTCGCCGCCCGTAACGCATCCTGGTGATCATCTTTCCCGAGCGGCCATTGGACACGCCATTCACTGGTTTGCCCAGACACTGGAAGGCGGGACACCCTTTCCCGAAAACCAGCAAATCTGGTACTGGAAGGAACTGGGTACCGTCATTGCGTTGATCGGCTTTGTCACGCTGATCTGCGGAACAATCGAGCTGTTCCTGGCGAGCCCCGCCTTTGCCTCACTCAGGCAGGTGCCAGTGCACTTTGCGTTTGCTCACAGAAACCCGAAATGGTGGGGGGTGGCGATTGTCAGCGCTGTGATCCCTGTCATCAGCTTCTATCCGCTGATGGGATGGGGGGCGCAACTGCTCCGCGCGTCGGCCCTGTTTCCGCAAACAATCACGAGTCAGGTTGCCTTTTGGGGTGTCGCAAACGGTGTGATCCTGACGGGATTGGGCCTGCTCTGGCGAACCGGCAAGGTCGAATTCAGCTACCGCCTGTTGCCCACAGCCCTCCTGTCGCTGGCCACTGTGAGCGTCGCTTACACCTCTGTGCTTCTCGCCGATTTCCTGTTCGCGGTGGATTTCCGGTTCTGGTTTGTTGGCGTGCGCCCTCTGAGCCTGATGCACCTGAAGATCATGCCCGTTTATGGGGTGCTCTTTACGGTGTTTTTCCTGCTGGCATTGCGGGCACTTCACGGCGGCCTGAGCGTCGCGGGCGACAGTGCCAGACGTGAATACGCGGCGAATATTCTGGTTTTGATGGGGGGCTTTCTCGCATTCCTGCTGCTGCAGTATGGATCACTGTTCGGTACCGGCACTTTGCTCACACCCAACGAACCCCTGAACACCATCGTGATGCTACAATTCGTGCCGCTGTTGAGCATTGTCGCCATCATCAGCACCTTTGCGTACCGGCGAACCGCCAGTTACCTGCCCGGGGCGTTCATCAACGCGTTGTTCGTCACCTGGTATGTGATTGCCGGACAAGCCACGCAGTTTCCCGTGAATTAGGAGCATCCGTCTTTTGATCCAGCGTCACCATGTCGTCCTCCTGCTCGTACTTCTGGCGCTGACCGTGTGTGGTTTTTTCTTCTCCTTCAGCAGCGGCAGTGCGACTCTGGGCATGCGGGATGTCATCGCCCTGCTGCTCAGTGGCAATGATGGCCTGCAAGGGCAGATTCTGTTTGAGCTGCGCATTCCCCGCAGCATCGCCGCATTTGTGACTGGCGCGCTGCTGGCACTCTCTGGTGTCGTCATGCAGGTTTTGCTGCGCAATCCTCTCGCCGACCCCTATATTCTGGGCATTTCGGGAGGCGCCGCCGTGGCGGCATTGGGCGCGATTCTCTTTGGCCTCAGCGCCGTGTGGGTATCCAATGCCGCATTCCTCGGTGCTGTGCTCTCTCTGCTTATTGTGTTCGGTCTGGCACGATCGGGTCACACCTGGTCCTCG
Organism: uncultured Klebsiella sp.; assembly: GCA_964538025.1. Taxonomy (GTDB): domain Bacteria; phylum Pseudomonadota; class Gammaproteobacteria; order Pseudomonadales; family Pseudohongiellaceae; genus UBA5078. The sequence goes on along the minus strand of CAZICZ010000004.1, from coordinate 215,046 downwards.
ACGCGCCTCATCCTCACCGGGGTCGTGGTCTCGGCCGGCTGGGGGGCGATGATCAATATCCTGCTCAGCACGAGCGCCAACAACAGCGTCTACAGCATGCTTTTCTGGCTAATGGGCGATCTGAGTCAGAGTCGCGCCGGCCCGATCAGCCTCGGCGTTCTACTGGCAGGAAGTGCCCTGCTCATGGTCCGCGCACGGGCCTTGAACGTCCTCATCCGGGGCGAACAGGAAGCGGAATCTCTTGGTGTCGATGTCGCTCGACTGAAGATTCTGCTGTATTTTTCTGCCTCGCTCATGACCGCCTGCGCAGTCACTATTGCAGGTTCTGTCGGCTTTGTCGGACTGATCATGCCCCACATGCTGAGACTTGCAGGTGCGCGCGATCACCGCGTGCTGATCCCGGCGGCGGTACTCTCCGGTGGCACCTTCCTGATGGTGGCCGACAGCGTGGCGCGCACGGTGGTCAGCCCGCAACAACTTCCTGTCGGAGTGATTACGGCAGTCATTGGTGTCCCGATGTTTCTTCTGATTTTGCGCCACACACGTGTGCAGGCAAGGGAATAAGCCATGGATTCCTCTCCTGACTCCGCGCCGGTGGTGCTTGCCACTCAGGCCTTGTCACTCCGTGTCGCCGAGCGATCACTTGTCGACTCCCTGACCCTTCACGTGAGGGCGGGGGAATGCATTGGGATTCTGGGCCAGAATGGCAGCGGCAAGACCACGCTCCTCCATACGCTCATGCGATTTCGTGCCCCGCACAGCGGAAGCATCGAGATTGCCGGCAAAGCATTGAATGACTGGTCCAGAAAATCGCTCGCCCGCCAGCTGGGAATACTGTTCCAGAAAAGCCATGACCTGATGCCGGCCACCGTCATGGAGACTGTTCTGACCGGACGATTTCCACATTTGCGCGACTGGGAGTGGGAGGGAATAGCGGATTGGCAGATGGCCAAGGCTGCCTTGGACGCGGTGGGCCTAGCCGCTCTGGCCGAACGCGAGATTGGCTCGCTCTCGGGAGGAGAACGTCAACGGCTCGCGATCGCCACACTGCTCACCCAGTCGCCGCGTCTGTTCCTGCTGGATGAGCCCGGCAACCATCTCGACAGCGGTTTCGCCCTGCGCTCCCTGAAGCTGTTACGCGGGCATGCGCTCCGCCACGCTGCAGCCATCTGCATGGCGACACATGACATCAATCTGGCGGCACGTTTGTGCGATCAGATTGTGTTGATGATGGGTGAGGGAGAATGTCTGGTCGGCAAAACGCGGGAGATTCTGACACCGACGACGCTGAGCATTGCCTTCGGTTGTGCGATGTCGGCGGTGAAGCTGGACGAGGAGCGCCTGCTGTTTTATCCGACGTGAAGGGCAGCGCTCTGACTGAGAATTTTCCCAGCCAGAGCCATAAGCTTCCTAGAGGACGAGCAGTCGAATGTCGCCCAGCAGTTTCGCGAGGTAGCTCGCAAACATGCCGCCATCGACGCCGTTCACTGCCCGGTGATCATAAGAGAGTGCCAGAGGCAACATTTGCCGCGGCACCCACTGCCCGTTGCTATACACAGGCTTCACCTGGGTCTTGGACACGCCCAGAATCGCGACTTCAGGGGCGTTGACGATAGGCGTGAATCCGGTACCGCCCAGCGCTCCCAGGCTCGAAATAGTAAAACACGCTCCCTGCATGTCTTCCTTGCTGAGCCGACGATTCTTTGCCTTGTCGCTCAGCACCACGACTTCGGCGGCTAGCTCCCAGATCGACTTTTTATCCACGTCCCGGATGACCGGCACCATCAGACCCGCCTCGGTGGCGACGGCGACGCCGATGTGGATGTATTTCTTCTGGATAAGGTATTCGCCAGAGGAATGCAGCGACACGTTGAACTGGGGATATTCGGCCAGTACCTTGGCGCATGCCTTCAACAGGAACGGCAGGAAGGTCAGCTTGACGCCCTTCTTGTCCGCCTCTGCCTTCATGTCGGCACGGAACTGTTCCAGCTCGGTAATATCAGCCTCGTTAAATTGTGTTACGTGAGGCACGACAGACCAGTTGCGCTGCATATTCGCTGCGGTCACCTTATGCAACTTGCTCATGGCAACCTGCTCGATTTCACCGAACTGGCTGAAGTCGATATCCGGCACAGAGGCCAGCACCGCACTTCCAGGCAAGGCGACTGGGGCCTGCAGGCGTGCTTTCACAAACGCGTGAATGTCTTCCTTGAGAATCCGGTTCTTCGCACCAGAGCCGGCCACTTGCGTCAGATCAACGCCGAGCTCACGGGCAAGCTTGCGCACCGCGGGCCCCGCGTAAACATTCGCCCCACTCCCACTGTCCGCCGCTCCCGAGGGTGTTGAGGCGGGTGCCGGCGCAGCAACAGGTGCCACCACTTTTTGCGCGACATCAGATTGCGCCGCGGCGGCTGGTGCTGGGGCTGGGGCTGGGGCTGGGGCCGGGGCTGGTGCTGAAACTGCAGGCGCACCGGCGTCGGAAACCAGTAATTCCAGAATTGCGGATCCTTGCGACACTTTATCCCCGATTTTCAGGGTGATCGCCTTGACTTCGCCGGCCTTGGGAGAGGGGACTTCCATGGCAGCCTTGTCGGACTCCAGCGTGATCAAGGCATCTTCAGCCTTGATCACATCGCCGACTGCCACGTGCACTTCAATCACTTCGACGTTGCTGTCACCGCCCAAGTCGGGAACGCTGATTACTTCCACGCGCGCCGCACCGGAGGCAGCTGCCGGGGCAGGAGACGGTGCGGGAGCAGGCGCGGGGGCTGTATCCTGTTTGGCGGGAGCTGCAGCGGTGGGTGCTGGCGCTGCGGCCGACGTCCCTTCCACTTCCAGTTGCAGAATCTCATCCCCCTCGGAAACCTGATCGCCGAGTTTAAGTGAAATGCTCTTGATCACACCGCTCTTGGGGCAGGGAATCTCCATGGCCGCCTTGTCACTTTCGAGCACCATCAGGGAATCGTTTTCGCTGACGGATTGTCCGGCTTTCACCAGAATTTCGATGACCTCGACGTCCTTGGAGTCGCCCAGATTCGGTACTTTTATGCTTTCAACTGGCACTGTTCAATGCTCCTGAATATTCCAGAATATGTTGTTTTACCGGCAGGCTGACTTACACCGTCAGCGGGTCGATTTTGTCCTGATCCAAATTCATCGCCTTCATTGCCTTGGCAATGGCATCCGCCGTGAACAGTCCGCGCTCCTTGAGCTCGGTGAGTGCCGCGAGAACGACAAATCGATGATCAACTTCAAAGAAGTAGCGCAGGTTCTCACGCGTATCGCTGCGACCAAACCCGTCGGTTCCCAACACGCGGTAGGTATCGGGAACGAACTCGCGAATCTGGTCGGCGTGCACCTTCATGTAATCGGTGGACGCAATCACGGGACCGGACACCGTCGACAAGCAGGCAGAAACGTAGCTCTCTTTGGCCTTCTTGGTCGGGTGCATCATGTTCCAGCGCGAGGTGGACAGGCCGTCACGGCGCAGCTCGTTGAAGCTGGTTACACTCCACACATCAACCGGTACCTTGTACTGTTCGCGCAGGACACGAGCGGCCTCTCGGACTTCCCGCAGAATCGTGCCACTGCCAAGGAGTCGCAGACGCAGGTCGGTCAGTGCTTTGCCCTGCACTTTATACTCTTTACTCCCCCCGTCTTCCAGCAGGTACATGCCTTTGACAATGCCCTCCTCACAGCCTTTGGGCATCTCCGGGTGGGTGTAATTTTCGTTCATGGTGGTGATGTAGTAGTACACCGACTCCCGATCCTGATACATGCGGCGCATCCCGTCCTGGATGATCACAGCGAGCTCATAGGAATACGTGGCGTCGTAGGTAATGCAATTGGGAATGGTGGAGGCCAGCAGATGGCTGTGACCATCCTGATGTTGCAGGCCTTCGCCATTGAGCGTCGTGCGGCCGGCAGTCGCCCCGATGAGGAAACCACGCGCCTGAGAATCCCCAGCCGCCCAGGCCAGATCGCCGATGCGCTGGAAACCGAACATGGAGTAGTAAATGTAGAACGGAATCAACGGATAGTTATTGACGCTGTAGGACGTCGCTGCCGCCAGCCACGCAGAGAAGGCACCCGCCTCGGAAATACCTTCCTCCAGCATCTGTCCCTTCTTGTCTTCGCGGTAATACATCACCTGATTGGAGTCGACCGGCTCATACAGCTGGCCCACCGATGAGTAGATCCCGATCTGACGGAACATCCCTTCCATCCCGAAAGTACGTGCCTCATCCGGCACGATCGGCACGATGCGATGACCGATTTCCTTGTCCTTGCACAGTGTCGTCAGAATGCGCACAAATGCCATGGTTGTCGAAATCTCACGGTCTTTGGTGCTCTGCAATTGTGGGGCAAAGGCTTCCAGTGTCGGCACCTTGAGCTCCAGCGCTTCGGTACGGCGTGAAGGCACCGGCCCTCCCAAGGCTTCGCGTTTCTTTCGCAGATAGCGCATTTCCTGGCTATCCTCTGCCGGGCGGTAATAAGGCACGGATTCCAGTTTGTCGTCTGCCACGGGAATGTTGAATCGGTCACGGAAGCGCTTGAGCCCTTCGATGTCCAGTTTCTTCACGGAATGGGTCGCGTTCTGTGCCTCGGCACTGGAGCCGAACGCATACCCCTTGACAGTCTTGGCCAGAATCACGGTGGGCTTGCCATTGGATTTGACGGCCTGCGCGTAGGCGGCATACACCTTGAAGGGATCGTGTCCCCCGCGATTGAGGTTCATGATGTCGTCATCGGACAGATGCTCCACCATTTTCAAAAGTTCCGGGCTCTTGCCGAAGAAGTGCTGACGCGTGTACGCCCCGCCGCGTCCCCAGTAATTGATGTATTCCCCGTCGACTACCTCATCCATGCGCTGCTGCAGCAGGCCGTCCTTGTCGGCAGCCAGCAGTGCATCCCAGTGACGGCCCCAGACGACTTTGATCACGTTCCATCCGGCACCGCGGAAGATCCCCTCCAGCTCCTGAATGACCTTGCCATTGCCTCGTACCGGACCGTCCAGACGTTGCAGGTTGCAGTTGATCACAAAGATCAGGTTATCGAGTTTTTCCCGCCCGGCTTTGCCGATAGCACCCAGTGACTCCGGCTCGTCCGTCTCTCCGTCTCCCAGGAAGGCCCAGACCTTGCGATCACTGTTGTCCATCAGGCCGCGACTGGTGAGGTATTTCATCACGTGTGCCTGATAGATCGCGGCAATCGGTCCAAGGCCCATGGAAACAGTCGGGAATTGCCAGTAGTCCTGCATCAGCCAGGGATGGGGGTAGGAGGACAGTCCCTTGCCGTGCACTTCCTGGCGGAAATTGTCCAGCTGCTCTTCCGTAAGTCGTCCTTCGAGGAAAGATCGGGAGTAAATGCCAGGTGAGGAGTGCCCCTGAAAGTACACCAAGTCCCCCCCATGGGTGTCGCTGGCGCCTCTGAAAAAGTAATTGAAACCGACGTCATACAGCGTCGCTGCCGACGAGAACGTGGAAATATGGCCTCCAAGATCTGCGCCTGGCTTCTTTCCGGCACGCATCACCATGGCCAGTGCATTCCAGCGCACGATGCCGCGGATGCGCCGTTCCATGTAGACGTCGCCCGGTATCTTCTCTTCTTCGCGGAGGGAAATGGTATTGCGGTAGGGTGTGGTCACAGCGGAGTAAGGCAGCTTCTGGGTATTGCGGGTCGCTTCCTCGGAGAGTCGGCTCAGGATGAAGTGCGCACGCTCCAGACCTTCCTCGTCAATTATGGAGCCCAGTGCATCGAGCCATTCTTTGGTTTCGGTGGGGTTGGTATCTTCTTTGAATTGGCTCATAGGCTCAGACTCTCACTGCTCGTTCCCTTGTGGGGATTCTATTGATGAGACAGCTCGCGATGGGGCAGGCTGCCTTGTAAATTATTTACACCGTGGCGGGATTTTACCCCAGCCCATCGGCTATTTTCAATGCCTTAAAAGTAGTTATGTAGTTAAACTACAAAAACTATCACCCGCCAATCCCATAGATGGCAAGCGCGGCGAGCGCAGCAACCCAGACTATCTGGCTGCGATCGAGCAAATGAACAAGATGGTCGATTTGTAGTGCCATGTGCAAGGCGGATATGCCCTCGCCCTGCTCCTCCAGATCAATGACCAGCGTGTCATCTTCGCGGGATTCGTGGACCAGCAAGGCTTTGTGGTGACTGCCGATGGCGGCGAGCGCGCAATCCACCACGATATCGCTGCCGCTGCTGCGGGACTCCGACAGGCTGGCGCGGACGCGAGCAAAGCCGGCCTCAAAATCGCCTGCAAGGGCAAAGGTAAGCCCCAAAAGCCGAGCCGGCACCCACTCCAGCAGACTGTACAGCGTCGCTACCCACGCCTGATTTTCCCACGCCGTCTCCAGCCCCTTGCCTGTGCGCAGTTTGACGAGGGAAAAATAGACCAAGGCCCCCGCCGGGCCCGTGAACAGATACCAGAACACCACACAGAACAAACGCTGAAAACTCGTCCCGACAACGTACCGGACGGTTTGGTGATGCACCGCCTCGAGGTCTGTCGCGCCATCGACAGACAGGCCTGAGAAGCGCTCCTGCAGGTGCAGAAACGCCGCCTCATAGTCCCCGGATTTCCAGTGCTGGAGATAGTCCTGCACCCACAGACGAAGGTTCTGCGGGTCGAACAGGCAAAGAAGGAGTGCAACATGCAGCGCGACAGCGAGCAGCCCGAATACCGCTCCGTCCAGGAGCGCTAACAGTGCGATGACTGCCAACGCCGGGAGAAACAGGGCGGCGAGGAAAAAAACTCTGGCATCGCCTGCCGGAGACACCGTCCGTTCGTACAGCCAGGCGGCGAAGCGGTGGTACCACCCATCTCCCGGCAGGACGCGGTCTCGCGTCCACCAATGATTGATACTCAGGGCCAGAAGAATGACGAGGAATTTCATAGAAGTTGTCCTGTATCAGCTACAGCGGGTGCGAAGGTGCTCCCAATCAAAAAACGGGCCGGGGTCGGTTTTGCGCCCCGGGGCAATATCACTGTGCCCCACCACATTGTCCAGTGAAATACCGGGGTAAGCGTTTCGCAGTTGCGCCACGACGTCGACCAAGGTGTCATATTGTGCAGAGGTAAACGCCTCCTCGTCACAGCCTTCCAGTTCAATGCCGATAGAAAAATCATTGCAGTTTTCCCGCCCCTTGAAACAGGATTTGCCCGCATGCCATGCCCGGCGATCAAAGGGCACAAACTGTGTAACAGCCCCATGACGGTCGATCAGCAGGTGAGCAGAGACATGGAGGTCGGCAATTTCTGTGAAATAGACATCTAAGGACACGTCCAGCGTATTGGTAAAAAAGGCTTCGATGTGTCCGCCGCCGTAGCGCCCCGGGGGCAGGCTGATGGCGTGGATGACCAACACCTCTATCTCTTGGAAGGGAGGGCGCTCATTGCAGTTAGGAGAGGGCACCTGGCGCGCAGTGGTCAGGCAGTGGTCGACAATCACGATCGCTCCTTATCGGCTGTTGCCCATCGCAGTGCGCAGGCCCCCCATTCTATCCGGCTGCCCCGAATCAATCCATGCACACGGCGGCGTTGTCTATGAATCCGTGGAACCTTGAAGGATAATCCTTACCCCATTTTGGAGTGCCGCCGCATGCCGCCCAGCTCTCATCAGCATCCGACTCGTCGTACTGGCATCGCCATGCTGATGATCAGCTTTGCACTCGGGCTTGGGGTGTTGACGCTGTTTTTTGACGGGATATTGCAGACACGCGAGAATCCCAACGCGTCCCCCGCAAGTGAACATGCGCCGGACGGTTCCGTGCGGGTCGTCTTAGCGCGAAATGCGCAGGGGCATTATGTGGTGTCTGGCACGATTGACGGGACAGCAGCGCGGTTTCTGTTGGATACCGGTGCCACAGAGGTAGTTGTACCCGAAGCACTGGCGCGTCGCGCAGGGCTTTCGTCTCTTTACCCGAGCCGCGCATTAACGGCGAACGGAGAAGTGCTTGTCTATGCCACAAGCATTCGCAGCCTGCGCATCGGTGACATAGTCTTGACAGACGTCGATGCCAGCATCAACCCCGCCATGCAAGGCGATACCGTTCTGCTCGGCATGAGCGCCCTGCGCCAGATAGAATTTACCCAGCGCGGCGATACGCTGACGCTTCACTCGCTTCCGTGAACAGCAGGTGCCCATGATCATGCCCGTTACACTCCCTACTGACATTGCCAGTCACGTTGCATTTGCCTTGCAGGAAGACCTTGGTACCGGAGACATTACGGCCCAGCTGATTGCGGAAACCACACGCGCACAGGCCTCCGTGTGGTGCAGGGAGCGCGCGGTTGTTTGTGGTGTCGCCTGGGTGGCTGAAGTCTTCAGGCAAGTAGACTCTTCGGTCCAGATATCGTGGCATGTGCAGGAGGGGCAGCACGTGGAAGCGAACACACGCCTGTTCACGGCAAAGGGCAAGGCTCGCAGCCTGTTAACGGCAGAGCGCTGCGCGTTAAACTATTTACAGACACTTTCCGGCACCGCAACGATCGCCCATCACTACGCCTCCCTTGTTGCCCATACGGGCGTCACCTTGCTGGACACCCGTAAAACGATCCCTGGACTGCGCAGTGCGCAAAAATACGCAGTGAAAGTCGGTGGTTGTGAGAACCACCGCATGGGGCTCTATGATGCCTTTCTCATCAAGGAGAATCATATTCATGCCTGCGGCTCCATTTCCCGTGCAATAGAGAACGCCCGTGCCTTGTCTGCCCACAAGGCAGTAGAGGTCGAGGTGGAAGACATGGCGCAACTGGAAGAGGCGGTGAACGCACGGGCCGACATCATCATGCTTGATAATTTTTCACTGCCACAGATGTCGGATGCGGTGACCTTTGTCGCGAGCCGCGTCCGATTGGAGGCCTCGGGTGGTGTGACGTCACAGACTCTCGTACCGATTGCACAGACAGGTGTAGACTACATTTCCATTGGCGCGTTGACGAAAGACTGCCGCGCCATCGATTTATCCATGTTGTTTGAGTCCCTGTAACCCTCATCACGGCACTTTCACACCGGAAACATCCCCCAGGAATGGTCATCATGCACTCAGCACTCCCTTCGACGTCCCTCTCTTTATGGCTGCGCACACTGGCAGCGGGCATGTTGTTCTGCGGCTCGTCCTCGCTCGTTGCGCATCCCGGGCAGATTGACCAGAACGGCGGGCACTACAATGGCAGTTCTTACCACTGCCACATGACAAATTGCGAAATGCCGGACACCTTCACGCGCGGAGGCCGCGACAGTTTCTTTTTTGATCCCAGAAGCCGTGACAAATTTTTCAATGAAGCCGATTGGCCTTATGACGAGGATTTCGACGGAGATTGCCAGAACACGCGCAATGAAATTCTAGTGGCCACCAGTCGGGCACCCACGCAATTTACCAATCCTCGTAATTGTGAAGTCAGAACGGGAGAATGGTTTGATGAATACACCGGCAAGACATTTACCGTGGCAGCACAGATCGATCTCGACCACATCATTCCAGTACGCTATGCCCACAATCAGGGCGGCGACCGATGGGATGCCGGAAAAAAAGTAGCATTTGCAAATGACCCGATGAACCTGATGCTGACAGAGCGCCGCGAACTGCAACGAAAACGGGACAATGGCCCCTCGCGCTATTTGCCTCGTGAAGAATATCGCTGCGACTATGCGCGGCAATGGCTGGCGATTGCAGAGAAATACGACCTGCAATTGGCTAACACCGACCGCAATCGGATCACCCTCATTCTGAGAGAATGCTCCGACGAATAGACAAAAAAAAAGGCCCGTTACCGGGCCTTTTTTATTCACGCGTCCGACTTAACTTGCGGGCTCGATATTCACATCGCCCATCACGCCACCGTAGTACTGCAGGCGGTTCTCTCCAGCAGGGAAGCCCAACATCTGAAGCACATAGGCCATCGCATCTTCATACTCGTTGTCCAGCAGTGCACCTGGTTTGTCAGCTGGCATCGCGCTCATGATCTGCTCAAACAGGTAGGCCATTGGCTGGCCACGCCAGGTCTGAAATACCGTCTTGTAAAAGTCCGCATTGTGGCAGGTTGAGCAATTTTGCTCGAACACAGCCTTGCCTGAATCTGCTTGCTCCGCTGAGTAGATGCCATCCTGCAGGGAGGCAGCGCCTGCATCCGCGATGGAAGCGGCTGCCAGTGCCAATGTCATGAACGTGGCTGTTGAAAGTCTTGCTGTTTTCATATCGGAACACTCCGGCACCTGATGTGCGACTGTTGTACATTTCCTACGACTTTGATTCTGCACAGACCAGGCTTAATGAAACCTGAATACGGCATAAAATTCCTGTCCGACGCCGATGGATTCCAGACGGTTCAGGAGAGCAATTTCGAGCGAATGCCCGAATTACGTGGCGTCCATTCGCATAAAAGCGGGCTACCTTAAACCAGCCGTGTGCAATTATCAAGCGGCTACAGACCGCCTAAAATCACACTTCGCCGGTTTTGTAAGGGGCATTGACCGTGCCCTTGAGAGTACCCTGCTTGTCGAAAATAAGCAGGACATTTCGGTAGCGGGACGTGAGTGCAAGGTAGACCAGCGCGTCCTTTTCCGCGCCAATTTCTCCAAGAACCCGCTCAATTTCCCGGCGCATGTCCGGGTTTCCCTCCATTACTACATCGACATCGAGGGTAGACCCGACTATCTCCGAAAAATGCTCAGCGAGCGGTTGATATAGCCACACCTGCTCATGCGGAGGAATCTGTTCCTCTGTCATCAAGGTTTCAAATCGCTGCCATTCCTCTGTTGTTGCGGGCTGCCGGGACATGACAAACACGGGACGTGAGTCCCCGAAGATCTCCAAGGAGTCCGGAGCGATACCCTGCACCTGCAGTGCCTTGGCAGGAACGGTGTAAAAGCTGGTATCCAGATAGACTACCGCGACGGGACGCTGCTCGTAGATAGCCCGAATACCCCACACCAACGCGCTGATTTGAATCAGCACAATAATGCCAAGATCGACCACCAGTTCGTGCACTTTCTTCTGGGGATTGAACACGATGAAGGTCAGCAGAGGGCCCAAGACGAGATCTACGCCGGCCACCAGGCGCAGGCCTTGCCAACCGCCGGACGCGGAAAAATAGGGGTCAGGAAACCAGAAGAACAGCAGGATACCGACAAGCAGTGCAACCACCGACAGGCTCGAGAGGAAATGAATGCCGGCAGCAGAATAACGATGATGCACTTTCGGGAGCCACACGATGATCACGCGCCACGGATGTCTATCAGCACAGTCCAACGTTGATGCAAGTTCCCCCCTCCGTCTATTGGATGGGCACTGTCAATGAAGGCGTCAGGGTGTAGGTGTGGTTACTGACATCCGCGGTACCCGTGGTAATGATGACGCCGTCGGTAACAGTCGCGGAGGCAATCCATCCCGTCGCGGGAGCCGTGGGAGGGATACCGTTGGTCCCCGCGTTGACGCCAGCGAGTGCTGAGACTCGGCCGCTCTGGATCGCAATGCCCAAGGCTGTCTTATAGGGAGTGGTAGAGAGAATCACTTCACTGAATCGGGCACGCTCCGTGTAGGTCTGGTAGGCAGGAAGTGCCACAGCCGCCAGAATGCCGATGATGGCGACCACAATCATCAATTCGATGAGCGTAAAGCCTGCTGCCTTTTGTGATCCTGCCATGCGCATCACCTCGTCAAGTGGGAGAGTGAATGTTTGTGATGACTCCTACAGGAAGGATAGAGGAAATCCAGCAGCGTCGCTTCGAAGGAGGCGACGCTGCTGGTAAGGCATTAGCACACCCCAGCAGCGAGGCAGGTACCGGTAGTCGTCCACTGAATGGGAGCAGCGATGCCACCAGGAGTCAGGATGTAAGTGAACCCGCCTACGCCGGCAGAACCTGTGGCGGTGATCACGCCGTCAGTCACCGTCACGGAAGCGACCTCACCTGACGCACCTGCAGCAGCAGGAATGCCGTTGGCACCCGCATCCGCATCCGCCAGAGCAGCCAGACGGCCAGTCTGTGCGGCCACTTCAAAGGCGCTCTTGTAGGGCGTAGTGGCCAGAACGACTTCTGAGAACGCTGCGCGCTGTGTATAGGTTTGGTACGCGGGCAGTGCCACTGCAGCCAGAATGCCGATGATCGCCACAACGATCATCAATTCGATCAGGGTAAAGCCTTTTTGGGTCTTAGACTGGGTCATGGAAAATCTCCTGGTTTTTCGTGTGAGTGTTGCGAGTTTAGAACCTGAATCAGGTGTCTTGCGCGTTGCCGCCTTTTCAAACGGTTACTGCTACCTTTCACATGGCGTGCCAATTTTTAAAATCACGCCAAAAAACGATATATCCTTTTGATTTAAAAGAAATATAAAAAATCAGGCCAAAATAACAGAAAGGCAAACTGTTAGATTGATCACAAATTGCTCAACCGTGAGACTGACATTTTTTGTCAGTAATGAACAAAATTGAGCGATTCTGGGTAAATTTGCGACTATTTTTGTCATCGGTGAACCCAGTCAGTGACTCCTTTTCACGCACTGCCTATTTTTTGATCTGTGTCGGCGGCGCAGGGGATGATCTATACTCTCTGCATCCAGACATTCCGTAATTCTGTCGCAACCTGACGATCCGCCTTATGCAAAAGAACATCAGTGGACTTGCCAAGCGACTGGTTTCCGCCGGCATCCTCACGGAGGGCCAGGCACAAGAATCCCTGCGCTGTGCGCAGCGCGACAAAATCCCATTTGTCGCCCATTTGGTGAAACAGCAGATTGCCGACGGACAGCGGATCGCCCTGGCTGCGTCCGCCGAGTTCGGCGCCCCTCTGATGGACCTGTCAGCGTTTGATCTGTCGCTTTGCCCCAAAGATCTTGTCGCCTCTAAACTGGTACGAAAACACCGGGTGCTTCCCCTGTTCAAGCGGGGAAATCGGCTTTATCTAGCCGTTTCCGATCCCACCAATATCTCAGCAATAGACGAAGTACAGTTTCATACTGGCCTGATTGTCGACGTCGTGGTCGTGGATGAATCAAGCCTTTCACCTGCCATTGATCAGCTCCTGGAGCAGATGGAGGGGGGCGGATCCTTGCTGGGCATTCTGGACGAGGCAGAACTCGAATCATTGACCGTCGACATCGATCAGGAGGACCCCGAGAACGACAGCGCAGATGAAGCGCCCATCGTCCGTTTTGTGAACAAGATACTGCTCGATGCAATTCGGAGCGGCGCCTCCGATATTCACTTCGAACCTTATGAAAAAACGTATCGCATTCGCGTTCGCAGTGACGGCATTCTGCGGGAAGTGGCTCGCCCTCCCCTCAATCTGGTTTCGCGCATCAGCTCTCGACTGAAGATCATGTCAAAAATGGACATCTCGGAACGCCGTGTGCCACAGGATGGCCGCATCAAGATGAAGCTCTCTCACTCGCGCGCCATCGACTTCCGCGTCAATACGCTGCCGACACTGTGGGGCGAGAAGATCGTGCTGCGTATTCTCGACCCCAGCAGCGCTCAGATGGGGATTGATGCCCTCGGTTACGAAGAGCATCAGCGCCGACTCTATCTGGAGGGACTGAGCAAAAGTCAGGGCATGATCCTGGTGACGGGCCCCACGGGCAGCGGCAAGACGGTGTCGCTTTACACCGGGCTGAACATTTTGAATACGCCCGAGACCAATATCTCCACGGCGGAAGATCCGGTTGAAATTAATCTTGAAGGCATCAATCAGGTCGCCGTCAACCCACGTGTCGGACTCAGTTTTGCTAGCGCCCTGCGCGCCTTTTTGCGCCAGGACCCGGATGTCATCATGGTGGGCGAAATTCGTGATCTGGAGACTGCCGAGATCGCTATCAAGGCGGCGCAGACAGGTCATCTCGTCCTTTCGACCCTGCATACCAACAGCGCACCGGAAACGCTGACTCGCCTGCGCAACATGGGCGTTCCAGCCTATAACCTGGCTACCTCGGTCTCTCTGATTATTGCGCAGCGACTCTGCCGTCGCCTCTGTCCGCGCTGTAAAAAACCGGTGACGCTGCCTGAGAATGTGTTACTGGAGGCCGGTTTCAGCAAGGAGCAACTGCCCGCGCTGCATATACACGCACCACAAGGCTGCGATGCTTGTACGGATGGCTACAAAGGCAGGGTTGGAATCTATGAAGTGGTTCCTGTTACCGATGGCATTGCCCGTATTATCATGCACGACGGAAACTCGCTGGAGATTGCCGATCAGGCGCAAAAAGAAGGATTTCCCAACCTGCGACAATCTGCATTGGTGAAAGTGGCAAATGGATTGACCAGTCTGGAAGAGATCAACCGCGTGATCTGACGCGCACTCTCCGCGATCACGATCGTTTACGAGGCTCAACATGGCAACGCAAAGTTCGGCAAATCAGACCATCTATCTGTGGCAAGGGACTGACAAGAACGGTAAGAAAACCAAAGGGGAAATGCCGGGTGCCAGTCAAGCGCTGGTCAAGGCGCAGTTGCGCAAGCAAGGCGTCAATGCCACCAAGGTAAAGCGTAAGCCCAAAGACCTCTTTGGCCCCAAGAAACAAAAAATTACGCCCGGCGATATCGCCATTTTCAGCCGGCAGCTGGCCACCATGATGAAGGCCGGTATTCCCCTGGTGCAGTCTTTTGAAATCGTAGGAGACAGCCTCGAAAATGCATCGATGGCTGAACTGGTCCGCTCTGTGCGGGATGACGTGGCCGCCGGCAACAATTTTGCCGATTCAATCCGAAAGCACCCACGCTATTTTGATGAGCTCTTCTGCAACCTTGTGGAGTCGGGCGAGCAATCCGGCGCGCTGGAAACCATGCTGGACCGTGTTGCTACTTATAAGGAAAAAACGGAAGCATTGAAGGCAAAAATCAAAAAGGCCATGAATTACCCGATCGCCGTGGTTGTCGTCGCCATTGTGGTGACGGGGATTCTGCTGGTCAAAGTGGTACCGCAATTTGCGGAAACCTTCTCGAGTTTTGGCGCCGATCTGCCCGCCTTCACCCTGTTCGTGCTGGGGCTGTCCGATCTGGCGATTGCCCATTGGTGGAAGGTTGTCATTGCGTTGGTAATCGCTGGCTATGCGTTCAAGGAAGCAAAACTGCGTTCAAAGAAATTTGCCGACGCGGTGGATCGTCTCGCGCTCAAGCTGCCCATTATTGGTCCGATAGTGGAAAAGTCCTGTTATGCCAGATTCACGCGCACACTTTCGACAACCTTCGCGGCGGGCGTGCCGCTGGTAGACGCTCTGGATTCTGTTGCAGGGGCCACGGGGAACATCGTGTATTCCACCGCAACCCGTAAAATCAAGGATGACGTCAGTTCCGGTCAGCAACTGAATTTTGCCATTCGCACGACCAATCTGTTTCCTGTGATGATTACCCAGATGGTGGGGATCGGAGAGGAGTCTGGAGCACTCGATTCGATGCTCGACAAATGCGCAACCTACTACGAAGCCGAAGTGGATAACGCCGTGGATGGCCTGACAGCCCTGATGGAGCCACTGATCATGTCCGTTCTCGGAACCTTGATCGGTGGTCTGATGATTGCGATGTATCTGCCTATTTTCCAACTCGGACAAGTCGTATAGGACCACCATGACCGTCATAGACCTGATTCACTCCAACACGACAGCACTCGTGTGGCTCTCCATTGCTCTCGGCTTGATGGTGGGCAGTTTTCTCAATGTCGTCATCTATCGGGTCCCCGTCATGTTGCAGCGGGAATGGCGCGCGCAATGCTGCGAATTTCTGGAACTCGATGAAAAGAAAGTCAAGATCGACGGCACTGCCGCACAGCACAAGGTGTTCAATCTGGTCAAACCGGATTCTCACTGTCCACACTGCAATGCCCCGGTGAGGGCATGGCAGAATATTCCCGTGGTGAGCTATCTGGTGCTCCGCGGAAAATGTGCACACTGCAAGTCACCCATCTCCCTGCGATACCCCCTGATCGAAATGGTCACGGGGGGGTTATCGGGGCTCGTTGCCTGGCATTTTGGCGCCGGCTGGCTGTGCCTCGCCATGCTGTGTCTGACCTGGTCGCTCATCGCCCTCACCATGATCGATTTTGATCATCAGCTCCTGCCGGACAACATCACTCTCCCTCTGCTCTGGCTCGGATTGCTGGTGAATTCCCTATTGCCCGAGTCTGGCGTGTCTGCGCAGGAGGCGATTCTGGGCGCGGTGATTGGCTATCTCTCTCTCTGGAGTGTGTACTGGGCGTTCAAATTCCTCACTGGCAAGGAAGGCATGGGTTATGGAGACTTCAAACTGCTTGCCGCCCTCGGTGCCTGGATGGGATGGAAGGTTATTCTTCTGATTGTCATACTTTCCAGCCTCGTCGGTGCGATCGTTGGTATTGCCCTGCTGCTGTTTCTCGGTAGAGATCGCAACGTTCCCATTCCCTTCGGGCCCTATCTGGCAGGTGCCGGGTTTATCACACTGATATGGGGCCCCACCTTGATGAATACCTACTTCAGCAGGCTGGCAGGCTGAAATGACGACGGTTCGCCACAAACCCTTCGTCGTGGGCATCACCGGTGGCATCGGCAGTGGTAAAAGTGCTGCGACAGCCCTGTTCAGCGCGCATGGCATCACCGTCGTAGATGCAGATGTGATCGCGCGTGAGGTTGTGGCTGTCGGTCAGCCAGCACTTGCGGAGATTGCCTCACATTTCGGAAAACATATTCTGACCGCTGATGGCTCGCTCAACAGAGCCGCACTGCGCGAAATCATTTTCTCCGATGCGACGGCCCGACATTGGCTGGAATCCCTCCTTCATCCGCTGATCCGTGAAAGAATTCACCGGGAACTTGCGGAGGCTCGCACGCCCTACTGCATTCTGTCCTCTCCCTTGCTCTTTGAATCAGGACAGGCTGCCATGGCGGATACCGTCGTCCTGATCGATGCGAGCGAACCGCTCCAGATTGCACGCACGAGGGAACGCGACGGGGTTTCCGCAGAGGCCGTAAAGGCCATCATGCGCAGACAGTGGCCCCGGGAGAAGAAGCAGGAGCAGGCGGACACCATTGTCCTCAATGAAGGGACTCTGACAGATCTGGCTAGCGCCGTGGACACCTTGCATCGCCAGTTTTTGCAGCAGGCCGCGCAGAAGCAGCGTCTGCCGAAGGAGTCATCACCCCAATGAATCACCGTGTATTGAAAGTGAACTGCCCGACATGCAAAGAGATTGTGCTCTGGAATGAGCAAAGCCCTTACCGGCCATTTTGCTCGGAGCGTTGCAAATTGATTGATTTCGGCGACTGGGCTAGCGAGCGGCACGCCATCGCCGGCGAGCCCGCTGCGCCCCTGACGCAAGCACAGGAGTTCGACGACGACTAACGCAGGTGAAGGGCTCTTACAGAGGCGAATAACTGGGCAGGGGCAGCCAGTAAATTTTTCCTGCGCTGTCGTTTAAACCCGCACTCATGAGGATCATGACTAATTTGCCATCGCGGGAAAGCCGTATTTTTTTGACCGTTTCCCCCTGCGCCAAGCCCAGAGGATAACTGTCATGCAGCATATGCGATTCCACATCAAAGAAATAAAGCTTTTGGCCATCGGTGGCAATCAGTAAACGACCCGACTGGTCGAAGACGGCGCTCACAGGACTTCCCTCCAGCAACCATTCTCCATCCGTGTTGTAGTAATTACGCGGGTCCATATCCACGATGCTTGTGTGCGGTTCCACTTCGTTTCCATTGGGACAGGAATAGGCAAGCCGTTCACCATCCGGGGAAATACTGAAATCGGTGCACCCACTGCCGACAGCAATATCAGTGCCGGGGACAAACGTGATGCTCTGCGATACCGGATCGAAATCAAAGGTGACCAGATTGGATTCGGTGGTCAGGAACACATGCTTTTTGACCTTGTCGTATTCGATGCGTACCGGACTCAACAAGGGTATGGCGGCCACTTCTGGGTCACCGTTACGGTCAAAAATTCCCATCCACAAGCCTTCTTCGGCGGGACCGTTTTCCTCCAGATCGAACAGCGGATCAAACAGCAGGGTGAAGACATTGCCATCCTCGCCGATCGCAAAATCTTTAGGAATGAAACTGCGCCCCCCTTCCGTCAGGCGGTGAAACGTGAATGCGCCGCTGGGAATATCCAACTGGTACATGCGCTGAGAGGCAGGGTGTGTGGAAAAAATCACGGTGCCATTAAGCGCATCAAGTTCCATTTGGTCGGGAATAGTATTCAATTTGTAGATTGCACCCGTTTCACCGGAAATGACATTGCGCTCTACAAGGCGGTTATTTTTGGTGTCTCCAATCAGCACCCACCCGTGACACAACGGGACAAAGTCCTGCGTCGGCTCCGTGACCAGACTGCCACCGAACTGCGTAATACTGGTCACCGGATTGCTGGCACCGGGCGGAACATCCGTCATCGATAGCAGGCGAAAGCGCATGGGATTGCTGCCACTCACCCATTGCATCTGCACATGGTATTCCGCCCCATTGAACAACATCGAGGGTATGTCGAGAACGCCGTTCGCACTGGTGAATGAAGGCGTTCCAGGCGCGAGGGTTTGAGAGCCGGGTGGTGCGGTAAAGGCGGAGCAGTCGAGCAGCTGCATCCCGCTCAGGCCCGAGCCACTGATGCTTCCGGGCGGCGTGACATCGGTGGCCGCGCTCAACACAAACTCTCCACTGTCGGCATTCGCCAGAGACAGGGCGACATTGAAGGCTCCCACTCCCGGAGCACTCAGCCCCGGAACGGACAGTGTAAAACCATCAAAGCGTGGTCTGTCTGCCGGCAGTGCAGGCGGGGTGCCCACGGCATAGTTCAACGCGTAGAGGGGACGAAATTTGACTCCCGTCCATGCGGGATAGCCAGCAGATACGTCGGCGGGCACAGCCGTACTTTGCACGCGGATGCCAACATAGCGGCTATTTGGCAGAACGGCATTCACTGCCCCGGTAATGTTCAGGCTCAGAACGGCGCTTGGGTTGCCGCCTGAGGCTTGATAGGCATCCAGCTCCGCAGTTGGCAAAAGACCTCCCGCGCGGTAATCGGAAAGATCCACCTTGCCATCGTCTGCATAGGCATACACCTTCAGTGGCGCCTTGCCACCTCGAGGATAGAGCGCCTCCAGCGGCAGGCTCAGCGTGGCACTGCTGACCGATTTGCGATCTCCGAAATCAAAGACCATGACTGCGGCATCCACATAGGTTTTGCTGGTGACAGCCCAGCCGTCGCGGGTCATATAGCTCGCACTGAACGCAGGAGAAGTGGCATCTGGATTGGATTCAACCAGAACCGCTTCCTGCACCAGTTTCGCCGGCTCCGCCAGGGTGATGCCCGTGGTCAACGCCCAGGTCAGCGCCATGATGCCGTAAGATTTCAATGAGAGTGACGCCATGTCCTGTGTCCTTGCGGGGAGATTTCCGTATTCCAACTGTAGTGGATTTTGGCAAAGTATGCTCTTAAACCCAATAAATTCAAGCCATTACCTTACAAAGCGGTGATTTGAGTCACAGTCTTGCTGCTAAGGTCCTCATTAACGAAGGACTTGTGGAATTTCTGGTTTCACGCGGTGAAGGCAGAAATCGCTGCAATTCCTGCGGCTCCCAGCAACTGGGCACGGGGAATATCCGCCGTCGACATGCCTCCAAGGGCATATATCGGCAGATCACACCGGGTGATGAGATCCGCAAATTGCTCCCACCCCAAGGGGGACGCGTCAGGGTGACTGGGGGTCGGCATGACGGGAGACAGAAACGCATAATCCGCCCCAATGCGCTGGGCATGTAATAGTGCGTCCAGACCATGACAGGACACACCGAACCGAATGTGTTGTGGAACAGGCCGCGCCGACAGTCGCCGCGCGTGCAGGTCGTTGAGATGCAGGCCATCGACTTGCGACAGATCCAGCCCGTCAGGCAGGGCATGCACAAAGAGCGAGATGCCAGCCTCCCGCACACGCGGCAGAAGCCGGGAATATGCTGTACGCCAGTCCTCGGCCGAGAACTGCGTCTGACGCACAAGGATGCAAGGAACGCGTTGTTGCAGCAGATGATCGACCTGCTCTGACAAAGCGGCAACGGACGATGCCTGCGCCGTGATGGCGATACGATCCGGCAGTTGAATTCGCTGGATAATGGGACGGTTTGCCGCGGGAAACTCCTCGGGGTTCAGGCGTGCCATGTCCGCCCAGCGCACCGGTTGCCCTTCCCGTCCCTGGGCCTCCCCCTCAAAGGCCAGCACCCGACGGACATCCAGTAACACACGCTTGTCGCCGTAGTCATGGGCAATGCGACACAGAGGAGCCTGCGCAAGCACCTGAATTCCCAGTTCCTCCTGAAGCTCGCGTATCAGCGCATCGCGAATATCTTCTCCGGGCTCGCACTTTCCGCCAGGAAACTCCCACAGCCCGCCCTGATGCACATGGGAAGGCCGCAGAGAGACAAGCACGCGCCTTTGCGCATCGATGATTACGCCTACTGCAACGTGCACCGTCTTCATCTTTTAGGCACCCGTCGCCTTTGGCCTAGCTTCGATAACTGGCGTTGATGCGCACATACTCCTCGGAGAGATCCGATGTCCAGACTGTTTCTCTGGCATTGCCTCGACCGAGATTGACCGTGATGAGGATTTCTTGCTTGTTCATCTCGGCTTGTCCTTGCGCCTCGGTGTAATCGGGCGCGAGCATTCCATTGTGCACAATGCAGACATCACCGAGGTGAATGGAGATCAGATCAACCTCCAGAGCGTCGACGCCAGCACGCCCCACCGCCGCAAGAATTCGCCCCCAATTGGGATCCGATGCAGACAAGGCTGTTTTCACGAGAGGTGATTCGGCGATGGCATAGGCGACCAGCAGACACTCGTGTGTGTCTCTGGCTCCCTGGATGTCGACAGTGACAAATTTCTTGGCCCCTTCGGCATCCCGGATAATATCTTTGGCGAGGTCCTGCACGAGTCCACGCAAGGCGCGATCAAAGGCCGCATACTCCGCCACATTATCGGGCGATATTGACACCCCCGATTTTCCCGTGGCACTGAGAATGCAGCAATCATTGGTGGAAGTATCGCCGTCCACCGTAATGCGATTGAACGATTGGTCAACAGCGCCAGAAAGCAATGTCTGCAACACCGCGTGCTCGATCGCCGCATCCGTGCACACAAAACACAACATCGTCGCCATGTTCGGCTTTATCATCCCGGCCCCTTTCGTTATGCCGGTAATGGTGACGGTTCGCCCCTGCAGCGTCACTGTCACAGAGCGCGCCTTGGGCACCGTGTCCGTGGTCATAATTCCCTTAGCGGCACTGGCCCAGTCATCACCGAGCGCCGCCAATGCAGACGGAATTCCTGCCTGTATTTTGGCAACGGGAAGTTTTTCACCAATGACGCCGGTTGAAAACGGAAGGACAGATTCCGTTGCGACACCGGTCAATTCCGCCAACGTGGCACAGCAGGCAATGGCATCATCATAGCCACGCTGTCCTGTTCCTGCATTGGCGTTACCCGTATTGATCAACAGATAACGAATGTTGTCTGCATGGCTCTGTAGGTGTTTGCGTGCCACGTGCACGGGGGCCGCGCAAAAGGCATTGCGGGTAAACACACCGGCTGTGCGCGTTCCCTCTGCAAGGGAAAAGAGCACCAGATCAAGCCGATTGGCATAACGAATATGGCTGGCGACTGCGGAGAGACTCACCCCTGCCACGGGATGTAATACGGTTGTGCTACTTGAAACGTCGCTCATTTTTCTTAACTCAATTTCCCATGACATTGTTTGAATTTTTTCCCGGAGCCGCAGAAACACGGATCATTCCGGCCTACTTTCTGGCCTTCCCTTACAAAGGGCGCATTGTCGCTCGGAGCGGGAGCCACCGGCGCCGCATTATCCTCTGTCTGCTGCGCGAGAGAGGCTGCCTGAGCGTGTTGGAACTGCATCTTTTCCCGTGCGCGCTCCGCCTCTCTCTGCTTTTCAATCTCGTCGATCTCTTCCGTGGTACGGATTTTCACATGACTTAAGAAGCGAATCACTTCATGTTGCAGGTTGGACAGCAAATCCTGAAACAGGGCAAAAGCCTCACGCTTGTATTCCTGTTTGGGGTTCTTTCCAGCATAACCCCGCAAGAAAATCCCCTGCCGCAACTGATCCATGGCCGCCAGATGTTCCTTCCAGAGATTGTCGAGAATCTGCAGGACGATCTGCTTTTCCAGCAGACGCATTTTCTCGCCAACCAGAGAAGACTTTTTCTCATAGTCCTCGTTGAGCACGGCCACAATTTTCTCGCGCAGTGACTCCTCAAACAGCCTTTCATCCTCATCAAGCCATTTTTGAACGGCGAGTTTCTGGGCGAACTGCGCTTCCAAGGCCACTTCGAGACCTTCTATATCCCATTGTTCGGGGACACTCTGAGGAGGAATATGAGAACTGACGACCTCGTTCGCCACATGCTCCCGCATGCTGCCAATCAATTCGGAAATATCATCGCTGGCCATCAATTCATTGCGCTGACGGTACACGATGGTCCGCTGATCATTGGCAACGTTATCGTATTCGAGAAGTTGCTTGCGGATATCGAAGTTGCGACCTTCCACTTTGCGTTGCGCTTTTTCGATGGACTTGGTGACCATGCCATGTTCAATGGCTTCGCCGCGCTCCATCCCGAGGGCTGGCATGAAATTTTTCACGCGTTCTGAAGCGAAGATACGCATCAGATTATCCTCAAGGGAGAGATAGAAGCGTGAAAATCCTGGATCGCCCTGACGACCGGAACGCCCTCGAAGCTGATTATCAATACGACGGGATTCATGACGTTCCGTACCGATGATGTGCAGTCCGCCCGCATCCAGCACTTGCTGATGACGTTCCTGCCACGCCTTTTTAATGTTTTCAATCTGTTCAGGTGTGGGATTTTCGAGGGCAGCCACTTCGTTTTCCCATTTGCCCCCCAGGACGATATCGGTACCACGACCCGCCATGTTGGTCGCGATTGTCACCACGCCCGGTCGGCCGGCCTGCGCGATAATCTGGGCTTCCTTCTGGTGGAACTTGGCGTTCAACACTTCGTGCTCGATCTTTTCCTTCTTGAGGAAATTGGACAACAACTCCGAGGTATCGATCGAGGCCGTCCCTACAAGCACCGGTGCCCCTTTGGCTGAAATCTCCTTGATGTCACGGACAATCGCCTCGAACTTTTCCTCCATGCTCAGGAAGATCAGGTCGTTCTTGTCGATACGAATCAGCGGCCTATTCGACGGAATAACGACCACATCCAGGTTATAAATCTGTTTAAATTCAAAGGCTTCTGTATCCGCCGTCCCGGTCATCCCCGCGAGTTTTGCGTACAGACGGAAATAGTTCTGGAACGTGGTCGAGGCCAGGGTCTGGCTCTCGCTCTGAATCTGCAGGCCTTCCTTCGCTTCAATCGCCTGATGCAGACCTTCGGAAAGTCGTCTTCCCTCCATGGTGCGTCCCGTATGCTCATCGATCAACACGATACGGTTATTCTGGACGATGTATTCAATATCTCGATGAAACAGGTAATGCGCTTTCAGCGCGGAATGCACATGGTGAAGCAGCCCGAGATTCTTGGCGGCATACAGACTTTCACCCTCTCCCAACAGTTTCATGTCACTGAGCATCTGCTCAAGTATTTCGTGTCCAGCCTCCGTGAGCTCAACCTGACGCGCCTTCTCATCGATGGTGAAATGTCCGGACTCTACAAAACTGTCATCCTTATCGAGACTGAAGCCCGTCTTCTCAGGTTTACCTGCTCCCTTTTCCAGCTTCGGTATCAACGCATTGATCGCCAGATACAACTGGGAACTGTCTTCCGCCGCGCCGGAAATAATGAGCGGTGTACGGGCTTCATCGATGAGAATGGAGTCCACTTCGTCCACAATGGCGAAGTTCAATTTTTTCTGCAGCTTGTCCTCGATACGGAACGCCATGTTGTCGCGCAGGTAATCAAACCCGAACTCATTGTTGGTGCCGTAGGTGATTGAAGCATTGTAGGCAGCCTGTTTGGTTTCATGGCTTTGTCCCGAGATGATGACGCCTACCGTCAGGCCCAAAAATTCATAAAGGGGGCGCATCCACGACGCGTCTCGTTCTGCCAGGTAGTCATTCACTGTCACAATGTGGACGCCAAGCCCCGTCAGGCCATTCAGGTAGGCTGGCAGTGTCGCCACCAGCGTCTTGCCCTCCCCTGTTTTCATTTCGGCAATATTGCCTTCATGCAGCACGATCCCCCCGATCATCTGCACATCGAAGTGACGCATCCCCATCACGCGTTTGCTTGCCTCACGAACAATCGCAAAAGCCTCGGGGAGCAGCGAATCCAGGCTTTCTCCCTGGTCGAACCGCGTCTTGAATTCACCCGTTTTCGCCTTGATCTGCTCGTCGCTCAGACTTTCATAACCCGCCTCAAGCGCATTGATTTTCTTAACTATTTTCCCAATACGTTTAAGTTGACGGGAATTGCTGCTTCCAAAAATGGCACTTAAAAACTTAAGACTCATGATGATCCACTTGTTAATTGATCTGGAAATTAAGAGAAACGGTGATAACGACCACACCACTGCCCCCGCACGACTTGAGGTCATGCAGGCAGGGAAACTGAGAGAGGGGAACTACCGCGCTGTGCGGTGAATATAGGATGCTGGGTCGACAACGCGACCGTTTTTGTACACCTCGAAATGCACATGAGGACCGGTCGAACGACCTGTGCTTCCAACCAGAGCAATGGTTTGCCCTTTCTGAATAATTTCTCCGACGTCCACCATCAGGGATTCGGCATGCCCATACCGCGTCAGGTACCCATTCCCGTGATTAATATCGACGGTCAGGCCATAGCCTTGGCGCTCACCTGCATACGTCACCACGCCGGCGGCAACTGCCACAACATCCTCGCCCTTTTCACCGGTCGCAAAATCGATCCCCGTATGCCAAGCCAGCTCCCCGTTGAAAGGATCTGTCCTGCGTCCAAAAGGCGACGATATCCATCCCTGCTTGACCGGGCGTCCCGTGATGAACACCTCGGATTCAAACTGGCGTTCGGCCATCAGGCCTTCAAGAATTTCCAGCTGTTGGGCACGATCGGCAATCTGCTGTTCCAGTTCAGAAATCGCCTCCACAAACGCGGGAGGCGCATAGGGGACGGAGTCCGATAGCAAGGGCCCCCCCACGGCGGGATCACTGGCAAAGTTGAATTCCCCGGCATCGAGATTTGCGACCGCAGTGATGCGTTCACCCAGAGCCTCCATTCGCAGCAAACGTGCCTGCAAGGTCGCCAGACGACGCGTCAAGGCTTCCAGCTGTTCTTCGGATTCCTTTTTGAGGCGTGACAGGGCATCAGCCTGTGAG
Organism: uncultured Klebsiella sp.; assembly: GCA_964538025.1. Taxonomy (GTDB): domain Bacteria; phylum Pseudomonadota; class Gammaproteobacteria; order Pseudomonadales; family Pseudohongiellaceae; genus UBA5078. Next base: position 189,727 of record CAZICZ010000004.1, on the reverse strand, counting down.
GCGAGTTCTTCACTCCAGCCAAGACGGGCTTCAAGGGAATATTCCTGGGGATCTTGCGACACCGCAAACTGGTAGCCCATATACCCGAAAGCGACGGGAGCTCCCAGCATGCAGAGAGTCAGGAGGCCTTTCAGCCACCCTTTGAGAACGATAGTGCGGGTGTGACCATGGCGCTGGTCAACGAGTATCAATTTCATGAGCGAAGGTGTTCTCTTGGATCGCGAATCAGAACACCTGAGGCTTGACCAGGCAGCCGAACATCAAACTTATACCCATTTATCAATGGGTTACAAATATAGATCGGTGACAGAAAACTATCAGGCTGCCAATACCGGTTTCATGTATGAAATGGGCACGTGCGAGTCGGAATCGAAACTGACAATTTCCCAGGCGTCTTTATTAACTTCAAGCGACCTTAATAATGCATTATTCAGGGCGTGTCCAGATTTATATCCTTTGAACTCGCCGATCAGACTGAAGCCGATCATGTACAGGTCACCGATTGCGTCCAGAATTTTGTGCTTCACGAACTCGTCTTCGTAGCGGAGTCCATCCTCGTTCAGCACCTTGTAGTCACCGACGGCGATCGCGTTATCCATGCTGGCACCGAGTGCCAGATTGCGGTTCCGTAGCTCTTCAAACTCATGCATGAACCCGAAGGTTCGGGCACGGCTCACTTCCTTGACAAAGGAGGTGCTCGAAAAGTCCACGCTCGCGGTCTTGGTGTACTTGCGATATACCGGATGATCATAGAGCAGGGTGTAGCTCACCTTGAACCCGTCAAAGGGCTCGAGACTGACAGACTTGTCCCCGTCGGAAACCGACAACGGTTTGGTGATCCGGATAAATTTCTTCAGCGCAGGCTGTTCTTCAATGCCCGCTGACTGGATCAGGAAAACAAAGGGACCGGCACTGCCATCCATGATGGGCACTTCGGGAGCGCTGACATCGATGTAGGCATTGTCGATGCCCAGCCCCGACATGGCGGACATCAGGTGTTCGATGGTGGAGATGCGGACATCGCCCTTCACCAGGGTCGTGGAGAGTGTAGTGTCTCCCACATAGGACGCTTTGGCAGGAATTTGCACCATGGGATCGAGGTCGGTCCGGGTGAAGATGAGGCCGGTATCAATCGGAGCGGGTCGCAGTGTCAGGTAGACTTTCTCGCCGTTATGCAGCCCCACGCCGGTGGCTCTGATAACATTTTTCAAGGTTCGTTGATTCAGCATAGCGTTGTCGTTCCCGAGTAAGTGTGAAGCCTGCGCGACCACGAGGTCAAAAGCAGGCGGCATGATAGCAAAAGTGAATCCATAACCCAACCGCAAAACCTGCGGGAGACGAACGGCCGGCATGTTCGATTACCGGCCTTTGACATCATCACACCGCCACCTGAATGCCCCTGTTAAACTCAGGGGCATGCACGTGTTCCTCAGTCTGCCTGACGACGCAGAAAGGCAGGAATATCCAGATAATCCATGTCCGTGTCGGAGCCCACCGCCCGTGCAAAACCGGTTTGCGGCATGGCCTGAACCGGGGCGGTACGTGATCGCAGCGCAGCGGGACGATCCAGCGACCGGTAATCCGTCACAACGGCCTTGGGAGCCTCCATCGGCTTTACTTCCTTCTGTGCTGCACGCTCACCAAGACCGGTGGCCACCACGGTCACGCGAATTTCATCGCCCATGCTGGGGTCAATCACCGTGCCCACGACCACAGTCGCATCGTCAGAGGCAAACTCTTCAATGGTGTCACCCACTTCGGTGAACTCACCCAGCGACAGATTTTCACCGGCGGTAATGTTGACCAGAATGCCGCGCGCGCCGTGCAGATTGACATCCTCCAGCAGTGGGCTGCGAATGGCAGATTGCGCCGCCTCACGAGCACGCCCTTCGCCGCTCGCGTAACCGGTTCCCATCATTGCCATGCCCATCTCGGACATCACGGTGCGTACATCGGCGAAATCCACGTTGATCATGCCAGGACGCATGATGAGGTCAGCGATACCTTTTACCGCGCCGAGCAATACATCATTGGCCGCCTTGAATGCATCAAGCAGAGACGCCGACTTGCCCAACACTTCCAGCAACTTTTCATTGGGGATAGTAATCAGAGAGTCCACATGCTCAGAAAGTTCCTGAATGCCACGCTCGGCAACCAGAGAACGTTTCTTGCCTTCGAAGGGGAACGGGCGAGTCACGACTGCCACGGTCAGGATGCCGAGTTCTTTGGCGACTTCGGCAAAAATCGGCGCCGCACCAGTCCCCGTCCCTCCTCCCATGCCGGCGGTGATAAACACCATGTCGGCACCGGCCAGGATTTCCGCGATCTCATCACGGTCTTCCAGGGCAGCTTGACGGCCGATGTCAGGATTGGCTCCTGCTCCCAAGCCCTTGGTCACGCAGCTTCCCATTTGCAGAAGGGTACGGGCGCCCAGATTACTCAGCGCCTGCGCATCCGTATTGGCACAGACAAAGTCCACGCCTTCGATATGATTGCTGATCATGTGTCTCACGGCGTTGCCGCCGCCACCCCCAACACCGATCACCTTGATCACTGCGTTCTGTGGCAAGCTATCGACTAATTCAAACATACGGCCTCCTGACTCATTTTAAAATTATAAAAATAAAAAAACAAAATTACTGACTGCCAAGTTAAAAACAAAAACTACAAATTCTTTTTAATCCACGCGCTGAAGCGCTCTCCCAAGCCAATCTGGGGCTCTTTTACGGGCACCTGCATCTCTCTGTCCTGTTGCTGCTTGACGCCGTACAGCAACAGGCCCACGCCAGTGGAATAGATCGGGTTGCGCACGATATCCGCCAAACCCTTGACCTCCTGAGGAACACCGATCCGTACCGGCGCATGGAAAATTTCCTCGGCGAGCTCTACCACGCCCTCCATCTTTGACGTCCCCCCCGTAAGGACGATGCCAGCGGCGAGCATGTTTTCGTACCCGCTGCGCTGCAGCTCCGCACGGATCAGTGTGAACAGCTCGTCATAGCGTGGCTCCACCACTTCCGCCAATGCCTGGCGGGACAGTTCGCGGGGAGGCCGATCGCCCACACTTGGCACCTTGATGGTGTCACCCACACTGGCCAGCTGCGTCAGGGCGCAGGCGTACTTGATCTTGATTTCATCTGCATTTTCGGTGGGGGTGCGCAATGCCATGGCAATGTCATTCGTGACCTGATCGCCGGCAATCGGGATCACCCCTGTGTGGCGGATGGCGCCTTCGGTGAAGATCGCGATGTCAGACGTGCCACCGCCGATATCGACCAGGCACACCCCTAGTTCTTTTTCGTCTTCTGTGAGTACCGCATAGCTGGAGGCCAGTTGTTCCAGAATGATTTCTTCCGTCACAAGGCCGCAACGCTTGATGCACTTCTCGATGTTCTGAGCCGCATTGATCGCACAAGTCACCAGATGGACCTTCGCTTCCAGTCGTACGCCGGACATCCCCAATGGCTCCTTCACGCCTTCCTGCGAATCGATGATGTATTCCTGAGGCAGGATGTGCAGCACCTTCTGATCCGCGGGAATCGCCACCGCTTGGGCGGCATCGATCACCCTTTCGATGTCGGCGCGGGTTACTTCGCCATCACGAATGGCGACGATCCCGTGGGAGTTCATGCTACGGATATGACTGCCCGCGATTCCCGCGTAGACAGAATGTATCTGACAGCCTGCCATCAACTCCGCTTCCTCGATCGCGCGCTGGATCGACTCCACGGTGGACTCAATATTCACCACGGTGCCTTTCTTCAGGCCGCGTGATCGATGACTGCCGATGCCCACAATGTCCAGGCTGCCATCGGCCTTCACATCGCCAACAATGGCCACCACTTTGGAGGTGCCAATATCCAGACCGACAATCAGATTTCCACGTGTGGATTCGCTCATGCTGCGCGCACTCCTGAAATGGATGAATTCACTGTCTTATTCGCCATTTTCACCATGGTGACTGTGTTCATTTCGATGCAACTCCCACTGGCATATCGGTTTTGTTCCTGATTGAGATTCCATTGTTGTAACGCAGATCAACCGCGGCGATCTGCTCGATGCGGGCATTCAGATACCGCTGATAGAACGTGACAAAACGCTGCACCCGCTCCATCACATCACTGCGACCGATACTGACCTGCAAATCATTGTCCAGTCTCAGCGTCCAGCTGCCACGCTCACTGAAGGCAATTTCGCGAACCCGAAGTCCCGTGTCTGCAATCATCTGATTGAACACCTGGTACTGCTCCATGACGCGTCGCTCCATTCCTTCGGGCCCGTACAGCTGGGGTAAAGTCTGATCATCCGGCATGTAATCGGGCGCGAAAGATTCTCCGTACTGGTTCAGCAGACTGGCTTCACCCCAACGGGCTATTGGCACTTCTTCCGTGATCATCACCGAGAGTGTGTCGGGCCAGACACGGCTGATAACGGCGCGCTCGATCCAGGGTTCCGCTTCAAGCTGTTCCTTGATGGCACGCACATCAACCGCGAAAAAGCCTGCGTTCAGATGCACTGCTAGGGCAGACCGCACACTGTTTTCATCCACGCGTTCCAGTTCATTGGCAACCTTGACCACGCGGATCGGTTTATTGATGTAGGCGCTGATCTGCGTTCTGTGCTGTGCAAAGAAGACGCCACAGCACAGCAGCAGAATTGCAAACAACACACCGGCGTGGCTCTTTCGAGCAGGTCGAGTTGGCTGCGCAGACTGGCGTGACAAAGGGACGGCTCCGCGGGGGATGTCGCGCATCCCTCCGTGTGCTGTAAACCCTTGCGTGCGAGTGCTGCGGTTCATGTGGGTGTTCCACCTTCCTGAAGAGATGACACTGCCAGTATGTGCAGGAGCAACTCGTTAAACGCGATTCCACTGGCCTTTGCTGCCATCGGCACCAGCGAATGGTCCGTCATGCCGGGCACGGTATTCACCTCCAGCAACCAGAATTTTCCCTGCTGGTCGCGCATCAGATCGACACGTCCCCATCCGGTGCAGCCCAAGGAGGTAAAGGCATTCATGGACAGGGCCTGCAGTGCCTGCGTAGTCTGTTCGTCAAGAGGCGCGGGACACAGGTATTGCGTGTCGTTTGCAATGTACTTGGCGTCATAGTCATAGAAGGGGTGATGGGTACGCAGCTCAATGGCTGGCAGAACCTCTGTGCCCAAAATGGACACGGTAAACTCTCCGCCCTTGATGTACTTCTCGGCCATCACCTCACTGTCGTAACGCTTGGCATTGTGATAGGCCGCCTCAAGGCCTGTGGCGGAATCCACAATCGACATTCCGATGCTCGACCCTTCACGCACCGGTTTCACGACAGCTGTCCCCAGCGTGTCCATAATTGTCGCCATGTCGCTGTCATCGCTCAGCATGCAAAAAGGCGGAGTTGGCAGGCCCAATTGCAGCCAAAGCCGTTTGGTCAACACCTTGTCCATGGACAGTGCAGAGGCAAGCACTCGGCTTCCGGTGTAAGGGATGCGCATGAATTCAAGCAGACCCTGCAATGTTCCGTCCTCGCCTCCGCGACCATGCAAGACATTAAAGACACGTGACACTTTGTGATGTACAAGCGCCGCGACGAGATCGTCACGGGCGTCGATCGCCACGGCATCCACACCGAAGGAGAGCAGGCCTTCCAGCACAGCCTTGCCACTCTTCAGAGACACTTCACGCTCAGCCGCATTACCGCCCATTACGACGGCGACGCGCCCCAGTCGGGCGATTGATTCTTGTGTTGTCAGGTCCTTGTTGCTCATGGTTGTCACAGTCACGTGTGTCATTGATCCGGAATTAAAGCGTCAATCCAAGTTCACTCAGTTGTTTCGCCAGCGCACCGACGCTCCCGGCACCCTGTGTAATCACGATGTCACCGTCGCGCAAAATCTCCGTCAGCACCTTGCGGATGTCGTCTTCGTCCTGCACATACACCGGGTCTACCCGGCCACGTGATCGGATGCTGCGGCACAGGCTCCTGGAGTCTGCCCCAGGAATGGCTTCCTCACCGGCGGGGTAAACCTCCAGCATCAGCAGGGCGTCCACGTCGGAGAGCACCATGACGAAGTCTTCGTACAGGTCCTTTGTGCGGGTATAGCGATGCGGCTGATAAATCATGACGATGCGGGCATCGGGCCATCCATCCCGCAGCGCCGCAATCGTCGCCGCCACTTCGCGCGGGTGATGGCCATAATCATCAAGCAGCATTGCCGTTCCACCGCGGACCGGAAAATGTCCCTGAATCTCGAAACGTCGTCCCACGCCCTGAAACTTTTGCAGGCCGGCACAGATAGCGTCATCGCTGATTCCTTCGTCTGTTGCAATCGCTACCGCCGCTGCTGCATTAAGGGCGTTGTGGCGCCCGGGAATGCTCAAGTGGACCTTGAGGGACTCTTCGCGTTCGGGGCGGGCGATCTCGAATTCGGTAAACTGCTTGTCCTGCTTTAGATTGAAAATGCGATAGTCGGCCTCGGGAGAGAACCCGTAGGTCAGTGTCGGGCGAGCCACCTGTGGCAGGACTTCGGCGACCACCGGGTCATCCAGACAGAGTACGGCGAGGCCATAGAAAGGCAGGTTGTGCAGAAATTCAACGAAGTATTTTTTCAGCTTGTTGAAATCACCTTCGTACGTGCTCATGTGATCGGCATCGATATTTGTCACTACGGTGACCATCGGTTGCAGATGCAGGAACGACGCATCACTTTCGTCCGCTTCGGCCACCAGATAACGGCTCTCGCCCAATCGTGCATTGGCACCCGCGCTATTCAACAGACCACCAATAACGAAGGTAGGATCGAGCCCTGCCTCGGCAAAAATAGAGGCCACGAGGCTGGTCGTCGTGGTCTTGCCGTGAGTGCCTGCAATGGCAATCCCGTGGCGATAGCGCATCAGCTCTGCCAGCATTTCGGCGCGGGGAATGATAGGACGTCCCGCTTCACGCGCGGCGCTCAATTCCGGATTCGCCGGGTTCACGGCACTGGAGTACACCACCACATCCGCTCTCTCCACATTTTCGGCACGGTGTCCAATAAACACCTGCGCACCGAGGCCAGTCAGACGTTGCGTGACACTCGACGCCTTGATGTCGGATCCAGTAATGGCATAGCCCTGATTCAGCAGCACTTCTGCAATACCGCACATGCCAGCGCCGCCGATCCCCACAAAATGGATCGACTTGATCCGGCGCATTTCCGGAATCGCCGCAGTGGCTTTTTGTTTTATCAGTCCCGACATTCGTTCCTATCCTTTACATGCAGAAATACACAGGGTCGCCACGGTCTCGTTGGCATCTCCCTGATACAGAGTTTTTGCGGCAATCCCCATGTCCACCAGCTGGTGCGGGTGCTTTGCGAATCCTTGCCAAATCTCCGCCAGCGAGGCTGCGCTCAGATCACGCTGCTGGATCAGCAATGCGGCACCTGCACGGCTGAGCCAATGGGCGTTATGAGTCTGATGGTCATCCACGGCGTGAGGAAACGGCACCAGGATGGCAGGCAATCCCGCCGCTGCGAGTTCACTCACGGTGGTAGCTCCCGCGCGACACACCACGAGGTCGGCCCACGCATACGCTGCCGCCATATCCTCAATAAACGGGACGACGCGATAATCGGCATCCAGTGCGAGCCCCAAGGAAGCACAGTGGCTGCGGGTAGCCTCCAGATTGTGCTTGCCACTCTGATGCCACACCTGAGGGCGCAGATCCGGCGCAAGGTGCGCAACCGCCTCAGGAATGACCGTGTTCAGCGCCACGGCGCCAAGACTCCCGCCAATGACCAGAATGCGCAGCGGACGTGCAAGGTCAGTATCCGCATGCCGATGAATCTCGCTAATCTCCGTCCGCACGGGATTGCCGGTAGCAATCGCGCGGAAATGTGCGGGGAAGGTTGCCGGAAACGCTTCCATGACCGTCGTTGCGATACGCGCCAGCAGCATGTTGCTGAAACCGGCGATGGCATTTTGTTCGTGAATCAACAGAGGCCGGCCGGAAAGTTTGGCAGCAACGCCCCCCGGCCCCGTCACATAGCCGCCCATGCCCAGCACGCAGCAGGGATTCACCTTTCGAATGACCCTCAAGGATTGCCAGATAGCCTTCAGGATCATAAAGGGCGACAGCAGCAGATCTTTCAGACCTTTGCCACGCAGACCGCGCGCGGCAATCAGATGCAAGGGGATGTCCGTATCACGCAGGACGTCTACTTCGAGGCCGCGGGCCGTTCCCAACCATTCAGTCCGGAACCCCTTCCCCTGCAGATGACGTGCGATGCTGAGCGCCGGGAAAATATGGCCACCGGTCCCGCCGGCCATGATCAACACTGTTCCTGCGCCTGCGCTCAAGGGATTCATGGACGCTCTCCCCTGACACGCTGAGGGCTTCGGGAACTGGCATGTTCGTACTGGATACGCACCAGAATGGCCACCATGAAACAGCTCACCAGCAAGCTGTTGCCCCCATAGCTCAGAAACGGAAGTGTCAGGCCCTTCGTGGGCAGAAGGCCAATATTGACCCCGACATTGATCAGGGTCTGGCAGGCAAACAGCATCGCGATGCCATAGGCGACATAGGCCGAGAAAAGATCGCCGGCAGCCTCTACTCGCCGACCTATTACAAACGCCTGAGCCACAAGCGCCGTGAACAGCCCGATGATGGTCGTGACTCCGACGAGACCGAACTCCTCCGCGATGATCGCCAGCACAAAATCGGTATGGGCTTCCGGCAGGAAATAGAGCTTCTGAATACTGTTACCGAGTCCCTCTCCAAAAAACCCTCCGCGTCCAAAGGCAATCAGAGCCTGCGTCAGTTGGTACCCTTCGCCATACACGTATTCGGCTGCCCACGGATTGAGGAAGGACGAGAAGCGGTCCAGCACATAGGGCTTCATGATCGCCAGCAAAATGACGGCGCCCAGACAGCATGCCAGCACCAGAATGAAACGATGCAACTTGGCACCGGCCAGGAAAATCATGCTGAAACAGGTCCCGATCATGATGACCATCGCGCCATGATCCGGCTCAAAATGCAGCAAGACGATCGCGGCCGTCAGGATGATCATGGGCTTCAGGAAACCGGACCAGGTATTCACGACATCTTGATGGCGCCGCTCCATATAAGCGGCCAGATAGAACACGAAAAAGAGTTTGGCCATTTCGGAAGGCTGCAGGTTATAGAAACCCAGATCGATCCAGCGAGCACTGCCGTTTACGATCTTGCCCACACCCGGAATGAGCACTGCCACCAGCAGGACAAACGCGATCAGCAAAAGTGGGGCGCTGTAGTCATACCAGGTGCGCACAGGAATCATCAGGCTGACGATAATAATCGGCACCGATAGCACCGTGAAAAACAGCTGCCGCTTGAAGTAGAAGAAAGGGTCCCCGTATTGGCCATTGGCAATCTCTACCGAGGCAGAGGTCATCATCAACAAACCGATGCACATCAACAAGGCCATGATGATAAGCAGTGCGTTCGGTGCGAATTGCTGTGGCTGACGGCCCTGAATGGCTCCATAGACGGCAAGTGATGGCGATCTCATACGAGTGCCTCCACGGCGCCGGCAAAGACGCGCCCACGGTGAGTAAAGTCACTGAACATGTCGTAGCTCGCACACGCCGGAGACAAGAGCACGGCATCGCCCTCACGCGCATGGGACGCCGCAATCGTCACGGCGTCCTGCAGCGTGGAGGCGAACAGAATCTCAATGGAATCCTTGAAGGCGTCGGCCAGATGCCGTGCATCGCGACCGATCAGGATGGCCAATTTCACGAAACGACGCACAACCGGTTTCATCACGCTGAAATCCGCTTCCTTGTCGATTCCTCCCGCGATCAACACCAGCTTTCCGCTGAGCATTTCGCCCAGGCTTTCAATGGCCACGATGGACGCGCCAACGTTGGTCCCCTTCGAATCATTAAAGTACTGCACCCCGTGCAGGGAACGCAGCCACTGGCAACGATGCGGCAAGCCGGGGAAACTGCGCAGCGCCGCTCGCATGGCCTCACGCGGCAGACCAATCGCCTCTCCCAGCGCAAGCGCTGCCAGCGCATTGGAGAGATTGTGTTTGCCTGCAATTTTCAGGTCGCCCACGGACAGCAGGCGCTCCTCGCCATGGCACAGGTAACGCTGTCCCTCATACACAGCGACGCCCCATTGATCCGTGACGGAATTTTCCAGTCCAAAACTGGCGCGCACCTTTGCCGCAGGATCCCATGGCAGACTTGCCGACTCGTCTGAGTTGACAATGATCTGTTTTGCCCCGCGGAAAATGCGTTGCTTCGCCGCCTCATAGGCGTGCTTGGAGTCATAGCGGTCCATGTGGTCATCGCTGACATTGAGAATCACGGCAGCTTCTGCGCGCAGATTTTCTGTCGTCTCAAGCTGAAAGCTGGACAGCTCGAGAATGTAGACATCCTTGGGCTCCTGTCGCAGCAAATCGAGTGCAGGTGCAGCCTCGTCTCCATCAAGGTTTCCGCCCAGTCCGACGCGAAGTCCTGCAGCACGAGCCATGGCAGCCAGCAGCGAAACTACTGTGCTCTTGCCATTGGACCCTGTCACGGCAACCACCGGACGCGTCACGTCTTCACTGAAGAGGTCGATGTCTCCGCGAATGCCCACACCGGCGTTCGCAGCGGCAAGAATTTGTGGCGTATGGACACTGATCCCGGGGCTCACGATCAATTGCTTAGCGCTGCACAGGATCTCCTCGGGAAACTGCCCGAGCGTGACCTCGACGTCGGGAAACTCCTGCTGCAAGAGACTGAGCCCGGGAGGAGACAGGCGCGAATCGACCACCCGAAAGGAGATTCCCTTTGCGCGCAAATAGCGGGCGCAGGACAAGCCGGTTGTCCCCAGTCCCACGATTATGCTGTCTGTTGTGCCTGTGCTCATCGCGCGTGTGTACTCGTTGTTTACCGCAGTTTCAGTGTGGCAAGGCCGAACAGCACCAGCATCACGGTGATGATCCAGAAGCGGACAATCACGCGTGGCTCCGGCCAGCCTTTCAATTCAAAATGATGATGCAGGGGGGCCATGCGGAAGATGCGCTTGCCCGTGAGTTTGAAAGACCCGACCTGCAGAATGACGGAAACGGTTTCCATGACGAACACGCCCCCCATGATGAAGAGGACAATCTCATGGCGCGAGATCACGGCCACGATGCCCAGTGCCGCTCCCAGTGCCAGGGCACCCACATCCCCCATAAAGACCTGTGCGGGGTAGGTGTTGAACCACAGAAATCCCAGCCCGGCCCCGACAAGGGTGCCGCAGAAAATCACCAACTCGCCGGCACCAGCCACATAGGGAATGCGCAGGTAGTCGGAAAATTCGATGTGGCCTGCAAGGTAGGCAATCATGCCCAGTGCACCGCCAACCAGCACGGACGGCAGAATAGCGAGGCCGTCAAGACCGTCGGTGAGGTTGACCGCGTTGCTGCTCCCCACGATGACAAAATACGTAATCACCACATACAGGATGCCGAGGTTCAGCGACACATCCTTGAAAAAGGGAATGATGTAATGGGTCTCAGCCGGCCCCATGGCGGAGACATACAGGAATATCGATGCGCCCAGACCCACCACGGATTGCCAGAAATATTTCCAGCGTGCAGGCAAGCCCTTCGGGTTTTTCTCGATCACTTTGCGGTAATCATCTACCCAGCCAATGGCACCGAAAAGCAATGTCACCAGAATGGTCGTCCACACATAATGATTGTTAAGGTCTGACCACAACAGCGTGCTGCACAGCATGCTGACGAGGATGAGCGCCCCCCCCATTGTGGGCGTGCCTGCCTTGCTGAAGTGGGACTTGGGTCCGTCGTCACGCACGACTTGGCCAATCTGAAGACTGTTCAGCTGACGAATCATGCGGGGACCGATCATCAGGGAAATCGCCAGGGCAGTCAGGATGCTGAAAATCCCTCTCACCGTGATGTATTGAAACACCGCGAAGCCGCTATCGAACTGCGTCAGATACGTGGAAAGCCACACCAGCATGCTCAGTAATCTCCCTGTTGTAATTGTGCGACGACACGGTCCATGGCGGCACTGCGGGACCCCTTCACGAGCGCTACGTCTTCGGCGTTCAATTCTGCGCGCGCGGCCATTACCAGCGCTTCCTGTGAATCAAAATGACGACCGTTTGGTCCAAACCCCTTCACACACAGGGCACTCAGCGCGCCAGTCGCCCACAGCACATCAATGTGTTTTTCGCGCGCGTACTGACCGAGTGCCAGGTGCTCCTGTTCGGCGCCGCCCCCCAGCTCCCCCATATCCCCCACGATCAACACGCGGCGGCCGGGCAAAGGGGCCAACACCTCAATCGCGGCACGGAAAGAAGACGGGCTGGCGTTATAGGAATCATCAATCAGGCGCGCCCCGTTCGCCGCGCGCAACCAGGTGAGGCGACCTGAGACGGGACGTACTGCTTCCAGTCCCTGCTGCACATCCTGCAGACTGGCACCCGCCGCCAACGCAGCGCCTGCAGCAGCCAACGCATTGCGCACGTTGTGTTCGCCTGCCAATGCCAAGCGAATGGCGATGCGACCCTGCGGAGATACCAGCATGAACGTGCTGTGACCGTCTTCAAAATGTGTTATCGCTTCGGCGCGCACGTCAGCCGTGGCCGCAAAACCAAAACTGCACACCGCTTTTCCCGCGGCGCGCGCGTGCCATGTGGAGAAATGCGCGTCGTCGGCGTTCAGGATCGCCACACCACCGTCCACTAGGCCGTCAATGATCTCGCCTTTGGTGCGCACGACGCCTGCCAGATCACCGAAGCCTTCCAGATGGGTCGCTGCGGCATTGGTCAGCACCGCAACATGCGGGAGAGTGAGACGTACGGTATAGGCGATCTCGCCCAGCCCGCTGGCGCCCAGCTCGATGACCGCAGCGTCATGTGTCGCATCCAGAGACAGCAGCGTTAATGGTGCGCCGATGTGGTTGTTCAGATTGCCTTGTGTCATCAACACCTTGTGAGAGACGGACAGGATGGCGGCCGTCATTTCCTTCACGGTGGTCTTGCCCTGACTGCCCGTAATGGCGACGACCTTCGCATGCGACGCGATGCGGTTCAGACGGGCGATCTCTCCCAGCGCGTGTGTCGTGTCGGCCACTTGCAGCACGGGTTTGTCGGTATCAATACGGGCGGATACAACGGCGCCACAGGCCCCTTTTTCGAAGGCAGACGACACAAACCGGTTACCATCGAAACGCTCGCCTACCAGCGCGACATAGAGGTCTTCCGGCTGCAGGGTGCGGGTATCGGTGGACACACGGGAAAAGCGGACATCTCCCCCGCTATGCCGGGCTCCGAGCGCATCGCGCACCTCTGAAAAAGACAGGGCACTGATCATGGCCTGACTCCCGCGCTGCGCGCACCGGCAGGACGCTGTGCCAAGGCGATACGCGCCTGATTCACGTCGCTGAACACCATGCGCTTGCCGTTTACGTCCTGATAATTTTCATGCCCTTTGCCGGCAATCAGTACCACATCGCCCGGTTGTGCACTTGCGATGGCCAGTGCAATGGCTTTTGCGCGATCTCGTTCCACAATCAAGCCGGAGGTGTCTTCGATGCCCAGCAAAATCTGCCGCACGATGTCGTCTGCATCTTCCTTGCGAGGATTATCGTCCGTGACGATCACACGGTCCGCGAACGCGTCGGCCATCTCTGCCATGATCGGACGCTTGCCCTGATCGCGATTGCCGCCACAGCCGAAGACACACCAGAGCTTGCCACTGAAGTGCTCCCGCAGCGCCTGAAGCGCTACACGAAGGGCATCAGGCGTATGGGCGTAATCGACGACAGCGGTGATGTCGCTGTCATCTCCTACAATTTCCATACGTCCGGCGACGGGACGCAGCTGAGAAAGCGCCTCAAGAAGCCGTACCAGCGAAAATCCAGACGTGGCACCCAGAATGGCCAACAGGGTCGTCAGTACGGCCAGCACATTGCTGAAATTGAAACTGCCGAGCAACGGACCCCGCAGATCCCCCTCGCCAAAGGGCGTGTGCACACGCGCGGTGTAGCCATGCCGGTGCTGGCTGTAGCGCAGGGCATAAACATCCGCATGGGAGTTGCGAAGACTGTAGGTAAAACTGCGAACAGAGGGGGCCAGTGTGTTCAGAATCTTGATGGCGTAGGGATCGTCCATGTTGACCACGGCACTGCCAAGCCCGTCCACCATAAAGAGTTGGCGCTTGGTATCAAAGTAGGCCTCCATACTGCCGTGATAATCCAGATGATCTCGCGTGAGATTGGTAAATACCGCCACATCAAAGCGCACGCCATTGACACGGTGCTGGTGAAGCCCCTGGGATGAGACCTCCATCGCGACAGCCTCGGCACCCTGTGTGCGCAGCTGTGCCAGCACGGCCTGGACCTGCACGGGATCGGGCGTGGTATAGGAGGTGTCTTCCAGACGCGGCGGAAAGCCGGCGCCAAGTGTTCCGATGACGCCACATCGCTGCTGCAGATACGTCAATGCCTGGGCGATGAACTGCGTGCAGCTGGTTTTGCCGTTGGTTCCGGTCACACCGACCACGGTCATCGCGGCACTGGGTTCACCGTAAAAGCGGCTGGCAATGTGGCCTGCCTGTGCTGCCAGATCGGGAATGGCCAACACGATCACACCCTGACGCACCTGCACGCCCTGCCACTCTCCCCCAGCGTGCGCCAGCACCGCCGCCGCGCCGCGGGCAATGGCCTGATCGATGTAATCGCGGGCATCATGATTTTTGCCGAAGCAGGCAAAAAACAAATCTCCGGGAGACACCTGGCGCGAATCAAGCGTGATGCCGCTCACACGGACGTCGTATTCGGCAGGCAGCGCATCTGGCAGCGCCACGAGTCCCGTCAACAACTGTACCAATGAACGTGTTTGCACCATGTTTTCCGCTATGTTCATCGCATCGCTTCCCGTCAGAGCGCGCTCAGTTCAATTAATTGGGCATCGTCCAGCTTGTCCGGAGCGACATTCAGAATGCGCATTGCGCCAGTGACGATGCGTGAAAACAGCGGCGCCGCCACCTGACTCCCGTAGTGCTCGCTCCCTCCCGGTTCATTCATGATGATGACCACCACGATGCGAGGGGCACTGGCAGGGGCGTAGCCCACGAACAGGGAGTTGTACACATTGCTTTCATAGCCGGAGGCACCCACCACATGGGCGGTTCCTGTCTTTCCCGCCACACTGTAGAACGGGACGTTGGCAGCCGTTGCACCGCCGCCACGCTCTTTGTCCACCACGGTTTCGAGTGCCGCCATGACATCGCGCGCGATTTTTTCTGAAATGACATGTTCGGTGGGAAGGGCAGCCAAGGCTTCTGGACTCAATTTCAGCATCGACACCGGCTTCTTGATGCCCCCGCTGACAAGCGTGGTATAGGCGCTGGCCAATTGCAGCGCAGAAGCCGACAAGCCATAGCCGTAGGAAAGGGTGGCGGTCTCAATGTCGTGCCAGATACGGTGATTGGGCAGCACACCACTGCGCTCCCCCGGGAAGCCGGTACCGGTGGCTGATCCAAAGCCGACGCGCTCCAGCATGTTGCGCAACGGCTCATGCCCAATGGCCAGCGCGAGGCGCGTGGCACCGACATTGCTCGACTTGGTGATGACACCCTGTACCGTCAGCATGCCGTGGTTGATTGCGCGTGTCGTCGCGTCAGTCACCCAGTCGCGACCTACGCGGATGCGGCCAGGATTCGTATCCACGAGCGTTTCCGGCGTGAACATGCCGGACTCTAGCGCGGCCGCTACCGTAAAGGCTTTCACCGTGGAGCCGGGCTCAACGAGGTCCGTCACGGCGCGGTTGCGCAATGCGCTGAAGTCGGTGATGACACCGCGATTGTTAGGGTTGTAGGAGGGCTGATTGGCCATCGCCAGCACTTCACCGGTGGCGACATCCATCACGACAACAGAGGCAGACCTGGCACCTCTGAGCAGGTACTCCGATTTGAGCTCTTTGTAGGTGTGGTTTTGCAGACGGAAATCAATGCTCAGCTCGAGGTTCTTTCCGGGCTGCGCCGGCGCCAGCGTGTCGAGCTCACGGATGATGCGACCGCGCCGATCCTTCATCACCTGCTGACGCCCCGGTACACCCTGCAACCAGTCCTCGAAGGCCAGCTCCATGCCTTCCTGGCCGGCATCATCCACGTTGGTAAAACCGACGACGTGCGCCGCGACTTCTCCCTGCGGGTAGTAACGCTGATATTCCTGACGCGAATAAACGCCATCGATGCGCAGTGACAACACCGCCTCCGCCTCTGCGGGAGATATGCGACGCTTTACGAACAGAAAGTCTTTTTCCGCGTTTGCAGCGATAGTTGCCGCCAATGTCTGCGAATCAAGCTCCAGCGCAAGGGCCAGCACTTCGATATCACGCAACTCCTGCGAAATCTCTTTCGGGTTTACCCAGATGGATTTCACCGGCGTGCTCACCGCCAGCGGTTCCCCGTTGCGGTCGGTAATCATGCCGCGTGTGGCCGAGAGCGGTTCCGTGCGAATGGTGCGGGCATCGCCCTGCCCCTGCAGAAATTCCTTTTGCAGCACATGCAGTGAGGTCAGCTTCCAAAAGATGGCGACAATGCACATCGCCATGACGACGAATATCAGGATCAGTCGCCACAGGATGGGGGTGTGCTGGGTGTTTTCCTTACTCATATCGCACCATGACAATGTCGGATATCGCGGGCGTTTCCATCGCCAGCTCTTCATTTGCTTTGCGCTCTACACGGCTTTCGAGGCTGAAAGTGCTCTGCTCGATAAGCAGCTGCCCCCACTGCACCTGCAGGTCATTGCGCTGGGTTTTCAGTTGCTGCAATTCGTTCAGCAGGTAGCGTGTCTTGAAGGTGGTGTAGATCACCCCCACGCCCGAAATCAGCACGCTCAACAGCAAGACCAGCAGAATTCCCATGCGCGGCGAAAAAAAGGCCGTCCAGGTAAATACCGTTACCGCGCCGGTTGTGCGCGTCTGATTCACATTGATCTTGTTGGTGGCCGTGCTCATCGTTTGGGCATCTTTTTCTCTAAAGGTGTCGTTGTCAGGCGATCTTTTCCGCCACCCGCATCATCGCGCTGCGTGAACGCGGGTTGCGGGCGAGTTCGTCGTCATCCGCCTTGATCGCCTTGCCAATCTTCTTCATGCGCGGATTCAGCGCCGAGGTCATGACGGGCACGCCCGCCGGAAAATCATCTCCTCGGGCCTGCTCATTCATGAACTGTTTGACCATGCGATCTTCGAGGGAGTGGAAACTGATCACCACCAATCGTCCGCCTACGGCGAGCACGTCCAAGGCCTGCTGGAGCACATCGCGCAGATCGTCCAACTCACGGTTGATGTAAATGCGAATCGCCTGAAAGGCGCGCGTGGCAGGATGCTTGTGTTTTTCCCACGCGGGGTTGGCCTGCTTGATGATCTCCGCGAGGTGCAAGGTCGATGTGATAGGCGTGTGTTGACGGGTCTCGACGATGGCGCGTGCCATGCGCCGGGAGAATCGCTCTTCACCGAAGCGATAAATGACGTCGGCGATTTCCTGCTCCGCCGCACTCGCCAACCACTGCGCTGCACTTTGCCCTTCGTTCGGATTCATTCTCATATCCAAAGGACCGTCTTGAGTAAAACTAAAACCGCGATGCGCCTCATCCAACTGCGGGGAAGACACCCCCAAATCCAGCAACACCCCGCTGAGATTTCCAACCAGCCCCGCCTGCGACATCCGGGCGGCAAGCTCCGCGAAGCTGCCCTGCACGATGGAGAAGCGTTCGTCGCGCTCGCAAAGGGGTTGCGCCTGCGCGATGGCATCCGGGTCTTTGTCGAAAGCGATCAGGCGTCCCCTGGGGCCGAGCACCTGCAATATCTTGCGGGAGTGACCTCCTCGCCCGAAGGTGCCATCGACGTACACGCCGGAAGGGTCTGTCACGAGGGCCGCGACAGCAGGGTCCAGTAAAACGGTTTCATGCTGCTGCCCCTGCATTCCCTACTCCCGGTACCCGTGCGCGCATCCTCACGCCGGGATACCCATGCCACTCACATTACAGAGACAGCGATTGCAGCTCTGCCGGCAGCTCGCCACCCGCACTGGTCTGTGACAGCCAGAGCGCGGTTTGCTCCGCCCAATTCTTCTCACTCCACAGTTCGAGCTTCTTGCCCTGCCCGACCAGAGCGACGTGCTTATCCAGCTCCGCATGGTTGCGCAGCACCTGAGACAACAGGATGCGCCCGCTGCCATCCAGCTCCAGGTCGGTGGCATAACCGATCATCATGCGCTGGAACTTGCGGGTGTCGGCATTGAAGCTGGAGAGCGACTCGATCTTTTTCTGAATCTCTTCCCAGACATCAATCGGGTAGAGCAGAAGGCATTTGGCCATCGGATCAATGGTTGCCACGAGACGGCCACTGAATTCCGACACCAATTGGTCGCGATAGCGCGATGGCATGGCCATGCGCCCTTTCGTATCCAGATTGATGACATTCACGCCTCGAAACACGATGAATCCTTACGCCTCAGGTGACACTTCAATCAAGGGACCCTAAATCCCCACTTTTCTACAGAATTTTCCACTTTTCGCCACATTGCGACACTATAGGCACAGGCATACCGTTTCGCAAGCACTATTTGGCGTTTTTGAGAGGGAAATAAGCGGAAAATGCTGAGAAAAATCCGGAAGTTACGTGCAGAGGCTAACGCAGAAATTGCTAACAGGAACAATATCAGAAGAATAGCTTTTAGACTTAAAGTAGTTTGTTAAGACGAAGGGGTGTAAAGACTAAAAATCGGGGGGAATTCGAGGAGAAAAAAGTGAGTCAGCCTGTAAGCCGGGTTCTGTCGTGGACAGTCATTCATCTGGGACTGACATCACTGCCAGCCTCAAGCAACCTACCCGAATCCAGTGCGAGCCACACCCTTGGATTCCTATTTGGTCTTGCTCCGAACGGGGTTTGCCGTGCCACGCACTGTTACCAGGCGCGCGGTGCGCTCTTACCGCACCCTTTCACCCTTACCGCCCGACTTGCATCGGGGTTGGCGGTCTACTCTCTGCTGCACTTTCCGTAGGCTCTCGCCTCCCAGGCGTTACCTGGCGTTCTGCTCTATGGAGCCCGGACTTTCCTCCGCTCCGCACCTCTCGAATCGTCAGAGACGACGGGAGACGACATCGGAACAGCGACTGTCCAGCTGACTCGGCGCGCAGGTTAAGCGAGCATTCAGGCGATTACAAGCACTATCGCCGCCATGACAGGCCGTGCGCTTTGTTTGCCCGGATCGCTATGGCACACTGCCTTCGCCGCACCCACCACCCTTGCGAGAGTTTATGTCGTCACATGTCCCCCCTCGCCTTCCCCGCTTCCTGACGCGCGTGCTGTGGAGTGGACTGTCAGTGATTGCCGTGCTGTCTGTGTGTGCCTGGCTCTTTCTCGATTCACTCGTCCGGATTGCCGGGGGACTTGTTCTGTCGTCTTACGGGTTCACGCTGACAGCAGTCGAAGGGGTCGTGATCGGCACAGAATATGTGCGCATTGGAACGCTTGGTCTAAGGGCGCGTGACAGTGAAACCGCCAGTCAGATTGACAACCTCGAGATACGATTTACCTCACGGGGACTGTGGCAGGGTCAGTTCCAGCAGCTCAGCGCGACACGGGTCGATCTTGCTTTGCCCACACCCGGTACTGCGCAGGAACCCACGTCTGAGCTCTTCGTTCTCCCTCCCTTGGGACCTCTTCTGGACACATTGTCAGCCCTGCCGAGTAAGGTCATCGAGCTGCCGTCCCTTCGCATAGCCCCCTATCTCGAGGAATCTCACCTGTCAGTCCGCAAGGAAGACGGGCGCGCCCAGCTGCTTGTCGACGCGCTTTCGCTACAACTCGATGCACATGTGCAATGGGAAGTGGCGATTTCAGGACAGCCAAGCACTTATTCACCGCCACAGCTGACATGGCAGGCGCAGGTCACCCGTGATTCTACCGCCGTACTGGAGGCCAGCGGGTCCCTGACAGAGTCCCCTGATGGCGTGGCGGGAACGCTTCAGAGTCGCGTGCAGCTGACATCCCTAAGCCCCTACCTGGAGGAACACCGTCTTTTGCCCGCGGGGCTTGAAAGCGTCGCCGGGATACTCAGCATCGAGGCCATGTTGCATTCGGATGCGCAGGCATTGTCCATCACGGGCACGCTTGCCCCCGACAGCACCGTCGATGCAGGGCTGACGTCGGCCAACGAAGGAAGCGTACGCGCCTTGGGCTGGCGAAACGCAGCGCCCGTGCGGGTGGAGGGCTCATTTCAGGGAGAAGGACGCCTCGACATCCGCGTGGAGGCGCCACAGGCAGAGCTTCTCCTGTTTCCCAGCACAGGAGAAGCCCCCTCTGTGGTGTCGCTGCGACTCGACTCCTTGAGCTGGCACTGCACCGCGGCAAACACCTGTTCGGGAACCCAGGCAGGGCTCGCGCAGGTTCCTGAACTTGCACTCCCGGGAATTCAAGCACGCGCATTGGAAGCCTATACCCAGGGCAGCATTGAACAGGAAGAACAGGCAGTGCTGCTGCACTTTGACACCGGCTCACGATTTCAATGGCAAGCCTTGGAAATTGGCGACCTGCGCATGCAGGACTTCAATGCTCTGGTGCAGCGTTCGCTGAGTGTAAAGGCGCAGGATCTGAGCAGTCTCTTTGTACAAAGCGACGGCGTGGACCTTTTCCTGCCAGATATTACGGTGGCAGAGAAACGCAGCTACGCCGTCATGACCCTCTCCTCTGTCACGGCGGAGTTTCTGTCGGAAACGCCCAAGGCGTCGCGTGTGGATGCCTCCCTGCAGGTACGCAATCTCGGCAGCGAGCTGCTGCCGCTGACGCTACGCAAACCCGAGCTGGACATGCACCTCACGCTACAGGAGGAGCGCCTAGATGCGCAGGGAACCGTGCGACTGGCGGATCGCGAGTTCGCTCGGATAGAAGCACGCCTTCCCTTAAGCGATGCGCCCGGCACTGTCGTTTTTGAAACGCCCGTTCTGCATTTCGGCCCGGGAGAACAGGCTCTGTCGTCCCTGTTTTTTCAACCTCCCTTCACCGCGGACATCGTCGATGGCAGCGTTCAGGGCCGCGCAGCGCTGACCGTGAACCTTGCCAACCAGGAGAGGCCGCTGGAAGGAACGGCAGACCTGCAGGCAGAGGCTCTTTCAGGCTTCTATGAGGACATCGCCATCACCGGGCTGAGTACTCAGATCTCCGGACAACTGCTGCCCGGCGGGCATTTCCGCACGGCGTCTGAGGCGACTCTGCACATTGCCCGCCTCGACCCCGGTGTCCCGATCGAGGCCATTTCACTGCGCTTTGGCGGCGACTCGGAGACGGGAAGTGTCTCCCTGCACGACCTGAACGCCACCGTTTTTGAGGGACGTTTGCATGCCGACGGAGGGGAGTTTCAGCTGCAGGGGCAAAGTCCCTCGCTACTTCTGGAGATTGAGCGCCTGAATATCGGCAGCATGCTGGCGATGGGGGCCTATGAGAACGTGCAGGCCACCGGCTTTATCAGCGGCACCCTGCCTCTGGCGCTCGTTGACGGTTCGCCGGTCATTGGCGCAGGAAACCTGAACGCAGAGTCCCCCGGCGGAGTCATTCGCTATCTTTCCGCAGGCGCCACCGGCAACGCCACTCTAGATTTCGTCAATCAGGCACTCGCCAACTACCAGTACGATCTGCTGGAGACGACGGTGGACTACCTTCCCAGCGGAGAGCTGCTTCTGGGCATGAAGCTGCAAGGACTCAATCCCGATCTGAACAACGGCCAGCGCATTAACCTGAACCTGAATATCAGTGACAATATTCCGATGTTGCTGCG
This sequence comes from uncultured Klebsiella sp., assembly GCA_964538025.1. Taxonomy (GTDB): domain Bacteria; phylum Pseudomonadota; class Gammaproteobacteria; order Pseudomonadales; family Pseudohongiellaceae; genus UBA5078. The sequence continues at coordinate 167,920 of CAZICZ010000004.1, read as the reverse complement.
CAGTCTACAGGCGGGTCGCTCCATTTCGGACACCGTAGAACGCGCATTGGACACCCGCTAGTCGCGCGCGATTTTCCGACAGGACAGGCGATGTTAAGCCAGGGTTCAGATGACTCTGCTAATGTGGCACCATGCTCCACCGAATCCCATGCCTCGTGAAGAGGCAGCAACGCTGACAGGACACAGACTATGCGCTACCGCTCCTTTCCTCTGCTCGTGTTTGCTCCCCTGCTGCTGGCGGCCTGTACGCCAACGGTGCAGGTGGCGATGCCCAATGAACCCATCACCATCAATCTCAATGTGCGCATCGAACATGAGATCCGCGTCAAGGTGGAGCGGGAGCTCGATGATATGTTCAGCAATGACAGCGATTTGTTTTAACAGGAGAGACTCATGAAGCGCCTTATTACTGCAAGCGTTCAGATTGTGTTGCTCAGCCTCGTGCTGATGGGCAGTGCCTTTGCCGCAACCCTGGAAGAAGCCAAAGCGGCAGGTCAGATCGGTGAAAAACAGGACGGTTACATCGGCCTGGTACAAGCTTCGGTGCCCGCCGATGTCGCTGCCCTGGTGGCGGATGTCAATGCCCAGCGGCGTCAGCGATACGAGCAGATCGCCAGAGACAATGGGATTGATGTGCGGGAAGTCGCCAAGCTCGCGTTTACAAGAGCCTACGAGAACACACTGCCTGGCAATTACGTGGAGTCAGCGCCCGGCCAGTGGACTCGAAAACCCTGAGCCCCGGCGGGGCTCAGTGCTTGTCTGACTGTCGTTCCAATGCCAGCTCATAGAGCTGGTTTTTTTTCATTCCGGTAATTCTTGCCGCCAGGGCAGCCGCCTGCTTCACGGACACGCTTTCCAACAGGATATCGAGCACACGCAATGCCTCCTGCAACAGCGCTTCCTGAGGCACCGGCGGCGCTCCATGGACGATCACCACAAACTCTCCCCGCTGCTGGTTTTCATCGGCACGCACCCATTGCTGGAGATCGGCAAGAGGCGCCTGGACGATCGTTTCAAAGGCCTTCGTCAGCTCACGGCACAGCGCCGCCTGACGGGTGGCGCCAAAGCAGGCCGCCATGTCATCAAGGCTCTCGAGGATGCGGTGGGGCGATTCATAAAAAATCAGCGTGCGCGCCTCTGCTGCCAGCGCACTGAATTCAGTGAGGCGAGCCTGCCGTTTTGCCGGCGGAAAGCCCTCAAACACAAAACGATCACTGGGCAGTCCGGCCGCGCACAGCGCTGTTATCAGCGCGCTGGCACCAGGAATGGGAACTACAGGAAGGCAAAGGGCGTGTGCGCGGGACACGAGTCGGTATCCCGGGTCGGAGATCAGGGGTGTCCCCGCATCACTGATGAGGGCGACCGACTGACCGTTTTGCAGGCAATGCAACAACGCATCCACCCGCGCATCGTCACTGAAGTCATGATAGGACACCACACGCGTGGAGATGCCGAAGTGTTGCAGAAGCCTCGCACTGTGGCGCGTATCCTCAGCAGCAATGACGTCCACGCTGCGCAAGACCTCGATGGCGCGGGCACTTATGTCCCCCAAATTCCCGATGGGGGTCGCTACCACATAGAGGGTCGCTGCGGGCGATGAGACGTTGTTCATGCGGGGACTTCCGGCACGGGGATCGGGTCGGGGAGTATACACAGCGACGCCGGCCAGCGCAGCCAGCGCGTGTTGCTCGCCTTGTGCAACTGTAATAAGCTTCCCGCTCCATTCCCAGCTCCAACCTCCGTCAATGCCCAATCGTCCCTACCACGCTCCTTTTAGACGTTCGCTGCTGACACTGGCGGTGGTGATGCTGGCAGCCTGCGGAGGCACCACGACACAGGGACCTGTCGCCCCCATTGTGGAAATCTCTCCTCGACCGCCTACCGGGCGCATCGATGCACTGCTGAATCAGGCGGCGGACAGTCCTACGCCACTGGCCGCGCAATATCGGCTTGACGCCATTGACCTGATGCTGGAAGCCGGTGCTTTTGCACAGGCGAAATCGACCCTCGCCGACATTTCCAATGTGCGTGACCTGTCACCGGAACTGCAGGTTCGGATCGCCGTTACCCAGGCCAGACTTGCCTTGCTGGAAGAAAATCCGGACGCCGCAATCCGCGCATTGCAGAGCACAGCCCTGCCTGCCATCGGCGGGCTCTCTGCGGATGCCCAGATCACTGTCCGCGAAGTACGCGCGGAGAGTTATTACAAAGACAAGCAATACATCGCCGCCGTCCGTGAAAGAGTGCAATTGACCCCTTTATTTGATGAGGTCGATCGTGCACGAAACAACGATATCATCTGGGAGATTCTGTCCGTTGCACCGGCCAGCGTCACCGCGGACCCGGGCATCAACCCGGACTCTTATGAACTGCGGGGATGGCTGGAACTGGTCCGGATTGTCGGCGCTAACCAGACCGATCTGCAGGGGCAACTTCAGGCGATGACCCAATGGCAGAATATCTGGACCCAGCACAGTGCTGCGACTCGCCTGCCCTCGGCATTGCAGATGCTTTATGACCTGTGGGAGCGTCGTCCCCGCGAAATCGCGCTCGTGCTCCCCGTGCAGGAGCCTCTGGGCAAGGCCATCTCTGAAGGGTTCCTCAGCGCCTATTATGATGCCCTGTCCCGCGGCAGGGACGTGCCCCGTGTGCGCATCTATGACACCAGCTTTCAGCCAGAGCCCCTCATTCTTTACGATCAGGCGGTGGATGACGGCATTGAACTGATCATTGGTCCATTGCTCAAGGATGCCGTGCGCCGAATGCAGCGCTCGAGTCGCCCGATGCCGGTCCCTACGCTGGCGTTGAACTACGGCGATCCTGACGGGGGGGCGCCGGAGGACCTGTTTCAGTTTGGCCTCGCACCAGAGGATGAAATCATCCAGGCGGCGGATACCGCCTGGCAAGCAGGACACCGCAATGCTGCGGTGCTGACCCCAGCCGACAGCGATTATCAGCGCATTCGTGACACGTTTGTGAATTATTGGACGGGACTAGGCGGCAAGATCGTTGCGGTCGACACCTTTGGCGATGCCAGAGACTATTCCCCCGTTGTGAAGCGTGTGTTCAGTATTGATGCCAGTGAAGCCCGCGCGGCACAAATCCGCAATCTTGTCCCGCGCGAGAATGTTCAGTTTGTCCCCCGCCGGCGTCAGGATGTGGACTTTATCTTTCTGCTGGCCAATCCCAACGAGGGACGCCAGATCAAACCGACGCTCGCCTTCAATTTTGCCGACGATGTTCCCGTCTATGCAATGCCCTCGATTTACGACGGTGGCGTCAACGTGGCTGCCAACCGGGACCTGAACAACGTCGTATTCAATGACGCTCCCTGGGTGCTGGAGAACACAGACCCCCTCAAGCCCGAGGTGAGGGAAACCTTCAATGCCGCATCAGGCCCTATTCAGCGTCTGCGCGCCATGGGCGTGGACGCCTACCGTCTCACTCTGCGCATGGCCCAAATGCGCGCCTATCCCTATACGCGCGTCTCCGGCGCGACAGGACAGCTAACTTATCGTGAGGATGGCAGCATCCACCGCCAGCTGCGCAATGCCGTGATCGTGAACGGCGAGGCCAGCCTGCTCAGCGACTAGCGCCGCCTGACTATACTCAAAGCACCCGACTTATGGCGTGTGGCCTGCATTAGCAGGACATACTCACCAGCAGGTGCCCGATATGCCTTCCATGCCGTCCCCACGCCGAGTAGGTGAACATCTTGAAACGGTGGCGCTGCGCTTTTTGCAGCACCAGGGGCTCACCCTTCTCACCCGTAATTTCCACTGCAAGGCGGGCGAAATTGATCTGGTCATGCGCCAGCAGAATACGCTGGTGTTTGTCGAAGTCCGCTACCGCAGGAGCGCTCGCTTCGGGCATCCGGTGGAAACGGTCGATGCCCGCAAGCAGAGAAAGCTGATTCGCACGGCTCACATCTTTCTGATGCGCCATGTGGCACTTCAGGCGATGTCCTGCCGGTTCGATATCGTGGGAATCATGCCGTCCGAGGAGCCCGGGCGCTTTGCGCTGCAATGGCTCGACAATGCCTTTGGTCTGTCCGAGGGCGAACACTGAGCCAGTCACATCGCGCTGCCCCGTTCATGGACAGTTCAGCAAATTACAGTAGAATGGCGCCCAATAGTGAAAGGGCAATGGCGCACACGATGGATCTCCAGCAACGGGTTACCCAGCACTTCAATCACAGCATTGCAACAAAACAGGGGGCCGCGTCCCTCATCGCGCCATCGATTGCCTCAGCAAGCGAGCTGATTGTGAACGCCTTGCTGGTGGGAAACAAAGTACTGTGTTGTGGGACGGGGGGGTCCGGAGGGCTTGCCCACTATTTCTCGACTACCCTGATCAACCGCTTCGAACGGGAGCGTCCCGGTCTGCCCGCTGTCGCCTTAAATGCGGACGCGCTCTCCCTTACCGCGATCGCCAATGATTTCAGCTATCGGGAGGTCTTCTCTAGACAGATACGCGTGCTGGCGCAGGAGGGCGATGTGTTGGTGGCCATTTCCGCGAGCGGCAATTCCCGCCAAAGCGCTGAAGCCATCGTCGCCGCGCATGAAAAAGGCCTTCGCGTAGTGGCGTTAACGGGACGCGATGGGGGCGACATGGCCGGTCTGTTGGGGGATGCCGATGTGGAAGTGCGAGTCCCGGCACAGTCCGTGGCCCGTATTCAGGAAGTGCATTTACTGGTGTTGCACAGCTTGTGCGACTTGATTGACATTCAAATATTTGGAGAGGACGAATCGTGAAATTGATGCATTTGATTGCGGCAGGCATGCTGGTAGTGACGAGCGCGTGCACCCCCATTCTCGTGGCAACCACGGATGAGAACGGCATTCAGGAAGAGCCGGGGGTTCGTACCGCAGGAACAATTGTGGAGGACGAATCGATCGAGACCAAAGTGGAAGTGAACATGAAATCGATGGAGCCCGCGTTTCGCGATGCTCACTTCAATGTCGTCAGCCACAACGGGGTTGTGTTACTTGTGGGACAAGTTCAGTCCGAAGCCTTGAAGATTCGAGCCGGACAGATCGCGGCAGAGGCCAGCGTGCAGGTCCGTCGCGTGCACAACGAACTCGAAGTCGCGGGCAAGACCACCATGCTGTCACGCACCAATGACAGCTGGATCAGCACCAAAGTGCGCACCCAGATGGCTGCCAATAAAGACGTGCCGTCCGGACGTATCCGGGTCATTACCGAGAACGGGGCGGTGTATCTGATGGGAATGGTCACGCAGGCTGAGGGAGATCGTGCGGCCTTACTCGCGCGCAATGTCACTGGCGTGTCGAAAGTCGTCAAAGTCTTCGAATATATCTGACCTAGCTTGGGTGCCGTTTTCTCGGCACCCTTCGCTTTCCTGCGGCTCTGTACGGCCTACTTCACTACCCGCAATGATGGTCTGGCATTGCCAGGCTTCGTATCCGCCTTTTTGGAAGGTCCTGACACCGGAGCAGGAGCGGGAGGCGGCACAGGCTTTTCTGGCTCAAAAACCATCCCTTGTCCGTTCTCACGCGCATAGATTCCCAAAACAGAACCCACCGGCACATAGACGGGAGTCGGAATTCCGGCGAAACGGCCGTTAAAGACGATAGCCTCATCCTTGATCTGCAGCGCGTGAACTGCCGCGGGGGCGATATTGAGAATTATCTGTCCGTCCTTGACGTGCTCTTGAGGCACTTCCACGCCCGGACCATATGCGTTCACGAGAATATAGGGCGTGCACGCGTTATCCAGAATCCATTCATACAGCGCGCGCAGAATATAGGGACGACTCGATGTCATAGTCATGCTGGTTTCCGCACCAGGAAAACATGCGCTGAAAATAGTGTCGAATGGGGTGCCCCAGGGGGCGAGATGCCGCTGCAGCGGGACAGCGGCGTGTCACTCACAGCATTTCCCGCTCTTGTTCGGACAGACTGGCCCGCACGGAATCACGGGTAAACAGGCGTGCACGATACTCCAGCAGGGGTTGCAAGGCCTTCGTTTCCGGCAGCTCGATTCCCATTGCAGGCAGACGCCACAGGATGGGCGTTACACAGCAATCGACAATCGTAAACTCGTCACTCATGAAGTAGGGCTTTTCAGAGAAGATCGGCGCAATGGACGTCAGGCTCTCCTTCAGTTCCTTGCGCGCCTTTTCAAGCTCTGTCGACGTCCCTTTTCCCGACATGATCTGGTCAACCAGCGCACACCAGTCTCTTTGAATACGGAACATCCAAAGACGACTTTGCGCACGCGCAACCGGATACACGGGAAAGAGTGGTGGGTGCGGGAAACGCTCGTCGAGGTACTCCATCATAATGTTGGCCTCGTAAAGGACGAGGTCACGATCCACCAGCGTCGGCAGGGTATTGTAGGGATTAAGAGAGGACAGATCCTCGGGCTTGCGCTCGGGATCCACATCGATTGTCTCTACCGTTACACCTTTTTCGGCCAGGACGATCCGCACACGATGACTGTACTGACTGGTTCCATCGGAATAGAACGTCATTGACGAACGTTTAGCTACCACACCCATACTTTCAACCTCTGTTCGCGAAAACTCCGCAGGAATCTAAACGTCTCAGTGAATGTTCTTCCAGTATTCACGATTCAGCAGTGTCACAAACACAAACAGAATCGCCAGGAATCCCAGGACAAAGATACCGATGCGTTCGCGAGTGGCGCGGACGGGTTCACCAACGTAATACAGGAAATTGACGATATCGGCGACCGCTTCATCAAACTCGGCGGGGCTCATGCTGCCAGTTCCGGCCACATGTTCGATCTCGCAGTGATCAGCCTCTCCTTCGCATACCACATCCCCCTGCAGTTCGTGCAGGACATTCGGCATCCCCACATTCGGGAATACCTTGTTGTTCACGCCATAGGGACGGGACTCATCGACATAGAACGAACGCAGATAGGTGTACAGCCATTCCGGGCTACGTACACGGCCAATCAGCGTCAGATCGGGAGGTGATGCACCAAACCAGTTCTTGGCATTTTCAACGGACATGGCGTTGTCCATCAGGTCACCGATCTGGTGATCGTTGAAAATCAGATTCTCAAGCACTAACTCGCCGGGAATCCCCAGATCATTGGCTGTACGCTCGTAACGGGCGTATTGCAGCGAGTGGCAGGAGATGCAGTAGTTCATGTAGTACTTGTAACCGGACTGCAGAGACTCCTGATCGTGCACGCTCACTTCCACGTGATCCAGATCCATTTCCACTTCTGCTCCCACCGCTTTGAGCGGGAGAATTACCAGTGCAGCCAGAAGGCCAATGGTAATCAGCAGTTGCTTCCAGGTAATCCAACGCCCGGTGACACGCTGTGGTTCGGGGAAAGTTTGCTCCTTGGCGGTATACCAAGGCATCAGGAAGAAGAACATGAAGTACACCACTGTCATGAACTGCGCGAGCATGGTGCGGCCCGGACTTACCGACTGTGTACCAAGCACTCCCAGAATAATGAAGGCCACTGTGAAGGAGAGCAGGGCAATGCGGCTGTACCAGCCTTTGTACCGGATTGACTTCACCGGGCTGCGGTCAAGCCAGGGCACCACGAACAGAATCGCGATCGCACCAAACATCACGATCAGGCCCCAGAACTTGGCGTCGATGCCAAACAATGGCACTGTGACAGCACGGAGCATGGAATAGAACGGGGTGTAGTACCACACGGGAGGCACGTGCTCTGGTGTTTTCAGCGCATCGGCTTCCTGGAAGTTCGCATGCTCCAGGAAGTAGCCGCCCATTTCGGGAACAAAGAACACCACGAAACAGAACACGAACAGGAAAACGGTGATGCCGACTAGGTCATGGACAGTGTAATAAGGATGGAATGGAATACCGTCGAGTGGAACTCCGTCCGGTCCTTTGTTTTTCTTGATCTCGATTCCGTCTGGGTTGTTGGACCCGACTTCATGCAGGGCGAGCAGGTGCAATACCACCAGCGCCAGCAGCACAATTGGCAGGGCCACGACGTGTAGCGCGAAGAATCGGTTCAGGGTCGCACCAGAGATCAGGTAATCGCCTCGTACCCACACCAGCAGATCTTCCCCGATCACGGGAATAGCGCCGACCAGAGACACGATAACGTTGGCACCCCAGTAAGACATCTGTCCCCATGGCAGCACGTAGCCCATGAAGCCTTCCATCACCAGAACAAGGTAAATCGCCATCCCGAAGACCCACACCAGTTCACGGGGCTTCTTGTAGGACCCATACATCAGGCCGCGGAACATGTGGAGATAAACCACGATGAAGAATGCGGAAGCGCCCGTAGAGTGCAGATAGCGCAGCAGCCAGCCCCATTCCACGTCCCGCATGATGTACTCAACAGAGGCAAATGCCGCATCCGCGCTGTTGGTATAGTTCATGGTCAACCAGATGCCTGTCAGCAGCTGCATGACCAATACGACGAGTGACAGCACTCCGAAGAAATACCAGAAGTTGAAATTCTTGGGCGCGTAATACTTGCTCATGTGCCGCTCCCAGGCGGCAACGATTGGCAGACGGTCGTTTGTCCAGTCTCTCAGACCGGCAAGAGCGGTGATGATCCAGCCACTTTTGTTCTCAGTACTCATTATGCATTCACCCCGTCTTCACCAATAACAAGAACATTGTCGGACTCATAATAGTGGGGCGGCACCTGCATGTTGCGTGATGCAGGAGACCCCTGATAGACACGGCCCGCGAGATCGAAACGCGACCCGTGGCAAGGGCAGAAGAAACCGCCTTTCCATTGGGCGTCGAAGGATTCGGCGCGCAGTGCAATATGAGGCGTTGGCGAGCAGAACAAGTGGGGGCAAAGCCCAACCAGCACGAGAATCTCCGGATTGCGGGAACGGTACTCATTGGTCGCATATTCGGGCTGTTCCGGCTGTGAGGACTCAGGATCCTGCAGTCGGGCATTTTGCTCAGGCAATGCAGCGAGGGCTTCCTGCGTGCGACGTACGATAAAGATCGGGCGACCGCGCCAGGCGGGGATGGGTCCCAGGATCGATCCCGGCTCAATTGAGCTGATGTCCACTCGCACCGCAGCACCGGCTGCGCGCGCCTTGGCACTCGGGCTCCAAGAACCTACGAATGGCACTGCTGCGCCTACTACGCCAGCAACCCCTACTACCGAGGTAGACCCCAATAAAAAACGTCTGCGGCCAGAATCAGTACCGTCTTCACTCACCGTGTTATCTCCTGAGCTTGGTAATAGTAAAACCCCTTACATTCGCAAGGGCGTCGAGAGTTGAAACCTGTTACGGAAGGGATATCTCTTTCCCGAATGCGGCATTTGCGCAAATGCGGGCATGGTAGCGAAAGAGGAGGATTTTTTCAAGCAAATTGTTTGCGGCTAATCAAGCAACAGCTTGATTTATATAAGGAAATTTCTTTTTTAAAAGCAAAAAAGCGCTCCATCTGTACGATAGAAGCGCTTTCTTGAAGTGCCGATTGCTGGAGGATCCTGAAGACTCGTTGCTCACAGTGGCGAGCAAACACCCTCCAGCAAAAACGATTAACGCTTGGAGAACTGTGGCTTCTTACGCGCCTTGCGCAGACCCACTTTCTTTCGCTCCACCGCACGGGCGTCGCGTGTGACAAACCCTGCCTTGCGCAGCGTCGGACGCAGCTCACCGTCGTATTCCATCAGCGCACGGGTGATGCCATGACGAATGGCGCCTGCCTGACCAAAACTGCCGCCGCCTTTAACAGTGACAGTGATATCAAACTTGCCAGTCATGTCGACCAGTTCCAGCGGCTGCTGCACGATCATTCGGGCAACTTCACGACCAAAGAAACCATCCAGCGTGCGCTTGTTGATGGTGATTGTGCCGGTGCCTTTTGTCAGATATACGCGGGCGGTTGCAGTTTTGCGTCGGCCGGTGCCGTAGTATTGAGTTGTTGCCATAGTGTTTCCTGTGAACCTCTTACAGAGTCAGCAATTGCGGTTGTTGAGCCGCATGCGGATGCTCGGTGCCTGCGTAAACTTTCAGCTTCTTGTACATGGCACGCCCAAGCGGTGTGCGGGGCAGCATGCCCTTCACTGCCAGCTTGATAACACGCTCGGGAGCGCGATCAACCAGTTTGCCGAACGCAATAGACTTCAATCCACCAGGAAATGCAGAGTGGGAATGGTAAATTTTGTCGGTTTCTTTCTTGCCGGTCACAGCGACCTTCTCGGCATTGATGACCACAACATAGTCACCAGTGTCCACGTGAGGGGTGTACTCGGGCTTGTGCTTTCCGCGTAAACGGCTGGCGATTTCGGCAGCCATGCGACCCAAGGTCTGACCCTCGGCATCGAGGAGCAGCCAGTTGTGTTCAACATTCTGCGGTTTCGCAATAAAGGTCTTCATTTACTTTCACCAAAGGCGCATTGTCTTCAAGGAGCGCGAATACTACCGAAGCAACTTTAAAACTTCAAGCATTGCCCAGTTAAAAATGGGAAAAACTCGGGGGAGCAAATAGAGGCTCTTCCTGCGCGCTTTCAGGGCCTGTGCTCACGCCCCAGATACTCCTCGGATTGCATTTCCAGTAAGCGGCTTATGGTCCGCTCAAACACAAAGGCGAGCCCGGAGCCCTGGTACAGGGCCAACAACGGGACCGCGGCCGACATGATCAGCTTGACGTGACGGTCATAAAGCTCATCCACAAGACTCACAAAACGCCTTGCCTGATCATCATTGCTGCCATCAAAGAGCGGCACATCGCTGAGCACAAGCGTATGGTAAAGCCTGGCAAGCTCGATATAGTCGTAGGCGCTGCGTGGCCCGCCGCATAGATCGCCGCAATCAAACCAGATGATTTCCTCCCCCGCCATCCGCACAGGGATTTTGCGCCCCAGGACATCGATTGCACCGGATCGTCTAACCTCGCCATGGTCCGCCAGCTTCAGGAAACTCACTTCCAAGGCCGCATCGGCGGCAGCATCCGGAGGGCTGTAGAACAACTTGGCCTGTTGCAGGCTCCGCAGGCGATAATCAATGCCGGCATCCAGGTGCACCACGGTCGTGTGCTTTTTCAGCAAGGCGATCGCTGGCAAAAATCGCTCACGCTGCAATCCATTCTCGTACAGCCGATCCGGGACAATGTTGGAGGTCGTGACGAAACTGACACCCTCCTTGATCAAGGCGTCGAGCAGCCCCCCCAGAATCATGGCATCGCCGATATCCGACACAAAGAACTCATCAAAACAGATCACCCTGGCTTCCGCAGCGATTCGCTTGGCCACTTTCTGCAGGGGATCTTTCTGCATTTTAAGCAGCGCAAGCTCCTGGTGGACCCGCTGCATAAACCGGTGGAAGTGCGTCCGCATTTTTTCGGGGAACGGAAGACATTCATAGAAAATGTCCATGAGATAGGTTTTTCCGCGACCGACACCCCCATATAAATAGAGGCCCGTCACCGGAATCTGCTCGCGAGAGTGTCCCCGCAGGTTCGCCATCCACTGACCAAACCGCCCACCTTGCTGTGCGCGTCTCGCCACCAGCGCGTCATACACACGCTGAAAATGCTCGACTGCCGCCGCCTGTGCCGCGTCTTCAGTTAGCAGTCCCTCATGCAGGTCCCGCTGGTAACGCGCACGGGGTGACAGGCGTGAAGAAGGCTCAGGGGCGTGAGATAGATCGGACACGTTTGGTCAGCGCACTCTGGAGTAGTGACAGGGGTGCGCATTCTACGAAAATCCCTACGCACAGACCAGCCAGGGAATCACGTCGAAGAGATGCGCTTTCGCGCCGAATCCGCTTCACTCGGGAGGTTTGACGGAATTTCTTCGCCCCGCCACCGTAATTTCAGGCTATACTTGCGCCACATTTTTCCGGGCGCCATGTCACCTTTGAGCGCCCTTACTCCAAAGAGGCATTGAGAAGCGATGGTGTGGTTGACGGGAATAGTTTGTCTTGTTCTGGGCGTTGTCGCGGGTTACGTGATGGCCTCGCGCATGAACTCCGCGCCATCCAAGGTCTCTGAGCTGGAGCAGAAACTGCAGGATCTGCAGCGCACCCATGATCGATACCGTGAGGAAGTCAGCGAGCATTTCAGCACGACGGCAGAACTGGTGCAGCAGATGACCGACAGCTACAAAGACGTGTACCAGCACCTCGCCAGCGGGGCACAGGATCTGTGTAGTGGTGAGGTCGCAAGCAAACTCCTGCCCACCTCTCATGAACCGGTATTCGGGATTTCCCTCCAGAATCATGAGGGGGAAATTCAGGCTCCCAAAGACTACGCTCCCCGGCTGGATCCCGCCAAGAGTGGCGCCTTGTCGGAAGATTTCGGCCTCGAAAAATTCAAAGACCCCGATAAAGACTGATCGTCAACGTGCGGCAAAAGCCCATCCTCCCAACTCCTGTGAATCGCGCAACTAGACGGCGACAATGTGCAACCCTGAACGAGTGACTCGACGGTATGACTGACTACAACCTGACGCATCTCAAGCAACTGGAAGCGGAGAGCATTCACATCATTCGCGAAGTCGCGGCGGAATTTGACAATCCCGTCATGCTTTACTCCATCGGCAAGGACTCCGCCGTGATGTTGCATCTGGCCATGAAGGCCTTTTACCCCAGTAAACCACCCTTTCCGCTTCTGCATGTCGACACCACCTGGAAGTTTCGCGAAATGATTGAATTCCGCGACAACGTGGCGGCCAAACTGGGCCTCGATCTCATCGTGCATATCAACCAGGAAGGCGTGGCCGCCGGCATCGGGCCCTTTACCCACGGAAGTGAGAAACACACGGATGTCATGAAGACTCAGGCTCTGCGGCAGGCCTTGAACAAATATAAATTCGATGCCGCGTTTGGCGGTGCACGCCGTGACGAGGAGAAATCCCGCGCCAAGGAGAGGGTGTTTTCCTTTCGCGACAAAAATCACGGCTGGGATCCGAAGAATCAGCGGCCCGAGCTTTGGAACATCTACAACGGCAAGGTCAACAAGGGTGAAAGTATTCGGGTGTTTCCGCTGTCAAACTGGACCGAACTCGATATCTGGCAATACATCTATCTCAATAACATCGAGATCGTGCCCCTGTATTTCGCCAAGGAACGCCCTGTCGTCAATATTGATGGCGTCGACATCATGGTCGATGACGTGCGCATGCCACTGGAGGGTCGCACGGTCGAACACAAAATGGTTCGCTTCCGCACGCTCGGCTGCTACCCCTTGACCGGAGCGGTGGATTCTCAGGCGACCACGCTGCCGGAGATCATCCAGGAAATGTTGCTGGCCACCACCTCCGAGCGACAAGGCCGACTGATCGACAGTGACAAGGCCGGCTCCATGGAAGACAAAAAGCGCAAAGGGTATTTCTGAGCGCGCCCTGAGGCATCTCGACACGCATTGATTGCAGGTTTTTAAGACTATGTCACACCAATCAGAACTCATCAGCACCGACATCACCGCCTATCTTGCACAGCATGAACGCAAGGAGTTATTGCGCCTGTTGACCTGTGGCAGCGTGGACGATGGCAAAAGCACGCTGATCGGACGTCTGCTGCATGATTCAAAAATGATTTACGAGGACCAGCTCAATGCCATCAAGGCTGACAGCGTCAAATCGGGCACCACGGGCGGGGAAGTAGACCTGGCGCTTCTGGTCGACGGGCTGCAGGCAGAGCGCGAGCAAGGCATTACGATCGATGTCGCCTACCGCTACTTTTCGACGTCACGCCGAAAATTCATCATTGCCGATACTCCGGGGCATGAACAATACACCCGGAACATGGCCACCGGCGCGTCCACCTGCGACCTCGCCGTGATTCTCATCGACGCCCGCCACGGCGTTCAGGTACAAACCCGTCGCCACAGCTTCATCACTTCCCTGCTTGGCATCAAACACATTGTTGTCGCCATCAACAAAATGGACCTGATGGACTTTAGCGAGGCCGTGTTTGAAAGCATCAAGGCCGACTATCTGAATTTCAGCAAGCGATTGGCAAAAGCAGATTTCCATTTCATACCGATGTCCGCGCTGAAAGGGGACAACGTCGTCAATGCCAGCGAGAAAATGCCGTGGTACAGCGGGCAGACACTTATGCAGTTGCTGGAGACAGTAGAGATCGCCAAAAATCGCAACATGCAGGACCTGCGCTTCCCCGTGCAGTACGTCAACCGTCCCAACCTGAATTTTCGGGGTTTCTGCGGCACGCTGGCCTCTGGCATCGTGCGCAAGGGCGATGAAATCGTGGTACTGCCTTCGCTCAAGCGCAGCCGGGTGAAGTCGATTGTGACCTACGATGAGGAACTCGAGTCCGCGCATACCGAAATGGCCATTACGCTGACGATGGAAGACGAAATCGATATCAGCCGCGGTGACATGATTGTGCACGCCGACAACATGCCGGTGGTGACTGACACATTCAACGCCACCGTTGTCTGGATGACAGAGCGACCGATGTTGCCGGGCACGCAGTACGATTTTAAATTTGGCTCAAAAACGGCGACCGGAAAAATAAACTCGCTGCACAGCCGTACAGATGTCAACACACTGAAGAAGTCACCCGCCCCCTCTCTCGAATTGAATGAGATTGGTGACTGCGAAATCCAGGTCGACCAGAAGGTGTGCGTTGACAGCTACACGCATAATCGTGCCACTGGCGCCTTCATCATTATTGACCGTCTTAGCAACGTCACCATCGGCGCCGGCATGGTCAATGTCGATGGCATCGAATCGGCAGTACAGACGGACAGCAGTGATGTGCGCGCGCACGTGACGCGGGAGGAACGAGCCGCACGGTATGGTCAGCAACCTGCCACCATCATGTTTATCGGGCTTTCCGGGTCCGGCAAGTCCACCCTGGCACATGGCCTGGAACGCCGGCTGTTTGACATGGGACGTGTCGCGACGGTGCTCGATGGCAAGGCCATGCGACTGGGCATCAGCAAAGACCTGCCCCATGATCAGGAAGGTCGGGCCGAGAACCTGCGCCGCAGTGCCAACGTGGCGAAATTCCTGAATGAGTCCGGTCTGATTTGCTGCGCGGCGTTTGTCGCACCCAACAAGGATTCACGCGAACATGCGCAGAGTGTCATCGGCAAAGACCATTGCGTGATCATCTACCTGAACACCCCGCTGGAGGTGTGCCGCCTGCGCGATCCGAGCGGTCTGTATGCGGCAGCTGAGCTGTCGGGGTCTGCAGATCTTCCCGGCGTCTCGTTCCCGTATGACGAACCGGAAAGCCCGGACCTCGTTTTGGACACCGAGAAACTGTCGGTCGAAAAATGTATTGCTCAGGTCGTCAAGCTGCTCAAGAGTCGCAAGATTATCTGACAATCCCTACACGGGATTGTCGATGTCGATGAACTGATGCTCCAGTGAGAACTTTGCTGCCAGGTAGGCGCCAAGAGCCTGCACACCATAACGCTCCGTGGCATGGTGTCCGGCAGCAAAGAAATGCATGCCAGTCTCCCGCGCGAAATGCACTGTCTGCTCCGACGCTTCGCCGGTGATATAGGCATCCACGCCGGCCTTCCACGCCAGTTCGATGAAACTCTGTGCCGCCCCTGTGCACCACGCCACCGATTGAATTGTCTGAGCGTGACCGGGAACGTGCAGGGGATTACGCCCGAGCCGCGCACACAACAGCTCGCTCATGGCCTCCCCCGTCATGGGCTGTGCCGGGGTTCCCGTCAGCCCGATGCTGTTATTGTTCTGTTTGCCCATGTCCCCCGTCGTCGTGAATTCCAGCAGCCTCCCCAGCGCGGCGTTGTTGCCCATTTCAGGGTGCACATCAAGCGGCAGATGAAAGGCGACGAGATTGATCTGATGGGCTAGCAGGGTCTCCACCCGTTTGCGTTTGATACCGGTCAGCGTTTCATCTTCACCACGCCAGAAATACCCATGATGCACCAATAGCATATCGGCACGCGCTTCGGCGGCGCGTTCAATCAGCGCCTGACAGGCAGTCACGCCCGTGACCAGTCGCTGCACCTGGGAACGCCCCTCCACCTGCAGGCCATTCGGGCAGTAATCCCGAAACTGCTCCGGACGCAGCACGGTTTTCAGATCCTTCAGTATCTCTTCACAGCTTGCCGGCATCGGAATTCACCTTCACATGGTTGGCAATACCTCGCATAATGAGCGCACTTTTGAAACACGCCACCATGCCCATTCATCTGGCACGTATGGTACCAGACACAGGCATTCGAGCCTGCGTCCTTGCGAGAATTCATGAAAAAGTTCCTGGAATTTATCAGCTGGCCTGTCATTGCAGGCGTTCTGGTTGCCATCATCGTGCTGCAGTACCAGCAGATCAATCGGCTCGGCGACCTGTTAGTGCAGCCGCAAGTCGAGCAGAGTGAAAGCAGCAGCGATGTGCCTTTTTCGCTGGCTGAAGCGGTAGACCGCGCAGCCCCTTCTGTCATCAGTATTCATTCCACCATACGCCAGCAGATCCAGCTCCCGCCCGAAGAAGAAATCCCTCCGCTGTTTCGCAATTTACTGAAAAATATTCCGGCGGAGCGCTCCTACAACAGCTTGGGCTCCGGCGTGATCGTCAATGAGGACGGCTATGTACTGACGTCTCTGCACGTGATTGAAGGGGCAGAAGATATCGAAGTGCGGTATGGGGACAATAATGCACAGACCCGCATCAGCCCGGCACGCCTTATCGGATCGGACAGCAGCACAGACCTGGCGCTTCTGAAGATCGAGGGCGACACGCTGCCCCCGCCGATCCCCCTCGGTTCCTCCGACGATGTGCGTGTGGGCGATACGGTGCTGGCCATTGGCTTTCCGAGCCAGGAACTCATCAGCCAGAAATCGGTCTCGCGCGGAATTGTCAGTGCGCTCGGCATTCCACAGGACGGGTTACCCATCGTGGACTACATTCAGACCGATGCCGCCATCAACTATGGCAACTCGGGCGGAGCGCTGGTCAACACACGCGGTGAGCTGGTGGGCATCAATTCCTTTATTTATTCCCAGTCAGGAGGGTCAGACGGCATCGGGTTTGCGGTGCCGGTCAACAAGGCGATGGGCGTTGTCGATCAGCTGATGGCGTTTGGACAGGTTACGCCCGGTTACCTCGGCGTGATTACCGGTGAGATGCTTACGACCGAAAGCAGTGTCAATTTTTTTGGCCGACCGGATATTACCGGGCTGCTGATTGAACAGGTCAACCCTGACAGTCCTGCGGAACTTGCCGGGATTACGGCGGGCGATGTCATGACAGCCATTGACGGCAACGAAATCAACAGCGTGATTGGCGCGATAGATCAAATCAACCGCAAGGCGCCGGGCCAGAAAGTCGATCTGAGCATTTACCGGCAGGGAGCGAGTCTCGTAATTCCGGTGCAGCTCGGGACCGGGACATCGCAATACCGTATCCCGGAAATTCCCGCCAACTGACTTCGCGTTAGGCTTTCCGGTAAGCCGCCGAGGCGGCATGGGCCGGGAGAAATTCGCGAGTGGCCAATTCACTGGCAACCTCCGCCAGCTCAGCAGCACCCTCAGGCGAACACTGGATGATCGAGCTGCGCTTCTGGAAGTCATACACCCCCAGCGCAGAGAAGAATCGGGCAGTACCTGAGGTCGGCAGGACATGGCTGGGACCGGCGCAATAATCCCCCAGCGCCTCCGCGCTAAAGGCTCCCATAAACAGTGCCCCTGCATGGCGAATCTGCGTTGCCAGAGCGCTCGGATCACGAACGGAAAGCTCCAGATGCTCTGGCGCGATCGCGTTGCTGACCTGCGCCGCTGCTTCCAGGGAAGGCACTACAATGCACAGGCCCCGCTGGCGCAGGGACGTGGCAATAATGTCGGCGCGCGGCATTGTTGGCAGCAGACGATCGATACTGGCGAGAACGGCCTGCACATACGTCGCGTCGGGGCTGATCAAGATCGATTGCGCTTGTTCGTCGTGCTCCGCCTGCGAGAACAGATCCATGGCGATCCAGTCCGGTGGCGTGCTGCCGTCCGCAATGATTGTCAACTCCGAGGGGCCGGCAATCATATCGATGCCGACATCCCCGAAGACCAGCTTTTTGGCCAGCGTCACATAGATATTGCCGGGACCTGTGATCTTGTCGACGCGAGGAATTTTCTCCGTGCCATAGGCGAGAGCCGCAATCGCCTGAGCCCCGCCAATCGTGTACACACGGGCAACTCCCGCCAGAGCGGCTGCCGCGAAGATCAGGTCGCCCGTCTCGTTCCAGGCCGTGGGAACGGTCGCAACGATCTCCTGCACGCCGGCAACCTGCGCTGGGATGGCATTCATCAGCATGGATGACGGGTAGTTCGCCTTGCCACCCGGGACATAGATGCCCACACGGTCCAACGGCGTCACCTGCTGTCCGTAGACCGAACCCTTGGCATCCTGGTAGTGCCAGGAGCCGGTCTTCTGTTTTTCGTGATACTCCCGAATGCGTGCTGCGGCAGTTCGCAGGGCGTTTGCCTGTGTGCCGGGCAAGCGATCCAGGCTCAGCGCCATCTGTTCGGGCGTCACGATCAGAGCATCAAGGGAATCTGCCTCGCGCTTGTCGAATTGCCGGGTAAAGTCGAGCACTGCCGCATCGCCGCGTGTCCGCACGGCGTCGATGATGCCTGCGACGGTCGCCGTCAGCGCGGCATTGGCCAGCAGGCTGCGGTTCAGCTTCGCGTTCAGCGCCTGCTCGAACGCAGGCGCACGGCTGTCCAGCTGTTCGATATCCCTTGCGGCCATAAAACTCATGCGCGCGCCTCCACAGCCTGCGCCAGTCGCTCAAGCAGGGGGCGAATGATGGCGTGCTTCATTTTCATGGCTGCCTTGTTGACGATGACACGCGAACTGACGGGCGCGATGAGTGCACGAGGCTCGAGCCCGTTGGCCTTGAGCGTGTTGCCACTGTCCACGATGTCGACAATGATGTCGGCCAGTCCCATGGAGGGCGCCAGCTCCAGCGCGCCATTGAGCTTGATGACATCGATCTGCACACCCTGCTCGGCGAAGTAGCGCTTGGTGATATTGGCAAACTTGGTTGCCACTTTCATCCGGCCATGGACGGGAGCAGCCCCAACCGGAGCGGCAGTCATCAGCCGGCACTTTGCCAGCTTGAGGTCCAGCGGTTCATAGAAATCCTCGCTACCGTGCTCCATGAGCAAATCCTTGCCGACCACGCCGATGTCAGCGCTGCCAAACTCCACATAGGTAGGCACATCGGAACCCCGAATGACCATGATCTGCACGCCCGGCACCGTGGTGTCGAAGATCAGCTTGCGGCTGTCGTTGATGTCTTCCAAGGGAGAAATCCCTGCCTGTTCAAAAAGAGGCAGGACTTCATCGAGAATGCGCCCTTTGGTCAGGGCAATGACGATTTTCTGTTGCGCGGGTGCAGTCATAACACGAGCTTGCCTGTCAGGTCGGCGAAGCGGGAAACCCCGCCCTCGCTAGGATGGTACCCGGCGAATACGCGCGCCGAGCAATTGCAGTTTTTCTTCGATGCACTCATACCCGCGATCGATGTGGTAGATGCGGTCCACGATGGTCTGATTTTCCGAAACCAGCCCGGCAATGATCAGGCTCGCGGAGGCTCGCAGGTCGGTCGCCATCACGGGTGCGCCCTTGAGAGTGGACACCCCATTGACGATCACGGTATTGCCCTCGACATGCATCGATGCGCCCATGCGGTTCATTTCGTGCACATGCATGAAACGGTTTTCGAATACCGTTTCGGTAATGGAACCGGTACCACTGGCGATCGCGTTGAGCGCCGTGAACTGGGCCTGCATATCGGTCGGGAATGCGGGATAGGGCGCCGTGCGCAAGGAGACAGCCTTCGGGCGCTTGCCATGCATGTCGAGCTCAATCCAGTTGTCGCCCACACGAATGTCGGCGCCGGCTTCCTCTAGTTTGCTCAGGACGGCCTCCAGGATGTCCGGACGCGTGTCCTTGACCTTGATCCGTCCCCGCGTTGCCGCGGCAGCAATCAGATAGGTGCCTGTCTCGATGCGATCCGGCATGACGGCGTAGCTGCAGCCGTGCAGGCTGGTTTTGCCATTGATCACGATCGTGTCAGTGCCCTGACCACGAATATCCGCTCCCATCTTGATCAGGCAGTTCGCCAGATCAACGACCTCGGGTTCGCGGGCCGCGTTCTCGATAATCGTCTGACCGTCGGCCAGCGTGGCCGCCATCATGACGTTTTCTGTGCCGGTCACGGTACACAGGTCCATGAAGATATGCGCGCCCTTCAGGCGCCCGTCGACCTTTGCCTTGATGTAGCCATCTTCAACAAGGATATTCGCTCCCATCTTCTCGAGTGCACTGATATGCAAATTGACAGGACGGCTGCCGATGGCACATCCCCCGGGCAAGGCCACTTGAGCCTCTCCGTAATGCGCGAGCAGTGGCCCGAGAACCAGAATGGAGGCGCGCATCGTTTTGACAAGCTCGTAGGGCGCATTGAAGTGTTTGATGGTGCCGCTGTTCACCTCGACATTAAGCTTTTCATCCACAATGGGTTCGACGCCCATGCACCCGAGCAGTTCGATCATGGTGGTGATGTCGTACAGGTGAGGCAGATTGCACACCTGGACGGTTTCCCGCGTGAGCAGCGTGGCCGCAAGAATTGGCAATGCGGAGTTTTTGGCACCTGCGATACGGATTTCTCCGTTGAGGCTGACGCCGCCGTGAATCAGAAGCTTGTCCATTCAGTTCTCGATATAAACAGGGGTGGATGGCATCAGGCCTGAGCGGCCCTTTCCTCTGGGGTCAGAAGGCGCATGCTGACCGCATGAATCGCGCCTGACGCAATGTGGGCATTCAACAACTGATAAATTTTCTGCTGACGTTTGACGGCATTGAGGCCTGCAAAGACCTCGCCTATTGCCAGCACCTGAAACTTGCCGCCTTCCCCTTGCACACGAATCTCGCAATCGGGCAAGGACTCACCCAGCAGTGCTTGAATTTGTCCCGCATCAATCATGGTTTCTACCTTATTCCTTAAAACGGAGGCCGCGACCTCCCGGTGACGCGCCTATTGCCAGTTGTCGATTACCTGATCGATGTCGTTGCCATACCGGTTCATCAGGGCTGAAAACTGGGTGAAATATTGACGGCGCAGATTGATGCCACCAAGGAAAAGGTTTTTCAGTTTCCATTCACGCGCTTCGTTCAGGAACAGGGTGTACTGCAGTTCCACGGTGCTGTTATTGGCCGTAATCTGCATACGCACATTGGTATTCTGCTCAGGGTCCGGTGACGGCTGTCCCGCGGGAAGAAACACCAGCTCCTGGCCGTCGTACCCGACAAGCGCTGCGCCATAGAACCGGGTCAGCGTTGTCTTCAACTTTTCACCGAAGCGGGAAATCTGCTCCCGTGACGCCTGCTCACCATAGCGTGCCATCACGCCGACCGCGACCTCATCGAAGTCAACGAATTCGGTCAGGGAATCCTGAATCCCGGAAAAATACCGCTCCCGGTCACTCGCAAAATACGGCTTCAATTCTTCGACCTTGGCGAGCAGTGAATTGACGGACTGACGTGCGGACTCTACCGCTGTCATCTCCTCCGCTGCCTGCAAAAAGGGACTTGCTATTACCACGAGGGTGATGGCAATCATTCTGATTAAAGTGCGCACGAACATTCTCTCCTGTTGAGTCGTCTTCGCCTGATTATTCGAGTCTTTCAACCTGCGTTTTGCGAACCTTTGCCTTCTTCGTGTGCAATAGAGCCGAGGGCCTTGCTGAAAGCGGCCCTTCAAGCTGCGCGAAGTTTACCTGAATCCGGGGACGCAATAAATTACTACTTGCAAACATTGGCGTTCCTTCGTCTAATTAAAATCCTCCCAATTTCCGATACTTCAGACTGACTTATGCTGTTAGACGTCATCATCGTGGCTTTAGGTTTTGTCGGCCTCGTCTTCGGAGCAGACAAGTTTGTTGCCGGCGCGTCTGCCATGGCACTGGCGTGGGGTATTCGCCCGCTCATGATCGGCCTGACCATCGTGGCTTTTGGCACCTCAGCCCCTGAATTTTTCTCCTCAGCGGTCGCTGCCCTCGAAAATCAGGCGTCGATCGCCATCGGAAATGCGCTGGGGTCGAATATCTTCAATATCGGCATGGCACTGGGTATTGCCCTGCTGATTCGTCCGCTGTCGGCCCCGGCATCGATGCTCCGGCAGGAACTGCCCCTTTTGCTGGGCGTGACACTGATTACCGGCGTGCTCTTTGCCAACCTGCATCTGGGCATTCTCGACAGCCTTCTGCTTATTGGTGTGCTGGTCTTGCTGACCCTGCATCTGATCCATCGCAGAACCCGCGCTACCGAGTGTGTGGATGCGTCAGAGGCGATCGCGATCGAACCCATGAGCACCCTGCGCGCCAGCGTGCTGTTGGCGGTCGGGCTCGGCCTGCTCCTGGTCAGCGCCGACGCCTTGGTGGGCGGCGCAAGTGCGATCGCCACCCATCTGGGCGTCTCCTCAGCCATCATCGGCCTGACCATTGTTGCCCTCGGAACCAGTCTGCCGGAACTGGCAGCCTGCGTGGCGAGTGTCATGCGCGGGCAATCCGATCTCGCGCTCGGCAATATCGTGGGATCCAATATTCTCAATCTGCTCATCGTGCTGCCGTTTCCCGGGTTGCTCGCCGCAGGCTTGGTGGAAACACCACTTGTGACACGTGACTATTTTGCCATGCTGCTGATGACACTCGTCCTTGCACTGAGTTTGTTTTGGACTATAAAGTCAGGAAAAAAGATTGGAAGAATTTACGGCATGCTATTTCTTGCCATGTATGCTGCCTGGTTCATAACTCTTTATCAGCAAGCCTGAAGCGCGCACTGCCCCCTGCTACCAGCCCATGGAAATCCCACATGAGTGACCACAACTTTCTCATTCAACGCGCGCTGCGCACCATCGAAATTGAGCACCGTGCCATTGGCGACTTGCTCACTCGAATCGATCAGGCATTTGTGCGCGCGTGTGAACTCATGCTTGCCTGCCCGGGACGTATCGTTGTCATGGGGATGGGGAAATCCGGTCTGATTGCCCGCAAGATTGCCGCCACCCTCTCAAGCACCGGGTCTCCCGCGCTCTTTGTTCACCCGGGAGAAGCCAGCCATGGCGATCTGGGCATGATCACCGAGAAGGATGTCGTGCTGGCTCTCTCCTACTCTGGCACGGCAGCCGAGATTCTGACGATTCTTCCCATCCTCAAGCGCAAGGGCATACCGCTGATCTGTATCACGGGAGACGCCGAATCGGCCATGGCAACAACGGCCTCTGTGCACCTCGACGGACGGGTAACAGAGGAGGCGTGCCCGCTTGGGCTCGCGCCCACCTCGAGCACCACCGTTGCCCTTGTCCTGGGGGATGCTCTGGCCATGGCGCTTCTCGAGGCGCGTGGCTTCACGCCCGAAGAGTTTGCGTTTTCGCACCCCGGCGGCAAGCTGGGCCGACGCTTGCTGCTAAAGGTCCGGGACGTGATGCACGCGGGAGAGTCCATTCCCCGCGTTTCGCCCGGCACCTTGCTGAAGGACGCCTTGCTGGAAATATCCCGCAAGGGGCTCGGCATGACCACCGTGATGGACGCTGACGGCACCCTGTGCGGCGTCTTTACCGACGGAGACCTGCGCCGTACACTCGATTCGGGGAAGGACATTCACAGCACGCCGATTCAAGAAGTCATGTCGGTGCATGGCAAGAAAATTCAGGAAAATGCACTGGCGACCGAGGCGGTGTTGATGATGCAGGAAAACAGCATCTACACGCTTCTGGTCACTGACGCGGCAGGCAGGCTGTCCGGCATCATTCGCATGCACGACCTTCTGCAGGCGAACGTGGTGTAATGGCCCCCACACTTTCTCTGATCTGAGACTCCAGACATGATATTCAACACTGACCCAAGCGATCTTCTGGCCCGCGCCCGCGACATTCGCCTGTTGTTGCTCGATGTCGATGGCGTTCTCACCGCGGGAGAACTCTTTCTTGCCGACAGTGGCGAGGAGATCAAGGCCTTCAGCACGCTGGACGGGCAAGGCATCAAGCTCCTGCAAAAGTACGGCATTCAGGTGGGAATACTCAGTGGACGGACATCCTCCCTGCTCGCCAGACGCGCGGCCAATCTGGGAATTACGATTCTGATACAGGGACGGGAAGACAAGCGGGAGGCTCTGGAAGAGCTCTGCGCCGCGCAAGACTTTACGCCCGAGACCACCGCGTATGCCGGCGATGACCTTCCCGATATCCGCGTGCTGAAACACGTGCGCCTGGGATTTGCCGTCGCCAATGCCCATAGCAGCGTCAAAGCCGTCGCGCACGCCCAAACCGAGCTGACCGGCGGCGCCGGGGCTGTGCGGGAAATCTGCGATTTTATTCTTCAGGCTAAGGATTTGTATGACGACGCCCTTGCCGCCTACCAGTGATCTCGATGCCAAGCTTGTGCACGAGCCGGACCAGCTTCCCCGCCGCCTGTGGGGCAAGCGCTTCTGGGCAATCAGCTTTCTGGGGCTGCTGGCACTGTATGGGGGACGTTCCGCGCTGAACGATCAACGCAGCAACGATCGGGATGAGGAAAGCCCGCTTGCTGCGATCACCTACGACGCCTACTCCAATGACGTCACCAGCGTGCTGTATACGGATCAGGGGCAGATTGAATACACACTGGAAGCCACCGAACAGGTGCACTACTTGGACGATACAACCCATTTGAGCAACCCTTACGTGCGCCTGTATCAGGGCGATGGCGTGCGCTGGAATATCGTGGCCAGATCGGGCAGAATCCTCGCAGCCGACGCGGGCGGCAAGATCAGCCGCCTGGACCTGAGTGAAGACGTGGAACTTTTCCAGATTGATAAAACCGGCGATCGCATGACACTCGCGACGCCCTTCCTGTCGGTTTTCCCCGAATCTGAAACGATGGCGACGGATCAGGAAGTCACCATGACCACCCATTTCCTGCGGCAGAGTGCGATTGGCATGCGAGCCAACCTGCAACAGGACACACTGACCTTTCTCTCCGAGGTCAAAGGCCGATATGACGTTCAGAATGCACAGCCCTAAAATCCCGCCCTTCGCTTGCGCCTCCTTACTGCATCTGTGTTTCCTGAGCCTGACCGGAGCCCCGGCCTTGGCCGCCCAAGCGCCCAGTCACGAATACAGTGCCGATGGCGAAACCACGATTGAAACGATCAACGGTCTGCGCGTCATTACCCTGCGCAACAACGTCTTCGTGCGTCAGAACGACATCACGCTCAAGGGAGATGTGGCGGTGCTCGAGTATGACCTCAACAACCAGCTGCAACAGGTCAAACTGACGGGCGCGCCGGCCAATTTCGAACAGAATACGAGCGAACAGAGCGAACCTGTGACGGGCTACAGCGAAACCATCACCTACTATGCGGGCGAGTCTCCCCTCGTGGAGTTTTTGGGCAATGCGAACTTCACACAGCCGGGCACTACCCTGCGATGTGCTGAAATTCGACACACGATTGCCACCGGTGCCACCTCCGGTCAGGCCTGCAGCGGCTCTCTTAGCCCCCAGGCAAACTGATGAGCATTCTGCGCGCCAGCCATCTTGCCAAAGCCTACAAGAGCCGACAGGTTGTCAGGGACGTTTCTCTGAGTGTTGAAAGTGGCCAGATTGTCGGTCTCCTTGGCCCTAATGGGGCAGGCAAGACGACCTGCTTCTACATGATTGTCGGCCTGATTCAGGCAGACGGTGGCCAGATCACGCTCGACAATGCCGATCTCACCACTCTGCCCATCCATGCCAGAGCCCAGCAGGGTGTCGGCTACCTTCCCCAAGATTCCTCTATTTTCCGCACACTGACCGTGGCGGAGAACATCATGGCGATTCTGGAGACCCGAAAGTCACTCAGCCGCGAAGACCGTCAGCGCCGCCTCGAAGCACTCCTGCAGGAGTTTCACATCGGCCATATTCGCGACAACAAGGGCATGAGCCTGTCGGGGGGTGAACGTCGACGGACGGAGATAGCCCGCGCCTTGGCAGCGGACCCGCAGTTTATTCTTCTGGATGAGCCCTTTGCTGGCGTAGACCCAATCTCGGTCAGCGATATCAAAGACATCATCTCTCATCTCAAGAGCAAGGGCATTGGTGTATTGCTGACCGACCACAATGTCCGCGAAACGCTCGATATCTGTGAAAAGGCGTATATCGTGAGCGAAGGACAGATCATCGCCGAAGGTTCGGCGGAGGTCATTCTGGGAAACCAGAAAGTGCGCGACGTCTATCTCGGCCATCAATTCAAAATCTAGGCACGTTCAGGCTTGAAATTTGCTAGGCACATACGGCACGATACTTGCTAAGCAGGCTCCAGCGAGCGATCATGCCCGTGTCAGGGATATTTCCAGGCTTTTTCGTGTGGCATAGCAGCCACCATCCGATGTCACTATGAAGTACACAACCCTATGAAATTATCGCTTCAGCTCAAGTTAGGTCAGCAATTGACCATGACGCCACAGCTGCAGCAAGCGATTCGCCTTCTACAGCTCTCCACGCTCGATCTTCAGCAGGAAATCCATCAGGCGCTGGAGTCAAACCCGATGCTGGAAGTGGATGAAAGTCAGGATGATTATCCGTCCGAGACCCACGACAGCGAGGGCGATATGGATATCTCCTCCCCCAGCGCTGCCGCACAGGACGACTTCCGTTTTGAGAATTCGCTCTCTGCCCACGACGGCATGGACTCGCCGGATTTTGGCACACTGTCCGATGGCGATGATAATCGCTGGGAAGACAGCATTCCGCAGGAACTGTCCGTCGACAGTCATTGGGACGATGTATACCAGACGACCTACACCACAGGCGGTGGCTCGAGTGGCGGCGATGGCGAGAACATGGATTTCGAGTCTCGCAACAGTGCGACGGAGACACTGCAGGATCATCTCAGCTGGCAATTGAACCTGACTCCGATGTCAGATGCCGATCGCCTGATCGCTATGGCGATTATCGATGCCATCGACACCAACGGCATGCTCACAGTCAGTATCGACGCCCTTCATGCCAGCCTGAGCCGCTCGCTCGACATCGAGCCCGAAGAAGTATTGGCGGTGTTGCACCGGGTACAACAGTTCGACCCTGTAGGGGTTGGCTATCGCGATCTCGCCGAATGCCTGATGATTCAGCTGCTGCAATTTGAAAAGGAGCACCTGACTCCGGCAATCAAACACGCCAAGATGATCGTCAAGGATCATCTGCAGCTACTGGGCAATCGCGACTACACCCAGTTAATGCGCCTGTCCCGTTTGAAAGAGCCGGAATTGCGCGAGGCCATTCATGTTATTGAACAGCTCAATCCGCGCCCGGGCGCCGATATCGCGCCACCGTCAACAACCTACATCGTGCCAGATGTCATCGTCAGCAAAGGCAGCGATACCGGGCGTTGGCGAGTGGAGCTGAATCCGGAAACGGCGCCGAGAATCCGCATCAATCCGGACTATGCCTCCCTTGTCCGTCGCGCTGACAACAGCGCCGATAACAACTATTTGCGAGACAATCTGCAAGAAGCCCGCTGGTTCATCAAGAGCTTGCAGAGCCGCAACGAGACCCTGATGAAAGTGGCAACCCGCATTGTGGAACATCAGAAGGGCTTCTTCGAATACGGAGAAGAGGCAATGAAACCGCTGGTTTTGCATGACATTGCTGAAGCCGTCAATATGCACGAATCCACCATTTCCCGGGTGACCACTCAAAAGTACATGCACACCCCCAAGGGCATCTTCGAACTGAAATACTTCTTTTCAAGTCACGTTAGCACCGCAGGTGGGGGTGAATGTTCCTCAACGGCGATCCGGGCACTCATCAAGAAACTGGTGGCTTCCGAGAACGCCCGCAAACCGCTGAGCGACAGCAAAATTACGAAAATGCTGGAGGATCAGGGCATCAATGTCGCGCGGCGAACGATTGCAAAATACCGTGAATCCCTGTCGATTCCCCCGTCGAATGAACGCAAGAAGCTGGTGTGATATGCGCGAGGAGAGGAATGGCGGAACGGAGAAAAAAATCCCTCATGTCAGCCAGGCAGCAGTGCTAAAATCTTTCCCATAATTCCGAACCACGAGACTCGCTCAACATGCAACTCACCTCCATTCTGACGCCATCCCGCTGCTTCTGTAAGTTGCCAGGGGTCAGCAAAAAACGGTTCCTGACCACCATTAGCGAATTGATTGCGAACGAGACCAAAGCACTCTCGGCAGACCACATCTACAGCGCTCTTCTGGCGCGAGAGCAACTGGGCAGTACCGGAATCGGTAACGGGATCGCCATTCCCCATTGTCGCGTGGCTGACTGCGATCGCATTACTGGCGCGCTTGTCACGCTTGCCGAAGGAATCGATTTCGATGCCATCGACTCACGCTCAGTGGACGTGCTCTTTGTGCTGATCGTGCCGGCAGAAGAAACAGACGAACATCTCAAGGTACTCGGCGCGCTGGCCAGCCTGTTCCATCAGGACAGCTTTTGCAGCGCACTTCGCCAGGCGCAAACTGCCGATGCCCTGTTTGAGATTGCAACCCAGAGTTAAAGTCGATCCACGCGGCAAAAACAGCGTTAGCCCTTGGCGGAGGACGCCGCGACCCGCGGAGACACCACAGCGTCAGCAACAAAACAAACAGGCGGATTTCACGTGAAATTCCTCATCATCAGTGGCCGTTCAGGTTCCGGCAAAAGTACCGCTCTCAACATGCTTGAGGATCACGGTTTCTATTGCATTGACAATCTGCCTGCCAGCCTGCTGCCCGCCCTTGCCCAGCGCGTCAATACCCAGACGAGTGAGACGCCATCGGTGGCCGTCAGTATTGACGCCCGCAATATTCCATCGGACCTGGAACAAGTCCCTGCGATCATCGAACAATTGAAACAGCAATCGATTCGCACCGAGATCATTTTTCTCGACGCCAGCAGTCCAACCCTGATCAAGCGGTTTAGCGAGAGCCGTCGCAAACATCCGCTGACCACCGAAAAGATTGGATTGCGCCAGGCAATCAACATGGAAACCGTCTTGCTGGAAGAAATCGCATTGCTGTCTAGTCTGTCCATCGACACCAGCAACATGTCCCTTCACCAGTTGCGGGAAACCATCCGAGCACGGGTTGTCGAGCGTGACGACAGCGGACTCGCCCTGATGTTTGAATCCTTCGGCTACAAATACGGCGTGCCGATTGATGCCGATGTTGTCTTCGATGTGCGATGCCTTCCCAACCCCTACTGGGAGGAAGATCTGCGACATTTGACGGGCCTGCAAGATGCCGTAAAAAACTGGCTATCGTCACAGCAAGCCGTTGAATCGATGTATCAGGACTTATGCCAGTATCTGGTGAAATGGCTTCCCCGCTTCGAAGAAAATAACCGCAGCTACATGACGGTGGCGATCGGATGCACGGGAGGACAACACCGGTCCGTGTATCTTTGCGAGCGTCTGAAGCAGTATTTTGCTGATAAAATTCGCAACGTGCAGGTGATGCACCGCGAGCTCAACAAACGGGAAACCCCCTGAACGACATGATCAAATCCACACTGACAATTTGCAATAAAGCCGGTTTGCACGCCCGGGCCGCTGCCCGCATGGTCTCGGTAAGCTCCACCTTTAACAGCCAGATCAAGGTAGGCCAGGACAAAATGGTGGATGGCAAAAGCATCCTTTCCCTGATGATGCTCGCCGCAGGAAAGGGTACCGTCCTGAACATCTATATTGACGGGCCCGACGAACATGACGCCCTCAACGCGATTACCGATCTGGTCAACAACCGCTTCGACGAAAGTGAATGAGCGCGCTGCCAAAGCACACGATCACTCCCCTCCCCTACAGCGCAGGCAGAGTCTGAGAATTTTATGAAACACCGTGAAGAAATCGATTGGTCACTCGAACCGCCCAGCAAATCGCAGCGAAAGCGCGACATGACCGGTTTGCAAAATCTCGGAGAGGACCTGACCACGCTCGGCAAGAAGCAGCTCGAAAAACTGCCGCTGTCGGATACCCTGCGCAATGCCATCGCCGAGTACCAGCGGCTGCCAAACCGACACGAGGCCAGACGACGCCAATTGCAGTTTATTGGCAAGGTGATGCGAGATGAAGACCATGAATCCATTCAACGCGAACTGGACAAGATGCGCACGCCGGACCATGCAGAAGTTCGCCGCGCTCAACTGATTGAAAAATGGGGAGAGCGACTCCTCGCGGGGAGCGAAGACGATGTGGGCGCTTTTGTGGAGACCTGGCCGCTGGCAGAACGGCAGGCAATTCGTCAGATTCTTCGAAACTACTCAAAAGACGATGAGGATGCAGCCCGTGTCCACCGCCGCCGACTGCTGAATTACATCAAGACTTTTATTGAGTAGCGTTTACCCATAATCACGTCGCAAACAAGCCCAGTAAGGCATCCCGCATCCACCGGTGCGCCCCATCGATTTCAGACTGTTTGTGCCAGTAAAGATGAAAATTCAGTGACTGCACTTCGAACGGAAGCGGCAGAATCTCCAGATCATATTTTTGCGCAAGAAACCGTGGCAAACATAACGCAAGATCTGTCGTGTGCACGATTGCAGCGGCAACCCGGTAATGCTGTACCCGCAATTTTATCTTGCGCTCCTTTCCCAGTTTCAGCAGAGCCAAATCGATCTGTCCCATGCCTTTGCGGCGACTCGATACATGGACATGGGTCAAGGATAAATACGCCTCAAGCAAGAACGGTTTCTCCAGGATGGAGTGGCCGCGACGAACAACACATACATAATCGTCCTGAAAAAGCGATTGATGGTTTAACTGAGGATCATCCACTACCGGCACATCAATGGCAAAATCCAGTTCGCCTCGTGCCAGTTGTCTCACAAGTTCCTGGCGCTTCACGTAATAGCTTTGCAGTGACACGTTGGGCGCAGACTGTTCAATGAGCGGAATCAGTCGTGGCAATATCAGCGCTTCGGAGAGATCCGTCATACTGAATTGAAACACCCGCTCCGTCTGCTGCTGATCAAATTCCTGACGGGCCAGCACACTCCCCTTGAGAAGGCCCAAAGCAGAGGAAATGTCCTGTGCAATGTTTTCCGCAACTGGGGTGGGTTGCATGCCACGCGCGGTGCGGATGAACAGCTCGTCATTGAAAAGCTTGCGCAGTCGAGCCAGCGCATTGCTGACCGCCGGTTGCGTGATATCGAGCGTTTTCGCGGCCTGCGTGAGATTTCGCTCCGAATAGATCGTATCGAAAACCAGAAAAAGATTGAGATCACATCGCTTGGCCGTCATGGCGGAGGAACCCTGTAATGATGGTGCACGCACTCATTGATTTGATGAATAGTAAGGGATCACAGACAATAGTCAAACCCCGCCCGATTCGGCGGAGGATTGCACTGTTACTGCGGCGCTGCGACGAAATGACCCCGTCGCAAAGTCCTCAGCCAGCGGTATACCTCCTATTTTTTTAGTGCTACCATCTTGCCACTCCAAGCACTTTCAATGTGCTTTTTAATTATAAAAAACAATAAGTTATAACAAAACAAGCAAGAGGCAGCCAATGTCCAACAAGCACGCGCTTTCCTACTGGAAGGCCAATGTCAAAATCGTTCTTACCCTTCTGTGTGTCTGGTTCTTTATCTCGTTTGTCTGCGGCATTCTGCTGGCGGATTTCCTCGATCAGTTTCGCTTTGGCGGCTTCAAGCTGGGTTTCTGGATGGCGCAGCAGGGATCTATCTACGGGTTTGTCATCCTGATCTATGTGTACATTTACCAGATGGACAAACTGGACCGGCAATTTGATCTCGACCATGCCGAATCCGCCCGCAAGATCGCCGAAGAAGGAACCTCGACATGAGCGTGCAAATCTGGACCTACCTGTTTATCTTTCTGACCTTCGGCCTGTATATCGCCATCGCTTTGTGGTCCAAGGCAGGGTCTACACACGACTTCTATGTGGCCGGCGGCGGCGTCAGTCCGATGATCAACGGGATGGCCACGGCAGCGGACTGGATGTCTGCGGCGTCCTTTATCTCGATGGCAGGATTGATCTCGTTCCTGGGCCGTGACGGCACCTACTACCTGATGGGCTGGACAGGGGGTTATGTCCTCCTCGCCCTGCTGCTGGCGCCCTATCTGCGCAAGTTCGGCAAATTCACGGTGCCCGCGTTCATCGGTGACCGTTATTACTCCCAGAGCGCTCGCCTTGCCGCCGTCTTTTGCGCCATCGTGGTGTCCTTCGTGTATGTCTGCGGCCAGATGCAGGGCGCCGGCATCGTGTTCTCCCGCTTTCTGGAAGTGGACATTACGACAGGTGTCGTGATTGGCATGGCCATCGTCTTTTTTTACGCGGTGTTGGGTGGCATGAAAGGCATCACCTATACCCAGGTGGCGCAGTACTGCGTGCTGATTTTTGCCTACATGGTGCCTGCTATCTTCATTTCGATGATGATGACCGGCAATCCCATTCCGCAACTCGGATTTGGTTCGGAACTCACGCAAGAGTACGGTGGGGGCTACCTGCTCGACCGCCTGGACGGCATCAGTCAGGAGCTCGGATTCGGTACCTATACGGCGGGTCAGAAAAGCACGCAGGATGTCTTTTTCATCACGGCCGCACTGATGTTCGGCACAGCCGGACTGCCCCACGTGATTATTCGTTTCTTCACGGTGCCAAGCGTGCGAGACGCACGTCGTTCGGCAGGCTTCGCACTTATTTTCATCGCGATTCTGTACACCACCGCGCCCGCCATAGCCGCCTTCTCCAAGACCAATCTGATGAACACCGTCAACAATGCGGAATATGTGTCGATGCCTTCGTGGTTCACAACCTGGGAGCGCACCAGCCTGATAGTGTTTAACGACAAGAACAACGACGGGCGCATCCAGTACGTGGGTGATCCTCAGGCGAACGAATTGACGGTCAATCGCGACATCATGGTACTGGCGAATCCCGAGATCGCCCGGTTGCCAAATTGGGTCATCGCGCTGGTGGCTGCCGGGGCACTTGCTGCCGCCCTGTCTACGGCGGCCGGACTCTTGCTGGTGATCTCCACGTCGATCTCCCATGACCTCATGAAGAGAACTCTCAGGCCCGAGATTACCGAGAAACAGGAATTGAATTACGCGCGGATGGCGATTTTTGTCGCAGTCCTCATTGCGGGGTATTTCGGTATTAATCCGCCGGGCTTTGTCGCTGAAGTCGTGGCATTTGCGTTCGGGCTAGCGGCCGCGTCGTTTTTCCCTGCGATCGTGCTCGGCATCTTCTATAGCCGCATGAACCGACAGGGTGCCATTGCCGGCATGCTCACAGGATTTACATTCACGGCGGCCTACATCATCTATTTCAAGTTTATCAACCCGCAGATGAGCACCGCCGCGCACTGGTGGTTTGGTGTTTCACCCGAGGGGATCGGCACGCTTGGCACGCTGATCAATCTCGTCGTTGCACTGATCGTCTGCCGCGTTACGGCAGAACCGCCGGAAGCGGTGCAGCGCATCGTGCGGGATATTCGTTTGCCGGGCGAACACGTGCACTCATGACCCGGAATTGATGCGCCGCCAGTAATCCTCGACGGTGGCCTTCATATCCTTGCGCAGCAACAAGATGCCCACCAGATTGGGCATCGCCATGAAGAACAGGGTGACGGCGGACAAATTCCAGATCAGGGTCGTGTCCGCCTGTGCCGCCAGAAAAAAGCCGGCAATATAGACAAGACGGAATGGCAAAACCCCTGCATGTCCGAACAAATACATAATGGCGCGGTCCCCGTAATAGGACCACGCAATCGCTGTTGAGAATGCAAACAGCAACAGGCCGATCGACACGATGTATTGCCCCGCATCACCCAAGAGACCCTGACTGAACGCCTTTGACGTCAGCGGCACCGAATGAATCAAAGACTTCCCCTGCAGAGTCAGCGTGAGATCGTCGGGCTTTCCGGCCGTCACCTGAAAGCGCCCGCTCGCCGGCACACCGTTCTGGCTCACTCGCACCTCTTCCGCGATAGAGCGTGCATGCAATACCGTGAAGTCTGAAGGATTGCGAATCTGTCCATTCTGAACCTCCATGAACCCGGTAAACGCATTCACGGAAGATGCCCCGTTGCTCAGATAATGGAACAACTCGTCACGATGTGCCGGGTTGGTATCAGTGTAAACACCGGATACCAAGGAAAGATCGGCGCGCGCAAACGCGGTGTCGAATTTCTGGTTCCAGACGCCTGACGACAGGATCACCAGCCCGGTCAATGTGCAGATCACAATGGTATCGATGAAGGGCTCCAGTAGTGACACCATCCCTTCATCGGCAGGCTCGTCTGTGCGCGCCGACGAATGGGCAATGGAGGAGGAACCCAGCCCTGCCTCGTTGGAAAAGAGTCCCCGGTTCACACCACGGTTAAAAGCAAATGCGATGGTTGCCCCGAGGAATCCTCCGGTGGCGGCTGTGCCGGTAAACACGTCGGCAAAAATGGAAACAAACGAGGGAATTACATTGCCAAAATTCGGAATGATGACGGCGAGTGCGCCGATCACATAAATGAGAGACATGGCGGGGACGAGTTTGGAAGCCACTTGGGCTATCCGCTTGATCCCCCCCACCACCACCAGCGCCAGCAGCACGGTCAACACGGCACCTGAAACGAGCGGGCTGATGTCGAAGGAATCCTTCAGACCAGCCGCGATACTGTTTATCTGAGGAAAGTTGCCAATACCGAAGCACGTCAGTACCGCGGCAATCGCAAACACGATGGCCAATGGACGCGACTTCAGCCCGTTTTCCATGTAATACATGGGCCCGCCCGCCATGGAGCCGTCTTCGGTCTTGACGCGGTACTTGTGGGAGAGCGTGACCTCTACAAACTTCGTTGTCATGCCCAGAAAGGCAGTCATCCACATCCAGAACAATGCGGCGGGGCCGCCGAGGAACAGTGCGAAGGCCACTCCGCCGATATTGCCGGTACCAATTGTTCCCGCCAGTGCCGTTGAGAGAGCCTGAAAATGACTCGTATCCCCGGGAGCTCCTTCGCGATCGAGTTTGCCGGACACGACCTTCAGCGCGTGGCGGAAATAACGTATCTGAGGAAACTTCAGATAGAGCGTAAAAAATAGTCCGGAGAAGAGCAGCATATAGGGAAACCATGCCGACCCCGCCAACAGCCCGTCCATTCTTACCAAAAGCGCATTGATAGCATCCACGTAGGTTTCCTCTTTTTATATTAATCGTCACTGATTGTGATATGCGGCACCGTCACGTCCTGCGTTTCCAGCGTGGCGATGCGGGCCATGACATTGTCTGCCAACGCCAGATAGGCGCCTGCCACCGCGCCGTCTGGTTGCGCAACCACAATAGGTGTGCCTCGATCCGTGTGTTCGCGAATCGACAGATCCAAGGGCAATGAGCCTATCACATCGATTCCGTAATTCTCGGAAAGTTGTTGCCCCCCTCCTTCTCCAAAAATCGCTTCTGCATGCCCGCACTGTGAGCAAATGTGGATGCTCATGTTCTCAACCACGCCCAGCAGAGGAACCCGGACCTTGCGAAACATCTCAATGCCCTTGCGCGCATCCAGCAAGGCAACATCCTGAGGGGTCGTTACAATCACCGCACCACTGATCGGCACAGATTGCGACAGACTCAATTGAATATCGCCCGTGCCAGGCGGCATGTCGACGATCAAATAATCGAGTGCGGACCACCGGGTATCCTTCAGAATCTGATTGAATGCACCGACAATCATGGGAGCACGCCAGACCATCGGCGTTGTTGGATCAACGAGATACCCCATGGAATTGGACTCAATGCCATGGGCACGCACAGGTTCCATGTACTTTTGATCAATGATCCTGGGGCGAGTACCCGGCGTGACGCCAAGCATCAGCGGCTGACTGGGACCATAAATATCGGCATCCAAAAGCCCCACGCGCTGCCCGCGTCGATGCAGTGCAAGTGCAAGATTCACTGCCGTCGTCGATTTGCCGACACCGCCCTTGCCCGAAGCAACACAGACGACGTGTGCGATTCCTGAAAGTTTTTCAACCATGAATGTTTATCCACTGAGCCACAAGGCAGAACCCCGCGTAATTTCTAGCATTATCCAACGAAGCGCAGACGCGGAACAAGCAATCAAGCCTTCAGAAATTCGTCGCACGCGCCGGCTGATCCAAGCAAGGGATGCATGGAAAAAGAAAAGGGATTGAGCTAACCTGCGGGGGTTTTCTGAGAGTTTCGCCGACATACCTCCGGCTGAGGATCGAGATCACCATGTCCAAGGCACGCTTCGCCCTCCTGATGCTTTGCGCGACCTCCTGCGGTTATGCCCAGGAGTTCAATACCACGCAAACCGCTCTGGGAGAGAGCGATTACCCCATCAAATACGCCATCTATTCCACGGCGTGGGGAACTAATAGCAATGCCGGCCTGCGTCTGGTGACGCAGAATCAGAGCGAGCATACCGTGTCGTTACGTTCGGTTCTGTTTTCGGACGAACAGAATCCACAGAATCAGCGACGCCTGACACTCAATCTCGATATTCCCTCCGGGAAGTGGGCGGAAATGGAAATGCCCTACGTCGATTTGTTGTTCGGCAATGAGTGCATCACCAGAACCATGCAGGAAGACTGGAAACTGGTGGAAATTTCCAATTACACCCTGAACCCTTCGGTGCGGGGACTGATCATCGAAGACACCGATTCCTTCCGGATTTACCAGTGCGTCCGCAACGTGCAAGTGAAGTGGGTTGATTCGGAAACCGGCGAAGAGAACGATTACACCGAATGGGTGATGTACCACTTCGAACGTCGGCGCCCCAATTAGAAGACCAAAAAAAAGGGCTGCCGAGGCAGCCCTTTTTATTTGGGGGCGAGAAGGGTCTTATCCCCCAATCAACACGCCACCGTATTGCACGAAGAACGGTGCAAAGACGAGCGACAGAATGGCGGAAAGCTTGATCAGAATATTCAGGGAAGGACCGGAGGTATCCTTGAGAGGATCGCCCACCGTATCGCCCACGACTGCCGCCTTGTGGACTTCGGACCCTTTGCCGCCGTAGTGACCGGCTTCAATGAATTTCTTGGCGTTATCCCATGCGCCACCGCTGTTGGAGGAAGAGATCGCCAACACACCACCGGCAACCAGAGACCCTGCCAGAATGCCCGCGACCGCTGGCACGCCGAACAGGAAGCCCACCACGAGGGGCGTTCCCATAATCAAGATGCCGGGAGCGATCATTTCACGCAGTGCGGCTTTTGTGGAAATCGCCACACACTGGGCGTAATCGGGCTCCGCTTTGCCTTCCATCAATCCTGGAATGGAATTGAACTGACGACGCACTTCCTCAATCATGTCGAACGCGGCTTTGCCCACGGACTTCATGGTCATTGCGGTGAACAGGAAAGGCAGTACTGCGCCCATGAACAGGCTCACGAACACGATAGGATCCAGCAGGTTGATGGAGCCCAGAAGATCGTAGTCTTCGCCACGCTGTTCCTTCATCAGGCCATCTGCACTGGTCAGGAAAGCGGCGAACAAGGCGAGCGAGGTCAGAATTGCTGCACCAATCGCAAAGCCTTTTCCGATCGCGGCAGTGGTATTGCCCGCTGCATCCAGAATGTCGGTACGACGGCGCACTTCTTTATCCAGGCCCGCCATTTCGGCAACCCCTCCGGCATTGTCCGCCACAGGGCCGTAAGCATCGATTGTCAGCGCAATCGCCAGTGTTCCCAGCATCCCGAGTGAGCCGATGGCCACACCGTACATGCCGCCCAATTCCCAGGACACAAAAATAGCAATCGCGATCGCGATGTAAGGCAGCACAGTGCTCTTGTAGCCCAGTGCCAGCCCGTAAATGATATTCGTGGCAGCACCCGTTTCGCAGGACTTGGCTACTTCCTGCACCGGCTTGAAGCTTCCGGAGGTGTAGTAACCCGTGAGCAGACCCACGGCGAGTCCGGCTATCAGACCGGAGAAGAAGCACCAGTAAATGCCCATCGCTGAGTAGGTTTCCTCACGCAGAACAAACTGCTCCGGAATCACCATGCGGGTAATGAAGAACATGGCAATCGCCATCAGCGCACTGGAGATGATCAGCAGTTTCATCAGTGCAGGGGACACATCTTCCTCTTTCTTCACTGACACAAACATCATCGTCAACAGGCTGATTGGAATTCCCACCGCACTGATCAGAATCGGGTACAGAAGGGCATCGATGTTGCCCGCGAAAACGACGGCACTGATCACCATCGCAGCGCAGGTGCTTTCGGCGCAGGATCCAAAGAGGTCTGCCCCCATGCCTGCCACGTCACCCACGTTGTCACCCACGTTGTCTGCAATAACTGCGGGGTTGCGGGGATCGTCTTCAGGAATGCCTTTTTCTACCTTGCCCACGAGGTCAGCACCCACGTCGGCTGCCTTGGTAAAGATACCGCCGCCGACACGGGCGAACAGCGCGATGGTGGAACCGCCGAGACCGAATCCGGCGATAATTTCCATTAACACGTAGTTAGGCAGATCGTCGGGGACCCAGGCTTTCATCACGAGATACACGACCACCAGGCCCAGCACGGCGAGACTGACCAGCGCAAAGCCCATCACCGCGCCGGAGTTCAGTGCCACCTTGAAGGCATCGCTGATGTCATTGCGGGCAGAAACCGTGGTACGCGCGTTGCCCTGCGTGGCAATCATCATGCCGATGTAGCCGGAGGCAATTGAAATCAGGCCCCCGAATAGGAATGCGACGGCGGTGTAGAGACCTTCGCGGGTATCAGGTGTGTGATTATCGTCAATCAGCACTGCGATCACCGCGGCGAAGACGATCATGAAAATGGCGAGAAACTTGTACTCTTGCTTCAGAAATGCCATGGCACCCTGGGCAATTGCACCGTGAATAAAGATAAGTCTGGACTTTTGCTCGCCCTCAAGACCTAAGCTCAACGGCACACTCATTACCCGGCGCATATAAAAATACGCCACACCCAAACCAAAAAGCGAAAGCAAAATCGAAATACTGATTGTCATGCCTGGCATCTTGCGGTATCCCCTCATGTTGTTTTTGTACGGACCGGGGCGCACTGTAGCATATCGATCAGGACAAACAAAGCCGCGAAATACGGCGGTTTCACGGCCGAATTGCACGCATAAATGCAGAAAATTTCACGCAGAATCCCTGTGCGGATTTTCAGGAGTACAGCAGGATTGTGGAGAAGAATGCGAGGGCGGATGCCGTCATTTTCAGGGTTTGGAAGGCGGACGCTTTTTCTTGCTTTTTTTGCCGCCACCCTCCCCTTTGGTCGTGGTCTTTTTTGCGGGCTTTGCACTTAATCGCGCCGCTCGAAAGGCGTCACGAATTTTTTTCAGTTGATCTTCTTTCGCTTTGAAGCGCCGGGCTTCCCGTGCCTCGTCGATATCGATGATCTCGCCACTCATTACTGAGCAAGCGCCTGCGCTTCTGCCTTGAGTCGGTCCTTTTGGGCCTCAAGATCAGCCAACCGCGCTTTGTCGAGCGCGACTGTCGGCTCGCCTGCGGCATTGGTGTTGGCGTATTTCTGTTGTTCAAGGCTCAGGGCGTCGAGCAGGGCCTGTGCCGCTGCAATGGCTTCCTCGTATTTCTGATTCACTACAGCTGACTGCGCATTGCTGGCTCGTAACTGTTCGATCTGCGACTCCAGCTGCGCGATTCTGGCACGCTGTGCCTCATCACGGGCGATGGCAGCCCGTCGCTCCTGCTCTGCGGCAGCGAGACGGGCGGCTTCCTCGCGCTGCGCCTGTCGTTCGGCTTCTTCACGTTCCTGCCGTGCGAGCTCGGCCTGTCGCTCACGTTCACGTTCGGCTTCCTGACGAGCGACTCGGGCACGCTCTTCCGCTGCGCGAGCAGCAGCGAGTTGTTCCTGCTCTCGCTGCATCGCGATCGTCTCAGCCTGGTCGATTTCTGCTTGCTGGGAGGAACCTGCGCAGGCGGTCAGCACGACCATGAGAGCAATTGTCAGCAAACGTCCCGCAGAGGAGACGGCATTACGGAGCATGTCATGTGAGTCATTCATTATGGGATCCCTGTAGGCCTGTCGACGCTGGCGATCTCTGGGTCAACGCTTGACGTCACCATAATCAGTCACTGATAGTAGGGTCAAGCGGTGCACGCTGGCTTTCTTCCGCGATGTGGAATCCATCACGCAAGCAGAATGTGCACTTTATATAGGTAAATCAGCCATTTGTCAGCTTCCTCGCTGAACTCTCATGCCCATGGTCACTAAGCACAGCCCCCTTCGTTACCTCTGGCGCCTCTTGGGAGGGGTGTTGCTGGCGTCTTTTGCCTGTCTGGTGTTGATGATTCAGACAAAGGCGACGGTCATCTCTCCTCCCGTGCTGGACCCCCTGGCGATCAATACGATTGAGCAGCTGATCGTGGACAACGCGCCGGCCACGATCAACGAGCCGGGTGAACTGACGCTCCATCTGGATGCTGAGGAATTGAATCTGCTGGCGGCTTTCCTGATTCAGAACGTGCCCGACCTCCATGGCGTATCAGCGAATGTGAGCCTTCTGCAAGATCGCGCAGAGGTGGATGTGAGTTTGCCGGTGGCCTCCTATTTGTTGCCTCTGTATCTCAACCTGCATGCCGGCGTGAGGGAGGCCCGCCAAGGGCTCGATCTGTATGCCGTGAAGATCGGTCATCTCCCGGTGCCGGATGCACTTGTTCACCATCTCCTTGGACAGCTGGAAAGTGATCTCTCGCGTGCCTATGTGAACTACCGGGAGCTGTCAGCGTTGCGGGACAGCTTGAAGACGGTCGCGTTCGCCGAGGATCAGGTTCAAATCACTCTCGACTGGAACCCGCAATTGCTGGCGCGTGTCCAGACACAGGCCGAGCAGCTCTTGATGAGTCAGGATGACAAGGCCCGGATCATGGCGTATTTCGGTCGGCTGGTGGACATCGTCAATGCCCTGCCCGAGGACACCCGCAGCATTTCACTCAATCTGCTGATGTTTCCCTTGTTCGACTTTGCCCGGGAACGCGTCGTGGCGGGATCAGATCCAGTCGCCGAGAATCGCAGTTTGCTGCAGGCGCTTTCTCTTTACGTCAACGAATCCGATCTGAGCCAGTTAATAGAGCCTCCCGGCGCTGCCGCGCTGATTACGCCGCGGCGTATTTCCGTCACGATCCAGCGAAGGCCGGATCTCGCGCAGCATTTCACCAGTTCCGCGGCGATGACGGCCAGTGTAGGGGCGGGGGTAGCTGGCCTGCTATCCACCAGCAAGGAAGCCCACGATGCCCGGTATCGAACAGGCTTCAGTTTCAGTGACCTGACGGCCAATTCTGCCGGCGTGGCGCTGGGAAAGGCTGCCACTTCCAGTGGGCAAGCGGCTCGCGATTTACAGGCACGTCTCGCCGCAGCGGGCTTGGAAACCGATTACATGCCTCCTGTCTCGCGGGACAATGCCGGTTTGACGGAGGACGATTTTTCGGCGCAATACACGGACCGCAACAGCGATGCGTATGCCAGCCGCATAAGCGCCATTGAGTCTGAAATCAGCGCCCTGCCCATCTACCACCTTCCCTAAGTCCATGGTGGCGGTGTTCAGCCCTCCCCCAGTCTTATATACTACCGCCGCCTTCTCTCCGCGCCCCTTACCCAGGATTCCGGCAGTATGAAACCCAAACAACCAGCGCCTCATTTTGACACCGCCAACCTGCACTCAGACCGGTCGAGTTTGCCGGAGCATGGTGCCTTGCACACGCCGATTCACACGTCGATTGCCTATGAGTACGCCGACGCCCGTGATCTGGCCGCCGTCTTTCAAGGCCGCAAGGCGGGGTACAACTACGGCCGGCAGCAAAACCCGACTGTCACGGCTCTGCAGAATCGTGTGACTCAGATGGAACACGGCATTTCCACAGTGGCATTTGCAACCGGTATGGCCGCCATCGGATCTCTTTTCCTGGCCTTGCTGCGCAAGGGCGACCACGTGGTTTCCAGCGCGTTTTTGTTTGGAAACACCAACAGTCTGTTCACAACCTTTGGCAATTTTGGCATTGATGTCAGCTTTGTCGATGCGACTGACGTGACAAATGTTGCGCGTGCCATCACTCCTGCAACTCGTCTGGTTTTTGTAGAAACCATCGCAAACCCGGTGACGCAGGTGGCTGATCTCGCCCGCATCGGCGCCCTGTGCGCCGAAAGAGGCCTGCTCTATGTCGTGGACAACACCATCACGACACCGTGCCTGTTCTCCCCCAAAGCGGTAGGGGCGTCGTTGATCATCAATTCACTCTCAAAATACTTCGGTGGCCATGGCGACGCCTTGGGAGGTGCGATTACAGATACCGGCCTGTTTGACTGGACTCATTTCCCCAATCTTTATGACACCTATAAAAACGGACCTGCCAGTGGCTGGGGAATGACGCAAATCAAGAAAAAAGGCCTGCGCGATTTTGGCGCAACCCTGTCGCCCGAAGCGGCTCACACGCTCGCCGTGGGATCAGAAACAATGTCGCTGCGCGTTCACCGCGCGTGCGAGAACGCCCTCGCACTTGCGCAATTTTGTGAAGCACATCCGAGCGTCAGAAAGGTGCATTATCCGGGCCTAGAAAGTCATCCCCAGCATGAGATTGCAACAACACTTTTTTGTCGCTACGGCGCCTTGATGAGTATTGAACTGCACGATGATCTCGATTGCTTCGATTTTCTGAACCGACTGCAATATGTCGTCTCTTCAAGCAATCTGGGCGATACCCGGACGCTGGCAATTCCCGTAGCACATACGATCTTCTATGAAATGGGGCCACAGCGCCGTGCTTCCATGGGTATCGCCGATTCGCTCATTCGGATTGCCGTGGGGATTGAGGACCAAGAAGATCTGCTTGCAGACTTTGCACAGGCACTCGCCCCAGTCGAGGTTGGGACGCCATGATCACCCTGTGCCACGTCAATGATCTGGAAGAGGGCAACTCAAAGGGATTTGAGGTGGAAAACAAGTATCTGTTTGCCGTCAAAAAAGATGACCGAATGTTCCTGTATTACAATTACTGCCCTCATCTGGGCACGCCACTGGAATGGCAGGAAGATCAGTTTCTGGACCCGGACGGCGCCCTCATCCAGTGTTCCACGCATGGTGCACTGTTTCTGATCGAAAACGGCCAGTGCATTCTCGGGCCGTGCAAGGGAAAACGGCTGAAAGCCATCCCCTTTATCATTGGCAACGGATTCATGATGGTGGAAGAGCAGGAGATCAGAAGCCTGGGGCGCGTGTGACTTGCGTGAGCCTATAACAGCACTGGGATAGGGTCTGTCAGAGACATTTCTGTGGGTGAAAAACGTGTCCTCATTGCCATCACTTCGACGCCCGCCTCGACAGCCTCGCGTAACAGTCGACCATAACATGGATCAATCTCATCGGCAGGTCGCACACGATCAATGCCTTCATGCTGTACGCAGAAGAACAGCACAGCGCGAGCTCCTCGA
The DNA here is from genome assembly GCA_964538025.1 of uncultured Klebsiella sp. Lineage (GTDB taxonomy): Bacteria > Pseudomonadota > Gammaproteobacteria > Pseudomonadales > Pseudohongiellaceae > UBA5078. The sequence continues at coordinate 124,590 of CAZICZ010000004.1, read as the reverse complement.
TGCCTGATTTCCGTCAGCTCTCGCAAATGTTTTTGACCCCGCAACGTTACGGCATCCGGAAAGGCCCCTATTCCGTTTTCTAGCCCGAGGGTGACGCTTTTTACCTCTAGATAGCATGGTGGAACATGAGACTGCGGCGACCCTTCCAACAAAAAATCAATACGACTGCTTTCGCGCCCGTAAGTCACTTCTCGCCGAACAATCGTGTAATCCGTAAATATGCCAATGTGGCGCTGTTTTAACGTCTCCGCGACCAAGATATTTGCATTCGCGGTATTGATGCCTACTTTGAAACGATGATCCACTTCTACCAATTCCCATGTACATGGGTAATGACGCCCAGCATTGCTCGAATGGCTATACCACACCCGACTGCCAGGTTCAGCACAATGCAACATTGACCCGGTATTCGGGCAATGCAAGGTCATCGTACTCCCGTCTGGAAGTCGCACGTCCGCCAGAAAGCGTTTGTATCGCGAGATAAGGATGGCTTCTCTTAATGGAGATGAGAATTTCATTGTTGGAGCTTACCTGAATTCACTGCTAGTTGAAGTCGTTGCACAGCCTCCTCGAGTTCCGACATTCCCGTCGTAAAGGCAAAGCGGACGTGACGGGTATTGTCATGGTCACCGAAATCGGTGCCGGGGGTCACCGCCACGCCAAACTCCTCCAGCAACACGCGACACAGGTGTTCGCAGTCGTCGGAGAAACGTTCAATCCCGGCATAGACGTAAAACGCCCCCAGGGTTGGAACGGCAATACTGAACCCCATCGACTTCAGTGCCTCGGTCAAATAATCCCGACGCTCACGGAACGCCTGGCGCCTGCCCTCCAGAATGGCAATGGTGTCTGGATCAAACGCCTTCAGTGCTGCATGTTGGGCGATGGTCGACGCGGAAATATAGAGATTCTGAGCAAGGATGTGGGTCGCCTCTATCAGCGGTTCTGGCACGACGCACCACCCGAGACGCCATCCCGTCATACCGTAATACTTGGAGAAACTGTTGACGACGATGGGCGCATTACAGGCCTTGAGGGCTGTGCAGAGTCCGTCGGTGTAATCCAGACCGTGGTAAATCTCATCGACGAGCAAGTGGGCATCGCGCGCCTCACACCACGCACTCAAGGCAGACAGCTCGGAGGGAGTTAGCACGGTTCCCGTTGGATTGTTGGGCGTGGCCACCCAGACGCCGCGAACCTCGGTCGGCGCGTGCGCGGACAGTAGCGCCGGTGTCACTTGATAGCGGCTCTCGGGACCTACCGGCACCAAGGCCGCAGACCCTCCTGCCAATCTGACGAAATGCCGGTTACAGGGGTAACCCGGATCGGACATCATCACCGTATCCCCGGGATTGACCAGCAGCTGGGCGAGCATACTCAGTGCCCCACTTGCTCCCGGCGTGATAAAAATCTGCTCGGGAGAGACGCGAACATGGTGCTGCGTCTCATAGGCCTGCGCAATGCGCTCCCGCAATGCCGGCAAGCCCGCCGCCGGCGTATAGGCCGTCAAGCCTTTGGCCAGTGCTTTCCGGCCTGCCTCAATAATCGGGTGCGCGGTGGAGAAATCCGGCTCGCCGACCTCCAGATGAATGATAGAGCGTCCCTGCGCCTCCAGAACCTTGGCACGCTCGAGAACGCTCATCACGCGAAAGGGGGCGACCTCGCTCATGCGGGCGGCTGGATGAAAGCGTTGAGACACAGGATATTTTGACAAGGGCGCTCCGGTGGGACTGTGGGAGAAATTCTCATGCTCGGCCATTATACGGAGGCTTTTCATGCACGAGTAGCGAACAGACCAAACAGCGTCGTCACCCCGCGTCTGGCATATACTTTCCTGTGGCGCGGGGTGGAATATTCTGGTAGTTTACCGGGCTTTCTCATGTTCAGCCCGCGCTACCGAGAGCGTCGATTACGTTCCGGAGCGACCCTGTCGAACACTGTGCTGGCATCACGAAGTTTATGATTGCGAGTGATCATTTTGGACAAGCCCTTTGTGGCAATGAGGCATAGCGAACCATGTCTAACAAGCAAGCCCCGGCGAATGCACCAGTTCTGAAAAACTTCACCCCCTACAAGGAAAAAAAGGGGGAGGAGTACATGAATGAGAATCAGAAAGAGCACTTCAAATCCATTCTCTACAGTTGGCGCAATCAGCTGATGGAAGAAGTCGATCGCACAGTGCATCACATGCAGGATGAGGCCGCGAACTACCCCGATCCAGCAGATCGAGCGACACAGGAAGAAGAGTTCAGCCTCGAGCTGCGGACCCGTGATCGTGAACGCAAGCTGATCAAGAAAATTGATTCCACGCTGGAAAAAATTGCTCAGGATGACTACGGTTACTGCGAATCCTGCGGAATCGAAATCGGGATCCGTCGCCTGGAAGCCCGCCCAACGGCAAACAAGTGCATCGACTGCAAGACACTCGATGAAATCAAAGAGAAGCAATGGGGCGCGTAATCACGCGCCTCTTTCCCTCAGCCCGCAGCGGGCGACAGCCTTCGGCTTGCGCAACCGCCGCTCGATTGCCCCCTGACCTCTGACCATGAATCCCAAAGCCGGCTACATCGGTCGCTTTGCCCCTTCCCCCAGCGGTCCCCTCCATTTCGGATCCCTCGTCGCTGCACTGGCAAGCTATCTCGATGCCCGTGCACAGGGAGGCCTCTGGCTGCTGCGCATGGAGGACCTCGACCCCGCGCGTGAACCTCCGGAAGCCGCAGGACAGATCCTCTCGACCCTGGAAGCCTTTGGACTGACCTGGGACGGCGATGTGCTTTATCAGAGCCACCGACTACAGGCTTATCAGGAAGCGCTGGACACATTGCGCAAGGCACAATTGATCTACGCCTGTACCTGCTCCCGGCAACACATCCAGACGATAGGCGGGGTATACGACGGGCATTGTCGCCATCTCGGCCTTGCAGAGCAGGGAGCAGCGTTACGGGTCAGAGTCGATGACCTTGCAATCTCCGTCGAGGATCGTATTCAGGGTCGCCACACGCAGGCCTTGTTGCGCGAGTGTGGAGATTTCATTCTGGTGCGCAAAGATGGTTTATTCGCCTACCAATTGGCCGTCGTAGTCGACGATGCCTGGCAGGGCATTACCCATGTTGTCCGCGGATCCGATCTGCTCGAGTCCACCGCCCGCCAGAGATACCTTCAGCAATGCCTGGGCTATCACACTCCCGTGTATGCGCACATTCCCGTCGCCGTGAACGATGAGTGGCAGAAATTGAGCAAGCAGCACTTCGCCGATCCCATTCGGCCCGATGACCCCGTGCCGCAACTGCATCGCGCGCTCCGGTTTTTAGGACAGAATCCTCCGCCCGAGCTGCTGACGGAAGATCGTGATGCGCTTCTGGCGTGGGCAATCGGGCACTGGGATATACAGGCAGTGCCGAAGTTAGCTAATATCCGGCTCGACTCGCGCTAAGCGAGGCTCCTGCTGTCACTGGGAACGTCACCGTGTATCTGACCCGCTCTACCCTACTCCTGATCATGTGCAGCTATATCCTGTTTGTCTCGAGCGTCGACTGGATGGCGCAGAGTACAGGCGCCTGGTATCGCCCCTTTTTGGTTGGCATGGTCGTTATCGTGATCGCTGCATTTTGTCACCGGGAACAGAACTCCGATGATCTTTGATCTTAGTGGACTGTTTCTGCTCGGCGTTGCCTATATGGCAGTCCTGTTCTTTATTGCGCTCGCCACTGACAAGGGCTGGATTCCGCAGAAGGTGACCCGTCATCCCATTGTGTACGTGCTGGCTCTGGGGGTATTTGCCAGCGTGTGGTCCTATTTCTCTGCCACCGCGAATGCCTTCCGGGATGGCTATGGATACCTCGCCCCATTCATCGGAATATCGCTGGCGTTTTTGTTTTCGCCACTTATGCTGCGTCCCATTCTCGATATCACGCGAAGTTACCAGCTAAGCTCGCTCGCGGACCTGCTGGCGTTCCGCTATCGCAGCCCGTTGGCAGGCACGCTGACCACTATCGTGATGCTTCTGGGTGTCACACCGCTGTTGTCCCTGCAGATTCAGGCAGTGGCTACGGCAGTAAGCCTGATGGCTCCGGAAATCTCTCAAACCTCTCTCGCCGCTACCTTCTGCGCGCTGGTAACCTTGTTCGCGATTTTCTTCGGCACGGGTCGTGGTGCTGGTCGCGAGAAACATGAAGGCCTCGTCATGGCGATCGCTTTCGAATCGGTCATCAAACTGGTCGCCATGTTATGCCTCGGTTTTTTTGCGGTCCGAACAGGATTTGGCAGTCTGGGAGCCGTAGACACCTGGCTGCAAACCCAACCGGAGTTGCTCGCGTCGATCAAACAGCCCGATGCGCCGGGATCTTTTCACATCACGGCGATTCTGTTTTTTACAGCGGCGGTGGCGAGCCCGCACATGTTTTACATGATTTTCAATGAGAACAAGGATCCCAAGGCACTCACGCTGGCGAGTTGGGCGCTTCCCCTTTACTTTCTGCTCCTCAGCCTGCCAGTGCTGCCTATCCTGTGGGCGGGCTTGAAAATCGGGTCCACCGCTCCGCTTGAGTACTACCCCGTCAGCCTCGGAAATGACTATGACTCCCCGATCATGAGCATCATTGGCTTCCTGGGAGGACTGTCTGCTGCGAGTGGACTGATCATCGTGATCACGCTGGCACTGTCCAACATGTGCCTGAACCATCTCATCTTGCCGCTGTACCAGCCCACTGCGCGTAACGATATTTATCGATGGCTTCTGTGGCGCCGACGCGCGCTGATTGCCGCCCTGATCTGGATCGGTTTTCTGTTCTATTACCTTCCCGGCGACAGCCTGAGCGTGCGGGCTATTGGCAATGTGTCCTACATCGCAAGCCTGCAGTTCTTGCCCGCCATTGTTGCACTGCTGTATTGGCCTCGCGGAAACAAGAAGGGCTTCATCGCCGGCATGATGACAGGGGTGTCCATCTGGTTTCTGTTCCTGATGCTGCCAGTCCTCACCGGGTTCAATCTGCTGACGATCGAGGCGATCAACACACGCGAGATCATCGCGCTGTCGCTCGTGTGCAATATCGTGTTGTTCGTCGTGATCTCTCTCTGGACACGAACGTCGGCGGAGGAAGGCGCGTCGGCAGATGTGTGTGCTTTGGATACGATCCGGCGCCGCAATCGCACGGGTCTTGTTGCAAAGACGCCGGATGACTTTATCGCCAAACTGACCAAACCCCTGGGAGAGCGCACAGCTACCCGCGAAGTCCTGCAGGCATTGCGCGATCTCAATATTCCGCGCCATGAAAAACGCCCGTATGCCATGCGCCTGCTCCGGGGCCGCCTGGAAGCGAATTTATCGGGCCTGCTGGGGCCTTCGATCGCGCACGATCTGATCGACCGCTTCCTGCCCTTCACAATCGAAACCGAGCATGGCAGCACCGATGTCGATGTCATCGAGGGGCGAATCGAAGCCTATCGCAGTAATCTCTCGGGCATGGCGGAAGACCTTGACAATCTTCGCCGTTACCATCGCCAGGTCTTGCTGGAATTGCCTTTGGGCGTCTGTTCCCTGGGCGAGCAGAACCAGATCGTCATGTGGAATAACGCCATGACCCAGCTTACGGGGATTCCCAGCCAAGAAGTGCTTGGTTCCCCCTTGAGTGAAATCGCCGAGCCTTGGGCCAGCCTTATTCTGAGCTTCACCACAGGTGACACTGCACATGCCCACAAGCGTGTGGTCCAGGTCAAGAACAAGCGTCGCGTGATCAGCCTGCACAAAGCCACCATCGAAAAATCGGCAGTCCACAAAATCAAGCAGGATGGAGTCGTGATCTTGCTGGAAGATCTCACTGAAACGGAGCTGTTGGAAGAAGAGCTGACCCACAGCGAGCGGCTTGCTTCTATCGGTCGGCTTGCCGCCGGCGTTGCGCACGAAATTGGTAACCCGATCACCGGCATCGCCTGCCTTGCACAGAATATCCGCGATGAAACCAACAATGATGAACTGCGCAGCATGGCGCGTCAGATTATCGAACAAACCGACCGCACGTCCCGCATTGTGCAATCCCTCGTCAATTTCGCGCACAGCGGGAGCAATAAACCCGACCATCACAGTGAAGTAGTCAATATCGAAGAATGCGTGAAGGAAGCCATTGCCCTTATCTCACTGGACAAGAAACGCAAGGACATCCATTACGAAATCTCGTGTAAATCCGGCCTGGAGATGCTGGGAGATTCCCAGCGACTGTTGCAGGTGCTCATCAACCTGCTCAACAATGCCCACGATGCCAGTCCGTCGGGAAGCACGATAAGCGTCAGCTCCAAGCTGGTGTCCGGGTCTGTGCAGCTGTCGGTCATTGACGAAGGAAGTGGAATCCCGGAAGAAATTCGGGATCAGATCTTTGACCCTTTCTTTACGACCAAGGAGCCCGGGGAAGGCACGGGGCTGGGGCTTTCGCTGGTGTACAGCATAGTTGAAAACCTCAATGGGCATATTGATATAATCAGCGCCTCGAGTCGGAAAGAGAATCCCGGCACACGGGTAATTCTGACCTTTCCCTGCTATGATGGCCCGAATGCCCCCGACGCTTCGCTTTCGCAGGCAAGCTGATCGATGTTTTAACCTGTTGAATTAGTTATCAATCCGCTTGAGTAACAAGATGACAGTGCCGAACAAAGTGTTAGTTGTGGAAGATGAGCAGGTAATTCGCACCGCGCTGCGACGCCTTCTTGAGCGACATGATTATCTGGTCGAAGAAGCAGGAAGCGTTAAGGAAGCTCAAGAACAGCACAACATGGACGAGTTCGATATCGTCATCAGCGATCTTCGCCTTCCAGGGGCGCCGGGAACGGACCTGATCAAGGCAACGAAGACGCCCGTGCTCATCATGACCAGCTATTCCAGCCTTCGCTCCGCCATCGATTCCATGAAGATGGGCGCCGTGGATTACATCTCCAAGCCGTTTGAACATGAAGAAATGATCGAAACGGTTGGCCGAATCGTCAAAGAAAGCGCGAACCGCAAACAAGCCGCTGAAAAACCGCTTCCGCCTCCCGAACCCCCAGTGCATGGCATGATCGGCAGTTGCCCGCAAATGATGGAGCTCTTCCGCCGCATCCGTAAGGTCGCCCTGACCAATTCCACCGTGCTGATCAATGGGGAATCGGGCACCGGGAAAGAGCTCGTTGCGCGTGCCATTCACAAGTTGAGTGACCGCCACGAAGCAGAAATGATCTCGGTGAACTGCGCCGCCATTCCTGAAAACCTGATTGAATCCGAATTGTTTGGGCACGAGAAAGGCGCGTTTACAGGGGCAACGGCAAATCGCACGGGACTTGTCGAAGCAGCCCATGGCAGCACGCTGTTCCTTGATGAAATCGGTGAATTGCCTCTGGAAGCACAGGCGCGCCTTTTACGCGTACTGCAGGAAAATGAGATTCGAAAGGTGGGCTCTGTCCAGTCCAAGAAGGTCGATGTGCGGCTTGTCGCGGCGACTCACCGGGATCTCAAGCAGCTGGTCATCGATGGCGATTTTCGTGAAGATCTGTATTACCGCATCAATGTCATGACGCTGGTCATTCCTCCCTTAAAGGAGCGCGGCAATGACATTCTGGAACTGGCTGATGCAATCCTCGAGCGAACCTGCAAACGTCTCAAGTCCCCCATGTTGAAATTCAGCCCGGAAGCGACACAGGCTATCGCGTCCTATCCATGGCCGGGCAATGTCCGCGAGCTGGAAAATGCCATAGAAAGGGCCGTGGTGCTGGCGGAATCCGAATTCATTGGCGCCGAGTTGCTCGCCATTGATATGAACCTCAAGGCACATCTGCGTCCGATTGGCGAACGCGCAACTGCCAACTCTGTGACACCGGAAGATTCAGCAGAAGAATTGTCACTCGAGGATTACTTCCAGCGCTTTGTCCTGGAGCATCAGGATCAGATGAACGAAACCCAGCTGGCTCGCAAACTGGGAATTAGCCGTAAATGTCTTTGGGAACGACGACAGCGCTTTGGATTGCCCAGAAAGAAGAAGCAAGCCTGAGCACACCCCCGACCTTATCCTCTTTCCCCTCCCCGCACCGACTTCGTTCTCCCGCCGCTGTGGGCCGTGTCACAGACATTTCCGAATTGTTGTAATTTGTTACTGATACCCAACTACACACTTAATCAGAGTTCATAAGTAACACAGTACCAGTTTATTTCTCTTAAAATTCGCCTACCAATTCGTAACTTATTGTAAATGTTAGAATTATATTTGCTGGCACGCTTCGTGCTCTATATACGGCACAATAACAAGAAATAATAACAACGACCGTAAATAACAATAAAAATAGCATTACATCGTTTGGTGCAGTGAATAACAAAAATAATGAAGTAGATTGTCAGTAATTAGGGAACCGATTTGTTGTCTGGCTGGCGGTACTGTTTCAATAACATGCTTTGCGGTGCTGTATTTGGTGCCTGATTAGTCTAATAAAAATAACAAAACTAAATTACCTTCCTTAAGGGGGGGCTGAAATCGCCCCCCGAAGCATTTCCTCCTGCTAATTTATCTCTATTCGGTGTATGATCCGGCTCCTCTCATCTAATTGGGGATGAATCACGTTGTACTCGCATGCATTTCCCTGCAAAGTCTGTCCCGGAGACAGCAAATCTGCGGTCAATGGGTCCTGAATCTCGATGTTAAGAAAGATTAGCAAAGCACTCTTTGGCAGGCGTCGCAAGGACACCCAAGCCGAACCTGACCTGCCAAATCATCGTTCCGAATCCTCACCCGAACACAGCGCTCCCGCGCAACGAGCCTGCCTGGAAGATTTAGACCTCTCCAACGCTGACATCATCGAACGTGAGGACCACTGCATTTCCCGAAAAAGCATTTCGCCTAATGCCGTCAAAGTACTCTATCGCCTCAACGACGCCGGCTATCACGCCTTTCTGGTGGGCGGTGGCGTACGGGATCTGTTGTTGGGGGATACCCCGAAGGACTTCGATATTTCCACGGATGCCACGCCGGAACAGATAAAACAGCTCTTTCGCAATGCCATGATTATTGGGCGGCGCTTCAAGATCATCCATTTGCGCTTTGGTCGTGAAATCATCGAAGTCACGACCTTTCGGGCGCATCACAATCCAGAAAACGAGTTTGACGAGAATACCAGCAGCCGTTCCATCAGGGGACTTGACTCTGCACACTCCAGCACGGGCATGATTTTGCGTGACAATGTTTACGGCAGCATCAATGAAGACGCACTCCGTCGCGACTTCACCGCCAACGCGCTTTACTACACCATCGATGGTTTTCGCATCATCGATTTCGCGGGAGGACTGGAAGACCTCGACAATCGTCTCTTACGAATGATCGGAGATCCCGCGACACGTTACCGCGAAGATCCTGTGCGCCTCCTGCGTGCAATTCGATTTGCCGCCAAGCTTGGCTTCGATATCGAAGCCAAAACCCGGGCGCCCATGGATGAATTGGCTCCCTTGCTGGAGTCCATTTCCTCGGCTCGACTTTTTGATGAATCACTCAAGCTGATGACGGGCGGCTATGCGCAAAAGACCTTCGAACTCCTTCGCCAGTTCCGCGTCGGCAGCGTCATGTTCCCGGCCACTATGGCCGCCACGCGCGATCCGAACTCCCCTTACGCCCGCTTGATTTCTCTGGCTATGCGAAATACTGATCGTCGTCTTGCTCAGGAAAAATCTGTCACCCCGGCGTTTTTGTTTGCCGCCCTGCTATGGCCTCCTTTACAGGTGGCGCTTGCCAAGGAATACCCAGGGCGCTCGCCGTCATTGTTCGAGCAGCAGGAAATGGCAAATAAAGTGATACTGGACCAGGTAAGAATCACAGCCATTCCAAAACGTTTTTCCATTGCAACTCGCGAGATATGGGAAATGCAGTTGCGATTGCAGACGCGCACACGCCGCGCGGCGGAAAATGTCTTTGGGCATCCTCGTTTTCGCGCAGCGTATGATTTCCTGCTATTGCGTGAAGAGGCTGGCGAAGCCCTCGATAACCTGGGGCAATGGTGGACCGATTTTCAACAGGCAGACAAGAATCAGCAGGAACAGATGCTGGCAGCGCTCGGCAATGCATCGTCTGGAAAACGACGTCGCCGCAGGAAACCCCAGCGCAGCGCGGCACAGAATGCGGGTGAACAAAGGTGAACACACTGAGTTCAAGCACCGTAACGCCCGCTGAAAAGCCTCCCCGTTTTATCGCCGTGGAAGGCCCGATTGGCGTTGGGAAAACCAGCCTGACCAAACGGCTGGCTGACACGTTCAATTACGAGACCCTGCTGGAGCTGCCCGAGGAAAATCCCTTTCTGGAACGTTTCTACTATGACCCTCAGCGTAATGCGCTGGCGACGCAACTTTTTTTCCTGTTTCAGCGCGCGCGTCAGATGCAAGACCTTCGGCAGGACGATCTGTTTGAGTCCGTCCGCGTGGCGGATTTTCTGATCGACAAGGACCCGCTATTTGCGCGACAGAATCTGGATGCAGATGAATTTGCGCTTTATGAGCAGGTTTACCAGCACCTCACGATTGACGCCCCCACCCCGGATCTGGTGATTTATTTGCAGGCCCCCGCCAGCGTTCTCATGGAGCGCATTTCCAAGCGCGGCATTCCTGCTGAGCAATATATTCACCGCGATTATCTCGAGCGCCTCAACGAGGCCTATACCGACTTCTTTCATTACTATGACAAGAGCCCACTGCTGATAGTGAATTGCGCTGAAATTGACCTCGTGGGGAATGAAGAGGATTATCAGGCTCTCGTGAAACAGATCCTGTCCTGCACCAGCGGGACGCATTATTTCAATCCACAGCCCAGTTTTCTGTGAAATTGTCGGGTGACTACCATGAGTGCACACGCCTCTCCTAGCCAAGCCCAGCCCACACGGCGCCCCGTGACGCTGACGACACTTATCAAGCGTAAGCAGCAGGGCGAAAAATTCACCTGCCTGACCGCCTATGATGCTTGCTTTGCCGCGCAGATCAGCGATGCGGGAGTCGACGTTATCCTCATCGGAGATTCGCTTGGCATGGTCCTGCAAGGCCATGACAGCACCCTGCCCGTCACCATGGAAGACATGGCTTACCACATCAGCTCGGTCAAACGGGGTAATCGAGGAGCCTTCCTGATTGGCGATATGCCCTTTATGAGCTATTCCTCTGAGACCCAGACGCTGGAAAATGCCGCGACCTTGATGCGGGCGGGCGCGCATATGATCAAGATCGAAGGCGGTGCCTGGATTGCTGAGTCCACGCGCTTATTGTCCGAACGTGGCATTCCCGTCTGTGCGCATATGGGCCTGACCCCGCAGTCGATTAATCGCATCGGTGGCTTTCATGTGCAGGGTCGCGACCCGCAGCAGGCGGAAAGCATGATTGCCGAAGCCAAGCTGCTGGAATCGGCAGGGGCCAGCATTCTCCTTCTCGAATGTGTGCCCCAGGCACTTGCTCGCAAGATTACCCACACCCTGCAAATTCCGGTCATTGGGATTGGCGCCGGACCAGACACGGATGGGCAGGTCATGGTGATTCATGATTTGCTGGGCATCTCTCCCATTACTCCGCGCTTTGTGAAGAATTTTCTGCTGGAGTCTACTGATGGCATTCAGGGCGCCTTGCGCGCCTATGTAGATCAGGTCCGCAACAAGCAGTTCCCGGCACCCGAACATTGTTTTGACTGAGCCATAACACTCTCATGCAAGTTTTCACCCACGTTACTGCCCTCCGCACCGCACTCGCACCTCTGCGCTCGCAGGGCAAACGTATTGCCCTTGTACCGACTATGGGCAATCTGCACGATGGCCATATTCAGCTTGTGAGGAAAGCACGTGAGTGCGCCGACGTCGTGGTGAGCACAATCTTCGTTAACCCCATGCAGTTCGGCCCTTCTGAAGACTTGGATGCCTATCCCCGCACCTTGGCGCAGGACATCGAAAAGCTCACGGCCGTTTCCTGCGACATGTTATTGACCCCGTCCGTGACAGAAATGTACCCCCAAGGCCATGCCCATCACACCGTCGTCTCGGTTCCTGGGCTCGCAAACCGACATTGTGGCGCCAGTCGTCCGGGGCATTTTGACGGGGTAGCAACAGTGGTCAGCAAACTGTTTCACATCGTGGAGCCTCACATCGCTGTGTTTGGTTTAAAGGATTACCAGCAGTTCCAGGTGATTCGCAAAATGGTGGCGGATTTGTGCATGCCGATCCAACTTGTCGGTGTTGAAACACAGCGTGAACCCAGCGGTCTTGCCCTGAGTTCCCGCAATGGCTACCTCACGACAGCCGAGAAAGAGCAGGCCGTGGCACTCATCAACACCCTGCGGGACATGGCGCAAGGTCTCCAGCGCGGAATCGCGATTTCAGCACTCGAGCAGAAAGCTCTGCAGGCGTTGACGCGTGCAGGATTTCGTCCCGACTACATCACGGTATGCCATGCAGACACACTTGAACCGGCAACCGAGAAAGATACTTCGCTGGTGATCCTGGCCGCCGCCTGGATGGGCAAAACCCGCCTCATCGACAATCTGCGGATGACGCGTTGAACGGCAGAATTAAGCACGACTACTCCTGTCCCGCATCATTTTACTCACCGCCCAAAACCTGTTAAAACTCCTCAGCCTCGGCGGTTTCTGACGTGCAAATTCGCACTGCACTCTTCCGCTCCCCATTGCCCATAAGAACAAGGAATACGCCAATGTCTGAAGATCGTGTCTACCCCGTCTCCGACACTTACGCCTCCTCCGGCGCGCTGAACAAAGAAAAATATCAACGAATGTACCAGCAATCGATCCACGAACCGGAACAGTTCTGGACGGAGCAGGCGAAACACTTTGTCGATTGGATCCGTCCCTGGAAGACACTGAAATCCGGCAGTTTTGAAAAGGCTGACATCCGCTGGTTCGATGGTGGGACTCTGAATGTGTGCGTCAATTGTGTCGACCGTCACCTGCAAACACGAGGCAATCAAACCGCCATTCTCTGGGAAGGCGATCATCCCGACGACAGCCAGCACATCAGCTATAACACCCTGCATGACCGCGTGTGTCGACTCGCCAATGCGCTGCGAGCACGAGGCGTTAAAAAGGGAGACCGGGTGAGTATCTACATGCCCATGATTCCCGAAGCAGCGTACGCCATGCTGGCCTGTGCCCGTATCGGGGCTATACATTCTGTTGTGTTCGGAGGTTTCTCACCTGAAGCGATCAAAGACCGCATTCTTGATTCGGACTGTCGTGTCGTCATCACCGCCGATCAGGGGAAACGCGGAGGCAAGCTCATCCCACTGAAGCTCAATGTGGACAAGGCGCTGGAACACTGCCCGGATGTGCACACTGTGCTGGTTGTCAAACACACCGCAGGCGACATCGCATGGCACGATGATCGTGATGTCTGGTATCACCAGATCATGGACGAGGTGAGCCCCCATTGCGATCCAGAAGTCATGGACGCGGAAGACCCTCTGTTCATTCTTTATACCTCTGGCTCCACCGGAAAGCCCAAAGGGGTTCTGCACACCACGGCGGGCTACCTGCTAGGTGCCGCGATGTCTCACCGGTACGTGTTCGACTATCAGGAAGGCGATGTGTACTGGTGTACCGCGGATGTCGGTTGGGTGACCGGACACAGTTACATTGTCTATGGCCCCCTGTGCAATGGCGCCACAACGCTCATTTTCGAGGGAGTCCCCACCTACCCCGATACTTCCCGATTCTGGGAGGTCATCGACAAACATCAGGTCAGCATTTTCTATACGGCACCAACGGCCATTCGCGCCCTCATGTCCGCCGGCAATGCCCCTGTCACGCGCACCTCTCGCCGCTCTCTCCGATTGCTCGGCTCTGTGGGGGAACCTATCAATCCCGAGGCATGGCAATGGTATTACGATGTGGTAGGCGAAGGCCGATGCCCAATTGTCGATACCTGGTGGCAAACAGAAACGGGGGGCATCATGATCACCCCGCTGCCCGGGGTGACCGATTTGAAACCCGGATCGGCGACCCTGCCCTTCTTCGGCGTCTTGCCGGCCCTGCTCGATGCAGATGGCAAGGAACTGAAGGGACCCGCGACGGGCAATCTGGTCTTATGTACCAGTTGGCCCAGTCAGATCCGGACAGTCTATGGGGACCATCAGCGCTGCATCGATACCTACTTCAAAACCTACCCGGGCTATTACTTTACGGGAGATAGCGCGCGCCGCGATGCCGACGGGTATTACTGGGTGACCGGGCGCGTCGATGACGTGATCAATGTGTCCGGGCATCGTCTCGGGACGGCCGAGATTGAGAGCGCTCTCGTCCTGCATCCCAAGGTCGCAGAAGCGGCTGTTGTGGGCTATCCCCACGACATCAAAGGCCAGGCTATTTATGCCTACGTCACCCTGATGCAGGGTGTCGAAGAGACCGAAGACCTGCGACGCGCCTTGCTGGCGTTTGTGGCAGAGGAGATTGGCGCATTTGCCCGACCGGAGATCATTCAGTTTGCCCCTGGCCTGCCGAAGACGCGCTCCGGAAAAATCATGCGCCGCATTCTGCGCAAAATTGCCGCCAATGAGCTGGAAAACATGGGGGACACCTCGACGTTGGCAGATCCTGCTGTAGTACAGCAGTTGATTGACCGCCGCATTAACCGTTAGGCCATTGGTCGGAATCTCGACGGGGGACCGCAGTATGCAGGATATCTACATCGTCGCCGCCGGCCGAAGTCCAATCGGGACCTTCAATGGCGCACTCGCCGCGCTTTCCGCGGTGGAACTGGGCAGCCAGACCATTCAAAAAGTGCTGGCCAAATACGCGATTGATCCCGCGCGTGTCGACGAGGTCATCATGGGTCACGTTCTCACAGCAGGCTGCGGACAGAACACGGCCCGTCAGGCCAGTGTCCACGCAGGCCTTGGATACCACACGCCTGCAATGACGCTGAACAAGGTTTGCGGATCGGGCCTCAAGGCCGTCCATTTGGCCGCACAGGCAATCGCTCTCGGCGATGCGCGCCTTATCGTGGCGGGAGGCATGGAGAGCATGAGCCAGGCAGCATTCGTGCTTCCACACGGGCGTAGCGGACACAAAATGGGACACTGGCAGCTCTTGGACACCCTGCTGCATGACGGTCTGCATGACGCCTTCTATGGGTATCACATGGGCATTACGGCCGAGAATCTTGCCGCTCAGTTTCAGATTGATCGTGAGGCGCAGGACCGCTTTGCGCTGGCCTCACAACACAAGGCGATCCATGCCATGGCACAGGGACATTTCGACGAAGAAATTGTGCCGATCCACATTCCGCAGCGAAAGGGAGAACCGCTCCTCTTTACGAAGGATCAAGGACCTCGCCCCGACGCCTCGCTCGAAGCGCTCGCGCGTCTTAAACCCGCCTTTTCCCCCGAGGGGACCGTGACAGCAGGCAATGCCTCTGGAATCAATGACGGTGCCGCCGTTGTCGTTTTGTGCAATGAGTCCATGCTGAAAGAATTAGGAGTCGCACCACTGGCACGGATTCGTGCCTGGGCAAACGCCGGCGTTGATCCGGCCACAATGGGAATTGCACCTGTGTCTGCCACCCGCCGCTGCCTCGAAAAGGCCGGCTGGGGAATTGAGGATCTCGACCTGATTGAAGCGAATGAGGCCTTCGCTGTGCAGGCTATGGCGGTTAATGAAACTCTGGGATGGGACACGCGTCGTGTGAACGTGAATGGCGGAGCAATTGCCCTCGGCCATCCGATTGGGGCTTCGGGTTGCCGGATTCTCGTCAGCCTGCTGCACTCCCTGCAACGCACTGACGCCCGCAGGGGATTGGCCACGCTGTGCATTGGGGGCGGCCAGGGGGTGGCCATCGCCATCGAGCGCTAAAGCACGCTACTTCAGGGATTCCACTGCCTGATGCTGAGACAGGTAGATATTGCCCGTCAGCTTGCTCAGCAACTTGCCCTTTTCCAGCCGGTCCATGACCGGCCCCTTGACCTCGGAAAGATGCAGCTTGATGCCAAGTTCATTGAGCCGCTCATTCATCGCCAGCAAGGACTCAAGCGCACTCATATCCACCTCATTCACGGCGGTGCACATGAGGATGACATGCTTTAGCAAGGGTTTGTCGGCCACCATGCTGTAGATAATATCTTCCAGATAACGGGTGTTAGCAAAATACAAGCTTTCGTCGAATCGAATCGAAAGGATAGAGTCGTAGGTCTTCACCTGATGGCGTGCAACATTGCGGAAATGCTCCGTGCCAGGCACTTCTCCTACCACCGCCACGTGAGGTCGGGACGTCTTGTATAATTGAACGACCAGTGACACCAGAACGCCGGAGGCAACACCGATCTCTACGCCCGAGAGTAGTGTCAGGACGATGGTCGCGAAAACCGCAAGAAAATCTGCCTTTGAATATGTCCAGGCGTGTCGCAAAATCGACAGATCCACCAGCGACCACACGGCAGCAACGATTGTTGCAGCGAGCGTTGCCTTGGGCAGATACACCAGAAACGGCACGAACAAGAGGGTGGCAAGCGCCATCAGAAGCGCAGCAAACAGGCCTGCGGCTGGTGTCGCCGCGCCTGCATCAAAATTGACAACAGAGCGAGAAAACCCTCCGGCGACCGGAAATCCCCCAAAAAAACTCGTGGCAATGTTCGCGGCTCCCAACCCCACCAGTTCTTGATCGGGATCGACACGCTCGCGGCGTTTCGCTGCCAGTCCCTGTGCCACCGAAATGGATTCGACAAATCCGATGGTAGCTATCAGTACGGCGGAACTTGCGAGTGTCTTCCACACCTCGGGATCGAAGGACGGAAGCGTAAAATGGGGTAAATCAGCAGGCACCTGTCCGACAGTCGCCAGCCCGCGTTCATCAAGACCAAATTGCCAGGTCACCAGCGTCGTCACCAGCACGGCCACGACGGGACTGATGCGTCCTACCATCACGGCAGTTCCCTGAGACACGCCAAGCTTGCCCAATTGCCGGGCAACACCCTTGCGCGACCAAAACAGCCAGATCAGCGTCGGCACCGCCACGGCCGCAGTGATGCCGCGAGACTCTCCGATGGACTCCAACAGGGAAGGAACGAGTTCCAACAGGGTATAGCCACTGGTCGAAATGCCAAGCAGATGCTGCACCTGACTGAGCGCAATAATCAGGGCAGAAGCAGTGATAAATCCTGTCACCACGGGATGGGACATGAAATTGGTCACGAATCCCAACCGAAGTATTCCCAGCAGGCTCAGCATGACACCTGCGAGAAACGCCAAGGTCATTGCCGCAACCATATAATCCGCGCTAGGCAATCCGAGGGGCCCGAGCGCCGCTGCCGTCATCAGGGACATCACGGCAACCGGTCCTACCGACAGGGCCCGGCTGGTGCCAAGAAAAGCGTACACGATCAGCGGGAGAATGCTGGCGTACAGTCCCATCTCGGCAGGCAGCCCGGCGAGCAGCGCATACGCCAGCGACTGCGGTATCAGCATGATGGCGACGATGACGGAGGCCAGCAGGTCCTCGGTAAAACTGCGGCTGTTGTAGGCCTTCACCCACACCAACGCCGGAAGCCAGTGTCTTCTGCGTGCCATTACGTGTTTCCTTGTCGTTCTCGGCGCTGAGGCATGAACCATGCGTTACTTAGGTTGTGGCGATACCAACCATTCGTGCCCTTTAAGCATGCCATGCCAATAGATTGGCGGAAGCATGTCCTTCTTGAGAATCCAGGCAAGACGAGTGGGTTCGCGCCCCTCCAGTACCCAGGAAGGGAAACTGGGCAGCAACTTGCCACCAAACCCAAATTCGGCGAGCACGATTTTTCCGCGTTCCACCGTCAACGGGCAGGAGCCGTAGCCATCGTATCGGGCAACACCCTGCGTGACTGCCATATCGGAAAGAATGTTGTGCGCCACGATCGGTGCCTGCTTTCGCGCAGCCGCAGCCGTTTTCGCATTCGGCGCATTCATGACATCACCCAGTGACCAGATATTGGGGTAACGTTTATGCCGCAACGTTTCCTGATCCACATCCACCCATCCTGCGCCATCTGCCAAAGCGCTGGCACGAATGACATCGGGCGCCTGCTGCGGCGGGCAGACATGGATCATGTCGAACTGCGTGCTGACAACCTCTACCTTGCCCTCCGCGTCTGTTTTCTCAAACCAGGCTGTTTTCTTCTCGCCGTCGATGCGCACCAACTTGTGGTTAAAGTTCAGAGTCGCATCGTACTTTTCAATATATTTCATCAACGCAGGGACATAGTCCTTTACACCAAACAGCACGCCGCCGGCATTATAGAACTGAATGTCAATATCCTTCAGCGCCCCCGTGCGATACCAGTGATCTCCTGAGAGATACAGCGCTTTTTGGGGAGCTCCCGCACATTTGATGGGCATGGGAGGTTGGGTAAAGACTGCTTTTCCTGAGCGCAATCCCTGTACTAGTTTCCATGTATAAGGCGCGAGGTCAAAGCGGTAGTTGGAGGTCACGCCATTCTTGCCCAAGGTATCCGTCAGCCCTTCGACGCCATCCCAGTTCAGCTTGATGCCGCAAGCCACAACAAGCCGGTCGTAGGTCAGCCTGCTGCCATCGTCCAGCACCACTGTATTGGCATCCGGCTCAAACGCCTGTGCCGATGCCTGAATCCATTCGACGCCCTTCGGGATCAGCGAGGCCATGCTGCGCTCGGTATCGGCAGCCTGGAAAACACCTGCTCCTACCAGGGTCCAACCGGGCTGATAATAATGCTTCTGCGCCTTGTCGACCAGCGCGATTTTCAGATGGGGTTTTCGCTTGAGCAAACTTGCCGCCGTACTGATTCCGCCGGCGCCGGCGCCGATGATCAACACTTCGTAATGCCGCCCCTTGCCCTGTGATGGCACCGTGGCACTGACGCGTTTGACTGCGTCAGTCAAATCGTAACCAGCCGACTGACCTGCAGCGAGAATGGCCGAACCTGCCATGCCCTTTTTCCCTTGGTCGAGAGCCCACAGCGTAATAGACCGTGTTCCCGTCCGGCAGTAGGCCAGCAGGGGTTTGGGGAGTGTTGCGTAAGCCTGTGAAAAGGCGTTTACATCGGCGTCCGAAATCTGACCGGAGACCACGGGAACATTGCTGACGGTAATACCCTTGGCTTGCGCCGCCTCAGCAATCACTTCATACGCAATTTGGTCTGGACTCTCGCCATCCGGACGATTACAGATGAGGCTCTTTACCCCCGCAGCGGCCAGGGTGTCAACATCGGCGAGCGACAGCTGGTCAGCTACCGAAAATTCTTCATTGACGCGTTTAATGTTCATGGAAATTTCCCGTTTTATTGTGATGAAAGTGGGCAATCGATCGTCAGGTCATGGCTCGGATTTTACAACAGGTTAACGGGGACTCTAAGAAAGATTTTCCCGTCCGGTTCAGCAGGGGGCATATGCCCCGCTCTCATGTTGACCTGCAGAGAAGGCAGAATCAGACGCGGCATTTCGAGTGTCTTGTCACGCGCCTCACGCATCGCCACGAACTGCTCTTCCGTAATGGAATCATTCACGTGAATATTATGCGCCCGCTCTTCTGCCACGGTACTCATCCAGCCCAGTTCGCGATTCTCCGGATAGTCGTGGCACATGAATAATCGCGTTTCACCTGGCAGCGAGAGCACCCGTTCGATCGAGCGGTACAGCGTTCTTGCATTTCCGCCCGGAAAATCCGCACGGGCAGATCCCCCAGCAGGCATGAAGATAGTGTCGCCCACGAAGGCAGCATCGCCAATGACGTGTGTCATGCATGCAGGCGTATGTCCCGGTGTATGGATCGCATAGGCCGTCATGTGACCAATCTGGTAACTGTCACCATCTTTGAACAAACGGTCGAACTGAGAACCGTCGCGTTGAAACTCGCTCCCCGCGTTAAAAATTTTCCCGAAGGTTTCCTGCACGATATTGATATGGTCGCCGATGCCCAACTTGCCACCGAGCTGAGCCTGGATGTAAGGCGCCGCTGACAGATGATCTGCATGGACATGGGTTTCAATGATCCATTCGGTGTTCCAACCCTTTTCTTTGACAAACGCAATGATCTTGTCAGCACCATGAAGGCTGGTGCGGCCCGCGGCATAATCCAGATCCATGACGGAATCGATAATGGCACAGGCGTTTGAGAGCGGATCACGCACCACATAACTGAAAGTATTGGTGGGTTCGTCAAAGAAATGGTGCACTTCCGGTGTGACATTCATGTGGGGGGTAAACGGCAGGGTCACTGTGTTCATGATGCTTCTCTCCAGATAAGTTCAATGGAAATCACTTCCTGAAAGAAATATTGCAAACCAGAGGCCAACGCGTAATCACGGAATATTACTTTTCGTGAGTGCTTGTTTTTACGCTGTTTTTTCACTTTTTTTCGTTTCGTTGACTGGATTATTCTGGTGTTTCGCGTCGCCAATGGACATAATTGGCAAAAATCTTGGACATTTTTGACACTATGCAAGTGATTGCCTCTGACTCCCCCTCACTCGACGCTGCCGGCATTCTGGACGGCTTTGAATTTCCCGCCATTCTGGTCAGCAATTCCTATCAGATATTGGCGGCGAATTCGCTCTATGTCAGCACGTTCGGGAGCATCACGCCGGGCGATTCCGCCTATTGTTATAAGGTGTCTCATCACTATGACCGCCCTTGCGACCAGGCGGGAGAATCCTGTCCGCTGGCGGCGTGCAAAAAGTCCGGACACAAGGAGAAAGTCCTGCATATCCACAACACGCCGCGTGGCCGTGAGCATGTCGACGTTGAGATGCTTCCCATTTTCAACGCCGCCGGTGAACTGCGGTATTTCGTGGAATTACTCAAACCTGTAAACCACGCAAGCACGCGGGCAGACAAGGACGTGATGGTCGGAATGAGCCCGCCTTTCAATCATCTCATCGAGATGATCAATCGCGTTGCTCCCAGCGATGCCTCGGTGCTTCTGCTCGGAGAATCAGGCACTGGCAAAGAGCTTGCTGCCAAGGCTATCCATCAGGCAAGTCCGCGCAAGGACAAACCCTTTGTCACTGTGGAATGTGCAGGACTCACGGAGACACTGTTCGAGAGCGAGTTGTTTGGCCACACCAAAGGCGCCTTTACCGGGGCGAGCTATACCAAACAGGGGCTCGTGGATGCCGCCAATGGCGGAACGCTTTTCCTTGACGAGGTCGGTGACATCGCTCTTTCGCAACAAGTGAAATTATTGCGCTTGATTGAAACCGGCACCTATCGCCCTGTCGGCGGCATTGAGCCACGTCGCACCGATTTTCGTCTGATCTGTGCAACTCACATGGATTTGTGGGAAATGGTCCAAAATGGGGAATTCCGGGAAGATCTGTTTTATCGCATTAATGTATTTCCCATCCATTTGCCGGCACTGCGCGAGCGCGTTGACGATATCCCTCTACTGGCACGCTCGCTTCTTGGCAAAATCAACCAACGTACTTCATACACCTTGTCGACTGCCGCCGAAAAAGTGCTGATGCAGAATCCCTTCCATGGCAATGTCAGGGAGTTGCGGAACATTTTGGAACGGGCAAGTCTTCTTCTGAGTGGCGGGACGGTAATAGAAGCGAACCTGATTGAAATGGCCATGGCAACCGACATGGGACGCACGCCGCTGACTGAAAACTTGCAGACTCTCGAGGCAGCTCACCTGCGCAAGCTCTTGATGAAACATCAGGGAAACAAACAGGCTGTCGCGGAAGAGCTGGGAATTTCCCTGCGCACGCTCTATCGAAAACTGCAAGGAATCTAAACGATTACTCGCACTGAAAAAATAAGCATTGACATGGCGTCGATTGCCCGTATACTTCGCCGCAGCCTGAATACCGGCTATATTTATGTCTTGCACTTCGAAGTCCCGCCGTTAAGTCCTCGTTCTGTATCTCATATTTTATATTCGAATTCTTATGCTACTGATGCTTTGCTTCGGTCACGCTGTGCGCGTGTTCCGCTGCCTGGTATCGAATACTCTTTCACTATTTGAAATACAGGATGACAACATGTCTAACACCGTCACAGGTCAAGTAAAATTCTTTAACGAGTCAAAAGGCTTTGGCTTCATTTCTCAAAGCAATGGTCCGGATGTATTCGTGCATTACAGCGCCATTCAGGACAGCGGGTTCAAAACGCTGGCCGAAGGTCAACAAGTTCAGTTCACAGTCACTCAGGGCCAGAAAGGTCCGCAGGCTGAGAACGTCGTTGCACTCTGATTTCTGATACTGCCTTTGGCAGGTCAATGAAATCTGAAAGGCAGCACCACGAACAGATGGTGCTGCCTTTTTTATTGGCATAAAAAAACCCTGTGTTTCCTTTAGGGAAACACAGGGTTCTTTTTTGAGACCCGATCAGGGCTGAACGTTGACCGTCACATACTGATCATGGAAGAGACCACCATCATCAGCGCGAGCCCACAGCACATAAGTGCCTGGCTCATCGAAGGTGACGCTGACGTTGTACATGCCATCTTCCGGAATGGGAGGAGGCGTCCACAGTGCACCCCAGGGAGAGTTCGCAGACGTCCGCGTGTCTTCCCAAGGTTTCACCTGAGGCGGATCAAAAGTCACATTGCCTTCACCACGGTAGACGTTCCAGGAGAGGAACAAACCGTTGGTCTTGCCTACAGTGATGCGGGCAGGAGGACGCAGCATACGCGCTCTGGCAGAGGCATCATTCGCCTGGAACGAACTCAGATTACGCACCTTTGGCAGGCCATCATCCGTCACTTTGGCCGTGAGACGCAGCGGCTCTCCGACACGCACGGTACGGACGATCTGATCACCCACGCGATCCCCTTGTACTTCCACAACGGGAGGAACGTTCGAACGGGATTCGGGGCTGCTGGTACCGGCGCCAAGGGACCCTGTTTCGGACGCAATGACCACGTTGTCAATCACGTAGTCACGCGCCAGAGTGCCGTAAGCAACTTTGGTAACACCGTGAGCCGTAATCGTCCACGCCAACTCCTTATCACCCCAGTCTTCCGGCACAGCCACTTCAAACGTGAAGCGGTTGCGACGGGGAAGGAAGTGAGTCGGCTGCCCGCGATCTTCGAGCCCCGGGGTGAAGAAATTGTTTTCCCCAACGGGGATGTCCAACTCTTCTTCCCAGTTTTCGTTGTGGTAGCCGAAAATCATGACGTAGCTACCATCTTCGCGTTGCCGCCACCCCTCGTACGCGGGCTCCACGTGCTGCCCTTTCAGATAGGTGTCGGCACTTACGGCGCCAGTGAACGCACTCAGTACGACAAAAAATGAAGCGACGACAGCAAAACGTCGTCCAGCAAACCTAAACAAACCCATCAGATTAATCCCCTTGTGACGTCGCCACTTCGGCAGTGGTTTCTTGGTACACCGGCGCTACGAGCGGCGCCAGACACAGCGGACACCCGATCTGGTGATCATTGGGGCCAAGGTTGAGCTTTTCGCGACGCTCAGCCATTTCTGCAAAGAACTGCTCTTCGGTCAGTGATACACGCATGCCGAGGTCAATGAACATATTGGTCACGGATCGGTTGCCTGAACCCTGCCAGTTACGGGAATCCGGAACATTGGGGTTTGTGCGTGTGTTGTTCATGTAGCCCACGATGTGCAGGACTGTGCCTTTTGGAAGCAGCGGTGCGGCATCGTCTGCATAGGTATAGCCACGAACCCAGTTATGGTCGTAGCCCACGCAGGACAATGTCTCAACGGTGTAGCCCCAAATGGCCTCGAGGCACATACGCTCGCCTGGTGCATGCAGGTGCGGTTCGAAGGTCACAATCTTGGTGTGCTCGTTCAGCACGGCATAGGCGTGCAGCTCCTGATTGTCTTCATTGCCGGTGATGCTGATGTCCACACCGTTGCCCAGACCGATAAGGGCCGGACGGTACTTGGGCTGATAGCCCACGGGGTGGAAGCGGAAACCGATCATCAGGTAACCCGTGGTATCCACACCAGTGGAGTGCAGGTGCACGGAGTCTGACACGACATAGGAACCCTTCTTCAGCAGACGGCCGCTGTCCGGATCAAAGATATCCGGGTTACGGGCGATCTCGTGAACGGGCCAGCTGATGGCGGGCTCCCCTTCCACGGGCAGCATGTTCTCGTCAAGAACCTGCGTGCTCCAGATCATGTGGTGGAATATGTTGCGACCACCTACGGTGCCGGCAGCGCCAGATGTGTCCACGTCGTTGACTTCAATGATTTCAACGGAAGACACATAGCGGTCTTCTTCGATCGGAATCAGCACGCGAGGAATATCACCCCACCAATCCGGCGCGCCACCAAGAACGGTGGTGTCGGCAGTGCGAACGATCAGATCGGGCTCACCTGCTGTCCAGGTCGCGCCGTCATTGAAAGTGCGGGGGGGAGGAGCATCTGCCTCATTGCCCTTGGGCGTACCGGAACGGGCCCAGGCAGAGATGGCAGCGATTTCTTCATCCGTCAGGGACGGATCATCTTTGTACTTCTGAATACCGATGTCGTGCTCTCGGTAATAAGGGGGCATTGCCCCTGCACGGTCACGCAGACCGGTTTTGTACTCGATCAGGCCAGCGAAGGGAACGACCTCTTCGTACTTGACCAATGACATCGGCGCCACGCCTTGC
The DNA here is from genome assembly GCA_964538025.1 of uncultured Klebsiella sp. GTDB lineage: Bacteria > Pseudomonadota > Gammaproteobacteria > Pseudomonadales > Pseudohongiellaceae > UBA5078. The sequence goes on along the minus strand of CAZICZ010000004.1, from coordinate 100,044 downwards.
GGACGGTGGCAGTTCTGGCAGCTGCGCTGCAGAATGGGCTCGATATCCTTGTGGAATGTCACGCCGGGAGCGGCGGACTGTGCACTGGCAGCGGCTGGCAGCAGGAGCGCTGCAACAGACACACATTTGGCCAGAGCAGACATGCTCTTGAGATTACTTTCTAACCGGGTCTTAAGCCGTACCAGTTCAGATTGAACGCGCACGAGGCACCTCCTTCGTCTAGGTTGTCAATCGATTATTGCTGTTCTTATTTCTTTCACTACAAGTTCAGGCAGATGGAACCAGCCCACGCTATCTGGGGCGGGATTTGAGCACAGCGTCTGCGCCTCGTCTTCCTTAAAGCGAAAAACTTTCTATCGAATCCTGAAAAAGCCTCAATTTACTTTGCGTCAGGCCTAGCAATAGTAAACCTGCCATCAAAATCAAGGGGATAAAAAAACTCACCGGCGAGCGTCGAGACAGAGTATGAGCCGGCTTGATGTTGAAATCAAAGCGAATCGAGCGGCGTTTCCTGTGAAGACTCGCTTCCCTTTTGCAGGCTTTCATCAGTCCGGGTAAACCACTCGTCAGTCCCTGCGTTTTAGATCAGTGAGCAAATGCTTAGAAGAAGAAATCCTTCTTCCCAAAACCACTGACGATATTCAGGAGAGTGAAAGAATGTTTAATCGACGATTACTGGCGGTTTCTGTTTTGATGTGTTCCAGCCTCATGGCCACTGACGGCATCGCACAGCCCCAGGAGCGTGAGCGTGGCAATGCTGCACGCCCTCCACGTGGCGAAATTCTGGGAGAGCGCGGACGCCCGGGTGTGCCGGGAGTCCGCATGGTTCGGCAACTTGATACGAATGGCGACGCGCTGATCAGCCTTGACGAGTTTACCGCCAACGCCACCGAGAACTATGCGCGTCAATTTGAACGCGCCGACCGTGACGACAATGGCGTCCTCTCGGAGGAAGAAATGCATCGAGAAGGCCGCGGACGAGGGCCGCGGACGAGGCCCTGCCGACGAAATTGACACAGCTGCCCTGCGAGAGTGCATCGCTGATAACGGTGGCTTGCCTTCTCTAGAGGAGGACCGCTTTGAGACTGCCGACACCAACAATGACGGGGTGCTTAGTCAGGAAGAGTTTTTCATGCACCTGGAACAGCGTGCCTATGACCAATTTGGCCGCATGGATGTAGACGGCAATGGCCAGCTCAGCAAGGAGGAGCTTGCCGCCAATATGGAGGATCGTCGGACCCAGCGCAGTATCGTTCGGGAGTGCATTGCGGAACAGATCGATCCCTTCCTCTAAGCCGCCGCGAGGCGTCCCCTTGGGCCGGAGTACTCTCCGGCCTTTTTTTGCCTCTGAGAAAAGGAAATGGACGCTTAGCGGCGAGGGGATTGCGGGCGTTGCGGCACATTAGGCTGCGGGACGGGCCGCTGAACACGGGGAGGAATGGCGCGGGGAATCTCCTGCACATTGGGACGCTGCGCGCCGGCATCCGGACGTGTAGACGGCAATTCGGGCCGCTGCTGCACCTCAGGGCGCTCGGGCACCTGGCCTTGGGGGCGTTGATTTTCAAAACGCTGCCGCAGAGCCTCGCGCTGCGCAGGTGGCAAGTTCCGGAATTGCTCCTGTATATCGCGCAGACGCTGTTGCTGCTGTTGCGGAACGTTGTTGAACTGCTGAAAGCGGTTCTGGAGACGTTCACGCTCCTCGGGACTCAATTGCTGGAAAAATTCGCGTTGGCGCTGCGCTCTATTACGCTCTTCGGGCGCCATCTGCAGCCATCGGGAGGCGCCACGGCGCAGTTGGGTCTGTCGCTCAGCACTCAAGGTATTCCACTGAGGCTCCAACTCCTGCAGCAGTCGCTGTTCGGCGCGAGACATCGCGCTCCACTCGATTGGCTCCTGTGCGTGAATCGCCGCGCTTGTGCACAGTAACAAGGAGCACAAAACCAGACGACTTCCCATCCTTTGCCAGCGCTTTCTCATCGGTACTTTACTCACTCTCTTCGCTTCCCGGGGGGACTAGCCCCGCCAACAGTTCAGCAAAATTTTCATCAGCCAGATCGCTCGGAGGAATCCATTCCCCTTCATCGGTTTCCCATTGCCCCAGAAACTCCAGAAACCCAAGATCCACTTCGGGCGCGGTTTCCTGCGCAGCGTCCACCACGCCTGTCTCGTGCTCTGCGTCCGCGGGTTGCCCGCCGGCCCCTGGCGCCAGCCCCATCAAGACGAGAACGCTCAGCGCAAGCGCCTGTTTAATATTGCAGGCCATTGTCCGCAAGCCACTGATAAAATTCCAAATTCTGGTAGAGCTCCATCTCATCTTCCGAAGCGAGTAATAGAGCGTCCTCGGCGAGCGCGAGAGGCATGACCTCCGGCATATCGCCCTGATCAAACACCGTCAAGGCAATCACCAGCACACTGACGGACGCAAAGGCCCCCGCCGGAACGGCAACGCGGGGCAGCGTTCCCATGGACGCTACCCATACCTTTAATTGCTGCCATCGCGTCTGTTGATGACGTGCACCCCGCGCCTGCGCCATCGCGGCATGTCGCATGGCGTCCAGGCGTGCTTTGACCTGCGGGGGCAGTGATTCGGCACTGTCATCCAGGGCCTTCGCAATGCCCGAGGGGGTGTGCGCCATCGATTCGGGTCCGCCCCAAGCTTGCATCATGGCAGCGTGACGGGCGCTGTCCAGCTTGCGGCTGACCTGCGGGGGCAGTGCCGGCAATGAAGCGTCCAGCATGGCGGCCACGCGCAGGACAAAACGCTCGTCGTCCGAGAGGTCCTTTGTCAGCTGGTCTTTCCACTCACGGCTCATTACCAGTGGTCTCCCAATTGTTGTCTCAGGCTGTGCACTGCGCGCGAATAATGCGATTTCACACTGCCTTCTGCACAGGACATCGCCTGTGCCGTCTCCCGAACATCCATGCCCTCCCACACCCGCAGCAGGAAAACCTGCTGTTGACGGAGCGGGAGTGCCTGGAGCGCCTGCTGCAATTTCTGCATGCTCGCATCCATTTGCACGCGCTGCTCCGGACTCCGCTGGGCCTCGTCGGCCACTTTCTCCAGCGGGTCTTCCAGCGATTCCTCGTCCGCCTTGAACCAGGTCATGATGCGCTTGCGCACCGTGTTGCGCCGATGCCAATCATTGATCCGGCTTTGCAGAATGCTATAGAACAAGGGCCCCCATTCCGTGGCCTCGCGTTCGGCATATTTCTCGACCAGCTTGAACATAGCGTCCTGCACCAGATCGAGTGCATCGTCCGGATTATTGGTGGCGATTTGTGCGATTCGATAGGCCCGGCCCTGAACATCGGCCAGAAATCGATCGAGCTTGTGCAAGTTGTCCAGTTTTCCAACTCCACGTTTTTGGCAAGACGCTTCTGCGAGCAGTCTATAAGCGCTGCTGGTTGAACTCCAGCATTCCCCTGTGACGTACAACGCAGCCCCCTTCACACGGTTTACACGGCCTTTAATGGCGAGGTCCTGCGGCTCGATGCGATCTGCGTCGCCCTAAGGCTTGCACATATTATTGTATTACGATAATTTATAGCCGTAAAACAACCATAGGAATGCGGACTATGCCCTTCTCTTCTCCCGATCTGACGCAAGCGCAGCGCCTTGCCCACACCGCAAAAGGTTTTGCCATTGCGGCCATGATCCTGTTGATTCTCTCCATCGTGACCGATACCGGGTTGCCGATGGCGCGCGGCGTACTGGAGAACGCCGACGACTGGCGCAAGATGGTGAACACCGTTGGGCTTTTGTTGATAAACGCGCTCCCTGCATTTTTGCTGTATGCCTCCGTTCACTCTCTCAACGGGGCATTGAGTGCCTACTGCGACGGTGCCTTCTTCAGCCGCGAAGCGTCGAATCGGATTGCGCGGTCCGGCGATACAGCGGTAGAGGCCATGGTGGCGCTGATTATCATCTCTCCAACGCTCAGTGGATTTGTGCGAGGAGAGCGATCGATCAGCCTGACCTACGAGAGTGAGTATCTGGGCATGCTCGCCTTTGCGTTTTTCGTGGCGGCCGTAGGTCGTATTCTGGGCGCCGCCGTCAGCCTGAAGGAAGAGAACGAAGCATTCATATGAAAACCATCGTCGTTCGCCTGGATGTGATGCTGGCAATGCGCAAGAAAAAAGCAAAGGCGCTGGCAGAGGAAATCGGCATCACCGAGGCCAATCTGTCCCTGCTGCGCACGGGAAAGGTCAAAGGGGTGCGTTTCGAGACACTCGCGCGCCTGTGCGAGGTGCTGGACTGCACGCCGGGTGATCTGCTTGATGTCGAGGACATCGCTTGACTCTCCCGCGACGGGAGACTTTACAGTGTCCTTACACACGCTGAGCAGGAACACCATGATGCCCTACACCGTTCACCACCTTGCCCGACTCTCCGGGGTCAGTGTCCGCACCTTGCATTTAGCTCTATGGCGCAATCCCTGATCGGCAGGCGTTACGCATTGACGCGCCAGTTCTGGGGGACCGCTTCGAGCGAGGATTCCCAGCGGGAGGCCTATGCGGGGCTCGGCGCCCTGTTCCGGCAGGACAGTCGGTTTACCGACAAAGCTGCTGCGGCGCGGCCGCAGTTCGCCGCCTTTCTGGAAAAGGCCATCTGTCACTTTTGCGAGCACAGCCTGTCCTAGGGCGTTCAAGGATATCAAGCAGGCGTGACGCACTCTCGTACGGCACGCCTGTTTGACATCAGAGGGGCGTCAGGAACGATAAAGCAATGTTGTTCCGGAGGATGACTGGCGAGGGGCCGCACGTCCGCCCCCACTGCGGGGACGACGCGCTCCCTCACCGTGTCGGGCAGTCTGCGGCTTGCCCGCTCCGGCATGGCGTGATTCGCGCGGCGCCTGTGCACGAGCACTTCCTTCGCGGCGCTCGCCCTGACGTTGGGGACGTTGGGGACGTCTGGCAGGTGGCCTCGGTGAATCGGCTGGCTCGGAAACCGCAGGCGCGCTCGCCGCAAACACGGGCAGGGCTGCCCGCTCAATCGGGCGCTTCAGCAGACGCTCTATGTCTCGCAAATTCTTGGTCTCGTCTGCACTGACAAAGGAAATGGCACGGCCCGTTGATCCCGCGCGACCGGTACGGCCGATGCGGTGAACGTAATCTTCCGGCACCTGTGGCAAATCATAGTTCACCACCTGCGGCAACTGATCGATGTCGATCCCGCGTGCGGCAATGTCGGTGGCCACGAGAATTTGCAACAGGCCGTCCTTGAAGCGTTCCAGCACTTTGGTCCGATGGGCCTGACTCTTGTTGCCATGAATCGCCGCGGCGTGAATGCCATCCGCTTCCAGTTGCTTCACAATCTTGTTGGCCCCGTGCTTGGTGCGGCTGAACACGAGCGCCTGATACCAGCCTTCGCTCGTGATCAGGTGTTTCAGCAAATCTGTCTTGCGCGCCTTGTCGACAGCATAGAGACGTTGCTCCACCAGCTCGGTCGCCGTATTCACGGGCACGACGCTGATCTGCACCGGGTTGTTGAGCAGCCCTTTTGCCAGTTTTTGAATTTCCGGTGAAAAAGTGGCCGAGAACAGCAGGTTCTGTCGCTGCTTCGGCAACAGCGCAAGAATCTTTCTGATGTCGTTGATGAAGCCCATGTCCAGCATGCGATCGGCTTCGTCAAGAATCAGGGTATTGATCTCATCAAACTTGATGGCATTCTGCTGATACAGGTCCAGCAAACGGCCCGGCGTCGCTACCAGAATCTCGACCCCTCCACGCAGCTTCATCATTTGCGGATTGATTTTGACACCACCAAAGACAACGGTGGAGCGCAGGGACAGATACTTGCCATAGGTTTCAATGCTGGCGTGCACCTGAGCGGCCAACTCGCGGGTAGGGGTCAAAATCAGCGCACGTGTGTGATTGCCTCGCGCACGGGGAATCGCTTCCAGTTTTTGCAGCAATGGCAGTGTAAACCCAGCGGTTTTGCCCGTGCCGGTTTGGGCAGAGGCCATCAGATCAAGTCCCTTGAGGACGGCGGGAATCGCTTGCGCCTGAATCGGCGTCGGAATGGTGTAGCCTTCTTCGTGTACAGCTTTTAACAGGGCGTCAGAGAGCCCAAGTTCAGTAAACTTCATTGAATTTCCTTCAGGGGCCGGTTGGCACCCTTAACGTCGCCCGCGCGCACTGATCGGCACATCACCGAGAGAGCAGGGACGACTTGTTTAAAAAGACAGCGGAAGCCACCCAAAAGGCGGCAGAACAGCGTTGCCAGTGAATGTGTGATGAACACAGTGCGGCATGCAGTAATTGGGACTCACAAGAGGAGGGGTTCGCGGCACAGGGCCGGGAGGACCAGACAATTAACGATGACGCCTCGGGCAGTGGACTGCCAGAGCTCGGGCGGCACTGTAACACAGCCCCTGCCCGATTGCCTAACACTCGATTGGGAGGCCTAGCCCTGATTGAGCAATTCGCGCAGATCAATGATGGCGGCATTCGCGCGGGAGACATAATTGGCCATCACCAGCGAGTGATTGGCGAACAGACCGAACCCATTGCCATTGAGAATAAACGGGCTCATCACGGTGCGTTGGCTAGCCTCCAGCTCCCGAATGATCTGACGCAGGCTGACCGTGGCATTCTTGTCACGCAGCACGGAATCGAAATCCACTTCCACGGCCTGCAAAAAGTGCAGCAAAGCCCAGGTGGCTCCGCGTGCCTCGTAGAACACATCATCAATCTGCAGTGACGGTGTCTGCACGACGCGTTGTCCGGGAACATCGGTCGACTGCATGGCCCCCCGCTCGCCCGCGGTGTCCAGATTCATCTGCGGCTGCCCTACGCTGGCGCTCAGTCGCTGTGAAAGACTGCCGAGGCGCGATTCCACATTGCTGAGCCAGCGGGCGAGATTGTCGGCGCGGGCATAGAACTGCGCATCCTGATCCAGCGGGTCCGCAATTCGGCTGAGGTAAGACGTCATGGAATTGATCGCCTTGCGGTATTCCGATTCCGACGCCGGAAACATCCAGCTGTCATTGGGAAAACTGAACTGTGGTTCCACAATCACCAGATCAGGATCTTCCGTTGACTGGGATTGCGAACGACTGAAATTCTCCCGAAATGCACGCGATAGGTCCCGTACCTGCACCAGCACACCAAACTCCCAATTGGGAATGTTGTCCAGATACAGGCCCGGCAACGAGATGTCATTGCTGAGGAAGCCGCCCGGTTTGTCTAGGAGTGTTTCAGCGGCCCGGATCAATGCTGCGGAGGTGGCGGCCCCGACGACCGGCTCGACGCCGACCAGTTTTTCATCCCGGTTCTCCAGCACCGAAAATGCCGACGGTTCGTTGCTCCAGTAAAAACCCAGGACCAGCACAACCAGCAGATAGAGGCCGAGGACAGTGGCGACGGATTTGCCAATCAAGTCCAGAGAATGCCAGGAGGACAATCCCGGAAAACGGGCTGTCAATTGTTTCAGGTTCATGGAGTACCTCGGAGGGCGATCAGACATCACCGCCGGACGGCATGATCAGACGCACGGTCGGGCTATCACCCAGTTCAATATTGCCGCGCAGGCGATGGCCTGTGACCGCCGCCTGCATTTGGGCGTAAATCCAGCGTGCCTGGGTATCATTGGGTGCGGTAATCAGGAAAAACGCGCCGGTTTCACGCGCCTGGATGCCGATCTTGCCAAGCTCCTCCATCAGGGTGGCGCTCTGACTGGCAAGTTCGCGCGCATTGATGGCGTGAACGACATCTTTGGAATTCATTTCCGCTTCCAGCTGAACCCAGGCCGCGGCGATCCCTGCGTGGGAGCGGTCTACCTGTTCGGCGCGGCGCAGGTAATCCTTGGCACTGTCAAATTGTCCCTGCCGACCGGCCTGATCGGCCAGTTGCAGATACTTGGCGACGATGTCCTGAATCCCCTTTAGCGCAACGGCATTCTCGGGCTCAATGGCGAGCACTCTGCTGAAATAGGCATGGGCGCTGATATCCGGGGGTGTCAGCAGGCGGTTGGCGTTAAGGGCCTTGATGCCCTCATAGAGCAGATCCGCAATGATGCGCTGATAGCGCAGGGAGTTTTCAAAGGCTTCCCGTGCCGCCGCCTCATCGATGGCGCCGGACTCTTCCGGGGCAATGACTGGCTCAGGCAGGCTCACAACCTGCACTTTCTGCACGGGCTGACAGGCCGCGACACACAGCGACAGGACAGCCAGCAGCAGAGGTTTTGCCACGAGAATTCTGGGGGAAACAGACAACATCACCACTCAACTCACTCCGGTGATCGGGCACCGGTTCGCACCGAGGTCAAACGTGAGCGACTATCGCACTTAATGGCAGGAATCTCAACAAATCTCCGGGTGCCACCGCTGTGTCTGGGGGCACAATTGCCAGTCCGTCGCACCGACTGACCGAGGACAAAACCCCCGAACTTTGATTGCCCGTGAGGTGTAAAACGCGCTGGCCGGCAGCGTCGCGCTGCACGACGACTCTCAGGTATTCCTGACGGATCCCGGTGCGCGCCAGCGAGAAACCCGCAGGGAGGTCGAGCGCCATGTCAGCAGGGGGTGTGACGCCACCCATCTTGTCCAGGCAGGGGCGCACGACCAGGGCAAAATTCACAAAGGACGACACCGGATTCCCCGGCAGTCCGAAGAAAGGTTTGCCCTCCACGGAGCCGAAGGCGAAGGGTTTGCCCGGCTTGATGGCCAGCTTCCAGAAGGCGAGCTCACCAATGCGCTCCACCGCATGTCGGACGTGGTCCTCTTCCCCTACCGAGACGCCGCCGCTGCTGATGAGACAGTCTGCGCCTTGCGCCGCATCCCGCAGCGCCTGCTCGGTCGCTTCACGGGTATCGGCGACGATGCCGTGATCGATGACCTCATGCCCCAAGGCCTGCAGCAGCGTGCTAAGGGTGTAAAGATTGGAGTTGTAGATTTGCCCCGGCTGCAAAGGCTGCCCGGGGCGGACCAGTTCATCCCCGGTCGTCAGCACCGCGATGCGCAGTGGTTTTCGCACGGCAACTTCTGCCAGCCCGCACCCTGCCAGCAATCCGATATCGGGCGCCCGTAGCCGGTGCCCGGCTGATACCAGGCGCTCGCCCTGACGCACGTCAGCGCCGGCAGGTCGGATATTCTCGCCCGCGATGACCGGTGCCAGGATCTCGACCAGTCCGGCATCGAGCCGCGTGTTCTCCTGCATGACTACCGCGTTTGCCCCTGCGGGAATGGGGGCTCCTGTGAAGATCCGGGCCACCGTTCCCTGCGCAAGTGTCTTGCCGACCGATCCAGCGGGAATGCGCTGGGACACAGGAAAGCGGGTTTGCCCGGAGGCCAGCGCCGACGTCTGCAATGCATACCCGTCCATGGCGCTGTTGTCCTCTCCGGGGACCTGGCAAGGGGCCACGATCTCCTCGGCCGCCACTCTGTTGAGAGCCTTCAGGAGCGGCAGGGATTCGACACCCGCCACGCAGGAAACGCGAGACAGAAGCTGGGGAAGCGCCTGCTCGATGGGGGTCAGCGTGTTGCCGGGGGAACTCACGTGGATGCTCCTGCAGTCGCGCTTAGGATTTCGCGGCCGGTTCCGGTGGGTGGGATTTGTGCAGGCTTTTGATCAGCGCCTGCAGACTGCCATGCCACGAACGCTGTTTGATGCCGAAGGTATCGAAAATCTTTTTCGTGGCCATCGTGGTATTGGCAACTTCGGGTGGGTCGGCACGCACCAGATTCAGGCTCAGGTGATCCAGCAGTTTGTAGACGGCTTCATCGTACTGCGCGGCCAGTTTGAGAACGTGCTGCACGAATTCGCTTTCGCGTTTGGTCTCGAGTCCGCAGTAATGATAGGTGCCCCACACATTGGCGTGGCAATCCACCTGGAACGCAATCGCCATCAGGACCCGCGCGACGTCTTCGACGGGCGTCGGGCTGAACTTGCGGCGCAACACCGTCACGGCACCCTCCGCAGCTTTGGCCTCGGCGATCCAGCGACGAATAAGCTCATCCTGACCTGCCCCGAACACCCACCCAGTGCGAAGAATGACGTGTTTCTCCAGGCTGGCATTGATTGCCTCTTCGCCTTTCAGGCTGGTACTGCCATAGACCCCGAGAGGCTTGACCACATCAAGCTCGTTATAGCCCAGCTTCTTGTCGCCGTTGAAGACGTACGCAGTGGAAAGATGTACCAGCGGGATATTCAGGTGGTCACAGGCCTGGGCCAGAACAAAAGGCTGCGCGTGATTGATCAGATCGCAGCCCTCCGGGTCCTGCTCCGCGTCCTGCACGGCACACTGGCTGCCGGCGTGATAGGAGGCAAGATTGATGACCTGGTCGGGACTGCACTTTGTCAGCACCCGCGCTACCTGCAGGGAGTCTCGCGGGTCGAGCTTGCCGGGTTCAGGGGCAACGACTTCGACACCCCGTGAAGCGAGCAACTTGAGCAGCTCACTTCCAATCGGACTTTCCGCACCTGCAATTAAGAGCTTCACCTTACCCGTATACCCTGTGTCGATGATTCCAGTGCTTAGAACGGGATGTCGTCGTCGAAATTGTCAAAGTTGGAGGGGCCGGATGATTTGGGTGGCGTGGGTTCCGCCGCACGGCTGCCATACTGAGGAGGCACCGAGTCCTGGCCGAATTGATTATCGTATTGTCCCCCGCCGCCGCCCTGGCCACGGGAATCCAGCATCTGCATCTCGTTGGCGACAATCTCGGTGGCATAGCGCTTGACGCCGTCCTGTTCCCAGGAACGGGTGCGCAGGCTGCCTTCAATGTACAGCTTGGAGCCTTTCTTGACGTACTCGTTGACGATTTCTGCCAGGCGATTGAAAAACACCACGCGGTGCCATTCGGTTTTTTCCTGTGGCTGACCGGTGTTCTTGTCCTTCCAGGTTTCGCTGGTCGCAAGCGTCACATTGCTCACGGCACCCCCGCTCGGGAGATAACGCGTTTCGGGATCACCCCCGCAATTGCCTACCAGAATCACCTTGTTTACGCCTCTGCTCGCCACATTATCCTCCAGGTTTCTTTTCATGCGGACCCCATCGGGCAGCCCGCTTTTTAAGCGTCTAAGTCTACCGCAAGCTTAGCATTAAATGACAGATTGATTGCTGCATGCTTTGCGCCGGACAGCAAGATTGACGATAATCCGCGGTTTCTTTCCACGCGTAGCGGCAACGAGAAGTTCATGGACAAGATCGTCGTCAGAGGGGCTCGCACCCACAATCTGAAAAACATCACCCTCAGCATTCCCCGAGACAAACTTGTCGTCATTACTGGCCTGTCCGGATCAGGAAAGTCATCGCTCGCGTTTGACACCCTCTATGCCGAAGGGCAGCGACGTTATGTGGAATCGCTCTCTACCTATGCGCGTCAATTCCTGTCGATGATGGACAAGCCGGACATTGATCATATCGAGGGCCTGTCTCCGGCCATCTCGATCGAGCAGAAGTCCACGTCGCACAATCCCCGCTCCACGGTGGGCACGATCACAGAGATCTACGACTACCTGCGCCTGTTGTTTGCGCGTGTGGGCGACCCGCATTGTCCGCAGCATCACCTGAAACTGGAAGCGCAGACTGTCAGTCAGATGGTGGATCAGGTGCTCGCCCTGCCCGAGGGAACCCGTGTGATGGTGCTGGCACCCCTGGTGCGCGAGCGCAAGGGAGAGCACCTGCACGTGTTCAGTGAACTCAAAAGCAGTGGCTATATCCGCGCCCGCATCAATGGCATCGTGACCGAGATTGATTACCCTCCCGCGCTGGAAAAAAACAAGAAACACAGCATTGATGTGGTCGTCGACCGCCTGAAGGTTCGTCCGGACATGCAGCAGCGGCTTGCCGAGAGTTTTGAAGCGGCTCTCGCCCTGACGGACGGCATGGCGGTACTGGCGTTTATTCCCGAAGAAGACGGCGGCCCCGTGCCGGCGGATCTGCTGTTTTCCTCCCGGTTTGCCTGTCCGGTGTGCGGGCACAGCATCAGCGAACTGGAGCCGCGCCTGTTCTCCTTCAACAACCCGGCAGGCGCTTGCCCCGGCTGTGATGGTCTGGGACTGAAACAGTTTTTTGATGAATCCCGCATCATCACGGATGACAGCCTGAGCCTGGCGGAAGGGGCCATTCGAGGCTGGGACCGGCGGAATTTTTATTATTTCCAGATGCTGAATTCGCTCTCGGCGCATTACGGGTTTGAAGTGGATACGCCCTTCAACACGCTCGCACCCGCCCACCGCAAGGTAATCCTGCACGGCAGTGGGGACGAGGCGATCGAATTCCATTTTCTGAATGACCGGGGTGACACCTTTACGCGACGGCATCCCTTCGAAGGGATTCTGCCCAACATGGAGCGCCGCTACCGGGAAACCGAATCGACGATGGTACGGGAAGACCTGGCACGTTTCCTGAGCAGCCAGCCCTGTCCCGATTGCGAAGGCACCCGTCTGAAGCCGGAGGCGCGCAGCGTGTTTATCAATGACATGAACCTGCCGTCGGTGTCCGCCATGACCATTACCGCCGCTGCCCAGTATTTCAGCGCACTGCGCTTGAGCGGAAACCGCGCTGCCATCGCGGAGAAAATTCTCAAGGAGTTGCAGGACCGCCTCACCTTCCTGATCGATGTGGGCCTCAATTACCTGACCCTCAACCGCAGTGCCGACACGCTCTCCGGGGGCGAGGCACAGCGCATTCGTCTGGCCAGTCAGATCGGCGCCGGTCTGGTGGGCGTCATGTACATTCTCGACGAGCCTTCCATCGGTCTGCATCAACGCGACAACGACCGCCTCCTGCGTACCCTGTTTCACCTGCGGGACATTGGGAACACGGTGATCGTCGTGGAGCATGACGAGGATGCCATCCGCCATGCCGACCACATCATCGACATCGGTCCCGGAGCGGGCGTGCACGGCGGCCGCATCGTGGCACAGGGCGCGCTGGAAGACATCGTGAATGCCGACGAGTCCCTGACGGGACAGTACCTCTCGGGGCGGCGCAAGATAGAAGTGCCTGCAACGCGGGTGCGCGTGAATCCCAAAAAGATGCTGCGACTCAAAGGCGCCACAGGCAACAATTTACAGAATGTGGACCTGCATATTCCGCTTGGCCTGCTCACCTGCATCACCGGGGTTTCCGGGTCGGGCAAGTCAACACTGATCAATGGCACGCTCTACCCGCTGGCTGCCACGCGCCTTAACGGCGCCACCACCCTCTCCCCGGCGCCCTATGCCAGCATTGAGGGGCTCGAAAAGCTGGACAAGGTGGTGGACATCGATCAAAGCCCGATCGGACGCACCCCCCGCTCCAACCCCGCGACCTATACCGGCATCTTCACCCCAGTGCGTGACCTGTTCGCCGGCACGCAGGAAGCGCGGGCGCGCGGATACAAAACCGGGCGTTTCAGTTTCAACGTCAAAGGCGGGCGTTGCGAGGCCTGTCAGGGCGACGGCGTTGTGAAAGTGGAGATGCACTTTCTGCCGGACGTCTACGTCTCGTGCGAGGTCTGTCACGGCAAGCGCTACAACCGCGAAACGCTGGAGGTGAAGTACAAGGGCAAGAACATCAGCGAAGTGCTGGACATGACCATTGAAGATGCCCGCGCCTTTTTCGATGCCGTGCCCGCCATTGCCCGCAAGCTGCAAATGCTCGTGGAGGTCGGCCTGTCCTATATCTGCCTCGGCCAGGCGGCCACCACGCTCTCTGGCGGCGAGGCCCAGCGCGTCAAGCTGGCGCGGGAGCTCTCCAAACGTGACACGGGCCAGACGCTCTATATCCTCGACGAGCCCACGACCGGGCTGCACTTCGATGACATCCGGCAGCTGCTGGCCGTCCTGCATCGTCTGCGCGATCAGGGCAACACGATCGTGGTCATCGAGCACAATCTGGACGTGATCAAAACGGCGGACTGGATTGTGGATCTGGGACCGGAGGGAGGTGACGGCGGTGGCCTGATCATTGCCGAGGGGACCCCGGAGGAGATCGCCGCCAACACGGCGTCCCACACCGGCAAATACCTGGCCCCCACGCTGCGTTGACGGGCTTATTCCCCTAACGGCAGGCGAAATTCTCCGCCTTCCAGTTGGCGGGATCGTCGGCGCCTCCTGCTGGCCCGGTGTACACCGCTTCCTGCGGATACGGGCATAGCAGGCGCTCATTGTCCACCTGCCCATTGCGGCTGTGCGTCGCCACCAGCGCGTCAGGTGCCCGCCCCTGCTCCACCCAGTCCACGAGCGCCGGAAGCTTGTCCCAGGTGTTCGGCCCGGGACCGCCGGCACAATGGCCCATGCCGGGGGCGAGGAAGAAGCGCGTGCTGTCCATGGCGGCAGCCACACTGCCAAAGGTGGTGCGGGTCATGTCGTTGAAGTACTGCACGGTCGCCTTGGCGGAGGAAAGAGAATCGCTCCAGCCGTGGTAGATCAGCAGCTTGCCGCCCTGCTCCTTCAGGAAGCGGGTGAGGTCAGGGTCCGTCGCGTCCATCAGTGTCTGCATCAGCGCCGCCTCGCCCTGTGCCAGGTCATTGATATCAAATTCCAGCCACGAGAACTCCGGCAGTACCGCATGACGTCCCGGCACGTAGGTCGGGCGGGTCATGTCGGGAATGACCACGCCGGGGTCCTCCTCGTAGAACAGGTAATTGACATGATCGCCCGCAGGGCCGACCAACATGGTCGGGGCATTGCGATTGCCCGCATGGGGAATGTACAGCGAAATCCACTCGCGCTCCGACCCCAGCGCCTTGCCCGGATAAAGCACCTTGCCTGTGCTGTCATACGGACCTGTGTAGAAATCCTCAATCACTTGCACCTGCGCCGGCGTAAAACAGCTGTCGGAGGACTGGCCCGCCGGGCACATCAGGTCTGCAAGATCGGAGCGCGGGGTGAACTCACAGGCAAGCGGATTGCCGAGGATGCCATCGCGCACGCCATCGTTCGCATCGCACTTGCTCAGCACGCGATCATTCAGGGTGCCGAGCAGCTTGACGCTGTCAAACTGGCCGTCCCCGGTGGTGTCCACCGCGAGATTGCCGGCGAAATTGTCCTTGAACAGACGTTGCAGCCACCACACTCCCGCCGCATTCATCGCCTGATAATAATTGACGGGAGCGCCCGCCACGATGCCGTCAAAGTCCGCCGGGAATCGCTGCGCTTCCATCAGTCCCTGACGCCCTCCCGTGGAGCAGCCTTCGAAATAGGAGTAGTCCGGCGCCTTGCGATAAAAACGCTCGACCAGTGCTTTCCCCGCCATCACGGTGAGATGCACGGAGCGGTAGCCGAAATCGATCTCTGCCTGCCGGTTGTTGAAGCCAAATTGCGAGCCCGGCTCGGTGGCACTGTCATGACCGGTGTTGCTGTTGGCTACCGCGTAGCCCTCCGCCAAGCGGTGATCGGCGAAATCCAGATCGCCGTCTTTCCCCCCGTCGCCCCACTGCAAAAACCGGCCGTTCCAATCGGGGGACAGCGGTAGCTGGACTTGATATTGGGTGGACGGGGCAATCAGTCCGCGCACATAACAATAGGCAGGGGTACTGCCCTGCGCGGGTCGCAGGGTGGCAGACAACACGGTCAGGTCGGGAGTGAATTGCAGTGCTTCGCACGCCTGGATCTCTGCGGCGGATTGGGCGTGAACACTGTGAATGGCCGCCACCATCAGGGCACAGCCCAGCAGCGCGCGGGAGGGATTTTTTTTCATTTTTGGCTCCTCGTATCGCCCCCGGGCAAGCGGCTGCTGGGGCGCTGGCGCCGATCATCCCTCATTCATGCCGCAAGGACAAGGCCGGGTTCTGCAGGGCCGTGCGCGCTGCCAGCAGGTTCACCGTAAGCCCCGCAATCAGCAGAGCAACGGCGGCCGCGGCGAGAAAAATAACGGGGCTCATGCTGACCCGATAGGCAAAGCCCTGGAGCCACTGTTCCATGACAAAGGCAGACAAGGGCCAGGCGAGGGCAATGGCCACGATCACCAGGACCAGAAACTCGCGCGTCAGCAACGTCAACAACTGGGTGACGGAACTGCCCAACACTTTGCGGATACCGATCTCTCGCGTGCGCTGCTGCGTCATGTAGGAGGCGAGCCCCAGAACACCCAGGGAGGCAATGAAGATTGCCATGGCACAGAACCAGGCCAGCAAAATTCCCTGCCGCCGCTCTCCTTCATAGAGCGCGTCAAGATCGCTGTCGAGGAAAGACTGAATAACAGGGACACCCGGCACAAACTCCTGCCAGATCGCGTTGATGTCGGCCACGGTAGCCTGGGGATTCTGCCCCCGAATGCGAATCGCCATGCTCCGCACATAGGGTAAGGGATTGCGCGCACTGACGCTGGGCATCACCTGATAGATCACAGGCTTGACCGGCTCGCGCAGGGACGAGAAATGAAAGTTGTCCACCACGCCAATCACCGTGCCCCGTATCAGCTCCGTCTGTGCCTCGTTCCAATAGCTTTCAATCCATTTTCCCAGTGCTGTTTCCGCCGTCCACCCCATTTGCCGGGCCGCCAGTTCATTGATGACGAAACTCCCGTTGCTTCGCGGCGCCTCTGCGCTGGGCTCAACAACCCGATCCGTCAGGCGGGTGCTATCGAAATCACGGCCACTGAGAACGTGTACGCCCAGTGTCGAGAAGAAATCGAAATCGAGATAGAGATAGGCCATTCCGATCATGTCCAGCCCGCCGCCCTCGTAACGGATTCCATTGGCGTTGGTGTTCTGATCGCCAGGCATGAGGTTGGCGGCCGTCACCGACACCACCTCGGGATGGCGCAGCAACGTTTGCTTCATCGACTCATACTGCGGCCCCAGCCCGTTCTGGCTTGATCCGCGATAAATCAGCACCTGCTCGCGGGTAAACCCCAGGTCCAGTGTCCGGATGTAGCGCAATTGCGACAAGGCAATGCCCGAGGCAATCACAAGGCAAATCGAGAAGGTGAACTGAAGCACGACCAGCGCCTTGCGCAGCCCTGCCCCCCCTGCGCCACGGGTGTGATGGCCACGCAAAATGGTGGCACAAGGAAACGCAGAGAACGTCATGGCCGGGTAAAGCCCCGCCAGCACGCCCACGCCCACGCCCACTCCCACTAGGGCAGGCAGTGTCCAGGGCGAGGCCACGATATCAAGGTGCAGCGCAGTCCCCAGCAGGGCATTGAATGCCGGCAACAGAAGCAACACCAAGCCGGTTGCCAGAGCGACGGCAAGCACCGCGATCAGGCAGGACTCCACCAGAAATTGCAGTGCAATCTGGCGCCGCGTCGCACCACACACCTTGCGCATGCCGACCTCGCGCGCGCGGGCCAGCGAGCGTGCCGTAGAGAGATTGGTGAAATTGAAGCAGGCAATCAGCAGGATGAACACGGCAATCGCACTGAAACTCATCACGGTGGCAGCGCTGCCATTGGCCTGCAACTCGTTATCCCGCTGCGAGTGCAGGTGGATGTCGGTGACCGGGATCACGGTAAAACTCGAAAAACTGGGCACATCCTCGCCGGCATGCCGACGCAAAAAATCAGGCATCTGCGCGCTGAAGGCATCGGGATCGAAGCCGGGTTCCGCGACCACATAGGTGTGAAAATTGTTGAACCCCCAGCTCTGCATACGCTCTCCCAGAATCGCTTCGGCCGTTTGCATTGAGGCAAAGGCGTGGGCGTCCAGATGGGTGTTCGCTGGCAAATTCGCCATCACACCCGTCACCCGCACCGGCACACTGCCATTGAGCATGA
This sequence comes from uncultured Klebsiella sp., assembly GCA_964538025.1. Lineage (GTDB taxonomy): Bacteria > Pseudomonadota > Gammaproteobacteria > Pseudomonadales > Pseudohongiellaceae > UBA5078. The sequence goes on along the minus strand of CAZICZ010000004.1, from coordinate 82,394 downwards.
GGGTGCCTCCCAGCGCTGTGCCCTGCGGAAAATACTTCTGCGCCAGGGAGGCATCTATCACCACCTGGAAGGGTGCGTCGAACAGCGCGGCAGGGTCTCCTTCCAACAGGGGGATATCGAAAACTGAAAACACATCGGGGTCCGCAAAATAAACGCCCGGTTCATAATAACTGTCACGGCCCTCGGGTGCGGAGATCACCACCGTATTGTCCATCAGGCGCACCACGTGCTCGAACTGCGGATAATCCCGCGCCAGCAGGGGACCGACGGGAGGCGCATTGGTGGCCAGATACAGGGGCGGGGCGCCGCCCGGCGGAAAGAAATTGCGCATGACGCGGTAGGTCCGGTCCGCCTTGCTCCACTGACGGTCAAAGCCGAGCTCACCCTGCACAAACAGCGCAATCAGGATGACGCACATCAGTCCGAGAGCAAGGCCAAGAATATTGATGAGGGAAAACAGCGGGTATTTTCGCAGGGCGCGCAGGGACACCAGGACGTAGTTGCGCAGCATGATTCCTCGCCTTTTTATTTTGGGAAGAAAGTTCAGGAATTCGACAATGGCGCAGCGGATGACTTAAAAAAAAGCTGCCCCATCACCCTCACCAGAGACAACGATGAGAGGCAGCTCCAAGCCTTTCGCTAACCACAATGGACTTAGCAAGCTTCGGGCCAGAATTTAAATCTTTTTAAATACAAGGAGTTAAAGAATAGGACGGACGGCGTATAAGCCAAAGTCATCAGGAGTTTGCGAATTTCACCACGTGTGGACCCCGCCGGGAATGGCGGCGTCCACGACGAGGAAGTGCCCCTTAGCGCGGGACGGCGGCGGCCTGCTGTAGCAGATAGGCCCGAATGTTCTCGACATCGATGGCGCCCAGATCCTTCGCAAAGCTGGCCATGCCACGGGATTCGAAGAGTCCGTCGAGCACGATACTCATGAAGGCATCCTGATTCAGCAGACTGGAGGAAAAACGCAGGTCGGGAATGGACCCCACGCTCATCGCCGCAGGGCCGTGGCAGACGGAACAATAGCCGCTGTATGCCGCAGCACCGGCGAGAGTATCGCCGCGCGTGGTGGTGACACCGGTATCCAGTGGCGCTGGCGGAGTAGGTGTCGGCATGCTGAGATCGCCTGTGGCGCCAATCTTGAAGGCGATCAGGCGACCGTTCATGTAGCGCGGATGATTGCCCGAGAACAGCCCCATGGTGAGCGGAATAGCCCCGCCCTGCCCCGCCAGGGCAAGCACATACTGTTCCCCGTCCAGCTCGTAGGTGACAGGGCCGCCGAGAATGGCATCGCCGACTTCGCGCTGCCAGACCTCAACGCCATCATCGGTGCGATAGGCATGGAAGACACCATCGGCAGAGCCCTGGAACACCAATCCGCCGGCAGTGGCAAGCGTGCCGCTATTGCCATAGACAGGGTAGTCCACCCGCCACGCCGGGCTTTGGGTGACCGGGTTCCAGGCGATCAGACTCGAGGGGGACAAGGCGGCGGAACGCGCACGGTCCTGCGGATTGCGAATCGGCTGCGAGGAAGGTCCCTGCCCCAGATTCCAGCCGACTTCGTTCTTTTCCATGCTGCCGGAATTGGAGTACACCGAGGAGGTATTCTGCGTGGGCAGGAACACATACCCGGTGACGGGATCGCGGGACATGGGGTACCAGTTATGCCCCCCTAGCGGTCCGGGCATCATCACCATGGGCTGGTCCTTGTAGCGCACGCCCTCGGCTTCGATGGGTCGCCCTGTCACCGGATCGAGGCCACTGGCCCAGTTCACCTCCACATAATTGTTGCCGCTGATGAATTCGCCGTTGGTGCGATCGATCACATAGAAAAAACCGTTCTTCGGCGCCTGCATCAGCACCTTGCGCGCGCGCCCGTCAATCTCGATATCGGCCAGCATGATGTGCTGAGTGGCCGTGTAATCCCAGGACTCGCCGGGCGTCGTCTGGAAGTGCCAGACATACTCGCCGGTGTCGGGGCGAACCGCGACGATGGAGGACAGGAACAGGTTATCCCCTTCCCCGTTGGAGCGGATCTCGTGATTCCAGGGACTGCCATTGCCCACGCCGATATAGAGCAGGTTCAGCTCCGGATCATAGGCCATGGAATCCCAGACGGTGCCTCCGCCCCCCAGCGTCCACCATTCCCCGGCCCAGGTGCGTGCCGCCATCTCCAGCGCCGGGCTTTCAAAGCCGTTGGCGGGATTGCCGGGCACGGTGTAGAAGCGCCACAGCATCTCACCGGTCGCGGCGTCATAGGCCGAAACAAACCCGCGCACACCCAGCTCCGCCCCGCCGTTGCCAATGATCACGCGGCCGTCGATGATCCGCGGTGCCCCGGTGATGGTATAGCGCAGCTCGGGGTCTGCGGTCTCAACGCTCCAGGCAAGTTCGCCCGAGTCACGATCGAGCGCAATCAGTCGGCCATCGATGGTGCCAAAATAGACCTTGTCTCCCCAGGCTGCCATGCCGCGGTTGACCACGTCACAGCAGGCATTGACGCCGTAGCGTCCCGGCACGCGCGGGTCATAGCGCCATTTTTCCGCCCCGGTACGGGCATCCACCGCGAACGCCTTGCTCCAGGCCGAGGTGAAGTAGACCGTCCCGTCGATCACCAGCGGCGTCGCCTCCTGTCCCCGGTTGGTGTCCAGCTCGAATGACCAGGCAACGCCGAGCGTCCCCACCGTCTCACGATTGATCTGGGTCAGCGGGCTGAAGCGATCCTCGGCATAAGTGCGTCCATACGTGAGCCATTCGGCATTATTGCCGGCTGCGCTGAGCAGGTCGCTCGCGGTGACAAACGCCTCCGGCGCCTCGCCGGTGGGTGCGGCGGAGACCGCCTCGGGTGTTTGACTGGTGGACTGCTCTCCCGAGCAGGCCGCGAGCAGTGTGACCATGCCAAGCGAGGCCATCACATGGGAGATTTTCATAGCAGGACCCCTTTTCTGAATGAGACGGGTAGCATAAACAGGACCCCCGGCGCGCGCAAGGAAGCAGGAATCAATTTCGCCAAGCTATGGCGCATTTCCCCACATCCCCACCAGAAAGAACACTTCATCCTTCTGTTTTATATCGCTTTTTTTGGTTGGCACAGCGCTTGCTTTTGATGACCCAACGCCTATTGCCAACTCCGGAGGACACCGCGTCATGATCATCAGCACCCAAACACTCTGCAAACGCTTTCGTACCACTGACGTGGAGACCACAGCCCTCAATGGCGTCGACATTGCCATCGCCGAAAAGGAATTTGTGTCCATCATGGGTCCGTCCGGCTGCGGCAAGTCCACACTGCTGAACATTCTGGGGCTCATCGACAATCCCGACAGCGGCAGCCTGCACTTCATGGGCGAGGACATTTCGCGCATCAGCGAACGTGAACGCGCGAGCCTGCGCAAAAACAATCTCGGCTTCATCTTTCAGAGTTTCAATCTGATTGACGAACTGACGGTTTACGAGAACGTGGAACTGCCACTCATCTACACGGGCATCGCAGCCCCCGAGCGCAAAAAACGCGTCGACGCCGTCCTTGAGCGCATGGCCATGAGCCATCGCCTGCGCCATTTTCCGCAGCAATTGTCAGGCGGTCAGCAACAACGCGTGGCGGTCGCCCGGGCACTGGTCAACTCGCCGTCCCTGATTCTGGCAGACGAACCGACCGGGAACCTCGACAGCGAGCACGGCGAGGAGGTGATGCAACTGCTGCGTCAACTCAACCGCGAGGGCACGACAATTGTCATGGTGACCCACTCTCCCACCCACGCCCGCTATGGCACCCGCATTGTGCAGATGCTGGACGGTCACATCATCCATACCGAAGCGGCCTGAACGGGAGGAATGCGACATGCCCCCTTTATCCCTGTTTGCCAATTACGTTCTCGTCGCCGTGCGCAACCTGCGCCGGGATCGCGTTTATGGTGCGATCAATATTGCGGGACTCTCTCTGGGCATTGCCTGCTGTCTCGTGCTCGGCCTCTATCTCAACAACGCGCTGAACTTTGATGCCTATCACGCCAACAGTGGGCGCGTGTACCGCGTGGTCAATGCGTTAACGCTCAATGGCAAAACCGACTTCGCGGCCGCCACTTCGCATCAGCTTGGCCCCATGATGGCCGAGCAGCATCCGGAGATCATCGCCTTTACACGCTTCCGCGAGGTCTCCTATGCCCAATCCCTACTGCGCGACAGCCAGAACCAGGCCTACCGCTGGGAACGATTGTTTTACGCCGATCCCTCCGTGTTCACCTTGTTCGATTTCGAGGTGCTGGCAGGGGACCGCACCGCGGCACTGCAAGACCCGGCAAGCATTGCCGTCAGTGAACGCTTTGCCCGCCGCTACTTTGGAGACGCCAATCCTCTCGGGCAGCAGATCAGCACCGACACCGATACCTTCCGCATCGACCTCGTGTTTGCCGACCAGCCCGAGAACACCCACCTGAAATACGATGCCCTCCTGTCCTCCCTTGTGTTGCCGGAACCCGAGGGAACCGAGCGACGCGAGGCCTTGTGGAACATCAGCACCTATACCTACGTGATGATGCCCGAGGGCTACGATGCGGCGGCATTTCCTGCGCTGGGACAACAGTTCTACGACAACAACATGCGCGCCATGGCCGAGCAGCTGAATCTGACGGTGTCGCTGCAATTTTCGCTGGAGGCGCTGCCGGACATCCACCTGCACTCCACCACCGTGTATGACCTTCCGCGCGGCAACATGATGGCCGTGTATGCCTTCGGTCTGATCGCCGGTTTTGTTCTGCTCGTGGCCTGCATAAATTACATGAATCTCGCAACTGCCCGTTCCATAAAACGTGCCAAAGAGGTTGGCATGCGCAAGGTACTGGGCGCCGGACGCGGGCAGCTGGTGGCGCAGTTCATGGGGGAGTCTCTCGTCTATGTCATCGCGTCGTTCGTGTTGGCGCTGGTGCTCTGCGCACTGGCGTTCCGCTTTACCTCGCTCAGCAGCCTGCTGGACACGCCTCTGGAGATGGCGACCCTGCTGACCCCCCGCACGCTGGCAGCTCTGACAATGGGAGCACTGGTTCTGGGCGTACTCGCCGGTCTGTACCCTGCCTTTGCCCTGTCCGCCACGCCTCCTGTTGCCGCGTTTCGCGGCATTCAGGGCAGCGGCAGCTCCAGTCAGCACGTAAGACAAGCCTTGGTGCTGGTGCAGTTTCTGTTGAGCGTGACGGTGATCGCCAGCACCCTGTTGATGCTCAGCCAGATGCGCTATGTGCAGACAAAACCGCTCGGTTTTGCGCCAGAGAACCGTCTCATACTGCCGGTATCAGGCGCTGATCTGGTGCAAGGTCTGCCCGCCTTTGTGAACCGGGTGCGCGCCGTGCCCGGTGTTGTGTCGGTGGCAACGACCGACCATCTTCCGGGCCGGCAGGTAGGTCTCAACGCCCTGGCTGTCGAGGACAACGAAGGCGGGAAACAGGAACGGACGCTGAACGTGATGAACCTGCGTCCCGGGACAGTAGAGGCCTTGGGTATTCGGCTCATCGCGGGACGCGACTTCGATGAGGGGCGCGCCAATGATCCCCGCCAGACCGTGTTGGTGAATCAAAGTCTGGTCACCGCCATGGGCTGGGAGCAGCCCCTCGGCAAACGTTTTTCCCAGGTAGACGCGGGGGAAGACACCCCGGACATGCTGGTCATCGGTGTCGTCGAGGATTTCCACTATGCCGGTCTGCAGCAGCCGACGTGCCTCTGGTCATGACCTATTTCCTGCCGGAGTTTGAACAGATGAGCCGAACCCGGCTCAACGCGTACTCCGAGCAGCTGGTGATCCAGATTGCGCCGGGGCGCGAAGCTGAAGTGTTGCCGGCTCTGCAACAGCTGTGGGCCTCCTTCGATCCCGCGCACCCCTTCGACTTTCGCTGGCTGGCGGACGACCTGAATGCGCTCTACGGCTCCGAAGAACGCCTGCTGTCCCTGGTGGGGATCTTTGCCGGGCTGTGCATTTTCATCTCCTGCCTCGGCCTCTTTGGCCTGTCGGCGTATAACACGGCGCTGCGGACGCGGGAGATCGGCATCCGCAAGGTGCTGGGTGCCTCGACCCTCACCATTTTGCTGGAACTGTTCAAACCCATCCTCTGGCTAGTGGCCATGGCGGCAAGCCTCGCCTCCCTGGTGACCGTGTGGGCCGTCGGACGCTGGCTGGAGAGTTTCTATTACCGCATCGATCTGTTGGGAGCCCCTCTGCTGCTCCTGTTTGTCGCTGCGGGGCTGGCCGTGGCGGTGGCCTTTGTCACCATGGCACTGCAATCGCTGAAAACCGCACAGGGGAGCCCGGTGCTCGCCCTGCGCTACGCGTAAGGAGTGAGTCAGATGACCATGGACCGTGTGATTGAAAAGACACCCCGCCCCTTTTGGCACTGGGGCGTGGGAGTCATCGTGCTGCTGGCGGTGCTGGCGGCCGCCAGCACGTTGTATCGGGATGTCACCGAGCGCAGCCTGCGTCTGCCGAAAAGCCAGCTGAGTCTGGGCACCGTGACACAGGGCCCCTTTGAGGATGTCACGCCGATACGCGGCACCATTCAACCCTTCAACAGCGTCTTTCTCGACGCCGTGGACGGGGGCGTCGTCGAGCAGGTGCTGGTGGAAGAAGGCAGCTTTGTCGAAGCGGGACAGCCCCTGCTGCAATTGTCGAATACGGACCTGCGCCTGAATGTGGCCCGCAATGACACCTCGATCACCGAACAATTGAACAACCTTTCCAATATCTCCAACAGCCTTGAGACCACGCAGCTCACCACCCAGCGTCAGCTGATCGAGATCGAGTACCGGATTGCCGTGTTGGAGCGTCAGGAGAAGCGCCTGAGCCCTCTCCACGCAGACGGCCTGGTCGCGAATGAAGACATGGAAGCGATCGTCGATGAGCTCGCCTATCAGCGCAAGCTGTTGTCCAACACGCAGGCGCGTCAGCAACTGGAGGATCGCATCCGTCGCGACCGCATGGAACAGATGGCGCTGCAGGTGCGCAAGCTGGAGGAAAACCTGGCGCTGTCGCAAAGCAGTTTCGAGGCGTTGCTGGTACGCGCTCCCATCGCGGGCCAGCTCACCTCCCTGCCGGTCGAGGTGGGCGAGAACAAGACGCGCGGACAGCGACTGGGCCAGATCGATGTGGTCGAGCAGTACAAGATTGTGGCGGAGGTGGACGAGTACTATCTCACCCGGGTCGCGGTGGACCAGTCAGCCCGCTTCACCCTTGCCGGTCGCCCGTACGCGGCCCGGGTGATCAAGCTTTATCCCGAGGTCACCGATGGCACTTTCACCGTCGATCTGGTGTTTGAGGGCCCCGCGCCGGAATCCCTGCGGCGGGGGCAGACCCTCCAGCTCGATCTGACGCTGGGGGCCGCAGTGGAAAGTTTGCTGCTGCCGCTGGGCAGCTACATTCAGGAGACAGGCGGCAACTGGGTCTTCGTGCTTGACGCACAGGGCGGGGAAGCCACGCGGCGTGAGATCCGCAGCGGCCGCCGCAATCACCGGTATGTGGAAGTCCTCGAAGGGCTGGCGCCGGGCGAGCAGGTCGTCACCTCCAGCTACGCCTCGTTACGGGACATGACTCGCATCACCCTGACCGAGTGAAGATCCTGCAAAAAAGGTAGGCGCAGTGCCTTTTTATTGATGTTGATCAAGAACCGAATTCCTTGACGCAGGCATGATAGCCCCGAAGTGTGAGAAAAGCCGTGGGGCTCTCATGCCGGGCACAGCGTCCTGTGCCCCCGTCAAGGAGTTATCGATGCACGTTCTGCGTTGGAAAATCGTTGCCGCCACTCTGCTCGTCATGAGCATGCTGACCGCCTGTTCCAGCACTCCCGGCATGCGGATTGGCAACACGGTGACCCTGTGCTGCCCGGGCGATTACGCCAGCTACAACTCCTACGCCATCGAGGCCGTGGGTCTGCCCATTTTTCTGCGCGACTACGTCGTCGAGGAATTCGACGCCGCCTTTGCGGAACTGGGGCTGACACGCAACGACGCCCGCAGCGATATCGTGGTCAACCTGAGCTATCGCCACGTCACATTGAATCCCGAACAACAGTCCATTGACCCCTTCGTGCGCATGGAATCCATGAATGTGGAACTGGACTACATCGCCAATATCGATATCGCGATGCGCGAGCGCTCAGGTGGCAAGCCCATCTGGGGCGGCACCATCAGCCGCATTCATTCCGTACAACCCGGAGAGTACATGCATGAAGGCGGTGCCCGCGCGGCCTTCCTGACCACTTTCCGCGACCTGTTGAGCGAATACCCTCGCCATCAGGAGTAAACGTCTCCTCGTAGCGGCCCGGTGAAGCAATTGGTCACTGGGCCGTTTTTATTTCCGTCACGGGCGGGGCTCGCCCTCCCCTGATTGTCCGATCGTTCCAGAGACCTCCATCCACAGGCAACGCAGACCAAGCGATCGCAGCCACGCGGGTGCCTCTGCCTCCTTCAACATGGCCATCGTTGCCACACTGCCGGCCAGCACACACAGGTCGGCCACCACGCTGACCGCCGCCATGAACCGGACGGGCCAGCCCGTGCGGGGATTCAGGATGTGGCCGTAACGTACCCCGGCAATCTCCACACTGCGCTCATAGTCCCCGCTGCTGGCGAGCGCTCCCCGGTTCAGGGGCAGGGTCGCCAGAAGCGCGCCCGGAGAGCGTGGATGGCGAATGCCGATCTGCCACGGACTGCCATCGGGATGGGGCCCGATCACCCGGATATCGCCCCCCAGATTGATCATGCCGTGGGCGATGCCCTGCTGCTCGCACAGGGTGGCGACACGGTCAACGGCGTATTCCTTGACGATGCCCCCGAAATCAATCTCCATGCCCGGACGGCTAAATCGCAGGCGCGGGCGCTGCCAGTGCACTTTCTCCCAACCAATGCGGGGCAGCAGTGCGTCCAGATCCGCCTGCGCGGGCAAGGTGCCTGCCTTGAAATTCCAGGCCTGACGAAGCAGACCGGAGCTGATGTCAAACAGGCCAGCGCTTTGTTCGTAGCAGGTGTGGGCATAGTCCAGCAGCAGAGCGGTTTCGTCATCGACAGCGATGTCTCCCCCCGCTGCCGCGACGCGGTTGATCTCGCTCAGCAAGCTGCCGGGACGATAGCGGGAGTAACGCCGTTCAAGGCGCTCGACCTCTTTGAGCACGGCCCCTCGACAGGCGCGTGCCTGTGCGCGGGAGTTCGCGTAGAACTGCATCTCGCAGGGAGTGCCCATGGCGTGAAAGGGATGCACGTGATGCTGCATGACATGGCTCCTGCGCCCTAGAAAGCGGTCTGCCAGCTCGCGCTCAGGGCGGGCTCCCGGCTCAACTGGGCACCGTAGGGTTTGTCGACCAGAGGCGTCGTCCATTCCAGCGCGAGCTGACTTCCCTTAAGCCCCCCCGCCTGAAAGGTATAGGTGGCTCCCACGCCCAGGTCCACCTGCGTCCCGCCCTGATTGTCAGGTAAATCCATGGGGCCGAGGCGCGCATTGTAGGCAGTGAAATCCCCCTTCACGCGCTCACGGTGGGTGTAGACTCCGCGCGCCGACACGGACAGACGGGGGGATATCGTGCGCGCCAGCCAGCCGGTGAGCTGCTGCTGATTGCCCAGCCGGTAGCCGGAATCATTGCGCGCGCCAAGCCGCGCGATGCCAGTCCACTGAGCGCCGTAGGACAGCGATCCCGCGCCGGCACTGTAGGTGACACTGGGCAGCAGGTCCCAGGTGCCGCTGCCCGTCTGCATGTCGAAGTGCATCAGGCCGCCGTCCGTTTTGAACATGCGCCGCAGGGTGAGGTCGACTTTTCCGGTGGGCACGCTGAGCCCCATGCCGACGTGCCAGCCGGGAAACCGTCCGTCGGGCATCCGCAACAACGCGGCCACCAGCGTATCGCCCAGACCGCCGGAACGGTGGCCTGTGCCCGTGGCATGTTCATGCTCGCCGGGAGCGGCAGGGGGACGCCCGGCCAGCTCCCGGAAATGCATCTCCATGCTCATCATCTGAGGCATCAGCATCAGTGTCAGCCAGTCGCGGGGAGCCACCATCCACTCCAGCATGTGCATCTGCATGCGCATGTCGCGGGGCACATAGCGGCACAGGTCGGGCGCACAGGCACTGGACAGTATCTCGGCATCCCCCACCCTGCCCCCGCGCTCGCGCATGGCCCCCGACTGCAGAGCGTTCTGCACACGGTAGCCCAGCATCATTTGCCCGGCGGCGGGAAGCAGGTGCGCGAACATGAGGCCCGGCGGCATGGCGTGCGCGTGGTCCTGAGACATCGGCATCGCCATTCCTGTGCCATGCTGCGCATGTTCCGCCAGCGGGAGCGCAGGTCGGGGCGAGCGGGCACTGGCCGCGGCAAAGTCCAGCGTCAGCCCGGCGGACACCAGGGTGAATCCCAGATCGGAGAAGTCCCCCGCACCCGCGCCCTGCCATTGCCAGTCCTGACGACGTTGATAGCGCTCCACGCTGGCCTCCAGGCGCAGGCCGCGGGTGATCTCGCGGGACGCCGTGAGGCTGGCGCTGACGCTGCCAAAGCCCGCCAGCCGGTGATCGCTGGCGAAATAGCGCGGCAATCGCGCGGGATCAAAGCCGATAATGTGCGGTGTCTCATTCTCAAAAATGACCCGGCGGTAGGCCTGTTCGGACACCAGATAAGGCGTGTAGAAACGCGCATCGGTTTGCGAATAGACCCGCAGGCGGGGTGTCACGGTCCACGCCCGGCCGAGCGGCTGCACCCACTGTGCCTCCGCGGCAAAGGTGTTCACCTGCCAGCTGTCGCGCCCGGCCTGAACACTCAGGTGAAGGGCGGCGTCCAGCGGCTCCCAATAGTGCACAAGGCGCGCATTCAGACCCAGCTGTCGCCGAGTCTGGGGTCGCTGCTCCATCAGCACACGCATGTCCGCTGACAGCAGCGCCTGAGGATCCGGCCCCTGCAGTGCCGGGTCGACAAACAGCACGGTGGTCGCCTTATAGGGCGTCGCCAGATAGCCCGCGCTGACACTGTAGGCGAGGCTGAAATCGACCACCGCCTGACGGTTCAGCACCTGTGTCAGGCCGGCCCGCAGGCTCCATTCATGGGAACCGGCGCGCAGTACCTCCTCACCGTCCTTGCGGGACAGGTGCTCCCGAAACGCCTCGCGGGTGAGATAGGGCAGCACATCGGAATCGAGCGTGGCTTGAATATCGTTGTCGGTGTAGGACACCCCGACCTTCACGTTGGTAGTCTTCTGCCGAAAATCCAGGCGCAGGGCTGCACTGCCGAAACGGGACAGAAAATCCGGTTCATCCGAAATGCTGCCCCCGACTTCCAGCCCATGGTTCAACCCCTCATACGCGAGAGTGACATCTCCCTGCTGGCGAATCTCGGGCGAGGCGGAGGACAGAATATGCACAACACGGGAGTCCTGCACGGCCAGCAGACCCGCGCGGCTGCGATAGGGATGGCGAGCACCGTCCACCAGGACGCGGTTGTTGGCATAGGGAGAGGCGCCGGATTCGATCAAGCCCGTGGGGGAATTGCGCAAAATGGCGCGGTTGCCGTTGGCCGCCAGCGGCGCCGTGGTAAAGGGCGTGGCGCCGGACCAGCTGTCCTGCGTGACATTCAGGCGTAGGTTGAGGGCATCCGCAATGCGGGCGCTGAGCGCGCTGTGCAGCACATCCACCCGCAGGGGATCGAGCGAACTGCGCACATCCAGCAAGTCGCGCGTTTGTTCTTCGACATGATCAAGCTGAAAACTGAAGGACTCGACAAAGGCATCCTGCGCCTGGGCGAGGGGGCTCACGAGACCCGGCAGAAGACAGGCCGCCGTGCGCAGCGCCTGAAGTGCCGCGCTGTGGCTGCGGACACCCGGCACTGCAGCCGGGTCACTGGACGACGTGGGGGAGCTAATAGCAGCCACAGCCTCCGCCTCCCCCCGAGAATGTCACGTCCGTGGCCGCTTCGCGGGCACTGTACACATGGGAGCGCAGGCGGCTTTGCAGGGGATTGGCGTCCAGGCCCATCTGCGGCTTGGCAAGCACGCCGCGCTCCCACGGCTGAACCGGCGTGCAAGCGGCCAGTCCCAGTACCAGCATCACACCGGCAATGATCCGCAAGCGGCGCATCATTCGAACTGGTCCACGATGACGTCGGTGCCGGTATGCTCGTTGCCCGCCGTCAGACAATGCCACTCCAGATCGAAGGCGCGTGCCCCGGCCTTGGTTTTGGTGATCAGCAGGGTGTAGGTGCCATTGCCACCCCCCAGGGTGGCAAAGGGGCTGTAATCGGCATCGCCGGAAACCGGATCCGTCACACTTGTCGCGCGGGTGCCCTTGATGAGCTGCAGATTCACGAGCAGCCCCGCGACGGCGGGTGAATTGTCCCGCACCCGCGCCACCAGAAACTGCGCCGGGCCTGCGCCATCATCGAAACAGGTAATGCGCGCCATGGCAGTAAAGCTCGCCTTGCTGCCTGCCTCGTCCATGGTGGCGCTGCCGCTGTGAGCGTGCGCCTGCATCGACCCCATCACGGCCAACAGCGCCACAGCGCCACGTGCCCTTGTTGTAAACCCCAGATGCTTCATGCCCTGTCACTCCTGTGAAGTGGGAAAATCATACCGCCTGTGACGGCGACAACAAACGTCGGAAATAGCCCACGGGCGCTGCCCGATTCCTCGCGCGGCGCCCGTGGGCATGTATCAAACGCGGTCCCCGCTTACGGGATCGGCCATACCTGATTGCCTTTGTATTTGATCGGCGTATCCCGGATGACCTGTGCCGCGGAGGGACGCACCTCGACCGCGAAGCCTGTGCCGCAACTGGAGGGCAGCGGATTGCTCGTCAGGTTGCGGGTAATGGTCAGCGAGGCCGCCGAATTGCTGGCCGCATCGTAAGGCGTGCCCAGATTGTCCAGTGTCCAGAAATGGGCATTGCCGCCGTCCGGCCCTTCGGCATGCAGATCGGCTTCTTTGGTGATCTCGCAGATGTCCACGATATTGGCGCGGAAACGCACGCTCGTGGCACAGGAGGTGGACACAATGTTCGTCGCGTTCACCCGGAAAGGCACGTAGGCCACCATGTGGTTCGGCATGCCCGGCCCTCCGCCCGCCCAGAAACCGACAACATTGCCCTTGGCGTCGGTCTTTTCGTCGACCTCATCGAAGGCGGCGCGGGTGTATAGCGGCTGGATATTGGGCCCCCAATTGGAGACGAAATCGCTGAGCACGCCCGAATAGGGCGTCCCGCCAATCACGATGCTGGAATCGACACCGTCCGGAAATACGACAGACGTGGCGACGACGCGTTTGCTGGCGCCGCAGGCGTGGCCGATCTGGACGTTGTTCAGGACACGCACGCCTTCCACCATCGACGAGGTTTCAAAGGTCGTGTGTGCCAGCGCACTGCTCGCGCTTAGCAGAGCGATCACGGCGGCAATGGAGGGACTGTGTACTGAAAGACGAGGGGATTTCATGCGGCACTCCTGTAGAAAAAAGGCTCAATCCAAGATGAGCCCCTATGGTCTCTCTGCACAGGGGTGCGCACAATGCGACATAGGGTCGCACCCGCCGCGTCTTACTTGGCGACCGCCTGCACGCGCACGGTCAAAGAGACTTCCGTTTCAGCAGCGCCGGCAACGGGGGATGCCCGCTCCGCCATATCGCCCATGGCAAGACTGCGCGCCATCATCACAGGCGCGCCGGAGTAGCCCAGCGCGGTGTCAATGTCGAGCACCGCAATCTCGATGTCTGCCTTGCCCAGAGCATGGCCCGCACGCTCGGCGTTGGCCCGTGCGCGGGCAATGGCGCTCTCCATCAGGCTGTCGCGCACCTCGTCTTCCTTTTCGATGCTGAGCTGGTAGTTCAGGCTGTTCATCAAGAAACCTCTTTCCTGCAGTTCCCCGGCCAGCGCTAGGATACGCGGCGCGTCCTTGCCTTCGAGCGTGATGGTCTGTGACCCTCGCCAGAGCATGTCGGGGCGCCCTCCCTGCGGCACATTACTGAATTGATAGACCGCGTAGTAGCCCGTGGAGGTCGCAATCTCGGGCGCACTCTGCATCAGTGCCAACGCCTCTTCCATCGCGGCGTTGATGTCGCGTTGCAGCGCCTGGCTGTCGCGGTTGTCGCGCTCGATGCGCAGGGACGCCACCAGGGTGTCCTGTTCGACCTTCAGGCGTTCGGTAACGGACAGGGTGATTAGCGTCTGCCCTTCGGGGAGCAGGTTGATGGACTGGGCCAGTGCGTTGCCGGACAGCAGCACGGCAGCAAGGCTTAAAAGGGCAGAAATGCGCATGGTGTTCCTCCGTGATGGGACGTCGTTCTGTGGATTAGACGCAGCAAGAGATGGCGTGGTTTGCCAGCCGGCCTGGTTTCGGGGCGCCACTAGAACCACAGGCGCAGGCCAGCGAACCAGCGCGTCTCGTGGCGGTCCTGCCCCGGGGGGAGCAACGCGGCGGAATCGCCGAGGCGGGTGCCCCGCTCCACACCCAGGTAAGGCGCGAATTGACGGCTGATTTCATAGCGCAGGCGCAGCCCCGCCGTGACGCTGGACAGCCCCCGGCCCAGCAGCGCTTCACGATCGTCCTTGCTGAAGGCACTGACATCCAGGCGCGGCTGCAGGATGAGCCGCTGGGTGATCAGCAGTTCCAGCTCGGCCTCCAGAGTGGCTCCCAGCTGACCGTTTTCGTCCAGTGCCAGTTGAGCGTCCACCTCGAACCAGTATGGCGCCAATCCACTCAGGCCAATCACGACGCGCCCGCGATCGGCATCATGATGCCGTGATATCCCGGCGCCGGCCTGCACGTCCCAGAAGGGGTGAACTGCGCGGGAGAGCACCAGATCCAGCTCCCCCTCTTCCCATGCCGCGTCTTCCCTTACCGCTTCCGCCCGCAGGAGAACGCGCCGGTAACTGGTGCCCGTCCACAGCTGCCCTTCCAGCGCCTGATGGCCTGCGTCCGCACCGCCTGCCGCCTCCAGTCGATCCAGCCGCACGCCACTAAAGGACTTTTGATCGGACATTTCCATGCGCGGCACATGGGAAAGCACATAGGGACCTTCGTGCAGGGTATAGCCATCGGAGTAGGCGTCCGGGTCCCGTTGCCCTGACACAGCGGGTGTGGCAGTGCCATGATCATGCGCGGTGGCCAGGGCTGGCTCGACATGCACGTGGGCCTGGTCAGCGACTGGGACCGGCGCGGGATGCACGTGGGCCTGATCAGCGACTGGGGCCGGCGCGGGATGCACATGGGCTGGCTCAGCGGCCGGTGCCGGCGCGGGATGCACATGGGCAGGTGCAGCGGCCGGTGCCGGCGCGGGATGCACATGGGCCGCCGCATCCTGAGCGAGCGCGTCGGGCGTCTTCAGCAGGATCAGTCCCAGCACACTCAGGCATACGCGTCTCATACGACGATGACCTCTCGAAACATGCCGGCGTCCATGTGCAGCAGCAGGTGGCAGTGCCAGGCCCAACGCCCCGGGGCATCGGCGGTGACGCTGAAACTGACCCGTTGCCCCGGCTGCACGGGGAGCGTGTGCCGACGCGTGAGGAAGTTGCCATTGGCATCCTCCAGATCGGACCACATGCCGTGCAGGTGCATGGGATGGGTCATCATGGTGTCGTTGTGCAGATGCACCCGCAGACGCTCGCCAAGGCGGAAGCGGATCGGCGTTGATTTCCCGTATTCGACCCCGTCGATGGACCAGGTGTAGCGCTCCATGTTGCCCGTCAGATGCAGTTCGATCTCCCGCGCAGGAGGGCGCGTGTCGTAGGGGCCGGACAGTGCCCGAAAATCGGCCAGCGTCAGCACGCGGTGTGGCGCCTCGCGCAATCCCACACCGGGGTCGTCGAGGTTCGTGCGCGGAAAATCGACCCGCATGTCCGTGCTCGGACCAAATTCCGTTGTAGCATGTCGGGCAATCACCGCCGGGGCCGAGGCCGGGGCACCGTGATCATGCGCCGAGGATTCCGTCGCAGACCCGTTGTGCGCGCTGTGATCCCCTGCTCCCATCATGTCTTCCATCGACAACCACTGGATCGGGCGTCTGGCGGGAAGAGGCGCGGTCAATCCGGGCTGCACCGCGAGCGTCATCAGGGCATAGCCGGTCCGCTCCACGGTTTCCGCAAACAGGGTGTAGGCGTCTTCTGTCGGGGTCACAATCACATCAAGGGTTTCGCCCGGACTGAGGCGACATTCGTCGAAGGTGACCGGCACAATATCAATGCCATCGCTGTTTACCGCCGTCATCGGCAGGCCCGGAATGCGGATATCAAAGAACGTATTGCCTGCCCCGTTGATCAGCCGCAGGCGCACACGCTCCCCCTTGGAAAACAGCCGCGTCTCGTTCAGTGATGCAGGGGACCCATTGCACAGGTAATGCAGGGTGGCCGCGGACAGATCACCCAGATCCGTCGGCTTCATGCGCATCTGATTGAACATGTCGCGCCGCGCGAAGGCCTCCTTCAGACCCAGCGTGCGGATGTCCCGCCACAGGGCAGGCAGCGTCGGTTGATTGAAATTGTAGTAATGCCCCAGGGACTTGAGCTTGCGAAACACGCCCATGAGGTCTTCATCCGTCCATTCGGAGAGCAGGACCACATGGTCCCGATCCGCCGTGATGTGCTCGCCCTCACGCGGTTCGACGACGATGGCCCCGTAGAGACCGCTCATCTCCTGAAACGCGGAATGGGAGTGATACCAGTAGGTCCCGCTTTGCTGCACGGTAAAGCGAAATTCGAATTGCTCCCCCGCCGGAATTCCCGCATAGCTGATACCAGGCACACCGTCCATTTCCCAGGGCAGGATGATGCCGTGCCAGTGCAGGGACGTCTCCACCGACAGGCGGTTGATCACCGTAATCACGACCTCATCGCCCTCGCGCCAGCGCAGCGTTGGGGCAGGAATGGAGCCGTTGATCGCGGTGGCCATGCGCGGTGTGCCGGTAAAATTCACCGGCAGCTCCTCGATCACCAAGGTGAAGTGCGTGCCGCGAAGGTCCTCGGCCCGATTCGCCGAGAACGGGGCAGCACTCGGTTGTCCATACGCAAGGGGAAGCAGCGCCGGGGCGGCGAGTCCGCCAGTGACGAGCCCCTTCAGGAAACGCCGTCGGGACTCACGGGGGAGGACGCGGAGCGATGTTGACTGTCCGTCTTTCATGTGGATTGTCTTCCTTCGTGGCCGGCCGGCGGGACGACCGGGGGAGTCACATTCAGGGCAGGAGGCGGGAAAGTTCGCCCGAGGTCAGTGGCTGTCCCGCAACCCGCGACAGGGGGGCGTTCATCACGCCTGCGGGAACCAATAGCTCGTACCGGCGACTGTCGATCACCCGGTAGCTAACCACCTGCTGAAGGTCCTCTGTGAGGGCGTCCGGAAGGGTGCTGCCGGCCGCGTAATAGGTTTGTACCTGGGCGTCGGCCACGCGCAACGCGTCGATGGTCATTTGGTGCAGCTCAGCCTGTTCGACACGGCGGTGCCGAGCGGACTCCAGGACTGTCAGGACCACAAGTAAGATCAGAATGAGGCACATAACAAGCACATGCCGCGGAATTGATCTGGACGGGGGCTGCTCTGCAACTGACGCGTGGGCCGCACGCAGCGAGACCGCCGCCTTGTCTACTGATTCCTGCAAATTCTTATCCATGGTTTTCCACCAACTCCACGAATAGCATGACGCCATTGACTTTGAATCCCCAAAGGCTGGGGGGCAACACTTCCGAGAGCAGGCGCAGTGAGCGTCGACCTTCAACGCCGCTGCCGATCATCTGCAGATACGACCGAGAGACACCGGCAGGTAGCGACCCGACGGCATCATTCGTGGCCACCAGATACAAATATACTCCGGGGAGTTGGAGCCCAGGACCGGCTCCCAGGCGAGCAGCTAATGCGGGATTGCTTGTCAGCGACACCATACTGGTATGGCTGCGAGCGTCGGGGACTGGGAACATTTCCCGATTTCCCTCCTGAAAGCGCTCCTGCGTCGTCGTGCGCATGGCATCGATCGCCATGACGACTTCCGACAGTCGCGCCTTGTCCACCGCATCCCGGTAATGGGGCAAGGCGAGGTTGGCCAACAGACCGATAATGGCCACCACGACCATTAATTCGACGAGGGTGAAGCCTCTGGTTCTTTGTAGATTCAGCATCGGAATTCCCGTAAGCTCCTGTGACAATTCAGCAAGGTTTTTGCGGCACCATTGCTCGGCATAATACCCTTGTAGGCCCCCATAAAAATAGCCTCCTAAACACCACGGTGCCGCCCTCAACGCCATGTCAAACCCTCCCATGAACGCCGAAAAATCGAAACCGATGTTTTCATCCGGATATCAGTTCATCAAGGAACTGTCCCGCCTCGACGAGCGTTTTGCGTCACTTCCCGCGCCCGACCCCGAGCTGAGCCTCAAGAGTGCCTGGCTGCTGGCGACGACGACGCTGAAGATGGACCCGTGGGCCCTAGCCACCCTTATCGCCCAGGATAAACAGATTCGCGTCGCCACTGATCTGGACAAACCGGAATCCTCCCTGCTCACCGCCCTGCCCAACGGCTTTGCCAACCGGATGTCCGCTTTGCCGCTGTACGTGGAAGATCACCAGGTGGTAGTCGCAACAGCGAACCCCTTTGATCCCGGCACGGAGCAGCTTCTGCGCTTCGTCTACGGCGCGCACGTGCGGCTCGACATCTGCCCGGCCGACCAGCTTGAGATTGCGATTGCCCGCGCCTATTCCACCCTGGCAGCGAACCCCCTGCAGACACAGAAACTGCAGCAGCAGGTGGCACTGGAAGAGAAGGAGATTCCCCGTCTTAGCCGTCAGCTGATGGAGAAGGCCGTCTCTGTAAAGGCCTCCGACATGCACATCCAACCCTTTGTAGGGGGCTACGCCGTGCGCCTGCGCGTGGATGGCATGCTGCGCCGCATCCTGATTCTGCCCGAGCAGGTGGGCGAATCCCTGGTCCGCCATATCAAGGCGCGCGCTGGCATGGACTCCACCAACCAGATGATCCCCCAGGATGGCAGTGCCTCTGCTGTGTTTCATGACCAGGAATATGACCTGCGGATTTCAAGCCTTCCGGTCGCCGGGGGCAATGAGAAGCTGGTGGTGCGTTTCCTGACCTCCGCCAAGAACTACAGCCTGGCGACCACCGGCCTGTCGTTGCTCGAGATCCAGACCCTGCGCCGCATGGCCTCGGCGCCGGCGGGCGTGGTGCTGCTGTGCGGCCCCACCGGCTCGGGCAAGACCACCACGCTGTACTCCATTCTGGCCGAACTCAACCACGAATCCGTGAGCATCACCACGGTGGAGGACCCCGTGGAGTACCGCATGCAGGGCCTGTCCCAGACGGCGGTCAATGTGGACGCCGGCCTGACCTTCGCCAAGGCCTTGCGGGCGATTCTGCGACAGGACCCGGATGTCATTCTGATTGGTGAAATCCGCGACGGTGAGACGGCACAGATCGCCATGCAGTCCGCGATGACGGGCCATCTCGTGTTCTCCACCCTCCACACAAACGATGCCATCGGTGCCATTCCGCGCTTGCTCGATCTGGAGATATTGCCGGCCATTCTGTCCCAGGCGCTGACCGGCATTGTGTCCCAGCGCCTGCTGCGCAAACTCTGCACGCATTGCCGACAGGCGCCCGGCGCAACGCTGAACTCAGATGAATCCGCCTTTGCCAGCGTGACGGCCGTGCATCCTCCCTACCGCGCAGTGGGCTGCGAGAAGTGTGGATTCACCGGTTACAGCGGTCGCGTGGTCATCACCGAGATGATTGAAATCACCACGGCGCTCGCGCAGGCCATTGCCAAGGGGGAAAAGGACCCGGTCGTGCTCAAGTCGCTCGCGCACGGCAATATCCGCTCACTCGCGGGCGGGGCGTCACGACGCATTATTTCCGGCGAATCCACCGCTGCGGAAGCCGCGCGGGTCATCGGACGCCAGTTCTGGTGGGACCTGGCGGCGGAATACAACGCCAAAGTGCCCGAGCTGGCCGATATCCAGAACACCCGGGACGAGCTGGCACGCTCCGCGATCCTGTTGGTGGGAGAGAACAGCGCCTTTGGAGAGTCCTTTGAAGCGGCGTTGCGGGAGGCCTGGTACACCGTGATGCATGCCGACTCGCCGGACGCCGCCAAACACATGCTGGAACAGAACAACCAGATTGAACTGGTGGTAGTGGACGTGCCGCATCGGGACACCGAAGACGAGGTACTGCACTACGTGGCGGACTACCGCACCGCCATGGCCTGGTCCCGCCTGCCCGCGCTACTGCTGCTGCACGATGACTCGCCGGAGCGGCGTCAGCACTTGCGGGACCATGGTGCCACGTCCCAGATGCTGGGCAGGGACACGCCGCCTGATCAGGTCGTGCGCCTGATCAACAAAGCCCTGTCGCGGCATGTGGATTTCCGCTGGAAAAGCAACGACGCCTGAAAGATCGGGCTCTCCGATCGACTGTTACCGAAGGACGCGCACCATGCCTCACGCCCCCGTGCCCGATGAATTTCCTGCCCGCGTCACGACGCTGGGCGAAGACGCCCTGCTTTTCTTCTTTCTGCCTCCGGAGGCACGCGAGGTCCCGCTGGCGCTGCAGCAGCGACTGTGGGCGTTGGCCCTGTGGCTGGAGGCGCAGCGCAGCACGCTGGGCCTGATCGAGATCGTGCCTGGCATGGGCAACCTGATGGTGCGAGGCACCCACAAGACACTGCTCGCGACCTTGCAGGACCTGATTCTGAGCCACTGGCCGACGCTTTCGGGCACAAGCACCGAGAGCCGCTGCATTGAAATTCCGGTGCATTACGGGGGAGCCCACGGGCCAGATCTCGAGGCGCTCGCCGCGCGCTGCGGCCTGACGCCCGAAGAACTTATCGCCCTGCACAGCGAGCGGGTGTACCACGTGAATTGTCTCGGCTTTCAACCGGGCTTTGCCTATCTCGGCGGGCTTGATGCGCGCCTGCACACCCCGCGTCTGACAACGCCGCGGGTGGTGGTGCCGGCGGGCTCCGTGGCCATTGGTGGATCGCAGACGGCCATCTATCCGGCAGCCTCTCCCGGCGGCTGGCATCTGATCGGTCACACCGAGGTGCGCCTGTTCGATCCCCTGGCCTCTCCTGCGGTGCTGCTGCAACCGGGGGACACCGTCCGATTCGTACGCCAAGGAGAGACCTCATGATCGAAGTCATCCGCTGTGGCGCGCAGACCACCGTGCAGGACTTGGGCCGGGTCGGCCTGCGTCATTGGGGAATCGCCCAGTGCGGCGCCATGGACCCGCTGGCGCTCCAGCATGCCAACCTGCTGCTTGGCAATGCCCATGGCGCTGCGGTGCTGGAACTGAGCGTGGGTCCGCTGGTCCTGTGTTTTCACAAGACGTGCCGTGTCGTGCTGACAGGCGTGGATTTTTCGGCTTATACAATCGCCGCGGACGGGGGGGAAAAGACACCCCTATTGCCGGGGCATCCCGCCACGGTAGGCGTTGGCATGCACCTTCATCTGCCACGGCCCGCCATTCCCGGCGCCCGCGCCTATCTGGCCTTTAGTGGCGGAATCAACGTCCCGAAAGTGCTGGGTTCCCGAAGCACCGATCTTGCTGCAGGCTTCGGCGGGTATTACGGCCGCGCGCTGCAGACGGGCGATACCCTGCCCCTCGGTCGGGAACGTCCGGCACCCGCCCATCTGCCCTATGGCATTCGGTCACTGGCGCCGTCCCACGTGCTGCGCGCCCTTCCCGGCCCCGACTACGACGCGTTTTCGGAGGAGGCGCATCATCAGTTCTGGATGCTTCCCTGGCGCATCACCCACCAGAGCAACCGCATGGGGCTGCGCTTGAACGGCGGCTCTCTGGCCCTGCGTGCCCCGCTGGACCTGCTCTCTTCCGGTGTATTGCCCGGCGATGTCCAGGTTCCTCCTGACGGACTGCCCATCGTGCTCGGCAATGACGCCCAGACCCTTGGCGGCTATCCGCGTATCGCACGGGTGATTCAGGCGGATCTGTGGCAACTGGCGCACATGCCTCCACTGACGTCGGTGTATTTTCAGCCCGTGACGCATGCGCTGGCGGTAGAGGCACTCCAGAAACAGCGGCGGACCATGGACCGGCTGGCCGAGACCCTGTCGGGACACTGAGAGGCGGGCTCAGCGGAGGCGAATGACATACTGCAGGGTGTAATCCCGTTCTGTCCGGCTGGTGGGAAAAACGGTATCGCTGGCGACGGTCGCGGTGAAGGACAGCTGCTGGGACGTTTCGCTGATATTGCTCAGGACAATACTGTCAAGCTTGCTCAGCAGGCTGCTCAGGCTGCTCGTCACCAGCGCCTGCAAGCCGGCAGTGTCTGTGGCCGAAGGCCGCGTGATGTTGTACCGCGTGATATCCACGGTGGGAAAAATGAACGTGCCCGCGATCTTGACCACACCGTTGCCGGTCACGTGCAGATCATAAATCTGCACTGGTGTGTGCGCCGCCGTAATCTGGGACACCAGCCCACTCAGGCTTCCTACCGGCACCAAGGTACTGCCATACGCCCCCCCTTCACCGAGACTGCATCGCCGGTAATCGACAGCGTCATGCCGGTGGCCGGGTAGAAGCGTCGCACGGTATTGCCCTCCAGCTGATTGAAGGACAAAAGGCTTGCGGGAAACAGCGCGGCGTAGTGCTGTTCCGCCAGGGAAAAGAGCTGATTGGCCAGCGCGATGTCGGTCGCCACGGCATTGGCACCACAGCCGGTGGCAAGGCTGGTTCGCGTGCCGGCAAGCGTCGAAAAGGAAAGACCGCTCAGCGAACTCACCTGCAGACTCATCGTCGTGCTTGTCAGCGTGCTGGTATCCAGACGAATGCTCAGGCCGGTATCGCTATTCTCCCAGAAGGCGGTGCCCGGCGAGGAGGTCCTGGCGGTGGCGGAACCCAGGGCCACCCCGTCGAGGCACAACCCTCCCTGTGCATCCAGCACTACAGTGGCAGCAAGACCGTCCGCAAAGCGCGAGAAGGTACTCGCACCGGAGAAACTCATCGCATAGGTGCCCGCGGACGACGACGGGATGGTGGCGGCCACGGGAGTGTTATTCAGCTGGGCAAGCACGGCGCTCAGGCTGCCAAACGGAACGGGCGCTGCGTTTGTCCCAAACTCGCCGCCATTCAGATACACCGTGCCGTTTTTGACGGCCACAAAGACCTGGCTCTCGAAATAATAGCGGTAGGTAAACCCGTCCTGCTTTTGGGTGTAGGTCTGCGGCCCGGCCGGAAAAACGGCCGGATACTGCTGTTCAATCAGCGCGAACAGGGAGCTGATCGAAGACTGATCGGGATCGCTCCCTTTGGCATCTCCGCACTCGGTGGCCAAGGAAGTTTTCTCCCCCGTAAACACGCCGTAGGTGCTCCCGCCCAGCGATTGCAGGGTAAATTCCCCTTCGGCAAAGTTCGCCTCGAAGGTGGTCGGGTCATCGTCGCGGGTGAGATCCAGCGTGTAGCGCAAATTGCCGTTGGTGTTGTTCCAGGTCGCGGTTGTGCCGGCCACCTGGGGGAAAGAGAGTTGCAGTTCCCCGACGCACAACTGGCCCGTCGCGGTAATGACAAACGTGAGCTGGGTCCCCTCGGGCACCGGCGAGAAGGGCCGGGTCTCGCCGAGAGACAGGGAAAAGGTGCCCTGAAAGAAGCTGGCAAGGCGATTGGGCACACGCATGGTATTGATGTCCGCGAGCAGATCCTTCAGCGTTCCGACCTCGACAAATTCCTCGCCAAAATCACCGCCTCGGGCGTACACGCGCTCATCGCGCACCGCGAGATAGGTATCGCTACCCTGATAGTAGCGAAACACGTCGAATCCGCTGCCGATCTGGTTAAAGCTGAACGCGCTGCCGGGGAACAGCACGGGAAATACCGCTTCCGCCTGCGCAAACAGGGTGTTGACCAGGCCGGTATTCAGCGGTGGACTTTCGCAGCTGCCCGTGTCCAGTTGCGGGGCACTGCCCGTTAGACGCCCGAAGAGGGTTCCCGAAACGCTCGCCAGTTCAAAACCGCTAAAGGTGGTGTCGCTCAACGGGAGCGAAAAGCGCAGACCGGACGCGGCAACTTCCCAGGTGACCACGCCGAAGGGCCCGCCTTGCAGTACCGGCGTACTGGAAAGAATCTGCACAGTGCTTGAGCTGGCATTGCGGGTGCACAGGTCGCCGTAAGGACTGACGTAGAGCAGAATATTGTCCGCCTCGTCCGCCTTGTTGGTATTGCCAATCGGCGAGCTGGAAACGGCATTGACCATATCCAGGGAGTAGAGGCCCTGCAGTGAGGTGGGAATATTCACAATCGTCGACGACTGCGCCATGCTTCTGCCAGACAGCAGAAGAAGTCCTCCCAGTGCGGCGGTCACCGCCAAGCGCCTGACAAAGCTGTGCATCCTGACTCCTGAATGGGCTGGGGGCGCGACCGGGGGCATCGCTCACCCTGTCACTGCGCGCTATTAGACCCTCTAACGCCGTCTCTGATTAGCCCCATCTCTTTGTTTTTCGTGCAGAAAGAGACCAAGGCGCGTGGTGTGACGTGCCCATTTCCACTATCCTGTCCGCCATGAATTCCCCCAGCCCCCAGCACCGAATTGATCTGAATGCCGACCTCGGCGAGGGAGGCGCTCACGATGCCGCGCTGCTGGCCTTGGTCAGCTCGGCCAATATCAGTTGCGGGGTGCATGCCGGAGACTCCTCGACGATAGAGGCCGCCATTTCGCACGCGCTTCGTCATCAGGTGCGACTGGGCGCACATCCGTCGTTTCCCGACCGGGAGCACGGCGGTCGACGGGAGATGCAACTGCCCTTTGCGGTGTTACGGGCGTCGCTGCTCGCGCAGCTGGACTCCCTGAACACCCGCATCGAACAAGCGGGAGGCACGCTGTGCTACGTCAAACCTCACGGCGCGCTCTATAACCAGGCGGCACGCGATGCAGCACTCGCGCAGCAGGTGATCACCATTGTCCGGGAATTCAATCCTTCGCTGGCGGTGATGGGGCTGGCGGGGGGAAAGCTGTTGGACGAAGCCGAAAAAGCGGGCATGACAGGGGAAGCGGAAGCGTTTGCCGATCGTCGCTATGATGCGCAGGGCCGGCTTGTGCCGCGCTCACATCCTCGGGCACTGATCGAGGATGAGCAAGAGAGTATCGCGCAAAGTCTTGCCATCATTCTGACAGGAACACTGCCCTGCATCACGGGAGAACCGATCACATTGACCGCGCAAAGCCTGTGCCTGCACGGTGACAGTCCAAAGGCGCTAGATCTGGCGACGGCGCTGGTGCAGGCCTTGCGAATACAAGGAATATCCATCAGCACGCCTGACGCCTGACTAGAGGCTGCCGACCGCGGCACCGACCAGCGCAATCAATCCCCCCGGCAGAATGCCAGGCACGATCAGCAACAGCAGCAGCACCAGCAAGAGCCCGTGAGACACCAGCTCGCGGAGTCCGGCCTCGGGGAAGGTTTCGTCGCGCTCAAGAGGCGTGAGCATGCGGTACACGATGCGGAGGTAGTAAAAAAGACCGATGCCGCTGCCGACAATCATCGCGCCGAGCAGACCCCATTCGGCGCCCTGTACGCCTGCCGCGACGATATAGAACTTGCCGATGAAGCCGAGAGTCAGGGGGATCCCCGCGAGTGAGAGCAGCATGGCCGTCATGACCAGCGCCAGCCACGGATTGCGCCAGAAGAGCCCCTGATAATGCCCGAGATGATCGCGCTCATGGGCGCTGTCGGAAACCACCGTCATCACGCCAAAGGCGCCAAGTGACATCACCACATACGCGGTCAGGTACACACTGACGGCTTCTGCACCCAGCCCGTCCTGCGCGCTGCCCAGTGTGAGCAGCGCGATCAGCAAATATCCCATATGGGCGATCGAGGAATACGACAGCAGGCGCTTGAGATTGCTTTGCAGCAACGCCAGAAGATTCCCGGCCAGAATCGAGAGTGCCGCGATCACGGTCAGCACATGGGCGATAGCCGCGCTGGACAGGACACCGCTGCTGCTCATGAAGCGCATCAACAGCGCCGCCATGGCCAGCTTGCCAACGCTGGCAAGAAAGGCGGTGGCAGGCAACGGGGCGCCCTCATACACATCCGGTGTCCACAGATGAAACGGCACCAGTGACAGCTTGAAGGCGAAGCCCATCAGCACCAGCAACGCCGCCACAACAAAATAGGCCGCGGGCACGGCACCGCTTCCCTGCAAAGAGGCCGTCAGTGAGCTGAAATGCAGCGTGCCCGTCTGCGCATAGATCAGCGCCATCCCGAACAGCACAAAGCCGGACGAGACGGCCGACAGCACCAGGTATTTGATGCTGGCCTCCATGGGGTACTGCGCCGTTGCAGGACGGTGCAGGGGATACGCCACCATCCCGTAAAGGCAGACGCTGAGTGTTTCCATGCCCAGAAAGGCGGTCAGGAAATGCGTGCTACTGACCATCACCAATGCGCCGAGCACGGCAATGGTGAGCAACAGATAGAACTCGTCCTGATGATCGTCCAGATTGCACAAATAGGGATAGCTGAACAGCGCCAGCACCAGAGCGCTAGCGGTTATCAGGGCGGTAAAGAACAATGAAAAGGCATCCACACGCAAAAGAGGCGTGACCTCCTGCGGCGCCAGAGGTGCCACGACGTACAGACTGAGCAGGGTCAGCAGCAAGCCGGTCGCGGTGACGAGACACGTGAGCCCATGTCGGCGCCGAATGGCGATCAGCAGCATGGCAAGCACGGCGGTGCCGGTCACCAGCATAAAGGGTAAAAGCAGGATCAGGTGCTCCGCTGTCATCCGCCGTTCCTCCCGGACATTGCTGTTTGTCGCAGCAGCTCACTGGCCTCGCTCACGCCCTGCAGCAGTGCCTCGATGACGGGGGAGGACAGGGAAAGAAAAGACTGCGGGGACATGCCCATCCACACCAGCCCGATCACCATGGCTGCGTACGTAAGCAATTCGACCCGCGACAAGTCATGCACCGGTGCTGTCACGGCCGGCGTCTGTACAGGACCGTGAAACACGCGCTGAATCACCCACAGCGTATAGACCGCTGACAAGACGAGGCCGAAGGCGGCAAACACAGTGGCGATCCGGTTCGTCTGGAAGGCTCCGAGCAGGGAGAGAAATTCGCCGACGAAATTACCGAGGCCAGGCATTCCCACGGCGGCCACCGAGAAAAACAGTGCCATGGCCGAGAGCATCGGTAGAGTCGCCCACAGGCCACTCATCTTGCCCATATCACGCGTGTGATAGCGGAGCTGCAAGCCCCCCGCCAGCATGAACAGCGCAGCCGCACTGAGGCCGTGCGCAAGCATTGTCATGACCGCGCCTTGCAATCCGTAGATGTTCCACGCGTAGATGCCCAACAACACAAACCCCATATGGCTGACGCTGGTATACGCAATCAGCCGCTTGATGTCGGTCTGCGCAAAGGCAAGCTTGGCACAGTAGAGAATGCCGATCGCTGCAAGCGTCATCGCGACGGGAGAAAACACTAGCGAAGCCTCGGAAAACAACGGAAGAGTAAACCGTATCAGCCCGTAGGCACCCGTCTTGAGCAGGACTCCTGCGAGCAATACGCTGCCGGCAGTGGGTGCCTGACTGTGGGCATCGGGAAGCCAGGTATGCAGAGGAAATACCGGCAGTTTGGTTGCAAAGCCCATGAAAAATCCCAGCATGATCCAGTGTTCCAGCCTGCTGTCGAGCACCAGCGCTTTCAACGCAAAATAGTCAAAGCTGTAGGAGCCGCTCTGCTGCGCATGGGCGTAAGCCAGACACAGGATAGCCAGCAGGAGTAACAGGCCCGAGACCTGCGTGAAGAGGAAGAATTTCATCGCGGCATACGCGCGATTTTCGTGCCCCCAGATCGCAATGATCAGGTACATGGGAATCAGCATGACTTCCCAGAAGAAGAAAAACAGAAACAGATCCAGTGCCGTAAACACCCCTACCACGCCCGCCAGTGTCCAGAGCAGATTGAAGTAGAAAAAACCGGGGCGCTTCTGAATCTCGTGCCACGCGGCCCCAAGCGCCACGAGGCCCAAAAAGAGTGTCAACAGCAACATCAGCAGGGATAGCCCGTCCACCCCCAGGGTCATGGCGATGCCAAAGCGGGGAATCCAGGGGGTCGAGACGAGGACCCACCACTGTCCGTCCGGGCTCATCGGATCGGGCTGTCCGGTCATCAACAGCCACAGCACCCCTGCAGAAGCTGCCACAAGGCTCAGGCCAGCCACCATTTTCGGCAACTGGGCATCGAGCCATTCGCTCCACCACGCGAGGAGTCCGCCGACAAAAAGAATCACCATCAGCACAACAAGACTCATCGCCACACCCCCATGCCGAGGACGATCACCAGACCGCCCACAAGGCTGATGGCGTACCAGCGCAGATTGCCCGTCTGCAGCATGATGACAGCGCTATTCCCCACGCGGACCGCCAGCGCAATGCCCGACACGCATTGGTCGATAAGATCGCGCCGGTTCAGCGAGGCGAGTGCCAGATACGGCCGCACAAACACGGCCTGGTAGGCCGCGTCCATGCCCCAGCCACTGAACCAGAAGTGGTGCAAGGTCTTGCCTGCGCGGGAGGCAAGAAGACGCGCACGCAGGTGTTCTCCGGCCTTCAGATAGGCCTGGCTGCCGTATATCACCCAGCTGAGTATCACCCCCAGGATGGGGATCAGAATCATCAGGGCATGAATCAGCTGGCTGGCGTGCACCTCTTCATGTTCCCCCGCGTGGGCAAACACTGCGTCTACCGGCACATGAATCAGGCCACCCCCGAGGGCGAGCACCCCCAGCAGGGCAAGCGGGAAAAACATCGCAGGGCTCATCGCCTCAAGAACCGCGGAGGAAACTTCCTGCGTCGGCGGCGACTCATGAGGGTGATAGTGGTCGCGCCCATAGAAGACCACGAACACCAGCCGGAAACTGTACACAGCGGTCAAAAATGCCCCCAGCACACCCCCCATCCAGAGCACCCTGCCGTAATCGGGATGCGCCAGTGCTGCCAGCAGAATCTCATCCTTGCTGTAAAACCCGGAGGTAAACGGCAGGGCGGTCAATGCGGCGCTGCCGATAAGAAACGACCAGAAGGCGACGGGCAAGCGGCGGCGCATCGCGCCCATACGGAAGATGTCGTGTTCGTGATGAAGACTCAGGATCACGGTGCCTGCCGCGAGGAACAGCAGTGCCTTGAAAAAGGCGTGGGTCATCAAATGAAACACGGCCGCCGACCAGGCTCCCACGCCCAGCGCGAGAAACATGTAGCCAATCTGGCTGATGGTGGAATAGGCCAGGATGCGTTTGATATCGCGCTGCATCAGCGCGGTAAATCCTGCCATGAGCAGCGTGGCGAGTCCGATGAAGGCCACCGCCACCTGCACGCTGGGGGCCAGTTCAAACAGGCCATGCGTGCGGGCAATCAGGTAGACCCCGGCAGTCACCATCGTGGCGGCGTGAATGAGCGCACTGATCGGCGTGGGGCCTGCCATGGCGTCAGGAAGCCAGGTCTGCAGGGGCAGCTGCGCGGATTTGCCGACGGCACCTCCCAGAAGCAAGGCAGCCGCTGCCACCGCCATGCCGGACCCTGCGACCCACTGCGTGGGCGCCAGCAGCAGAATCTCCTGCACGTTGAGTGTGCCGAGTTGGGCAAACAGGAGGAACAGACCCAGCGCCATGGAGGTGTCCCCCACACGCGTCACCACAAAGGCCTTACGCGCTGCACGCCCATTCGCCGGATTGTCGTACCAGAAGCCGATCAACAGATAACTGCACAGCCCCACGCCTTCCCAGCCCAGATACAGGAGAACCAGGTTGTCGGCGAGCACGAGCACCAACATCGAGGCCACAAACAGGTTCATGTAGGCAAAGAATCGCGCAAAACCGGGGTCGTCGGCCATGAAGCCGGTGGAGTACACATGAATCAAAAAGCCGACGCCCGTGATGACCAACAACATCACAACCGTCAGCCCGTCGATGTAGAACGAAAATCCCGGCGTGAAATCGCCCACGGACATCCACTGCCACAGGCTTACGGACACGCCCTGCCCCTGTGTGCCCAGAAACTCAAGGGCGATTGCCAGCGCCACCGCAAAAGACAGGCCGACACTGCCGGCGCCGATCAGGCCGGCGATTGCTTTGCGCATATGACCGCGACTGAGCACCAGCAACAGGAAACCCAGCAGGGGAAAAGCAGGAAGCAGTCCACTCCATTCATGCATCGCGTCAGCCCTTCATCTCGTTGAGCACACTGATATCCACGGTATGGAATCGCCGGTACATCTGAATGATGAGCCCCAGACCTACAGCCACCTCGGCCGCCGCCAGCGTGAGAATCATCAGGTACATGATTTGGCCCTCGGCATGTTGCCAGCGTGAGGAGGCGACGACGAAAGCCAATCCGCAGGCATTGAGCATGATCTCGAGCGACATCAGGACAAACACAATGTTGCGCCGGGTCAGGACGCCCACAAGGCCGCAAGTGAACAGTATCGCCGCCAGAATCAAGCCATGTTCGTAAGGAATGCTCTCCATGATCACGTTTTTTTCCTATTTCTTGGCCAGGTGATAGGCGGCAATTAATCCCGCCAGCAGCAACATGGACGCCAGCTCTACCGCCAGCAGCCAGGGACCAAACAACAGCTGACTGATTTCCCGCACACCGACTTCAAGCGGGGCCAATGCCTGTTCCTGCCCGACGAGCACACTGACGAACTGGGCCAGAAGCACGGCACAGAGAACACCGGGCACGCCCCAAAGCGCCGGCCGCATCCAGGCGCGCTCTTCATCCTCGGTGGCCTGCCCAAGATTGAGCATCATCATGACAAACAGAAACAGCACCATGATGGCGCCGGCATAGACAATGGCCTCCAGCATCGCGGCAAAGGGCGCACCCAGCGCGAAAAAAATCACCGCGACGGCAAGCAGGGAAATGATCAGATACACCAGCGCGTGCACCACATGCGTGCTGATGATCACGGCGAGTGTGGCGATCAGCGCGACGGCGCTGGCGGTGTAGAACAGCATCATCATGGCAGCAGGCTCCTGACATTGACCGGCACCGCTTCATTGCGCGCCTCCCCCTTGTCCTTGCCTCCGATCGCCTTGCCGGCAATACGGTAGAAGTTGTAATCGTGATATTTGCCCGTCCCGCTGATCAGCAGATCTTCTTTTTCCCACACCATGTCCTGCCGCACGTATTCCGCCATTTCAAAATCGGGCGTGAGCTGAATGGCATGCGTCGGGCAGGCTTCCTCACAAAAACCGCACATGATGCAACGGGAAAAATTGATGCGGAAATACTCGGGATACCAGCGCCCCTCCTCGTCCTCGGCCTTCTGCAGGGCGATGCAGTCCACCGGGCAGGCCACCGCACACAGGTTGCAGGCAACGCAGCGTTCTTCACCATCCGGGTCACGGCTGAGAATGATGCGTCCGCGCCAGCGGGCAGCCATGGCGGGCTGCACCTGGGGGTATTCCACCGTATCGGTTTTGGCCCACCCATGCGCGAACACGCGCCACAAGGTCACGAGCTGGCTGGTGAAAGTGTCTTTGATCAGGCGAAACATTACAGGCCCTCCTGCCACAGGATGAAGGCCCCTGTGAGCATCAGATTAAGCAGCGACAACGGCAGCAGGAACAGCCAGCCGTAACGCATCAGCTGGTCATAGCGAGGACGGGGGATCGCCGCTCGCAATAGGATGAAAAACGCAATGAAAAAAGCGGCCTTCAGGCCAAACCAGAGAATGGGTGGCAAGAAGGCAGGGCCAAGCCAGCCACCAAAAAACAGCACCACGATCAGGGAGGATATCAACACCACGCCCAGATATTCCCCCACAAAGAACATGCCGAATTTCATTCCGGAATACTCGGTATGATATCCCGCGACAATCTCCTGCTCGGCTTCCGGAATATCAAATGGCAGGCGATGACTTTCAGCGACCCCCGCTATAAGGAAGATCACGAAGCCCACAGCCTGGGGCAAGACGTACCAGCCGTCCTGTTGCGAAAGCACGATCTCGCGCAGATTGAAACTGCCCGCCAGAGCGACTACCCCGAGCAGGGAAATGCCCATGAAGACCTCATAACTGACCATCTGGGCGGCGGCGCGCAAGCTGCCCAGCAGCGCATATTTGTTGTTGGAGGAAAGCCCGCCGAGCATGACGCTGTAGGCCCCGAGGGACGCCATTGCCAGCACGAAGAGCACTCCAATGTCGGAATCGATCACGCCAACGCCGGGCGCAAAGGGAATCACCGAAAAGCTCATGAGGATCACGATCATGATGATGGGCGGCGCGAGGATAAAACTGAACTTGTCCGCGAAAGGCGGCACCCAATCTTCTTTGGTGAAAATCTTGATCATGTCCGCCACCACCTGCAGCAGACCAAAGGGGCCAACCCGGTTCGGGCCGAGGCGTTCCTGCCAGAGACCGAGCAGGCGACGCTCGACCCAGATCAACATGGCTGCAACAATGATGACCGTGAACAGGATGGCACCGATGCTCAGGGGAGACCCCACCTCGAACGTCATTTTCCGCCCTCCTGCTGTTTAGCATCGTTGATCACCAGATGGCGGAACATCTCCCGACTGCGCGCGAGCGCGTCACCGTCGGCGAGGGCACGCAGGGTGAAACCGCCCTCCAGGGCGTGCGGATTGAGCTCATCGGCGCAATACACCCCGACACTGCCCGTGGCGATGCGCTGGCGTATCAAAATCGGGACCTCCGCCTGCCAGGTGTCTCCTTCAAGGGACACCCGGCCGTGTTGCCTTACCCCCAGCGCCTGGGCCCGGTCCTCATCCACACAGACGTAGGCTCCCACGGCTCGGGCAGCGAGGGCGGGGGCCTGCCGACTGACCTCTTCGCTGCCAAACAGGTGGAATATGGGATAGAAGGCTGCCGGTGCTGCCTGAAGGGCCTCTGCCTGGGCGTAGGATGCCGGCGGCAAGGTGCGGGCGAGCAGATGCACCCCTGTGCTGCCCTGCGACAGCGCGCCATTGATCTCCTGCTGGAATTTGCTGATGGCCTGATTGGAATTCCAGCCTGGCGCCCAGGCGGCACTCAGGAGGCTGGCGTCATGCTGGAGGGGCACTCCCTCCATGGAAAACGCGAGAGCGGATTCCTTGTCCTGGCGCTGCTGTGACTCATGGACATGGGCATTGGCATGCAGGGCCGTGCGGCCACTGGCACGGTGCGTCTGGCGCGGGCTTTTCATAAGGGATCTGATGCCCGTGCGGGCCGGCTCAAGGTGAGCGAGCGCCGCAAAATCGGGCAACGCGCCGGCAGCCTTGGCGAGGATGTCGTGCGAGGACACGCTCTGCTGAACACCGCCGTCCCGGCTGCTCAGCCAGTCCCAGGCAGGACGGCGTGCGTCGTCTGGCGCAAAGACCTGATAGCTGTGTTGTGCCCTCGCTTCGTAGTTCACATAGGTCCCGTTCTCTTCGAAGGGACTGGCGATCGGGAGCAGCAGATGGGCACCGGCATTGAAAGGGGTATGGAAGTGATCGAGAACGATCAGGGGCGTCTGCGTTGCCATGGCCTGCGAAAGTGCGGCAGGCGCGCAACGCTGGCTCAGATCGTTTGCCAGTACGATCGCAGCATCCGCCTCACGGGCCCCAAGGACAGTGAGGGCGGCCGACAAGGTGTTAGGGGAATCCTCGAGCAGCAGCGCGAGCCCCAACGAGTTGGCTTCAGGCATGACGAAGCATATCTGGACAGGCGTGGTGTCCCCCTGTGCCTCGCGTCGAGAACGCAGGGCCCGGGCGACATTCGCCGTCGCCCGGATCAGGGCCGGGCTGGTGGCGCTGAACCCCCCGATGAGACAGGGCCGCGCCGCTGCCATCAGGTGCTCGGCGATGCCAGCGGCATTTCCTGTTGCCGCCTTGGCGGGCGCTGGACTCTTCCCGTCCAAGACATGGGCCACCGCCTGCAGCAGGGATATCTGCGCTTGCACATCCAGCAGCAAGGTCTCGCGTGCCACATCATCAAGCCGCGTTCCCTGAGGGCTCAGAATGATCAGGGGGCTGCGCTCGTGCTGGGCCAGCTCCCGCACTGCCGCATCCTGCCACAGGGGAATACGTGCCTGCGCTGCCAATGCCGAGGCCTTCTGACGCGTGGCCTGTCGGACTGAGAGCGCCATGCGAGCGGCAGTGTTGGTGATATCTTCGTTCACCAGAAGCACACAGTCGGACGCTTCGATTTGCCGCAGATCAGGGCAGTGCAGCCCCTGTTCGCGCAATACGGCGATGACTTCGCGCGCGCAGGCCAACTCGGCGTCCGCCATCCCCGCATAAAAACGATGTACCCCCACTCGCGCACGCAACGCCAGATTGCTTTCCAGACTGGCACGAGGAGAACCGATGCCGATCACATCGCCCGCGATCATCGCATTGAGCTGACGCTGGGCTTCGGCAGTGGAGAGCGGCTTGCGGGCAGCGATCCCCGACGCCGTTGAGGCACTCGCGGCGGCATAGCTGGCATGGCTGATGCGCGCGCCGGCATTGTTGGCGTCATAGCCAAAGCGGCCGCGATCACACAGGAAATACCCGTTCAGAGTCGGATGATACCGGTTCACTACACGGCGCAGGGTGCCGTTGCGTTCCCCCGGCGTGATGTTGCAGCCAAGGCTGCAGCCGGTGCACACCGAAGGCGCGCTCTGCAGATCCCACTTGCGGGTGTAGTGGGCACTGAAGGGTTTGTCGGTGAACACGCCGGTGGGACACACCTCCACGAGATTGCCACTGAACTCGCTCTGCAGCGTGCCCTCTTCCTGTCTGCCGAAATAGACATGGTGGTGGGCGCCAAGTGCCACGAGATCGGTGCCCCCGGCATAGTCACCATAAAAACGCACACAGCGATAACACGCGATGCACCGGTTCATTTCGTGGTTGATGCACGGCCCCAGATTCTGATTGCGGTGAGTGACCTTCTGAAAATCGTAGCGGCGGACAGTGTGGCCTGACATCTGCGTCATATCCTGCAGATGGCACTCTCCCCCCTCCTCGCAAACGGGACAGTCGTGTGGATGGCTGATCATCAGACTTTCAATCACATTGGCGCGAAAGCGCGTGGCCTGCACATCCTTGATGGAATATAGGCCCCCCTCCTGCACCGGCGTCATGCAGGCCATCACCAGTGTGCCCACTTTGTCCTGCGCATCGCGATACTGCTTCACGGCACACTGTCGACAGGCTCCCACCGACCCGAGGCTGGGATGCCAGCAGAAATACGGCAGATCCAGTGCCTGCGAAAGACATTCCTGCAGCAAATTATTGGCGGAGTTGACCTCGTATTCGACGCCATCAATGCTTATCTTCGCCATGGACAGCCTCCCGTACGGATATGGGCCTGAAAGTCATCGCGGAAATGACGCAGAGCACTGCCAAGAGGCGCCATCGCGCCGGGGGCGAGTGCGCAGAATGTGCGACCCGGCCCGAGGTACTCCAGATGATCCGTGAGCACCTGCAGATCCGCATCCCGTCCTTGTCCCCTCTCCAGTCGATCAAAGATGGCGTCGATCCACGGCAGGCCGTCGCGACAGGGGGTGCACCACCCGCAGGATTCATGGCTGAAGAAACGCATCAGATTGCCCACCATTCCCACCGGGCAGGTGCGGTCATCGAGCACAATCATGGTCCCCGTCGCAAGGCGGCTGCCCGCCTTGCCGATCACGTCGTAGTCCAAAGTCAGGTCGAGATGTTCCGGCAACAGAAAATCCGTCGATCCCCCGCCGGGAAGAAAGGCACGCAAGGCATAGCCCTCGCACATGCCACCCGCCCGGTCCTCCAGCAATTCACGTATCGGGGTTCCCAGAGGCAATTCCCAACAGCCGGGATTTTTGACCCGTCCGCTGACGCCACACAGTTTGGTCCCGGCATCAGCCCCTTTGCCGAGGCTTTTATACCAATCGATCCCGTAACGCAGGATGCCGGGCAAATTGCACAGCGTTTCCACATTGTTGACGATGGTTGGCTTTCCCCACAGACCACTGACCTGGGGAAAGGGCGGCTTCGCCCGGGGATTGGCGCGTTTGCCTTCAAGCGCATTCAGAAGGGCCGTCTCCTCGCCGCAGATATAGCGACCGGCACTGGTGTGCAGAACGATGTCCAGATCGACACCGGAGCCCAGAATATTCTTGCCCAGCAAACCTTGTTCATAGGCCTGACCGATGGCATCGCGCAGGCATTGTTCGGCACGCAGATATTCTCCACGCAGGAAAATGAACGCGGTGGTGGCCGAAATGGTGTAGGCCGCAATCAGCATGCCTTCAATCAGAAGATGGGGATCGCCCTCGAGCAGAAGTCGGTCCTTGAAGGTCCCTGGCTCCATTTCATCGGCGTTGACCACGAGGTACTTCGTCTTGGGGGCGTTTTCTCCGCTGGGAACAAAACTCCACTTGAGTCCGGTGGGGAACCCGGCGCCGCCCCGCCCTTTCAGGCCCGAATTTTTGACCATGTCCAGCACATCGGATGGCGACTGCTCCTTGAGCATGCGCCGCACGGCCTCGTATCCCTCGGCCTGCTGATACTGGGCGATGGCGAGGGGGCCTCGACGCATGTCTATGTTGCGGGTCAGGGGGCGATCGGTCATGGTGCTTCGTCTGCCTCCTTTATTCGCGTGGCGGGTCCCACACCGGCCAGCAGGGCATCGATTTTCTCCGGCGTGAGAAAACGCTGCTGCTCTCCGTCCATCAGCATGACAGGTGCCTTGTCGCAATCGCCAAGGCACGGCACTGGAATCAAGGTGAATTCTCCGTCGGCGCTCGTCTGCCCATAGTCGATACCAAGGCGGTGGCGAATATGGGCACGGATCGACTCGCAGCCCATGATGTAACAGCTGACACTGTCGCAGAACAACATCACGCGTTTTCCCACGGGTTGTCGGAATATCAGATTGAAAAACGTGGCGACTCCATCCAGCTCATGTGGCGACATCCCGAGATAGAGAGCGACGGCATGCAGGCTCTCATCGGACACCCAGCCCTGATGTTTCTGTACGATCTTCAACGCCTCCAGCCCCACAGCGCGCTTGTCCGGATAGAGCGACAGCTCATGATCTATTTCATGACGCTCCTGCGCACTCAGTTCTCTGGGCAGCACGGAGGAAGCACTGCTGGCGATCAGATTCGTCATATCGATCTCACTCCTTTTCGCCGCGGGTCAGTACACGTTTTCATCGGTCGACATCCGCCATGACAAAGTCAATGCTGGCGATGATGGCGATCAGGTCGGGCACCATGAAGCCGCGGCTGATCTCCGGAATCATCTGCAGATGCGCAAAGGACGGCGTGCGAATGCGGGTACGATACGACCCTGTGCCG
This sequence comes from uncultured Klebsiella sp., assembly GCA_964538025.1. GTDB lineage: Bacteria > Pseudomonadota > Gammaproteobacteria > Pseudomonadales > Pseudohongiellaceae > UBA5078. The sequence continues at coordinate 45,135 of CAZICZ010000004.1, read as the reverse complement.
CCATCACTGACGAGGTAATAGCTGTTCATGCCCTTGGTTGCCTCGATGGCCACCGTGACCTCGTTGGGCGCAATGACCGGCCCCCAGCTCACACTGAGAAAATGGGAAATCAGTGACTCGATGTCGAGCTTGCTGCGCTCCTTCAGGGGTGGCGTGGTCGAGGGATGAGTGGACTTGTAAGGGCCCTCGGGCATGTTGTCTACGCACTGTCGGATGATGCGCAGGCTCTGCCGAATCTCTTCCACGCGAATGGCGCAGCGGTCATAACAGTCACCATTGGCAGCGACAGGGATTTCAAAGTCGAAATTTTCGTAGCCACTGTAGGGACGGGTCTTGCGATAATCGTGGGCCATGCCGGTAGCCCGCAGTCCGGCGCCAGTGATTCCCCAATCCAGTGCATCCTTGGTGGTGTAGGCCCCGACGCCCTGTGTGCGCCGCTTCAAAATGCCATTGGACATGACCATGGCGTCGTAATCCTTCAGCCGCGACGGCATGAAATCGAGCCACTCCCGAATCGCCGCATCCCAGCCTCTGGGAAGATCCTGTGCCACGCCGCCGATGCGGAACCAGCCAGGGTGCATGCGCGCACCGCAGATCGACTCGATGATATTGAAGAGACGTTCCCGATCCACAAACATGTAGAAAACCGGGGAAAGCTGCCCCACATCTTGCGCAAACGTGCCATAGAACAGCAGGTGACTGGCGATGCGGAACATCTCGCACAACATCACGCGAATGACCTTGACCCGATCTGGCACGACAATTCCGGCCATCTTCTCGACGGCCATGACGTAGGGCAGGTTGTTCATCACACCGCCGAGGTAGTCGATGCGATCGGTGTAGGGGATATAGGTGTGCCAGGTCTGGCGTTCCCCCATTTTCTCGGCACCGCGATGGTGGTAGCCGATATCCGGCACGGCATCAACCAGAATCTCGCCATCGAGCTGCAAGGCGATGCGAAAGACTCCGTGAACACTGGGATGATTAGGCCCCAGATTCAAAAACATGAATTCCGAATTTTTGGATTCGCGTGTCATGCCCCATTGCTCGGGGTTGAAACGCAGCGCCTCCTGCTCGACGACCTGACGTTCCTCGGACAGGGCGTACGGCTCCATTTCAGTTGCGCGGGCAGGATGCTCCTTGCGCAGGGGATGGCCCTGCCAGATGGGGGGCAACATGATGCGGCTTAGATTCGGATGGCCCGCAAACACAATGCCAAACATGTCCCAGCATTCGCGCTCGTACCAATTGGCATTGGCCCACAGATCAGTCACGGATGGGGCCACCAGGCTTTGTTCCGACAGCGCAAGCTTGAGACGGATGTCGCAATGATGAGTAAAGGACATCAGGTGATAACAGACAGTGAAATCGCTCGCGGGCTGGCCACGTCGGTGCTCCCTGAGACGCTCGTCGATCGCGGTGAGATCAAACAGCATCTGGAACCTTACCGACGCACTGCTGCGCAGGTAGCGCATGAGTGTTTTCAAACCTTCAGGGCTGACCCACAGCACGGGAATATCATCGCAATGGCTTTGCACGGCCACTATCTCGTGCTCAAAGCGAAGACACAGCTCCTCAACCAGCGTTGCCGTTGGTTGTGCAAGTTCGGGTGTCAGTTCTGCCACATCCATATTTTATTCTTCTGATGAAAGCGTGTCAGGCACGCCATGCCTGTTCATGGCACGTAATATTTCAAGAACTACAGCTCGTCGGGTGAACGTAACTCGGTGGCCGCAATGCGCTGCGCATGGCGTCGCTCCCGCTGCACCGGATCACTCTCCTTGCGATACACTTTTTGGTCCTGAATGACCCAGCTCAATGGACGCTGCTCCCGTCCGATCGATTCCTGCAACAGGATCAATCCTTGCAGTAGCGCTTCCGGGCGCGGAGGACAGCCGGAGACGTACACATCCACCGGGAGAAACTTGTCGACTCCCTGCACCACAGAATAGATGTCGTACATGCCCCCGGAATTGGCACATGACCCCATGGAGATCACCCACCGCGGTTCCAACAATTGCTCATACAACAACTCCACGACCGGCGCCATTTTGCGAAACACCGTCCCTGCGATCACGATGAGATCAGCCTGCCGCGGTGTCCCCCTGATCACCTCCGACCCAAAACGTGCCAGGTCATGCCGACTTGTGAAAGCTGTTGCCATTTCGACATAACAACAGGAAAGCCCAAAATTAAACGGCCAAAGAGAATTTTTACGCCCCCAGGACACCATGTCCTCAAGCCTTCCCATCATGACGTTGCGACGAATGTACTCGTCGAAACTGCTCTCTCCACGCCCGGGGGCTCTTGCCTCCTCGGCACGTTCCAGTTGCCAGCTCATACAGTGTCTCCAGACGTTCGGGAAATATTGGTCACGCCCCCAGGCCCATGAACGGTGTGCAATTGCCGGCGCTGCGTTTGCGTTCGCCAGTCCAATGCGCCAATTCGCCATAGATAGATCAGTGCGGCCGTGAGAATGAAGATGAAAACAGCAATTTCGATGAAGCCTGCCCATCCGTTTTCGCGTACCGCGACGGCCCAGGCAAACAGGAACACGACCTCAAGATCAAAAATGATGAAGAGAATGGCCGTGATGTAAAAATGTACGGAAATGCGGAAATGGGCGCTGCCCACTGACACAATGCCGGATTCATAAGGGAAGTTTTTGGCGGGACGTGATTGCCTTTGCCCCAGCAGCCACGACAGCAGCAGCATGGTAAGCACAACGGCAATAACAAGAACAAAATAAATCAGGAACGGACGCAGGGCGTCCAGCATGTAAGTCGCGCTATCCAATCCTTTTGCTCCCAAGCCTGTTTGTTGGGAGTGCTGGATCGACTGGCTTCGATTGAAAGAAAACGAACAGCCTTACTCGAAGTCAAGCCATTCTAATACAAGTGTAATGTCTTACTTCTCACCTAATGCAGAATTATTCAACACTCCAAAATTTTTCGTGTGTCGTTAGTTTTAAGAAAAAACACCCTAATACGCGCGTGTCATCACCACAGGAATACACGCACAAGAAAAAGTACTGACTACTCAAACCAAAGGCATTCGACGCGGAAAAATAGAACAGGGGGAGAAACTGCCTAACTACAGAAAACGGCCATTCTTTCTTGTTCTTATTAAGACTGTCGGCCCAGAGAGTGCTTTTGAATCTACACGCATCCAAATTTGATGGCAAGCGCTTTTTAAGTGCGTGTCGTGCCCTGCGCCCCTCTCAGCGAAGGGCTCCGTCATGAGTGACTTTCCAGTTCTCGTAGTATTCGAGACTGACCATTTCATTGAGGTCTTTGTACTCTTCCGCCCGCTGCTGAAGGTTCGCACGCATGACGTCTCCGACCGATAGAATCCCGATATATTCGCCGTTTTCCTCGATCAGAAGATGGCGAATACGTCGCCCGAGAAACTTGTCGTACAGTTTATAGGCCTGGTCATCGACATTGGCGGAGATGAGATTGCGCGTCATGCTGCTGCTGAGAAGTTCAGTCTTCGGATTGAAGTCTTCATCGAGTACCCGGTACATTAGGTCACGCTCAGTCCAGATACCTACGATACGTCCTTCATCCACAATCACGATGGAGCCCACACGATTCTGGGTCATGATCTTGACCGCCTGATACACAGTAGCTTCCGTGCTGACAGTGACCATGTGCCCCCCTTTTTCTTTCAGAATATCTCTCGCGGTTCTTATCATTATTATTCCTCACCAGAGCAATATAGGCTGAATGGAAAATTAAATTACGCCGATTGCCAGAGCTTGGCAAGCCTGCTGGAGATGGGAGACGCGTAGTTCAGACGAAAGGGCTTTGGAGGTGAGAATCAATCTGGACGCCCTCGGCGCTGAATCGAATTCTCTGATTGATACAGCGTGGTGTTTCACCTTGTGTGTGACTGACAAAGAGAATGTGTGTGCGGGTATTGGCCGCAATCATGTCGACCAGGGCCAGTGTCTGGCGTCGATAAAAGTCATCAAGCCCGACGCAGGGTTCATCCAGAATCAGAATCGCCGGATGTTTGACCATGGCGCGGGCGAGCAAGACCAGACGTTGCTGACCGAACGAGAGGGTGTGGTAGAAAGCACCCGCATGAGCGTCCATTCCCACGGCCGCAAGCCAGTGGTGAGCTGACTGATGTTCTGCTGCACCACTGTCATCATAAAGACCGATCGAGTCAAAAAAACCGGACACCACCACATCCAGCACACGCCATCCTTTGATGTAGCGGTGATGGATATCGTTGGAGACCACGCCAAAACGTGCTTTCACGTCCCACACGGTCTCGCCCGTTCCACGCTGCCGACCGAACAGCAGAACGCGCTGCCCGTAGGCAAGATGATTCTCGCCCGATACCAGGTTGAGCAGCGTCGATTTCCCGCAGCCATTGGGACCTTCAATCAGGGTGTGTTGCCCGGGCATCATCGTCCAGGAAAATTCTCGCAGTACGGGTTCTCCTCCGTAGCCCACGGTAACCTCGTGCAGGGCGATGAGCGGCACATCCGGGTCCAGCGGCGGGATCGCCCTGCCCGTCGCGGGCGGGGGAAGGCGTGCAGGCAGCACCGCGGGCCGATCGCAGAGCTGCCGAAACATCGGACTTTCGCGAACACTCTTCTGCGGCCCCTGCTGCTGAAGCTCGAGCCCGTCCATCAGGCCGATATGCGTAATCCCCGGCAAGATATCCTGAGCCCGGCGGCACAGTAAGAGCGTGCTCGTGTCCGGCGTCATCCACTGCGCCAGCGCCTCCCTGAGCTGGCCCTGTGCGGCAAAGTCCAGACTTTCGAGGGGGTCATCCAGAATCAGGAGTGGGCGCTGCTGATAGAGAGCGCGGGCGAGCATCGCTTTGCGACACTGACCGGAAGACAGATAGCGGATACCGCGGGCCTCCAGTCCCTCAAGTCCCAAACGCTGAAGTATTTCCCCCAAACGTGCGTCGACGTGTGACTCGCCGGCCACCAGCGCGGCTACCGTGGTGCCCTGATCCCGGGCGTCAGACTGGTACTCACTGATGTCATGGCGGTCATCCAACGCCCACAGGCGTTGCTGCTCCTCGAACGATACCCACTGGATCGCGGTTGCCGGGTCGAAGCCAGACGCGTAGTGAACAGCCACATTTCCTACCGGCAAGCGGTGGGACACGAGCTGGGCCATCACTGTTTTTCCTGCCCCGTTGCCCCCAAACAGGCACCAGTGCTCTCCCGGTCTCAGGGAAAACGCCTTGACCCGCAGGACACGGTCAGCACTCAGACGACACGCGGCATCGCGGACTTGGATGAGGGGGGAAGACATGATCAGGGGCGATTGCCCAGTGCGCGCTGCATGACCTCGTACTGGACGCTCATCATATGCCCGATCGAGCGTCGCCAGTACTCCGAGTTGTGCTTGCCGTGAGACTGCATGAAGTCAAAGGGCACATCGTTCATCAGCAGCACGCCCATAAACTCCCGGGCGACGTTGACCAGACCGTCTTCACTGCCTGCATCGATGTAAAAATGGGGCAGACGGCTTTTGGGCACAGTAAATACCACCTCGAAGGGGTCATACGCTCTGGCTTGCTCCGCCGTGACGAAATCCACCCCCACCGGCGTGCGTTCGTCCTGCGTGCTGAACCCGGGAGTGTCGATGATCCCGGCAATAAAGCGGTCCGCCTCGTCGATGGCGGCCTGCTGCGCTGCGCTGCGCTCTCGCGTGACCGGCGCCAGTCCCTGCTCAATCGCCAAGGCGCGATCGCGCGCATAATTCAGCGCCCCGCTGGTACTGCCCAGCGACACGAACAGCTCGGGATGGCGCAGACCAAGGGAAAATGCTGCAAAACCTCCCATCGACAATCCCGCAAGTGCGCGCCCTTCCCGTCGCGCCTCGGTGCGATAGTGGCTGTCGACATGCCCCATCACATCCTGCAGGAGATAGTCTTCCCACCGGTCATTCCCCTGTGCACTTTGGGCGTAGTTAATGAGCCATGTGTTGCCCGCATCCGGCATCACGAGAATCAGGTTTTCTAAAGAGCGCGCATAAAAGGCGGCGCCAAGGTTGCGTCCCCACACGGTGTAGTTCTGCATAACCCCGTGCAGCAAGTAGAGCACCGGGTAACGGGTCGCAGTGTCCTGCTCATACCCCGGCGGCAACACGATATCGTATTTCAGCGTGCGCGCGACGGAGGGGCTGTAAAAACTGACGGTATGCAGACCTTCCGGAATCGGCGGAATAACAGGCGACTGGGCAGAGACGGCCATGGGCAGAACAAACAGCCAGAGGACAAGACATCGCATTGCCAAGCCTCGTTTACGTGCGTTTTCCATGAAAGACCTCAGCAGAAGGTGCGGGCGCTAGGGAGCCACGACAGATTGCGCCACGAGGGCTTTGAACACCGAAGAGAGGCGGTAAGCGCCCGAGGGCTGCACCTGCAGCATCAGGATTGCCACTGTTTCAGTCTCCGGATCCGCCCAGGAGAACGTGCCCAGCGTGCCATTCCACCCGAACTCCCCGTTGTTGACGCCGTAGGCGCTCTTGGTCTCGTCGATCACCACGGTAAAACCATAGCCCCACCCGAGATCGAGCATCGGGTTGCGCGGTGACATGCCGATAGGCAACAGCGCTGGAGGGACGTGGTTGCTTCGCATCTGGGTGATGAGGTCCTCGTTGAGCACCCGGGCACCGTCCAGTGTCCCCCCATTCAGAAAGGTCTGCAGAAACCGCAGGTAGTCGGGGACAGTACTCACCAGTCCGATTGCTCCCTCCAGCAACGGCGGCTTGACGGTGATGGGCACTTCCATCTCGGGCACCTGCGTCAGTGGCCCTCCGTCGGTGGGAATCTGATAAATGCGCGCAAGCCGATCGACCTTGTCCGCCGGGACATAGAAGTCGGTATCCGGCATCCCCAGCGGGGTGAAGAGGTGGGATCGCAGATAATCATCGAGCGCTTCTCCTGTCACGATCTCCACCACCCGCCCCAGCACGGAGGCCGACTCGCTGTAGATCCACTGTGCCCCCGGGTCCCCCATCAGCGGGACGGCGGCAATTTTTTCAACCAGTTGTTCCAGCGTGTCCGCGCGGGATCGAACGCCGCGACTGGAATAAAGCGCTCCGTCACGGTGGCTCAGGCCGCCGATGTTGAGCAACAGGTCTTCAATGGTGATTTCACGCGACGGCGCACGCAGCGCGCTGTTGTCCGGATCCTGCGGGTTGACGAACACCTGCATGTTGCCAATGCTGGGAATGTAGCGCGAAACGGGATCTTCCAGCCGCAATGCGCCCGCCTCTACCAGTTGCATGACGGCGAGAGAGGTAATCGGTTTGCTCATGGAGCGGATCTGGAACAGGGAATCCGGTCGCATGGGCTGCGCCTTCTCAATGTCCTGCCATCCCATGCCCTCGAGATACACAAGCTTTCCCTTGCGGGCCACACCCGCGACCAGACCCGCTACGCGCCCATCGTCCACGTACTGGCGCAGCACGGTATCCAGCAGCCTGATGCGGGCGGAGGACATCCCCACCTCCTCCGGGCTGGCAACGGGTAGGGGTTGCGTGTGCGCACTTGCCGCCCCGACAACAAGGGCGCATATGCCGAGGCGAAAGAGATTTCTTGCAAGGACACGGCCTGTACGGGGGAATGTCATGGGAATCACCCTTCATGTTTTTCTTGTGGAATGCGGGGATGGGATCGCGTGCGCGAGTCCCCCGGGCATCATAAGGGGATTCACTGTAAAGGCCAATTGTCCCTGGGAACTCCAGCCTCTTCTGAGGACAGCTCGCCTCATCGACTCCAAGTCTCTCCTTGCGGTAATGACCCCGCATCTTCACTTGCGTCAGGGCCGGTTTCGGTTCAGGATATCGCCCGCTGGAGCAGGTCGGGAGTGGCCTCTCTCAGCGCTTCGCTACACAACTAATATGGCTGTCATTTCTACAACGCGACCAAAGCCGAATGGACATGAAAAGGCACAGCCTCAACACAATAAGAGGAGGTGATTGCGTGAAGCACTCATTGAATAAGTTAGTTACAGGTTTGTTAGTCTCCGGGGCACTGGCAGCGTCTGCCAACGCGGCTGAGTATGTGCGCTACGAGCAGAACGGCACGATTTCCTGGGGAGAACTGCAAGGCACGACCATTCACCAATTGACCGATGCCCCCTACCTGGGCGGCACGCACACTGGCCAAACCGTTGCCCAGAACGCGGTGACGCTGAAGGCGCCGGTTGATCCCGATCAAGTCATCATGACTGCTCTGAACTTCCGCAGCCACCTGACCGGTGAGCCAGCAGCCTATCCAGGCCTGTTCATCGTTCCGGCCAACTCCATCATCGGGCCGGAAGAGACCATGGTGATTCCCGCGGACTCCAACAACTTCCACTACGAAGCGGAAGCGGTCATCGTGATTGGCAAGCACGCCGAAAACGTTCCCTTGGAAAATGCTCGTGAGTACATCTTTGGTGTGACGGCTGGCAACGACGGCAGCGCACGTGACTGGCAAGGTGCAGACCTTCAGTGGACACGCGCCAAGGGCAGCAAGACATTCAACGCAGTTGGCCCGAAATTGGTCACCGGCATTGATCCGAACAACGTCCAGATTACTGGCCGTCTGAACGGGGAAGTCCGTCAGGGCGAGAACACGTCCGACATGCTGTACAACTTCGACTACATGGTCAGCTACATTTCCCGCTACTTCACCCTGGAGCCAGGCGACATCATTTGGTCCGGCACTATGGGCCGTACACGTGAGATGGTGGATGGCGACGTGTATGAGGTAGAAGTGGAAGGCGTCGGCATTCTGCGCACACCAATCCGCAAGGCCAAGTAAGCTCCAGGCGGGAGGTGGCCACGTTCGTTGGCCGCCACTCTCCCAAAGAAAAAGGGAAAGAAGCGTCCAGCCTCTTTCCCTTTTTCGTTGGCGCTCCTTGCGCCCCCCCTCTTCCTGATCTTTACGTCTTATTGATTCGCGCTGACAAACACGCTCTGATCAACATACTTCCAGTAGACCTGACCGAAGAACATTTCATCCCAGCTCTGATCACCCCAGGGCACTGAGCGGGCAGGATCGGGGTTGGACTTGTTCTGGGTGGAATTGTCGAACGCTCCGGTTGCCACTATTCGCGTCCCGGCAGGAACGAACACGGGTTCTGCCAGTTTGTAATCGATCTGCCAGTTGTAGTTGTAATTGGCAATATTGATCAGCTCCTGAACCTTCCCATCCGGGAAATGCGCTGCAAAACTCATGCTCTTGCCCCGGAAGTGCATGTGGGGAATAAAGCTCTGCACATAGGCATCTGCCTTGATGGTAATGCTTTGCTGTTGCACAAAGTCAGGATCGTAGGGCGGAATATTGGTCCAGGTCTGCGGGAAGATACAGGCGCATTCGCTGGAGAGACGCTCCTGTGGAATCTGGTCCTCGGGATAGAACCAAATGCCGATTTCACTCGCGTCCACGGTTTCCTTGCCCATCGTCGTGTAGTGCAACTGGAGGGCCAGCTTCGACCCGGCCTTCAACAGGCCGCCGGTGTTTGGCTTTTCGATATGAGGCTCCGCACCCGGAATGTAGGGCGTGATATACGCCACATTGGGATCGCTCTCACCCAAAAAGCCTCGCGGACGCGTTTCACCAGGCTGAATGATGGCATTCAGGGTGTGATGCAGCACTTTACGATCGCCGGCAATGTATTGGCTAGCACGCACCCAACGGTCTTTGTCCAATCCCTCAAAAGGCACCACCACGGTGATGTAATCCAGAATACCGGTGGCCGGGATGGTCTGGGGAGGGACCTTGACAATCAGGTCGGGCTCGCCGAAGGCCCACTTGGACTCGGGCCAGGTCAGCGCCGCCAGGGGATCGGCCTCACCATCCTTCACAGCACCTGCCTCAATCCACTGGATGAGTGTCTGCTGATCGGCCACGCTCAGGGTGTAGCTGTTCTCGAAGTTGCCGACATGCGGATCCAGTTGGCCCGGGGGCATGCGCTTGGTCATCAGCACTTCTCGGATCATCGGGGACCAGCCCTGCACCATGGCATGGCTGTCCATGGCAAACGGAGCAATACCGCCATCCCGGTGGCAGGTCGCACAATTCTGCGCAATGATAGGAGCGACGTCCTGTGAGTAGGAAACACTGGCCTGTTGCGCCAGCAGGCCGGAATACGTCACATCGGCATTGTCCATGGCTATCTCGGACACGCGAATCTCACGTCCGGCGATGACGTCCTGCAGGGCGCCCTCCAGACCCGCCACCGGACCTCGATACACCACCTCGAAACTGCGAGGGTCGTACAAGAACGCTTCCCCGGAACCGCGCACACCCATGGAGTTCGCCACAATCTGGGCATCGTCGATCAGGACGGGAATCCCTGCGCCCAGTTTGTCAGCATCCTGACGGACGGCATCACGTGCCTCACCGAGCGGGTTAATCATGAAGAACTCAACGCCCTGAGCATCGAATTCGGTTTTGAGTCGGCTGAAATCACCCAGTGCGGCGCGAGTCTGCTCACTGCCGTTGACCTGCACGAGGAAGGCGATGGCCTTGTGATCGTCATACCAGGCCATGTGGTGAAATTTGCCCTGTTGATCCAGCAATGAAAAATCGCCCACCCGCTCGGCGGCTTGCAGTGCGCCGGTGGAAAACGACCCGATCAGCGCCAACGCGCCAATGGTCAGGCTGAGAGTTTTGCGTCCCTTACTAAAAGTGAACATAGCTTTCTCCGTATAGTGTGAATCTGTCGTCGCGCATCGCGGGAGGTGACTGCCAGGCGAACGAATGCCCGCTCTTCCGCAAATTGTGAGGGGATGCTATCACCGGCCATGGACAAATCAACGCCGAAACAGAGCCGTGTTCGGGATATCTCTCATTACTTTTTCAAATGCAGAAATCAGCAAGAAATTGCCGAAAATTTCAGACGTTGGGGCGCGGCAGGATGGCGTCACTCAATAACATGTCGAGTGCGTGGCGCAGGTTTTTCTGGAACTCGGCTTCGGTAAAAAACTCGCACAGGAAACCCTGCAGCAGGTGATAAAACAGACCAAAGATACTGGTCACCGCCGTACCGACATAGAGTTTGGGCGAGAGCTTCCCTTCGGTAATTCCGCGTTTTAGCAGCTGGGTCAGCTTGATATAGGCGGTGTTGAAGATCAGCTCAATATCCTCGCGGCGCGCTGGATTGACGGGAAACGAAAGCTCCTTCAGAACCACGCGCGAAAGAAGAGGGTCCTCTTTGTGGTAATTGATGTGGACCTGAAAAAACCGCATCAACTGATCCACAATGCTGCCCTCCAGGTCGATCACATCGAAGGCAGATTCCGTCATCTGCAGCAGGTTTTCACGAAACACCAAAACCAGAAGATCCTCCTTGCTTTTGGCATAGAGGTAGAGCGTGCCGAGACCGATGCCGGCTTCCTGCGCTATCTCTTGAATGGTCGTTTCGTGAAAACCCTTGTTGATAAACAACTGGCGGGAGACCGTGATGATGCGCTGCAATCGCAGGCGTTTTTTGCGCTCGCGAAGACCAGGCTTAGGCAACATGGTTTCAATTGCCTGCTCATCAGTGGGGGGGGTATGAGGGTGATCCATAACGCGTGTCTCGTGCGGCATTGTGACCGGCGGCTTTCCTTCGCGATGCCGGTCATTGCCAGAGGCTGACTGCCTACTCGCCCATATAAAACACGTTCAGTTTATGGCCGTCCGGGTCGCGGAAATAGCCGGCGTAGAAGGTATCACCGCGGGGACCGGCCGGGCCTTCGTCTTTCGCGCCCAGCGCCATGGCCTTGTCATACACGCGCTTCACGGTTTCCTTGCTGTCAGCTGCAAGAGCCACCATCACGCCATTGCCTACGGTGGCTTCGTTGCCATCATAGGGCTTGATCACGGAGAGCATGACACCGTCCGGGCTACATCCCCAAGCGATAAAGGTATCAAATTCCATGGTGCGCTTTGCGCCCAATTCGGCCAGGAGCGCATCGTAAAACGCGCCGGCACGCTTCATATCATTGGTTCCCAAGGTCACGTAGCCAATCATTTTTATTCCCTCATGTTTTCATTGTGCAGATTGTTAAACGCCGGCCACTCTAGCACAGCAGCGCGGCAATAGGCGGTTTGCTCCGCATTAGACAGCAAGAATTCGCATTCGTGTTATGCCACAATGAGACTCTTTTTTGGCGACAGGACCCGTGCATGCCTGAAACTGTTTCAGACGCTGTGACTGCCCCGCTCAAGGGACGGGAATTCGTCGACGCCGCCCTCGACCGGGCCGATTCCCCCGTGGTGATATTCTCACTGAGCTGGTGTTCGTTTTGTCGGGCCGCGACACAATTGCTGACCCAACACGGCATCGCCTTTACCGAATTCGAGCTCGATCGCGGCGAGTTTCTTGCCGCGCCGCTGAATCAGGAAATCCGGGAAACACTGCAAGCACGCACTGGCAGCCGCACCTTGCCGCAAGTCTTTATTGGCGGCGAGCGGATCGGAGGCTATACGGACCTTTCTGCCGCCGTGCGCTCGGGTCATCTGGCCGAAGTACTGTTGCGACACGGCGTGAGCTCCACGCTTTCCGCGCCTGACACCTGAAGGAGAGTTTATGGATGTCCTGATCCGCTACGCCCATCTTTTCTTTGTGCTCGTCTTGGCAGTCACGCTGATCATAGAAAACATTGCCATCGCGCCGACCATCAGCCGAGAAGACGCTCGCAACCTGCTGAAGGTGGACGGCCTCTATGGACTGAGCGCAGGCCTGGTGGCGATTTTTGGCCTCAGCCTTTGGCTGTGGGTAGGCAAACCGGCAGCGTTCTATACCGGCAATCCCGTGTTCCATGCCAAGCTCGGCGTGTTTGTTCTAATCGGCTTGCTGTCGATCATCCCTACCGTGTTTTTTCTGCGTCTGCGCAAGTCAGACCAGGAATCGATCGCCGTGCCCGCAAGTGTCATACGGGTGTTGCGTGTGGAGTTGCTGCTGCTAGTCATCATTCCCGTGCTCGCCTTCCTGATGGCGCGCGGCGTGGGGCTCTAGAGCGGCGTGACCCAACGCGCCTGCAACCAGGCGGATATATCCCGAATCTCTTCCAGACAAACCGAATGCTCCATCGGGTACTGCCGATAGTCTACCGGATGCCCTAAGGCTTTCAGGTCTTCCACAGCCTTCACTCCCAAGGTCTCCTGCACTACCGGGTCGAAACGCCCGTGGCACACAAGCACCGGAAGAGCGGAATTCGCAGGGGATGGTCTAATCTCGGCCGCGGTCGGGAAGTAACTGGACAAGGAGATGGCGCCGGCAAGGGGAAAGGGGCAGGTCAACGCCGCCTGCAAAATGACCGCCCCCCCCTGTGAAAACCCGGCAAGCACAATCCGGCGACTGTCTACTCCCCGCTCGATTTCGCGGGCGATCAGGGCATGCACGGCCTCCGCGGAGCGGATCAACTGCGCTGTGTCGACGCGACGTCCGATATCCATCTCCAGAATGTCGTACCAGGCGGGCATGACGAACCCCTGATTGATCGTGACCGGGATGGACGGCGCGTGGGGCATGACAAAGCGGACGGAAAGGGACGAGGGCAACCGAAGCTCAGGCACGATGCCCGCAAAGTCGTGACCATCAGCCCCCAGGCCATGCAACCAGATCACTGCCGCATCGGGCGTGGCGTGAGACGCAGACAATTTTTCAACAGCGGGCAAATACGGCATAAGGATGATCCCCAGAGCAATGAAGGGCGCCATTGTCGCAAATCCTGCCCCGCTTGCCAGCCCGGACATGCGGTCAGCGGTACTTCCACCGCAGAGGTGTCGATTGCACCTGCGGAAAGGAGTCTGCTACGCTCACTGCCCTGACCGCCCCCCTGTAAAAGACCTGGAGAATAATAATGAACAGACGTCTTTTCCCTGCCCTGTGTGCACTCCTTTGCTGCGCTGTGTCAGCCCCTTTGCTCGGACAGACATCGTACCAGGCTCCCCGGACGTCAGATGGCGTGCCGGACCTTCAAGGGATGTGGACCAACAACACCATTACCCCTCTTGAGCGTCCAGCACAATTTGGCAACAGACAGGCGTTGACTGCCGATGAACAGGCTGCCATGGAACAGGCGGTCGCCGATCAGACGGCACAAGCGGATCTCCCCAGTGACCCGAACCGCCCTCCGCCCACCAAGGGGCAGATAGACCTCGAAGACAGCTATAACAATTTCTGGTTTGACGACGGAACAAAGGTTGCTGTCTATAACGGCGAAGCGCGCAGCTCGCTGATCGTAGACCCCGCCGACGGGCGCATTCCCGCACAGACGCCCGAAGCACTGGCTCGACTTGCAGCCGCCGCCCAGGAGCGCCGGGCGGATCCGTTCAAGGGGCCTGAGTCACGCCCCCTGGCCGAGCGCTGCCTGCTGTCCTTCGGGTCTAGTTCCGGGCCTCCCATGCTGCCTATTCTCTACAACAATCATTATCAGATCGTGCAGTCACCGGGATACGTGATGATTCTGGTGGAGATGGTGCATGACGCTCGCATCATCCGCATCGACGCAGAGCCCTTGCCGGAGAATTTCCGTCCCTGGATGGGAGACTCCATCGGGCATTGGGAGGGCGATACCCTCGTGGTTGAAACCCGCCGCTTCAATCCCAGCCAGACCTACCGTGGTGCCGGCGAGCATCTGGTCGTGACTGAACATTTCACCCGCGTGGCGGAGGACACCTTGAATTACCGCGTCACCCTGAATGACCCCAGCACCTTTACCGCTCCCTGGACGGCGGAAATTCCCATGCAGCATACCGAAGACCGTCTGTTCGAATATGCCTGCCACGAAGGCAATTACGCCCTGCCTGGCGTCCTCGCCGGCGCACGAGTGGAAGAGCGTGAAGCGGGAGCGGCACGCTGACATGGAAGACGTCGTCGACGCGCTGCGCGAGCGCAATGAACCTGTCCCGGTGCCATTGGAGTTGCCGGACGAAGACTTGCTGGTAGAGATCGAGGAAGCGCTCTGCGTAGCGCTTCCGGATGACCTGCGTGATTTTCTGCTGTTAGTCAGTGACGTCGTCTGTGGTCGCCATGAACCCGTGACGGTGACCGACCCGAACTCTCATACCTACCTGCCCGAAGTGGCCGCCGTGGCCTGGAGTCTCGGCCTTCCGCGCAAATACCTGCCGGTCTGTGAACATGAGGGAGGCTATTACTGCATCGCGAAAGACGGTGCCGTGCGCTTCTGGAACGAGAGCATGTCGGATGAAACCTGGGATTCCCTCTGGCACTGGGCCCGCGATGTCTGGCTGGCCGACTAGCACTTTCCGCCTTACTCCTCCGTGACCTCCTCCGCCACGTCGTCCGGCTCCCTGTCCTGGGGACGCCGGCGCCGGGTGACACTCAACCAGTCCAAGGAAACGCCGGAGATGGCGTTGAAGCGGGCAACGCGATAAATGATCTGCAGCAGCTGTGGCCGCTTGCGCAGGGTGGGCTCCACGGCACGCGGCACAAACCAGGCGGCAATCAGGGCACGCAGGGCAAAACTGGCAAAAAACACCAGAAACAGCGGGCTGCGAATGTCTTCCAGCAGGGGCACAAACGACACGATTGCGGGCGCGACGGAGGCAATCAGGCCTCCCAAAAGGGCCCCCAGGAATACGGCGCAAGCACTGAGCGCCGACTGCATGGCGGCGTAGACAGCGAAATTACTTTTGTGCGGGCGGATGTCGTAAAGATAATTTGCCGTGCTGAGCGAGAACCCGCTCCACACAAATCCCGACATCACCTGCACTCCCAACAGGTAATAGCGGTCAGCGGAAAACAGCCACAGCAGCGGCATAAAAGGAATCAGCACGCTTGAAAATTGCATCACCAGACGATTGCCGAAGCGGTCACTGAAGCGCCCCCAAAAACTGAGCATCACAAACTGCGTGGCAATCGAGGCAATGGCGTTGAGGCAATACTGGAAATAGGTGAACTGCAGATCCCGCAGCATATAGACCGCGAAGAACGGCGCGGAAATGGCCACCACGCCCTGCATGCCCGCCACAAAAAAACTGTAATCCCGGAAGGTCTTGTCTCCCAACGAGGCATACAACTGCCGGATACTTTGCCAGAACCCTTTGCGTCCACTGGCATGGGGATGCGGATCGGGGTCGTGCATCTGCCCCAGATAGCGGCTCGAAAATCCCCGGCCAATGGCCGCCGTGGCGAACAACAGGGCAAAGCCCAGCCAGACAACGTCAAAACGCTCACTCAGCGTAAGCAGCCCTCCTCCACTGATGAAAATGCCGAGCGAGGCCATCATCGTCAGCCGGGTGCGCGAGGCGAAAAAGGCCCCCCGACGTCGTTGCGGAACCACACTTCCCATCCACGCGCGCCATTGCGGCTGAATGAAGTTAATGCACGCGAAATACAACACGGCCAGAAAGATGAGCCAGCTCACTGCATTGGCGCTGCGCGACAGTGCCAGCAACGACAGGCCAATCACGACACCCGTCTGGAAAATGGCAGTTCCTACAACGAGGGGTTTGCGAGGAAGGTAATTGCCCAGCCATGCGGAGAGCACCTGGAAAAGGGCTCCGAACAATTGTGGAATTGCCATGAGCCAGCCCATCTGCACGGCAGTGGCGTTCAGGTAAATGGCAAAGGCGTTGAAGAAATTGTCCCCGGTAGCCGTCATGGTGGCCGAGGCTACGGCTTCTTTCTGCGAGAGGCCCAGCGTGTTGCGTACCCAGCTGACGCGGCCTTTGCCAGCGGCAGCGGGCGATTGTGCGGAATTCTCTGTCATGACCTGTTCATGGGCGTCGGGAAGAACGTCAGCTTCATCGAAAATACGGATCAATGCAATCTTCCCGACCGTGTTGAAGGCTTGAAGTCGCGGAGGCAGGCCCCGATATTGTCCCCACACACAAGCCCATCTTGAGGATCTTCCATGAGTCAGGAACTCTTTGTTACGTGTCCCCATTGCCATCGCAAGAACCGCATGCCGGCGGAAAAACTGAGCGCCAATGGCCATTGCGGTGCCTGCAAAAATGCTCTCTTCCCTGGAAAACCGGTCAGCGTTTCGCACACCGAGTTTGAACAGCACCTTGGGGGAAGCCTCCCCGTCGTGGTGGACTTTTGGGCCTCCTGGTGCGGCCCCTGCCGCCAGTTTGCCCCCACCTTCGAAGCCGCGGCACAGACTCTTGAACCACGGGTTCGTCTCCTGAAGGTCAACACCGAGGAACAGCCCGCCCTGTCACAGCGCTTTGGAATTCGCAGCATTCCCACGCTGATGATGTTCAAGAATGGCAAGGAAGTGGCACGGGTGTCCGGAGCCCTGCCAGCCAGCCAGTTCACGCGCTGGGTCACCGATCATCTCTAGGGGGCGCGGGCGCGAAAAAAAGAGGGCGCCCTGTAAACCAACGCGCGTGTCCCGCGTTGTCACCCTGAGTGGCGCTGCGTCTTGCGCACGCTGCCTGTGTTTTTTCCCTTCTTGGCGATGTTTGCGGAGACCCCTCATGCTGAAAAAATCGACCCTTGTGTTGCTGTGCCTTGCCCTGATTTCCTGTCAGTCGGGCCGAGGCCCCGGCTATTCCGGACCGATCATAGACCCCCAGGGCGTTGATATGGCCAAGTACCAAACTGACTTGGGGGAATGTGAAGCCATTGCTGATCAGGTGCCGGTCGGAGAGCGTGCCGTCGCCGGGGCTGCGACCGGCGCGATTATAGGTGGTGCGGTGGGAGCCGTTGTTGGCAATCACAATTCCGTCAGACGCGGTGCTGGCGTCGGCGCCATCGGCGGAGGTGTCCGCGGGGCGTCGTCGGGGCTCAGTGAACGCAATCAGGTGGTGCACAACTGTCTACGCGGCAGGGGCTATCGCGTCCTGAACTGAGCGTACCGCAGGGGCACAAAGCCGTAGTACACTGCCGCCTGTTCGTTCGCGATCCTCTTCGCGGACACCCCACAGTGCGAGGTGAATTCGATGACCATTGCCCACAGGCTGGCGGTGTGCGGCGTATGCGCTGTGCTGACGGCATGCGCCAATAATGCCTTTCTGCCCCATCCCCGCGCAGTCATGTTCCCGGAGTCGGAACAAGCCTCTTTGCAGGCAGCCAGCCACTGGCAATTGATCGCCCGCCACGAGGCGGAACAGATCCGGCAGGCCCTGGGCGATGGCGGCGGGATTATCACCCCCTCTCTCTATCTGGGCATGCCCTCGGACACAGCAAGCCCCTTTGAGCAGGCTTACCATCATATGTTGCTCGGCGCGCTGGTAGACCAGCAGGTCGCCGTCATGCTGACGCCCGAAAACGCCCTGTTTTCGCTGGACTACACGGTACAGGTGATTGAGCACGGGGATCGACGCCACATGCCGCCCCGTCCCGGGACCTTCACCGCGTTTCTGCTGGCAGGCGTGGGCATTCACGATTCGCAGTATTGGGGAGACCGCGGTCTGGTTCTCTTGCCGGTCGCCGCCGCGGGAGATCTGTGGGCCCGCTTCAATCGCACCCTCTCAGCCCCGGCCACGGAGCTGGTGGTCAGCACCCGGGTGTAGGACAGCCAGCAGATCGTGAATGCCGGCAATCGCGTGTATTACTTCGACGAGGCGGATATCGCTCAATACCGCGGCAGCGGACGGGTCTTTCACGTGGTGACGGCGCAGGAGGACACACCATGAATGTCTCCCTGCGCAGCCTGATATTTGTCGTCATGCTTCTGGGGCTCGGCGCGTGTTCCAACTCCGCATTGGACACCGGCATGGACGACATCACCCGCACCAATCGCGCTGCCGCCAATCAGCTTATCCTGATCGCCGGTCCCGCGTTGCAGCCCGGTGATGCAATCATTGCTGCCAGCTTTGCCAACATCGACGATCTCACCCGTTCGTCCACCTTTGGGCGTGTCGCGTCCGCACAGCTCACCTCACAGTTGACCACAGCCGGATACAGCGTCATTGAAATGCGTCTGCGCGACAGCGTCTACATCGCGGAGAAAGAAGGGGAGTTTCTGCTCTCGCGAGCCGTCAGTGACATCAGCACTGAACACAGTGCGACTTTGGTGCTTGTGGGAACCTATGCCGTGGGCGACAGCCATGTCTTTGTGACGGCCAAGCTGGTGCGCACTGCCGACAACATCGCGGTGGCATCCCACGACTATGTGCTGCCCTACACGCGCGATATGCGCATTCTGTTGCGGGATTACTGAGCGACGGGTTCCAGCACGCGGATGTAGTGGCTGAGCGTTTCGTCGTAGGTACTGATGCCCACCGAGACGTCGGCCTCCGGGTCCACGTTCTGCGGATTGGCGGCGGAATTGTCGAACACGGTCTCAGAGACAATGCGCGCGCCGGCGGGCAGGTGCAGGCGCTGCTGCAGGTGATAGTTCATTTGCCAGTTGAAATTGTAATTGGCCACGTTGATCACCGGCTGTTCCCGGCCATCCGGATAACGCGCCGACAGGGTCATGCTCGTCCCGCGAGTGTGGGTCTGCGGCGCGACACTCTCTACCAGCACGTCCCGCTCGAACACCTCTGTCTGTGCCTCCACAACCTGATTGCCTTCCCCGGGAGTCAGCGTAAAATCACGATTGAGGGCGATCACATGGCGCAGGGCATACTCCGGTGCGCTGTCACGGAAATAGAGACCGATGCGGGTGCGATCAACCGTCTCCCGTCCGCCTGTCACATAGCGGATCTTGAAGGACAGGTCGCGGTCCTTGCGCAGCAGAAAGCCCTCGTCATCCGCGAAGACGTCCTCCGTTCGCGGCGGCACATAGAGGCTGATGAACTCGGCGTGCTCGGGAGAAATCAACGCTTCCTCATCCTTTTCCGTCAGACTGGGGTCCACGGCAAAAACGAGCAGACTGTGCAATACCGACCGGTCGCCGACGTTATAGGCAACCGCCCTGACCCATTGATCATCCTCTAACGCGAGATCGGCCCGCTTGACCAGGAAGTCCACCATCCCGGTCGCCGGGATATCCTCCTCCGGGACCTCAATCACAAGGTCCGGCTCGCCCAAGGTCCAGCGATCATCGATCGCCTCCTGTTCCGACAGCGGGTCACCCTCTCCCTCCCGCCGGGCACCGGAATCAATCCAATGCACCAGCGTGATCAGCTCCTCATCGGTGATATGGTGAACGTTGTCCCACTCTCCCACCTGCATGTCGATTTGCCCAGGCGGCATGCGGCGCGTTACGAGTACCTCGCGCATCATGGGGCTCCACCCCTGAATCATCCGATAGCTCGTCATCGCCCAGGGGGCCAGACCGTCTTCAATGTGGCAGCTTGTGCAGCGACGCCGCAGGATCGGCACGATCTCGTCCTGATAGGAAATCCGGCGCTCACCAAAACGGGTTTTATACAGGTAATCAATGGGCGTCCCTGCCACCTCCGGCACCTCGCTGCTGACCTCCGGAGCATTGCGTTCGAACAGGGTTCGCAAACGCTGTTCCACGTAGGGAGTGACGAGCGTCGTGCCGGCGCCCTGCCCTGTCATTGCGCTGTTCAGCGGGCCTCGAAAGAGCACCTCATGGGAGGCGGGATCAAGGACAAAGGTCTCGCCCGTCGTCCTGACGTCAAGGGAGCGTGCGACCACTTGAGCTGTGTCGAGCAGGACGGGAAGGGAAATCGATTGGCCAGCCAGTTCGTCGATGACGTCGCTGCGGGTCGTGCCGGGATCGGGATTGAGCAACAACACCACCACATCCCGGTCGCGAAACTGCTCTTGCAGTGCCTGCAATTCCGGCAGCGCACGGCGGGAAAGCGCATCACCGTTACGCTGAACAAACAGCACCACGGCAGCGGACTCGCTGTATCGGCTAAGCTGATGGAATTTTCCGTGCTGGTCGAGCAGGGCAAAATCGGTGCCGCGCTGGGCAAATACGAGAGAAGGCACTAGCCAAAGGACCAGCAGGCCAAGCACCGAGAGACGAGAAATACCCATGGAGTGATTCATGAATGCGTACAGACACTGAAAAAACAATTGGCCGCATTTAAGCACAGCGAGGTCGCCTCGGCTTCCTCGAATCACACGATTGCTGACGGATTTTGAAGAGCGGCGGGCGATTCCTTTCGCCCGTCCCGTCATACGATGAAATTCACCAATTTGCCCGGCACGAAGATCACTTTCTTGATGGCGAGCCCGGCAAGTTTGTCGGCCACGCCATCGGTCTCGCGGGCAATGCCTTCAATGGCCGCCTGATCAAGTTCGCGGGAAATCGTCAGCTCGGCACGGCGCTTGCCATTGATATGCACCGTCATGGTGACCGTGTCGGCCTCCAGCCAGGCCTCATCCGCCACCGGCCAGGGATGGTAGGCAAGGCTTTCCCTGTGCCCCAGTCGCTGCCAGAGTTCTTCCGCGATATGCGGCGCGAAGGGCGACAACACCAGCACAAATTTCTCGGCGATGGTGCGAGGTATCCGTTCTTCCTTTTTAGCCAGGTTGACGAATTCCATCATCTTGGCGATCGAGGTATTGAAGCGCAGGTTTTCGATGTCACCGGTGAGTTTATGGACGGTGATGTTGATTTCCCGGCGCAGGGCATCGCTTGTCTCGGATTCGTCGATATCACAGATGGCGGCTGACAGCGACCCCGTCGCGCTGTCGATCAGCAGATTCCACGCGCGGTCCAGGAACCCGGCGACACCTTTCACACCATTGGTCTGCCAGGGTTTTACGGCTTCCAGAGGGCCCATGAACATTTCGTAGAGGCGCAGGGAATCGGCGCCATATTCCGCAATGACGTCGTCCGGATTGACCACGTTCAGGCGTGACTTGGACATCTTTTCCTCGCGCGCACTCAGTGGCACGCCGCTGCCCTTGGCAAAGGGTTTGCCATCGCGGTATTCCACCTCGGCAGGGGCGTAAAATCGCCCAGCGTCGTCCCGATGGCTGATGCCCAGAATCATGCCCTGATTGAACAGCTTCTTGAACGGTTCACGCGTGTGCACCAGCCCGCAATCGAACAGGACTTTGTGCCAGAACCGGGAATACAGAAGGTGCAGCACCGCGTGCTCGACCCCGCCGACATACAGGTCCACCGGCCCCCAATAGCGCTCCGCGGCGGGATCGAACGGCGCGCTGGTATTGCGCGGGTCCATGTAACGCAGGTAATACCAGCACGACCCCGCCCACTGCGGCATGGTGTTGGTTTCACGCAGCAGGGCCTCACCGTCGAGGCTCACCTGCATCCATTCCTGAGCCCGCGCCAGTGGCGGTTGCCCATCGGCGGTCGGCTTGTATTCGCTCAACTGTGGCAAGGTAATGGGCAGATCGCCCTCCGGTACCGTGAGAATCTCGCCGGTTTTCGGATTGTGCAGAATCGGAAAGGGTTCGCCCCAATAGCGCTGCCGCGAAAACAGCCAGTCGCGCAGTTTGTAGGTCGTCTCTCCCTTGCCCAGACCTTGCGCCTCCAGCCATTGAATCATCCGCGCTTTTGCCTGCGCTGTGGGAAGACCATCCAGAAATCCGGAATGGATGGCAGTGCCCTCCTCGGCATAGGCCGACTGGGAAACATCACCGCCCGCCACCACTTCGAGAATCGGCAGACCAAAGGCTTTGGCGAATTCGTAATCCCGCTCGTCATGGGCGGGCACGGCCATGATGGCTCCGGAGCCGTAATCCACCTTCACATAATCCGCAATCCAGACAGGCACCGGCGCGCCGTTGACCGGATTGATGGCATAGGCGCCGGTAAACACACCGGTTTTTTCCTTGGCCGCAGAGGTCTCACGGTCTAGATCACTGATGTTCTTGACCTTGGCAATGTAAGCGTCGACAGCGTCCCGCTGACCAGCGCTGGTAATCTGCGCCACCAGGGCATGTTCGGGAGCCAGGACACAGAAACTTGCGCCAAACAGGGTGTCGGGGCGGGTCGTGAATACCTCAAACCCATGCGCACTGTCCTTGATCGCGAAGCGCACACGGGCCCCGATGGATTTGCCGATCCACTGACGTTGCATTTCAATGATGCCGGCCGGCCAGTCCAGTTCGTCGAGGTCATTCAGGAGGCGCTCGGCGTAGGCCGTGATGCGCAGCATCCACTGCTTCATGGTCCGGCGTTCCACCAGATCGCCGGTTTCGACATAGCGTCCGTCCTGCACTTCTTCATTGGCCAGCACGGTCCCTTGCGCCGGGCACCAGTTCACCGGCACCTCTGCGAGATAGGCCAGGCCCTTTTCGTAGAGCTTGAGAAATATCCACTGCGTCCAGCGGTAGTACTCCACCTTGCTGGTGTCGATTTCGCGTTGCCAGTCGTAGGAAAGTCCAAGACGTTTGATCTGGCCCCGGAAGTTCTGAATGTTTTCCTGCGTGATCAGGGCGGGGTGCCGCCCCTCACGGATTGCCGCGCGCTCGGCGGGCAGACCAAACGCATCCCATCCCATCGGGTGGAGGACGTTGAATCCCTGCATGCGCTTATACCGCGCAATGATATCGGTCGCGGTATAGCCCTCCGGATGGCCCACATGCAGCCCTGAGCCGGAAGGATACGGAAACATGTCGAGCACGTAGTACTTGGGTTTGCTGAAATCGTCGTTGCTGACGCTAAAGGTATTGTGGGCTTCCCAGAACTGCTGCCATTTGGGCTCAATTTCCGAGGGGCTGTATTTGGTGCTCATGCTCGCTGCCGTGTTGTGCAAAAATGCGTTTGTCTGAAAGGGTAATCCCTTGATTGTGATGAAAAAGGGGAGTGCGAGAATAAACTACCTCCCCTGCGAATACAATTTGTCTCAGGGCATCAGCGCCTGCAGATAATGGGCGCAGATTGTGGGGAGCTGAGGCACCTTGTCGAACTCCATGCGTTCGGTCGATTGCCCATAGGCGCTCGGCACCGTAAGCCACATCACCAGATTGCGCAGCTCAATGGTATTGGCTCCCCAGTCCTGTCCCGAGGGAGACACTTCCTGGCCGTAAAGACTGAAAAACCGCACCGGGTTCCACTGCACGGCACCGGCTTCTGCGAGCTGACCCGTGGCCACAAACACGTTCAAATCCGGCATCACCCGGCACTGAAACATCCTGTCCTGAGCATCCAGATGGACGAAGGTGAAGTTGCGCAGATATTTCCAGTTGCCTACCAATCCGGGCGCCGCATTCTGCGCGCTCGCATGCAGGGAGGTCATCAACAGCAGCGCGCCGAGGGCGCGGATAATCTTCGACATAACAGGGTTCTCTCGTTGCAGGGGTCCACTCAATCGCTGTGCCAGCTCGCGCTCATGTGACCGCGCGCCAGTCCTGCGCGCGATCATATCCCGCGTGCGCTTGGGCTGGGTAGTGGCAATGCGCCGGAGAGCGCGAGTTGCTCTGCCTGGGTCATGTGCAGTCCCAATTTGCTGCGCCGCCACAGAATGTCCTCGGCCGAGCTGGCCCATTCCTGCTCGCACAGATAGGCCACTTCACGCGCCCTCAGACCGGCACCATAGTCCTGCCCCAATGAGGCCAGCGATGTGCAGCCTTCCAGCAGGCGCCAACTGCGCGTTCCATAGCTGCGGACATAGCGCTGCGCGAGCGGCGCAGGAAGCCAGGGAAAGGCGGTCAGCAGCGACTGTTGCAGCGCGCTGCGGGAGACAAAATCGCCGCCGGGCAGCGTCGCCTGTTTTGTCCAGTCCTTGCCCATTTCCGGAAACAACGGACGCAAGCAGTGCAGGGCCTCTTCCGCCAGGGTACGGTAGGTAGTGATCTTGCCTCCATACACCGTCAGTAGAGGCGCACCGTCGCAATCCAGCGCCAGCGTATAGTCGCGCGAAACTGCCGAGGCCTTTACCCCTTCCTGCGCCATCAGGGGCCGCACGCCCACGAAGACATGACGCACGTCGGTCGAACTGATTTGTGCCTTGAAACAGGCATTGGTGACGGACACCAGATAATCGACTTCCCACGGCGCAATCCGCGCATCGGCCGGATCTCCGATGACATCCTCCTCGGTCGTGCCGATCAGGGTAAAGTCCTGCTCATAGGGTATGACGAACACAATACGGCCATCGTCGTTTTGCAACATATAGGCCTCATCACCATGAAAGAGACGTGGCACGACGATATGACAACCCTTCACCAGACGAATGGGTTCATGGGCGCGCACCGCTAATCGCTGGCCAGCGAAACGGGCAACCCACGGACCTGTCGCGTTGACCAGCACACGCGCCTGCACTTGTTCGCAGTCTCCTGTTCGAGGGTCACGCAGCGTCACGTGCCACACACCGTCCTGCTCCCTTGCCTCAGTGCAGGCGCGATGAACACGGATGTGGGCGCCATGCTCTCGTGCCAGTTGGGCAATCGCTACGACCAGGCGGGCATCATCCGCCCAGGCGTCCGAATATTCGAACCCGTTCCGCAGGCTGTCCTGCAAGGGGCTGTCAGACGAGAAGGCAACGCTGCGTGAGGCCGGCAGGCTAACGCGATGGCTGAGGGAATCGTAAAGAAATAGCCCGGCGCGGATCATCCAGCGAGGCCGCAAATGCGGGCGGTGCGGCAGCACAAACCGCAGAGGCTGGATCAGATGCGGGGCATTGCGCAGCAGGACCTCGCGCTCCGCAAGTGCCTTTCGCACCAGCGCGAATTCGTAATATTCCAGATAGCGCAGTCCGCCGTGAATGAGCTTGGTGCTGGCGGAAGTGGTGGCACTGGCAAGGTCATTCTGTTCGCACAAAAGGACATCAAGACCGCGCCCCGCAGCGTCCGCCGCGATGCCAACCCCGTTGATGCCGCCGCCGACGACGAGCAGATCGTGGACTTTAGAATTGTGTGTCATAGGAGGTACTATAACGGATCACACGGCGGACGGAACGCGCAATGAGTCACTATATTCTGGCATTCGACCAAGGTACCACGAGCAGCCGCGCGATCGTTTTCGATGAAAAGGGAAACCGGCTTGGCAT
Source organism: uncultured Klebsiella sp. (assembly GCA_964538025.1). GTDB lineage: Bacteria > Pseudomonadota > Gammaproteobacteria > Pseudomonadales > Pseudohongiellaceae > UBA5078. The sequence goes on along the minus strand of CAZICZ010000004.1, from coordinate 19,368 downwards.
CGGCCAGGAAGAATTTGCGCAGCATTTTCCGCAGGATGGCTGGGTGGAGCATGCGCCGGAAGACCTGTGGCAAAGTTCCCTGCGCAGTGCCACAAAGGCGCTTTCCGACGCAGGCATAACAGCCTCTGCACTGCGCGCCATCGGCATCACCAATCAGCGGGAAACAACCCTGGTGTGGAACCGTCGAAACGGGGAGCCCCTGACACGGGCGATTGTCTGGCAGGACCGCCGCACGAGTGCTTATTGCCAATCATTGAACGAACGTTTGCTGCAAGAAGGCAATGAGCGCTTGATCAGCGAACGGACCGGCCTCTTGCTAGACCCCTATTTTTCTGCCACCAAGATTCGCTGGATTCTCGACCATGTGGACGGCGCACAGGCTGCGGCGGAACGGGGTGAGCTTGCGTTTGGCACCGTGGACAGCTTTCTGTTGTGGCGACTGACCGGGGGCCGCTACCACCGAACGGACGCCACCAACGCCTCGCGCACCCTGCTGTTCAATATCCACACACAGGAATGGGATGACGACTTGCTGAGGCTCTTCAATATCCCCCGTGCGCTGTTGCCCGACGTGCTGGACAGTGCCGCCGATTTCGGTGTAACCGACCCTGCCGTGTTTGGCGCAGCGATTCCCGTTTTAGGCATTGCCGGCGATCAGCAGGCTGCCGCCTTTGGACAATGTTGTTTCACCTCCGGCATGGCCAAAAGCACTTACGGAACCGGGTGCTTTCTTCTGCTCAATACGGGAGACCAGGCACTGCACTCCGAGAACCGCTTGCTCACCACGATCGCGTATCGCCTTAAGGGGAAGGTCACCTACGCGCTGGAGGGCAGCATCTTTATGGCGGGCGCGACCATGCAGTGGCTTCGCGACGGTCTTAAACTGATTCACGATGCCGCCGAAACCGAGCAGCTCGCGCGGCAAGCCGACCCCAACACGTCGGTCATGTTTGTGCCCGCCTTCACCGGGCTGGGAGCTCCCTACTGGGACGCCGATGCCCGTGGCGCGATCTTTGGATTGACCCGGGATACGGGCATCAAGGAACTGGTCACGGCCGCCCTGCTTTCGGTGTGCTACCAGACCCGTGATTTGCAGAAGGCCATGGAGGATGACGGCGTTCGTCCGGGGACCCTGCGTGTCGATGGCGGCATGGCCCGCAATGATTATGTCTTGCAGAATTTGGCGGACCTGTTGGGATGCCGTGTAGACAGACCCCGCACGACCGAGACGACCGCCCTCGGCGTCGCCTGGCTTGCTGCCTTGCAATGCGGACTGTTCGACTCGCTTGAGGCCATTTCACACACCTGGCAACTCGATCACTCCTTTGTTCCTGAAAAACCCAAGGCCTGGCGCGATGCACGCTATCTCGCCTGGCAGGATGCCGTCAGCCGCACCCGCAGTGCTCCCTGCACACGAGCGTAAACATGCGCATTCATCTGATCCGACACGGCCAGACGGACTGGAACAAGGAGAAACGGGTACAAGGGCACAGCGAATCATCGCTGTCGTCTGAAGGGCGCAGTCAGGCCCGTGCATTGGCCCCTGCACTAGCGGAATACGGCATAAGCCATGTTTATTGCAGCCCCAGCGCCCGCACACGGGAAACGGCCGCGCTCCTGTTCGAGACCTCGGAAGTCACCATCAGTTTTCATGATGAGTTGCGCGAGATTTTTCTCGGCCCATGGGAAGGTCACTTGCAGAGTGATATCAAGGAACGCTATCCGGATGCCTTCGATGCTTTCTGGCACCGGCCACATGAATTCTCTCTGGAGGGCGCGGAGCAATTCAGTAATGTCCTGATGCGCGCGCACCGCATGCTGGCGAGCATCCTGGCCAAGCCTGCGGCGCAAGAGGTCGCCATCGTCAGCCACGGCGTGTGGATCAAGGCGCTTCTGAGCGATCTGGACGCGCGTCCACTCGCCCGGTTGTGGGATCCACCCGTCATGCACAACTGCGCACACAGCATTCTCAGTGTAGACTCCACACACGCACGGCCCCGTATCCTGAAGTTTGCGGGGCACCTGCAACAAGGGTGACGACCGACGGGTCTTTGACCTGCCATTCCCATGACAATAAGGAAAACCATCATGACCGACTCTTCACACGCTACTGCCCCCTCCCCCCTTCCACGTCAGGTTCTGACCGGCCTGGCCATTCTGTCCCTCGTCGCCGGCATTGGCATGGGCGCCTACGCCCTGTTTGCCTCCCTAGGGGTCTGGATGGGCATGTGGGATTTCCGCCGCGGTTTCGACATGCTGCGCGCCGTGAATGCCAGCGCCGATTGGCTGGCGTGGATCAGTCTTGCGGTCAGCATCATTGTTATCGCCGGGACACGCAAACTCGGACTGGCCAATGCCAAACGTCTGAGCACCTTCGCGGTGATCGGCACCGTGGCCGCCGCGCTGGCCTATCTGGTGCCGGAAACCTATCGCCCGGCCGAGGGCACCCCGCCGATCCATGACATCACCACGGATACCGATAACCCTCCCCAATACATTGCCATCGCTCCGCTGCGCGCCAATGCCGCCAACAATATGGTCTACGGCGATCAGCCAAACTGGGACAAAGCCCGCATGGCTGCTGCACAAAAAGAGGCCTATCCGGATATCGTGCCGCAGGTGTTTTCAGAGTCCAAGGAGGTGGTTTTCTCGCGTGCTCTGGCCGCTGCGCAGTCTCTGGGATGGGAAATTGTGGCACAGGATCCAGCAAGTGGCCGGATCGAGGCGACCGACACGACGTTCTGGTTCCGCTTCAAGGATGACGTCGTCATCGTGGTAAGCGAAACAGCACAGGGCAGTGTGTTGAATGCGCGCTCCCTCTCGCGCGTTGGCACCAGCGATGTGGGCAAGAATGCCGCGCGTCTGCGCGCCTTCTTTGCCGAATTGCACTAGCACGATGCGGGCCTGATTCTGGTGTTTCCAGAGGTCAGGCCCGACGTCTGGCATTCAAATGGCGCATGAACCAGCGGCGCAAGGGAGGAATGTCCGTGCCCAGCAATGCCAGCCCGAGGGGTATCATCCAAAACCCCAGCACCGGGAGAAATCCCAGCACTCCTCCGATGATCAGAAGAACACCGAGCACTCCCCGCACTACTGGCGGCAGATAGCGCTGCCCTCGACGTAAAAACCGGTAAGACAGAGCAATGAGGCGGCGTGTGCCCGGGGAGTTCTGTCGCCCTCCTTTCGGAGGAGTCCTGTTCACGTTCCCTCCGCCTGGCAAGTGGCATGCCCTGCCTTATGCCCGTGTGCTATGCTTGCCGCCGTTTCAACCCGGAGTGGACGTCGAACGTGAATAAATCCCGACAGATGCGTCTGTTTGCTGCCATTGCCATGGCAGTGCTCGCCTTGTCGCAGGCAGGTAGCGCTCTGGTAATCCATTACATTCCCCTGGGCGAATCGCTCACATGGTCACCGATCATACATTTCACGCACATTCGTAATATGGGCGGCGTGTTTGGCATGTTTCAAGGGCATGGGTGGATTTTTGCGCTTTTCAGCGTCGCATTGATCGGTGGGCTGTGTGCCTATCTGTGGCGCGGAAAGGACGTGCAGGGCTATGAATTCGTCTGCTTTGGGTTTATCGCCGGAGGAGGACTGAGCAACATTCTGGACAGGCTGCTCTATGGCAGCGTGGTGGACTTCATCAATGTCCAGGGCATCCCCTATTGGCACTACATTTTCAACACAGCCGACGTGATGGTGCACGTCGGACTGTGGCCCATGCTGTACTGGAGTCTCGTCGCCCCTCGCCCTACGCCACAGGATCACTCTGCCGAATAATGCCGCAGAGCCGCCGCGACGGCGGCGCCGGGTGAAACAGGGTAGCGCTGCTCCTGAAGCGCTGCTTCGAGCGCACCAAGACAGAACAAGACGTTCTTCTGGTTGCAGGCAAATCCCATCAGGCCTATCCGCCAAATCTTTCCGGCCAACGCCCCCAGACCCGCCCCGATCTCAATCGAATAATGGGAGAGCAGCGTCGTGCGAACGCGAGCCTCATCCACACCCGCCGGAACCCCAACCGCATTGAGTTGCGGGAGCCGGAATGCGGGGTCCACTATCAGGGTCAAGCCCATCGCTTCCAGCCCAGCGGCCAACGCGCGATGGTGCAGGGCATGACGTGCCCACGCAGCAGACAATCCCTCCTCCTGCAGGCACAACAACGCCTCATGGAGGCCATAGAGAGGATTGATAGGCGCCGTATGATGATAACTGCGTCGTGTACTTCCACCCCAATAATCCATGATCAGGTTCATGTCGAGAAACCAGCTCTGAACGCGGGTCTTGCGAGAACGAATGCGCTCTACCGCCCGGTCGCTGAAACTCACCGGAGACAACCCGGGCACGCAGGAAAGGCACTTTTGCGATCCGGAATAAATCGCGTCTATCCCCCACGCATCGACATTCAGCTCAATACCGCCGAGCGACGTCACCGCATCCACCACCGAAAGACATCCGTAGCGCTGCGCAAGCGCTGTCAGCGCCTGGGCATCGCTTCTGACACCGGTCGAGGTTTCCGCATGGACAAAAGCCAAGAGTCGAGCATCCGGATGCGTCTTCAGTGCATCTTCGACGCGCTCCGGATCGACGGGCTGCCCCCATTCGGACGAAACAACTACCGCGGTTGCCTCGCAGCGCTCAACGTTTTCCTTCATCCGCCCGCCAAAGGCCCCGTTTTGACACACGATCGCCTTGTCTCCCGGCTCCAGGAGGTTCACAAACACGGCCTCCATGCCCGCCGATCCCGGCGCGGAAATGGGCAGGGTCAGCGCATTCCGGGTTTGAAACGCCCACTGCAGCAAGGATTTGATTTCATCCATCAGGGCGATAAATTGGGGGTCAAGATGCCCGATCGTGGGCCGGGACAGCGCCTCAAGGACTCGAGGGTTCACATCGGAGGGGCCAGGCCCCATCAGGGTTCGAACGGGGGGATGGAATGAGCGTGGCATATCGTTCTCCCAGAAACGAAAAAGCCGAGTAAGACCCGGCTCTTTCCATTCAAATGACGTGCTTGGCGATTACTCGTCGGTGTCGAGCCCTGAATTCGGGCGATCTACCAATTCAACATAAGCCATCGGGGCATTGTCGCCTGGACGCATACCGCACTTGAGAATACGGATATAGCCCCCCGGACGCTCGTTGTAACGCGGACCGAGGTCAGTGAACAGCTTGCCGACAGCTTCTTTGCTGCGGATGCGATTAAACGCCAGACGACGATTCGCCACGCTGTCGCTCTTTGCCAGCGTAATCAACGGCTCTGCTACCATGCGCAGCTCTTTCGCCTTGATCAAGGTCGTTTTAATAATTTCGTGCTCAACCAAAGACACTGTCAGGCTGCGCAGCAATGCCTTGCGGTGCGAACTGTTGCGGCTCAGTTGACGTCCACTTTTACGATGACGCATATCTTCTAATTCCTATACTTACCTTCGCACCCACAGGCACTCGGTCACGCTTTGTTAAAAATCTTTATGACTCACGTGTCATGAGATCAGGTCTCATGACGCCCCAGGCTCAATTGCGATCGTCAGAACGCAGGCTGGAGGGCGGCCAATTCTCAAGACGCAGCCCCAGAGACAAACCACGAGTGGCAAGCACGTCCTTGATTTCCGTCAGTGACTTCTTACCAAGGTTTGGCGTCTTGAGCAGCTCTACTTCGGTACGCTGGATCAGGTCACCGATGTAATAAATATCCTCTGCCTTGAGGCAGTTTGCAGAACGCACTGTCAGCTCAAGGTCGTCTACCGGACGCAGAAGAATAGGATCAATTTCATCTTCCGGCTCTTCGGGAACGCTGGCAACCTGACTCTGCAGATCCACAAAAACAGCCAGCTGGTGCTGGAGAATAGTGGCAGCACGTCGAATCGCTTCTTCAGGATCAATCGTTCCATTGGTGCGCAGATCAATGATCAGTTTGTCGAGGTCTGTACGCTGTTCAACGCGCGTACTCTCAACGGAGTAGGCAACGGTTGTCACGGGCGTGTAAGACGCATCGAGGAACAGACGGCCAACGGCGCGTGTTTCATCATCGTTTGAAACGCGAGTATCGGCTGGTGCGTAACCGCGACCTTTGCGCACTGTCATTCGCATAGACAGTTCACCGGTGTCATTCAGGTTCGCAATGACGTGCTCGGGATTAACGATTTCAACGTCGTGTCCTACAGTAATATCGCCGGCAGTAACAACACCACGACCTTTTGCACTCAAGGAGATAACCGCCTCATCCTGACCGTTGAGGATGATGGCAACGCCTTTCAGATTCAGCAGAATCTCGATAACGTCTTCCTGTACCCCTTCAATCGTGCTGTATTCGTGCACAACACCATCGATCTCTACTTCTTCGATTGCTGCCCCTGGCATAGAGGACAACAGGATGCGTCGCAACGCATTTCCCAGCGTATGGCCAAAACCACGTTCGAGCGGCTCAAGCACCACTTTGGAGTGATACTTGTCATACTCCTCTACCTTGATCAGTTGCGGTGTCAAAAAATCCGACAATGAAATCTGCATGGAATCACCCTTCACACTTAGTCAGTTTACTACTTGGAGTAAAGCTCAACTATCAAGTTTTCGTTAATGTCAGGAGACAGGTCGGCACGGTCAGGCTTGCGGCTGAACAGACCTTCGAGCTTCTCATTGTTGACGTTGATCCACTCGATCGGGCTACGTTGTGCAGCCAATTCCAAAGCAGACTTGATGCGCAGTTGTTCTTTCGCTTTTGAACGAACAGACACTACGTCACCGGGTGACACTTGATACGATGGGACGTTGATGATTTCGCCATTAACCAAAATGGACTTGTGCGTCACCAACTGACGGGATTCAGCACGTGTAGAGCCAAAACCGATGCGGTATACGACGTTATCCAGACGTGATTCCAGCAGTTGCAGCAGGTTCTCACCTGTCGCGCCTTTCAGACGGGCTGCTTCCTTGTAATAACCACGGAATTGCTTCTCAAGAATTCCGTACATTCTGCGAATTTTTTGCTTTTCACGCAGTTGCACACCGTAGTCAGACAGGCGGCCACGACGCAAACCGTGCTGACCAGGAGCATTCTCGGTCTTGCACTTGCTGTCGAGAGGACGAACACCACTCTTGAGGAACAGGTCAGTTCCTTCACGTCGTGCCAGTTTGCATTTTGGGCCTAAATAACGGGCCATATACTGTCTCCTATGTTCTTATCTGTTGGAGATAAGCCACTAAAATTCATGAGTCCTAACTAATTGGGTTGAAACAGACCTGCTGGTTTACACACGTCGCTTCTTGGGTGGACGACAACCGTTATGGGGCATCGGTGTCACATCAGTTATATTGCTGACCTTGAGACCGCAACCATTCAGAGCACGAACAGCTGATTCGCGGCCTGGCCCTGGACCGTTCACTTTGACATCAAGATTCTTTAAGCCGTACAACTCGATAGCAGCCTTACCAGCACGCTCGGCAGCAACCTGGGCAGCAAATGGCGTGCTCTTACGAGAACCGCGGAAACCTGAGCCGCCGGAGGTAGCCCAACTCAGCGCATTGCCCTGACGATCCGTAATCGTAATGATGGTGTTGTTAAACGAAGCGTGGATGAATGCAATTCCATCCACCACAGCCTTACGGGCTTTTTTCTTCGCTGTTTTCGCTGCTGCTGGCTTTGCCATAAATTATTCCTGATTCAAATTGACTGCGTCTTAAGCTTTCCTATCCGTTCAGGGCGAAGGGAGTACTTGGTCATCCCCTTTTGCCAAAAACGATTACTTGCGAATTGGCTTACGCGGGCCCTTACGAGTGCGCGCATTGGTCTTTGTACGCTGCCCGCGTACAGGGAGTGAACGGCGGTGACGAATACCACGGAAGCACCCGAGGTCCATCAAACGCTTGATGGCCATAGACAGCTCACGACGTAGGTCCCCCTCAACAGTGAACTTGGCCACTTCGGCACGCACGGCATCCAGCTGCTCATTCGACAATTCACTTGTCTTCGTATGCGGAGCGATACCAGTGTTGGCACATATTGCTTTAGCCCTGGTAGCACCGATTCCGAAGACGTAGCCAAGGGAAATCACAATATGCTTGTTATCTGGTATGTTGACACCTGCAATACGTGCCATATTTTTACTCCATTGTTCTCTTTACGTACGACCCTGAACTCTTTCAGGCCAAAATTACGGGGGGCAAAGGATATACTCTGACCTGTAAAAAATCAACCTGAGCACTTAGCCCTGGCGTTGCTTGTGACGCGGCTCTGCGGCACAGATCACTCGGACCACACCGTTACGCTTAATCACTTTGCACTTACGACACACTTTCTTTACTGATGCTCTAACTTTCACTTTCTCTCTCCCAACATTCGCAAGATCTGGTTGCACCCGGGAAATGCCCCGGCGGCAGTCCTAAACTACAGGCCTCCGCGGCCAAAACTTCCCAGGTTCGATTTCTTCATCAGTGATTCATACTGATGAGACATCAAGTGAGACTGCACCTGAGACATAAAATCCATACTGACGACTACAACAATCAACAAAGCCGTCCCGCCCAGATTAAACGGCACGTTGGCCATCATCTGGAAAAAATTGGGCAACAGACACACTGCTGTGATGTAGACAGCGCCAAACATCGTCAAGCGGGTAAGCACCAGATCAATGTACTTCGCAGTTTGCTCCCCTGGACGGATGCCTGGAATGAAGGCCCCTGACCGCTTCAAATTTTCGGCAACGTCTTTCGGGTTAAACACCAGCGCGGTATAAAAGAAACAGAAAAACACAATCAGCGCGCTGAAAATAATGATGTACAGAGGCTGCCCTGGCCCGATCATCAACGCCAAATCCTGCAACCACTCCGCGCCTTCAGTTTGCCCAAACCACTGACCCAAAGAGGCAGGAAACAGAAGAATACTGCTCGCAAAAATGGCAGGAATTACGCCTGACATATTGACCTTCAGCGGCAAATGGCTGGACTGCGCCGCGTACATTTTGCGCCCCTGCTGTCGCTTGGCGTAATTCACCGTAATGCGACGCTGACCACGCTCAATAAAGACAATCGCTGCAATCACCACGACAGCAATGATGGCGACTACAAACAGCGTTAAGCCGCTGATTTGCCCCTCATATGCCTGAGTTAGGGAGTTCCCGATTGCCCCGGGCAAGCCCGCGACGATACCGGCAAAAATCAGCATTGAAATGCCGTTCCCAACCCCTCTCTCCGTAATTTGTTCACCAAGCCACATCATGAACATGGCGCCCGTCACCAGAGAAATGACGGCTGTGACGGTAAAACCAATACCGGGGTTGTAGGCCATGGGCGCCAGCAACCCGACAGTCATGCCCATACCTTGCACTGTGGCCAGCACCAGTGCGCCGTAACGGGTATATTGCGTAATCTTGCGACGGCCTGATTCCCCTTCCTTTTTCAGTTGCTCCAGCTGCGGGCTCACCGCACTGAGGAGCTGCATGATAATGGAGGCGGAAATATAGGGCATGATCCCGAGGGCAACGATACTCATGCGCTCGAGCGCACCCCCTGAAAACATATTAAAGAGCCCCAGAAAGGTTCCTTCGTTCTGCTGGAACAAATTCGTCAGCTGATTCGGATCAATACCAGGGACCGGAATATGAGTCCCGACGCGATACACAATCAGTGCCACCAATAAAAACAACAGGCGAGCCTTCAGCTCGCCCAGTCCGGCACCGATTTTCTCGGGATTGATATTGGGTTTGGTCGCCATTGCGCTCTACTTATTCCTGTGTGTCGGCTTTTTTCTTCGGGAGCTTTTTGCCGTTCTTGCCGACGTTGTGGACAACCACTTCTTCGATCACCTTGCCACCAGCTGCTTCAATCGCTGCACGCGCACCAGCAGTGACTCCAAGACCTTTAACAGTCAGTGGCTTAGACACTTCACCAGAGAGCATCACTTTTACGCGGCGAATAACGCTGCTGATCAAACCGGCATCGCGCAATGCGGCAACGTCGATGACGTCAGCAGTCAAGGACATCAGCTCGCTAGTGCGAACCTCGGCAGTGATCCGACCGACGCGTGAGGTAAAACCGAACTTCGGCAGACGACGCTGCAAGGGCATTTGACCGCCTTCAAAACCTGGACGAACAGATCCGCCACTGCGGGACTTCTGTCCTTTGTGTCCACTACCACAGGTTTTGCCAAGGCCGCTTCCGATACCACGTCCCACACGGCGACGCGCTTTAGTGCTGCCAGGTGCCGGGCTCAATGTATTCAAATGCATGACTTACTCCTCGCCTTCTACAGACAACATATAGCGAACTTTGGTAATCAGCCCGCGATTTGCCGGCGTATCCAACACTTCCACGCTCTGATGCATACGACGCAGGCCAAGACCTTTGAGACAATCACGGTGTCTTTGCATCGTGCCGATCGGACTGCGAACCAGTGTGATCTTTACTTGTTTTGTAGCCATATCTGCTAACCTAAAATTTCTTCGAGAGATTTACCGCGCTTCGCTGCAACGCTTTCAGGCGCGCGCATATTTTTCAGCCCTTTGAACGTCGCATATACAACGTTGACCTGATTGGTAGAGCCATAACATTTAGCCAGAACGTTTTGTACACCAGCGAGTTCCATGATGGCGCGCATCGCACCACCGGCGATCACGCCGGTACCTTCTGATGCAGGTTGCATGTAAATCTTGGAAGCACCATGACGCGCTTTCACTGGATACTCCAGAGTATGGCCATTGAGAGACACATTGATCATGTTGCGACGAGCTGCTTCCATGGCCTTCTGAATTGCCAGAGGCACTTCACGCGCCTTGCCACGACCAAATCCAACGCGGCCATTTCCGTCACCCACAGCAGTCAGCGCCGTGAAACTGAAAATACGACCCCCTTTCACTACTTTGGCAACGCGGTTTACCTGGATCAACTTCTCCTGCAAACCTTCCTCGTTCTTTTTTGCCTCTTCTTTAAATGCCATATCTCATTCAACCTTTAAAATTCCAGACCGCCTTCACGTGCGGCGTCGGCCAATGCCTTAACTCGGCCATGGTAGTTATATCCAGCACGATCAAATGCAACCTTGCTGACACCCGCAGCTTTCGCACGCTCTGCGATCATGGCACCGATCTTGGTAGCCGCAGCGACGTTGCCTGTTGCCGTCCCGCGCAGGGACTTGTCCAGGGTAGAAGCGCTAGCCAAAACCTCGGCGCCGCTTGGCGAAATAATTTGTGCATAAATATGACGCGGAGTGCGATAGACACACAGACGATTCACATTCAGCTGACTGATCTTTGCTCTGGTCCTTCGTGCACGACGCAGACGTGCCTGCTTCTTTACGTTCATAGTCTCACGCCTTATTTCTTCTTAGCTTCTTTCCTGTAAACAGTCTCATCGAGATAACGGATCCCTTTGCCTTTGTAAGGCTCAGGACGCCGGAACTCACGTATTTTGGCTGCAACCTCGCCCACTAACTGCTTATCTGCACCGGAAAGGACGATCTCCGTAGGAGTCGGCGTCTCCGCTGTTACACCTTTGGGTATTTCAAAATCAATCGGATGGGAGTAACCCACTGACAGATTCAGGATATTGCCTTGAGCTTTGGCACGATAACCAACGCCCTGGAGCTGCAATTTCTTCTCAAATCCTTTGCTGACACCTGTCACCATATTGCTGATCAGAGCGCGGAAAGTTCCGGACAGCGCATTAGCCTGTCGGGAATCATTCTTGGCAGACACACGCAAAGAATCGCCTTCTTTAGTCACTTGAACGGCTTCATGCAATGCCAACTCAAGCAGGCCTTTGCTGCCTTTTACGGAAATCTGTGTGGCTGAAAAGTTAGCCTCAACTCCCTTCGGCAATTGAACCGGGTTATTTGCTACTCTTGACATAATCGTGCTCTATTTACGGGATTTCAGAAATTTTAGAATACTGTGCACAACACTTCGCCGCCCAAACCTGCAGCACGCGCCTGCTTGTCGGTCATCAAGCCCTTGTGTGTAGACACAATGGCAATACCGAGGCCACCGCGATTTGAAGGAAGGCTGCTCTTTCCGCGGTAAATACGCAGGCCGGGCTTGCTCTCACGCTTGATCTCTTCAATCACTGGACGACCTTGGAAATACTTCAGATCTACCGTAAGGGTTGCCTTCTTGTCGGCTTCTTCAACAGAGAACCCACTGATGTACCCTTCGTCTTTCAGCAACTGACAGATCGCCACTTTGCTCTTGGAAGACGGGCATACAATTTTCGGCAGCTTTGCCATCTGCGCGTTACGAATGCGCGTTAACAGATCTGCAATTGGATCGGACATACTCATAATTTCTACTCCAGCTTACCAGCTTGCCTTTGTCAGTCCTGGCACATCGCCACGCATTGCTGCTTCACGCAGCTTGTGTCGGCACATGCCGAACTTGCGGTACACACCATGAGGACGTCCTGTAATTCTGCATCGATTTTGTTGACGGACCGGGCTCGCATCACGTGGCATCTTTTGCAGTTTGATCTGCGCTTCCCATTTCTCATCTTCAGACGCATTTACGTCACGAAGAATCGCTTTAATTGCAGCACGCTTCGCCGCGAACTTTGCTACTGTTTCGGCGCGCTTCTTCTCACGAGCCAGAATTGAACGCTTCGCCATATTAAGACTCCTTGGTCTCTGCTTTCGCCACTACACCTTTAAAAGGAAAGCGGAGCGCAGTCAGCAGCGCGCGGCCTTCATCATCGGTCTGGGCAGTAGTGGTAATAGTGATATCCAATCCACGAATGCTGTCGATTTTGTCGTAATCGATTTCGGGGAAAATAATCTGTTCAGTGACACCCATCGCATAGTTACCACGACCGTCAAAAGCCTTGGGGCTCAGACCACGGAAGTCGCGAATACGGGGAATCGCAATTCCTACCAGACGCTCAAGGAACTCGTACATACGGTCGCCACGCAGTGTCACCTTGCAGCCGATTGGCCAACCAGCGCGGATCTTGAAGCCGGCAATGGACTTGCGCGCTTTCGTAATCACGACTTTCTGGCCGGAAATCATTTCCAATTCGGCAGCGGCGTTTTCAAGAATCTTCTTGTCACCAACTGCTTCTCCGACGCCCATGTTCAAGACCACTTTGGTGATTTTGGGGACGCGCATGGGATTGTCATACCCGAACTGCTTGGTCAGGGCTGGTATCACTTCTTTCTTGTAAAACTCTTTCAACTGAGCCATTTGGGCAACCTGAATATACGTTAATCTATTGCTTTGTTAGTGGACTTGAAAATCCGCGTCTTCTTGCCGTCTTCAACCTTGAAACCAACGCGATCTGCCTTGTTGCTTTCCGGGTTAAAAATAGCCACGTTGGAGATCGCAATCGCAGCTTCTTTCTCAACAATACCGCCAGCCTGTCCTGCATTCGGGTTTGGTTTTGTGTGTCGCTTTACAACGTTGACACCGCCAACCACCACTTTGTCAGTTCCGACCAGACGAGAAACGGTTCCGCGCTTTCCCTTGTCTTTCCCGGCGATCACAATCACTTCGTCATTGCACTTAATCTTACGCATAATCCGCGGCCTCAATCTTTTGTCTTATAGCACTTCGGGTGCCAGTGAAATAATTCGCATAAACTTTTCAGAACGCAGTTCACGCGTGACTGGTCCAAATACACGAGTACCGATTGGAGCCTGCTGGTTATTCAGAAGAATCGCAGCATTGTCATCAAACTTGATGAGAGAACCGTCGCCACGACGAACCCCTTTTTTGGTGCGCACAACCAGGGCAGTCAATACTTGACCTTTTTTGACTTTGCCACGTGGAATCGCTTCCTTTACTGTCACTTTAATGACATCACCAATGCGCGCATAACGGCGGTGTGAACCGCCCAATACCTTGATGCACATTACTCGCTTTGCACCACTGTTATCTGCCACATCGAGGTATGACTGTACTTGAATCATCGATTCTCTCCGAACCCTTATCTGGTTATCGCATCAGCGATTCTGGACCATATAGCCCAACAAACTCTTTAATAAAACCTAACTATACTTCGAGCGCTTTCTCGTCGATTGAAACGAGAGTCCAAGTCTTAGTCTTGGAGATCGGGCGCACTTCTTTAATAGTCACTGTATCGCCTTCGTTGCACTCGTTATTCGCATCATGTGCGTGCACTTTTGACGAACGCGTAATGTACTTACCGTAGACCGGGTGCTTAACGCGACGTTCGATCAGCACAACGATAGACTTGTCCATCTTGTTGCTGACAACGCGACCAGAGACGGTGCGTCCACTTTTTTCTGCTGCTGTTTCAGTAAGCGACATATTCAAGACCCAACTTTCTGTTTTTCCGTAATGATCGTCTTTACCCGGGCAATATCTTTTCTGATGTTGCCAGTCAGATGTGTCTGAGCCAGCTGTCCGGTACTCTTTTGCATTCTGACGCTGAACTGCTCGCGATAGAGCGTGTTCAATTGCTCGTTCAGCTCTGCAACGGTCTTTTCACGCAATTCATTGGCTTTCATTACATTACCGTCCGTTTTACGAATGTCGTGTCAAACGGCAGCTTTGCCGATGCCAGGGCAAATGCCTCTCTGGCGAGCGCTTCGTCAACACCTTCAATTTCAAACATGATGCGACCAGGCTGAATCTGAGCAACCCAGTACTCCACACTTCCCTTACCTTTACCCTGACGCACTTCGAGCGGCTTTTGAGTAATTGGCTTGTCCGGAAACACACGAATCCAGATTTTACCGCCACGTTTGACGTGACGTGTCATGGCGCGACGGGCTGATTCGATCTGACGCGCTGTCAGACGACCGCGTGAAATAGCCTTGAGGCCGAAATCACCGAAATCCACGTTGCAGCCACGATGAGACAGACCGCGGTTGCGGCCCTTCATCATCTTGCGGAATTTTGTACGCTTGGGTTGTAACATCGAGCCTACCTCTACTTAGTCGCTTTCTGTGGCGCCGGAGCAGCCTCGTGAAGATTTAATACTTCACCTTTGAAAATCCATACCTTCACGCCGATCAGGCCGTAGGTAGTACTTGCTTCTGCTGTTGCATAATCGATATCTGCGCGCAGGGTATGCAATGGAACTCGGCCTTCGCGATACCATTCTGTTCGTGCGATTTCGGCGCCACCAAGACGCCCGCCTACCTGCACCTTAATGCCCTCTGCACCTTGACGCATGGCATTCTGCACAACTCGCTTCATCGCACGTCGGAACATCACGCGGCGCTCCAGCTGCTGCGCAACGCTATCAGCTACCAGCTGCGCATCCAGGTCTGGCTTGCGAATCTCTTCAATGTTGATGTGTACAGGCACACCCATTTTGGCAGCCAATGTCGCACGAAGCGTC
Source organism: uncultured Klebsiella sp. (assembly GCA_964538025.1). Taxonomy (GTDB): domain Bacteria; phylum Pseudomonadota; class Gammaproteobacteria; order Pseudomonadales; family Pseudohongiellaceae; genus UBA5078. The sequence goes on along the minus strand of CAZICZ010000004.1, from coordinate 4,089 downwards.
TCCACATCCTCACCCTTCTTCCCGATCACAATTCCGGGGCGGGCAGTATGGATAGTGATTCGCGCAGTCTGGGCAGGGCGTTCAATATCAATCCGAGATACAGACGCAGCAGCCAGATGCTTTCTCAGGAACGCACGTACCTGAAGATCAACCAGCAGATTTTCTGCGTAATTTTTGCCCTCAGCGAACCACACTGAAGTATGCTTTTTGACGATTCCAAGCCGAATTCCGGTTGGATGTACTTTCTGACCCATCCCAATCTCCTACTTATCGGCTACTTTCACGGTTATGTGGCACGAACGCTTGAAGATGCGATCCGCTCTTCCTTTCGCCCGTGGACTAATCCGCTTCATTGTGACGCCTTCGTCGACATAGATTGTTGAAACTTTCAACTCATCCACATCGGCACCTTCGTTGTGCTCTGCGTTTGCGATAGCAGAATCGAGCACTTTCTTAATAATGTCTGCGCCTTTCTTCGGGCTGAAGGTCAACAGCTGCAGGGCTTCTTCGACACCCTTGCCACGGATCTGATCAGCTACCAGTCTCGCCTTCTGTGCGGAGAGCCGAGCGCCTTTTAATTTAGCTACCACTTCCATCTCTATATCCCCGTTAATTAGCGCTTGGCTTTCTTGTCAGCCACGTGACCCTTGTAGGTGCGAGTCAGCGCGAATTCACCCAGTTTGTGACCGACCATATCTTCGGAAACAAAAACAGGCACATGCTGATGACCGTTATGAACAGCAATGGTCAAACCAATCATGTCGGGAGAAATCATGGAACGACGCGACCAAGTCTTGATGGGACGCTTGTCGTTATTCTCCATCGCTGTTTGCACTTTCTTCATCAAATGAAGGTCTATGAAGGGACCTTTTTTCAGTGAACGTGGCACTTTTATTTCCTCTAATTGGAGCCCTTATCGGCTCGCATTTCTACGGCGTACGATCATCTTAGAGGTACGCTTGTTAGTTCTGGTTTTGTAACCCTTGGTGGGTTGACCCCATGGAGATACTGGATGACGTCCGCCTGAGGTACGCCCTTCACCACCACCGTGCGGGTGATCAACCGGGTTCATCGCGACACCGCGAACCGTCGGACGGACACCGCGCCAACGCACCGCACCCGCTTTACCCAGAGAACGGAGACTGTGCTCAGAGTTAGATACTTCTCCCAATGTTGCTCGGCAATCCGCCAGAATTTTGCGCATCTCGCCTGAGCGCAGACGCAGGGTTGCATAATTGCCTTCGCGAGCGACCAATTGAGCAGACCCACCAGCGCTGCGTGCGATCTGAGCCCCTTTGCCAGGTTTCATCTCGATACAATGCACAGTGCTACCCAACGGGATGTTGCGCAGAGGCAAGCAATTACCGGTCTTGATGGGCGCTTCTGCACCTGATACCAACTGATCCCCTGCAGACACCTTCGCCGGCGCTACGATGTAGCGGCGCTCACCATCTGCGTAAAGCAGCAGCGCAATATTGGCTGTTCGATTGGGGTCGTACTCAAGACGCTCTACTTTCGCAACGATGCCGTCTTTGTCACGCAGAAAATCAATAATGCGGTACTTTTGCTTATGACCACCACCGACGTGACGCGTAGTAATACGCCCCAGATTGTTACGACCACCTGATTTCGCTTTAGTCGCCAGCAAAGGCGCATAGGGCTCGCCCTTATGAAGCTCAGGGTTAACGACCTTTACAACAAATCTGCGACCTGGAGAGGTAGGTTTACACTTTACAACTGCCATGACTGTTAACCCCTTCTTAGCTCAATTCTGCAAAATCAATTTCTTGACCTTGCGCCAATTGAACGTAAGCCTTTTTCCAGTTTGATTTTTGACGAAGACCGCCGCGCGCAGTGCGCTTGGTTTTACCCTTGACGTTCAGCACCTGAAGACCAGTCACCGTTACCTTGAAAATGGTTTCGATCGCTTCTTTGATCTCAGTTTTGCTCGCATCATTGAGCACCTTGAAAGCCACCTGATTATGAGCCTCAGCCATAATGGTCGTTTTCTCGGAGATATGCGGCCCTAAAATTACGGAATAAAGTCTGGCTTGATTCACGACAGCATCTCCTCAACTTTCTTAAGCGCAGGCACTGTCATAAGCACCTTTTCGAAACCAATCAGGCTAACCGGGTCCAGACCCGCCGCATCAAGGACATCCACTTTATGCAGATTACGCGCTGCGAGGAAAAGCTCTTCCGCAATATCCTCTGCCACGATCAGAACGTTATCGAGAGAGTACTCGTTGAGCTTGCTGACGAGGTCTTTGGTTTTATGGGAGGTAACAACGAATTCGTCCACGACAAGCAGGCGACCCTGACGAATCAGTTCTGACAGGATGCAAGACATTGCACCACGGTACATTTTCTTGTTCAGCTTCTTGCTGTGATCCTGGGGACGCGCAGCGAATGTCACGCCGCCTGTACGCCACAGCGGACTACGAGTTGTCCCTGCACGCGCACGCCCTGTGCCTTTTTGACGCCATGGCTTACGACCGCCACCGCTGACATCGGAACGTGTTTTTTGCTGAACCGACCCCTGGCGCGCACCGGCCAGATAGGTTGTCACTGTCTGATGCACCAGCGTCTCGTTAAATTCACGAGCGAACGCTGCATCAGAAATAGAAATCTTCTCTTTACCCGCCTTATTGCCGGGCTTTGCAATATTTAATTCCATTGCTTACCCCTTAGACGCTTTAGATTTGACAGAGGGACGAATGATGACATCTGAGCCTGTTGCTCCGGGCAATGCACCCTTGACGAGCAGCAGGTTGTTCTCGACATCGACCTGCACAATTTCAAGACTCTGAGTGGTGACACGCACATCACCCATATGGCCCGACATCTTCTTGCCCTTCCACACGCGTCCCGGAGTTTGGCACTGACCAATAGAGCCAGGAACTCGATGCGACAGCGAGTTGCCGTGAGTGGCATCCTGCATATGGAAATTGTGGCGCTTGATGGTGCCCTGAAAACCTTTACCTTTAGAGGTACCGGTCACATCGACCTTCTGGCCAGCAGTGAATCTTTCGACGGTCAGCTCGCCACCTGCGGCGAGATCACCCAATTCGGCAGCATCAGCACGGAACTCCCACAGACCTGAGCCCGCTTCAGTACCCGCCTTTGCGAAATGACCTGCCAGGGATTTAGAGACGCGTGATGCTTTACGGGCACCTGCAGTGACCTGCACAGCGCTGTAGCCATCAACTTCTGCGGTCTTGATCTGGGTGATCCGATTGGGATGCACCTCAACGACCGTTACCGGGATAGACAAACCTGTCTCAGTGAAAACGCGGGTCATGCCGCTTTTTCGACCGACTAAACCAATCGACATTTTATAAACCTCATCGTGTACGGGGCTGAAACCCGCTATGGCTGCTTTCGCATTACACCATGTTCGCTACAGGACAATTAACCTGCCCTTGAGCATCTTATTGGTCGGAAACCCGACCTGTTCGCTGCACTGTTGCAAACGCGGCGCAACACTGGCTCAACACCTTCCGGCATCAACCCAGGCTGATCTGCACCTCTACACCAGCCGCAAGATCCAACTTCATTAACGCATCTACAGTCTTTTCGGTGGGCTCTACGATATCCAGCAAGCGCTTATGCGTGCGGATTTCATATTGATCACGCGCATCCTTATTCACATGTGGTGAAATCAAGATGGTGTAACGCTCAGTATTCGTCGGCAGCGGAATAGGCCCTCGCACCTGCGCACCAGTTCGCTTCGCCGTATCGACTATCTCCTGGGTAGACTGATCAATCAGCCGATGATCAAAGGCTTTTAGCCGAATTCTGATACGCTGATTTTGCATCTACTCAAATCTCCAAAAAACTTTTTAAATGAAACAGTTACTGAACGCTTTTTTTGTTCGGCAATTAATACCGAAAAAATGGAAGCGAGATTCTATGTTCGCAACTACCCAGTGTCAAGCGAAAGAATTTTCATCTCTCACCTGGAATTCACTTGCTTTTTATACGGGCAATGAAAAGGGCGGTGCCTTGCGGGCACCGCCCTTACTGTCCCTTACTCGAAAATCTTCGCGACGACGCCAGCCCCTACTGTTCGGCCACCCTCACGGATCG
>CAZICZ010000003.1:19050-320896 GCA_964538025.1 uncultured Klebsiella sp. | reverse complement strand
GCTGCCATTTGCTTGATAGTGGTGCCTTTCTCATAAGAAGCAACCAGATCAGACAAAACGCTTGCGCCTGGTGCGGCACCAAACATGCCCACAACCAGTTCGATAATCGAGGTACGAGCTTCGACGGTAATCGCCATTGTTATAACTCCTTAAATTAATTCCAATTTGTTTTATCCGATTGTGACACGCCTACAGCAGCGTATGACCCCATTCGGTTGTGCCAAGGATACGCAAGTCAACTGCTACCCCCTGTGACTACAGTCACATAGAGGAAAATAACCTACCTATTCCCAGAGTAACCCACTTGAGTGACACGATAAATCCTGACCACAAGCGGACATGCTCGGCGATATTACAAGGGCTAAGGGGCAAATACAACCTTTTTTTTTCATTAAGACTCGGTTGTAAGCTGCTATTTTTTAAGAAGTAAGTAGGGGTTTAAAACCGTATGTTGACACCTAGCTCAACCGTTGTGTCAATGCTGTCAAAAAGCGCTATGTTGCTGCTTTGTTGCTGATGGTAGAGATTTAGCATGATGGCGGTTTTGGGACTAAATTCGTGCCGGTATTGTCCCAGGACAAAGCTTCGTTTCAGCCAACGCCGCGCGCCATTTTCAAGCAAAGCACTATAACTGACATCGTCGCGGAGTCTGGTATGGTTAATCTGTACACCCAGAACACCCCCCAGGTAGGGTTGTTGCCAGTCAAGAGTCATTTGCCAACCATTACGGTCGCCACCTGGTCGTTTTTTACTACTAACAGCATTATTGAGAAGACTGGCCTCCAGCCGGAACGCTCCTGTAACTCCGCCTATATCGAGCTGACAGTCGTATCCCCCGCTCAGTTTGCTTTCAACTGCGTTTAAAAAGCTTTGGGACGTATAGTGCTGAAATTGCGCTGCAAGCCCGAACCGTTGAGAACATCTGTCTCCCGCATTTCGAACATAATATCCGTTGCCCTCAACAGCACTGTAAAGGGCGCTTCCTCCAAAGAACAAATGACTCATTGCCCCACCAAATTGCCAGGTATGGTCACGCTCGGGTCGGACGTACTGGTAGCGGGTTTCCAATTGAATGAGATCCGATCCGGTATCCTCACTTGCCCTGCCTCGGATTTCACCGGTGAACTGATGATGATGATCGGGAGCCTGCTGACGAAAGAGCCCCCCCACACGAAGGTTCAGGTAAGGTCCACTGACTGGACGATATTCTGGGTTAAGCGTTAGAACGATCGGCTCGCCCGAAAGTGTCAGGGTAATTTGGGAGGGTTCAGGTGCGCCGTTAAGATTATTGTCATAGCCGGCAAGGACATCAGCTTGCACTCCAATCTGCCGTGTTTGTGCTCGCCATCGCTTCTCGCGCAGCTCGAGTTCCTGAAGAATATTGGCAGGTACATCGGATCTGGCCAGTATTTGACGGTTGAGATCCAATGCAGAGAACAACTGCCCTCGCAGATAAAGTGCTTGTGCATAGTCAATCTGTGCGGCGCCATTGGCGGGATCGAGCAACAGCGCTCTTTCCAGCATCTCCAGCGCTTCCGCTAAATTGCCATTTTCCATTTGCGCCGCCCCGTACAGAGCAAAGTATTCGGAGCTTCTTAAACACTCCGCCATCAGAGGCGACAAGGCAGATTCAAGCGCGCGTTGTTCTTCTGCAGTGGAACCGTAACGATAGAATGACTGAAGATCAGGACAGGCCTGAGCGGAAAGAGGAAGCAAAGCTGTAAGAGTTAGAACAGACCAGCGCATATATTCTGTGGTTCCGGCTAGACGACAGACATAGCGGCGCATATGTCGTGGAAAAGAATGCGGGTCATTATCGGCAAACGCACTTTCTCACGCAATACGAAATAAGCCACGAAAATGGCGGAGTTTTCAGCAGAAAACGGGACATCAGATTATCGACGACCACCCGCGAGCACTGTCAACGTGGGGCCATCTGATTTGCCGACCCGTGCGGGTATCTCGAGAATAGAAGGAGAGAAGAGGACGTGCGGTGTACTCAACCCGCTCAACAGATAACTGCCCTGAGACTCCAGAGACTGATCCGCAAGCTGGCGCGCCGCGCATTCACCAATCAGGATTGGCAAAGCAAGCTCAGCGGTCATTTCCTGAATTCTCAATGTAATGGTCACAGTATCACCCAACAATGTATGGGTGCGACGCTGAGCGGGACCAATCGACCCTACCAGAACCGGTCCTTGTTCTATGCCGATTCCCAGCGCCAAGGGCTCCAGACCCTGAGGCGGATGCTGGGGCAACATATCGTTATCAATCGCTTTTTGCATGCGCTGGGCAGCCTTGAGCGCCTGAAGCGCCTCCTTTTCATCGTGACCATCCCAAATAGCCAGCAATCCATCACCTTTAAATTCGTGGATCTGGCCACCATGCTGCTCAATGATTTCGGCCGCTCGAACAAAGAAATAATGGAGAATTGCAGCAGATTCTTCCGGAGGCCGCGCTTCGCTGAAGGCAGAAAAATTACGCAGATCGGCACTGAGCAAAGTCACTTCTGCTCTGCGGGCATTCACGCTGGAGGTCGGAAGGCTGTAGGCAATTTCCTTGGCAACGTCACTCGGCAGGTACGCGTTTAAGTTGCCAAATACGCGGCTACGCTCACTGCGCACGCGCGCCTGTTCCAGCAGGATAAGGGCACTCGCCGCACACATGCTAAACACTGCCGGGGTGACCCACCCCAACCAGAGTGACGCACTGGACAGGAGCTCACTGTGTATCGCCAACGCCGTCAATGGCAACAGCACTCCGGCTACCGGTAGTCCATAACTTGAAAAACGCTCCCGGTATCCGGCAACGAAGAAAAGAAGAGTGGCAAATACTGCGATCATGATCGCAATCAAAATGCCGCTGCCGCGGGGCGTGTACGGCAGATTGTTGTCGAGAAGACTGCTCAGGAGTCGTGCCTGCAACTCCACTCCGGGCGTAGCACCGCTATAAGGCGTTGGCACGATGTCGCCAATGCCGAACGCGGTTGCGCCGACGAGAACCCAGGCATTTTCGAGCATCGTACGGTCTATGGTGCCATTGAGCACATCTGCCGCAGAAATAGCCTGGAACGCCTCAGGTGCCTTGCGATAAGAAATTCGCATATTCCCCTTGGCATCCATCGGGATATCGAGCCCTGGATAAGCATTAAGACGCATGACTTGTGCAGGATCAAAGAGCGAACTACCGGGCTCTACCCGCGCTCCCCAGACTGTCGAATTTACAGCTTGGAGAAAGGCTGCAATCGGCAATGCGGGATAGGCTTGTCCGTCAACACAAATGATGCCCGGCATCATGCGGATAGCGCCATCCGCATCCACGATAGGAGCAATATGACCCTTGGGAACTGCTGCGAAACTGGAATTATTTGCCAGGAAGTTTGAGGCGGCAGGAATGCTGTTGGTACATCCAATTCCGGACAACGCATGCGTCATGAGTCCGGTACGCAGCGTCTGGGAAGTCTCAAGCACAGGCACCTGGGCAAGAACAGCACCCCGAGAGGCACTCAGCGCTGAGGCTAATGCTTCATCATCTGCAGCGTTTTCAGGAAAAACAATGTCAAGCAGCTGCAGTTGAACACCGTAATCATTCAGCGCTGTCACCAGCCGCGCCATCGTCGCCCGCGACCATGGCCAGGGGCCTTCCTGAGCGAGGCTTTGCTCATCAATTGCGATGATACTGATACGCTGTTCAACAGATGAATCAGCGGAGAGCGTCCATCCCAAGGCACCGATACGTTCTTCGACGGTATTCAGGCCGTCCTTGAATACCGTCACAATCAGTGCTGTCACAACACCCGCAAGGACAAGCATGAGCAATCTGGCGCTCATAGGCACCAAGCGCAACAGATACGCCATCATTTTGCTAAAGGGTGTACGTACAGCTGCGGCGATCATGGTGTGGATGCGCCCCAAAGTGTTATGCCTTCAACAGTGGCGCCGGACTCCAGCAATTTTTCGAAGAAATACCCCGCCTGCTGTCCATCCAGGCTGATGGCTCCTGCCATCTTCTGGGTGTCCGTGTTGCTGTAGAAAAAGCCACCGTCTTCATAAACGCCGGTTGCAGAGAAATTCACTCTGCCCGACGCCGTGGAATTAAGACCGAGTTGAGTATCGAATCGACGCTCATTGAAATTAATCTGCAATGCGCCACTGTTGACCTGCATGGCGACCACTCCAGTGTCGGCATGGTAGAACGCCTGTGCGCTGTTCAGGCCAAAACTGACCACACCCAGATCCGACTTGACCAAGGTGCTGCCTTTGCCATCCCGAAACAGTCCATAGGTGCCATTGCCCACGGTGATATCACGGCCTGCACTTGCCTCGGCATATGCAAGGCTCAGTCGCTCTTGCGTGCCTTGCCCGTCGCGCCCAACCCAGCGCCCCCACACCAGATTGTTGCTGGTGAGGCTTGCCAAGGACATCTCTCCCGAGGGGGTAAAATCAGGATCTGGTACTGGCTTTATAGTGACAGGAGGGCGTGTCGCAACTGTGTTGGCTACCTCGGCAACGCGCCTGGACGTCACATTCTCCAGATACACTTCTGTCCCTGCTGTCTTGTCATCTGCCGAAGTCTCTGTTTGAGCAAGCGCGACCTCTTCCTGGCTCAACTCGCCACGTTCGTCGGTGGCCGGAACCAATCGGGCAAGCAATGCTCCACCACTCACTTCTACCATTTGCAGTGAGCTTTGTGTCAGCTCCACCGCATTCGAAGCACAGGGTCCCAGCGCACTTGGGAGACATTCAGAGGAGAAGGGCGCCATGACAATCGCCCCTTCATTGACGAGCGCACGAACGGACTGATCAGAGGCGCTGACAACAAAATCGGTTCCTCTGACCCCGATGGCGGCAATGGGAGTATTCAATCGAAAGCGTTCGCGCGCCGCATGTGCGCCATCGCCTGAAATGGCGCGAGTGACGCCTTCCAAAAGATTAAGCTTGATGGATGATTCCTGCGGTTTCGCAGGATTGAAATCGTAACGTTGAATCTCGAGCCGGCTATCCGGACGGACGCTGACAAGCGCCTGATCGACAAATCGAATATGAACATGGCCGTTTGATGCGGTTTCGATCTGATCACTGACTTTTACCAGAGTACCTGCCTGCACAGGGACGCGGGCCCCTCCGGAGCTGATAAAAGCCTTGCCAAGCACAAGACTTACCTCGCCGACAGACTCCCCTGTTTCACCATGCGCAGCCGCGGCACTCATCAGCGCCGACACCAATGCCAGTCGTTTGAATACCAAGATTGCATTCATGTGTGATAGTCGTTTCATGGTTCATCTTCCCCGCGGGAGCCGGTGTCAGCGCGGACACAGCTGACCCAGATTGCAGGGTCACACGTTACTGTAAGTTATTTAAATCGCGGGTGATTACAGTCACATGACCGCCAAATTGTGCCGTTTGCTATTCCGATTCAAGCTTCTATAATGCCCGAGCGTCGCCGAACCCAGCCATCAGGGATAAAACTCAACGTGGTAACCCCAGAGCTGCTAAGCACTTTTCCCATTTTAAAGCCCCTCCCACTCGAAATTCTGAGCCACCTCGCGAGCCTCTCAAGTCTTCGTAAATTTGCCCGAAGAGGGATCGTGCTAAATGCGGGTATGGAAGAAGAGTCTGTGTGCTTTCTTTTTGAGGGACGTCTTCAGGGTGTCGATTTTACCATCGATGGTCGGGAAGTGGGGCTGTATTTTATAGAACCGGGTGACTTCTGCGGCGAACTTGCCTTGTTTGATCATGGAACGCAGCCCGAGTATGTGATTGCACTTACCGCGGCCGTGACAGTATTCATTCCGATGGACAGCCTGCGAGAGGTCATGCTGAAGCATCCAGACATATTCAAAGTCCTGGGGCAAAGGCTTGCAGCGCGATTGAGGCAAATGACCAAGCAGCGATCCCTATTGGGTTTGCCCAGTATCAGCCAACGGGTTTGCTGCCAGTTGTGGATGTTATTAGAGGGCAACGAGCGCGGACAACGATCGCCGAATATGATCCAAAACCCACCCACCCACATGGAAATAGCCATCATGCTCAATCTGAGCCGGGAGACAGTGACGCGGGTATTTCAGACTTTGCAGGCCCGACAGATTGTCAAACGCGATGGCCCTGCATGTTTATTGATCAATGATCACAAAGCATTGAAGGCCCTGGCGGAAGGAACGCAGGAACTCTAGCGGACACAAGGGCTTAGGTCACAGGCTCAGTCTGTGCTCCCGGAGAAGATGGGTGTACAATTTGGCCCCTAAAAGGCGCCATGCTTGAAATGCACGAGTTCATACCCCATTTGTTGAACTCTTCTCTGAAAACTGGAATGAAAAAGAAGCCTCGATGAATAATCCGAAGAATTCGAATCGCTACAAAGAACTCTATGACACCTTCATGGCTGTTCGGCACTATTTCATTTACGCCGGTGTTTTCAGTGCAGCGATCAATATCCTGATGCTGGTACCGATTCTCTACATGATGCAGGTGTATGACCGCGTTATCTCAAGTGGAAGCCTGTCCACATTAGCAATGCTGACCCTCATAATGGTCTTTTTAATGTCTGCATCTGGCGGATTCGAATGGGTTCGATCCCGAATATTGGTCAGCGCCAGTAATAAAATTGAGACAAGCCTTCGGGAACGTGTATTTGATGCGACTTTCAAACAATCCCTTTATTCCGGTGGAATGTCTGGCGGTGCGCAACCGAGCAATGACCTATCCCAATTACGCCAATTCATGACAGGAAACGGTCTGTTTGCTTTTTTTGATGCCCCCTGGTTTCCAATCTATGTTGCTGTCATGTTCATGTTTCACCCCTCGTTCGGCGTTGTTGCAATCCTTGCGGGGATTGTCATGGTGGTGATTGCCTATCTCACGGAAAAGGTGACGAACGAGAGACTTAAAAATGCTAATGCCGAAGCCAATGCGGTCGTCAACCAGATAAATGGTAGCCTGCGAAACGCAGAAGTTATCGCTGCAATGGGGATGATCGAGAATGTCCGCAAACGGCAACAAAAACGAGCTGACAATGTTTTGTTTCTGCAAACAGATGCAAGCAATGCCGCCGGCATTTTGAGTGCTGTTTCCAAGTCGTTTCGAGTCATCACTCAATCACTAATTCTTGGCTTAGGCGCACTTCTGGCTCTTGAACAGGAAATTTCTCCTGGAATGATGATTGCAGGCTCTCTGCTATTAGGGCGCGCACTTGCACCAATTGATATGCTGGTAGGAACTTGGAAAGGATTTACTGTCGCTCGCGCCCAGTATGAAAGGCTAGGCCAACTTCTTGAGCGAATTCCAGCAGACACCGAAGCCATGTCGTTGCCTGCACCCGAAGGCAACTTGTCAGTAGAACAGATATATGTCACCCCGCCTGGCGCGAAAATACCTGTTGTTCGAGGAGTGTCCCTTGAACTCAAGGCAGGTGAAGCGCTTGGGATTGTTGGCCCCAGCGCATCAGGAAAATCTACATTGGCGAGAGCGTTACTCGGAATCTGGCCGACTGGCGGCGGAAAAGTCCGGCTGGATGGAGCCGACATTTTTTCATGGGATCGCAAGGAAATAGGCCCACATTTAGGGTATCTCCCGCAAGACATCGAACTATTTGAAGGAAGCATTTCAGAAAACATCTGCCGATTTGGCGAAATCGACGCAGAGAAAATTGTTGAAGCAGCCAAACTTTCGGGTGTGCATGAGCTGATTTTAAGACTTCCCAATGGTTACGACACAATTATCGGCAGCCATGGGGGAGTTCTCTCGGGAGGGCAACGACAACGCATAGGCCTGGCGAGAGCCGTGTACGGAAATCCCAAGCTACTGATACTGGACGAACCAAACTCTAACCTTGATGACCAAGGAGAGCGCGAACTGGTCGCAGCACTTCAACGCGTTAAGGAAAAAGGATGCACGGTCATCGTTATTACCCACAGGACAATGGTCCTCATGTGCTTGGATAAGATCTTGGTGATGAAAGACGGTGCTGCTGTAAGTTTTGGTCCTCGCGATCAGGTTCTGGCAGCACTAATGCCACAACCCGAGACGCGTAAAGCAGCTCCGGTTTGATTCTCTCTCGCATTCACTCAGCAGGAAAATAAAGTGACCGAACAAATTACAGGAACCGGCAGTTTACCCGTGGCATTGGAAGATCAAGACACCCCTTCTGCGGAAGTAAGGACCGTGGAAACCGGATTCGAATCTCCAAGGCGTGCAGGCTTGATTATTGCGTTTCTGGTATTTGGTGTTTTTGGAGTCTGGGCAAGCTTCGCGCCTATCGAAGGTGCTGCCCATGCACCTGGCTCAGTAACTCTGCGTTCCTACAAGAAAACCCTCCAGCATTTAGAGGGCGGCATGATTAGTAAAATCAACGTGCAAAACGGTGATCATGTGGAGTTAGGTCAGGTATTGATCGAGCTTGACAATACTCAATCCCTTGCTCAACTTGAAATTATCAATGCACAGTCTGTCGCCTTGATGGCATTGGAAGCACGATTAATTGCTGAACGAGATAGGCTTTCAGAGATCCATTTTCCTGCATCTTTATCTCCCACGGATAGCGATTCGGTTGCGGAAATGACAGCGCAAGATCAAATCTTTAAAGCGAGAAAAGCTGCACGTGAAGGAAATGTTGAAGTCCTAAAACAGCGCATAGAACAATTGCGCTCGCGTGTCGATGGTTTAACCGCACTAAAGGCAAGCAAAGAAGCATTAGCAGCCTCTTTTGGCGATGAGCTCAAAGACACTCAAATTCTTTTGGATCAAGGATTTTCTGACAAATTACGACTACGAGAGCTCGAAAGAAATCATGCTGTTTATCAAGGAGAGGCCGCGGAACTTGTCGCAAATATTTCTTCCACTGAAATGCAAATTGGTGAAACTCAATTGCAGATTCTCCAGCTAGAAAACGACTTCCAATCAGAAGTAGCTACACAGTTGAGTGAAACGCAAACACGATTAAAAGATGCAAGAGAGCGAATAACTGCGCTGCGAGATGTTGTTGAGCGTACATATATTCGCGCTCCTGTTGCTGGCGTAGTCAATGGCATGCAATACCATACCGAAGGGGGTGTCATCGGAGCAGGTGCGCCAATTGCAGAGATTGTTCCACAAGGTGATGAACTTATCATTGAGGCGCGAGTTTCTCCGATCGATATAGATCGCGTCACCACAGGTCAAGAAGCAACAATTCGATTTTCGAGTTTTGGCAATCGCACTCCTACCATATTTGGATCAGTAATAAGTGTTTCAGCCGATGCAATGGCCGATCAGAAAACAGGGATGCCATTTTATTTGGCAAGAGTCGCCGTCACTCAAAAAAGTATTGAAGCACTTGATTCCCTGACGCTAGTCCCTGGCATGCCCGCTGAAGTCCTCATCGCATCTGGTTCAAGAACCTTTTTGCAATATGTCATGAAACCCTTTTCCAATGTGCTCGCCCGCAGCCTGATAGAAGACTGATGCGTATGAGATCTTTTTTGAACGTTGTGGTGATTGCGGGTGCACTCTTGAGCAGTGCCAGTTTCTCCTTTGCCGCTGAAGATACCGCGCCTGATGTGAACTCAACGCGAATACTGGTGCAGGGAAACACGCTCGAAGAATTTTTTTCTGCCGCCATCGACTATAGCCCCGCGCTGAGAATTTCCAAAGAACGCTGGAACATCAGCAGCGCGCGCAAACGCGCTACTACGGGACAGCTACTGCCGCAAATCAATGCCAACGCAAGCGTGTCCCAAAACAGACAGGCGCAGGACGTTCTTGATATCAGTAACACCTATAGAGGGGAACGCTACTCCCTTCAGCTGACCCAGGTGCTGTTCAATTGGCAGGCATTCAATGCCCGAGGACAGGCGGCGCTTCTCGAAGACCAGGCAGAGTCTGAATATTTTGCGGAGCTCGCCTTTCTGCTGACAGACGTGGCAGACAAGTATTTTTCCGTCCTCCAGGCAGAAGATGCCGTGACATCGGTTCGCACCGAAGTGGAAACAGTAAGCAGTCAGCTGCGGCAGATCGAAGCCTTATACGCGCTTCAATCAGTCCAGATTACCGATCTCTATGAAGCGCAGGCACGGCTGGCAGCAGCGCAATCCACTCAGTTGAATCTCGAGAGTGAACTTGCGATTGCGCGAGAGGAATTGAGGGCGAGCACAGGGGTCAATGTTGGTGACCTCTATCGCTTGAGTGACAGCCTGTCCATTCCGGCTCTTGAAGGCAGCATCGAATCATGGATTGAACGTGCCCGAAACAGTAACCAGCAGATTCGCGCCCGGGAATACGCGGTCAGAGCGGCGGATAAACGCATCGCAGAGCGGCAGGGCGCCTATATGCCCCGTGTAACCCTTATCGCACAGCAACAGCTTTCGGATATTGGTTACGACAATATTCAGACCAATCGAACGGACACGAATTACATTGGTGTGGATGTTTCCATTCCCTTGTTTGCAGGGGGTGCCAATCGCGCCAGCGTTAGCGAGGCGCGCAGTCAACATGGAATCGCGGAGAACGAGCTTCGTCAGATTCAGCTGGAAATCGTCGAACGTACCCGTACGGCGTATCTTCAGGTCAAAGCAAGTGAGTTGAGAACACAGGCGGCACAACGTCTTGTAGACTCCACATCCTTATCCTATACCGCTAAACAACGAGGTTTTGAACTGGGAACCGTCAACAGTGTTGATGTCCTGAATGCCTTGCGAGATCGCTTTAGTGCAGAGCGCGACTGGCAGAAGGCACGTTATGATCTCATTCGTTTTACGCTCGTTCTGAAGCGGGAATCCGGTGCACTTTCGGCCGAAGATTTGCTGGAAATTGGCCAATGGCTTACCAGCCCCTCTTTGTAATCCCGATCTGACACCCACAGGAACTAAGAGCCTCGTATGTTTTTGACTTTGCTCCAACAATGGCTCTTCGCCCCGATCGTTCATTACCGCTTGTTTCACAACTTCGTCCGTCAGGATTTCACCGGTCAGTTTGCAGGCTCTCTGGGCGGTATGCTGTGGCTGTTTGTCACGCCTATCGTCAATATCTTGATTTACTCGTTCGTTTTCAGCATCGTGTTTCGTGCGCCTATGCCGCCCGAATATGGCAACACACCGTTTGTCGTTTTCATGATGATGGGTTATTTGCCCTGGTTCGCCTTCGGTGATGCCATGGGCCGCGCCAGCACGCTCCTGCTCGAAAAAGCACCACTGATTACCAAAGTCATGTTTCCAGTCCAGATCATCCCCGGCGTCGGGACGATAGTGCCCTACATGGTGCACGGAATCGCGCTGGGGCTTTTCCTGCTGTATTTGCTGACACAAGGGTATGGCAACCCCTATTGGCTCTTGTTGCCGATAATTTTCTTCCTGCAGTTTCTGTTTACGCTGGGACTTGTCGCAATACTGTCCGCCCTGTGTGTCTTCCTGCGTGACATACAGCAGATTGTGTCACTCACGCTGACAACTTGGTTTTTCCTTACACCGATTGTGTACCCCGTGTCCCTCATTCCGGTGGAGTTTCACGATCTTTTGTTGCTCAACCCGATGCACAGCTTTGTGCAGATGTATCGGGAGCTCATTTTGCTTGGCAGTTTCCCGATGCTGAATTTCCAGATTCTGGTGCCGGTGTCTCTGGTAACCTATTGCCTCGGCGGCTGGGTATTCATGCGCATCCGGCATGCCTTTGGTGATGTTCTGTGAGTAGAGTGGACTAGATGCACAGTATTTCCGTCGAAAATCTGCATAAGGATTTCAGGATCTATGAACGGCCGCAGGACCGTTTGCTGGAATTGTTACTGCGCAAGCCTCGTCACAAACTCTTCCATGTATTGCAGGATATCTCGTTCTCCGTGCTGGAAGGCCGCAGTCTCGGCATCATTGGCGACAATGGCGCTGGCAAATCAACCCTGATGAAACTGCTGGTGGGAACCTTGCAGCCCACATGCGGAACAATTGCCATCCAGGGCCAAGTGGCAGCATTGCTGGAATTGGGGGCGGGATTCCATCCCGAATTCACCGGTCGTCGCAACATCTACCTGAACGCTGCATTGCTCGGTGTCCCCGATGAAAACATCGCGGAAATGGAACAGCGCATTATCGAGTTTTCGGAATTGGGTGATTTCATCGATCGCCCCGTGAAAACGTATTCCTCCGGCATGTACGTGCGTCTGGCATTCTCGATTGCCACCATGGTGAATCCGGACGTTCTCGTCATTGACGAGGCCCTGTCCGTCGGCGATATCGCCTTCCAGAAGAAGTGCGTAGAGCGCATGAACGAGTTTCGCAAACAGAACAAGACAATGATTTTCTGTAGCCACTCGATGTACCACGTGCAGGAGCTGTGTGACACGGCTATCTGGCTGGAGAAAGGACGCATCCGGGAAATTGGAGAAAGCCACAAGGTAGTAGGGCACTACGAAGACTACTGCAATAGCAAGGCCTCGGATCCCCACGAGGTCCCGGACATCAATCTTGTCGAGGACCGCAAGATCAAGGATTGCAAGGTGCTCTATACCACCGTGAAAAATCTCGCCGGGGAAGAGATCGATACTGTGGAGCCTTTGAGCGATATTATTCTCGAATCCAAGATCGAAATACTGCAGGACAATCTGACATGCAATTTCGGCTTTGCCATCATGCGCACGCTGGACGAGATCATGTCGGCTTATCTGACGACGGACCTGACGGACATTCCTAAAGGGCCGTTCAAGAAAGGCGATGTTTTGATCGCCCGCATTCGTGTGAATGCCGTGTCGATGCGGGTAGGAGAGTTTTGGGTCATCGGCGGTGTGGCAGATACCAGCGGTCTTTTGTGGTACGAAACCAAGTTGAGCAAACTTATCAAGATTTCTCCCAACAAAGGGGTTGGATCCGTCGTGATGCGCATTGACTGGGATATCGAACGCGCCTAATTGGAGACCAGTTTCGCCGGGGAGGTGTCAGGGAGACGCCCATACGGGTCTACTTTGAAAACGCGTGCCCGCTCCTTTGAAGAGCGCACTTCCACTACCTCCATGTAAGCCTGAGTGACGGGATCTGCCTCTTGCATTTGTTCCTCATCATTTTCTATCGCATCACTTTGTTCTGCCTTCGGGTAGACAAACACCGAGTAATAGCTGGACACGTTATTCCCAATCCAGTTAGACAATTCAACAAAATTCTCCACGGGCAAAATGGCCCCCACATCCGGCTTATTGCGAAACTCCTTGCGCTCGCGATAGGCGATAATTTCCTCGATCAACGCATCCGAAAGTCCAGGTAGCAACTGCATGGCCTCTCGTGTGGCGAGATTCAGATTCACCGTCTGCGTAGACCCATAGACGGTAAACGCCGCATCCAGATTGAAGTCCTTAAACAGATCATCAAAGCCACGGATGAGGCGAATCTCTTCCACAGTATCCAACTCCGGGTTATTGCGGGGCAGGTAGGGAGGATCCAACGTTTCGTAATAGTCCTTGTCGGCGCCGTTGGGACTTGTGAGGTCATTCAAATCCGTCCAGTCCGTCCATGCCGCCAACAATTCCTCCACTTGTCTCGGGTCCGGATCAGGGCCGAGACGTTTCTCAATAATCAGTTGCCATTCCTGTCGCCTCAGCCGGTTGACGTTGATTTTTCCGGCATGGTCATAGATGCGGACCACCATGTCGTCGTCCGTAGGGTATTGCAGCTGAAGTGCCTGGCCGTTGAAACGAAGCGCCGGCGTTCTGAAATTACCGTCCTCGTCCATCTCGGGAACGAAATCGATTGGTGGCGGCATACGCTCCAGAATCAATTCCATTTCAGCCTGATTCATCGCCGCGGTGATCTTGGCCAGATCATTTACCGCAGCACGATTGTAGAAGGCAGTTTTAGCGGAAAGCTGCACCTTGCCCGCCATGACAGTTACCAGAATGGTCAACAGTATGGAGGTCCATAGCACAATAATAATGACGGAGCCGCGCTGTCGCTTCATGTCACGGGGCTCCAAGGAACGTGGCTCCACCAGACAATGGTGTTGGGTTTGCGGCACCGAACACAGGTCGAATGGCGGGATGTTCCGTTGCTCTGATCCGCGCGATAATGTCGAGCTCCCCCTGATTGCGCTGATTTTCATCCCGTGGGCTTAGCCGTACATGAACAGCCAAAGGCAGCGTCAGCTGACTTTCTCCCATCCATTCGTCTCGCCATTGCTTGGTGAAATCCAATTCTTCATAAAGATAATGAAACTCTGCGGTGTAGTGGGGAAGCAGCAGGCGAGGTGCCGCCTGCTCCAGACGCGTGTTTGGATTGTCACTCATGGCGGCAGCCAACTGCAGCGTCACTCCTTCGTCCGGATGGGATTCCAGTTGCCAGGCCATCAATCCGCCGCTGCGCTGTGGGGATACCGTGGAAACAAAACGCAAACTCTCGGTTTCTCCTTCGAAATAGACAAAACGCCCCAGTGATTCTTCATTGCGATAACTGTGAGGAAAGGCGCCTTGAAGTGCCCGCTCCAATTGAAGAATCGCCACCGTTTCGTCCAGATTTGACTCGAGAACAGACGAGTCGTCGTCCCAGTCATTCATGACACCGAACATGCCAGCACTGAGCAGAGTGAGTAGCATTGCCGTGAGGGCCAGCGAAAGAATAATTTCAATTAGTGTAAAACCCCGGTGTGCCTTCGAAGCCATGGCGCTATTCCTCCAGCTCCAACTTGACCCATCGCGTACCAGGAATGCTCTCGTCGGTGTTTTCGTCGACAACCTCAAAGTGCTGTAGTTTGTAGATGTTGGCTTCTGTTTTTCGCGCAACCGGTTCGAGATAGTCGTCTGCCTGAATTGAGAACCGATCGTTATCAATCGCTTCCTCCACTTCCCGATACTCATCCTGCAGAAGTGCGAAATTGATTGCTGCACGCGCCTGAATCGCGACAAACAGACTTTGATCGGCACGATAGGCAAGTCGCTTGCTGCCAGCAGCCAGACTGAAGAGACTTCCCAGTACCAATGCGGTGATCGTCAACGCGACCAAGACTTCCAGAAGGGTGAATCCTCCGGCACGAGAGAGATAGGAGAGGGGCTGCGGTGGTCTACTCATCAGAAAACTCGGTTTGCACATTGCCCGAGAACGGGTCGATTGTTATGCGGGCTTCCCGTTCATCCAGCGTCAGCACAAGGGCGCCGCCAGTACTTCCTCCTTCGGGAAAAAAGGTGATGGCGACCGAATCCTCCACCAACGTGCGTTGTTGCGTACTGTCCTGAAATGACAGCGAGACTCCCTGAGCCTGCCAGCGTTCTTCCCGTGCAGTCATTTCGGCAGGCATGGCGGAGTCTGCGTTTTCAGACGGCGCAGGGTAGAAGCGCGCCGTGGACGCTTGTCCTGTCACGACGGCGGTGCGGCGCGCGTAGTTCAACACTGCAGCGGCCTCCCGCACCTGCGATGAAAACGTACGGGAATTGAGATTGCCAATGCCTGGCAGCAACAGGGCACTTCCCATGGCGAGGATAGCCAGTACGACCAGTAACTCCAGAAGGGTGAACCCCGGCGCTGTGCGACTAGTTGGTGATATCCGCGTCATTGCCCTCACCGCCTGCCCGGCCATCCGCACCGAAGGAGGTCAATGTATAGCTGCTGCCCGTTGAGCTGTACTGGTAATCATTGCCCCAGGGATCCTTGGGGACTTCCTTGCTGAGGTAGGGGCCGTCCCAACTGGCGCGTCCCGAGTCATTGACCATGAGCCCTTCGAGATCATCCGGATACTGGCCGACGTCCAAACGGTAGGTTGCCAATGCAGAGCCAATTGAGGAAATTTGCGATAACGCGACGTCCTGCCGTGCACTGTCTGCCTTGTTAAACAGATTCGGCGCGACCATGACGGCCAACATGCCGAGGATCGCCATTACGATCAGCAGTTCGATAATGGTAAAACCGGATTGCAGAACACGGATACGTGTCCCTTGAGTGGTCATTGTGCCTGTCATAGTAACTCCTTGAGCATGGGCGACTGCCGCAGAAGATGTGCTGGCAGTCGGTCGAATGGGTGCTTTAAAGACCCGCATCTTCAAACATTTCTGCAGCGAGTTCAAAGCGGTTGAGAATTTCCTCGTATGCCGTTCCAGCGGTGTCATTGAGGTTCACGATTTCTGGCCGCAGGACGATGAACAGCTCCTTGCGCTCTGTGGAATCCTGACGGTAGGAAAAGAGTCCCCCCACTACGGGAAGCCTGTTAAGCCCGGGGACACCGCTATTGGTGTTGGTATCGGCGTCCTGAATCAATCCACCCAGCACGACATTTTCGCCATCCCGCACCACAACGGTAGTGCTGATCTCCTGGTTTTCAAAGATCGGGTTATTTGCCACACCCGTGCTCTCCTGAATGGAAGACAGCACCTGCCGGATAGTCAGGTTGACGACGCCGTCATTGTTAATACGGGGGGTGATATACAGCTCTATCCCGGTTGGACGGTACTGAATGCTGCTGATAATGCTTTCGCCCGACTGCGTCGTTTGCGTTCCCGATTGTACGGGTACTTCAGCGCCGATCTGGATTTCCCCTTCCATGTTGTTGACCACGGTCAGCGACGGACGCGCCAGGAGGCGCACATCGTTGTTGGACGCAATCGCTTCGAGGGTCGCTTCCACGCGGGCGGCACCATCGAGGAAAGATTTGGTAAACAACAGCCCGTCCAGCCCTCCGTTTGGCAAAAATCCAGTAGCCGTGGTCGTGGAAATGGCATTTGTTGTGGCGTTGTCCGCAACCCGGGACCAGTCAACCCCAAAGCGCGTTTCATCCGTGAGCGTTATCTGCGCAATCACCGCGTTGATCATGACCTGGAGAGGAACCGCATCGAGTTGACTAATGGTCGACAGCAGTTGGCGATAGTCTCGAGGATTCGCCCGAATCAGGAGACTGTTGGTGGCTTCATCCGCCACGATGCTTACCTTCAAATTGGCAGAAACCGTCTGTCCGGAATTGGCATTGGGCGTCGCCGTAAACGCCGGCAATGTCCGACTGACAGCATTGCCATCCGGCGTGACGATGTTCACTGTTTCAACCCGCTGGGGAGACGCCTGGGGCGTGACCGCATTCTCTTCATCCTCAAGGTTGAAGACATTGGTCAAGGTTGTCGCTAGATCGGTGGCTGTCAGATTCTTCACGCGATAATGAAAGAGCTGCTCTGCCTGTTCCTGACTGTCCGCATCCAAGAGGCTCACCCAGCGGGTGATTTCATCGAATCCCCGATTGGCAGGCGCCGTCACCAGAATGGCATTAATCCGCTCCAGTCCCTTGATCCTGTAAGCTGGGTTATCCCCCTCAATCAGCTGGAGCACTTCCGTGAGCTCCTCAGCCACGGCCGCAGCGCTGGCAAAATTAAGGGGATACAGGCGTAGTCCCTGATTCTGGAACGGGTCCGCATCGACTACCTCCAGCAATGCGTTGATGCGATCCAGCTGCGAAAGGCTTGCGGAGATTGCGAGGGTGTTGTTGTTGGAAATGCGAACAATGGTGCCTTCCGGTTGAACAATCGGTCCCAGAAGCTCCAGTGCGGCATCAAGGGACACGTAGGTGAGCGGGGTAATCTGCATGACAACACTAGAAGTCGTGGCGTCCAGCGTCTGCGGGGTAGCAATCTCTACGGGCAGATTGCCCGTTTGCTTGCGCGCGTAGTACACGTTGCCAACGCGCTCGAGACTCACCTCCGCCTGGCGCGTCAGCAATCGGATCAGGGGCCAGATATCCGCTTGCGTGAGTGGACGATTGGGAGAGGTGCGGATGCTGACCTTATCGGCAATGCTCGGATCAATCATGATCGTGGTGTCCAGTGCATCGGCCAACTCTGCCAAGACTTCGCGCAATTCCGCTTGCTCGTAATTGAGCTCCACCACATTCTCCTGCAACGGCGTCACAGGAGAGGGGACTGGTTCGCTAAAGGCGCCTGTCGCTGTCCGATTGCCATCGCGGTTAATCTGGGCGATCAGGCGCTGCTGTTCTGCTAGCCGCTCCGCTTCTGCGCTGGAATCGAACCCGATGGCTGCACCCGTGTTTCCCTCTCCGATCATTGCGGGGCGTTGGCCTGACGCCGCAGATGGCACCTGTGCCCGATTTCCATCGGGAAGAGCGCTGCATGAAGCAAGGCTTATTGCCAGGCTGATCAGTGCCAGTTGTTTTGTAGGATTCACCGTCTTACTCCTATGCGGATATCAGAAATCAATCGTATTCATGCTGAATACGGCCGATAGCATGGTAATGGTAATGCCTCCCACCGCGATGCCGAGAAACAGGATCAGGGCGGGTTGCAATGCCGAGACAAGACTCGACATCTGATTCTTAACCTGAGTATCAAAACTTGTCGCCGTCTTGAGAAGAATGCTTCCCGTGCGTCCGGATTCCTCTCCCACGGTGACCAGTTGATGCAAGAGCGTTGGGAACCGATTCGTTTTCTCGAGCGAGATTCCAAGCCCGGCGCCGGACCGCACATCATCTTCCACCTGGACCAAATGGCGGGCAATCTCCGTGTTGGCCACCACTTCGCGCGACACTCTCAATGCGCGTATCAACGGGATTCCTGCCTCAAGCAAGGCTCCCAGAGTACGGGCAAATACAGCGCAGTCTTTGTAAAGGAGCAGTTGTCCCAGCACTGGAGCAGTGAGGAGAAATGCGTCTTTCTGCCGTTTGCGCTCGGGTTCTTTCTCGAGCCATTGCCACCACGCCATGACGCCGATCACAAGCAGAACCAACAGATATCCGTATTGCTGGATGCCATGGCTGAGCGCCAGCAAAAAAGCAGCCGATGCGGGAATCTGCGTACCGGCGTCTTCAAACATGACGGCAAACTGAGGGATCACAAACGCCAGAAGTAAAAAAACCGAGATGATGCCTGTTACCAGCAAGACGATGGGATAAATCATCGCCGCAATGATCGCCTGCCTGTTTTTGGCACTGGTCTCCAAAAAATCGGCGAGCCCGGGCAGCAACTGATGCAATATCCCGCCTTCTTCACCCGCGCGCACAATGTTGATGTACATTTTGGAAAAAACGTCCGGACGCGATTCCATCGCATCCGCAAGGCTTTTGCCTTCTTTGACATCACGCCGCATCGTCATCACCAAGTGTCTCATTGCGGCAGATTCGGTAATTCCTTCCAGCAATCGGAGCGCCTTGTCCAACGGAACCCGAGCCTCCACCAGCGTGCAAAGACCTGTCGTAAAGTCGAGCAGATCAGATGACTTCAGGCGCTTGCCCCCAAGACCCTTACGTTCCTCGGATTCGCTGCGGGAGATTTTGACCGGGATCAGTTTTTTTCCCTGCAGGATCTTCAGGGCCTCACGTTCAGACTCGGCGTTGACCTGCCCGGTCTGCATATTGCCCTTGGCGTCGAAAGCCTGATATCGGTAGAAAGCTGCACTCATATTGCACGCGTCACGCGGACGACTTCCTCTGGTGTCGTGAGGCCCGCGGCCAGTTTCTCCAGCGCGTCCTGGCGCAGGGTTTTCATGCCTTCACGAATGGCCTGATCCCGGATGACGTTGGCATCCGCACCACTGGCGATGTGGTGGCGAATGGCATCCGACATCACCAGAAGCTCATAAAGCCCGATACGCCCGCGATAGCCGCTGCCGCCGCAGCGTTCGCAGCCCTTTCCTCTGAACAACACGGGGTAGTCCTTCGCGTCGATGTCGAGCACATGCGCTTCATCTACAGTGAGTGGCTGTTCGCACTTACAGTCGGTACAGATGCGGCGCACCAGGCGCTGAGCCTGAATGGCGAGCAGGCTGCTGCTGATCAGATATCCCTCTACACCCATGTCCTGCAAGCGGGTGACGGCACCGGCGGCGTCGTTGGTGTGCAAGGTTGAAAAAACCAGATGCCCCGTCAGAGCCGATTCAATGGCGATTTCTGCGGTTTCATGGTCGCGGATTTCTCCCACCATCAACACATCAGGATCCTGACGCACGATCGAACGCAGCCCCGCGGCGAAGGTAAGACCAATACTCGCATTGGCTTGAATCTGGGTGATGCCCTCCAGCTGATATTCCACCGGGTCTTCGACCGTGATGATTTTCTGTTTCTCGCTGTTAATCTTTTCCAGCGTGGCGTAAAGCGTCGTTGTTTTACCACTGCCTGTAGGACCGGTGATCAGAATCATGCCATGGGGCTGGGTAATCAAGTGCTGGTAGGTCCCGAGAATGGCATCCGGCATGCCGAGTTGGGTGAGACTTACCGCGGTATCACTCCTATCCAGTATGCGCAGAACGACGGACTCACCATGCACGCCAGGCAAGGTGGATACCCGCATGTCGAGCTGCTTGTTGCCTATTCTGGAGTCTATTCGACCATCCTGAGGCAGACGTTTCTCACCAATATCCAGCTTTGCCATCAACTTCAAGCGGGAGGCGACGGCGGTATGAATCTTGATCGGCAGACGCTCGATTCGCGTCATGATTCCATCCACCCTGCAGCGGACATCCAAATGATCTTCGTTAGGTTCAAAGTGGATATCGCTTGCATTCAGATCCAATGCCCGCGCAAAAAGGTGATTAACCAGTCGGATCACCGGCGCTTCTGAGGCAAGATCCTTCAGTTCCTCATCGTCTTCAAATCCGGAGACAAAAACATCTTCCGACTGATCAATCTGGGGCGACAGCTCTGCCCGCCAATGCTTCATCAGGCGCGACACTTCGTCGCCCTGCGCGCGCCGGAATTTGACAAAATCGCCTACGATAAATCGAATCTTTGCACGTAACTCAATGCTCGGCAGGGTATTGCAGATCAACATGAACGAGTGTGAAAAATCCTGCGCCGGCGCGATTCCTTCCGGTTCCAGAAGTTGACTGAAGACGGGCAATGTCAGAGAGGAGTGACTCATATTAATCCGCTGAATCAGCTTTTGCTGCCTCCGTTCTTGAGAAGCCTACTACTGTCAAGGTCCCAGTGTACTGGTTGCGATTCCGACGAATACTGAAACTGCTGACAGCGAGTTTCGGCGTCGCATTTTCAAGCTGCTGCAAGAATCGCATCAGATTGTTCTGGTTGGCGGTCAGGATGCTCAGTTCCTGTTTCACCAGCAGCCACCCGGGGGTCTGCATGGTTTCTGCCAATTTAGTTGAGGTCACGACAATTTCAGACATCATCGCGTAGTCTCTTACCTGACGCTGCACATTGGCACTGATAAGTGGGATAGAAGGATCATTGAACAGTTGTGTCTGTAAAGAGTCTCGCCGTTGATCTACCTCTTCGCGGCGCTGATGCCAGATGTCCGCTTCGTCTATGAGTCGCTGTTCACGTTCAATCTGTCGCTGTAGTGCTTCCACACGCGACGCGCGGTCAGCATACAGATCGCGTACAAGCGGAAAAACCTGGGTAATCACGAAAACTATTCCGACGATGACCGCAAGGCTGATGATATTTTTTTCGCGTTTTGTCATGGTAAAACTCAACGCCTCTCGTCAGGAAAATGCCAGCCGTGATAGGCATCAAAATCAACGGTACTTAGCCGAAACGCAATGTAGTACCGGTTATTGTTTGTTGCTCGTGCGAAGTCGGCTCCGGCGAACATGGCATTTTGCTCGAGCAACCGTAACAGACTCTGAGGGTCCTCACTTTCGCCTTCGATCTGAATGGCCCCCTCATCGATTTCAACCGACGTCAGGACACTGGGGCTAAGCACGTTTTGCATTTGAAGCAGCACTTCAGAAATGGACTGTTGTGGAAACTCCGTCAGTACCCCCCAGTCAAGTTCAAATTCTCTTACTTGTGACTGGTCTTCTCTTGCCTGCACTGACTGTGCCTGTAATTGTTCAATCTGGGATTCAAGCCGCATCATTTGGAATGATTGCCACATAAAAGGCAGACTTCCAAAGACCAGCAGAGCCAGTACGGCGGCAGAGGTGAGCAATACTCTGAACCCTTTCTGCGCTCGGCGTGCGGCTTGCTGTGCCCCCTCTGGCACAAAGACATAGTGCGCCGCAATACTCTCCTTGGGAGTAAGTGAGCGATATTCTTCAGGACTGGAAATCGACAAGGCAATCTGACCATCTGTTGTTTGCGTAGTGCACGCGTCACGCCACTGCCGCGCAAACTCTTCGTCGTTCAGGTCACTTTTGGCAATCTGCAGAAACTGCGTGACAACACCGCGGGCGATTCGAACGTGCGTCAACGTGCGGTCATCATCTTCGGTGACAGTAAATGTCTCGGACGCATCGACCTGAGTCGTCGCCACCAGGATTCTTGGCATGACTCCCGCGAGAAAAATACCATTGGCCTGACAGGCTTCATAAAGCGCTTCCAGGGCACTGGAATCTGTCCAGATGACACAATGACGCGAGTCTGCCGGTGTAGCGGTCACGTTGACCGCATAGCTCAATGTCGCTTGATAACTTGGAAAGAGGACTTCCGACTGCAGTCGAAGTGCCGATCGCACGCTTTCTCCGTAAAGTCCGGGAAGGGCGACCTCCGTTGCCATGAAGTGAGGCGAGGGCAACAGGAGTAAAACAGAGGGCGCTTCCTGTCGGGAAGAGAGGAGGTGCTTTGCGGCATTGGCCAGGCGCTGCGCAGGCGTCTCGTCATCTTCAAAGCTGAGGCTGACCCAAGACTCATTGCTTACATCATAAAGTCGATTGTTATGCACCATCAGAAGCGCATCACTCTGCCGTAGCAGTCGCGTACGGGCGTTCGTCTGCAGACGACTCACAAACTGCCGGGGCACGAACTCCAATGCTTTTCCGATTAATGCATTCATGAAAATTCAAAGAGACCAAAAGGTTGGTGGAATACGTTGAGTATCGTCTCAGGGAGACGTGAATAAGACTGGTGTTGGGAGGAAATAGTTTGACTGCTGCGGTGTATTTTTCGAGAAACAAGCGAGTCAGGCATCATTACGCCGATGGCGCACTCCCTAGTTTGGCGAGACACACCTGATTTCGTCCACCTTCTTTCGCGCGATAAAGCGCTTTGTCCGCCCGCTCAAACACGCGTTCTGGGGAATCCGACGCCGTAAATTCAGCCAATCCAAAGGACACGGTGATCTGCACCTGCTTTTCCTTGAAATGGAAAGGGCAGCGTTCGATTTTCTGCCTGATGCCGTTGATCAGGGCTTCGGCATCTGCAAGAGAGGTGGAGGGCAGCAAAATAACAAATTCTTCCCCGCCGTATCGCGCGACAAAATCCGAGCGCCGGATTCGGGCAGATATCTCTTTAGCTAATATTTTCAATACCTTATCGCCAGCCAAATGGCCATAAGTATCGTTGATTCGCTTGAAATGATCGACATCGCATACAGCAAGACACAACCCCGACTCTGAGCCAGCCAGCATGGCATCATGCCACTTGTCGGCTTCCTGCCGGATGCGTCTGTCATAGGCGGCACGATTGGGGAGTTCTGTGAGGGAGTCTTGAGATGCCAGCTGTTCCTGTTGCGCCAGATGCAGACGCAATTCCTTAGACTCCGATTCCATTGCCCGCAGTCTCTCTTCCAGCTGTCTGGAATGCTCGATGGCATTTTCCTGCTGCTGGGCTTTCTGTATCCCTGTGGCTCATTTAAAACGGCTCTTGTCCTAGCGTCCATGGAGTGACGGTGGAACCGTGACCCTCGACAGCACGGCGCTGCGAGGGTCTCATGATGCAGTAAACCCTGAACGTCGATTTAGCTCGAGCTTCTTTCCTTATTTACTAGGAAATCGACGACTTCCAACATTTCCTGTTGGGTGCGTACCGCATCCCCTGTGGAGATCAGATACTTGCCGTTTACGATCATATTTGGCGTACTGCGCACCTGATACTCGCGCATTTTTGCCTGTGCCTGATTCACTTTGGTCTTCACGCTGAAGGAATTGAATGCCTTGCTGAAATCTTCGGGCGTGACGCCATATTTTGCAAAAATGGCAGACAATTGCTGCTCGTTCTGCAATCGATTCCCTTCCACGTTAATGGCATTGAATATCGGGGTATGAAGTTCCTTCAGCTTGCCCAGTGCCTCGGCGGCAAAAAACGCCTGCGCATGCACTTTCATCAGGTCGTTCCACATGCCAGGAAAACGGACAAATTCAACATCCGGGGCGATTTTCGCTTCCCAATCCTCGACCAGAGGTTCGAAACGGAAGCAGTGGGCGCAGCCGTACCAGAACACCTCAACTACTTCGATTTTCTCTGGATTGTTGGTCTTTACAGCTGCCGGAAGAACTGTGTAGTGAGTCCCTGCGACAAATCGCTCAGGTTGAGCCATCGCGGAGAATGCCAAGGGCGCCAGAAGCACCAGCGCCATGATTTGTTTGATCACTTTGTACATCGTCTTACTCCTTCTGTTAAAACTCATTGCGTTACGGGTGAGCTGATCAAGAAGACCGCGCGTCCTCCGTAAACTTGCCAGAGTGTCTTTTAACGACTTAGTTCAGACCTGAAATATAGTTCGCAAGTGCCTCGATCTCTTTGTCTGTCAGGCGCTCGGCGATAATGCGCATTGGCATGGCATTACCGTCATTTGCGCGGTCACCTGACCGGAATGCCTTCAATTGATTGATCGTATATTCAGCGTGCTGACCACTCAGTGCGGGGAAGCCGGCCTGCGGATTTCCCTGACCTGTTGGCGAGTGGCACGCGGCACAGGCAGCCACGTTCAGTGACGCGATCCCTGCCTTGTAGATGCTCTCTCCAAGCTCCAGAGTTGCTGGATCTGCACCCTCAAGGGTTACTTCCTGAGCAGCGTAATAGGCGGCGATGTCAGCAATGTCCTGTTCACTGCTGCCATTGAGAAGTCCTGTCATCAGCGCCACCGTCCGGGCTCCGCTCTTGATGTCTTGCATCTGTTTGATGAGGTATTTGGCATTCTGGCCCGCCAGTTTGGGGTTTGCACCAATCGAGCTTTGACCGGCAATGCCGTGGCAGGCGCTGCACACTGCGACTTTGCTCTCACCTGCAGTGGCGTTGCCTTGCGCGAAGCTCAGGCTCGCAAAGGCCGCAAAAAACAGTGTTGAAATCAGGGTCAGGGCATTTTTCGTGGCTAATTTTTTCATGGATAGTCCAACGTTCCTATGGTTCTCAGAGTGCTTTTGTAGTCTTTCAGCAGCCGTTCCAAACGGGCGAACGGGCGCGAATTATAACGCATCGCTTTTGATTACTCTATGAATTGCAGGCAGTTGAGAGGGTTTTTCTCCCTTTGCGCGGCTCGTTTTCCCCCTGCCAAAAGATCTCCTATGCGGGCTCACCTTGCACTGGCCAGCCTCTTACTGTATCTAGTGCGCCCATGAATTATAAAACCGCCCGCTTCGTTACCAGTGCCGTTGGACTGGATGATTGTCCTTCCGACAGTTTGCGAGAAATTGCCTTTGCCGGCAGATCCAATGCCGGCAAATCAAGCGCCATCAATGTGCTAACCAATCAAAATCGGTTGGCGCGTACCAGCAAGACGCCCGGAAGAACCCAGCTGATCAATTTCTTTGGACTGGGCAATGGCCGCTATCTTGTTGATTTACCTGGATATGGTTACGCAAAAGTGCCACTCTCGGTGAAAGACCAGTGGCAGGAACATCTTGAGCTGTATCTCAATCAGCGCACATCACTGTGCGGCCTCGTGCTACTGACGGATATTCGGCATGCGTTCAAAGATTTCGATTTGATGATGATTAACTGGTCGCATCAATCGCAGCTGCCAATTCACATCATGTTGACGAAGGCTGACAAATTGACGCGGGGAGCTGCCCAAAACGCATTTCTTGGCGCTCGAAAACAGCTCGCACATTACCCCAATGCCAGCATTCAGCTCTTTTCCTCCCTGCAGAAAACGGGACTCGAAGAACTTACGGGCGTTCTGGATCAGTGGTTGGAGTCCGAGACCGTGGTCTAGTGCGCCTCATCCCAATTGTCGCCAACACCTACATCAACAACGAGCGGGACATGCAGCGATGCGGCACTCACCATTCGGAATTTAACTCCCTCCGTCAGTAGCGCAACGTCTTTTTCAGCCACCTCAAACACGAGTTCGTCATGAACCTGGAGCACCATGCGGGCATCCAGCACGCCTGTGGCAAGCCAATGGTCGATATCAATCATGGCCTGTTTAATGATGTCAGCCGCCGTCCCCTGCATGGGGGCATTGATGGCTGTTCTCTGCGCCGCTTTGCGCAACATGCCATTGCCTGCATGAATATCGGGTAGATAGAGGCGCCGCCCGAACAGGGTTTCTACATACCCATGCTCATCGGCAAACGCCTGGGTGTGTTCCATGTACTGCAAGACGCCTGGGTATTTTTGAAAGTAGAGATCGACATAGTGCTGGGCACTCTGGCGATCTATCCCGAGTTGATTGGCCAATCCAAAAGCTGACATGCCATAGATCAGGCCGAAGTTGATCGCCTTCGCCCGCCGGCGCTGCTCGGCACTCACCTCCTCAAGGGGAGTTGCAAACACTTCTGAAGCCGTTGCCCGATGCACGTCCTGAGCGTTTGAAAACGCCTTCAACAAGCCGGGATCACTTGAGAGATGCGCCATGATTCGCAGCTCCACTTGGGAATAATCTGCGGCCAGCAGCTTGTATCCCTTCGCCGCAATGAAGGCCTGGCGCACCTTTCGACCCTCTGCTGTGCGAATGGGGATGTTTTGCAGGTTTGGGTCCGTTGACGAGAGTCGACCTGTAGCGGCGACGGCCTGCTGAAAACTGGAGTGGATTCTTCCGGTTTTTTTGTTGATATCCAGGGGAAGCTTGTCGGTATACGTGGACTTGAGCTTACTCAGCCCCCTGTGATCCATGATCAGTTTAGGCAGCTCATATTGGAGCGCCAATTCCTGAAGAACGGGCTCTGCCGTCGAAGGCTGGCCCGTCGGCGTCTTTTTCAAGACGGGGAGTTTCAGCTTTTCATAGAAAATGTGTTGAAGCTGTTTAGGAGAACCGAGATTGAACTCTTCTCCCGCCAGCGAGAACGCGCTTCTCTCCACCTCGATGAGGCGCTCTCCCAACGCGACACTTTGTTTTCCCAGCAACTCCGCATCGACGAGAATCCCGTAACGCTCCATCCTCTGCAGTACTGGAATTAGCGCAAGTTCGTAATAGTGATATAGCCCTCCGAGCTGACCGGTTTGCTTTAACTGCTGCTCAAGGTGGAGGCTCAGGCGAAGAATCACATCGGCATTACGCCCCGAAAATCCGGCGGCGGTGGCGCTGTCCAGCTGACTGACCTGCAGGCGGAATTTGCCTTTGCCCACCACTTCTTCCAGCGACTGCACGCGTAAGCCAAGATAATGATGCGCAATTTTGTGCAATTGATGATCAATCGCCACCGAGTTCATCACATAGGACGCGGTGTGAGTATCGAATCGAAGCCCTGCCAGAGAAATTCCATGGTTCGCCAAGACGTGAATCAGCGATTTTCCATCATGCGTCACTTTGTGAATCTCAGCGTTTTCCAGACATGGAGCCAACGCCGTCAGCACTTTCTCGCGCGGGAGTTGCGCGGGAAACTCCAGGGTGTCATGCCCTAGCGGAATGTAGTAGGCCTTGCCTGGCGCGGTACTGATGCCGATTCCAAGAATCGCGGCCTGCATGTAATGGGCGTCATCGGTCACAATCGACAATGCCATCTTTCCCGCTGCGGTCAATTCTGCACGACATGCCTGCAGTGACTGCTCCGTCAGAACAAGCTGTGTATCAGTAGTCTCCGGGACTGGGGAGGAGGTGACCGGCGACGATTCTCGAACAGGCGCGGCTGTCGATTCCTGGCGCGTTTGTAATCCGTCCTGCTGCAATTCAATTTCCTTGACCCAGGACTTGAATTCCAGATCTGAAAACAGATCAAACAAAGCCTGCTTGTCTTCTTCCCCATGCCGTAGCTGATCAATTTCGAGCTCGAGCTCGACGTCCCTTTTGATGGTCGCCAGCGCATGGGAAAGCCAAAGCTGATCGACGTTCTCCCGAAGCTTTTCTCCAATTTTTCCTGAAATTTTATCAAGATTGGCGAGAAGCCCTTCCAAGGACCCGAATTCCTGCAGCCATTTAACGGCCGTTTTAGGCCCTACTCCTGGCACACCGGGGATGTTGTCAGCCTTGTCTCCCGTGAGTGCGAGAAACTCCACAATGCGTTCAGGTGGCAGCCCGAATTTCTCTGTCACTCCGGCGGGATCAAGCGCCTCATTGGTCATTGTATTGAGCAGCGTCACTCTGTCTGTGACGAGTTGCGCCAGATCCTTGTCCCCCGTGGAGATAAGCGTGCGAATGTTATCGGCATTCGCCCGTGTAGCCAGTGTCCCGATGACGTCATCCGCCTCGACGCCTTCCACCACCAGCAGGGGCAAGCCCATAGCCCGAATTATGGCGTGGATGGGTGCAATCTGGCTTCGCAGCTCATCTGGCATAGGCGGACGATGCGCTTTGTATTGGTCATACAGATCGTTGCGAAATGTTTTCCCTTTGGCATCAAACACGATGGCAATGCGGCTATCAGGGTAGGTTTTCACAAGGGAGCGAATCATGTTGATCACTCCTTTGATGGCGCCAGTATGCTGCTGTTTGCTGGTAATCAGCGGCGGTAAGGCATGAAATGCCCGAAAGAGATAAGAAGAGCCATCGACCAGAATGAGATCAATGGGATGTTCTGCTTGTGATTCCATAAGGGGCTAATTCCTGTTTTGACGGATCGACAGACCGTCAGTCTGCGAGACATCCGGCAATTTTTGCGCTGAGATCTTCTATGAGCCGCCGGTACGCGCTATGGTCGACCGTCAGCTGGCTCCCCATGGTGTCAAGTAAAACACGACGCACAGGCGTGCTCTGAAACACTGTCTCGACCGTTGCCGGATTGGTATTAATGTCTTCAAGCAAGCATCCCGGACGAGTTGCTGCGAGGTGTTCTCTCAGCGACAAAAGATGACGTATTCCGGGTTGCCGCTCATGATCTGGCACCAGAACGAAGGCATGTCTTATAGAAAGTTGCTCTTCGAGGTATTGCGTGCCGTTGTGATACACAGCGAAAGGGCGTTCCTTCAAGTCTGCAAACTGCTGTTGCAGCGCCTGATCAAGAAGGTCCATTTCGGACAGGAATCGCTGCAAGTTCCCGGAAAACACTTCGGCATTCCCCGCATCCGTTTCTAGCAGATGAGCATGGATCGCAGACGCAATCGCCCTCGCATTCTCTGTGCTCAACCACACATGGGGATCATAGTGATCGGCGTTTTCTTCCATCGCATGACCTTCTTGATCCAGTAATCTGACCTCACTGAGGCTGGCGACTTCGATGACTTTTTTATCTCGATCTCCCTGCTTCATGAGATCGACCAGAAAGGTCTCAAGACCTGGACCTACCCAGACAATCAGGTCTGCATTTCCTAAGGCAACAACATCTGATGGGCGTAAAGCAAAATGGTGAGGAGAAAGCGTTGCCGGCACGAGCAGCGCCGGCGTCGACACCCCGTCTGTTATCGCCGCGGCAATCATTTGGAGGGGCTTGATACTGGCGACAACCTTGCCTTGCGCATGGGCTAGAACTGACGTCAACGAAACATACAGCGATAACACCAAGAATAGGATTTTTCGTTTTTGCATAGCGTCAGACTGGCGTGAGGCGGTGAGAACTAATGCTATGATACACCGCTTCTCAAATTCCAGTGATTTGTCCCATTTGCACGAGCGAAGAATTGCCACCATGAACGCAGAATGCTTGATCAAGGCACACGACATCAGTATGCAATTTGGTGATAGACAAGTATTGCAGCATGTAAGCGTCAGTGTTCATCGAGGGCAGGTACTGACACTGATTGGACCCAACGGCGCGGGAAAGACGACGTTGGTCCGCATCATGCTCGGTTTACTAAAACCCCATGCTGGCGTCGTAGAAAAACCACACGCGCTTCGCATTGGGTACATGCCGCAAAAGATGCACATCGAACCCACAATGCCACTGACCGTCAAACGCTTTCTAGAGCTCACAAATGATCGGCCCAGGCTTCCGGTAGGAGAAATTCTTGAGGAAGTAAAAGTCAGCCATTTATTTCATCACCAAGTCCGGGATATTTCAGGTGGAGAATTACAACGCGTACTGCTCGCGAGGGCAATGTTGCAATCTCCGCAACTTCTTGTCCTCGACGAGCCCGCACAGGGTGTGGATGTTTCTGGGCAAGCGGAATTATACCAATTGATCAATGATCTGCGCACACGCCATCAATGCGGCGTCTTGATGATTTCTCACGACCTTCATCTTGTAATGGCAAAGACTGATGAAGTTGTTTGTCTTAATCATCACATTTGCTGCCATGGGCGACCTGAACAGGTCAGTGTCGATCCGTCCTATTTGGCGTTATTCGGAAAACGCGAAGCGAAAAATATCGCCGTTTACACTCATCACCATAATCATCACCATGCAATCACAGGGGAAGTGGTGGAGCATCATCATCATGAATGATTTCATTTTGCGGGCGCTTGCCGCTGGTCTCATTATTGCAGCTGTCGCAGGCCCCTTGGGGTCATTCGTCGTGTGGCGTCGGATGTCCTATTTTGGTGATACTCTGGCACATTCGTCTCTTCTAGGTGTTGCGATTGGTATTTTGTTGGATATCAATTCACAACTTGCTGTGATTGCAGGCGCGCTCTTATTTGCTGCCATTTTGATTCGATTACAATCTAATAAATCTCTCTCGACAGATACATTACTCGGAATACTTGCACACAGCACTCTGGCATTTGGCATGTTGATCTTGTCATTTTCTCGCAATGTCCAGATCAACATTGAAGGGTATTTGTTCGGTGATTTGCTGACCGTTACACAAGTGGATATCGTTTTGATAATGCTCGTCGCACTTACTATCGGATTCTTGTTGTATTCACAATGGAACAAACTTCTGGCGATCACTGTTCATGAAGAACTCGCACACGTGGAAGGAATAGCTGTAGGCAAATTGCATGCAGTATTAGTGCTATTGGTAGCACTGTTAATCGCGGTGTCGATGAAAATTATTGGCGTGCTTCTTATCACGTCATTATTGATTATCCCACCGGCAACGGCGCGAAGATTTTCTGAGACGCCTGAACAAATGGCGATTGGTGCGGCACTGCTTGGTATGGTATCTGTTTTTGGGGGGCTGGCATTTTCCTATTTCTACGACACTCCCGCCGGTCCCTCTATTGTCGTAGCCGCCAGTATGTGGTTTCTGGTGAGCTATTTGTGGCCTGGCATGAAAGTGTCGCCGCGCTAATATCCCGACTTAATTGAACGATAGGCCCTGAGAATTTCGTCATCCTGAATGGCTGTGTCCATGAATCCGTGATACAAGCCTTCGGGATTGATAATCAGAATATTCCCGCTGTGGTCAATAACATAATCTTCAACTGCATCTGTGCTGTGATGTTCGTGAGATGACTCAATGATCGGCGGTGTGCTGTGAGCGATGTACAACTCTTTCGCCAATTTCGAGAGTTCATCATAGGGGCCTGTAAGCCCAATAAAATCCTTGTCAAAGGACGACATGTAGCGAGAGAGTTGCTCCGCATCATCTCGATAAGGGTCAACACTTACCATTACAATCTGAGTTTCCAGATGCTCTTGGGTTGTTTTAAGTTCTCGATAAAACTGACTTAATTCAGTGAGCGTTAACGGGCAAATATCCGGACAATGCGTAAACCCGAAAAAGAAAAAGGTCCATTTCCCCCTGAGACGTTCTTCATTAAACGTCTCACCAGTTTGATCGACCAGGTTGATTGGTGACAATGTCACCGGCCTTTCATATACCAAGGCTCCCAATTCCCGAAGCTCTTCAGGGCTTAGGCTTTCTGCAGCGTTGTTTCGAGTGACCCGGTAATAGGTCAACAGAAAAACCAACGCCACAAAGACCAGACAAAGAATGACGGTCAATTTGATATTTCGATTCATTTTGACTACCGAAAAGACTTAAACAATAGAAAAAAGCTAGAGGTAGTGGTCTGTCAACAAGACAACAAACAGCACCATGAGATAGACGATGGAATATCGAAAGGTGTCCATCGCAGTCGTTGGTTTCGGCTTGAACATAAGCAGAAGTGACCACACCAGGAATCCCAACCCGAGAACAACCGCTGCCAAGAGATACAGAGGCCCACTCATTCCCGTCAAATAGGGTAGCAATGTGATCAAGAACATGATCACGGTGTAAAGAATGATATGGATCTTTGTTACATGTTCTCCGTGGGTGACGGGAAGCATCGGAATCCCTGTTTTGGCATATTCATCTTTTCGGTGAATGGCGAGAGCCCAGAAATGGGGAGGGGTCCATGCAAAAATAATGAGCACGAGAATCAAGGCGCCTGGTTCAATTGTTCCGGTCACTGCTGACCAACCCAAGAGTGGGGGCATGGCTCCTGACAATCCGCCAATCACAATATTCTGGGGAGTGGCTCTCTTCAGGTAACCGGTATAGATGAAGGCGTAGCCTATAAAGGAGGCTAATGTCAGCCAGGCGCAGAGTGGATTGACCATCAGAAGCAAAATCATCATGCCGGCGACACCAATTATCGCGGCGAACAACGCTGCTTGCTTGGGGTCGACTCTACCTTGAGGTATCGGTCTGTTATGTGTGCGCTTCATGAGGGAGTCGACTTTGTAGTCGATCAGATGGTTGACGACTGCCCCAGAGCCTGCCACCAAAGCAATACCCAGATTTCCAAAAATCAGGATATCCAAAGAAACCATACCGGGGACTGCCAAAAACATTCCGACAAGTGATGTCAGGATCATCAGCATCACGACCCGTGGCTTGCACATCTCGTAGAAGTCGCGCCAGCTAACGTCTTGTTTGTTAACTAATTCTGTCACTTCCTGTCTCACTAAATTCTTTGCGAAGCGGGGTAGATGAACACCGGTAATGTGGGTTGTAGCCTACACTCAGGCGGCAAAACATTGTATCGAAATTCTGCGAGAGCTTCCCCCGGAAATTCTACTTCCTTCACCGCAGTATCGTCATCATCTACTTTTTCTTAGACATAACTCGAGGTTGCGAGCCTTATAACTCTAGGGACTTCCTGTATTTAAGCGGACGATTTTGGATCTTGATCGGGAACAGGCGTTGCAAGAAAACAGAGACTCCGCCCTTGAAATCTCGAGGATTTCCACCAAATTAGCTAGTGAATTCTTGGAAAATGCCAGTGATCATCCGGAAAATTTGTGACCCAAAAATTCCGCGACATTCAAAAAAGGAAGGAGTAAAGTGAATCTGCGCGAAAAATATAACTCCATTTTTTCGCCCGGATTGAGTAACTATTACACCAATAAGAAGTAGGAGAAGTTCTATGAAATGCATTTACTATCTATCACCTACCCTCAAAAGCACTCATGAAATTTCTGACGATCTTCACGCCATCGGGGTAGATGATTGGTTTCTGCATATTGTAAGCAAAGATGAAAGTGGGCTAAGTAAAGAAAAGCTCCATTCCAGTAATTACATTGAAACTCTGGATGTAATTCGTGATGGGCTGATTGGTGCGGCGTCCGGCTTTGGCGCAGGAATCGTGGCTGCGCTTCTGACAAAGGCATTGGCATTATTCGGTCCGGATATGCACTGGTTTGGCTACGTCGCCATCATTTTCGTATTAAGCTGCTTTGGCGCTTGGGTCGGAGGTCTAGTTGGAATCGCCAGCGAAAACAAGAAGCTGACTATCTTCCGTAAAGAGATAGACTCCGGCAAGTATCTGATTCTTATCTACGCGAAGAAGCATCAAGAGCAAAAGATTCACGAAATGATGGCCAGCAAGCATAAAGAAGCCGATCTGGCAGCAGTCGATGCTAACTTTTTGAATCCTTTTGCAGAACTTAAGCTGACAGCTTGAATTGGGCAATCATGCAAAATCGAACGTAGGATTTGATATTCCTCTACTAGATTGAGGGGGAGTGTAGTTCCCCTCACTCTCCTTCCTTTGCTATCCGCAAATTACCTTTTGGAACACCCTGTAAGCGCCGAAATAAAAGAGCTTGCGGACATTTTGACAATAATATACGATCGAAAAGGTTGAATATTTCTGAAGAGATATTTGACTTCGACGATATAAGTATGACGTTGAGTACCCATCCGTTAATAATAATACAAAGGAGGGAACGACGTTGTGAACGCGATTTTCTGTACCGTTCGTAGTCAACTGCGTGACTTTGGTCTAGGCAAACATCACCACTACTGGAAATTTGCTGGCAGTATCATTTGTAAATTGCTAGGCCGTCGTGAAGGACGGGATTAGCAATGACTCACCCAAATCTTCTATCCCGAGCTTTTAGAGCTTGGTCTTCGCTGGCGTGTCGCTGCGCAGCGTTTGGTATTTCCTTAAATTTCA
Source organism: uncultured Klebsiella sp. (assembly GCA_964538025.1). Classification (GTDB taxonomy): domain Bacteria; phylum Pseudomonadota; class Gammaproteobacteria; order Pseudomonadales; family Pseudohongiellaceae; genus UBA5078. The sequence goes on along the minus strand of CAZICZ010000003.1, from coordinate 286,717 downwards.
TTCTTGAGCTCTCTAATTCTGTTGTTCACGCATCAGGATGCGTGCTGGCACCCGTCAAACACCTATTTTTCACAAGGATTAACCGCATATGGCTATAGCAGTTGCTTTGGTTCTATTGGTCGTTGGCTCTGTCATTTTCCATTTGATCAGCCCGTGGTGGTTTACTCCCATCGCGTCAAATTGGGGAAATATAGATTTCACAATTGACTTAACGTTTTGGGTGACCGGTGCCGTATTTGTGGCTGTGAACCTGTTTATGGCGTATTGCGTTTACAAATTTCGCCATAAAGAAGGGCATAAAGCAGTTTACGAGCCGGAGAACGCAAAACTTGAGGTTGGACTGTCCGTTGGAACTGCTCTTGGAGTTATCGCAATGTTGGCGCCAGGGCTTTTTGTCTGGGCACAGTTTGTCACGCCGCCGGATGAAGCAACAGAGTACGAAGTAGTCGGGCAGCAGTGGCAGTGGAGTTTCCGTTATCCAGGCCGTGATGGCGCTCTCGGGACAGTCGATACACGCTTCATCAGTGAGTCCAATCCGTTTGGAATCAACCCTGAAGACCCCAATGGCCAAGACGACGTTTTAGTTAAAGATCCGGAAATGTATTTGCCTGTTGGCAAACCGGTTAAAGCGTTGTTGAGATCAAAAGACGTCCTTCACAATTACACCGTACCGCAATTTCGGGTAAAGATGGATATGGTCCCCGGAACAGTGACATACCTTTGGTTTACCCCGATGGAAACGGGCAGCTTCGACATTCTTTGCGAGGAGCTATGCGGAATTGGGCATCACGTCATGCGCGGCCGAATTGTTGTTGCCGAACAAGCAGACTTTGATGCGTGGATGTCTCGTCAACCCACTTTTGCGCAACTGAACTCTCGCGCAGCAGCTTCTTCGCCTGCCGGCCAACAGCAATTCGCCATCTGTGCAAGTTGTCATGGACAACAAGGCGAAGGAAATCCCGCCATGAATGCGCCTCGCTTGAACGGACTTCAATCTTGGTATCTGGAACGGCAATTGAAGTATTACCAGTCTGGTGTACGCGGGGCACACCCCGACGACCAGTATGGGCGTCAGATGGCACCAATGGCTGGAATGTTGAATTCCGAAGACTCCGTCCGAAATATGGCCGCATTTATTAGCCAGCTCCCCATTACCAATTCACCCGACACCATTAGTGGTGATATGCGTCGTGGCAAAAGTATTTACAACGCGAATTGCGCAGCGTGTCACGGGCTAGACGGAAATGGCAGTTGGGCGACTGATGCACCAAGAATCGCTGGTCAAAGTGATTGGTATGTTGCAAACCAGTTGCGGAATTTCAAAGCAAAAATTCGCGGCGCCCATAACGATGATGACTACGGCGAGCAAATGGTTTCATTTGCGACCGCAATGAAAGATGAGCAACAAATGAATGACGTGATCTCATATTTGAATTCGCTGCAGTAGTACAGGCTATCTAAAAACGCTTTGAAAAAGACCCGCCAAATTCGCTATCCGGCGCATTGTGCGAAACGAAGTAAGAGAGTCAGGAGGAATTATTAATGGCTTACGTCCCTTTAGCCGATCAAGATCATGAACTTCACGATCCACATTCGTTTGTCACCAAATACATCTGGAGTCAGGATCATAAAGTCATTGCCATTCAATATGGCGGAACTGCAATTTTTGTTGGATTAGTTGCACTGTTTCTGTCGGCGATGATGCGACTGCAGCTTGGATTCCCTGACACTTTTACATTGATCGACCCCAGCTCTTATTATCAAGCCGTCACCATGCACGGCATGATAATGGTAGTCTATCTGCTTACTGCCTTGTTTTTAGGCGGCTTCGGCAATTATCTGATTCCCCTCATGTGCGGAACACGGGACATGGTTTTCCCTTTCCTTAACATGTTGAGTTTCTGGGTTTACCTTCTGTCTGTCCTCATCCTTCTCTCAAGCTTCTTTGTAACAGGCGGGCCAACTGGTGCCGGGTGGACGCTCTATCCGCCTCAAACAATTACTGCTGGAACACCTGGTCATGATACTGGCATCTTGTTGATGCTGATTTCTCTTGGTGTGTTCATTATTGCATTCACTATGGGCGGTCTTAATTATGTCACCACAGTGCTGCAGGCAAGGGCACGCGGATTGACGATGATGCGTCTCCCATTGTCTGTCTGGGGAATATTCGTTGCGACTATCCTCGGATTATTCGCGTTTCCGGCGCTGCTTGTCAGCGCGATCATGATGACGTTTGACCTCACGCTCGGTACGAGCTTCTTCATGCCCGCCATTATGGCTGCAGGCGAGCAGCTCGACTATAACGGTGGCAGCCCCATTCTGTTCCAGCACTTATTCTGGTTCTTCGGACACCCTGAAGTGTATATCGTCGCGCTCCCGGCGTTCGGTCTGGTTTCAGATGTACTCAGCACCCATGCCCGAAAGAATATTTTCGGTTACCGCATGATGGTGTGGGCAATTATCGCCATTGGAGGTCTGAGCTTTATCGTGTGGGCTCACCACATGTATGTCAGTGGGATGAATCCATACTTTGGATTCTTCTTCGCTACGACGACATTGATTATCGCTGTTCCAACTGCGATGAAGGTGTACAACTGGGTTTTGACTTTGTGGGAGGGCGATATCCGCCTCAATACTCCCATGCTTTTTGCAATCGGTTTCGTATTCACGTTCATCCACGGTGGATTGACTGGCCTTTTCCTCGGCAATGTCGTGATAGATCTGCCCTTGTCTGACACGTATTTCGTAGTCGCGCACTTCCATATGGTAATGGGTGTCTCTCCCGTTCTGGTGCTGTTTGCCTCTCTCTACCACTGGTATCCAAAAATCACTGGCAAATTAATGAACGAAACTCTTGGAAAGATTCATTTCTGGTGCACTTTCCTAGGTACCTACGCGATTTATTTGCCGATGCACTATCTCGGATTCTTGGGTGTTCCCCGTCGTTACTATGCCATGGGTAGCACAGACTTTATTCCTGAATCTGCACAAGCGTTGAATGCCAACATTACAATTGCTGCGATCTTTGTGGGGGTTGTACAGATTCTATTCTTCATCAACGTTTTCTGGAGCTTGAAGAATGGAAAGCCTTCTGGAGGAAATCCCTGGGGCGCGACTACCTTAGAGTGGCAGACACCAGAAACGCCACCTAAGCACGGAAATTGGGGGCACGAACTGCCTGTTGTTCACCGATGGGCATATGACTATAGCGTTCCTGGTTATCCGCAGGACTTCATCCCACAGAACGTCGCTGGTGATTTCGGTGTCTCAGATGATCATGATCACGACGATCCTTCCAAATAGAACTTTTAAGCAGCATTGTTAAGGAAGGGAACATGAGCTTCTACAAAAACGTAACGTCCAAACCGTGGGAGTATTCAACTCCCACTTTAGGGACTGGCCCTGAATCTGCGTTTGAATCCTCAAGCGAACGGATAGCTTTGACACTTTTTTTGGTAGTCGTCAGCGTAATCTTTTCGCTTCTGACAGTGACTTACTATTTGCGAATGGATCTGGGCGATTGGGTTCCATTAATTGATCCTCAAATTTTATGGGTCAATACCACAGTTCTAATCGCAAGCAGTGTGCTTTTTCAACTAGCTAGGAATGCCACGCACAGTAATGAACATTCCAAAGTTCGCAATTTGTTTTTTGGTGCCGGCTTTTTAGCAATCTTGTTTGTTGCAGGGCAAACGTTTACCTGGCAGCAACTTAATAGCAATGGGTTGGGAGTCACTTCGAATCCGGCAAATGCATTTTTCTTTCTGCTGACGGGAATGCATGTTTTGCATATTCTCGGAGGCTTGTGGGTGTGGAGCAAAACGGCCATTCGATTTCTGGGAAATACCGAGTTATCTCATCTGAAATTGAGTGTCTCGCTATGTACAACATACTGGCACTTTCTTCTGGTGCTTTGGATATTCATATTTGCCGTTTTAACTAACACCTGATGGTGGTTGTTGGCGTTGAATCGAATAATAACATTGGGAATATAGGTATGAGTGAATCTGTAGCTAACAATGTCTCGGAAGCACGGTCAGGACTCGCTGGCCTAGTGGATGATTGGTCAACCGATAAACAAACGTATCATGTGCCTTGGGGCAAGGCCATGATGTGGATATTCCTTGTAAGCGATACCTTCATCTTTTCTTGCTTCCTTGTGGGGTATATGACCGTCAGGATGACTACCGCTGAGCCTTGGCCGTTACCCTCCGAAGTTTTTGCCTTGTCATTTTTTGGAAGCGATCCTATCCCGCTAATTCTCATCGCGATAATGACGTTTATTCTGATTACCAGTAGCGGCACGATGGCACTCGCTGTCAATTATGGGTATCGGCGTGATAAAAAAATGACAGCCATATTAATGATGGCGACCGCTGCGCTCGGCGCGTCATTTGTCGGGATGCAAGCGTTTGAGTGGACGAAGCTGATTACAGAGGGCGTGCGACCTTGGGAAAACCCATGGGGGGCGCCACAGTTTGGATCTGTCTTCTTTATGGTTACCGGATTTCACGGCCTACACGTAACGGGGGGCGTTATCTACCTGTCTATCGTGGCTCGAAAGGTAGTGAAAGGACATTACGACAAAAAAGGGTTCGAGATCGTAGAAATCGCAGGCCTCTATTGGCACTTCGTTGATCTTGTCTGGGTATTCATCTTTGCATTTTTCTATCTTTGGTGAGGAGAGAAACGAATGTCGACTGAAGTAGGTCAACAGCACCCGTTAGGAATTTATCTCAAGATATGGATACTCTTGTTTGTCCTGAGTACATTGAGCTACCTAGTAGATTACATTGGCTTTCAAGGATATCTACGCTGGACGCTGATTATCATATTCATGCTTCTAAAAGCTGGATTTATTGTCGCCATTTTCATGCATGTTATGTGGGAGCGTATGGCATTAATCCTGACAATTCTTGGGCCACCCGTAGCGCTTCTGTTTTTGATTGGTTTCATGTCATTTGAAGGTGACTATACCTTTGGAGCACGAGTGGAATATTTCGGCGCTAACCCAGATGCAAAACCGCTTCCCGTCACCCATATCGGCGGGCATGAGGCGGAGTCGCATTAAGTCGAAGCGAATCGAGGAGCCGTTTGTATGCGAGCGGTTCCTCTATCCCAAACTTGAGTATTTCAATAGTGTTTCCAGGTCTGTCATTATTTCCTCAGCAGATTGCTCATCTGTGTAATACATCATCACATTCCCTACCGGGTCTATAAGCAACACATAGTTTTGAGTTGTCAGGTCAAAATTCTCAATTCCTGCTTTCCGCATATTTCCAAGTAGTGTTTCTGGATTCGTAAACGCTATACCCATACTGGGGTATTCACTCCTGAATTGCGCTGCAACTTCCTGAGCGATAGGTTCAGTTACTGCGCTTAAATAATAGCGTCGCACCCTTTGTATATTCTTACCCAGCGCAATATGCAGTTGTTTTAAGAAGTGCAGTCGCTGGAAGCAGGATTCGTCACACTGCTTGGCTCCAACGTATACAAGCAGCCATGGCTTTATTTCATATTCGGATTCATCCGTAAGATTTTCAATTTCCTCTTCAAAGGATCGAAACACTGGTGTACCACTCTGGTCTGTCATGGCAAGGGCGCTGATATCGGCCGGTGGAATAATTAGAGTTCCATAATTCTTTGTGCCAGATAACGCTCCGTTCTCCACCGCTGACTTAAAGGCAATTGTCGCAAGACTCACTGGAAGAATTGTAATAAGGAGCAGAAAAGCCAGTTTAAACTTACTTTTAATTTCGGGTTTCATGTTAGGTCTCAATGTTCTGATTTAGCGTTTTTGAATCCAAAATAAAGGTACATTCCGATCAGTGCGAAAAGCATCAAAAACCATTGAACCGCATAGGCTCTATGCTTTTCAGGTGACATATTGACTAACACCCAGTTGTCTTGAAGTTTCCCCGGGCTGCTTTCGTTTAGCCTTATAGTAAAAGGCGCAATATCCGTCTCTAAATAGGCAGCGATCTTTCCAACATCAATCTCTTGGATGACTGAATGACCTTGCTGCATGCTGATTTCTTCTGCGTCATCCAATAAAAACTGCTTCCCATTGGGAACGTAAATTTTGCCTGACAGATTGACTCTGTCATCAATTGCTTCAATTTCTGGGATATCTGTTCTGTTGGAACCCTGCGCAATCCATCCTCTATTGACGAGAACAAGTTTGCCAGCGTGATATTCCAGCGGGGTGATGACTTCATAACCTACTTTCCCTTCGTAGATTCTGTTATCAAGTAGAAAATTAAACTGATTCAGGTAGCGCCCTTCAACGCTGATGTTGCGTTGATTCAAATCATCTGAAGCCCAATTGATCGTCTCGATATCCACAGGTGCTGCTACCGCTCTGGAGTCGTACTCATGTTGGATTTGTATTTTTTCCGCCTCGCGGTCCAGTTGCCATTGTCCAAGCGTGAAAAGCAAAGGAGAGAACCCAAGAGTAAACAGTGTCATTTTCCAACCTGGCTTAAACATTGTTAATGATTTCTCCGGAAGGATTGGGTTCCGATTAGAGTGGCATTTGTTATCATGCTCGCATTATTTGCGTTTGGGAAACATCATGATTAAGACAATTGTCGTCCTACTTTTGGTAGGAATTCTCATCAGTCTCGTGTTTGGATTTGTCTTTTTCTATAAAGATAAGGGGCGATCGAAGAGAGTGCTGTATGCGTTAGGCGTGCGTGTATCACTTGCCATCATTATGATGTGTTTGATTTTCTATGGACTAAGTACCGGCGAGCTGTCCTTAAATGCTCCTTGGCTTTAATTCCTGAAATAAAAAAGCCAGAGCGCATTTAACGCCCTGGCTTTTTTGTATCTGGTTACAGCAGGTAAACGAAAATAAACAGCCCTACCCACACAACATCTACGAAGTGCCAGTACCAGGAGGCTGCTTCAAACCCAAAGTGGTCGTCCGGCTTAAAGTGCCCTTTGATTGCTCTAGCCAGCATGACGGCAAGAATAAAGGTTCCAAGAGTTACGTGAAATCCATGGAAGCCGGTAAGCAAGAAGAATGTAGATCCGTAAATACCAGACGCGAGTGTTAATCCCAATTCTCCATACGCGTGTGAATATTCTTCAACCTGAAGGAAAAGGAACAATACACCCAGCGCAACTGTTACGCTCAGCCACTGGATCAATTGCTTGCGTTTATTGGCCTTCAGCGCAGTATGAGCAAAGTGAACTGTCACGGAAGAGGTCAAGAGAATAACGGTGTTCCAGAATGGGAGAAACTTGGCAAAAAATGCCGGTGTCCACTCATGTACATTCAATGCTTCTTCAGGATTTTGGAACAGCGCACTGTTAGGGTTTTCAGTGACTGGCCACACTGCTTCAAAATCTGGCCACAGCATCTCGCCAGTAAGCGCCTTATCACCTTCACCACCCAACCAGGGCACTACGAAATTTCTTACGTAGAATAGTGCGCCGAAGAAGGCAGCAAAGAACATGACTTCTGAAAATATAAACCAAGACATTCCCCATACGTAGGAACGTTTGAGTTGATCGCTATTCAGTCCTGCATGATTTTCGCGAATAACGGTGCTGAACCATTGGAAAATGATGGCCGAGAGCAGCACAAATCCAATCAGTGATATCCAAGTGGAGAGGCTGGCACTTTCTGCAGATTTGAGATTATTCAATGTGCTACCTAAGCCATACACCATCATCACCAGGCCTATGGATGCAAAGAAAGGCAGTCGTGTTTGTTCAGGAACGTAGTAAGTTTCGTGTGAGCCTGTGCTGGCCATTTATCAATCTCCAATCGTGAGCAATTTTGTCACTTTTATCTAAGTGTTACTTCGCTTTTGCTAGACTCGTAGTGCGTAATATCGAACAGTGAATAGGAAAGCGTTAACTTCGTAATATGTTCCGGAATGTCTTCGTCCACGAAGAAACGTATCCCCATTTCCACTGCTTCACCAGGTTGTAGTTCTTGCTCTTGAAAACAGAAACACTCTAGCTTTTTCAGATACTGGGCTGCTTCATTTGGAGCCACACTGGGAATCGCTTGTCCTACCATAGTGTAGTTATGGCTGTTGTAAGCGTGATAACTCACTACTCTAATTTCACCTGGCTTTACTTTTACTTGCGGATCATTTGCACGGAACTCCCAATCCATTCCACCGCTGTTTTGCGCTAGGAATTGGACCGTTATTTCGCGGGTGTCGTCAGAAACAGCACTGTTGACAATTTCGACACGGTCGCCCGTTTTGCCGTTTAACCCTGTGATGTCGCAGATAACATCATAAAGTGGCACCATCGCAAATCCGAATCCAAACATGCCAACCACGGTTACTAAAAGTTTAGTAACCAGTCGATTGGTCGAATTTTTGGGTTCCTTATTCAAAGTGCCACTCTCATTCATATCAGTTACTGTGCATGTATCAGATTAGGGTCAGGTGGCGTAGTAAACGTATGGTATGGAGCAGGTGAATCGACCGTCCATTCCAGTCCCTTTGCGCCATCCCAAACCTGAGCTGTGGCTTTCTTTCCGCCTTTTATGCACTTGATTACCACGACCAACAGAATTAACTGCGATGCACCAAACAGGAATCCTCCGATGCTCGAGATCCAGTTGAAGTCAGCAAACTGCAGTGCGTAATCAGGAATTCGACGCGGCATACCCGCCAGTCCCAGGAAATGCTGTGGGAAAAACAGGATGTTCACACCGATAAATGACAGCCAGAAATGAAGCTTTCCGAGCCTTTCGTCATACATATGACCGGTCCATTTTGGAAGCCAGTAGTATGTCGCTGCCATAATCGAGAATATGGCACCTGGCACCAATACATAATGGAAGTGTGCAACCACGAAGTACGTGTCGTGATACTGGAAGTCTGCAGGTGTAATCGCAAGCATCAAGCCGGTGAATCCCCCCATGGTGAAGAGAACCACGAAGGCGATAGCAAACAGCATGGGCGTTTCAAATGTCATCGAGCCGCGGAACATGGTTGCGACCCAGTTGAACACTTTTACGCCTGTAGGAACAGCGATCAGCATGGTGGCATACATGAAGAAAAGTTCACCGGCTATAGGCATACCCACAGTAAACATATGGTGTGCCCATACGATGAACGACAGGAATGCGATAGATGCCGTTGCGTAAACCATTGAGTCGTAGCCAAACAGTCGCTTGCGAGCAAAGGTTGGGATAATCGCAGAAATCACCCCGAAAGCAGGGAGAATCATGATGTACACTTCGGGGTGTCCAAAGAACCAGAACACGTGTTGGAACAACACCGGGTCACCGCCACCTGCCGCATTAAAGAAGCTGGTGCCGAAATGCACGTCGAAGAGCATCATGGTGACTACGCCTGCCAAAACCGGCATTACCGCAATCAGCAGATAAGCAGTAATCAGCCACGTCCATACGAACAATGGCATCTTCATCAGCGTCATTCCGGGTGCGCGCATATTCAGCACAGTCGCAATGATGTTGATCGCTCCCATGATGGATGAAGCACCCATGATGTGAACTGCGAAAATGAAAAACGTTACAGTTTCAGGCGCGTACGTTGTGGACAATGGTGCATAGAAGGTCCATCCAAAGTTTGGTGCACCGGCATCCATCAGCAATGTTGAAGACAACATGGCAAATGCGAAGGGGAGAATCCAAAAACTCCAGTTGTTCATTCGGGGAAGTGCCATATCAGGTGCTCCGATCATCATCGGAATCATCCAGTTGGCCAGACCAACGAATGCAGGCATGACTGCCCCGAACACCATGATTAATCCATGCATGGTGGTCATTTGATTAAAGAAATTTGGATCGACCAGTTGCAAACCTGGTTGGAACAATTCGGCACGGATAACCATGGCGAAAGTTCCCCCAAGAAGGAACATGGCAAAGCTGAACCACAGGTAGAGGGTTCCGATGTCCTTGTGGTTGGTTGTGAACAACCAACGGGACAGACCCTTTGCCGGACCGTGATGATGATCGTCGTGTGCTGCGCTCATTGTGTCTACTGTCCTCTACTGTGCTTCTAAAAGTGCATTGACATCGGCCGGCTGAACGAGATCGCCAGTGCTATTGCCGAAAGAGTTTCTGATATAGGTAACGATCGCGGCTAACTCTACCGGCGTTAGCATTCTGGCGTATGACGCCATCGCTGTGCCGGGAACGCCATTGATGACCAACTGAATATTGGCTGTCAGATCACCATTGACGACACTGCTGCCTGCGAGGGCTGGGAATGCGGGCGCCAAGCCTGCACCACCTGCCTGGTGGCAAGCGATACACGTCCGGTTATAGATCCCTTCACCCATTTCCAATGAATCACTCATGTTTACGACGTTGTTAGCTTGCGCCCGCGCGGCACGCGCTTGTTCCTGGCGACCCGCATACCAAGCGTCATACTCATCCTGCGGTAACGCGTGTACCACAATTGGCATGAATCCGTGGTCAATACCGCAGAGCTCGGCGCACTGACCGCGGTATACCCCTGGTTCTTCAACTATCGCCCAGGTTTCGTTGATGAACCCAGGGATTGCATCTTTCTTCACGGCAAAATCAGGCACCCACCACGCGTGGATGACATCGTTTGATGTCACCAGAAAACGCACTTTCTTGTTGATGGGAATCACGAGAGGGTTGTCGACCTCAAGCAGGTAGTTTTCCTGTTTGGGGAGTGAATTGTTGATTTCATCGCGAGAGGTAGCGAGGTTGCTGTAGAAAGTAACCTCTTCTTCGTTTGCGTCAGTGCGAAGATAGCGGTATTCCCAACGCCACTGATAGCCGGTGATCTGGATGTCCAAATCCGATTCTGAAGAGTCATAAGCCTGCGTCAGTACACGTGTTGCAGGGATCGCCATCAGAATCAGGATCACGAAGGGGATGATCGTCCAGACGATTTCCACTTTGGTACTTTCATGGAAAGTGGCGGCAACGGCACCTTTGGATTTTCGGTAATTGATGATTGACCAAATCATCACGCCAAATACGACCACCCCGATGGCGACACACCACCAGAGTATTTGCATGTGCAGGTCGTAAGTTTCCCGACTGATTTGGGTTACACCCTGGGGCATGTTCAATTCCCAGGCGGCCTGGAGGTTAGTGCTGACCATTGTCATTAGTGCAACAATCGGGACTAACCACAGCTTTGCTTTAGGCAACATTCGCCGTGTCTCCGTAATTAGAAAAGGCTTAGTAAATAAATCACGTTGTTATTCGGGCCTCGCGTCATTGAGACCTTCGGCTAAGATTACAGCGACAGTCTGATTAAGCCTGATGGCCATCCCAAGAGAGGTGGCCAGTCGTCCATCTGCGTGGATTAAGTGACAGGAATAAACAACCGAAACCGCATACCGCAAAGAAATCTTTCCCTTGGAATTGTCCAAGGCGATAAAAATCTCTCCAAAATCACGCGGGCGCAATAGAAGCGCGGCGATTATAGCAAGAACTCTTTTTGAAATACTATCCTGACACTGGCGAATTGCCAGTGAAATCAGCGACTAATTGGCAACAAGTTGTCGTTTGTTTGCAAGGAATTGACCTACCTCAACAATCCATCTTGTCTGAGCAAAGACTCCAATGAGGGCTCGCGCCCCATGAATGATTTGAACAACTCCAGAGGTTCTTCTGCGCCACCGCGCGAAAGGATACTGTGCAGAAACTTTTCGCCGGTTTCCTGATTGAAAACACCCGTTTGGGCGAAAACTGAGAATACGTCCGCCGACAATACTTCTGCCCATTTATAGCTGTAATACCCCGCCGCATAGCCTCCTGCAAAAATATGGGAAAACCCGTTTTGAAAGCGGTTAAAGGAAGGAACGAGGTAGACAGAAGTTAGTGCTCGCACACTCTCCATACACTCTTTAACTTTATCTTGATCGAGGTTTTCAGCTTCCTGATGAAGATTGAAATCAAACAGCGCAAACTCCAATTGGCGTACTGTTTTCATTCCTGCCTGAAAGTTTTTTGCCTTCAGGAGTTTTTCAAGCAAGGCCTCCGGCAGCGCCTGGCCAGTCTGATAATGGCCTGAGATCAAGCGAATCGCTTGTCTATCCCAGCACCAATTTTCCATTAACTGACTCGGCAATTCGACGGCGTCCCATGCAACACCACTTATCCCGGAACAGCGTAAATGGGTCTCTGCTGTCAGCATGTGATGTAGCCCATGTCCGAATTCATGGAAAAGCGTTGTCACTTCATTGTGCGAGAGCAGGGCTGGGGTTTTTTCGCTGCCTTTTGAAAAGTTACAGACGAGATAGGCAACCGGTAACTGGATTCTCCCGTCCGGCATCTGACGGCGGGATCGGCATTCCGCCATCCATGCCCCAGATCGCTTTCCTTCTCGAGTGAACAGATCCAGATAAAACTGCGCGACTTTGAACCCATTCTTGAAGACATCGAATGCCTGCACCTGATCATTCCATCGGGTGAGCTCAGAATTGGGACGAATGTCAATTTTGTAGATCTTGCCTGCGATCTCAAACAAGCCTTTCTGGACGCGATCGAGAGGAAAATAAGGCTTTAACTCCTCTTGGGAGATATCAAAATCGCGTTTTCTGAGTTTTTCGCTGTAATAGGCAACATCCCAGGCCTCCAAAGTGGACATCGCAAAGGATTCCGACACAAACCTCTGAAGATCTTTAAATTCCTTCTTGGCAGCAGGAACTGCAAGTGCTGTCAGGTCCCCGAGAAACTCATTAACCCGACTCACCGACTTGGCCATCTTTCTGGCTACTGACACCTCGGCGAAGCTGTCATATCCGAGCAGTTTCGCAAGCTGAGCCCGGCATTGAAGTATCTGGACAATGATCTGGGAGTTGTCGTGCTCCGGGTCGTGCCCTCCCTGATCGGAGGCACGAGTGACATAGGCTGTGTAGATTTCTCTTCGAAGGTCTCGATTGTCGGCGTTGGTGGTCACCGCAATGTAGCAAGGTGCATCCAATGTCAGTAAGTAGCCATCCTTGCCTTTGCGTTGAGCAAGCTCCTCCGCGATCTGGATAGCATTTTCGGGAAGGCCTTTCAGGGTCTCCACATCTTGGACATGCTTCGACCATGCCATCGTAGAATCAAGCACATTATTACTGAACTTTGTCGATAATCGGCTTAACTTGGCCTCAATGGCAGCAAATTGCTGCTTTTTGTCGTCATCCAGATCTACGCCCGCAAGTCGAAACTCCAGGAGATAATCTTTGACTACCTTTCGCTGTGCAGACGTCAGACCAAGCGTCTCTGCCCGCGCATCAAGCGCACTGATGCAGTCAAACAGAGCCCGATTCTGACCGATTGCGGTGTAATACTGTGTAATCAAGGGTTGGCATTTGTTGTAGGCATCGCGAATTTCCGCAGAATTATTGACGGCGTTCAGATGACTGACCGTGGTCCATACCTTGTTCAGCTGATCCTCGCAGTCATCAAGTGGCTCCATGAGAGATTGCCAATCCGGGGACTCCTGGTTCTTTTGAAGGGCAACCAGGCGCTCGACAGCCTCCGTGTTTTCCGCCAACACCTGCAAAACCGCTGGCTCTATATGACCTGCAGTAATCGCCGTAAAGTCTGGCAGCTCATTGAAACGAAGGAGGGGATTGGTGCTCATGATGTCCTCGCATGGCGCTTATACAAAAGAAACGTCACCCCCAAACGATCGCGGGGTGAGGGGAAATTGTCAGTGGTATAGTACTGTAGGCGCGGCCAAGAGTAATGGCCAATTATCCCCAAAATAATGAGTAAAATTATGAGTATCCGTTCATTCCAGGGAATTTCACCGACCATTGATGCCTCCTGCTATGTCGACCCGACCGCTGTCGTGATCGGAAACGTTCACATGGGAAGAGAGTCATCGGTGTGGCCCTTTACGGTAATTCGGGGGGACGTCAACTCCATCAGCATCGGCTGCCGTACCAACATTCAGGATGGTACCGTCATACATGTCACGCATGATGGCCCACCCAGCCCGGGAGGGTTTGCTGCCACGATCGGCAACGATGTCACTGTCGGGCACAAGGTCATGCTCCATGGCTGCACCATAGGGGATCGGGTGCTTGTCGGCATGGGTGCCATCATCATGGATGGTGTTGTTGTGGAGTCCGATGTCGTGATTGGCGGGGGCAGTGTCGTTCCTCCCGGAAAAACACTGGCTGGGGGATATCTGTATGTTGGGTCGCCTGTAAAACAGATACGCAAACTGAGCGAACAGGAACTCGCGTTTTTTACTTATACAGCACGCAAATACGTGACACTGGGCAGCCAACACCAGGTATCCATCACGAATCAGTAAGATCGTGTACAGCCATCATGTGGCGACTTCCAGCATCTCTCGTAATTTTGCGATAACAGGTGCGGTATCGGGCCTGACATTACGCCAGAGTGCAAAAGCATCGGCGGCCTGTTCCACGAGCATACCCACGCCATCGACGGCCATTGCAGCACCTGCTGCCTTTGCCCACCGTTGGAAAACGGTATCCCCTTTTCCATACACCATGTCATAACACACGGTGTTAGGACCAACTAACCCAGAAGAAATTGCAGGCATTGATCCGTGCAGGCCGGCAGCACTTCCATTAAGGATGACATCAAAGGCTTTCTCGGGGATTGTCGTGTCATGTACTGCCTGTAAACCTGCAACCCCAGGATAGAAGGCAACGATGGATTGAGCGCGTTCCAGCGTCCGATTTGCAATGCATACACTTAAGGGATTTTCTGCTAACAGAGTGGGCAGGACGCCTCTGACCGCTCCACCGGCCCCTAGAACGAGCAGTGATTTGCCCGCCAGAGAGATGCCCAGATTGACTGTTAGATCTCGGACCAATCCAACGCCATCGGTATTGGCGCCGCACAAACGGCCGTCGTTTCCGAGAAAGAGTGTATTGACGGCACCGGTTGTCGCTGCCGTTCCTATCAGATGCTCTGCCAGCAAAAAGGCGCGTTCCTTGAAGGGAACTGTCACATTCAATCCGCAGCCGCCCTCGTCGAAAAAAAGCCGTACATCCTTTTCAAACGCCTGCGGCTCAACCAACTGCGCGACATACGTCAGCGATTGCCCCGTCTGTTTCGCAAAGCAGGTATGAATCCATGGTGAGCGGCTATGTTGAATAGGGTTTCCGAAAACCGCGTATCGATCCACTATCCCGTCCTCTTAGTGCGCGCTATGCCCACTCGCGAAATCGCAGGTAATCAGTATAAAGACGGGCCTCTTCCGTTCCTGGCGCGGGTTGCCAGTTGTACTCCCAGTGCACGACGGGGGGTAAGGACATCAAAATGGACTCTATTCGACCAACTCCCGATTGCAGCCCGAAGAGAGTTCCTCGGTCGTATACGAGGTTGAATTCGACATATCGTCCTCGGCGATAGCATTGGAATTCACGATGCGCCTCTGTAAAGGGCGTGTTTTTGCGTCGCTCAACGAGAGGGGCGTAAGCAGCGATATAGCTGTCTCCCAATGCCTTGACCATAGCAAAGCATTGCTCGAATCCTCCCTCGTTGAAATCGTCGAAAAACAACCCTCCTACGCCACGCGGTTCGCCGCGGTGTTTGAGGAAAAAGTACTCGTCGCATTCCTTTTTGAAACGGGGATAAAGATGCGTGCCAAAAGGATCACACGCATTCTTGGCGGTTGAGTGCCAATGCACGCAATCTTCATCGAACCCATAATACGGCGTCAGGTCATAGCCTCCCCCGAACCACCATACCGGAGTTTCTCCCGGCTGCTCAGCAATGAAAAAGCGAAAGTTTGCGTGAGAAGTGGGCACCATCGGATTCTTGGGATGAATCACAAGTGACACGCCCATCGCCTGAAACGAGCGTCCCGCCATCTCGGGACGGGTCGCGGATGCGGAGGGTGGCAATCTGTCTCCGAATACATGAGAAAAATTTACGCCGCCTTTTTCAAAAACAGCGCCGTGGCTAATCACCCGGCTGCGCCCAGAGCCGCCTTTATTCCGCTCCCATGCATCCGTATGAAATGTGCTAACGGAATCAATCCGCTCAAGCTCATCGCAAATGCGTTGCTGCAGCCCCAGCAGATAGTCCTTCACCTGCTGAATTTGAGCGGCGCTGACCATGCCCGTGTCGACGGCAGAGTTCGTCATGACTTTCGAGACTCCTGCAGAGCTCGATCCTGCGCAAGAACATTCTCCGCCTTTTGTTCACGTTCTGCTTTCACGCGTTGCGCCAACCCCGGGTCCTTCAGCGAAAGAATCTGCGCCGCAAGATATCCTGCGTTTTTTGCACCGGTCTTCCCGATAGCCACTGTGGCCACCGGAATGCCCGCGGGCATTTGTACGGTAGAAAGCAGCGAGTCCATCCCCTGCATGGGGCCGGAATCAATTGGAACACCAATTACCGGCTTCAAGGTATGCGCTGCAACGGCGCCAGCAAGGTGTGCTGCAAGGCCTGCGCCGGCGATAAACACTTCACATCCCCGCGACACTGCATCGGCAAGATATTGTTGTGTTGCCGCGGGAGTTCTGTGCGCAGACGTGATTTTCATTTCAGTTCTGACGCCAAGACTTGCCAGAACATCGTTTGCGCCCTGCATGACAGGGAGATCCGACTCAGAACCCATGAGTATCGCGACAAATGCATTGTCCATTTCAATTCCTCTGATGTGTAAGGGGGAAAATTTCGGAGCGGTGAAATTACAGGAGTCCTTTACTGCATGCAAGCAAGCCCCTAGCGCACTCCGACAAGCCCGTTCTGCTGGTAAATATGCCCTGCCAATTCCAACTCGAGAAGCCCCTGTTGAAGCGCCGACAACGGTAATTGTGTCCTTTCAAGCAAGTCTTCCATACTCACAGGGTCATAGCCAATTGCCTTAATGATTTTTTGTGAGACGGCATCCAGCGGAGTCGGTGTCCTGGCAGAAACGCTCGGCAACTCCTGAGGGGGTCTCAGCTGTTGAATCAGCGACATTTGTTTCGTGAGCAAACTTTCAATCTGGCTCACCACGAGCTGCGGGGTATCCGTAAGCAAAGCCCCCTGTTGTATCAAGCGATGACTCCCTTCTGATAGGGGATTTCTGATCGATCCGGGCACCGCGAATACTTCGCGGTTCTGTTCCATAGCCAGACGGGCGGTTATCAGAGAACCGCTTTTCATTGCGGCCTCGACAACAATGACGCCCAGACTCATGCCACTAATAATGCGATTCCGCTGCGGGAAATGCGATGCGAAGGCCTGGCTGCCAAGGGGGAGTTCGGATATCACAGCTCCGTTCGCGATAATTCTTTCCATCAGTGCGAGATTCGATTTGGGATAACACACATCAACCCCTGTTCCCAATACTCCTACAGTGAGCCCTTTGCTCATCAACGCAGCGAGATGCGCCTGCGTGTCAATTCCGCGAGCAAGACCGCTGCAGATTGAGAATCCTTGAACGGCGAGCGCCTCTGCAAAGAGCTGCGCATTTCTTTTGCCCTCATGACTGCAACCACGACTGCCCACAATGGCGATCTGCGCATTGAGCAGTGACGAGACCTCCCCTCGGACAAAAAGGAGCAATGGCGGATCATGAATTTCTCGCAGCAGAGGCGGGTAAAAGGGATCATGCAGACTGACAATATGCCGGTCGGGAGCGCCGTGATGCCAGTGCATCGCCGCATGGCAACGCCTCGCAATCTCCTCATCGGCGTTCAAATGTTGCCATTTTTCGGCAAGCTCGAACGCAAGACCTTCCGCCTGCAGCGAATCACAGCGGGCCGACAGCAGCTTTCGGGGAGTCTCGAAAATGTTCAATAAACGATAGAGCGGGGAAGGGGGGATAAGCTTCTGGAAATACAGAAGCAGCCACTCATGGAGACACTGATCTTGCATCGATTCGATCATCCTTGATCTTCACGAACGGTTTGAATTGGCCCTGATTCAGGGGGCGCTAACGACATCCCCCATCACGGCAGGTTGTGTCAGAGAAAGGATTACACCGTAACTGACTTTCTCGAATGTCTGGTAGGTCAAAACAATTCCAATTTCGTTTGCTGGCAACGCCACACGTTTGTTTGTAACCGGATCTCGCACTGAGGCCACCGCGCGTTCGATTGTCAGAATATCACCCACCTCCACGCCATCGCGCGATCCCCGATTCAATACGACAGACTCAAACTGTGCCGCCTGACTTTCATTACTCAATAGCCCAATGATGTTCCCGCGAACGGGGCTTTCAGGTATTGACGGAAAAAAGCTGGGATCGATCGGGCTTGCCTGACGAGGAAGCAATCGGTCGCCGGCTTTCAGCTCTTCATTACTGCTGAGAATCAAGGCGCGTTTCACTCCCTCACCGGCATCTTCAAGAATGGAAATGGCCCCAAGTTTAATGGCTTCCTGCCCGAGCAGTTCCTTTGACTGATTGTCGATATAGGCGTTTCCCAAACGGAAGACTTCGTACTGACTCACTGTGCTGGACCAGTTCCCGCGAACGTAAATCTCATGCCCGGCGCCCATAATCAGATTGTCGGTAGTGCTGGATAAAATATAGGGGGCTGCGTCGAATTCGGTTTTATCGACAATACGATTCTCTGCGAGAAAGCCATCCAGAGCCTGTCTCGGAATGACAGGAATCGGACTGAGCAGTGCAGATTCCCGAACCTGCGGACTGAGGCGAACAATCTGACGCCCACCCCGTTCCATCACGATCCGGGGAGAGCCGTCGACATAAATCAGTGCGAGTTCATCGCCTGGATAAATCAGATCCGGATTTTCAATGGCGGGGTTTTGCTGCCAAATTTCTGGCCAACGCCATGGTTCATCCAGAAAGAGGGAGGCGATGTCCCACAAGGTATCGCCCTCTTTCACAACATAGGTGGACGGCGAATTGGGTGAAATGGTCAGAGGCTGCGCCTGACCGGGAGTAACGAACCAGAGTAAGGCCACCGCAGCGGCGCAAATGTGGAGCAAGCTCTTTAGTCTTGGCACGTTCATCATTACAATCCGGTCTCTTGGCGGCGTTCGTTATCTTAGCAATAAGGTATACTGAGCACTAGAAGCAGTTCACAGTCCAGAAATTAATTTGCAGATTCCCGAAAGGGATACGTCCCGTTATGGCATTACTTGAAATACTAGAATTCCCGGATCTCCGCCTGCGGAAGAAAGCTGCGCCCGTTACCGAGTTTAACGATGCCCTCCGCACGATGATCGATGACATGTTTGAAACCATGTACGCCGCTCCCGGAATTGGATTGGCGGCGACCCAGGTGGACTGGCACAAGCAGGTCATTGTGATCGACATTTCCGAGAACAAGGACACGCCCCTCGTCTTCATCAATCCGGTGATCGAAATTATAGACCAGACGCCAGAAGACTATGATGAAGGCTGTCTGTCTGTGCCCGGGTATTACGAAACGGTGTCTCGTCCTCGCATGGTACGAGTGCGCGCGTTGGATCGGCATGGTGTTCCATTCGAAATTGAAACCGATGGATTACTGGCGACCTGCATCCAGCATGAAAACGACCATCTGAATGGCAAATTGTTCGTCGACTACCTCAGTGCTCTCAAGCGGGAGCGTATTCGTTCGAAGTTGGTCAAGGCTCAAAAAGAGTCCGCCTAGTTCAGCGTAACCACGTCTGCCCGCCGCATGGTTGCCGCGCCTACCCGGAACCCCCATGTCTCCATTGAAAATTCTATTTGCCGGAACTCCCCCGTTTGCCGCACAGCATCTCCAGGCACTGCTGGATAGTCCCCATGAGATCGTAGGCGTTTATACCCAACCCGACAGAGCGGCAGGCAGGGGAAAGCAACTGCAGGCCAGCGCGGTGAAACAGCTGGCCCTTGCGAATGCACTGCCCGTATTTCAACCGCTCAGTCTGCGAGGCGCCCCCGAACAGCAAACCCTGGCATCCTTGCAGGCAGATCTCATGATCGTCGTTGCCTATGGCCTCATACTTCCGCAAGCAGTGCTGGATATTCCGCGCTTCGGCTGCTTGAACGTGCATGCCTCCTTGTTGCCACGCTGGCGCGGCGCGGCACCAATAGAGCGCGCCTTGTTGGCGGGAGATACCGAAACTGGCATTACCATCATGCAGATGGACAAAGGTCTGGATACTGGCGACATGCTTGCTTGTGCGTCTCTGTCCATTTCCAAGGACGATGACCGCTTAAGTCTTGAAACCAGACTCGCCAAACTCGGATGCGAGACCTTGATCGACGCCCTTGGCAATCTTGAAACACTCAGGTTACACGCCACAAAGCAGGAAGATGCGCAGAGTACCTATGCGCAAAAAATGGATAAGGAGGAGTCCCTGATTCACTGGGACCGACCGGCAGACTATATCAATCGCCAAATTCGCAGTGGCATTGGGCGCCACCCCGCGTATACCTTCTTGCACGGGGAACGTGTGCGCCTTCTCAAGGCTGAGGACATTGCTAAAGCGTCCACTCATGCGCCCGGGACCATTGTGCAGGTGGGTTCGGAGAACGTTCGCATTGCCTGCAAAGACTCCATGCTGGAAGTGACGGTCATGCAGTTTCCAGGCAAGAATCCACTTCCCGTCAAAGACTTGCTGAATTCACGTCGTGAAGCATTGGCGGCTGGTCAATGTTTTACCGTTCTTGAAGACCAGCCGTCATGACGCCAGGGAAGCTGCGCGCCAGAGCAGCAACGATTCTCGCGCGTTTGGTGCAGCATCAGGGATCTCTTTCCACCTTGTTGTCCCGTCAGGACACTGCGGAAGGAGATGCCGACTTTCCCCTGCTTCAGGAGATCTTGTTCGGTACCTGTCGCTGGTATTACTTTCTGGATCAGATTCTGGTCCAACTTCTCAGCAAACCACTCAAACCAAAAGACGCGGATATCCGGTGCTTGCTCCTGATCGGGCTATACCAACTGCATCACCTCCGCGTGCCCGATTACGCGGTGGTCAATGAGACTGTTGCAGCGACTAAATCGCTTGGCAAGGAGTGGGCAAAAGGGCTTGTTAACGCCATTTTGCGAGGTTTTCTTCGGGATCAGCGTGCGCTCGTCGCACAGGCCCAACTCGACGAACAAGGTCGATACGCCCATCCTGCCTGGTTGATCGCACAGCTCAAGCGCGACTGGCCAGACAAGTGGCAGGCCATCCTTGCGCAGAACAATCAGCGCCCACCGATGACGTTGCGGGTGAATCTTCAGAAAATTTCCCGCCAGCATTTTTTGACCGCGCTTTCAGAAGCAGGTATAGGCGCGTGCGAGGGACAACTCTGTGCTTCAAGCGTTTATCTCGAGAAGGCTCAGCCCGTCGACGCCATCCCCGGGTTTGCGCAAGGGCACTTCAGTGTGCAGGACGAGGCCTCTCAACTCATCCCCGCCTTATTGGAAATCGCGCCGGGCCTCCATGTGCTGGATGCATGCGCAGCGCCTGGCGGAAAGACATGCCATCTGCTGGAGAGCGTCTCCGGGGCCCTGAAACTCAAAGCGCTGGACAATGATCCGCGACGGCTTGAGCGGGTGCAGCAGAACCTCTCCCGCCTGTCGTTGCAAGCGACACTGATGTGTCATGAGGCACAAGACATCGAGGCGTGGTGGGATGGCGAACCTTTTGATCGAATTCTGCTTGATGCCCCCTGTTCGGCGACGGGTATTATTCGCCGTCATCCGGATATCAAAGTCCTTCGGACACCGGAAGAAGTGTCGGCACTGCTCTCATTGCAGGCGATACTTTTACGGGCACTCTGGCAATGCCTCTCACCCGGTGGGGTACTGGTATATTCAACTTGTTCAGTTCTGTCTGCTGAGAATGTCGGCAGCATTACCTCGTTTGTTCAGAGTACTCCGGATGCAAAACTGGAGAGAATTGAAGGGCAATGGGGAGTAGAATGCGCTGCTGGTCGTCAGTTATTACCAGAAGAGTCAGGACATGATGGCTTTTATTTTGCGAAACTCAGGAAAATCCCTGCGAACATCGCTCCTCACCTCTGGTGAGCACAAGCCCCCTGTGGAGAGACCGCTCTAGATGAAAATTATAATTCTCGGTGCCAACCATGTGTCCATTTCTCTGGCAGAGAATCTCGCCAGCGAAGCCAACGACATTACCATTGTGGACCCGGACAGTGATCTTTTGCGAGAGGTAAAGGACCGCATCGATGTGGGAACGGCAGTCGGGATGCCCTCCTATCCGGATGTGCTCAAAATGGCGGGGGCCGAAGATGCCGACATGCTGTTGGCGGTCACTGAAAACGACGAAATCAATCTTGTCGCTTGCCAGATTGCTCAGGTCCTCTTTAAGACTCCCAAGAAAATTTGTCGCCTGCGCTCAGCCTCTTACATGAGCGCAGAGAATCTGTTCGGACCCGGTGCGATCGCAGCTGACGTCGTCATCAGCCCCGAACAACTGGTTTCACACTACATAGAACGACTCATTGATTTGCCTGGCTCGCTTCAGGTGCTCGACTTTGCTGACGGACAGGCACAGCTCGTGGCCGTGAAGGCGTATTACGGCGGACCACTCGTCGGACAGGAAATTCGCTTTCTGCGCGAACATATGCCCAACGTGGACACCCGCGTCGCCGCCATTTTCCGCCGCGACACGGCCATCATGCCCGAAGGGTCAACAGTAATTGAGGCCGATGATGAAGTGTTTTTCATTGCCGCTCAGAAAAATATTCGTGCCGTCATGGGAGAATTACGGCGTTTAGACAAGCCCTACAAACGCCTCATTATTGCGGGTGGGGGAAATATCGGCTCACGTCTGGCAGAGGCTGTTGAGGGCCGGTATCAGACAAAAATCATCGAGCGAAATCCAGAACGCTGCGCCTATCTTTCCGAGCGCTTGAACCGGGCGATTATCCTGAATGGCCAGTCTTCAGACAAAGAATTGTTGCTGGAGGAAAGTATTGAAGACACCGATGTCTTTCTCGCGTTAACCAACGACGATGAAGCTAACATCATGTCGTCCATGCTCGCCAAGCGACTCGGAGCACGTAAAGTGATGACATTGATCAACAACCCCGCATATGTGGATCTTGTTCAAGGAGGAGAGATCGATATCGCCATTTCTCCACAGCAAGCAACCATTGGCAGTTTGCTAACACATGTGCGGCGCGGTGATATCGTCAATGTTCACTCTCTTCGCCGAGGGGCTGCCGAGGCACTTGAGGCCATTGCACATGGTGACAAGCACTCCTCCAAGGTCGTTGGCAAAGCGATAGAAGACATTGAATTACCCCCAGGCACGACGATTGGCGCAATTGTGCGCGATGAAGAGGTATTGATTGCTCACGACAATATCGTGGTGCAATCAGGGGACCACGTCATTCTGTTCCTGGTCGACAAGAAGCGCATCCCGGAAGTAGAACGATTATTCCAGGTTGGGCTCACCTTCTTCTGAGAGCGCCATGCACCTGTCTATCGTTTGTAGAATATTGGGCCTGTTGTTGATGCTGTTCAGCATCCTCGCCTATCTTCCCTCCATCGTGGTTTCTCTCATTTACAGCGATGGTGAAATACCGTCGTTTGCAACTTCCTTGTTCATTACTTTTGCAACCGGATTTGTACTCTGGTTTTTCACGCTGGGGTCACGGAAAGAACTACGCACACGTGACGGGTTCCTCGTCGTCACTTTATTTTGGACAGTGCTCGGCACCTTCGGAGCATTGCCGTTTTTTTTATCACTCGATCTCCCTCTCTCGCTTACTGACGCAGTCTTCGAATCGATTTCGGGACTAAGCACAACAGGCGCAACCGTGATTGTCGGTCTGGATACGCTTCCACAGTCGATTCTTTTTTATCGACAGCAGCTCCAATGGTTGGGCGGGATGGGAATTGTCGCACTCGCGGTTGCGGTACTTCCAATGTTGGGAATCGGGGGTATGCAGTTGTACCGCGCGGAAAGTCCAGGGCCCGTGAAGAACGACAACCTGGTGCCGCGACTGGCAGAGACGGCAAAAGCACTCTGGTACATTTATCTGGCGCTCACCGTGGCCTGCACCTTGTTTTTCTGGGCTGCAGGGATGTCATTCTTTGACGCCATTTGTCACAGCTTTACAACAATCGCGATCGGTGGCTTTTCTACCCACGATGCCAGCCTTGGCTATTTCGACAGCGCCCTCATCAACATGATTGCCACGCTGTTCATGTTTCTCGCCGGCATTAATTTTGCGCTTCACTTCACCGCATGGCGTGCCAAGAGTATTTCCCAATATCTGCGCGACCCGGAGCTGAAGTTTTACACGGCCATGCTGGTAGTGCTCTCTCTCGTCACCATTAGCGTGTTGTATGCAACAGATACTTATGACCTGTTTGATGCCATTGTTCACGGTGCCTTTCAGAGCGTTTCAATCACTACCACCACCGGGTTTACTACAGATGACTTTAGCGTGTGGCCCTCAGTGCTCCCTTATATGCTGATCTATGCGTCCATCGTCGGTGCCTGCGCAGGGTCCACGGGAGGAGGGATGAAAGTCATCCGAATTCTGCTCATTCTGAAACAAGGTTTACGGGAGGTGCAGCGACTGATTCATCCGAACGCCGTCATCCCCGTCAAGCTTGGCAACACCCTTGTGCCCGACAAAGTGATTGAGTCTGTCTGGGGATTTTTTGCCATGTACGTCATGGTGTTTCTGGCCTTGTTGCTGGCCATGCTGGCGACAGGGGAAGATGTGGTTACCGCGTTCAGTGCCGTGGGCGCCGCTATTAACAATCTGGGGCCTGGCTTGGAGGGCGTAGCCAAAAACTACAGCGGGATTTCGGATACGGGCAAATGGATTTTGTGTTTTGCGATGCTCTTGGGGCGGCTTGAGATATTTACTTTGCTGGTACTTTTTCTTCCCATGTTCTGGCGACGTTAACGGTACAACGCATTTTTGCTGTGGTCCGGTTGGTGCTTGAAACGCTTGTATTCCCATTGATACTGATGTTCCGCCTGATGGACGCAGGCTTCAACCGACGCATTGAGCGCAGCCGCGGCAATGACTGGATCTTCGTGCGCAATGTCGTCCTGAGGGGGCTCGACCACAATTTCAAAGCCCGCACCATTCGCTAACCGACGCGCGTAAACCATGACGACGGCGGCGTCTGTTTTCCTTTGCAGTTTCCCCACCAATGTCATTGTCAGCGCTTTCACACCGAAAAAAGGCGCAAAGACGCCACTTTCCAGGCTCGGTTCCTGATCCGGCAGTATCCCGACCACCTCCCCCTTTCCGAGCGCTTTCAACAACATCGCGATACCCTTTGGACTGGTAGGGGCCAACTGCGCGCCAATCCGTCCGCGATACTGGAGCATTGTCTTTTCAAAGGCCGCTAATTTGGGAGGTTTGTAGAGAAAGGTGCAGGGAAACCGTCGTCTGAGATACAAACCACAGACTTCCCAGTTTCCCAGATGGGGCGCCAGCACGATGAGACCTTTGCCGCGAGCAATCGCGGCGTCGAGGAGTGCTTCTCCTTTAACTCCGTGGATCATCCGCAGCACATCGTCTACCGGGGAGAGCCATATCTTTCCAAGTTCAAGCGCTGACTTTACGGTTTCGGCCACACTCTGCTGCGCGAGGGCTGTACGATCCTCCGCCGGGCGGTCAGGAAAACAGAGGTCCACATTGCGACGCGTAATCCGGCACGCTGCGGTTTGAAACCGCCAGAGGAATGCGCCAATCCAGTTTCCTAAGTCGTGTGCTACCGGCAGGGACATCCAGCTGCTGATCCGGAGGAACAGTTGAATAAAAAAGACTTTAAAGTGTTGGATAACAATTTCCCCGGTTTATGAACGCCGTTTTCCCTGACGCGTCACCATGATTGCTTGTGCGGCGGAATTCTATAGTACGCGATCTCCCCGAGTAAAATACGGGGACTTGCCTCAACTCGCTCCCCGCGTGAAGTATGGATATTGGCTTTGGAATCAAGGATAATCGCCCACTCTTTAAAGTAATCCTCGGAGTAATTCTTGTCTGCTTCATCTCCTGCGCCCGACCTTGGCACCTTTCAGGGTCTCATTCTGGCACTCCAGCAATTCTGGGCAAACAAAGGGTGTGTGCTCATGCAACCCCTCGATATGGAGGTGGGTGCCGGAACGTTTCACCCCGCCACTTTTTTGAAAGCAATTGGTCCCGAAAGCTGGAATACCGCCTACGTTCAGCCAAGTCGTCGGCCGACAGACGGTCGTTATGGAGAAAATCCAAACCGTCTTCAGCACTATTACCAGTTTCAGGTCATTCTTAAACCTTCGCCTCCCGATATTCAGGAGCTCTATCTGGAATCTCTCGCGAGTCTGGGCATTGATTCGCGAATCCATGATATTCGATTCGTTGAAGATAACTGGGAATCTCCCACACTGGGCGCATGGGGGCTAGGCTGGGAAGTGTGGCTCAACGGCATGGAGGTCACTCAGTTTACCTATTTTCAGCAAGTAGGCGGGCTTGAGTGCTTCCCCGTAAGCGGTGAGATTACGTACGGTATTGAGCGCATCGCGATGTATTTGCAGGGCGTCGATAGCATTTACGATGTTGTCTGGACGAAAGGCCCCAATGGCATTGTGACCTACGGAGATGTGTTCCATCAGAATGAGGTGGAGATGTCTGCCTACAATTTCGAACATGCGGAGGTTCAGAATCTCTTCCGCTATTTTGACGATTGTGAAACGCAATGTGCCCGTCTCATTGAAAAGGGGCTCGCGTTGCCAGCCTACGAACAGGTTCTCAAAGCTTCGCATTACTTCAATCTACTCGATGCGCGACATGCCATTTCGGTAACAGAGCGTCAACGTTTCATTCTGCGAGTACGTACGCTCTCTCGACAGGTCGCGGAAGCGTATTACGAAAGCCGCAAGGCGCTCGGATTTCCCCTGGCGCCTGCGGCGCTCCGCGATCTTGCTCTGCAAAAGTGATGGATCATGCTAACTAACGATTTTTTGGTAGAAATTGGAACGGGTGAGCTGCCTCCGAAGGCACTGCGCCAATTGTCAGAAGCGTTCTGCGCGAATCTTCGAAATGCACTCGAATCCGCTGGATTAGGATTCTCCGAGATGACGACGTTTGCAACGCCCAGACGCCTGGCACTGCGGGTTACCTCACTTGATGAGCACCAGGCAGACAAGCATGTCGAGCGATTGGGACCGGCTGTCTCTGCAGCGTTTGACAGTACTGGAAACCCGACACCTGCGGCTGCAGGATTTGCTCGATCGTGTGGCGTCGATATTTCGGCACTGGAGCACGTTGAACGCGACGGTGTTACCAAACTCATGCACCGTTCCCACATCAAGGGCAGTGATACACGGTCTCTTTTACCCGATATGCTAGAAAAGGCTTTAGCCTCTTTGCCGATTCCCAAGAAAATGCGGTGGGGAAGTTCCCGTGTCGAGTTTGTACGCCCCGTGCATTGGGTGGTCATGCTCTTTGGTAAGGACGTTATTCCTGCGCAGATTCTTGGAATTCACACTGGAAGACTTTCTCGAGGCCATCGCTTTATGCATGCTGCCGAATTCTCAATTTCAGACCCGGCAGAATATGAGTCTTTATTGGAACAGGCGTTTGTTATCGTCAATTACGATAAGCGAAAAGCAAAGGTGCGCGCACTTGTCGAGGAGCAGGCCACGCAACTTCACGCCAAGGTAGTAATCGAAGAGGATTTGCTGGAGGAGGTAACGGCACTTGTCGAATGGCCCGTCGCCTTAACCGGGCGATTCGATGCCCATTTCCTTTCCGTCCCTCGAGAGGCCATTGTGTCGTCTCTTAAGGCGCACCAGAAATGTTTTTATCTTCTTGATCAAAAAGATCAACTTCTAGCGAACTTCATAACTGTAAGCAATCTGGTCAGTACGGATGCCGCTCAGGTCATCGCCGGGAATGAGCGTGTGATTCGCCCCCGTTTGTCTGATGCCAAATTCTTCTTTGATACGGATTGCAAACAAGCACTCTTTACACACCGTGAGCAGTTGAAGACGATTGTCTTTCAACAGTCATTGGGGACCGTGTTCGAAAAATCAGAACGCGTTGTCGGATTGAGCAGATTCATTGCAACAGAGCTCGAGGCATCCGTCGCGTGGTGCGAGAGGGCGGCGGCACTGTCAAAGTGCGACCTGGTGACAAATCTTGTGTCAGAGTTTGCGGAACTCCAAGGCCTCGCGGGGTACTACTACGCGCGAAACGACAAAGAGCCTGAAGAGGTTGCGATCGCATTGAACGAACAGTATATGCCTCGCTTCTCGGGCGATCAGTTGCCAAGTACCAAAACCGGATGTGTATTGGCCCTTGCCGATAAGCTCGACACGATCGTGGGTTTGTTTGCCATTGGGCAACCGCCGACAGGCTCTAAAGATCCTTTTGCTCTTCGTCGTGCCGCACTTGGTATTTTGCGAATCATAGTCGAGAAATCGCTTGATCTGGACCTGTTGCGCGCGATTCACCAGGCGTGCAATCAATTCCCCGAGCTTGCCCTTCCGGAGGGCCTCGCGCAGCAGGTTTTCGATTTCTTGCTGGACCGTTTCCGTGCCTGGTACCAAGCAGAAGGGATTAGTGCTGAAGTTTTTCAGTCCGTCTATTTCCTCAAACCGACGAAACCGCTCGATTTTGATTTGCGCGTTCAGGCGGTTCATCGCTTCAGTAAGCTTCCCGAGGCCCAATCGCTTGCCTCCGCCAACAAACGCGTCTCAAATATCCTGCAAAAGGAATTGGCTAAGCAGAAAACCGCTCCGACAAATCCGGAGCTCTTGAAAGAGGACGCCGAAAAGGCACTGTCGGACACCTTGCGAGATTGTCGTCGTGTTGCGGAACCGCTGTTTCAAAAGCGTCAGTACGCACAGGGATTAGAAGTGTTGTCAGGCTCCAAGCAGGCGATCGATGATTTCTTCGATCGCGTCCTCGTCATGGATGAAGATGTGGCCTTGCGACATAACCGCATCAATCTTTTGAACGAACTGCGGACTCTTTTCCTCCAAGTTGCTGATATCTCTTACCTTCACACCAGTTAATTCTTGCGAGCCCTCGAGTGACACTGATTATTTTGGACCGGGATGGTGTCATCAACGAGGACTCCGATGATTACATCAAATCCGTTGACGAATGGCGTCCTCTCCCCGGTAGCATTGAAGCAATTGCCCGATTGAGCAAAGCCGGGTACACCGTGGCGGTTGCGACAAATCAGTCCGGTATCTCTCGCGGCTATTTTGATGAAGTCGAATTGGCTCGAATGCACCAGAAGATGTGCGATCTGGTGGAAGAATCGGGGGGGCATATTGACGGGGTTTTTTATTGTCCGCACGGCCCAGAGGAGGGGTGTCATTGCCGAAAACCCAAAACGGGATTGCTTGAGCAGATCGCCTGCGAATTTGGCATCAGCGTTGAGGGATGTCCTTTCGTTGGAGACAGCGCAAAGGATCTCCTGTGTGCCAAGCTGGCAGGATGTCTCCCTGTTTTAGTTAGAACCGGGAAAGGCATCTCTACCATAGCGGAGTCTTCCGCTAACGAGCTTGATGGTGTGCGAGTCGTCGAAGATCTTGCCGCTTATGTAGACACTATTCTCGGCTCAGACTCTCCACAGTGACCTCCCACGATGGCTAAACAAACCCTTACATTCCTTCGCTCACTGTTATTCTACGCTGGCTATTTTGTTGCCACCGTCGTCATTTCCCTTATCTGTATTCTTGTTTTCTGGTTCATCCCCTTAAAGCGACGGTTTTTCATTTATGCCCTGTGGTGCAGATTTGTCCTTCTTTGGTTGCGGCTCACCTGTGGCATTCGTTACGAGGTTGAAGGGTCAGAGCACATCCCGTCACACCCCGTCGTGGTATTGAGCACGCACCAAAGCTCGTGGGAAACCATTTTTCTCTACGATGCGATCTCACCTGTCTGCCCAATCTTGAAGAAAGAGCTTTTGAAGATCCCCTTCTGGGGGTGGGCCATGCGATTACAGAAACCTATCGCGATTGACCGGAGTAAACCGAGAGAAGCTGGGAGGTCGCTGCTTACTCAGGGCAAGCAACGGTTGGAGGAAGGGCTTTCTGTCGTGATATTTCCCGAAGGCTCCAGAAGTCCAGCAGGGCAGGTAGGCGCGATGTCACGAGGCGGTGCCAAGCTCGCCGTCACCGCAAATACCCCAGCATTGCCGGTCATTCACAACGCAGGAGAATGTTGGCCGGCACATCGCTTGATGAAGTTCCCGGGGCTCATTCGCGTCCGGATTGGCGAACCAATCTCAGTTGAGGGCCAGTCGGCAAACGATATCGCCAATCGCTACGCGGAGTGGGTAGGCGAGAACATGGACATCATTCTCGCAAAGACTTAACCCATTGTTATATATCGAGATTTTGGACTGCCAGTGCATTGTTCTCGATAAATTCCCGTCGCGGATCAACTTGGTCACCCATGAGCGTTGTGAAGAGTTGATCCGCTCCTATCGCATCCTCGATTGTGACCTGCAGCATTCGTCGACTTTCAGGGTCCATCGTGGTTTCCCACAATTGTTCTGGGTTCATTTCTCCCAAGCCCTTGTATCGCTGCAGGTAGTGTCCCTTCATCGCATCAGACGTTAGCCAGTGGAGTGCTTCTGCAAAACTTCGAATTTCCTGCTTGCGCTCGCCTCGCTGTACGTAAGCACCTTCCTCTATCAATCCCTCCAGAGTAGCCCCCAGCCTTAGGATCGCTTTGTATTCACCTGAATTGAAGAAGTCGAGTGTGAACTGATACTCCTTGGTCAGACCGTGAAAGGATTGGACAACATTTGGCAGGAATGCTGCGCGCTCTCTGTCCTTGCGAGCAGACAATTGATAGCCCGCGCTCGACTTGGGGTTAAGCCGTGTCATTGCGTCGAAGAGCTCACCACACCAGGCTTGAACATTGGCTTCTGTGAGGTCTGTTTGCACCAACTCACGCGTAAAGATCATGGCTTCCAATACTTCTGAGGGGTAGAGGCGGTTCAGGCGATTCACAATGGCATACGTATTGTTGTACTGGTGCACAATCGCATTGAGGGCATCACCCGTGATTGCCGGTGCCTCTGGATTGACGAACAAACTTGCGCCATCTAACGCGATTTGCATCTGATATTTGGCTAACTCGTCGTCATCTTTCAGATACTGCTCATGTTTCCCTTTGCGAATTTTGTAAAGGGGAGGTTGCGCAATAAAAATATGACCGCGCTCGACAAGTTCACGCATTTGTCTGAAAAAGAAGGTCAACAACAAGGTTCGAATATGCGATCCATCAACGTCTGCATCTGTCATGATGATAATGCTGTGGTAACGAAGGTTTTCTGGTGAAAACTCCTCATTACCGATGCCACAGCCCAGAGCCTTGATCAGTGTGCCAATTTCAGCCGAGCTCAGCATCTTGTCAAACCGCGCCTTTTCGACATTCAAAATCTTACCCTTAAGGGGCAAAATAGCCTGGTTCTTACGATTTCGTCCCTGTTTTGCAGAGCCACCTGCAGAATCACCCTCGACGATGTAAATCTCTGATAATGCAGGATCTTTTTCCTGACAATCAGCCAATTTTCCGGGCAATCCCGCGATATCCAGAGCACCCTTTCGACGTGTCATTTCTCTTGCCTTTCTTGCTGCTTCTCGCGCTCTGGCAGCATCGATCATCTTGGCAACAATGGCTTTGGCTTCGAGGGGGTTTTCCATCAGATAGTCGGTGAAATGGCTCGCCATTTCTTGTTCGACCACCGCCTTTACCTCTGAGGAGACCAGTTTGTCTTTTGTTTGCGAGGAGAATTTCGGGTCTGGAACTTTGACCGAAATAATCGCGGTAAGGCCTTCTCGGGCATCGTCTCCCGTTGTTACTACTTCTTTTCCTTTTTTTGCCGTCACTTCTTTGTCGATATAGGAATTAAGAACACGCGTGAGTGCGGCACGAAATCCGGCAAGATGAGTCCCCCCATCCTTTTGCGGGATGTTGTTGGTGTAGGGAAAAATGTTTTCTTGATAGGTGTCGTTCCACTGCAATGCGATTTCAACTGAAATGCCGTCCTCAGGTCGCTCCGCAGCAAAATGGAAAATCTTGTTCACTGGCGCCTTGTTTGTGTTCAAGTAATTTACGAAAGCGTGGAGGCCTCCTTCATACTTAAACAAATCAGTTTTCCCCGTACGCTCGTCTTTTAGTTGAATTGAAACGCCGGCGTTCAGAAACGCCAGTTCACGAAGTTTCTTGGCAAGAATGTCGTAGTGGAATTCGATGTTGGAAAACGTTGCTGCGGAGGGTTTAAAGTGAACCTCACTCCCCGTGACATCGGTTTCACCCACGACTGCGAGAGGGGCCTGGGGGACACCATGAACATAGTTTTGCTCATGTACTTTGCCATCACGGCGAATCGTTAGCTTGAGCTCCTCGGATAGCGCATTCACGACGGACACGCCTACTCCGTGTAGTCCCCCGGAAACCTTGTAGCTGTTATCGTCAAACTTTCCTCCCGCATGGAGGACCGTCATAATCACCTCAGCGGCAGAAACCCCCTCAGAGTGCATTTCAGTAGGGATACCGCGGCCATTGTCCGACACCGTAACTGTTTCACCGGGGTGGATTGTGACGCGAATATCATCGCAATATCCTGCCAGGGCTTCATCGATCGAATTATCCACCAGTTCAAACACCATATGGTGCAGGCCTGTGCCGTCGTCGGTATCCCCGATATACATGCCAGGCCTTTTTCGTACTGCATCAAGCCCTTTTAGTACCTTAATGCTTGATGAGTTATAGGTTGAGTCCTGAGCCATGCGTATTCTCCTGTTATTGCGTATGTCTGCACGATAGCCACACCTTGGCGATTGCAGTGCTCGTTTCAAGGCGAGGGTGCGCCATAAAAAGTCGGTGTCATTTTACCATGTTCCACGTGGAACTTGCCCGGCCTTCGAGAGGGTGACCAGCAATTTTCGAGCTCTTGCGCATCAACACAGGTGATGAAAATCTGGCACTGAAGGCTGTCTAATAACGTGCAAATCTTTTGTCGATTTCGCAAATCCAGCTCAGAGGGCAAATCGTCTATTAGGTAGATGCCTTTGACTTGATTCAAACGCATAAGCAAAACGCTTTGCGCTATTTTCATCGCACTCACGAGCAATTTTTGTTGCCCTCGCGAAAGCACTTCCTGCGCATCATCGCGATTAATCCGAATATTCAGGTCCGCTCTGTGCGGACCATTTTGAGTCGCTCCATACCGAATATCCCTTTCAAGATTGTGCGCCAAAGCTTCCCGCAAGGAGTGCTTTCCATCCCAACCACGCTCATAGCGAATAGTTAGCGCCGGCAAATCAATCAGCTCCGGGAGCACTTCATTGAGAATGGGGAGAAATTGATCCAGATAACGATGCCTAAAGGAGTCGATTCTCTCTCCCAGGCTTGAAAACTCGGAGTCCCACGCCTCGAGTTGGCCAATGTCCAGACGTCGTTGCTTTAACAGTAAGTTTCTTTGCATGAGACATTTTGAAGCGCCTCGCCAAGCAAGAGCGAATTCATGTTCCACGTGGAACACGCCCCAATCGAGAAATCGGCGTCGAACCTTGGGGCTGCCCTCAAGCAAAGAGAAACTGTCAGCATTGATGACCTGAATCGGAAGGCGCCTGGCCGTGTCTATCCAGCTTTTCTGGCGCTCGCCCAAAAGTTTGAGGACATGTCCCGACTTGCGGGTTTTGTTGAGCCCAACCGTGACTCCCTCCTCGAGCTCCGCAAAGATCACGCAGTCTTCGGCGCTAGACTCAATAGCGTTCTCGAGTTTAGAGGTTCGGAAAGAGCGACCCAGGCCCAGAAGGTGGATAGCCTCTAACAGACTGGTTTTCCCACTCCCATTTTGGCCATAGAGAATATTGACGTCAGCTTCTGGACGAAAGTGAATTTCGGCTAGATTGCGAACCCGAAAAATGTCCAGCCGTTTGATGAGGGCCATACGAGAGTAGCTTATGATTGCAGAGCGTTTTCAGTGGAGAAGCCGACCACTATAAGCGCATCGGCATCACAACATACAAAGCTTCTCCGTTGCTTTCCGCTGCTTCGAGAAGAGCGCTGGAGTTCGAATCGATAAGGGTCATCTTGACGCGTTCGGAACTCAGCACAGTTAAAACATCAACGAGATAGCTGACATTGAACCCCACTTCCAGCGCATCTCCTTGATATTCGACCGATACGGATTCTTCTGCTTCTTCTTGGTCAGGATTGTTGGCTAGAATTTTCATTTCGCCATCTGAGAGCAATACGCGAACGCCTCTGTATTTCTCATTAGACAGAATTGCAGTGCGGCTAAAGGCCTGTTTCAACTCTAGTCGATCACCAATAACCAGCTTGTCGCCGCCTCTTGGCAACACTCGGTTGTAGTCGGGAAACTTGCCATCTACAAGTTTTGAGGTAAACGTGACATCTCGTGTTTTAGCCCGGACGTGATTCTTACCAAAGACCAGGGAAATATCAGACTCCTCGCCCGTCAGTAAACGGCCCAGCTCAATTACGCCCTTTCTGGGAAGTATCAACTGAGAGGGCATATCGATCGGATTTTGCATCTTTAAGGTTTGCATCGCCAATCGATGACCGTCGGTCGCAACAACCCGAAGATAGTCCGCCGCCAGTTCAAAGAGCATGCCATTTAGGTAATAACGCACATCCTGCTGCGCCATCGCGAATGAGGTGCCATCGAGAAGATTCTTGAGCGCTGCCTGAGAAACACTTAACTCCAAAGTTCCCGGCTCTTCCTCTGTGTTAGGGAAATCACTGGCGGGCAAGGTCGCCAGACTAAATCGGCTGCGACCGGACTTAATGATCATTTTAGAGTCATCAACTGTGAACTCGAGCGTTGCGTCGTCCGAAAGAGATTTGCAGATGTCGACCAGTTTGCGCGCAGGGACCGTGATTTCGCCGGGCTTTGTAGTGCCTCCTACTTGCACTCTGCCGATGAGCTCTACCTCAAGATCCGTCCCTGTAATTGACAGCTCGCCAGCACTGTTAAGCGAGAGAAGAACATTGGAAAGGACCGGAAGCGTTTGACGTCTTTCCACAACACCAGAAACCAGTTGAAGTGGTTTAAGAATGGCCTCTCTCGCAATTGCAAAATACATAGTTTTTCACTCTGTTGGATTAATGAATAGGGCGAAGGGTCTCGTAAACGAACTACTTTGGGTGTGCTGTATCAGGTCGCCAAAGCCCGTAATAAATTATTGTAGTCTTCTGAAAAATCCATGGACGTCGCCCGAAGGTTCTTAACCTGTTTGCAGGCATGCAATACCGTGGTGTGATCCCGACCACCAAACGCGTCTCCGATCTCCGGAAGGCTGTGATTTGTTAACTCCTTCGAAAGACTCATTGCCATCTGACGCGGCCTAGCAACTGAGCGATTGCGACGCTTGGATAACATGTCGGACATTTTAATCTTGTAATATTCAGCGACGGACCTCTGAATATTGTCGATAGTCACCATTTTGTCATGAAGTGCAAACAGGTCTTTCAGCGCCTCTTTAACCAGCTCCAGATCAATTGGACGGCCTACAAAATTGGCATGGATGATGACCTTCTTCAGCGCACCTTCCAACTCTCTCACATGCGACCGCAATCGTTGTGCGATAAACATCGCGGCATCGCCAGGCAACTCTACATTGCTTTGCTCTGCTTTATTAATCAGGATCGCAGCGCGCGTTTCTAGCTCAGGAGGCTCAACGCCTACGGACAGACCCCAGCCAAAGCGAGACTTCAATCTCTCCTCTAACCCATTGATTTCTTTATGATATCTATCGCTAGTGAGGATGATC
Source organism: uncultured Klebsiella sp. (assembly GCA_964538025.1). Classification (GTDB taxonomy): domain Bacteria; phylum Pseudomonadota; class Gammaproteobacteria; order Pseudomonadales; family Pseudohongiellaceae; genus UBA5078. Next base: position 251,136 of record CAZICZ010000003.1, on the reverse strand, counting down.
TGCTGTCCTCCTTCCAACAATGCATTGAAAGTATGGAAGAACTCCTCCTGAGAGCGCTCTTTGCCAGCAAAGAATTGTATATCATCAATCAGCAAGGCATCCACGGAGCGATAGTAGCGTTTGAACTCATTAATCGCGTTGAGCTGGAGAGCGGTGACCATGGTGGCAACAAACGTCTCTGAATGGAGATAGACGACCTTGGCATCCGGTTTTCTTGCCACCAGATAGTTGCCAATCGCATGCATTAGATGTGTCTTGCCTAAGCCAACGCCTCCATAAATAAAAAGAGGGTTGTAGGCTCCGCCTGGATTTTCAGCAACCTGAAGCGCAGCAGCACGCGCAAGCTGGTTTGACTTTCCCTCGATGAAGTTTTCAAAGGTATTCTCGGGATTCAGGCTTCCCTTATGACGAAGCTTGCCATCAATGATGACCTCCATGTTCTTGGAGGGGCGTCTCGCCGTCACCGCTTGCGGCACCGCAGCTTGCACGTCTTGACGGATTTCTCGAGTCTCACTCGTGACAATCTCACCAAGCCCCGCTGCGTTTCGGGTGATTTCGTGATGCGGAGGTAAAACGACTGTCGGCGGCATCATGGCGGGCGCATTTTCGGCAGACTTCGCCGGGTGTGCACCAATCTCAATGACGACGTTGACAGAACTCCCCGTTGCATTTTCACGGAGCAACTCTTTTATACGGCCGAGAAATTTTTCCTTTACCCAGTCCAGAACAAAACGATTAGGCGCATAGAGCCTCAACTCATGCGAAGAAGACTCTGCGTACAGGGGGCGAATCCAGGTGTTGAACTGTTGAGAGGGTAGCTCATTTTTTAAGCAGTTAATGCAGCTTTGCCAGATTACCGAATCCACTCTTCTTATTACCTTCCATAAATCATTTGGAGTTTTCATTGGAAGGGCGATTCTAGCGTGGCAATTTGAAGTTATCCACACCCATTGTCTGGGATTCCATGATTTTCCCTCTTATTTTTTCCCTTATATTTCAATTTGTTATTTCCATTTCGCTGAAAAAACCCGTTGTTTTAGCGTGAAAATTCGACCAAGAAATTTATGAAAATATTCTGTGGGTAAGTTGTGATTAACCCCGTATAAATTGTAACTCCCTGTATTTTTTAGCGATTCTGACGCAATGCCTAAAGGCTTCTTTTTATGGTCTTTAGAATTGCAATAAGCAATTGAAACAACTAGAATTCGCGCTCGGTTTAAAACTGATCACCTAAATTACCTAGCAATAATCTGGATAACATCATGAAAAGAACGTTTCAGCCCAGCTTACTCAAACGAGCACGCACCCATGGCTTCAGAGCTCGCATGGCAACCCGCGGCGGTCGTCTTGTGATTAAGCGTCGTCGTGCTTGTGGTCGAGCCAAGCTGTCAGCGTAATAGGCTTTTTCTCACTCTGCGGTACTCATGAAAAGTAGAACCTGTGTCTGACTTTGGCTTTAGCAAGAAGCTGCGTCTGCTGGGTGCCGCAGATTTCCAACCCGTATTCAAGAACGCCGACCTAAAAGTCTCCTGCCAACATCTGCTTCTGCTAGCCCGTGACAGTGGTAGTCACTATCCTCGATTGGGCCTCGTCATCGCCAAAAAAAATGTTGCCAAGGCAGTTCATCGCAATCGCGTGAAACGTTGTCTTCGGGAGTCATTTCGTCGCAATCAAGGTTTGCTCCCCACTGTGGACATCGTTATTCTAGCGCGCAGTGGTTTAGGCGCGCTAAGTAACGAGCAAATCAACCAAAAAATTGAAAAGTTGTGGGTGGATCTCGCTCGTAAAGCTGAAAATCGGTCCTGATCAGAGAATCTTGAAAATGTTCAAAACGTGCGCCATCAAGTTGATTTGGGTCTACCAACATTCTCTCAGCTATTTCATTGGCAATCAGTGTCGGTTTTATCCAAGCTGCTCACACTACACGCAAGAAGCCATTGAAAAGCATGGCCTGGTTCGAGGCATTACCTTGGGCGCAAAACGAATTGCGCGCTGTCATCCCTGGCATCCCGGTGGGATTGATCTCGTTCCTGAACCGGCTGTAGCTCACCCACCCTCTAAGTCATCAACCTTTTAGTAGCTCATTATGGATTCTCTTAAATATCTTATTTTTGGTGGCTTGGCCGTTGTTTCCTATCTTTTGCTGCTTGCCTGGCAGGAAGATTACCCGCGCGGGGTCCCGGCACAGGAGTTAAGCGCTGCTGTTGTGGAGTCTCGTAACGCTGAGATCAGTGACCTACCTGTCCCCACCGCCGACGCCAGTGGGAGCGGAGCAATTTCCACTGTGACAGATATTCCCGTTGTTGGGACACCTGCGGGGATGACGTCTAATACTGCTTCACCCTCGCTGGTGAGCATCGATACCGACGTTCTTCGCGTTGTGCTCGATCTGAATGGTGGCGATATTGTTTATGTTGCGCTGCCGGAGTTCAAAAAAACCATTGACGCTGAAAACGACCCCTTTGTTCTCCTGGAAAATAATGCTCAGCAGTTATACCTGGCAAAAACCGGCCTCGTAGGGCGTAACGGCATTGATTCCCAGCAACGAGCTGTCTATCAAAGCTCGGCCTCACAATATGCCCTGAGCCCCAACGCGTCCTCTCTCGACGTCTCGCTGAGACACCTTACGGGCAATGGCATTGAAGTCACTAAACATTTTCGGTTTGCGCGAGGCAGTTACCTCGTGACCATTGACTATGAAATTCGCAACAACACGAATTCGAGCTGGTCAGCCAATCTTTTTGGCCAGATCAACAGAACCAATTTCCCGGATCCCAGCACGGCCAGTGGTGTTGGACGCTCCTCTTTCCTTGGATTTGCCGCGACATCTGCTGATGACCCTTACTACAAGGTGAGCTTTGATGATGTCGATGATGGTATTCCTCCACATCAGCTTGTTGGCGGCTGGATAGCAATGAGCCAGCATTACTTTCTATCTGCGTGGATCCCGCCTTCAGATGCCATGAATACGTTTTCCATGCGTAAAAGTCCGCAGAATGCGAGTGAATACATCGGGGGATTTACCGGGCCAGAGTTTACTGTTGCACCGGGCAGCACGGCCTCTCAGCAAGTTCAGTTTTACGCTGGCCCAAAAGATCAGTATTCCCTCAGAGAGATTTCTCCCAATCTTGACCTGACGATTGACTATGGGTGGCTCTGGTTTGCTGCGTCCCCGATTTACTGGCTTCTCCGACAAATCAATTCGCTGGTAGGAAATTACGGATTCTCCATCATCCTCTTGACGCTCACCGTCAAAGCAATCTTTTACAAGCTTTCGGCCACAAGTTATCGCTCCATGGCTAACATGCGTCGTGTAATGCCAAAAATGGCACAGCTCAAGGAACGCTATGGCGATGACCGCATGAAACTGCAAAAGGCCACGATGGAGCTGTACCAGAAGGAGAAGATCAATCCCTTTGGGGGCTGCCTCCCAATGCTGGTTCAAATGCCGGTTTTCATCGCCCTTTACTGGGTGCTCATGGAAAGTGTTGAGCTGCGACAGGCACCATTCATTCTGTGGATCAATGACCTCTCCGTGATGGATCCCTTCTTCATCCTACCTTTATTAATGGGCGTGTCCATGTATGCCCAATCCCTGCTGAGCCCTGCTCCTGCAGACCCTATGCAGGCAAAGGTCATGCGCTTCATGCCCGTGATGATGACGTTCTTTTTCCTGTGGTTCCCGGCAGGTCTCGTTCTGTACTGGCTGGCGAACAGTATTCTTGGTATCGCTCAGCAGTACTACGTAACGAAAAAGATTGAGCGGGAATTTGAGGCGAAAGAAGCAAAAAATACCTGATCATTGCGGTAGCTAACGCATGTCATTGACGACTGACAGCGACACCATTTGCGCAATTGCAACACCGCCCGGCAAGGGTGGTGTCGGTATTGTCAGAGTCTCTGGACCACTCTGTCAGAAAATTGCTTTTCAACTTCTTCGATTCAATCCACTGCCGCGTCACGCCTATTATTCGCGTTTTCTGGATTCTAGCGATTCGCTGATTGATCAGGGAATCGTCTTGTTTTTTCAATCTCCCAACTCATTCACGGGTGAAGACGTGCTCGAACTACAGGGCCACGGCGGCTCGTTTGTTTTGGACAGATTGCTCAAAGAAGTGATGCGAGCGGGTTGTCGACTCGCCAGGCCAGGGGAGTTCTCTGAAAGAGCCTTCATCAATGACAAGCTTGATCTCGCCCAGGCCGAAGCAATTGCTGATCTAATAGAAGCGAGTAGCGAAGAAGCAGCTCGTAGTGCCGTCAGGACTCTTTCTGGAGAGTTTTCACATCTCATCAAAAATCTAAGTGAAAAAATTATTGAACTAAGAGTTTATATTGAGGCCTCAATAGATTTTTCAGACGAGGAAATTGATTTTCTTTCAGAAGGAAATATTGAAGAAAAGATATCAGCTTTAATAAAACAAACAGAACAGATAATTCCACGCGCAAAACAGGGTTCTATTTTGCGCGACGGAATGACTGTCGTTATCGCTGGAAAACCCAATGCCGGTAAATCCAGCCTGTTAAACGCCTTGGCTGAAAGAGACACCGCAATCGTCACAGAGATTGCGGGTACCACGCGCGATACCCTTGTCGAGAAAATCAATATCGACGGAATGCCCCTGCACATCATTGACACCGCCGGCTTACGACGAAGCGAAGATGTGGTGGAACAGGAAGGTATCAGAAGGGCAGTGAAGGCAATAAAAGAAGCTGACCGAATTCTTCTTGTCGTGGACGTCACACAAGACACAGTGACTTCAGAGACAATTTCCGATTATTTAAGGGCGCTTTCGCTTGATAACGCGCTGGGGGACTTGCCACTCGAACGCATCAGCCTTGTCCTCAACAAGATTGATTTGTCGAATGAGGCAGCCATCCATGTTGAATCGAACGACATCGCAACCATTCGCATCTCTGCCAAATCCCATCTAGGACTCGACCTCCTTAAACAACATTTGAAAGAATGTATGGGGTATACCCCCAGCGGAGAAGGCAACTTTATCGCGAGGCGCCGTCATCTCGATGCCCTGGAGTCGGCACGTGACAGCCTGATCATTGCCCATACCCAGTTGCTGGGTAAGCGGGAAGGGGAGCTTGTCGCAGAAGATCTCAAACAGGCTCATCGTCACCTTGGCACCATCACGGGGGATTTCACTACGGATGAACTCCTGGGGAAGATTTTTGCCAGTTTCTGCGTCGGAAAGTAAAAAAATAGTATGTATAACGCTTGTAGAAGCTGTGAGTAATCGGTGTTTTTGCGACGAATATTCCGTGCATAAATAAGGCGACATTTTCTGCACGGTATAACTCGCGTTTTTACCAACATCTTGCCAAACGGTTCCCAGAGGTTTAATCAGACCTAATTAACCGGCTTATACATCACGTATCCATTTGTTTTTTATGAAGTAAATACTTTTTTGCACAGAAAACAGCGATACTAGTAATAACAACATCATTAACCTCTTACTCTCTTTTATATCTCTTACCTTTTATATCTTTATTTCTTATTGAAGACGCTTTTTTCTCAATAAATTTAAATACTTCAAATTTTAAAACGAAGGCTTATACTTATCGGCCCTTAGAATTCTCCCTATTTCAGGTGTCCTGTGGACTTTGCAAAGCAATACGACGTGATTGTGGTTGGTGGTGGCCATGCCGGTACAGAGGCAGCTTTGGCATCCGCCCGCATGGGAGCAAAGACACTCCTGATTTCCCACAACATCGAAACGCTGGGCCAGATGTCCTGTAACCCAGCCATCGGCGGAATCGGGAAATCTCATCTTGTGAAAGAAATTGACGCTCTTGGTGGAGCAATGGCACGGGCTACGGATCGTGCCGGAATTCAGTTTCGGGTCCTTAACAGCAGCAAAGGCCCCGCTGTTCGAGCAACCAGAGCGCAAGCCGACCGCGTACTTTACAAAGCAGCCATCCGTTCCATCCTGGAGAACCAAGAAAATCTCGATATTTTCCAGCAGGCTGTTGATGACCTCATCGTACATGGTGAGGAAGTACGGGGCGTTGTAACGCAAATGGGGCTCAAATTTTTCGCGCCTTCGGTCGTCCTGACGACCGGCACCTTTCTGGGGGGAAAAATTCACATCGGCTTGGAAAACAGCGCGGGTGGGCGCGCTGGCGATCCACCCTCGATCGCTTTGGCTCACCGGTTGCGGGAACTCCCTTTCCATGTGGGCAGACTCAAAACAGGCACTCCCCCGCGTATCGATGCCCGAAGTGTTGATTTTACCGTGATGCAAATCCAGGAAGGTGATACGCCGTTACCGGTAATGTCCTATCTTGGGCGTGTGGAAGAGCATCCACAGCAAGTGAATTGTTACATCACGGCGACCAATGAAATATGCCACGAGATTATCAGGAGCGGATTGGACCGCTCGCCGATGTATACAGGCGTTATCGAAGGACTTGGGCCGCGATATTGCCCGTCAATCGAGGACAAGGTGATGCGGTTTGCCGACAAATCGTCTCACCAGATTTTCGTGGAACCTGAAGGCCTCAACACACATGAACTCTACCCCAATGGCATATCCACAAGCCTGCCATTCGATGTGCAACTAGCGCTTGTGCGGCAGATAAAAGGGTTTGAAAAGGCACACATTACGCGCCCCGGTTATGCCATAGAGTATGATTTTTTTGATCCGAAGGATCTGCACTACTCCTTGGAAACCAAATTCATAAAAGGGCTCTTTTTTGCTGGTCAGATTAATGGCACTACCGGATACGAGGAAGCTGCTGCGCAAGGTATCCTGGCTGGATTGAATGCCGCCCTGTCAGCACGGGAGCAAGAAGCATGGTGCCCTCGTCGCGATCAGGCGTACATTGGCGTTCTGGTGGACGATCTGATTTCCCTCGGCACGAATGAACCCTACAGAATGTTTACAAGCCGTGCTGAATATCGCCTCTTGTTGCGGGAAGACAATGCTGATCTGCGACTGACGCCAAAGGGCCGGGAACTGGGTCTGGTCGATGATGTTCGCTGGGCTCATTTCTGTGCGAAACAGGAAGGCGTAGAAAGTGAGATGGCGCGACTGAAGAAAATCTGGATCCAGCCAAACAGCCAATCAGCAGAGCGCATCAATGAACTGCTCGAACGCCCTGTGACCCGGGAGTACAGTTTGGCGGATTTGCTGGCAAGACCAGAAATTACTTACGACACGCTTCATCACGCATTGGAAGACTCGCCGCATTGTGCTGCAGCGATCACTCTTGATCCCGTGGTGAAAGAAAAAGTTGAAATTCAGATTAAATACAAAGGGTATATCGATCGTCAGGAAGAGGATATTCAAAAACTAAAGCGACAGGAAAACACACCGCTACCTTCCGATTTTGATTACCAACAGATGCAAGGGCTTTCGAACGAACTGAAGCAAAAGCTATTGCAAGTGAAACCGGAAAATATTGCCCGGGCGTCACGTATTCCGGGAATGACGCCTGCGGCAATTTCATTGCTGCTGATCTACCTGAAAAAATATCAGGCCGTTAACGCAAAGTCCGCGTAATCGGGTGCCATAAAAATGCAGTCCATGGCTTTCCGACAACAATTACGGGACGGTCTTCACGAGATGGGAATTGCTCATTCCACTCAACAGGAGGATCAGTTACTGGCCTATATTTCTCTTCTGCAGAAATGGAATACGGCGTTCAATCTCTCAGGTGTGCGAGATGTCCAGGACATGTTGTCACGTCATTTGCTGGATAGTTTGTCTTTGCACACGCGCTTGTCGGGTCAGAGAGTGCTCGATGTGGGGACGGGTCCCGGATTGCCAGGAATTCCTTTGGCCATTTGGAATCCGGACAAAACATTCGATTTGCTCGACAGTAATGGCAAAAAAACGCGATTTGTTTTTCAGGCAGTGCTCGAGCTCGGTCTGAACAATGTCCGAGTGCACCATAAGAGGATTGAGACATTCACGCCTGAAGCAAACATTGATGTCATCGTGAGTCGGGCGTTTTCAACATTGCAGGATCTGGTTTCACTCACGCATCATTTACAGGTTAACGGGCACACAAAAATAATTGCAATGAAAGGGCAGTATCCGCAGAGCGAACTGGAGCAACTTCCGCCGGAAGTCGACGTAATCGCTATTGAGAAGGTTGTTATTCCGGGCAATTCAGGAGAGCGACATCTCATTGAATTGAGACGCAACGCAGTGGGGTAGGAGTGTCGTGGCTAGAGTCTTAGCAATCGCAAATCAGAAAGGTGGGGTCGGAAAAACGACAACCTCCGTCAATCTCGCTGCCTCACTAAGTGCAACGAAACGTCGCGTCCTGCTAATTGATCTTGACCCGCAGGGCAATGCCACAATGGGGAGCGGGATCAATAAATCAGAGCTGAAAAACTCCCTTTACGAAGTGCTTATGCGAGAGGAAAACGCACAGAGTGCAATTCTGAAAACACCGGGAGGATGCGACATACTTCCTGCAAACGGTGATCTGACAGCAGCGGAGATCGCGTTATTGCAAGAGGAAGACCGCGAAACACGCTTACGCGAAATTGTTCAGTCTCTCAATCACGCATATGACTATATCGTCATCGATTGCCCCCCGTCTCTTAACATGCTGACCATCAACGCATTGGTTGCCGCGCACGGCGTTATTATTCCAATGCAATGTGAGTACTACGCACTCGAGGGGCTCTCAGCCCTGGTAGAAACCATTGGCGCCATCAGCGCGAGCCTGAATCCGGCACTCCAGATCGAAGGCATCTTGCGGACCATGTACGATCCGCGAAGCAAGTTGACTCTCGAGGTATCCGGACAGTTGTTCACTCATTTTGGCGACAAAGTGTATAGGACGGTAGTACCGCGTAATATCCGACTCGCAGAAGCGCCGAGTTACGGAATGCCGGTACTCCACTACGATCGGCAATCCCGAGGGGCGGTTGCCTATCTTGCACTGGCAGGGGAAATGTTGAGAAGAAATGAGCAAATGCGAACGGAACCAGCAACCTAAGATTCCAAAACCTCGAAGATCGTGAAGCCTATACACCATTTACGGAAAAAAAATGACATCTAAGAAAAAATTGGGAAGAGGGCTAGATGCACTCCTTGGCGGTAGCAAAGCCGCCTCCTCAACACCGACTACAAGCAGCGCCGCTGTCGCCGCATCTGTGCACAACAAAGACGGAGATCTGCGTAATATTCCAGTAGATCTTATCCAGCGCGGGAAATATCAACCACGAACGGACATGCATGAAGAGGCCCTTCAGGAACTTGCTGCGTCCATAAAAGCGCAGGGTGTCATGCAGCCAATCGTGATCAGGCCCATTTCGGACACCCGCTACGAAATCATTGCGGGAGAGCGTCGGTGGCGCGCTACCCAGATCGCGGGCCTGGACACCATCCCGGCGATCATCAAGCCAGTGTCCGATGAATCCGCGATTGCAATGGCCCTGATCGAAAACATCCAACGCGAAAACCTCAACCCCATTGAGGAAGCCATGGCCTTAAAACGCCTCCAGGAGGAATTCGAACTGACGCAACAGGAAGTTGCCGACGCAGTAGGACGATCGCGCGCGACGGTCACGAACCTAATGCGCTTGATTTCCCTTAACCCGGACGTACGCCTGATGCTGGAGCATGGCGATTTGGAGATGGGGCATGCCCGGGCCCTGCTTTCTCTGCCGTCTCTGGCCCAAAGCGAGGCCGCTCAAGTGGTTGTCGCTAAGGGGTTGTCGGTCCGACAAACCGAGTCGCTAGCCAGAAAGATGCTCCTCACTGACGGCGAGTTGAAAAAGGCAACGCCCGTGTCCGATCCCGACATCCGCAAGCTTGAAGAAAGCCTCTCAGAAAGACTTGGCGCCCAGGTTCAAATTCACCACACGGACAAAGGCGCGGGAAAATTGACATTAAAATACAATAGCCTGGATGAATTGGACGGTATCCTGGCACACATCAAATGAGCCCCTGGTGTAGTTGATAAGGATTCGCGATATCCCTATAATGCGACGCTTTGGATGGCAGCGAAGACGCCGAGAAGAGCGTGTTAAGGGAACTTAACGACACCGTGTCAACCATAAAAGCTCCTCCCATCTATAAGATAATAGCCAGCCAGTTCATTGCTGTTGGTTTCATAACGACAGTCGGATACACGACACTGGGCTGGATAAGTGCTTACTCTTTGCTGTTAGGTGGCTTGATTTGCGCTGTGCCTAATGCCTACTTTTCTATGAAGGCTTTTCGGTACCGGGGCGCGCGGGCAGCACAGAAAATTGTCAGAGCTTTTTATGTCGGTGAGGCAGTCAAGATTTCTTTGATATGTGCCGGTTTTGCTTTGACCTTTGTTTATGTCGAGCCTTTAAGCTCCCGAGCACTGTTTTCAGGGTTCATCGCGATTTACCTGACTGGCATTGTGGCTACCCGCCGGGTAATTCAATAAACAGTTTTTATAACCATATGAATTCAAAAGACTAATTCATGGCTAACTCACACGAAGCAGTTGAAACCGCGCAAACCGCGACGGAATACGTCCAACACCACTTGGGCTTTCTGACATTTGGCCAGAAACATGATGGAAGTTGGGGGTTTGCCCACTCTGTTGAAGAGGCAGGTGAGATGGGGTTCTGGGCAATTAATGTCGACTCCATGCTGATCTCCCTCCTGCTTGGCCTGCTCTTTATTGGCTTGTTCCGATTTGGTATCAAACGCGCCACGTCCGGCAAGCCCGGAGGCCTCCAGAACTTTCTGGAAATGATCGTTGAGATGGTACAGGGCAATGTCAAAAACAGTTTCTTTGCCAAAAATGAGTTGATCGGACCGCTGGCTCTTACAATTTTCTGCTGGATATTCCTGATGAACACCATGGATATCATTCCAGTAGACTGGATTCCGCTACTTGCTCAAACCGTCGCAGGGGATCCCCATCTCTACTTCAAGGCGGTCCCCACAACCGACCTGAATATCACGCTCGGGTTCGCCATCAGTGTGTTCTTCCTGATTATTTACTACAGCATAAAAATTAAAGGGTTGGGCGGATTCCTGGGCGAATTCGCCTTTCACCCGTTTGGCAAATGGGCGCTGCCACTGAACCTTCTGCTCGAACTGCCCGGATTTCTGGCGAAACCGGTGTCTCTTGCGTTGCGACTTTACGGTAACTTCTTCGCGGGCGAAGTAATCTTCCTTGTGATTGGGCTGGTAGGGTATTGGCAGCTTCCCCTCCATTTTGGATGGGCTGTTTTCCACCTCTTGGTTATCACACTGCAGGCTTATTTGTTCATGATGTTAACGATTGTGTACCTCAACCAGGCACACACGACCCACTAACCCTTAAATCACAACTGTAAATCCTTAGTAAAACTTGGAGATAAAAATGGAAACTGTACAGGCTTTTTCGTTGATTGCTGCTGCCATCATTTTCGGCATTTGTGGTGCTGGCACCGCTGTAGCGTTCGGTAATCTGGGTGGCAAGCTGATTGAAAGCTCTGCACGTCAGCCAGAGCTTGCGCCAAAACTGCAAACACAGTTCTTCTTGGTTGCAGCGTTCGTGGACGTAATCTCCATCATCGGTGTGGGTATGGCGTTCCTGTTTATTTTCGCGAACCCCTTCGTTTAATAGATCGAAAATAGAGCCTTTGTTATCGGCTAGCCGAGTAACACTCACTATTTTCATAGAGGTACCTGCATGAATCTCAACGCAACCATAATCGGACAATCGATCGCGTTTTTCGTGTTTGTCTGGTTTTGCATGAAATATGTTTGGCCTCCGATCACTGCGATTTTGGAAGAGCGGCAGAAGAAAATTGCCGACGGTCTCGAAGCGGCCGAGCGCGCACAACGCGACTTGAATCTGGCCCAGAACAAAGCCGCCGAAGAGTTGCGCGATGCCAAGCAGCAAGGTGCTGAGCTGATCGAACAAGCCAATAAGCGCGCGACACAAATTGTCGAAGAGGCAAAGGAAAAAGCGCGCGAAGAAGGGCAACGAATGATCGCTGGCGCCAAGGCGGAAATCGAGATGGAACTGCAGCGTGCGAAAGAAGAACTTCGCAAGCAGGTAGCGGCTATCGCAATTGCCGGCGCACAGAAGATTCTGGAATCGTCGATCGATGAAGCGGCAAACGAAGAGCTCATGAAAAAGCTCGCATCAGAGCTATAAGGCGCACGACATGGCAGAGACAATTACACTGGCCAGACCTTACGCTAAAGCGGCTTTTGAAGTAGCGCTTGAGGCAAAAGACCTGGACTCATGGTCCAAGGCGCTCCGATTGCTTGCGGCAGTGGCAGGGACTGAGCAAGTGCGACTGAGACTGACGTCACCGTCGCTTTCTGCTGCCGAGCAAGCCGATACGCTAATCACACTGTGTGGAAGCGAATTGTCACCGAAGGTGCACAAGCTCGTTAATCTGCTTGCAGAGAATAAGCGTCTGACCTTGTTGGCAGATATCTCCGACTTGTTTGACGCGCTGAAGGCGAATCAGGAAATGACGGTGGATGTTGAGCTGTCGACTGCGTTTGAACTGAAAGAAGATGTTCTGAACAAAATTACCCAGGCACTAAAGACTCGATTGAAGAGAGAAATCAAGTTGCAGGCCCGAGTCGATAAAAGTCTCATCGGTGGCGCGGTCATTCGCGCAGGCGATACCGTGATTGATAGCTCTGTGCGTGGAAAATTGACCAAATTAGCCGAAGCAATGAATTCCTAGAAGAACTGGGAATGAGGGAAAAAGCATGCAACAACTGAATCCATCAGAAATCAGTGAAATTATTAAGCAGCGTATCGATAGTCTCGACGTTTCCGTTCAAGCGAAAAACGAAGGGACTATCGTCAGCGTATCGGACGGTATTATCCGCATCCACGGCCTCGCTGATGTGATGTACGGGGAAATGATCGAGTTCGAAGGTGGTGTGTTTGGTATGGCACTGAACCTGGAACGAGATTCGGTTGGTGCGGTAGTGCTTGGCGATTACAAAACCCTGGCTGAAGGCCAAACTGCACGTTGCACCAAGCGAATTCTGGAGGTGCCGGTAGGACCGGAACTGGAAGGTCGCGTGGTTGATGCGCTGGGCAAGCCCATCGACGGCAAAGGAGCCATCAACGCAAAACTTTCTTCTCCTGTCGAAAAAGTGGCACCTGGGGTAATCGCCCGCCAGTCTGTGGACCAGCCGGTTCAAACAGGATTGAAGGCGATTGACTCAATGGTACCGATTGGTCGCGGTCAGCGAGAGTTGATCATCGGCGACCGCCAAGTTGGCAAGACGGCCGTGGCGGTAGACGCGATCATCAACCAGAAAGGCAAGAACGTAAAATGTATCTACGTTGCCGTTGGACAGAAACAGTCTTCCATTGCAAACGTCGTACACAAGCTCGAAGAGCATGGCGCGATGGAATACACCATTGTCGTTGCAGCGAGCGCATCCGATCCTGCGTCCATGCAGTTCATTGCACCCTACGCCGGCTGTTCCATGGGCGAGTATTACCGTGACCGAGGTCAAGATGCCCTGATCATTTACGACGACCTGACCAAACAGGCGTGGGCGTATCGTCAGATCTCCCTCCTGCTGCGTCGTCCGCCGGGCCGCGAAGCCTATCCTGGTGACGTATTCTACTTGCACTCTCGTTTGCTTGAGCGCGCCTCGCGCGTGAACGCCGACTATGTAGAGAAATTCACCAATGGCGAAGTGAAAGGCAAAACGGGTTCTCTGACAGCGCTGCCCATCATCGAAACGCAGGCGGGCGACGTGTCAGCCTTCGTACCGACAAACGTGATTTCTATTACTGACGGACAGATATTCCTGGAGTCCAACCTGTTCAACTCCGGTATTCGTCCTGCGATCAACGCCGGGCTGTCAGTTTCACGAGTGGGTGGTGCGGCGCAGACAAAGATCATCAAAAAGCTGGGCGGCGGTATTCGTCTGGCACTCGCGCAGTATCGTGAACTGGCGGCGTTCGCCCAGTTTGCATCCGATCTCGACGAATCAACACGTGCGCAGTTGGAGCACGGACAGCGAGTAACAGAGCTGATGAAGCAGTCTCAGTACTCACCGCTGTCAGTTGCTGAAATGGCGTTGGTTCTCTTTGCGGCTAACGAAGGCTTCCTGAAAGATGTAGAGCTCAACAAGGTGGTTGCGTTCGAAAAAGCGCTGATCTCCTATGCCAACAGCGAGAAAGCAGATCTGCTGGCCAAGATCAACGAGAAGGGTGATTACAACGACGAAATAGCGGCGCAGCTGAAGGCCACTATTGAGAAGTTTAAATCCACTCAAACTTGGTAACTGATATCAAACGGTGAGATATGGCTGTTGGTAAAGAGATTCGCACAAAGATCTCCAGCATCAAAAACACACAGAAGATCACCAGTGCCATGGAGATGGTGGCTGCGAGTAAAATGCGCAAAGCCCAAAACCGCATGGCATTGGGAAAACCGTATGCTGCCAGAATTCGTGAAGTAATCGGGCACGTTGCTAACGCGACACCCGAATATCACCACGTGTATTTTAGCGACCGAGAAGTCCAGAACGTTGGGTACATTGTGGTGTCAACGGACAGAGGGCTTTGTGGCGGTTTGAACATTAATGCCTTCAAAGCCACGGTAAGAGCCATTACGGAATGGAAGAAGAAAAACGTTGGGATACAGTTTTGTGCAGTAGGCGCTAAGGCAACGTCTTTCTTCAATAACTTCGGTGGAAAAGTCGTTGCGTCCATTCGCGGAATCGGCGATGCACCGAAGGTTGAAGATGTGATTGGTGCGGTTAAAGTGATGCTCGATAAATTCTCTTCTGGCGAGATCGATCGCCTTTATGTTGTGAGCAATAGCTTCATCAATACCATGACGCAGTCTCCTGTTGTGGCCCAGCTGCTTCCATTGGAGGCCTCGACAGACAAAGCCTTTAAACATCATTGGGACTATATTTACGAGCCTGAACCGCAAGAACTGCTGGATGCACTCCTGTCACGCTACATCGAGTCACAGGTATATCAGGCAGTCGTAGAGAATAATGCGTGCGAGCAGGCTGCCCGAATGATGGCGATGAAGAGCGCAACGGATAACGCGGGTGATCTTATTGAAGATCTCGGCCTGATATACAACAAGGCACGTCAGGCCTCCATTACCCAGGAGCTTTCCGAAATTGTAGGTGGTGCTGCCGCGGTCTAAGCGCGACAACAGCAAACCGGAAAGCATAAAGAACGTAAAAAGTTTTCAGCTAGATATTGGATTCAGACCTTAAGAGGAACCGAACATGAGTAGCGGTCGTATCGTTCAAATTATTGGTGCGGTTATTGACGTGCAGTTTCCGCGGGAGTCAGTGCCCAAAGTGTATGACGCACTGCACGTTGAAGGCAAAAGCACCACGCTGGAAGTGCAGCAGCAACTGGGTGACGGCGTTGTCCGCACCATCGCCATGGGAAGTACCGAAGGTCTTTCTCGCGGCCTGAATGTCACGGATTCCGGCGCCCCTATTTCTGTTCCGGTGGGTCAAGAAACATTGGGCCGCATCATGGATGTGCTGGGCAACCCCATTGATGAGCGCGGCGATATCGGTGAAACCGAGCGTATGCCAATTCACCGCAAGGCACCGGAATATGACGAGTTGGCGGCCTCAAACGAGCTTCTCGAAACCGGGATCAAGGTGATTGACCTGATATGTCCTTTCGCCAAGGGCGGAAAGGTCGGGCTCTTCGGTGGTGCGGGTGTCGGTAAAACCGTGAACATGATGGAGCTGATCAACAACATCGCCAAGGCGCACAGTGGTTTGTCCGTATTTGCCGGGGTAGGTGAGCGTACGCGTGAAGGAAACGACTTCTATCACGAAATGCAGGAATCCAAAGTTATCGATTCCGAGAACCTCAAGAACTCCAAGGTAGCGATGGTGTATGGCCAGATGAACGAGCCGCCCGGCAACCGTCTGCGCGTAGCATTGACGGGTTTGACCATGGCGGAAAAGTTCCGCGACGAGGGGCGTGATGTGCTCTTCTTCGTCGACAACATCTATCGTTATACCCTTGCGGGAACCGAAGTATCCGCACTGTTGGGCCGTATGCCATCAGCGGTGGGATATCAGCCCACACTGGCAGAGGAAATGGGGGTGCTTCAGGAGCGCATTACCTCTACGAAAACAGGCTCAGTCACATCCATTCAGGCCGTTTACGTACCTGCGGACGACCTGACTGACCCGTCTCCTGCGACGACGTTCGCTCACTTGGACGCTACAGTTGTACTGTCACGCGCGATTGCAGAACAGGGGATCTACCCAGCGATTGATCCGTTGGACTCTACCAGCCGACAGCTCGACCCGCTGGTCATCGGGCAAGAGCACTATGATGTCGCCCGTGGCGTGCAATCAGTGCTCCAGCGTTACAAAGAACTGAAGGATATCATCGCAATTCTCGGGATGGACGAATTGTCTGAGGACGACAAGCTGATCGTGTCTCGTGCACGTAAGATTCAACGCTTCCTCTCCCAGCCCTTCTTTGTGGCGGAAGTGTTCACCAACACGCCCGGCAAGTATGTGTCTCTGAAAGACACGATCGCCGGGTTCAAGGGAATTCTGGCGGGCGAATACGACAATATTCCCGAGCAAGCGTTTAACATGGTTGGCAGCATTGACGAAGCAATTGCCAAAGCGAAGAAGCTCTAATCGACCTAACCGCCTCAAGAGAAAGACGACATGGCTATGACAATGCATTGCGACATCGTAAGCGCCGAAGAGCAGATCTTCAGCGGTCTGGTGGAAATTCTTGTCGCAACAGGAACGCTTGGAGACCTTGGCGTGGCGCCCGGGCACGCACCACTTCTTACGGCCTTGATTCCAGGGCCGGTTCGTGTGGTGCTCCAGGATGGCTCTGAGCAGATTTACTATGTCTCTGGCGGATTTTTGGAGGTGCAGAGCGGGATTGTGACTGTTCTCGCCGACACCGCGATTCGCGCGGATGATGTCAATGAAGCGGCGGCATTGCAGGCGATTCAGGATGCCAACGACGCCATTGCCAACAAAAGCAGTGAGTTCGAATACTCTCGCGCGGCTACACAGCTCGCTGAGGCCGCGGCACAATTACGGGCACTTCGTCAGCTGCGAAAATAGTCTTCGCGTTTGCGTCTATCAAAAGGCAGCCTAGGCTGCCTTTTTTTATACCTGTCACCAAGTCAGTCACCGGGAACAAACTTTCTCGGGTAAACTAGACCGTCAACACCTACATCGATGACGCCTGTTTATGAGTACACAAATCAAGACACCACACCTCGACGTGATTATCCTGGCGGCAGGAAAGGGAACACGCATGTATTCGCGCACTCCCAAGGTGCTGCATAAAATCGGCGGAAAAAGTTTGCTGGGGCATGTCGTCACCACCGCACAAGCATTGAAGGCGAACAGGATTCACGTTGTCATTGGGTTTGAAGGTGAGCTCGTGAGGGACGCCTTTGCAAATACAGATCTTCACTGGGCAATCCAGCAGCAACAGTTGGGCACAGGGCATGCAGTCACACAAGCCATGCCAGCCATCGCAGATGACAGCATCGTGCTCGTGTTGTACGGAGACGTGCCTCTCATAACAGCTCACACCCTCGATCGTCTCGTGGCATTGGCGCAGCAGGACGCGTTGGCCATTCTGACGGTCAACAGTACGGATCCCAAAGGCTTGGGTCGCATCATCCGCAACAACATGAACGAGCCGATTGCCATCGTCGAAGAGAAGGACGCCACCGACCTTCAGCGTGGAATAAAAGAGACCAACAGTGGAATTCTGGCGGCCCCTGCACAGCGCCTGCGAACCTGGTTGTCGAAACTCAGCCCGCAAAATGCACAAGGCGAATTCTACCTTACGGATGTCGTAGGTTTAGCAGTCGCAGATCACTATGCAGTGAAAAGTGTGAGCACCGACGACGAATTGGAAGTGCTCGGGGTCAACAATAAAATACAGTTGGCACAACTTGAACGGCACCTTCAATCTCGCACTGCACAGGCACTACTCGCCAGCGGTGTCACACTTGAAGACCCTTCGCGTCTCGATGTGCGGGGCGAACTCCAGTGTGGTCAAGATGTCGAGATTGATATCAATGCGATATTTGAGGGAACTGTTGTCCTTGGCAATAATGTGCGTATTGGCCCGAATGTAGTAATCAAAAACAGCATTATCGGTGACAACTCTCAGATCCTGGCGAACTCCATTGTTGAAGACTCTCAGATTGGCACGCAATGCCATGTTGGCCCGTTTGCACGCTTGCGTCCGGGAACAATCCTTCACGCCAGTGCCAAGGTCGGCAATTTCGTCGAGACCAAAAAGGCAAACATCGGCAAAGGCAGTAAAGTGAATCACCTCAGTTACATTGGAGACGCCACACTGGGCGACGAGGTGAACATTGGAGCAGGAACGATTACCTGCAACTACGACGGGGTCAACAAGTTCCAGACCACAATACAAGACAATGTGTTTGTCGGATCAAACACGGCGCTTGTCGCACCGGTCACCATAGGCAAGGACGCGACGATTGGCGCAGGCTCTACAATCACGCAGGACGTTGACGCCGGTGAGTTAGGAATTGGTCGGGGTCGTCAACGCAATATCAGCTCGTGGAAACGGCCAAGCAAAAAGTAGTGGCCGAGATTTCGAACGCAGTCGTCGGAAAGTAAAAGGAGAATTTCATGTGCGGGATCGTCGGAGCAGTAGCGCAAAGGGATGTGTCTGGCATTCTCCTGGAAGGCTTAAAACGCCTGGAATACAGAGGGTATGACTCAGCAGGCATGGCGTTAATAACCGAGGCTACCAAAACGCTCGATTGCATCAAGGCCGTTGGGAAAGTTGAAAAGCTTGAGCAGTCGATGGCGACGCGAGAGTTCGTCGGTAAAATTGGCATCGCCCACACGCGTTGGGCGACGCACGGCATCCCGAGTGAACGAAATGCCCATCCCCATATTTCTGCAGATGACATCGCACTTGTCCACAACGGCATTATTGAAAACTATGCCAGTTTTCGCGAGCAATTGATCGCGGAAGGCTACCGGTTTTCCTCTGATACGGATACCGAAGTCATCGTCCATTTGATTCAGCTGGCGTGTCAATCGAAAGGTCTCTCCCTGCTGGACGCGGTCAAAGACACCGTTAAAAAGCTTCATGGCGCTTACGGCTTGTGTGTAATAAGCCGTCATGAGCCCGATAAAATCATTGTGGCTCGCAGCGGAAGTCCCTTAGTGATTGGTGTTGGCATTGGTGAAAATTTTGTTGCTTCTGACGCGCTTGCACTGGGACAGGTGACCGACCGATTCATGTACCTTGAGGAAGGCGATATTGCCGAACTCACGCTCAAGACAATTAGAATCTGGAACGGAGAAAAGAAAGTCACTCGACCCATTACGCATATCGCCAGCGAAATTGCCGAGGTGGAAAAGGGGGAATATGGCCACTTCATGCTCAAGGAAATCTACGAGCAGGCAACGGTCATCAAAGACACTCTGAGCGGTCGGATTAGTGACTCACACGTTTTGGAAGAAGCCTTTGGTGTGAAGGCCAAAGCTATATTTGACCAGATCAAAAGCGTCCAGATTGTGGCATGTGGCACGAGTTTTCATGCGGCCATGATCACCAAGTACTGGCTAGAGAACATTGCCCGTATGCCCTGCGCGGTGGATATCGCTAGCGACTACAGATACCGCAACATTCTCGTTCAGCCAGGCACGCTGTTCGTGACGATTTCCCAGTCGGGAGAAACGGCTGACACTCTGGCGGCATTGCGCTATGCCAAAGAGTTGGGATACGCCGGCTGTCTTGCCATCTGCAACGTCGCGACCAGCTCTCTGGTTCGCGAATCGGATTTCTGCCTGCTGACGGCAGCAGGGAGAGAGATCGGTGTTGCCTCCACGAAAGCGTTCACGACACAGCTGTGCGTGCTGTTGATGCTGACACTTGTGCTCGCGCGCCGTACCGGCATGACAGAAGAAACGGAGAAGGCCTACATTCAGGATTTGAACGCACTTCCGCAGCACATCAGAAACACACTGGCACTGGATGATGATATCCAGGCCATTGCCAAAAGCCTGATGGACAAACACCACGCGCTTTTCCTCGGGCGGGGCATTCAATATCCCGTTGCCAAAGAAGGCGCACTTAAATTGAAAGAGATCTCCTATATCCACGCGGAAGCCTATCCTGCGGGTGAGCTGAAACATGGGCCATTGGCGCTCGTCGATGACAAAATGCCCGTCATTGCCGTTGCTCCAAACGATGAGCTTCTCGGAAAACTGAAGGGGAATTTGGCTGAGGTCAGCGCGCGTGGCGGCAAACTCTTTGTGTTTGCAGATGCGCGCTCCGGCTTTGAGAACGACCGCAATTGCAAAGTCGTCAATGTTCCTGCCGTTCCCGATATTCTGGCGCCGATTGTGTACACAGTCCCCTTGCAACTGCTGGCCTACCATGTCGCCATCTACAAGGGTACCGATGTGGACCATCCTCGCAATCTGGCGAAATCAGTCACGGTTGAGTAGCGCAGCCTGACATCAGTATGGCGGACGTATGTCACACGCTTTCCAGAAAGCGTCATGTGGAATGTTTGTCCTTTGGCTGGTCACCCGCGTGATAGAAGCATTCGAAAAATTCGCCACGTAGCGCCGTCATTAGCCCGTGTTGTCATGTGAGATTTAGGAAGCGAGCCCGTGTGGAAAAAGCGAATCATCGGCACGCTGTCTCGCGTGTTTCCGTCAACGTTCACTGACATTGCCTATGATCGGCTGACCAACCCGCAGAACCACAAGACTCGTGCACATGAACGACGGGTGTTGGAGGAAGCAGAGCAGGGTGAGCTGGCGTTTAACCGGTTTCGCATTCGCACATACCGCTGGCCAGGCCATGGTGCTCCTGTGCTTTTGATCCATGGATGGGAGGGCCAGGCAGGTAATTTTGCCGACATTATCGATGCTCTTCGGGTCCAGGGGCGCGAGGTCATTGCATTCGATGCCCCCGCTCATGGCGACAGCAGTCGGGGCAAGACCAGTCCGATGGAATTCTCCGAGCTGGTGGTCACCATGCTAAGGAACACGGGCGTTCGGCAGGTAATCTCCCACTCTTTCGGCGGAGTTGCCATTTCCTACGCGCTTCACGAAAACCAGGATCTCGCCCTCGACCGGCTGGTGATGATCACGACGCCGGACAGGTTCTCCGAGAGGATCCAGGAAGTTGCCGAACAGGTGGGCGTATCCTCTCTTGTGATATCACGCCTGCATGCGCGAATGGCGGAGCAGCAGATCGACGTCAGCCGCTTCAACGTGTCGGATTTTGTGAAAAAAGTGCGCGTTGAAAAAGCGCTGATCATGCACGACAAAGATGACCGGGTTATCCCGCTTGCTCAATCCTTGAATGTGCACAGGAACTGGCCCGGGTCCACGTTTGAGGTGGTGGAGGGAACGGGGCATTTCCGGATTCTGCGAACACCCAGTGTCATACGCCGTCTCGTAGAATTCGTCTGTGACGCACCTTCTTCGTGAGCGGAAAAACCACGCCCGCCAAAGCGGTTGAGCCTGTATTTAACGATAGTGTAGTATTGGTTTCCCTGATTCCCGGAGCTCTTTACCCCCCTGTATGAGTTTGCTCATCGCGTTTGTCCTGATTTCCGTTTCCATCTCCTTTCTATGTTCCTTGCTAGAGGCGGCACTGCTCAGTGTTACGCCAAGTTATATCGCCCAGCTGAAGCATGATGGCTCTGCACGCTATCTGCACCTACGCAAGCTGAAAGACAAAATTGACCAGCCCCTGGCTGCAATCCTGACGCTCAATACGATCGCCCATACCGGTGGCGCAGCGGGAGTAGGCGCCCAGGTGACTGTGCTGTTGGGAGATGGTTATCTCGGGATTGCCTCGGCACTCATGACGCTGGTTATCCTGATTTTTTCAGAAATTATCCCCAAAACCATCGGCGCCAAGTATTGGCGAAATCTGGCTCCCTTTCTTCCGCCCGTGCTCAATTTGATGATCGTGGTCCTGAAGCCGTTTATCTGGTTATCGGATCACATTACCTCGTGGCTGGGTGCCAAGGAGCCCAAGATGGACATGCGCTCCGAAATCAAGGCCCTGACGAGTCTGGGGCGTGAAATGGACGAGCTCGACCAGGACGAACAACGCGTCATCGCGAATATCCTGGACCTGCATGACATCAAGGCGCGCGACATCATGACACCCCGCACCGTGTGCGAGTACGTCACCACCAGTACGACGGTCGCTGAGATGATCGAAGTGTCGCGACGAGATCAGTACTCCCGATACCCGGTTCTGGACGAGGAGGGCCATCCCCACGGCGTGGTGTTCCGCTTCGATTTGGTGGAGGCAGATCCGGAGCAGAGCGTGATTGATTTGATGAAGCCGGTCAAAGTCATTACCGATACTGAAAGTGTGGAAAATATCCTCTCCAGTCTCCTGAAAGAACATCAGCACATGTGTCTGGTGTATGACGAATACGGGACCTGGCTGGGGCTGCTGACGATGGAGGACATCATTGAAACCATCCTTGGCCAGCCCATCATGGACGAAACAGACGATATTCCGAATATGCGGCGATTCGCACGTCGGCGGTGGGAACACCGGATGAAAAATCTCTGATTAGGATTTGAAGTTGCGCAGCGTGCGCAGATTCTTGTTCATGCGTTTCAGATGATCTTTCAAAAGGTTTTTGCGTGAACGCGCCACGCCCATCGCCAAGACATCGATGACCAGCAAATGGGCAATACGCGAGGAAACCGGCGTAAATTCGTGTTGGTCTTCTTCGACATTGACATGAATGGCGATACTGCAAAGTGCGCTTAGTGGTGTTTTTGCCGGCGCTAGCCCGATGACTGTCGCACCCGCTTCCATGGCAAGCTTGACGCTTTGAATCAATGCTTTGGTGCGACCCGATTGAGAGATGGCAACAACAACATCGTGTTCCCCAAGCGAGATGGCCGACATCAACTGGATATGCGGATCAGTGTAGGCGGCAGAGGACACCTGCAGCCGGAAAAATTTATGCTGGGCATCCGCCGCTACAGAGCCGGAGGCTCCAAAACCGTAGAACTCCACCCGTCGCGCCTCAATCAATTTGTTGATGGCTTTTTCGAGGATGGTGGCATCCAACTGATCACGCACAGTCAACAGAGAACCGATCGTTGAATCAAAGACTTTGGAGCACAGGTCAGCTGCCGTGTCGTTATCATCCACAGAAAACTGTGAATAACTGCTGCTGGTTCCCAAGTGTTGTGCCAGTTGCAATTTGAAGGACTGGAAGCCGTCATACCCCAAGGCGCGGCAGAACCGCAACACGGTGGGCTCGCTGACTTCTGCGTGCGAGGCGACATCCACGATCCGCATATTGATCAGCGCGGCGGCATTCTCAAGAATGAAATCCGCCACCTTGCGCTCGGACTTGCGCAGCGCACTGTGATGTTCCTTAATTTTTGCTATGGGATTTTGTGAGTCCACTTCAATTCCGAAAATGCTTGCCGACGCCTGCAATATAACAGGAAAGAGGGAGCACGAACTACCACGAACTCGCCCGGGGGCGACAAGAGGATTGCAGTGACAGCCGGTCTGGAAATTCAGTTCTGTCCTCGTATTTCGGACATCCCGGAAGCCTCCTGGAATGAGTTGTCCGGCGCTGCCGGCCCCTTTTTACGGCATGCCTTTCTCAAGGCGCTTGAAGACAGCGGCAGCGTGAGCGCGAATACCGGCTGGACGCCCCACCATCTGCTGTGTATGCGGCATAACACGCCCGTTGCAGTGATGCCGCTGTATATCAAAACGCATTCCTATGGCGAGTATGTGTTTGACTGGTCCTGGGCCGACGCGTATTACCGGGCGGGAATCTCGTACTACCCCAAATTCCTTACGGCAATCCCATTTACTCCCAGTGTTTCTGCGCGCGTACTGATTGCCCCCTCCGAAAATGACGTGCTGATCTATCGCGCGATAAGTGACGCTGTGATGACGGAAGCGCACCGGGTAGGTGCGAGCAGTTGGCATGTCTTATTCCCTCCTCGCGAGCAAAGTGGAAAATTGGTTAGTCTCGGTCTTATGCAGCGACAGGGGACACAGTTTCAGTGGTTCAATCGCGGTTATCGTGATTTTGAACATTATCTGGAACAGTTTTCTTCTCGTAAACGAAAGAACGTCAGCAAGGAGAGGGAGGCCATTCGCCATGCCGGCATTAGCTTTGAACATCTCACCGGACATGACATTGACGATGACACCTGGGCACGATTTTTTGCTTTCTATCAGAACACGTATCACATTCGAGGGCAGCAGGGATATTTACAGGAATCGTTCTTTCATCAACTGGGAGAAACGATGCCGGAATCACTTTTCTTGGTTCAAGCCCGGCTGCACGGCAAGGTGATTGCTGCCGCCCTGAGCTTTCAGGATCAGGAGGCACTGTATGGCAGATACTGGGGATATTGCGAGAACTACGATTCGCTGCATTTTGAAACCTGTTATTACCAAGGGATAGACTATTGCATCGCCAAAGGACTGACACGATTTGATTCCGGGGCTCAAGGAGAGCATAAAATTGCGCGCGGTTTTGAACCAATTGATACATACTCAGCGCATTGGCTTGCCAACCCGGAATTTGCTCGGGCTGTAAAGGATTTCCTGCGCCGAGAGACCTCTCACGTTGAGCAGTACCGGCATGAGGCCGCATTGCTTTTGCCGCTCAAGAGACAATGATAGGCTTGGTCCCGCTGATCTAATCGTCGAACACCTCACAGGAACATCACCATGAAAAAAACCGTCATGATCACTGGCGCTTCTTCGGGATTCGGAGAGGCGTGCGCCCGTCGATTTGCCAAGGAGGGGTGTCATTTGGTACTCGCTGCGCGATCGCTTCCAAAGCTGCAGGCTCTGGCGGAGGAGTTACGGTCGCAGTGTGCGGTGTACGTTCACGCCATGGATGTCACGCAGGAGGATTCTGTACGACGTTTTTTTACAGACCTGCCCGCAGAATTCAGCGAGATTGATGTGCTTGTCAACAGTGCGGGCCTAGCCCTGGGAATTGAACCAGCTCACCATGCTGATTTTGCAAAATGGGAAACGATGATTAATACGAATATCACAGGCCTTCTGCGGGTCACACGCGCGGTGTTGCCTGCAATGGTTGCACGGGACAAAGGGCACATCTTTAACATCGGTTCTACGGCAGGCAATTGGCCGTATCCCGGTGGTAACACCTATGGAGGCACCAAAGCGTTTGTGAAAAATTTCTCGCGAGGATTGCGCGCGGACCTGCTCGGGAAGCATGTGCGTGTCACCAATATCGAACCAGGAATGGCAGAAACAAATTTTTCGAATGTTCGATTTGATGGAGACGAATCCCGAGCACAAAAAGTGTATGCGGGAACCAAGCCCCTGCAGGCCGAAGACATTGCTGACATTATTTTTTGGGTCAACTCCATGCCTGCCCACGTGAATATCAATTCGCTAGAAGTGATGCCGCTGTGTCAGTCGTGGAGTGCGCTGGCGGTCGACCGCACCATGGATACTGCACCATGAGGGATGTGGTGCGTCGAAATAGAATCATTTGCGAGTAGGCTGTGCTTTCCTTAACCACCCTTGTCAGTTTTGGTGTCAGTGCCTTCGTCCTGTGTCTTGCCCCAGGACCGGACAACCTTTTCGTGCTCACACAGTCCGTCATGTATGGTCGCAAAGCCGGGATGATGGTGAGTCTCGGATTATGCACCGGACTTATATTCCACACCGCCCTTGTTGCCTTTGGGGTCGCTGCCATTTTTCAGCACTCGGCACTCGCCTTTACCCTGCTGAAAATGGTCGGAGCAGGATACCTGCTCTGGCTCGGCTGGCAGGCCTGGCGTTCGGCGCCCGAGACCCTCTCAGGCTCACCTGATTCGGCGAGCCCGCTGGGGGCACTCTATCGCCGGGGCATTCTCATGAATATATCCAACCCCAAGGTCTCGCTGTTTTTTCTCGCGTTTCTGCCACAATTCGTTTCCCGTGACGCCGGGCCCCTTCTGCCGCAGTTCTTTGCGCTTGGGGGAATTTTCATGCTGCTGACGATCATCGTCTTTGGCGGGATTGCGTTGGCGGCGAGCGCCTTGACCTCCTGGTTCTTGCACTCAGGCGCGCGGCAAGTGTATTTAAACAAAGTGAGTGCGCTGATACTGTTCGCGATTGCCCTACGATTGCTGACACTTGCACAGTAGGTGCAGCGCTTTTCTGGAAAGGAAAATGATCTTATGAAAGCACTCTTACGGATGCTATGTTCACCGATTCTCACGTTCTTCGAAAAAGGCGATTCCCCGTATGTGTACCGTGCCTCCCAGCGCAAGATTTTGCTGGCGGTTGGCGCACTCTTTGGATTGCTGTGCCTCGTGTCATTTTATTTTGGTAGGCTCGTTGAAGGCGAGGGAGGAGCGGGAGCCCTGATTCCAGCAGGGGTTTTCTTTCTCGTCAGCCTTGTCTGCTTCGTGGCGGGAGGATTGGGGACCGAGCGGGCTGTCGCCCGGCTATGGGGTAGCAAGTAACGATAACGCTCAATAAGGAGTTCGCCGTGGGTCCGCATTATTCAGCTTTGCTTGATCGTCTCACATCACTCAACGACATCGAGAAGGCGACCGCTGTCCTGTATTGGGACAGGGAAACCAACATGCCGGTTGAGGGAGGTGCAACACGCACACGGCAGATTGCCACCTTGAGTCAGCTCGCGCATGACATGTTTACCAGTGCACAAACGGGAGACCTGTTAAGCAAGGCCGAAGAAGAGCTGCGTAATACTGAACATGAGGAAACCCCAGCCTGCATGCTGAGAAGCGTCCGGCGTGACTACGATGAGCAGATCCGCTTTCCTTCAGAATTTGTTCGTCGTCGCAGCGAAGTGACAGGCGCGGCCGGCATTGCCTGGGCCAGCGCTCGAGAGCAGAACAATTTCTCTGCATTTCAACCACATCTGGAGCAGGCAGTTCTCATTGGCCAGGAGAGTGCCGCAATACTCGGCTATGAGAAAGAGCCCTATGATGCGCTCCTGGATACGTTTGAAAGGGGCATGACCACGTCGGCGGTACGAGAAATTTTCAACTCCGTAAAAACCCACACCGTGCCACTGATTCACGCCATTGCGGAACACGCAGAACGCGTGGACGATCGCATCCTCACACAGCATTTCCCGGTGGAAACACAAAGAGCAATGTGCCGCTATGCCGCGCAGGCGATTGGCTACGATTTCACGCGTGGTCATCTGGGCGAGGTGCATCATCCCTTTAGCACCAGTTTTGGTCGCAACGATGTGCGGATTACCACGCGCTTTGCGCCCGAATATGCAATGTCCTCTTTGTTTGCGACGCTTCACGAAGCAGGCCACGCGATGTATGAGCAGGGAGTGGCAGAAGAGCTCGATGGAACTCCCCTTGGAAAGGGCACGTCGTCCGGAATACACGAAAGCCAGTCTCGCTTGTTTGAAAATCAGGTGGGCAGAAGTCGCGGCTTCTGGACGCAGCATTTCGACACCTTGCAGCATTTTTTCCCGGAGCAATTGGCGAACGTTACTACTGAAAATTTTTACCGAGCCATCAACAAGGTACAGCCCTCTCTGATCCGGGTGGAAGCCGACGAACTGACGTATAACATGCACATCATTTTGCGATTTGAACTCGAGCAGTCCTTGATAGATGGCAGTTTGCGCGTCGGCGATCTGCCAGAGGCGTGGCAGGAAAAAATGCGCGAGTTGTTGGGGATAACACCCACGACGGACAGGCAGGGTGTGCTTCAGGACGTGCACTGGTCGCAGGCGGCTTTTGGCTATTTTCCTACCTATACGCTGGGAAATTTGTACGCTGCGCAGTTCATGGATGCCGCAAAGCGCCAGGATCCCCAGATAAACGTCGAACTGGCGAGTGGAAATACCCAACGTCTCCGCGAATGGTTACGGGTGAACGTCCATCAGCATGGCAGCAAATTTGACGCGCCAGAGTTATGTGTTCAAGCCACCGGTGAGCCGCTCACGGCGGCACCTTTTATCGCGTACGTCGGTGACAAATTTGGCGAACTCTATCGCTTGTAAGAAAACCTCCGAAGGACGCCGCCCCTTATGGGGCACCGGTTTCCAGGGGCCGAAAGGGAGACTCACTGCGCAACAGCCATGCCCACTTTGTGGGAATAGTGCAGCACATTGCGCTGTCGTCATGGAGCTCCCTCCAACCAGGACCATGTGAATGAACTCATCCTCAGCTCAGACATTGGAAACCGATTCCATCCCTGCCGAAGAAACCAACGCCTTGTGGCCCTTGTGCTGTCCATTGGACGGGGCACCACTTCAACTGTCTGGCGCTCACTGCCAATGCCGTAATGGACACACGTTTGATTTTGCGCGCGAGGGATATCTCAATCTTCTGACCGTTCAGAACAAACGGTCCCGCGATCCGGGCGATTCGAAAGAAATGGTCGTCGCGAGAAGACAATTTCTTAACGCGGGATACTACAGTGTCATTGCCGACGCGATCGCCAGTGTCGTCGCACGGGAGTCTGCCAATCGCACATCATTCACCTGCCTGGATGCAGGATGTGGCGAGGGCTACTATTTGCGAGCGCTGGCCAGACACACCCCGCATCTCCCGTCTTTGTCCTATATCGGTCTGGATATTTCCAAGTGGGCTGTTCAGGCGGCTGCCAAGCAATGGCGCGAGGCGCGATGGATAGTTGCCAGCAATGCACGAATCCCTGTGATGTCGAACTCGCTTGACTGTGTGCTTTGTATCTTTGGATTTCCCGTATTTCCAGAGTTTGCACGAGCGCTCAAACCGGAGGGTGCCCTGATTCTCGTCGACCCCGGCCCGGAACATCTGCAACAGCTGCGCGAGATCATTTACCCCACTGTGCGACGACCACGGGAGGAAACGCGGGCCATTCCCGAAGGCTTCACTCTTGAGAGTACGGCTTCGTTGACGGACACATGCGAATTACCGTCCAGCGAAGCTATCCATTGGCTGTTAACGATGACTCCCCATCTGTTTCGTGCCAGCGCACAGGGAAAGTCCGCGCTCTGTGCAATGAGCGCTCTCACGGTTGATATCGATATTTCGGTACGTGTGCTGCGCCGGGTAGCGTGATCGCGAGAGTGTATTCATCTCTTGTTCTATGGCACATTCTCGCCAGTGTCTATCGCTACACATCAGGGGGAAGAGGAATGTACTACATAGTGAATTCAGGCAAGAGTTTTGAAACGGCATCGGATGATCTTCAAAAAGCGGTAATCGACCATGGATTCGGCGTCCTGCATGTACACGATCTCGGCAACACGTTAAGAGCAAAAAGAGTGCCCTTTACCGAACAGTGCCGCGTCTTCGAGGTCTGCAATCCGGGACAGGCGAGCAAGGTATTGGCCACGGACATGCGTTTGAATATGGCCCTCCCTTGCCGCATTTCCGTTTTCACCGAGGGTGGGAAAACACGGATCGGGCTCATTAAGCCCGCCGAGATGCTGGCAGCGCTCTCGCAGAATCCGGAGTTGGCCTCTATTGCCGCTGACGTTGAAGCGAAAACGATCGCGATGGTCGATGACGCTAGCTAACGGGTGCTCGTATTCAAATAGACCGCTTTTGGAATACAAGACACTGGTTGTTGGCCGGCATGCTCCGGTCTTCGATCAGCTGTAGGTGTGCGTCCGTTGCCATGCGAATAATGGATTCACAGTCGCGTACCCCGCTCTGAAGATCACGACTCTTCAACCACCGATCAAATTGCGCATTGCTGGGGGTGGTGAATTCTCCATGGTATTTGAATGGGCCATAGATAATCACATACCCCGTTGGTGTTAACAGTGCGTGAGTATGACGGAAGAAGTCCTCCACTGACGTCAAGGCCATAATGTGCAAGCTGTTGGCTGTGAAGATGACATCGACAGGGGGGTACCCGAAGTGCGCTTGGCGAACATCAAAGTTTAGCGGTGGCGGAAGATTTTCGCGTGCTGCATGCGCGAGTCGCAACGCCAGAGAGGCCACATTCTCTTCAATATCGGTACTCTGCCAGTAAAGCCATGGCAACTGCGCTGAAAAAAATTCCGCATGCTGTCCCGTTCCCCCAGCAACTTCCAGTACGCGTGCCGGCGCCGGCAGATAGTCGCGCAGAACCTCCAGAATGGGGTGCTTGTTGTTTTCACACGATTGACTAAAGGGAAGCATCAAGCGACATCCCTACGCAGAAAAACGGGATAATGCTCGGAAGATTGCGCCTCGCTATAGAAGTACCCATCACCGGTAAATTGCAGAAGGTCTTCGGGTTTGGAAAGACGGTTTCGAATGATATAGGCGCTCATCAGGCCTCGCGCCCTTTTCGCAAAAAAGCTAATTATTTTATACTGACCGTTTTTATAATCCTTGAACACAGGATTGATGACTGTTGCGCGAAGCAATGCGGGATGAACTGCACGGAAATATTCAACGGACGCAAGATTGACCAAAATGGGCTTGCGCTGACAGGCGAGCTCGTCATTGAGTGCCGAGGTAATCTTATCTCCCCAAAAATCGTACAGCGAACGTCCGCGTGAGGTGGACAGAGCCGTTCCCATTTCAAGGCGATAGGGTTGGATCAGATCCAGCGGTTTTAGCAGGCCATACAAGCCAGAAAGGATACGAAGATGGCGTTGCGCAAAACGGATGTCGTCGCTGCTCAATGCTGCAGCATCAAGCCCAACATAGACATCCCCTTTGAAAGCGAAAAGCGCTTGCCTTGCATTGGATCTGTGAAACGGGAGAGACCACTGACCAAAGCGCTGCGAGTTCAATTCTCCAATAGCCGTGCTGACAGACATGAGGGAGGCAATCTCTTCCGCCGTCAGCGTCCTCAAACCGGCAATCAACTCTTCGGATTCGGCAAGAAACGCTGGCTGGGTAAAGGACCGGGTTTTGACAGGAGACTCAAAATCCAGGGTTTTGGCGGGGGAAATCAACACTAACATGCGCGGGTCTCTACACAGATGTTGCAAATCAATCGGGAGCCAGGAACGCGTGCCACCAGTTCAGAGGCGTCACGCCATCGGCCGGATCATACACATTGCCGTAATACCACACCGAGTCGGGAAACTGACCTGTAACGCGATCCAGGACGGCTTCGATCGACTGAAACCCGATTGATACATGAATACTAAAAACGGCCATACGCTCAGTCTCCAGATCAAGAGTGCCATCAAGCATTTCCAGCTCCGGCGTCAGCACCTGGAGTAAAGGGGCCATGTTATGCTTACGCAGAATACGCACACACAGATTTCCGCTGCGCTTGACGACATCAAAACCGGCGGCGTTTTTGGCTGGAAACGCAATGCGATCTCCTGAGGCAATTCCTCGCACAAAGGCAGGAGATCGCTGGATGCGATACTGCGCAGAGGCGTGTCCGTTTGTGGGGGCGGAGTTGTCCATGACTCGTTCGGCAGGCACCTGCTCGACGATGGCTTCACCATCCGGTCGCAGACCGGCGAGCAGAGGGAGAGTAAGCGATTGTCCAGGGGTGTTGGTGTGCATTGCCGTGACGTAATCCGGAATCGAAGGCCTTTGTTCAAAGTGTCGTATGTTACCTTGCTTTCGGGATGGGGTGTGAAGTCGCGGGAGGGTTCATGCTAGAGCGCATGTGCCATATCGCGAGACGACTCCAGCCGGTACGCGGGCTGTTGGCCCTGCTCATGGCGTTGGCCGTGCTTAATGTCGGTCGGGTGTTGCTGATCTCTGCCAGTGATGCAGAGGATGTCGCGCTGATCCCGAGTGTGCTTCTTTTTGTCTGGGCCCTGCTGGGGCTGGCATTTATCCAGATGTTCAGTCATGTCCCGCCGGCCGCACACCGGCAGGACCGGTTCTTGATGCGTGTACGCCGCGCAAGTTTTCGCGCGCTGTACTATGCCTTTGTGCTGTTGTTTGTGCTCACGTCCGCATTCCTTCTCCTGACGACTTGGCAGCTCATTAGCGCATGGCGCATGATGTATTGAATCAAACGAGGTGTGCTAACCTGTTTGAGACGTCACACTGACTCACGCCATCGGAGGAGTAGTCATGGCACTGAGAACGGAAGATGCGGATCTAGATCCGCAACCAGTGGGTGAGCTGGCACTGCAAACGCTCGCCATGCCCAAGGACACGAATGCCAATGGCGATATTTTCGGCGGGTGGTTGGTTTCTCAGATGGACCTGGCTGCAGGCATCGCCACCAAGCAGGTAACGCGAGGCAGAAGCGCCACTGTTGCCATCAAGAATGTTTCCTTCCTGTATCCCGTGAGTGTGGGATCGATCGTCAGCTGCTATGCCGAGATCATAGAGATTGGCCGCAGTTCAATGCACATCAACATCGAAGTCTGGATTTCCAATTCGATCACCCAGCATGGCCAACGCAAAGTGGCAGAGGGGCTTTTCGTGTTCGTGGCGATCGATGAAAATGGTCGCACTCGCCGAATCGAGATTCCTCCCAAAGCCTGATTACGGCGCAAAAAAGGATTGCGGAGCATCCTCCGAGAGTGCGAAGTCTCTAATTCTGCGGTTGTGTGCCTTGTCCTCGTACATCCGTCGGTCAGCGCATTTGTAGAGTGCTTCGACGCTGTCACCGTCATTGGGCCAGATGGCCATGCCCGCACTGATATCGATCATCAGCGTCGTATTGCCAAAGACAAACGGCCCTGTGACGGTGTCCTTCAGACGTTTCAGTGCCATCTCACCTTGAGTGGCATGGGCTCCCCGCACAATCAGGAGAAACTCGTCGCCTCCCAGTCGCCCGGTGACGTCGGACTCTCGGGCAAATGACGTAAGTCGTCTTGCAAATTCCACCAGCACGGCATCGCCAGTTGGATGGCCATAAAGGTCATTGATTTCCTTAAAACGGTTGAGGTCGACCAGGATAATGCCAAAGGGCTGGTGGGCGCGATAACCATTAGCCAATTCTTGCTTCATGTGAAAATCGAGGCTGCGCCGGTTCGCGAGCCCCGTAAGACCATCTTCCCGAGACAGGCGCAGTGCTTCACGGTTGACCCTGTAATAGCACGCAAAAATCACGCTTCCGGCCCACCCAATCACGCAGATGATTGAAACCGTGTACGTAATGGAATTGAACGGCATCTCGAGAGAACGCGGTGAATAACTGGTGTTCAACGCCATGACCCCGCGCAAGCTGAGTCCTGCCGCCAACAACCACATGAAAAAAGCAATAAAGGTGAAGATGGTTCGCTCGTTCCTGTCATTGACGTTCCATACCATAGTCACGCCCGCTGCCAGCAAAATCGATGAGCTGCCGAAGTCATGTGCAAACACACGGGTAACGGGGTCTTTGTCGGCAACAAAAGACAACAGGAAGTACAGGGGAATCAGAACAAACAGCCATTTCCAGCGAGTACTGGAGTGATAACCCCTGAAGCGGAGTGAGGCTTCGAGCGCTAGGGTGGCAGTGAGGAGTGTCAAGGCAGTATTGGGCACATAAATCGGTCCCATGAAGCCCGGAAATAACTTGTCCCCAACTTGAATGCTGGTGGTCATGACTTTGACCACATTCATCTGGAAAAACTGTGCAATGCCATCAACGCGCGGATTGATACGCCACAACATGCCGATGGCAACCATCGACATCAGGTCGGTCAACCACGCGTAGAGGGCAATGGTAGGGATATCGATCTGGAACATGACAAATCCATGGCTATATCAAACAAATGAAGTGCCAGAATCGTCTCACCGTGTTCACTTTTTAGACATTTCAATGGGTGGTCGATAGAAGGAAAATTGTTTAATAATCAGCCAAATTGCCCCGCATTTGCTTGATTTTGGCCCTGTTTAACTTTTTGTCCCGTCGGCGCTTCAGAGACGCCAGTGTGGGCTTTGTTGCAATGCGGGGTTTGGGTAGCACTGCCACGCTGCGGACCAGAGCCTGTAGCCGCGCCAGCGCGTCCTCCCTGTTCTGTTCCTGGTGCCGAAACTGCTGTGCTTTGATGACCAGGACGCCTTCACGACTAATCCGCGAGTCCCGGAGTGCCAACAGGCGGTGTTTGTAGGCATGGGGCAGAGACGATGCCTCGATGTCAAAGCGAAGATGAATGGCGGAGGACACCTTGTTGACGTTCTGTCCCCCAGCTCCCTGAGCCCGGATCGCGGTGAGCGTCACCTCCTCCTCAGGAATGACGACATGGGATGAAATGATCAAGGGAAACGTCATGGCAAATATCTCACGTGCGATGGCGGGATGGCTTCGCTGGATAGGGCTGTGTACCGCGTCTCAGGGGACGGCGTCAATTTACAGCGTTTCATCGACGCCACGAAGGCGACTTTTGGGATTGATTTGCGCGAGGTCAATGTCCGGGATGCCTTAACGCCGGGTAGATGGTAGAGTGCGGTCACCCGCCAGGAAACAGAGAATCAGCATGGCATATCGAATGTGGGCCTTCGCCAGCGCCCTTCCTCTCGCGTTACACGCTTCCCTCGTTGTCGCTCAACAAACCCCCTATGAGCTTGGCCTAGGTTACAAGGCGCATGAAAAAGTCACGATTGGCGGATATTTTTCTACCGAATTCACCGTCGGAGAGGATACCCGCGAGCTTCTCATCGAAGACGTCGCCGTCCTTGCCTACGGATCCCTGACGGACAACCTTTCTTTTCTCGCAGAGCTGGAGTCGGTGGATTTCTACAAAATCGACTTCGAAAACCAGTGGGACAGAGGCAATACCACGCCCGCAATTGAACGACTTTATGCGGACTATAAAGTCTCCGACTACGCCACTTTCCGGATGGGCAAGCAGATAACCCCCATCGGTTACTGGAATCTGCAGCCAATTAATGTGTTACGGGAAACGACCTCCAACCCCCGGCTCAGTCGAGAGATGTTCCCGAAATTCCTCACGGGACTCGCCGTCCAGGGGTACACCCCTTTCGATGAAACGCTTCGCTACAACGTGTACCTGCAGAACACGGGCGACATGGACGCCAAGTACGTGAATTTCCAGGTGGATCGGCATTACGGGTTCACGCTGGAAAAATCCCTATCTGATGCGTGGACACTGGGCGGTAGCACGGGTCAATTTCGCGAAAAGACCGGGGAGCAGACTCGTTACTACCAACTCAACACGCGGGTCGACACCGGCAGATTCAGCTTTCTGACCGAAGCAGTGGTGGACCGTCACGAGGTGAGAGGAGTACACACCAGCACCTCGTCATCTGTCTACGCCCAAACCGAATACCGGTTCAAACCGCAACACGCCATGATCATAAGAGGAGAAAGCTTTCGGGATGACCGTGTCTCCCTGCATGAAACGATCGGAATTCTGGGCTACAGCTACAGACCCCAGTTTCCGATTTCCCTGAAACTCGAATACCAGTGGCATTCCGACTCGGCAGACAACCGCATAGTTGGATCATTTTCAGTGCTTTTCTGATGCGCCTCTTACTCGTCCTCATTTTCTTGCTGCCCTTCACCGTGAACGCGGCGGAATACGCAGTCGTGGTGGCCAATACAAGCGATGTCAGTGCCATGGATGCTGCTCGCATCAAGGAATATTTCCTCAAGAAGCGAAGCTTTGAAGGGGACACACGCGTTGTGCCGGTGAACCCGCTCGGAAACGATCCGGCGCGGATTCTTTTTGAATCACAGGTCCTGAACATGAGCCGGGAGGAAATCAACCGGTACTGGGTGAACAATCATTTCCAGGGAGTGTCGCCCCCCCCGACACAGGCGTCGCTTCAGTCAGTCAAACGGTTCATTGAAACGGTCAAGGGGGCCATCGGCTACCTTCCGCTGGACATGGTGGACTCCAACCTGAAAATCATCCATGAGTATTAGAACCAAAACGATCCTCATCCTCATTTTGCTGAGCCTTTCACCGTATGTGATCACTATGGTGATCCTCGGAAATGCCTATCGCGCCGACATAGAGGAGCGGGTTCGTTTCGACATGCAGAGTCAGCTCGACATCACGGTCGATCGTCTGGACCAAAACCTGCGCTCCCTGAAAAACGACCTGCGTTTTCTGAGTTCACTGGATGTGATGAATGACATTCTGACGGGTGACCTCGATCAGCGCATTTTCACGTTGCTGCTGTTGAAGAAACAGGACCTTGAGCTGGCCGGTGATTTCCATGTCCTCGATATGCAGGGACAAGTGGTTGCCAGCAGTGATATTTCTAGGCTCGGATCGCAATTCACGGGAGAGCGGTTCGAAGAGGTGCCTCTGAATTCCACCTTTGATTCCGAGCAGATCGGCGTGCTGCTGGTGGAGTTTCAGGAAGAGAATTTAACGCGCTTGTTTGCAGGCGGAGACTCCCTTCGCTATCTGCTGGTGGGCAATAATGCAGAAATTCCGGCGCAGTTTAATTCTCCCGACTTTATTTTGGTGGATCAGCCACTGAGCCAAACGGATCGTTGGCGAGTCGTCCTTGCCCAGCAAACGGATTTCGCTTTTTCGGTACTGAACACGTTGACCCGGGTCTTTTTCATTGCGCTGGTGATCGGTGTGCTGATTATCGGCACCTTGGCCTACGTGATCGCCAACTATATTGTGAATCCGATCCTGACCTTGTCCACGACAGCACGTGAAATCACCCGCACGCAAGATTATTCGCAACGCGTGGAAGTAAAACGTTCCGATGAAATCGGTCAACTCTCAACCGCCTTTAACCATATGATCATTGGCATGCAGGATATGATTGCGCGGGTGAAAGAAGAGAGTGAGAACCGCATGAAACTGGCACAGGAAAAAGACCGTGCTGAGATGCTGCAAAGCCTTTCGACGAAATTGTCCAAGTATCTGTCGCCTCAGATTTACGAATCGATTTTCTCAGGCGAAAAAGATGTCACGCTCAGCTCATCCCGTAAAAAACTGACGATCTTTTTTTCCGACATCGTCAATTTCACAGGCACTACCGACAAGATGGAGTCGGAAGATCTCACGCAGTTGCTAAATCAATACCTCAATGAGATGACAAGCATTGCACTGCATTACGGTGCAACGGTGGACAAATATATTGGGGACGCCATCATGATATTTTTTGGTGATCCCCATTCCCGTGGCGTCAGTGAGGATGCCATTGAATGCGTCAAAATGGCAGTCGCCATGCAGGAGCGCGTCAATGAGCTGCAGACGGAATGGCAAACAGCCGGATTCACAAAACCTTTCAAAATCAGCATCGGTATTCATACAGGTTACTGCACCGTGGGAAACTTCGGGACCGAAAACAGAATGGAATACACCATCATCGGGTCATCGGTAAACCTTGCTAGCCGAATCGAAACCAATGCAAAGCCCGACAGCATTTACATCTCGGAAGACACCTATCTGCTTGTCAAGAATGCATTCAAATGCATTCCGGTGGAAACGGTTACCCCGAAGGGACTGACAGATCCCTTGCAACTTTATCGGGTGCTAACGGCGACGGATCAGGACAGCGTTGTTCAGCTGGAGGCCGAGGGTCTCAGCCTCAGCCTGGAGCGCGATCGGCTGAGCCCCGACACGCGCGCACGTCTGAGAAAAATTGTGGATCAACTCGATGACAAGGCGTGAGCCTAAAGAACTTCCAGCTTGGCATACGCCAGAACGAGCCATTTGCTGCCGCAGTCCTGAAAATGGACCTGGACACGGGCGTTCGCGCCATGTCCCTCGCAATTAAGCACAACTCCTTCACCAAATTTTCCGTGTAGCACACGGGCACCCAGAGCGATGCCGGTATCAGGAATATCTTCCTGTTTGAGTGAGGTGGGCGCTCGTCCATAAAAGGCAGCAGGGCGTACAATGCTGGATTTTATCCGGACATGTTCAAGCAGATCTGCTGGAATTTCGCGGATAAAACGCGACGGCCGCGTGATGGTGACTTCACCGTGCAGACGTCGGGATTCGGCATGGGTTAAAACCAGCTTGGTCTTTGCGCGAGTGATGCCGACGTAACACAGCCTGCGTTCTTCCTCGAGGCCAGCGATGCCATCCATCGACATTTTGTGCGGGAATAGGCCTTCTTCCATGCCTGCCAGAAAAACCAGAGGAAATTCGAGTCCCTTCGCAGAATGAAGCGTCATTAACTGCACGGCATCTTCCGATTCACCCGCTTGCGCGTCACCGGCATCCAATGACGCTTGATCAAGAAACGCGGCAAGAAATTCGCGGGATTCGATCTCCATGGCGTCTGCATCTGGATCAAGCTCATCAAAACTGCCCGCAGCATTCACAAGTTCTTCGAGGTTTTCGAGGCGGGCACTCGCTTTTTCGCCTCCCTCTTTTTCGTGGTAGGGAATCAGCCCGCTGTGGGCAATGACATACTCTACTTTTTTGGCCAGGCTCAGCGGCTGGGTGTGAGAATCAAGCTCGTTGATCAGCGCTACAAAGCGATCTATCGCTGTCGCTGCGCGCGCGGCCATCAAGCCTTTGGCAAGGCATTGGTGAGCGGCATCCCACAGCGACACGGACTCCGCGCGTGCAACACCCCGGACAATCTCCAGCGTCTGGTCACCAATTCCCCGTGGGGGCACATTGATGATGCGTTCGATGGCCGTGTCATCGTGCCGATTCAGTAACAAGCGCAAATAGGCCAACGCATTCTTGATCTCGAGTCGCTCATAGAAACGGTGCCCTCCATAAATCCGGTAGGGCATGCCAATGCGCAAAAGTGCATCCTCGAGTTCGCGCGACTGGGCATTGGAGCGGTACAAAATGGCGGCATCGCTCAGGCGATTGCCCGTGTTAAGCCAGCTCTGCAGACGCTCGGCAATAAAGCGTGCCTCGTCCTGCTCATTGAAGGCCTCATAAAGGGAGATGGGATCGCCTTCACTGTCCGAGGTCCATAATTCCTTGCCCAAGCGCCCCTGATTATTGGCGATCAAGCGATTGGCGGCCTTGAGAATGGTGGACGTGGAGCGGTAGTTCTGCTCAAGCCGCACGAGATCGGCGCCGGGGAAATCCTGATTGAAGCGCTGAATATTCTCGATCTTGGCGCCGCGCCACCCATAAATGGATTGATCGTCATCGCCCACTACCATGAGATGGTTGTGGGGCCCCGCCAACACGCGCAGCCAGGCGTACTGCACCGCGTTGGTGTCCTGGAACTCATCGACCAGAATGTGCTGAAAACGCCGCTGATAATGCGCAAGTATCTGGGGGTGCTGTAGCCAAAGCTCATGGGCACGCAGCAGTATTTCGCCAAAATCAACCATCCCGCCGCGCTGACAGGCGTCCTCGTAGGCACGGTAAAGCTCTACAAGGCGACGGCTGTATTCATCGCCAAAATGCTCAATGTGCTGGGACCTCACCCCCTCATCCTTCTGCGAATTGATGTACCACTGGCACTGCCGGGGCGGCCAACGGCTCTCATCCAGATCCAGGTTCTTGCACAGACGCTTGATCAGGCGAAGCTGATCTTCACTGTCCAGGATATGAAAATTTTCCGGGAGATTCGCCTCGCGCCAATGCATACGCAAGAGTCGGTGGGCCAGGCCGTGGAAAGTTCCTACCCACATCCCTCCCATCGGCTGTTGCAGCAGATCTTCGATGCGGTGACGCATCTCCCGGGCAGCTTTGTTCGTAAATGTCACCGCGAGAATGCTAAAAGGAGAGACCCCTTCAATCTGCATTAACCAGGCAATGCGATGAACCAGAACACGGGTCTTGCCGCTGCCTGCGCCCGCCAGCACCAGAAGATTATTGGCGGGAGCCGCAACCGCCTGGCGTTGAGGTTCATTGAGAGAATCGAGAAGAAAAGAGACATCCATGGCGCGCTATTCTAGCCTGAATAAATAACCAGTACACCCACCGCGATGATCGGTGGCCACGCGCGTTCCTCACATGCCTTTTTTAAGCGCGGGCATGTTGATAAGATGCAGCGGCGCACTGAGCGATCGCTCTATTGTGACAATCGTCCGGGGACGCCCCCGACAACTTCAAGGAGTTCACCATGTCTGCAAGTTCCGACACTGCCGCGTTTGATTGGCAGGACCCGTTCCTCATGAATGAAATGCTCACCGAAGAGGAGCGACTGGTGCGGGATACCGCAAGACAGTTTGCACA
The DNA here is from genome assembly GCA_964538025.1 of uncultured Klebsiella sp. GTDB lineage: Bacteria > Pseudomonadota > Gammaproteobacteria > Pseudomonadales > Pseudohongiellaceae > UBA5078. The sequence goes on along the minus strand of CAZICZ010000003.1, from coordinate 211,232 downwards.
GGAAAAACTTCTGCCGCGGGTGCGTGAGGCCTACCGTAAGGAACACACGGATCCCGAGATTTTCCGCGAAATGGGGGCACTGGGTCTGTTGGGCTCAACCATCGAGGGTTACGGCTGCGCCGGCGTGAACTATGTGTGCTATGGGCTGGCTGCGCGAGAAGTGGAGAGCGTGGACTCCGGCTATCGCTCCATGATGAGCGTGCAATCGAGCCTCGTCATGCACCCCATTTACAGTTTCGGGTCCGAGGCACAGCGGCAGAAATACCTTCCCAAGCTTGCCACCGGGGAGTGGATCGGGTGTTTTGGTTTGACCGAGCCGGATCATGGCTCCGATCCGGGAGGCATGGTCACTCGCGCACGCAGCGTGGACGGCGGCTTTGCCCTGACGGGCGCGAAAAACTGGATCAGTAATTCCCCCATCGCCGATGTCTTTGTCGTATGGGCAAAGGACGATGCCGGGGCGATTCGCGGCTTCATCCTTGAGAAGGGAATGGCGGGACTTTCTGCTCCCAAGATTGAGGGCAAACTGGCGCTGCGCGCTTCCATCACCGGTGAAATCGTGATGGACAATGTGTTTGTCCCTCAGGAGAACATGCTACCCAACGTGCAGGGTCTGAAAGGACCTTTCAGCTGCCTGAACTCTGCACGCCTCGGGATCGCATGGGGTGCGCTGGGGGCGGCAGAAACCTGCTGGAAAACGGCCCTGCAATACACGCTCGATCGCAAACAGTTCGGGCGACCGCTGGCGGCAAATCAGTTGATTCAGAAAAAACTGGCCGTCATGCAGACGGACATTTCGGTTGGCCTGCTGGCCTGCCTGCAGGGATCACGCCTGCGGGATGCGAACAAGTTATCGCCACCCCTGATCTCCCTGCTCAAGCGAAACTCCTGTCTGAAGGCGCTCGACACGGCCCGTGAGGCGCGAGACATGCTTGGAGGCAATGGGATATCCGATGAATTCCCGGTGATGCGTCATCTGCAGAACCTGGAGGTGGTCAATACCTACGAGGGCACTCAGGATATCCATGCTCTTATCCTGGGACGCGCGCAAACCGGCATTCAGGCCTTCAGCTGAGTAGGTAGTGGGCAAAAATGCCGGTGAACACGGCAGCGCCCACGCGGTGATTATTCAGAAAGGCACGGAAACATCCCTCGGGGCTGCGTGCGCTGGTGAGCTTCCACTGATGGAAGAACAGCGCCGCGGCCACCGCCAGTCCCAACCAGTAGACAACACCCAGGCCAAATTGAAGTCCGGCCAATCCCCACGCAAACAGGCTCATGCCCTGCAACCCGGCGATGATGATCCTGTCGGCATCGCCAAACAGGATCGCGGTGGATTTCACGCCAATCGTCACGTCGTATTCCCGATCCACCATCGCGTACTGCGTGTCATAGGCCACCGTCCACAGACAATTGGCCACAAACAAAAGCCATGCACTCGCGGGCAGTTCCGCCCGCGCGGCGGTGAAGGCCATGAGAATGCCAAAGGAAAAGGCGATACCGAGTACCAGTTGCGGCAGGTGGGTAAAACGCTTCATGAAGGGATACAGCGCGGCGACACCCACGGCTAAAAAAGACATCTGGATCGTCAGGCCATTGGTAAAAAGCAACAGGAAAAAACCACACAGGCTGAGCACTGCAAATGTCATCAGGGCTTCTTTGCGAGTGACCTCTCCCGTGACGATGGGCCGCCCCTGCGTGCGCAGCACCTTGCCATCGAAGCCTGAATCGGCAAAGTCATTGATGGCGCAGCCTGCCGATCGCATCAGCCAGGTGCCGAGAAGAAAAATGATCAGTAACTTCCAGGAGGGAAAGCCTTCCGAGGCGATCCACAAGGCCCCAAGGGTTGGCCAGAGCAACAAAAAAGTGCCAATCGGTTTGTCGAGGCGCAGCAGACGGGCAAAGCCCGGTAACCGTGCAGCCAGATGCGGATACCGGGCTTCCAGCCAATGCATCAATTTTTGCAGCTGATCGGTAAAGAGTTTCACACGGCACTCATGTCTTGAAGTTCGACGCCATCTGACGCAGAGAGTCCTCGGAGGCCATGATACGCTGCACGGCCTGCATGACGTCAGTGGGATTTAGGCCGAAGCGCTGATACATCGACAAAGGCACTTCCTCGGGGGGCGCGTCTCCAATCCCGTGATAGCGCAGTACACGCATCGCGATATAGATCAGGTTGGCATACTCATGATGCTCTCCGAGATATTCGGGTTCGTGCTGGAATCGAATGCCGACGCACACTTCTTTCGGCATATTCCATAATTGCAGCAGCCATGCACTGATCTGTTCGCGCGTCACACCCAGCAAATGGTGATCGATGGCCACATGGCTGATGGTCGGATTTGCTTCCACGTGACGGCATATGGCTGAAAAATGCGGGGGGAAAATGTGCGCCAACACCAGATATCCAAAGTTATGCAACAATCCGCCCAGGCAGGCGAGCCCTTGGCTTGGGCGTCGGTCGGCGGGAATCAACTTCACGATGGCTTCCACCAGCGTGGAACAATAGACCGATTGCAGCCAGTAAGGCGTGTAGCCGTCAGGTGAATCGTTCGGCAAGGACAGCGTATTGCCCATCGCCATCCCTACAGCAAGATTGCTCACCAGTTCAAATCCGAGCACATGAGAAATGGCATCCTGGACGGACTTTATTTTGCTGGGTGCTGCGTAATACGGAGACGACGCCCAACTGACTACTTGCGCTGCAAGGCTGGCGTCCATTTCCACAATCTCTGCCAGATCACTGACATTGGCATTGGCGTTGGCGCGCAGTGCGAGGACGCGTTGCGCGGCTTGCGGCAGCGGGGGAATCTCAAGGGTTTCTTCCAGGCGCTGTTTGATTCGCAGTGTGGTGAAATTGCGAATGGAATTGAAGATCAGGTCGAGGTCGGCACCATCGTTCGGGTTGCCGCGATACAATCTTTCGGCAGGCATCGTGCAGCGGATAGCGCGCACTCGGTAATTCGATTCGCGCAACGCTGCACGCAATTCGAGAAGATTGATTTGTTGAATTTCGATGCCGTCGGGGGTCAATATTTCGAAGTAGCAGAAGTCGTGGTGCGCAATACTTTCATCGATGATGGTGGGCAGCAGGAATACCGCCGGTGCTATCTCGAGTCGCACCAATTTTTTTGCGGCGCAAAGGTGTGTAATTTCATCCTGTGACATGGGCGCGAGATTTCGCTCAACAAGACTATTCAATACCTTCAGGTCAAGCATGGCATCGCTGGGCAAGATGATCTGACCCTTGCCTTTCCCGTCCTGTAACAGGACAACTCTTACCAGAGGGGTCGCTCCGGATTTTGAGGCACTTGCGAGTTCTGCTTGCATGATCTTCCTGTTGTTCGTGACACAGCGGGAGTGTCAGTTTTTTATTCTTGGCGCCGAAGGCAATGGATTTTAGCGGCGCTAGTATAGCGCCAGTGTCCGTAAGCGCCTATTCCCCAAACCGGGCTAGACATTGCCATACAACTCACGGTCCCCGAGCCAGCGCGCAATGAGCGGATCGATGGCAGCGGGGTAGTCGCGCATCAATTCGTCCGCGATAACTTTCACCTGGTCCAGCATGCCGGCATCCCGGCTCAGATCGGCAATGCGAAAACTCATCATGCCTGTCTGCTGGGTCCCCAGCACCTGTCCCGGGCCGCGAAGTGCCAAATCTTTTTCGGCGATGAAAAAGCCGTCGTGGCTGTCGCGCATGATGCCGAGCCTTTCCTGCGAAAGCGCCGAGAGCGGGTTCTGATAGAGCAGAACACAGTGGCTTGCCCGGGCTCCACGGCCCACCCGGCCACGCAATTGATGGAGCTGTGCGAGGCCGAGCCGTTCCGGGTTTTCAATGACCATGAGGCTGGCGTTAGGCACATCTACACCGACCTCGATCACGGTTGTCGCGACAAGCAACTGAAGGTCTGCTCGTTGGAAGGCTTCCATTACCGCAGATTTCTCCGCGGCCTTCATGCGGCCGTGGATCAGGCCGATGCGCAGGTCGGGCAATTGCTCGGAGAGCGTTTTGGCAGTGACCTCCGCGGCCTGACATTGCAGGGCTTCGGACTCTTCAATCAACGTACACACCCAATACGCCTGGCTGCCCTGCTGACAGGCGCGGTGAATCCGCGCGATGACTTCATCGCGGCGCGTGCTTGAAATCACCAGGGTGCTCACAGGCGTGCGTCCGGGTGGCAGTGCATCAATCACACTGCAATCCAGGTCTGCGTACGCGCTCATGGCCAGTGTGCGGGGGATCGGGGTGGCAGTCATGACCAGCTGGTGCGGCACAAAGGTGCCCTCCGAGCCTTTCTCCCGCAGGGCGAGGCGCTGATGGACGCCAAATCGGTGTTGTTCATCGATCACAATCAGGCCCAGACGGGCAAAATGTACCCCTGATTGAAACAGGGCGTGGGTCCCTACGATGATGTCCGCGTCTCCGTTTCCGATCTGCGCCAACTGCGATTCGCGCTTCTTGCCCTTGACCTTTCCGCTGAGCCAGCCGAGGCGAAGGCCCAGAGGAGCAAGCCAGCGTGAGAAGGTATGTAAATGTTGCTCTGCCAGCAGTTCAGTTGGCGCCATGATGGCTGCTTGATACCCGTTTTCCACTGCGCGCAGTGCTGCCAGAGCGGCGACCAGCGTTTTGCCCGAACCCACATCGCCCTGCAACAGGCGCAGCATGGGTTTGGCGAGAGCGAGATCGTGGCCAATCTCGACGCTCACCCGCTGTTGCGCCTCGGTCAATGCAAACGGGAGCGACGCGAGAAAGGGATCGCGATACTGGCCCGTACGAAGAAGGGCAGGAGCCGCCTGACGCTCCGCCTGTGCACGGAGGCGACGCAGACTCAGGCGGTGGCTCAGAAGTTCCTCAAAGGCAAGTCGGCGCTGACTGGGGTGTTGCCCCAACATGACGATCTGAAGCGTGCTGGTGAGAGCCTCTCCGGCGGGCGGACGATGCAGGAATCGGAGCGAATCGCTTAAGGAGGGAAACGACAAGCGAGTGCGCACAGCCTCGGGAATCCAGTCGTGCACAGGCAAGTCCGTCTCCAGAGAATCGAGTGCCAGCGCGATAAGCGTTCGCAATCGTGCCTGCTGAAGGCCTTCTGTGGCGGGATAGACAGGCGTCAGGGTGGCGGGAAGCGCCGGGCCATCCTCCTGCCGAAGGACCTGGTATTCGGGATGATAAAGTTCGAGCCCCGTGGCTCCCCCCCGCACCTCCCCGTAGCACCGGAGCCGCACTCCAGCAGACAGGGTGCTCTTTTGGGCCGCGCTGAAGTGAAAAAAGCGCAGGCTGATCATCCCGCTCGAGTCCCGAAGCCGACATATCAGGCTGCGTCGTCTGCCAAAGGCAATGTCCGTGCTGAGCACAGTGCCTTCGATCTGCACCTCACTGCCGATTCGGCAGCTCGAGATGGGGCTGATGCGAGTGCGGTCCTGATACCGCAACGGGAGATGGAACAGCAGGTCTTGCAGGGTATGAATGTGAAGTCCTGCGAGCCGGGCGGCAAGGCTTGGACCGACGCCCTTGAGCGCGGTGACAGGGCTCTTTTCGGACAACATCACAGCCGCTTACGCCGGCAGAGCCAATATGGCCTCGATTTCGATGGCAGCCCCCTTGGGGAGGGCGGCAACCTGCACGGTGGAGCGTGCGGGGTAGGGCGCGGAAAAATAGCGCGTCATCGTATGATTTACTATCGCAAAATCGGCAAGATCTGTCAGGAAAATAGTTAATTTGACGACATCTTGCAGGCTTCCTCCGGCTTCGGCTGCAACGGCTTTCATGTTTTCCATAACCTGCACTGCCTGCGCCTCTATGCCTCCTTCCACGATTGTCATCGTTACCGGGTCCAGCGGTATCTGGCCGGAGCAAAACACCATTTGTCCCAGGCGAACGGCTTGGGAATAGGGGCCGATGGCGGCAGGGGCGGCAGGGGTGTTGATAATGCTCTTCTGGGTCACGGGCTTTTCCTCAAGAGGGTGTTGGTGGTGGCGTGAAAAATCTACCCTGTGCCGCGCAAGGCTCAGGGCTTCATGGGTTTGGCGATTTTGCGGCTCTTTACCCGCGTCACCTTGCTGACGGGCTTGATCAGACGAATTCGTTTCATGACGCGCGCAAGGTGGATGCGGTTGCGGACATTGAGCGAGAGATTGACGATGCTGAAGCGCGCATCCCGTTCAACGGTGCTGATTTTTTCGATATTGGCTTCTGCCCCGGTAATGGTGGTCGCCAATTTGGCGATGATGCCGCGCTCATTCTCGAGCTCTACGCGAATCTCGACGGAGAACTCTCCCTCCACATTCGGGTCCCAGCGCACAGAGATGCACTTGTCGGGATTGTCCCGGATCTCCGCAATGTTGTTGCAGTTTTCGGTATGAATCACCATCCCGCGGCCGCTACTGATATGGCCGATGATCGGATCACCCGGAATCGGGTGACAGCAGCGCGCGAAGTTCATCACCATGCCTTCCGAGCCCCGAATGGCCAGCGGCGAGCTTTTGCTGTCCTTGCCGATCTCGGGCTGCAGGTCTGTGTCGTCGAACTCGGGCACCATCAGCCGGGCGACGACGTGGGCCATGCGGTTGCCCAGGCCAATGTCTTCCAGCAGGTTGTCGAGCTCTTGCAGATTCAAGGTTTGCAGTGTCCGCTGAATCTGCTCGGCGGGGATCTTTTCCAACTGGGTGCCAAAGCTGCCCAGCACTTTGTTCAGCAGGCGGCGACCAAGAGACACGGATTCGGAGTGCCGCTGATTCTTGAGGAAGTGGCGGATGTTGCTGCGTGCCTTGCCGGTCACGACAAAGCTGAGCCAGGCCGGGTTGGGCTGGGTGCCGGGAGCCGTGATGATCTCCACCGTTTGCCCGCTCTCCAGCGCCTCGCTCAGGGGAGCTAGGCGCCGGCTGATGCGGCAGGCGACGCAGGAATTGCCCACATCGGTGTGCACGGCATAGGCGAAGTCCACGGCAGTAGACCCGGCCGGGAGTTCCATGATGGTGCCCTTGGGAGTGAACACGTAAATCTCATCCGGGAACAGGTCGATTTTGACGTTCTCGATAAACTCCAGCGAGTTGCCCGCGTGCTGCTGCATTTCCAGCAGCCCGTTGACCCATTGGCGCGCCCGGATTTGGGCATTGTTCGGCGTGTCATCGTGGGATTTGTAGAGCCAGTGCGCCGCAATCCCGTTATTGGCCATGGCCTCCATTTCCTCTGTGCGGATCTGGATCTCGATGGGCACCCCGTGCATCCCGAAAAGTGTGGTGTGCAGCGACTGATAGCCGTTGGCTTTGGGAATGGCGATGTAATCCTTGAAGCGACCCGGGACGGGTTTGTAGAGGTTATGGACAGCGCCCAGCACCCGGTAGCACGTATCCACCTTGTCCACGACGATGCGAAACGCATACACGTCCATGATTTCCGAGAAGGACTTGCGCTTGGCGCGCATCTTTTCGTAAATGCTGAACAGGTGCTTCTCTCGGCCAAAGATTCGGCCCGGCAGTCCCTCACGGGTCAGGCAGGCCTCGAGCGCGCTTTGGATCTGTTTGACGATCTCCTTGCGGTTGCCCCGGATGCTCTTGACTGCAGCGTTGATGCGACGGGAACGCATCGGGTAAAGCGCTTCAAACCCCAGTTCCTCGAACTCGATTCGGATGGAATTCATGCCCAGGCGGTTCGCAATGGGGGCATAGATATCGAGGGTTTCGCGCGCGACCCGACGGCGTTTTTCAGGACTCAGAACGTCCAAGGTCCGCATGTTGTGCAGGCGGTCCGCCAGTTTTACCAGGATCACGCGAATATCCTTGGCCATGGCGAGCGCCATTTTTTGGAAGTTCTCGGCCTGTGCCTCGGCGTGGCTGCTGAAGGTAATCTTGTTCAGCTTGCTGACGCCATCGACCATTTCGGCAATGGCGTCGCCGAACTGGCTCTTGACCGCAGCCTTGCTGATGCCGGTGTCTTCTATGACGTCATGCAACATGGCGGCCACCAGAGACTGGGGGTCCATGTGCATTTCACTGAGAATGCCTGCAACGGCGAGAGGATGAGTGACATAGGGGTCGCCACTACGGCGGAACTGCCCATCATGGGCCTGTTCCGCGTAGTAATACGCCCGGCGGACGAGGTTAATCTGATCGGTTTCCAGATACTCGGAAAGACTGCTGGCTAATGAGTCGATTGTGGGCACAAGCCGACTCCTTCCTCACTTAGAGGTCTTCACCAAAGGAGTCGTCGTCGTCGCCGTCATTGATCTTGGGAGGAGGCGTCTTCAACTCGTCGCGGGAGAGCATGACGACCGGAGAGCTGGTGCGGGCTGTCAGAATGCTGGCATCCACCAGACCTTCGGCAATTTCGCGCAGCGCGATAACGGTGGGTTTGTCATTGTCGATAGGCACGAGCGGGTCTTTGCCGCCAGTCTGAATCTGACGCGCTCTTTTGCTGGAAATCATCACCAGCTGAAAGCGATTGTCCACTTTGTCCAAACAATCTTCGACGGTAATACGGGCCATAAAAACACCTGTGTAAAAAACGGACCTGTTGAGAAGACCGGCGATTCTACTAAAAGCGCGGCCAGTTGCCCAACTTATTCTTGCTCATGCCTTTATTTATAGGCTTTTGCGGGGAGATTCAAGCGGTTTCCAGCAAGGCCTTCAGCAGGGAGGCATTGTTTTGGTGTTGCTGGGCACGCTCGAGCCGCGAGGCGCGGAAGATTGCCCGCAGGTCTTCCAGTGCCTGGCTAAAGTCGTCGTTGATCACGAGGTAGTCGGCCGCATCGTAATGGGAAATCTCGTCACGTGCCTGGCGCATGCGACGCTGGATCGTTGCCTCGTCGTCCTGGGCACGATTGATCAGGCGCTCCCACAGGCATTCCAGCGTAGGTGGCAGGATAAAAATACTCTTGTTGGGGGTAATGCGCTCGCGTACTTGTGCGGCGCCCTGCCAGTCGATTTCAAGAATGACATCCACTCCCTGATCAAGCTGCTGCTGAACCCAGTCACGAGAGGTGCCGTAATAGTTGCCAAAGACCTCGGCCCACTCAAGGAAAGCGCCATCATCGCGCATCCGCGTGAAATCGTCCTTTCCCACGAAGTGGTAATTGACGCCGTCCACTTCGCCCGGACGCTTGGCACGCGTCGTGTGGGAGACGGAAACACACAGCAGTGGGTCCTCGCGATCTTTGAGCAGCGCATTGACCAAGCTGGTTTTTCCGGCGCCCGAAGGGGCTGAAATCGTGTAAAGAGTCCCGCGAGCCATCCTGAATTTCCCCTGATCTAATCGGCCGCCACTATAGCATTTTCGCAGCAACGAGGCGCATGGCGCCGGGGGCTCACGTGCCTTTTTTCTTGGCGCGAGCGGTGGCAGGCGCCTGCAGAGGATCGTCCGGCCAGGGGTGTCGCGGGTAGCGCCCCTTGAGATCCTTGCGGACCTCAAAGTAGCCGGTTGCCCAAAAGCCGGCGAGGTCGCGGGTAACCTGCACGGGACGACGGGCAGGAGAAAGCAGATGGAGAAGCACCGGGAGGCGACCTTGCAGGAGGGTAGGCGTCTCGGTCAGGCCAAATAATTCCTGCAGTTTGACGGCGAGTACAGGCTCTTCACCGGTGTAGTCCACGGCAATCCGACTGCCACTGGGAACGGTCAGGTGGCTTGGTGCGAGGGAGTCGAACAGGGGCTGAAGCGACCACTCCAAAGACTCCAGCCAAAACCGCCCGAGCGGAAGCCGGTCGAGTTGCGCCAGGGAGCTGACTCCGTCAAGCCGAGGCGCGAGCCAGTGTTCCAGCGTTGCCAAGAGCTCTTCGTCCGATGAGCTGGGCCACGGACTTCCGAGGTGACGGTGGAGCAATCGCAGTCTCCCCAGCAGATGCCGGCATTCATCGCGCCACAGGAATCCCCGCTGTCGCAATGCCTCCAGTAGCCCAAGGCGAATTGCCTCGGGGGGCAATTGCTTCAGGGGGCGACTTGCCAGAACCAGCGATCCCAGCCGACGCTGCTCTTCGCCGACCACCCGACCAAGATCGCTGTCCCAGTGGATACGGGCCTGCCACGTCGCGGTTTCCGGAAAGCTGGCCTCCACGTCAGCCTGACTGACACGGTATGCTTGGAATAGGCGCGCCCCGCTTGTGTCCCCGTCGAGCGAGACGGCCACCAGAAATTCCGCCTGTGCCAATGGATGCCTGGCATCCAGCAGTGCCTGACCTCCGCCAACGAGTTTGAAGCGCGCCTGATGCTGGTCGTTCTGTTGTCTCAGGTTCTGGGCAACGCGGTCGGGAAAGGCGGCCAACAACAGGGCTGGCACCGCGTTCAGCGAGTCCGGCATTGGGGAGCAGCCAAGGCGTTGTGCCCACTGTGCCGCACTTGCCACCCACGGCTTTCCCCTGGTTCCTGTCGTGCGGTCCATCAAGTGCTGCAAGACAGTCCCGAGATCGAGGTCGACGGGCTGAGCGCTGTCCTCCAGGAGGGCCACCAGACCACATGCCAGCGGGAGCGCGTGAACCTGCATGGCGCGGTCGATCAGCACTGCTAAACGGGGATGTGTCGGCCAGCGAGCGCACCGTCTGCCCTTGTCTGTCAATTTCCCCTGAGCGGTGCATAGACCGAGTTGGGCAAGGAGATTGTGGGCTGCCTCAAAGGCGGGCCGAGGTGGGGGCGTGACCCACGAAAGCGTTGAAGGGTCGTTGACGCCCCACCTTAACAATTCGAATGCGAGCCCTGCGAGGTCACTTTGAACGATTTCGGGCTCGCGATGTGCCCCGAGCATGGCATCTTCAGACCATAAGCGATAACACGTGCCGGGCGCCACGCGTCCAGCGCGCCCGCGGCGCTGATCCGCGCTCGCTCGGTTTACACGCCGGGTTTCCAATGCGCTCATGCCCGTGCGCGGACGAAAGACAGGCACGCGCTCGAATCCGGCGTCGACAACGATACGCACGCCGGGTACGGTGAGGCTCGATTCCGCAATCGAGGTCGAAAGAATCACGCGCCGCTGACCAGCGTCATCTTCCGCCAGCACTGCCTGCTGTTGCGCCAGAGTCAATTGCCCATGCAATTCATACAGGGCGCAGTTGCCTGGCAGTCGGGTCTGCAGTAGCGCGCTGAGACGGCGAATCTCACGCTGACCCGGCAAAAACACCAGCACCTGCCCGTCGTCCCTTGCCAGCGCCTCGAGCACAACGTTGGTCTGATGTTCCGCATCGTCAACACGCAGGGGTTTCGCGCGATAGCAGGTGTGGATTGGCCACACCCTGCCCGGGCACTCGATCACGGGCGTTTCGCTGCCCATGACGGTCAGCAGGGAGGGCACGTCCAGCGTTGCTGACATCACCAGGAGCCTGAGGTCATCCCGTAATCCGCGCTGCACATCCAAACTCAGGGTCAGACCCAGGTCCGCATCCAGTGAACGTTCGTGAAACTCATCAAAAATAATGCCGGCGACACCCTCGAGTGCGGGGTCGTCCTGGAGCATTCGCGTCAGAATACCCTGAGTGACCACCTCCAGCCGGGTACTGGCACCGACCCGCGATTCTCCCCGCACCCGGTAGCCTACGGTTTTGCCGACAGACTCTCCCAGGGACGCGGCCATGTAAGTCGCCGCCAGACGCGCAGCGACACGTCGAGGTTCCAGCAGAAGCCAACGGCCCAGACTGGCGGGAAAATGGGCCAACAGGGCAAGTGGCACCCGCGTCGTTTTACCGGCTCCGGGTTGCGCGACGAGCAGGCATCGGGGATGCTGCGTCAGGGCATGACAAATGTCCGGCAACACCTGGATGATGGGCAGATCGGTGATCAGGGGAGAGGCGGATGTCGGCACACAATTCTCGCTACTTGCGGAAGATCAATGACGGGGGAGGGTGTCGCAGGCATCATGGAACCCATCGATGCGTATTGTACAGGCGATTCTGAACGGCCAATAACAGGCAGGTAATTGACGGCACAATGAGTCACCACAAACCCCACATTGCACCTCCCCGCACCTTGCGCGATCGTTATGTCATTGATACCAATGTCCTGATTGCCGCAAGTGCCGTGCATGCCGCTGCCAACGGAGTGTCGCAGCCTCACCACCGGGAAGTGACGCCGGAGGATCCCGTGTTGCTTGCCACGGTCTGCGATTGGCTGATGGCGTTTGATGCAAGTACCTCGCGGCTTGTTCTGGACAGCGCCGGGGGAATCGCAGCGGAATACCATCACAAACTGGATTACAACGATTTTGGCATCCAGGTACTTCTGGGCAAGATCAATCGCAGCGAGGTCGATTTTGTGGACGTGGATTACGACAACAACGGAGACGGCATTGTGCCGCAACCGCTGGACGACGTTGTCCGGGATCTGGCGGACCGCAAGATGCTGGCCGCTGCCTTGCAGGCGCTGTCATTGCCCGGCACCAGCGCCATTGCGTTTGCCGGAGATACCGATTGGCTCGACTGGGAGCCGGCGCTCGTCCAGACCGGAATTGTTCTGGAGCCACTCATTGAAGCATGGTCCCGTGCCAAGCATCTGGAAAAACATCCCCATCGTCCGAGAGAGCATCGCCATGACTGACTTCTTCCGTTTTCCCCACACCAGTCACCTGCTTTGGCTGGGAGAAGGAGAGCCCAGAGGTGACAAGGTATTGCTCGCCCACGAAGCAAGTGATCTGCTGTCCCATGAATTGATTGTCGAAGAAAAACTGGACGGTGCAAATCTGGGCATTTCCCTGGATGCCGGGGGGAACTTGCAGGCGCAGAACAGGGGAAGTTATCTGGAACGCCCCTTCAACGGACAGTTCTCCCGGCTTAATGCGTGGATAGGACAACACGAAGCGATCCTGCAGGCGGCATTGAAGCCTTCGCTCATTCTGTTTGGCGAGTGGTGTGCTGCCCAGCATTCACTCGACTATCACGCATTGCCTGACTGGTTTTTGTTGTTCGATGTGTATGACCGTGAGGCAGGAAAGTTCTGGAGTATTGCGAGGCGCAATGCTCTGGCACAGGAACTGGGATTCGCCGTGGTGCCGGAGCTGCATCGCGGGACGTTCACCCGGGCGGATATTCTTGATCTGCTCAACAAGGCGAACAGTCGATATCGGCAAGGACCCGTGGAAGGGATAGTCTTGCGACAGGACGAACCGGAATGGAACGGAAGTCGTGCAAAAGTGGTGAACAAGGATTTCGTTCAGGCGATCGAAGAACACTGGCGCAGCCGCAGCATTCAATGGAACCAGGTGGCCCCTGGGACGCAGTGAGGTTCCCGCGATACGTTATCGCGGAGGGTATCCCGCGTCAGTCAGTGCTTGCACAACCGACTCCTTGTTCGCGCAGGTGTCGACTGTCACTTTTTTGCTGGCGAGGTCTGTTTCCACTTTCGCCTGTGCATCCAAGGCCGTCAAGGCCTCCGTGATGGCGCGAACACAATGACCACAGCTCATGTCAGGAACGTGATAGGTGTGCATGGTATTTCCTCCTGCCACGAGACGTCTGCTCTCGGGCGATCACTCGATATTTTGAATTTGTTCCCGCATCTGTTCGATCAACACTTTCAGGTCCACCGCATTCATCGTGGTTTCCGCGACAAGGGATTTCGATGACAGGGTGTTGGCTTCTCTATTGAGCTCCTGCATCAAAAAATCAAGACGGCGGCCCGAAGGCTCACTGACATTCAGCACACGCTCCACTTCATTCAGATGCGTTTCAAGACGGTCAAGTTCTTCGTCGACGTCGCTCTTTTGGGCGGCCATCACGATTTCCTGTTCCAGTCGGGCCGGGTCCAGTTCAATCTTCAGGGCATCGAGACGCTCACGCAGGGAGAGTTGCTGGCGCGCCATGATTTCGGGCATGCGTTGACGCACGTGGGCAACAATGTCGCGAATGGCGGCGATGCGCTTGTTGATGAATCCGTAGAGCTCCTGTCCTTCGCGCTCGCGCGTGGCAATCAGCTCCGCCAGTGTGTCATTGAACAGTGCCAGGGCCTGTGCTTCGAGATCGGCTGGGAGCTCGGCGGCTTCGCGTAACACGCCCGGCCATTTCAAAATTTCCATTACCGACAATGGGCTACCACCGCCAGTCAGGTGCAGAATCTCGCCGCTGGCATTGTTCAGGGCGATGACCAGAGATTCATTGATGTGAAGAGAGGCGTTTTGCTGATCGGCCGATTCCAGCCGCAGTTGGCAATCCACCTTGCCGCGGGAGAGTTGTTTGCGGATGGCGTCGCGCACCGCGGGCTCCAAGGAGCGCAGGGCGTCGGGAAACCGAAAGCCGGCCTCAAGGTAGCGGTGATTGACGGAGCGGATCTCCCAACTGAGCACTGCCTGACCACAGTGACTCTGCTTTCTTGCGAAAGCGGTCATGCTTAGTACCATAACGAATACCTTGTTTAAAACATCACTAAAACCAGCAATTTCACACTGCAGCTGCGCGCGAGCCCGCCGTATCTTACCCCAATCCGGCGCGTGATGACTCGCCATCACCGGGCAGATCAAGGATAATCGCCGGCCATTCAGCAAAGAACCCCTAAGAGGCCGTATGCAAGACACAATCCGACCCAGCCGCCGCTCCCCCGATCAATTGCGCGAAATACGCATCACCCGGCACTACACCAAACACGCCGAAGGGTCTGTCCTCATCGAGTTCGGGGATACCAAGGTCATTTGCACCGCTACGGTGGAGGACGGCGTGCCCCGCTTCCTCAAGGGAAATGGTACGGGCTGGGTCACGGCCGAGTATGGCATGTTGCCGCGCTCCACAGGCTCCCGCATGGACCGTGAAGCCGTGCGCGGCAAGCAAGGAGGCCGCACTCTGGAGATTTCGCGACTGATTGGACGGTCACTGCGTGCGGCCATGGACATGAAGGCCCTGGGCGAGATCACGGTCAAGATTGACTGCGATGTGATTCAGGCCGATGGAGGCACACGGACCGCCTCCATTACCGGTGCCTGTGTGGCACTGCATGATGCGATGGACGTGCTGGTGCGCAGTGGCAAAGTCAAGGCCAACCCGATGAAGCAGCTGATCGCGTCGGTGTCGGTAGGCCTCTACCAGGGCGTCCCCGTTCTTGACCTGGATTATGCGGAAGACTCCAATGCGGAAACGGACATGAACATTGTCATGACAGATAAACTGCGCTTTATCGAATTACAGGGCACGGGAGAAGAGAACGATTTTGACAGCGTCCAGCTTAACGCGATGATCGCTCTCGCCCAGAAGGGCATCGCCGAATTGCTGGACAAACAGCGTCAGGCGCTGGGCATCTGATTACCACCATCGACTCAAGTGAGGGCTGTGCATGCAGGCATTTCAAAAGGCGTTTATCGATTTTGTGATTCATCACCAGATTCTGCGCTTTGGCAGTTTTACCCTGAAATCCGGCCGCAACAGCCCGTATTTTTTTAATGCCGGTTTGTTCAATACCGGCAAGGCGCTGGACTTTATCGGGCGCAGCTATGCGGCCGCCATTGCACAGGCTGCTGTCGACTATGATCTGCTCTTTGGTCCCGCCTACAAGGGCATCCCGCTGGTGTCGGTCACGGCGGCGGCACTGGCGACAGCGCACGGCATCGACAAGCCGTACTGTTTCAACCGCAAGGAAGCCAAGGACCATGGAGAGGGCGGGTTGACAGTCGGTGCGCCCTTACGCGGGCGCGCCCTGATCGTTGATGACGTCATCACCGCGGGAACGGCAGTTCGCGAAGTCATGGCGCTGTTCGAAAGCGTGGGTGCCCAGGTGGCAGGGATCGTGGTTGCGCTGGACCGTCAGGAGCGCGGCATGGGCGCTTTGTCGGCAATCCAGGAAATTCAGCAGCAATACGGGGTGCCCGTGATCAGCATCATCACGCTGGACAACATCATCGACTATCTGCAACAACAGGACGATCCTGCACTGGTCGAGAACCTGGCGTCGGTACGCCGGTACCGTGAAGAGTTTGGTGTCTGAAACGGCGCGGCCGGGAGACTCGGCCAGTCGTGTCAATGGCCCCGGAAGCAGTCAAGTGGCAGGCCGCCTTGCATCACAGTGTCAATTTCCCCCGTCGCCGCTCTTGCGCTGAGCCTGCGCTCTCACCGGGTTTCCCTGACCATCAGGGGATCGCTCAAGACGCGCTTGTCCCGAAGGGCTCCAACATTCCCTGAGAAAGATACTGCCACTGTTCACTCCACTGTGCTGTGGGTAGTTTTTTAAATTCGCTGCGGACAAACTGCATCAGGCGCCCCTCGGCGCTTGCCAGCAACAGATTGGACAGAATGCTGGGAGACACGACGCATCGCAGGTTTTCACGGATCTGCGCCTCCCGCAGGATCTGTTTGATCTGCGCTTCCAGACGATCGAATAATTGACCGATCCGTACGCGAAGTCGCTCGGTTTCTCCTGTCAGGGCATCGCCGGTCAGCAGTCGCGTCATGCCCGGGTTTTTCTCTGCAAAGGTCAGCAGCAGGAAAAGAATTTTCTCGCAGCGTTTCTCCGCCCCCGGCTCTTCTTCAAGTATCCGCGTGATGCGCGAAAAAAGCGTTTCTTCTATGAATGCGATCAGTCCTTCGAACATTCTTGCCTTGCTGGGAAAGTGCCGATAGAGCGCCGCCTCTGAGACGCCAACCTCCTTTGCCAGCAAGGCTGTCGTAATGCGCTCTCCGGGGCTGGATTCGAGCATGCGGGCAAGGCATTGCAGGATGTGGTCCTTGCGGGAGATTTTTTGTTCTGTTGGCATGATGGGCGGGGTTCCTCTGGTGCGGGTCGCACTCTTATGCACTTTCCACGAGACGTGTATTACTGATCAGGGTGCCAACGCCAGTGTTTGTAAAGATTTCGAGCAACACAGCATGCTCTACACGGCCGTCAATGATGTGGGCGCTGCGCACGCCGTTGTTCACGGCGTCGAGTGCACACTCGATCTTGGGCAGCATCCCGCCATGGATAGTTCCGTCGGCAATCATCTCATCGACCTGCGCCGTTGTCAGGCCGGTGACCACCTTTCCGGTTTTGTCCATAACACCCGCTATATTGGTCAGGAGCATCAGTTTTTCAGCGTTCAGTACCTTGGCGATTTCCCCGGCAACAGTATCAGCATTAATATTGTACGTGGCACCTGTACGATCGGTGCCGATGGGAGCAATCACCGGAATGAAGTTGCTGTTCTTCAGGGTATCGAGGACCTCCTTGTTGATATGCTCAATACTGCCTACCTGCCCCATGTCCATCATCTTGCTGTCCACCAGGCTCTTTTTCAGCAGTTTCTTCGCTTGAATCAGATTGCCATCCTTCCCGGTAATTCCAATGGCTTTGCCCTGGTTCTTGTTCAGAAGGCTGACGATTTCCTTGTTGACCAGCCCGCCGAGCACCATTTCCACCACGTCCATGGTTTTGCTGTCCGTGACGCGAATGCCGTCGATAAACTCCGACTGAATATTCAACTGCGTCAGCAAGGAGCCGATCTGAGGACCGCCGCCGTGCACAACCACGGGATTCATGCCCACCAATTTCATGAGGACGATATCCCGCGCAAAACTGTTCTTCAGCACTTCGTCGGTCATGGCATTGCCGCCATATTTCACAACGATCGTGGAGCCGGTGAATTTCTGAATATAGGGAAGGGCTTCGGTGAGAACATTCGCAATGTTCTTGGCGGCATCGAAATCTAGAGGCATAAAAAATCCAGTCAGAAGTGGGTGGTGTGTGTCCACGGGCGCGCAATCGCATCCCGGCAAATCGATGCCGTGAAGTATACAGGCTGGGCAGTTTTTTTCATCCGGCGGGCGCGGAACGCTGTCTCAGAAAGACAGTGTCAACGTGCCGTCTGCCTGAATCAACAGCGAGCGGAACCGGGCTTGAATCTGTTGCAGTGCCTCCAGACTTTTCGCCTCGAAGCGTAGCAACAGCGCAGGCGTGGTGTTGGACGCGCGAATCAGACCCCATCCCTCCTCAAAATCCACCCGCAGGCCATCCAGCCGCGAGATTACTCCGTCTGGAAAATGCGCCAGCTGTGTAATCCGCTCCATCACATCGAATTTGCGATCATCCCCCACCTCTAGGCGCAATTCCGGGGTCACAATGCTAGCGGGAAGGCTTTCCAGTAAGGATTGTGCCGTGCCCGTGTGTTCGCTGAGCAGAGCCAGGAACCGCGCTGCGGTATACAGGCCGTCGTCAAAACCATACCAGCGGTCCTTGATGAAGACGTGGGCAGAAAACTCGGCGCCTATTACCGCACCGCTTTCCTGCATGCTTTTCTTCATGAAGGAATGACCGCTTCTGCTCATGATCGGTGTGCCGCCATGGAACGTGATCAGCGGTCCCAGCAGTGTGCTGCATTTGACGTCAAAGACGACTTTGGGTGCATGATAGGCCGGCAAAATGTGGCGAACGAACAGCATCAATAGCCGGTCGGTGTCGATGATATGCCCCTGATCCGTCACCATGACCACACGATCTCCGTCTCCATCAAAGGCGATGCCGAGATCGGCTCTGCGGGAGATGACTTCGGAAATCAGCGCGTCCAGATTCTCGGCGACAGTTGGGTCGGGCGGATGGTGCGGAAAGTGCCCGTCCAGCTCACAGAAAAGGGGAATCACCTGACACCCCAGGAGTTCGAACAGTCGAGGGGCGATGAGCCCGGTCACCGCGTTGGCGCAGTCGATCACAACGGTGAACGGGCGCTTCAGGTGAATGTCCCGCGTCAGCCGGGTGAGATACGCGGGTATGATGTCCAGTGTTTGTCGAGACCCTGTCCCCTGACAGAAATCACCCGTCTGTGCGCGGATGCGAATTTGCTGGATTTGATCAGGGGTAAGGCAGGTGCGCTGGCGGATGATCTTGATGCCGTTATAGGTCGCGGGATTGTGGCTGGCGGTCAGCATCATGCCGGACTGCCATGCCGTTGTGTGGGCGGCGAAATACATCAGCGGAGTGGGGATCGTCCCGAGATCCACAACGTTCATGCCGGTGGAAAGGACTCCCCTTAGCAGGGGCTCACGCAATACCGGCGAGGACAAGCGGGCATCGCTCCCGAACAAGAGCGTGGTCTCGCCAGCCTCCAGGGCGAGAGAGGCGAGGGACTGACCGATGCGCTCAATGCTCTGGCAGTCTAATTCGCGTTCAGCAATACCCCTGATATCGTATGCCCTGAAAATAGAGGGCTCTATAGTTTGTAAAGGCTTACATGCTGTCGTGGGTTTGCCGTGAGTCATTGAATTGCTGTTCTTGTGAATTGTCGCAGGAGTATCCCCGATACCGGCATCTTTTGGCTATCCCAAAATGGGGGGATAGGACTGAACCCCGGCCGAGGCCGTTAGTCTGAGACTGAGGATTTGTCGCCAGATGTGCGGAACGCGTATCGAGCGCGGATTAAGCTGAGCATTTCTCGGGCGACCGCCGTTTTGGAAGCGGGACCGAGTAGCTGAGTCCCTTCCTGCCAGAGAGCAGTCGCGGCGATGGAATCGCTGCCAAGGGTGAGGGTGGCATCGTTCGCGAACAACAAATCCAGTTTCTTTCGTGCAAGCTTTTCGCGTCCCTGTGCTTCGATGTTGGTTGTTTCCGCCGCAAACCCGACGGTGAAAGGGCGGGTGGGCAGCGCGGAAATACAGCTAATGATGTCCGGATTCTTGACCAGCGCCAGCGAAAGCGTTTCATCCGTCTTTTTGATTTTCTGCTCGGACACGCGCGCCGGACGATAATCGGCGACCGCGGCAACGCCAATGAAGATATCGCACCCGTCGACCGCGGACAGGCAGGCCTCGAGCATTTGCTGCGCGCTGACGACGTCAATGCGCTTCACCCGTTCCGGGGTGGCGAGCGCAACGGGGCCGCTGATGAGGGTCACGATCGCGCCCTGATGTGCCGCTTCTGCCGCGAGGGCGTAACCCATTTTTCCGGAACTGTGATTGCTCAGGTAGCGCACGGGGTCCAACGCCTCCTGGGTTGGTCCGGCAGTAATCACCAGCCTCAGACCGGCAAGCAGACCCTCTTCAAACTGCGCGGCACTTTCCTGAAGCAATTGTGCCGGTTCGAGCATGCGCCCTAAGCCGATATCGCCACAGGCTTGTTCCCCCGATGCGGGACCCCAAATCCGAAAGCCGCGGGTCTTCAGGCGTTGGAGGTTTTCCTGAGTGGCGTGATTGCTCCACATAGCCTGATTCATGGCAGGCGCAACAGCGATGGGCGCTTTGCATGCCAGCACGAGCGTGCTCAGAATGTCATTGGCGTTGCCGTCAGCAAGCGTGGCCATGAAATTCGCGCTGCACGGCGCGATCAAGACCAGGTCCGGCCAACGTGCCAGCTCGATGTGCCCCATGCCGGCTTCGGCTTCCGGATCCAGCAATTGGGTATGAACACGGTTCCCGGAGAGTGCCTGCATTGTCAGTGGCGTAATGAATTCCATGGCGGCAGAAGTCATCACAACACGCACCTCGGCACCCGCCTTGACCAGTAGACGGCACAGTTCGGCACTTTTGTATGCGGCGATTCCCCCGGTTATTCCCAGGAGAATGCGTTTGTTACTGAGGCTTTTCATGGAGGCTCTAGGGACTTATGCCCGGATCACCGGGCGGTGGCAAAGACTAGCAGTAAGAAGGGGGGCGATTCAATTTGTTCGCCCGAGGGCGACTTTCCCGGGCTTTGCTAGTATCAAATCAAGGTCTGTAACGCCAAGGAGAGCCTATGACGATCAGGGAGTGGCCGGAAGGCGAACGCCCACGAGAAAAGTTACTGTCGCGGGGGCCTGCCGCGCTCTCGGACACCGAACTGCTGGCGTTGGTCCTGCGGGTGGGCGTTCCCGGACAGACGGCCATCGACCTTGCGCGCAGTCTCCTGAGCCAATTTGGCAGCCTGACACACCTCTTTACCGCCAGTCTGGAAGAGGTCCTGGCCAGCAAGGGAATGGGCAGGGTGAGTTACATTCAAATGCACGCCATGCTCGAGCTCTCCCAGCGCCACCTTCACGAGCAACTGGCAGAGCGTGATGTGCTCACCAGCTCAGCGCTGACACGGCAGTACCTGCGGGCGAGATTGCGGCACTATGAGCATGAGGTGTTTGCCTGCCTGTATCTGGATAATCAGCATCGGGTAGTCACGCTGGAGGAATTATTCACTGGCACAATCGACGGGGCGGCTGTTTACCCACGGGAAGTGGTCAAGCGATGTCTGCGGCACAATGCCGCAGCCGTGATCTTTGCGCATAATCATCCCTCCGGAATCGCGGAGCCGAGTCAGGCCGATATCGCCATTACCCGTCGCTTGACGGCGGCGCTGAACACCATCGATGTCCGAGTGCTGGATCATGTCGTGGTAGGGCCCAATGATGCGGTCAGTTTCGCGGAGCGAGGCCTGCTTTGATCCCGTCGAGAGTGAAATGGGTCAAAGGCAAAGAGGCAGCACGGCTTCCTGCTTTTTAGTTGCTATTGGTGAGGCGTTTTGGTATAAAACGCAGCTCTTTTTTTGGCAAGACAGCAGCATTTATCGGGAATGCCCCCATTTGAGAGGGTTTTCCAGAGAAATCCGGGTTCTGTAACGAGGCAAGGCAATGGCTAACGTATGTATCGTAACCGGTAAAAAACCGCTTACAGGCAATAATGTTTCTCACGCGCACAACAAAACCAGACGCCGTTTTTCACCCAACATCCACACTCACCGTTTCTGGGTAGAGTCTGAGAACCGTTTTGTGAAACTGAAGGTGTCCACCAAAGGGATGCGTATCATTGACAAGAATGGCATTGATGCCGTGCTGTCTGATATCCGTGCCAGCGGCGTGAAAATCTAAACCAACACAATCCTGATTCAGGTGGTGAGCAGCGATGCGCGATAAAATCAAATTGGTGTCAACAGCCGACACTGGACATTTCTACACGACAGATAAGAACAAGCGAACCATGCCGGACAAAATGGAGATCAAAAAGTATGATCCCGTTGTTCGTAAGCATGTGATCTACAAAGAAGCCAAAATCAAGTAAGACCTCTGCCTCGCGGCAGACGTGCTTCAGGCCTCTGTTCGGTCAATACCTTCGCTTAACAAAACGCCGCCTTGCATCGATGCAAGGCGGCGTTTTTTATGGGGTCGAAAAAGAATTACTTTTCTTTGCTGAGGGATTTCATCAACTTGTTGGCGCTGGCTAACAGTTTGGGGTCCGTCGCGAACTCCTTTTTAAGCTTGCCGACCGTTGTTGAAACCGTGCCGTAGCGCTTGAGTTTGAAGAGCTTGGCAATGGCTTGCAAGGTCACGGCGGACAGTTCCTGACAAAGGTACATGGCAACCCAGCGTGGCACGTTCTTGGAACCAGGTCCCCGTGCGGCAGTGTAGATGCTGTCCTCACTCACCTTAAAGTGTGTGGCAACCTCGGTGATGATCTGCTTGCAGGAAGGACGCCACTTCGCATGAGCACCCCGGGACACCCCGCGCACTTTGGACGCATTGCGCTTTGTTTTTGCAGCCTTGCGGAATTTCTCATCTCCCATGATGGAAGAGAGATTCTTCTTGCCATAGAAGTGCGCCAGCTCTTCATCCACGCCTTGCTGTGTATAGCTGGACAGAGCCGCAAGGCGTTTGGCACCGGTGCCACCAATCTGCTCATAAACACCGTCCCGACTAAGCCAGGCCGGCGCCTTTGCCTTGTTCATGTAGGCCGGATAGCTGGACCACGCCCAGGTGTCGAGCTCTGCCTTTTTTACGCCCAGGTGAATGTAGCGACTGAGCGGTAATAGGTATTTTTCCGGTTGAACCAGCACGGCTTTGTAGCGGCCCTTGAAAAGTGAGCCTTCCGACTTCTTGAGCCGCTGATAGTGCTGGGTGTAGAGGCCGTCGACCTGGCGCATGAAACGGCTCAGGTTGGCCTCCGGTGTTTTGATCAGCAAATGATACTGGTCCTTGAGCAGGCAATAGGCATGCACTTGCACGTTCAGGCGGAAACACGTTTCTTCCAGACCGGCGATGAAGGCTTCGTAAAATTTGGGAGAGGGAAAGATTCGCTGGTTTTCCAGGCCGATATTGGAGACATGGTAAACAGCATCTGGGTATTCTATTCGTAATGGTCTGGCCATTTTGAGGTTCCCGGGTTGTGTTTTTTATTCGTTATTATGCAACTGGCAATCGAGTTAGAGTTGACCCTAAACACTGGGCCATAGTGATAACTGAAATACACAAAGGCGTCAACCACATTGCGCTCGCCTAATGGAGGTCTCGGGAAGGTCAATACGAGGGAAGATAAACCGAGCATTTCAGTCAGATATTGCAGCAAATACTCCTGTATTCCCAGCCTAGTTTCACTGCGAATCCTGCGTTTCTAAACTGCTTATTCCATACCTGGATTAAAGCTAGCCGAGGCACCTTTGACTCTCTATCGGGAGCAGGCCTCAGGGTTTCCTGGCGACGATGACTGCCCGCTTAGGCGCCGGAAGTCCCTCAACGGTCAGTTGGGGATTCTGGGGGTCCAGACTGTCGGCGAGTGACTGAAAGCGCATCCACGCCGTTGTGCGCTGCTCCTGAACAGTCGTGACATTGGTGTCGATGACGCGACAGTCAACAAAACCGCATCGTTGTAACCAGGTGAGCGTGGTGGCACTGGAAGGGATAAACCAGACATTCGGCATTCGGCAGTAACGTTCTTGAGGCGTCAGCGCATAGCCGTCTCCTCCGTCCACAATGAGCGTTTCCAGAACGAGTTCGCCGCCAGAGCGCAGACAACTTTTCAATTGCAGCAAATGATCTATGGGCGACCGACGATGATAAAGGACGCCCATCGAAAAAACGGTATCGAAGCATTCCGGCTCGTCGCCCAGGGTGCTGAGCATTGCCTCGAATGTAGTGGGAAGAACAAACACGGGGACTTCGCTCAGATAGCGTTTGACGGCCTGAAACTGCATGGCGTACGCCAATTGTGAATCCACCCCAATCGCAAGCCGGGCACCCTGTCCTGCCATACGAAAGCAGTGGTAACCATTGCCGCATCCGACATCCAGTATTGTCCTGCCGGCAAGGGGGCTGATGTGGGGCAGGACGCGGTCCCACTTCCAGTCGGACCGCCATTCGGTATCGATCTCGACGCCAAAGAGTGAGAAAGGCCCCTTGCGCCACGGGATCAGGCACTCCAGCGACTGGGTGAGACGTTGCTGATCCTGCGGATCCACGTCTGACGCGTCACCAATCCTGACAGCATTGCGCAGGTCCACATCACGAGGGATGAGCGAGGGCAGCGCCTCCACCGCGGCCTTCCACCGGGGGTAATCACCGTTGTTGCGGCTGTCAAACCAGCGGGAAAGACTAAACTGTTGCAGGGGCTCCAACGCGGAACCCTGTATCAGCGAAGCAAATTGGGCGTAGGCAATGGGCGTCATTATCGAAAGGCTATCAGGGAGGCAAAATTGAAACACTGAAACCATGTATCGACAGAGCGAAAACCTGCGTGCATCAGACGCGTCTTGTGGGTTTCGAGCGTTTCCGGGATAAGCACATTTTCCAGTGCAGAGCGTTTCTGGCTGATCTCCAGCAACGAATACCCCTGTGCGTGTTTAAACTGGTGATACATCTCAATCAGAAGCGCATTGAGTGCCGGATCCGGAAGCATAATTTTTTCGGAGAGTATCAGGATTCCGCCTGGCCGCATGCCGTCTGCAATGCGTTTCATCAATGCTTCGCGACGCGACGGGGCGATAAACTGAAGAGTGAAATTGAGCACAACAACGGAAGCATCACGAATCTCGGTTTCCAGAATATCGTCACACTGCACATGAATGGGAAAAGTCTCTCCAGATTGATCCAGTGCCGAACGAAATCGACGAATCATCGCGTCCGAATTGTCGATAGCGAACAAGTCATAGTCCCGGTGAGAGATGTGATGAGCCATAGACAATGACGCGCCACCCAGGGAACAGCCCAGATCATAAACGCGGGACCCCGGGACGCAGTAACGGTCGGCCAGCACCCCAATCATCGAAATGATCGTGGCATAGCCGGGCACTGAGCGATTGATCATGTCAGTAAAGACATCTGCTACTTTCTCGTCAAAAACAAAGTCTTCGCGCGGACGTGGGGAGGCGTATAGGCGGTCTTGAGGGATATCGGTCATAAGATCAGTCCTGAAGGTCAGAACCACAGGCAGCGCGCGTCAGTGCGGAGGTAGAGGACTAGACGGAATCGTGGTACCAGCCATCTCAGGTTTTGCGTATTATGCGTCAATTCATGACACATTCAAATCACACCCCTGTTGCCTTGTCGACCCACACGAGTGAGGTCACGACACGTTATGCCCGGCCGCTGCAGGCGGGTGACTATGTCGTGGTGCGCAGCCGCCGTAAAACAATGTCGCTCCATGTCCGTCATGAGCGCGTTGAAGTGCGCGTCCCGGTCTATGTGGGCGATGCCGAGGTGGCCCGTTTTGTCGCCACGCATCAGGCCTGGATTGAACGCAAGCTGGAAGAAAAGGCGAGTCAACACGCACAGCGTCTGCAACTGGTCGAGGGTGGCGTGATTTTCTACAAAGGGAAATCACTTCGGGTGCGACTCACCCGCGCCATGAACGAGCGTATTGAAATTGCCGGAAACGAGTTTTGCCTTCATTGCCGTCAATTGGACGGATCGGGACCGTCAAGAGCACTGGCCCGTTGTCTTACCGAAGAGGCAAAATCGCGATTGCCTGCGAGGGCGCACGCGCTGGCGGACTATCTTGGTGTTGGCGAAAAACTCAAAGAGGTGGTTTTTCGCAAGACAAAAACCAAGTGGGGACATTGCACCACTGCCGGGCGCATTCAATTCAACTGGCTGATCATGTTGGCGCCGGATGCCATTATCGATTACATGATTTGTCATGAGGTCAGTCATTTGCGAGTGATGAACCATTCCCCAAAATTTTGGGCCTTGGTGGAATCTCTGTGTCCCGACTATCGCCGTTATGTGCGCTGGTTGCGTCAACATGAGCACCGCCTGTGGCTCTGAAAATAATGACTGCGGAGGCAGTGTCATGAACGTATCACGAGCGTTGGTTCTTTTACTAAGCTGCATGGTGGGTCATTTTGCGCAGGCGCAAGAGTTTGAGCGTGTCAGCCCTCAGGAAGCCGGCTTCGATGCCAGCGCTCTGGCACAAGTGACACATGCCCTGCAAGCCCATGTCGAAGCGGGTCATATCGCTGGCGCGGTAGGCGCCGTCCTTCGCGACGGAAAACTGGTCTACCTTGAGGCGGTAGGTCAACGCGATATCGACGCGCAAAGTGCGATGCCGACAGATGCCCTGTTCCGGATCTATTCCATGACGCGGCCAGTTACCAGCCTTGCCGCCATGATCCTGTGGGAAGAGGGGAAGTTCCAGTTGGATGACCCCATCTCCAGGTATCTGCCGCAGTTTGCCAGTCAGCAGGTCTTTGCGCAGGCCGAGTCCCCTGACATGTTGCGGACGCGTCCCCGACAAGGGGATATCACGGTGGCAGATCTGATGCGCCATACCTCCGGGCTCGGAAGTCGAAGTTCCCCAATCTATGTCGCAGAGGGCGTGCGTTCGCGTGCGATAACGCTGGAGGAGATGACGAACAATGCGGCGCGAGTACCTCTGTTTGAAGACCCCGGAACCCGGTTCCGCTACGGTCTCTCGGCCACTATTTTGGGAAGACTGGTTGAAGTGTGGTCGGGACAACCCTTCGATACGTTTTTGAATGAACGTGTCTTTGCTCCTCTAGGAATGGTCGACACCGTATTCTGGGTCGATCCTGCACGGGTGCCCCGACTCGCGACGGTCTATCGGCCGGATGCCCAGGGAAAACTCCAACCCTTTGAAATGGAGGAAGTCCCCTTCACGGAAAAGGCTCCTCTAATCGAAGGTGGCGTTGGACTGGTTTCATCCACCCTCGATTTTGCGAAATTCTCTCAACTATTTCTCAGTGGAGGAGAGCTGTTTGGCCACCGGTTGCTGCAACCGGAAACCGTGCAGCGGATGATGGAAAACAGCATCGACGAGGCGCTGCTGCCCATCGGGGCGGGAGGCTATATGGCGGCGTCGGGCTGGACGCTCGGTGGGTTCGCCTACGCGCTGGACCCGGCTCGTTATGACCACACAGTCAGCCCGGGAGAAGTGTGGTGGGACGGATCGGCGGGCACACGCTTCTGGATCGATCCCGTTCAGGGGATCGTCACCGTGATCATGGCGCAGGTCAACCCTGCCGATGGACAAGGATTTCGGGAAGAGTTCAAAAACGGGGTGTACAAGGCCCTGACAGAGCGTCGTTGATGCCCGGGCATTAACGACGCTGCAGGAAGCTGATACCTATACCAATCGCGGCAAGGACGAGGGCCGCCACGGCAAGCGACCACTGACTCAGGCCTAACATTCCAGCGCCTGGAATGGCAAAGGTAAGCCCTGAGACTGCGATGATGACCCTGGAAATGACACCCGGCACCCCTTTGCATAGCATACCGAATCCCACCAAATATCCCTGCAATGCTCCAGAGACAAGCGTGACACCAATCACTGCAGTGACCAACACGGGCAGGATCTCGCTGATACTGCCTTGCAGCAACATCGCCGGATTGAAAACAAAGAAGAAGGGAATGAAGTAGATGATGGCACCAAGACGCATCGATTCAAACCCCACGCGCATCGCAGAAGTCTGGGCGACGCTTGCAGCGGCGAACGCCGACAGCGCCACGGGAGGGGTAATAAAACTGAGCATTCCCCAATACATGATGAACATGTGGGAGGCGAGCGGATTCAGACCCGCGTTGATTAACGCAGGGGCGAGAATGATTGCCAGAAAAATATAGGCAGCCGTCACGGTCATGCCGATCCCCAGCACGAAACTTGTAATGGCTCCCATGATCAGCAGCACCAGAACATTGTCGCCAGCGATGTACACCAGATCATTGGCAAGTGTCCCGGCCATGCCGGTCACGGCCAAAGCACCCACAATCAGGCCAATGGCCGCGAGAATCCCCGCCAGTTCCGCCATCAATTTTCCGGTTGCCGCGATGAGTTGCAGGAGTTTGTCCACGGAAAGGCGGTGCTGCGTGAACTGGTTAATGATGATCAGCAGCGCGGTGGCATAGAACGGGGCGGTAGCTTCCTGCTGAAGATAAACCAACATCCAGAGAAGCAGGAAAAAGACAGCAAGAAAGTACCAGCCATCGCGAAACACGGAGGCAAGTTTCGGTAACTCGTCGCGGGGCAAACCCTTGAGATCATGCTTGGCAGCATAGGCGTCAATCTGGACGAAAAGGCCAAAGAAATACAGGAGCGAGGGGACGATGGCGGCGACGGCCACTGTGACATAACTGACCCCGAGGAAACTGGCCATCACAAACGCTGTCGCTCCCATGATGGGCGGCATCAGCACGCCGCCTGTGGAGGCGCAGGCTTCCACACCCGCAGCATAATGGCGACTGAACCCGGTGCGGCGCATAGCTGGAATGGTGAGTGGCCCAGTGGTCAACACATTGGTGACAGGGCCCCCACTCATTGAGCCCAACAGTCCACTGGAAAAAATGGCGACCTTGGCGGGCCCGCCGCGCATGTGACCCAATAGCGCAAAAGCAAAGTTGATAAAGAAGGGGCCACCTCCCGTGTATTGCAAGGCAACGCCAAAAAGGACAAAGCCAAACACCAGCATGGCAAAGGCCTGCATGGGCAGTCCAAACAGACTCTCTTCCCCAAGAATATGAAAAATCGCTACATCGTCGATAGGCAGACCAATCCCTGCCACCACGTCGGGAAGCAGATGGGAATACATTGGATAGAGTGACAACAGAGTCACAATAATAAAAATGGGCAATCCGCCCGCGCGTCGACCGGCCTCCAGAATGATGACCCAGGTAATGAGCGCCAGGGCAACCCCAATCGGTGGCGCCACATACTCCCATGCTTCCAGCACAATGCGTTCAGCGTTCCAGGCAAAGTATCCGAAGATAATCGCGATAACAGTGATGACGGCAATATCACTCCACGGGACGTGTGCCCGGGTATTCTTTGAGGAGGGAAAAGTGATGAACACCATGCATAGCATGATTCCGGTTATCAGATACAGATAACGGCTGTCGAGCATGGTGTAGCCAACAAAAAACCCCAGCGCAAAAATCTGATTGACGGCTAGGAGTGTGGCAGCGCCTGTCATCAATGCCATCACCGTCCGCCACGTGGCATTCAGTTCACGGTAACGTCCCAGCACAGGGGCATCGCTTTCAGGACGAGAGATAGTCGAATCATCAGTCATGGGGCATTCTTCTTATTGGAATGAAAGTCTGTGAACGAAGGTCAGATGTTTTCGGCCAGCGTCAATAGGCCTTTTTCTGCCAGGGCTTTTTCTCTTGCTGCGAGCCACCCCGCTTCAAAGACACCCGGCTCCTTGGAGGCGGTTGCGCTGTAGGCAACCCAGGCATCGTGCAACACCTGCTGCCGGAAGAGGTTTGCTTGCTGAGTGGCTTCGGCTTCCGGAGTCCACGCCCCGATTTCCTTGAAATAGCGAATGGCCGCGGGGTGATAGGGAATAAAGGCAGATTCAAACTTCTGCCTGCTCATCAACCATCCGCTTGCGCCGGGTGCGGCATCCTTGTAATCGTCATATTGTTCATGCATCACTTTGACGAGGTTGTACACCAACAGGTCATCCGCCGACTCCATCCCCACGAGCAAGGGATAGGCGGAGGTAAACACTTCGATTCCCTCGGGTGGCAGTGTGGGTCCTTCCGTGGCGATGTGGGTGACATACCACGGCAGCAAAGAACGCGTACGCTGAACAGCCTCGAGGTCGCTGTGCGGGAAGCTGATAAATTTCAGGCCGCGCGGGGATGCCTCAAGTCTCAGGAAGGGGGGCGAGTTGCAGGCGCCTCCGACGACATCGGCGCGATTGTTTATCACAGCCTCAATCGAGGCGTTATACCCGCCGACCTCCACGCGTTCGACATCGTCCCAGCTGAGGTTGCCGTAGGCAAGAAGGGCGGTCAGCGCATTGTTCAGCGAAGGAGAGCCCTGCACCCACGTCACCCGTTTTCCTCTAATGTCCTCAATCGTATTGATGTTGGCGTCTGCAGCCGTCGCCAAAGAGAAAGAGCAACTTTCCGAGAAGTTAGAAAGCAGCGCGCGCAGGGGCTGTGGGCCCCAGATTCGGGACGCGAAATTGAGCACTCCCTCCTGCGCGTACACAGCTTCGGAGCCCCCGGCCGAGAAATGCACACGGCCCGCCAGCAGTGTTGCCAGCCGCGAAACATCATTGCGGCCAGGAATCACACGCAGATTGACGCCGTACTCGCGCCGCATGATGCTGCCAATCGCCACGGCCTGGCTGTATCCGCCTGTGCCGGTCGGATACGCGGACCAGGCAATCGTGCGGGGAAGTCCGGGGTTTTCGGCCGCATGCACGCTCACCCAAAAGGTGAACGCGGTGACACTTGTCATCAGAAGTGATCGGAATAATGTTGGAACGCGCGTCATGTTCTCCCCCCGGGCCCAGAGTGGCGTCTCGGAAGCATACCCCAGCTATCTGGGCTTTGCCACGCACGCTAGGGACTCAGGAACTGGACAGAACTTGGGGCGTCAGGACTCGCGGATAAACACCAGATCGTTGACGACATGGCCCAATCGATGGCCACGTTTTTCAAATTTGGTTAGAGGCCGGTCCGTGCCTACACTAAATTGGCCGGCACCGGCGGCATTGCGAAAATGCACGGCAGTCGACATCACGTCCATCATGTGAGCGGCATAAGGCTCCCAATCGGTTGCCATGTGGAGACGTCCGCCAATGCACAGCTTAGGGCGCAGTTGTTCCACAAATTCCGGTTGGATCAGGCGCCGCTTGTGGTGCTTCTTCTTGTGCCACGGATCGGGAAAAAACACCTGAATCCCGTCAAGCGATTCGTTCGCGATGCAATCTGCAAGAATCTCTTTTGCATCGTGGCAATACACCCGCAGGTTCTTGATCTGGTGTACTTCAATCTCGTGTAGAAGCCTGCCCACGCCCGGGCGATGAACCTCCACGCCCAGGAAATCCGTTTCGGGGTTTGCCATCGCCATGGCCAGCAGTGAATCGCCCATCCCAAATCCGATCTCCATGATCAGGGGTGCCTTGCGGTGAAAAACAGCTTCCGGATTCAGCAAGCCGTCGGCATGACGCAGGCCATAGACTGGCCAGAGAGTTTCAAGGGCGTTGTGTTGGGAAGTGGTCAGACGACCGCCCCGGATTACGTAGCTGCGAATACTGCGACGAAATTCCGGCGCGTTTTCAGGAGAGTCGGTCATTGCATGCGTGCTCGCGAAAAATCAGAAAAACGTCCCATCAATCGGCGAAGAGGCACTCGCGTAGAGACGACGAGGCATCCGCCCGGCCAGGAAAGCTTGACGACCGGCGGTGACCGCATGCCGCATGGCACTTGCCATCAGGACGGGATCCTTGGCTTCTGCGATTGCCGTGTTCATCAACACCCCATGACAGCCCAGCTCCATGGCGATGGCGGCATCGGAGGCTGTGCCGACTCCTGCATCCACGATGATCGGGACACGCGCATTGTCGAGAATCATGCGGATATTGTAGGGATTGCGAATACCGAGACCGGAACCGATCGGCGCGCCAAGAGGCATCACCGCGACACAACCGATTTCCTCCAGGCGTTTGGCAATCAGCGGATCATCACTGGTATAGACCATGACATCAAATCCGTCGCGAACCAGTTCTTCAGCGGCGATCAGGGTTTCGGTCACATTGGGATAGAGAGTCTTCTGGTCACCCAGCACCTCAAGCTTCACCAACTTGTGGCCATCGAGGAGTTCGCGCGCCATCCGGCACGTACGCACGGCATCGGCAGCGGTATAACACCCTGCGGTATTGGGCAGAATGGTGTAAGTGTTCGGGGAAATTACTTCGAGCAGGCTTGGCGTATTGCGATCCTGGCCCAGATTGACGCGGCGAATGGCCACCGTGATCATTTCCGCCCCGCTGGCAACAAGAGCATCGAGATTCTGTTGGAAACTCTGGTATTTGCCGCTCCCTATGATCAGGCGAGACTGGTAGGTTTTGCCGGCAATGTGCAGGGCCGTGTCGTGAGTGCTCATATAAATCCTGGTTCTTTGAAGAGTCGCTAGTGGGCGTGGTGAGGGTCAGCCACCACCAATGGCGTGCACAATCTCCACGCAATCCTGATCCCGAAGGCGATGGTTCGCGTGGGCACTTCGGGGCACGATGGCCTGATTTACCTCGATGGCGAGCTTGGCATCCCCTAAGGAGAGGAGACGGATGAGATCCTGAACGCTCGCGCCATCAGGCAGGGTGACCGGGTCGCCATTGACGATGATGTGCATGGTGGGATTCTCAAGTAGCCTGGGTGCGTGCCATGGACCAGGCAAGCATTGCCCATCCTGCCAGAAACGCCAGCCCTCCTATTGGAGTGATGGCGCCAAGCCAGCGAATGCCGCTCAGGGCGAGCACATAAAGACTGCCCGAGAAGATGACGATACCGGCAAGAAACAGGAACCCTGCAATCTTTAACGAAGCATTACCGGGGAATGACACGCTGAGCAGTCCTACCGCCATCAGGGCAAAAGCATGATACATCTGGTACTGCACGCCCGTCTGAAAGGTGGCAAGCAGGTCAGCGCTCAGCATGGCTTTCAGGCCATGCGCGGCAAAGGCGCCGAGGGCAACAGCAATAAACCCGTTGATGCTGGCGAGGACGAGAAAGAGATGCGCCATGGTGTCCGACTCCCGGCGCAAAGCGCCTCCGATTTTGCCCACTACTCCAATAAAAAAGCCGCCAAAGTGAAGCTTTAGCGGCTCTTTACGGCGATGCGTCGTTTACGCCTGTATAAGCGCTTTTACCTTGTCCATTGCATTTTTTTCCAGCTGACGAATTCGCTCTGCAGACACCTGATATTTGGCGGCCAGCTCATGCAGTGTTGCTTTTTCATCGCTCAGCCAGCGGCTGGTAATAATGTCTCTGCTGCGCTCGTCCAGCCCTTCCATCGCCATGTACAGGCTGTCATTGGCACTGTCTTCCCATTCTTCGGCTTCAATCGAAGCCGCCATGTCGGAGGTGTCGTCCTCTAGGAAATACGCGGGAGAGCGGTAAGCGACGTCGTCATCAGCATCCGGGTCTGCATCGAAAGCCATGTCATAGGCGCTCATGCGGCCTTCCATCTGACGTACGGTTTTGGCATCAACACCTAACTCGTCCGCCATGGCCTGTGCTTCGTCGTTGGTTAGCCAGCCAAGGGTTTTCTTGGTGCTGCGCAGATTAAAGAACAATTTGCGTTGTGCCTTGGTGGTGGCGATTTTCACGATGCGCCAGTTGCGCAGGATGAATTCGTGCATTTCGGCTTTGATCCAGTGCACGGCAAACGACACCAGACGAACGCCGACCTCAGGATTAAAGCGCTTCACTGCTTTCATGAGGCCAACATTGCCTTCTTGGATCAGGTCAGCCTGAGAAAGACCGTATCCCGCATAGCTTTTCGCGAGATGCACAACAAAGCGCAGATGAGCCAGCACCAGCTGGCGTGCCGCATCCACGTTGTTTTCGTAGAAATACTGGTTGGCTAATTCCAGTTCCTGCTCCGGAGTCAGAACAGCAATACTGTTTACGGACGCTATGTAAGCCGTCAAATCACGACCCGGAACGATGGGGCCCATAACCTGTAAACTTTTTCCGCTACTCATAATCAGCCTTTACTACTCTCAAGTTCTGCCTGTTGACAGGGTAAATTAGGGGTTGCCTGCTTACCCATTCACCCGTAGACGCCGCATTCTAGCACTGCTTGTTTCTCGCTGGCTACGAACTGCCAGGTGAGTTGCCCGTCAAGTGCTGACAGGTTCGAAGCTATATGGCGATGCTTCTACTGGATTTCAAGTCTAAATGTGACGCGATTTTTCCCCGCTGACCATTGGAAAATTTCAATGGTTACCATCAGGATTTTCAATGGATTCAGCGTGGCTGAATGGCGACCAGATGCTGGCGAACAGAAAGCCAGGCGCCCAGCCAGCCTAGCAGGGTTCCCATCGCCAGCAGCAACAGGGTGTTTAACGGAGAGAGCCCGAAAAGGCTGGCCTCACTGCCATACAGGCGCAGCAAGGTATTGACCGGCCCCTGCAGGCCTAACAGCAGCACAAATAACAAGGTCCGGGCGACCACGGCTCCTGCTAGGCCAAATAGTGCCCCACTGTAGAGGAAGGGGCGTGCCACATATTGATCCGTACCCCCAACCAGCTTGATCACGACTATTTCTGCCCTCCGACCTTCAATGGCGACACGAATCGTGTTGCCGACGATGAACAGAACGGCAATGCCAAGAACCACCATCAGGCCGGCAGATGTCCTGCGCGCAAGCTGCAAAAATCCCTGCAGGCGTTCTATCCATTCGAGATCCAGCTGAACCAGGGCGACGTCAGGCAATTGCTCCAGATCGGACCTAAGTGTCGCGATCGCGGAACGCTCCAGCGACTGAGGTGTGATCAAGATAGTGCCAGGCAAGGGGTTTTCATCAAGCGCCGACAGAACGTCACCGAGGCCCGAATAGGCGGCAAACTCGACGGCGGCGTCGGTGGGAGAGATATAGCGACTCGTCGCGACATCATTGCGCGTGAGCAATTGCTCACTAATTTGTAGACCCTCGGCAGGGCTAACATCGTCTTGCAGATAGACCGAAATCTGGCTTGCCGAACCCGCATTGCCACTGAGGCGGGATATATTGTCGAGAGCGACGAAAAGTGTCGTTGGAAGAAGCAGGGCGATGCCAATGACGGCAATGGTCATAAGAGAGTTGCCCGGGGCGTTCACGAGCTTTTCAATTGTCTGCTGGGCCGTTTCAAGATGTTGTTGCCACTGGGACTGCAGGGCAGCGCGCGGACTGACCTGGCTTTTCCGTGCGCCCGAAGTGCGTTTATCTGCGCTCACGAGGGCACCCCTTCTGGCAACGTTTGTTGCAATCCGGAGTCGGCATCCCGCACCAGTTGCCCGTTTTCAAGTGTCAGCACGCGGTGGCGCAGACGCGTGATCAAGGACAAGTCGTGGCTGGCAATCAGCATGCTCACGCCCACCTGATTGAATTGCTCAAAAAGATGCATGATCTCGGCGGCCAGTTCCGGATCAAGATTGCCTGTTGGTTCATCCGCCAGCAGAATCTGGGGGCGGTTGACGACAGCACGGGCGATGCCAATGCGCTGTTGTTCTCCTCCGGAGAGCGTAATCGGCATCATCTTTTCTTTCTTCAAAAGGCCGACCTTGTCGAGCGCTGCCCGGACCCGTCGCTCTGCTTCGTGGCGAGGGTAGCCTTCTATCTGCAGTGGCAGGGCGACATTCTCAAACACGTTGCGATCGAACAGCAGCTGGTGATCTTGGAAGACAACGCCGATGCGGCGGCGGTAAAAAGGGATTTGGTTTGCGGGCATTCGAGCGAGATTCTTGCCATTGACGATGAGGGTGCCCTGACTCGCTTTTTCCATCACCATGATGAGTTTGAGCAGGGTGCTCTTGCCGGCTCCCGAGCGGCCCGTCAGAAACGCCATTTCTCCCGCCTTGAGCTCGAAATTCACCTGACTCAAGGCCTGATGTCCGCTCGGGTAACGCTTGCTGACATTGTCAAACGTGATCATGGCAGGGTCCCGCAGGAGAAACGACAGAGGAACGTTACTGCGTAAACAGAGCGTCTACAAATTCTTGGGCGGCGAAGGGGCGCAGGTCGTCCACCTGCTCGCCAACGCCAATATAGCGAATAGGCAAGCCCAATTCCTTGGCAATGGCAAAGACCATCCCGCCCTTTGCGGTGCCATCAAGCTTTGTCAGGGCGATGCCGGAAACCGTCACAGCGCCATGGAAACTGCGCGCCTGATTGAGGGAGTTCTGTCCCGTCGTGGAATCCAGCACAAGCAGAGTCTCATGAGGCACCGATGGGTCGAGTTTGCGCAGGACGCGAACGATCTTTTCCAGTTCCTGCATGAGATTGTCCTTGGTGTGCAAGCGTCCGGCCGTGTCTGCGATCAGGACGTCAATGCCCTTGGCTTTGGCGGACTGATAGGCGTCGAAAATCACCGAGGCGCTGTCCGAGCCGGTGGGCTGGGCGATCACAGGAATGTCGTTGCGCTCTCCCCACACCTTCAATTGCTCCACCGCGGCGGCGCGGAACGTGTCACCCGCGGCCAGCATGACGCGATGGCCGTCCCGTTGCAGCTGCTTGGACAACTTGCCGATGGTGGTGGTTTTGCCGGCGCCGTTCACGCCCACCACCAGAATCACAAAGGGTTTGCGGGACGAGTCAATCACGAGCGGGACCTCACATCCCTGCAGGAGTGCCGTCAATTCCGTTTTCAGGCTGCCCAAAAGCGCCTGGGGATCCTGCAGTTGTTTGCGTCCAAGTTTGTGCGTCAGCCCCTTGATGATGTGATCGGTGGCGGCAAGGCCAAGATCTGCGCTGAGCAACGCAGTTTCGATGTCCTCGAGCAGATCCTCGTCGATTGTCTTGCGCCCTAGGATCAGTGAACTGAGCGAATCACTCAGTGCCGTCCGGGTTTTGCTCAGGCTTTGTTTGAGGCGGCTGAAAAAACCGGTGCCACTGAAGGGCTGCGCGTCAGAAGCCACTTCGGAGGACGACTCCTCCACGGGCGGGGCAGGCGGGGCTTTTTTCTTGATGAAACTGAACATGGGCGGGATTCTTCCAGCGCGCTGAATGAGCCCGCTATGCTACCATTTCCGGCGATTGCAGAACATCACAACGCATGGACTCCCCAGCTCACGAGCCTCGACATTCTCCTCATGAAAACACGTAAGACGAAGGCCGAGAACAGCTTGCGCATCATCGCAGGCCAATGGCGAAGCCGAAAGGTGGTGTTCCCTGATGTGGAGGGATTGAGACCCACCGCAGACCGCATCCGGGAAACTCTTTTCAACTGGTTGCAGGAACACGTTGCGCGAGCAGACTGTCTGGATCTGTTTGCCGGAAGCGGCGCCTGTGGCATCGAGGCGCTTTCTCGCGGGGCACGGCATGTCACCTTCATAGAGCGATCGCCAGTGGCAGCGCAGGCGATTCGTCACAGCCTTGCTACCTTGCAGGCCACGGACTTTGAGGTATTTTGCGAGGACTCGCTCGCTTGGCTTGCCTCTCCCCGCTCCAAAGCGGCGGAGGCCTATGACCTGGTCTTTCTTGATCCGCCGTTTGCAAGTGATTTGCTGGTGCGAAGTGCCGTCGCGCTCGAGGCCAGTGGCCTGTTGAGAGACAGGGCGCTCGTGTATCTTGAATCCGCCACCGAGCTTGCCGTGCCTTCGCTGCCCGCAACCTGGCACCTGTTGAAATCCAAGCGTGCCGGCAATGTGCATTTTTATCTGATGCAGCGCTGGACGGATCCGCGTGAGCTCCCATGATTGGCCTCCCCCCAAGCCTCGAGAAGCCTGACTTGCGCACGCCATGGTGGTTACCCGGGGGGCATAGCCAGACTCTGTGGCGGCGCACAGTGACCCCACGCCCGGAAGCCATGCGACGGGAGCGTGTGTGGCTGGCAGATGGTGATTTCATCGATCTGGACTGGGCGGAACCCGAATCACGCCTGCAAACACCATTCTCGCCGGTGGTGTTTCT
The DNA here is from genome assembly GCA_964538025.1 of uncultured Klebsiella sp. Lineage (GTDB taxonomy): Bacteria > Pseudomonadota > Gammaproteobacteria > Pseudomonadales > Pseudohongiellaceae > UBA5078. The sequence goes on along the minus strand of CAZICZ010000003.1, from coordinate 173,789 downwards.
GCTCCACGGACTGTGTGGTTCTTCGTCGTCGCCTTACATCGTATCGCTTCAGAATCGCCTGCGGGCGCAGGGTGTCACCAGCGTCGCCATGAACTTCAGAGGCTGCAGCGGCGAAATCAATCGCCTAGCCCGGGCCTATCACTCAGGATGTACAGAGGATCTCGACGAGGTCTACCGGGTGGTACAGGCGGGAATGCCGGGCCGCCGTTTCCTCTTTGCCGGGTTTTCACTCGGCGGCAATGTCTTGCTTAAATGGATGACCGAGGCCCACCGATACACCTCCGTGCTTGGGGCCGTTGCGGTGTCTACCCCGTTCTCGCTCGCCTCGTGCTCGGAGGCACTCCAACGGGGAGCGAGTCGCATATACGGGCACTATTTCCGGCGGCGCCTGATCAGGGATGTCGAAGCCAAGCGGCGCCTGTTCGCGTCTCAACACGACAATCCTCTTGCGGCGCAGGAATTGGAAAAACTGAAGGCACTGGGCGATCTGCAGAGGCTCAAAACCTTGTGGGAATTTGATGATCAGGTCACGGCGCCGTTACACGGGTTTCGCGATGCCCTGGATTACTACAGCCAGTGCAGCAGCGGCCCGGTCCTCGCCGCCATTCAGCGCCCGACCGTGCTCATTCAAAGTGCGAATGACCCGTTGATTCCCCCAAGCAGTCTGCCGGCCCCCGAGAACCTGCCTGCCTGGGTGCCCCTGTCCCTGACATCGTCCGGCGGCCATGTCGGGTTCACCAGTGCCGATGATCCCCTGTGGCTTGAAACCAGAATGGAAGAGGCCTTCCTGTGGATAGAAAGGCAGTCTGGCCGAACTGATTGAGGTGCATGGGCGCATTGATTAGAATGGCCGCGACTCCAGCGATTCGCGGCAACGACACGCACCACTGGCGACACGTGAACATCCAGCCCATCACTGCGGCCAGAGGAAGAGCACATGAGAATCGCGGTTTACCCGGGGACGTTTAATCCGATCACCAACGGTCATACCGATCTGGTGGAGCGCGCGTCTCGCTTGTTCGACCACATCATTGTGGCTGTCGGCATCAATCGCCAGAAGACTACCGAACTCTCTTCGGAGCTGCGTGTGGAACTGGCTTCCGAAGTGCTCGCCCATCTGCCCAACGTGGAAGTGTGTGCGTTTGATACTCTCCTGACAGAGTTCGTCAAACAACGCGGGGCCAACATCATCTTGCGTGGCCTGCGTACCGTTGCCGATTTTGAATACGAGTTTCAGCTGGTTGGCATGAACCGTGTGCTGGAGCCGAAGATCGAAACGGTCTTTTTGGCTCCGGCAGAACACCTCTCTTATATATCGTCCACACTGGTGCGTGAAATCGCTTCGTACGGGGGCGATATTTCGAAGTTCGTCCACCCCGTGGTCGCCCGTGCCATGATGCCCCGATAGAAAACCAGGCCAGCCTCAGCGCTGGCAGTGTTTGCAGTAGACCGAACTGCGTTGCCCCTGTCGAATCTCCACCAGAGTACAGTGGCACTGGCGGCAGACTTCCCCTCCGCGACCGTAGACCAAAAGAGACTGTTTGAAATATCCCGGTTTGCCATCCCCGCCAACGAAATCCCGCAACGTAGTCCCTCCCAGAGAAATGGCATTGCCCAGAATGTCTTTGACGCACGCGACGAGGCGCGTATATCGGGCACGCGACAGGCTTCCTGCAGCGCGATCAGGCCGAATCCCTGCCATAAACAAGGCTTCATTTGCATAGATATTGCCGACGCCTACCACCACCTCGCTGTCCATCAGGAATTGCTTGATCGGAGTCCGGCGTTTTCTGGACCGCAAGAACAAGTAACTGCCGTCGAATGCGTCGGTCAACGGTTCAGGACCGAGGTGGCGCAGCAGGGGGTGTTGCAGCGGGGCATCAGACAGCCATAGCACACACCCAAAGCGCCGCGGGTCCGAATAGCGCAGTATTTTCCCGGAATGTAAAACGACATCGATGTGGTCATGTTTGAGGAGGGTATCCTGCGCCGTGGCGATTCTCAGACTGCCGGACATCCCGAGATGCACGAGCAGGCAGCCATCGTGTGTGTATAAAAGGAGGTATTTGCCTCGGCGTTCCACGCGCTCTACCTGATTGCCCGTCAACACGCCGGCCAGATTGTGAGGCACCGGCCATCGCAGATGTGGATTGCGGACAATCACCTGCACGATGGGGACACCGCAGACTGAATCCTGAATTCCTCGGCGGGTGGTTTCTACTTCGGGAAGTTCGGGCATTGGAGGATGCGTCTCCTGTCGGAAAATTCAGGGTCTTGCCCGGGTTTGTGCAAGCAGGGGCTCAGTTTACAGCGTGTCGGACCGGGTGTATAAGTGGCAGTGTCGTCCGTGCAAACACTATGACCGCGATGCCTCAAAGGCACACAGGTGAAAGGGAGAATTTCTCCCTCTATAACATCGGACATTCTCTGGAGAGTCAGAAGGACAAAACAAAGCTCCCGTAAACGAATGCGTAAACCGTTCGTTTTCATCGGGCGTAAATCAGGAAACCGATCTATCGATAAATGCACATTGTCTTCAGGGTCCACTTGTGAAACTTTCAGCAAAACAGAGCGCGGTTTTGATCGCAGGCTTGTTGTGGGGTTTTCCCCACGCTTATGCGCAGGACGCGAATGACGACAGCCTCCAACCCCCCGCCACCCCCCAGGCGATAGCAACGCAAGAGGGCGAAGAGTCCGCGAGTCCTGCGTCGGAAACAGACCAGAGCAACCCCGCTGCGATCCGTATCTTGCACATCGAGAAAGCGCTCTCTCTAGATGCCATCGAGCGCGGTGAGCTTCCCAGTTTCAGCGAACAGTTCGCCTCCGCCCAGCGTTACGCAGAAGATGCGCCAGCAAGCCCCTATGCCGACCTGACGCCGGAGCAGCAAGCCTATTTGCAGCGGCTTGAAGATATCGAGAATTTTGATCAAATCGTCGAGGAGCTTGAAATCAAGGGCGGTGCCTGGAGTCCGCAAATTGCGGAAGAACTGGGGAGCCTAGGAGACCTCTTGCAGGCGCAGGGAAAGTACGAAAAGTCGATCGAAATTTTTGATCGTGCCGTGCATATCAATCGCGTCAACAACGGGCTATTCAGCCCCGCCCAGGTTCCCTTGGTGCAGAAAGTTGTACATGGGCATATCGCTTTGGGTCAGTGGAAAGAGGCAGATGAGCGGCAACAGTATGCCTTTTATGTCCAGACCCGCGCCTACAGCATTGATGACCCTCGCATGATTGATGTTTTCGAAAGGCTAGCGCGGTGGAACATCGCCACGTTTTTTCGCGGAATAGACGCGGACCCGACACCAAGACTTCGACAAACCTACCTGCTTTACCGCACGGCAGTTGAATCGGTGGCCACCCACTTTGGGTCGCGAGATCCACGCTACCTGTCGCTTCTGCGCGATGTCGCCGGGGCTGCCGACATGCTCAGCCGATATTCTTTGGAGGGCGTGCCGGCAGGAACCCGTAGCAATCCCGACCTGCGCATGATTTCGGATTTTGTGGGTGAGCCCACTCGTCCGCAGGGCCGCAATGATGGGGGAGAACAGGCACTTCAACGCATCGTAGAGTATTACAGCGATCCTGCACGTCCCAAGACAGATGAAAATGCCGTGGCTCTGGCACGCGCGATCGCCGATATTGGTGACTGGTATTTGATGCGTGATCGCCGCCAAGCTGCGCTGGAGACTTACTCGCAAGCCTATGCCAGTTTGGCCAGCGCGCCGAACGCAGACGTTCTTCTGCCAAAGGTGTTTGGGGTCATTGAATTTATGCCGACCTTTGCGATCTTTGATGAAGTGCACAAAGAGGCGTTTGGAATCAGCCCAGACAAAGGGGCGCGCATGGGGTATGTGGACCTTGCCTTCGACGTCTCGCAGTACGGTCGGCTAAGCAATTTTGAAGTGCTCGCCGTGCAACCCGAGGATGCATTGCGTGCCGACATTCAAGTGATTTCGTTCCTGCGGTCTTCCTTGGTGCGGCCGCATATCGTTGCGGGCAAAGCGGTAGATTCGGAGATGGAACGTTACCGGTTTCATTTCTGGTATTAATAAATCTTTCGATTACGCGGTCTAACAGACATACTAATACGCCGTCTTTTCTGCCTCCCTACGGGAACAGAAAGAGCAGGTGGTGAGTCGTTCGGAAACCACAGGACAACGTCCATGACACTTTCACCGGTTAAAAAATTTATCGTCATAGGGGCCGCATCTCTCGCGTTAGCGGCCTGTGAATCTACCAGTCAGCAATCTTCCCAGTCGTCGATGCCGACCATGCCTTCAAGTTCCTCGTCATCGAGCTCGAGCTCTTCATCCAGTTCTTCATCCTCGAGCAGCACCGCGTCCTCGAGCCCGAGCATGCCGAGCAGCTCCAGTTCTTCTTCGCGCTCGTCGTCCTCCAGTGCGTCGCCCAGTTCTTCATCCTCGAGCACTGCCAGCACCGGGAGTGCCGGTAGCAGTTCACGAAGCGGGTCCACGCCGGCCGCCTCGTCACCGCAATCGGGTCGTGACAGCAGCTCAGGCGCGACTGCGTCCGCGAGCAGCTCAGGCAGCCAGGGCGGAATTCAGACCACCGTCGCCACCGTGATTGGCGCCTTTCCCGGCGGCAGTGCGGGCCAGGACAATGCGACGACAGGGCAGCGGTCAGGAACGGGCAGAGAGGCAGCGACAGGCGGTCCCGCCGGGACAACGGCGGGCGGGAGTGGAGATTACAGCCTCGACAATCTGCCGGGCAGTATTGGTGATAGTGGAAGCGGCCCTCTCACGGCAGCGGAGCGTGCAGCCATTCTCGAAGGGCAGCTGAATCGAGGCTATGAAGAATTCGACGGCGTCATCCTCGCCGAGCGCGCCCGTGCGCAGGCGCAGGCCGCCGCGGCGCGCAATACCGAGATTCCCGGTGATGCGGACTCCGGCGGCGGAGGGGGGGGTGGCGGACCGATCATTATCGCAAGTCGTCAGGGCGATGGGAGTCCACAGGGTCAGGACGGTATTCCCGGCGCAGGCGGCGGCCCCAGTGCGGCGCAGCAGGAACAAACCTTCCCGCCGCCCGAAGATATCCCCAGTGGGCGCGACGACGATATCGTGGCACGCCAGTTACGCGAGGCTGCCATGCATGAACCCGATCCGGTCCTGCGCGAAGCGCTGTGGGACGAATATCGTAAATATACCGGAATAGGCAATTGATCATGATGAGCACAGTAGTAAGAGGCACGCTGGTGGGGCTCGTGAGTGCGGTACTGCTTTCCTGCGCCACGACCTCTGTGAAGTCCACGCAATATGTTCAGATCGTGCAGGATACGACACCCATCTCCGAAGATCTCTTGATGGACATCGGAGTGACAGTGTTTGATCCGGGCGTTGATGAGCTGAACCGCAAGGAAGAGGAGCGGGTGAGCCCTGAGATTCGCAATGCCGAGGCGCGCTACGCCCCCTACATGCTCGCCGAGACTCTGCAACGCTCCGGAAATTGGGGAGTAGTGCGTGTGCTCCCCAACGAAACGACCACTATGGATGTTTATCTCCACGGCCAGATTCTGCTCTCTGACGGGGAAGGCATGGTGATTAGGGTCACCGCGCGCGACGCCACCGGAGCGCTGTGGTACACCAAGGAATACGAGGAGCACATCAGCAAGTTCAATTATGAGGCGTCTCAGCGTCAGGCCAATGATCCGTTTCAGGTGATCTACAACAATATCGCCAATGACCTGCTCGCATGGCGTAAAGCCAACCTCACAGACGCCCGGATCGGCACCATCCGGACGGTGTCCGAATTGCAGTTCGCACGCCACTTCGCCCCTGAGATTTTTGATGAATATCTGCGCGTCAACAATCGTGGCATCACCGAAGTGGTGCGGCTGCCGGCCGACAACGATCCGTCGCTGGCGCGCATTCGCGAAATCCGCCAGCGCGACAACTTGTTTGTCGATACCGTTCAAGAGTATTACGCCAACTACGCCAGACAAATGCGTGTGCCCTACGACTCCTGGCGTGAGCAGAGTTTTGAGGCCACCATGGAACTCAATCAGCTTGAGGCTTCCGCCCGCCGCCGTCTGATTGCCGGCACTGCGGCGATTGTCGGCGGGATTGCCGCCGCCACCAGCAATAATGCGGCTGTGCAAACCGGCAGTCTCGTCGGCGTCGGTGCAGGGGCCTATCTCGTCAAGAGCAGTTTTGACAAACGGGCAGAGGCGGAAATCCATATCGCCGCCCTGCAGGAGCTTGGAGAGTCATTGGAGTCCGAGGTGGCGCCCAAGATGATTGATCTGGATGACAGGACCATCATGTTAACGGGCACTGTGGAGGAGCAGTACAGCCAGTGGCGTGAAGTGCTCGTCGACCTCTATCGCGAGGAGACCGGAGGCATCTAGGTCGCGGTATGGGAGTCCCCAGAGCAGTGAGCCGGAGCATACCAGGGCATAAGATATGGGTGAGAATGACGTGAATCACAGCGAGCGGTCCCAGCAGCCTGCGTGGGCCGCCGCATCGGCTACTCCTGTTGGTAAACCCCTTCAGCGTCGCGGCCCCGGCCCCCTCGTCTGGCTCATGCTGGGCATACTCGGCTTGCTAGCCTTGGCAGTCGTATTCGTTCTTCCCGGCATCGTTCAGGAATATGAACTTCCCTTTACGCCCCGCACAGATGTCGCGGAGCGCGTGACGCCTGTGCCAATTGCGAGCCCGACAGCCGCAATCTCCCCCTTCGAAGAGGCGCAACGCGCCAGACAGCGACAACAGGCGCAGGAAGTGCTCGCCCAATTGCTGGAAAAACAGGAGGCGCTTGAGTCTCTGGAAGTCGCCCAGTGGGCGGCGCAGGACTATGCCGCGGCAATAGAATTGGCACGCCGGGGCGATGAAGCCTACCGCACCCAGCTATTTGATCAGGCCACAGCGGCCTACCAAGGGGCGGACTCGGCACTGGCTTCTTTGCAGGATCAGGTGTCTCAACGACTGGCGGACGCGTTGAGCGCAGGGGAGCAGGCACTTGCCGAGGAAGACAGTGTCCGAGCCCAGGAGCAGTTCACGCTGGCGTTGCTGTTTGATCCGCTCAGCACTCAGGCCCAGGCCGGGCTGGGCCGGGCGCAGCGACTCGACGAGGTGCTGGCGCTGATGGACACCGCGCAGGACCAGCGCGAGGCTGGAGCGTTGAATCAGGCGCTGACCACCGTCCAGCAGGTCGTCGCGTTGGATCCGGAGCACGCACCTGCGCGCGCGCTGGAGCAGCAGATACGGGGACAAATCGCAGACAACGCCTTCACGGCCGTCATGTCCGAGGGTTTTGCCGCCCTGCAGTCCGGTCAGTCCGAGGCCGCCATCGCCGCCTTCGAGCGTGCTCTGACCATGCGTCCCGGCAATGTCGAGGCACAAGAGGCAATTACCCAGACGCGCGATCAGCTGGCGGTGGCCCAAATCACAGCGCATCGGGGTGCCGCGGAAAACTATGTGGCCCAGGAACAATGGGAAGAGGCTGTCAGGGAATACGACGCGGCCTTGCTTGTTGACGGAAATCTCGTCTTCGCGTTGGAAGGCAAGGATTACACCCAAAAGCGTCTTCAATTGGACAGACTGCTGCAAAGTGCCGTCGAGCAGCCCGAACGACTGGCGGATGCGGCCGTTCACGAACAGGCCGTGCAGGTGTATTACACAGGTCGCAGCGTACAGCCCGCGGGTCCCCGGCTGACGGAACAGTTGAATGCGCTGGAGACCTTGCTCAGCAAGGCGCAGGTGCCAGTGGATGTCCAGCTGGTGTCTGATAACCAGACGGAAGTCACGCTCTATCAGGTCGGTGTCCTGGGTCGCTTTACCCAGCAGACACTCAGTCTGAAACCGGGCAAGTATGTGGCAGTCGGCACCCGCCCGGGCTACCGCGACGTTCGCACAGAATTTGAAGTTGGTTTTGACAATCGCAGCGCTTCCGTGACGGTCGCATGCACGGAACTAGTGGCAGCAAACAGGCGCTGAGATCATGCAGGAAAATTCATCCCACTCCTCGTCAGCTCCTGACGATTCTCTCGCCGGCAACGGTTTTGCCGAGCCGATAATCCCGATCGACTTTACACCACCGGACCCGGATCGCCGGCGCACGCTGCTGACTGTGCGGTGGCCTCATCTGGTGGTCGCGGGGTTTCTGCTGATCGCCATGACGGCCGGCTGGTTTGTCCTTACGGCCAAGTCGGTGTCGTTCCAGATCACGCCTCCCACCGCCAGCGTTGAAATTCTGTCCGGGTTTCATGTCCAGCTCGGACAGCGGTATTTGATGCGTCCCGGCACGCTGACGGTCAGGGTCAGTCAAACGGGTTACTACGATGCCGAGCAGAGCTTCACTGTGGGAGAGGCCGAGGCGCAGGATTTTCCCGTCGAGCTGCAGGAATTGCCGGGTATCGTCAATCTTGAGGTCAGTGGCGCGAACGGGCCGCTCAGTGGCGCCGTGGTGACACTGGACGGCACTGATCTGGGGCGCAGCCCCTTGCGTGCACTCGAAATTCCGCCGGGAACCTACACTCTGGCTGTGACGGCGGATCGGTACCAGCCCGCCACACAGGAGATCACCATTCTCGGGCGCCAGACAGTGAATGATCTCTCAATTTCGCTCGCCCCGGCCTGGGCCGCAGTCAGCATCAGTACGACCCCGCCCGGGGCCGAGATCATGATAGACGGGCAGGTACTGGGCAGTACGCCTTACACGGCTGAAGTATTGGAAGGTGAGCACGAACTCACCTTGAAACTCCCTGCACACAAGGCCTGGCAAGATGATTTGACCATCATTGCAGGGCAGGATCAGACACTTCCTCCCGTCGTGCTCGAACGTGCCGACGGCCTCGTCTTTGTGCGCTCCCAACCCTCCGGCGCCAATGTCACCATCAATGGCGAGTTTCGGGGACAAACGCCGCTGGAAGTCGCACTGGCCCCCGGGCGCGCCCATGAACTGACGCTTTTCCGGAGCGGCTATTCTCCCGCTACCCGGCGTGTCGAGACCCGTCCGGATGAAGAGCAGGACATCACGATTCCTCTGGTACCCATTACCTCGACCGTGCGAATTATTGCGGAACCCGCCGAGGCGGAATTGTATGTCGATGGTGTTTTCAAAGGCGTGGCCAACCAGACCCTGGAGCTGATGGCCGCCAGTCAGATCATTGAGATTCGTCAGGAGGGCTACGTCCCCTATACCGGCAGTTTTACCTCGCGCCCCGGGCTGGAGCAGGAGCTGAGAGTCACGCTCACCTCGCTCGAGCAGGCCAGACTGGAAGCCATCCGCCCGGTGATCCAGACCGTCGCGGGACAGACCTTGACCCTTCTCTATCCCGGACAGTTCACCATGGGGGCCTCACGCCGGGAGCCCGGGCGTCGCGCCAATGAAGACCTGCGAGAAGTGCGCCTTGAGCGCCCCTTCTACCTGTCCCCCACGGAAGTCACGAACGCCCAGTTCAAGCGCTTCCGACCCGATCATTCCTCGGGTGTTTTGCAGGGCAGGACTCTGGATCTGGATAACCAGCCGGTGATTCAGGTGACCTGGAACGATGCGGCCCTGTATTGCAACTGGTTGAGCGAGCAGGAAGGACTGCCCGTCTTCTACAAGGTGGAGGGTGAAACCGTCGTCGGCTACACGCCAGAAGCCTCGGGTTATCGCCTGCCGACCGAGGCCGAGTGGGAGTGGGCCGCGCGCACCGATGGCAATGGCAACGTTCTGCGCTACCCCTGGGGCGAGCAGATGCCTCCTCCGCAAGGCGCGGGCAACTTCGCGGACACCTCTGTCCGCAGTTTCATGGGGGCCTACATCGGAGGTTACGACGATACCTTCCTCGGCACGGCTCCCGTGGGACAGTTTGCTGTCAACAGCCGGGGCATGTACGACATGGCGGGCAATGTCTCCGAATGGGTTCATGACTTCTACGGCACCATGATTAGTTTGGGAAGCGCCGTAGAGGTCGATCCGCAGGGGCCGGAATCCGGTGCATTCCACACCATCAAAGGGTCAAGCTGGGCGCACAGCGGCATTACCGAACTGCGCCTTTCCTATCGCGATTTCGGTGATACAGCGCGGAATGATCTGGGTTTCCGTATCGCGCGGTATCTGGAGGACTGAAGACATGAGCGTTATGCGCAAGAACCTTTCCATGCTTCTCATTGCGCTGTCCCTGGTACTGCTGCCGATGGGACAGGGGCACGCTCAGGATGCGGCCGACAATGCAGATGCCACACAGGTCGGTGGTCAAGCTGCCGCCAGCGATGCCGCGGCGGTGGAGGATGCCAGTGCCGATGCAGAACCTCAGGAGCCCAATGCCCAGGACATCGCGCAGGTCGATGAAGAGCAGACGGATGCCAACGGCCGCTTTATTCCCACCGAACAGCTTTCGCAGGACCTTGGGGCCTCGTTCCCCGTCGACATATAAGGCCTTCGTGCCACCTCACCCATTCACGCAAAAGGGTTAATGAATGAAGCAGAATTATCTCACTGAAGTGATCTACCAGATTTTCGCCTTGATCATTGTCGTGATTCTCGTGCACGCAGTTTATGTGGCGGTCATCAGGCCGAATGCCGATTACATTGAGCAGCAGCAGACCTTGATGCAGGAGGCCGATGAAAGTTATGTGGCGGAACGCTCGATGTATATCATCCTGCGCGACATGGAACAGGAAACCTGCATCATTCTGATGCTGTGGGCGCTGAGCATTATCGGCATGAAGACCCGTCGCACCATGCAGGAAAGAGCGCTACTGGATCGCGAACTTCTTCAGGTGTCGGAGGGCATCAGCATACTGCCCGAGGATGCCCGGCATTACGCGCGGCCGGTGCAGGCTTTGCCGGATCTGGAGCGATCGTTCCTGTTACCGCGTGCCCTGTTGTCAGGGCTGCACCGCTTTGGCAGCACGCGCAGCATTCAGGATGCCTCCGATACTATCAAGGACATCTGCAACAGCGAGTCCGATCGCCTGGACAGTGAGCTGAGCATCGTACGCTATATTGCCTGGGCAATTCCCTCCATCGGATTCATCGGGACCGTGCGGGGGATCGGGGCTGCACTGAGTCAGGCGCATCAGGCCGTCAGCGGCGATATTCTGGGGGTGACCGTCAGTCTTGGGGTGGCCTTCAACTCCACATTTGTGGCGCTGGTCACTAGCATCCTGTTGATGTTCCTTCTGCACCAACTCCTGCTTGTACAGGACCGGTTGGTTCTCGATACCCAATCTTATTGTGACGAACATTTGCTGCGCTATCTGCAGGTGCCTGAGAAGGAAACACTCGAATGACACTGCGGGTTCTGGAGTTCAATGACACGGGATTGCGGATGAGCGATGAGAGCGGGATCGTCATCAGCAGTCCCGGCTATGCGCTTGTAATGCCGAAACAGATTGCCTTTGGTGAAGCAGCCCGCGCGCAGAGCAGAATCAATCCGCTGAACAGTTACAACCAGTTCTGGCATAAACTGAGTCTTGACCCCTTCGCCCGCCCTGTTGCCCATTATCGGCACAATGCCGACCTCGCCTATTCGCATCTGCAGGACCTTGCCGCCGCAAGCCAATATGAGGGCGATGTGGTGCTCGCCGTTCCCGGCAGTTTTACCCGCGAACAACTGGCGATCCTGCTGGGGCTCATGAAACAGAGTCCGTTTCGTGTGGCCGGAATTGTCGATGCCAGTCTCGCGGCGGCCATCGACCACACCGACGCAGAGGGTGTTCTGCATGCTGATCTTCACCTGCATCATATGGTGTTGTCGCGATTATACCGAAGCGGCAACGAACTGCGCCGCGACGAAGTCGTGGTCCTGCCGGGTACGGGGTGGGTCAATCTCAGTGAAAGTCTCCTGCAGCTGGTGACCAGTGCCTTTATTGCCCAGTGCCGATTCAATCCCCAGCACAACGCGGACTCCGAACAGCAATTGCTGGACCTCCTGCCGCGTTGGTTGGAGGAGGAGCAGGCCGACCTGGGCGCGGGAGGCGAGAGCGAGCGCACGCATCTACAGATCCGCCTCAGCCACAACACCACCGTGCACGAAGCCAGCCTTGCGCGCGGCAGTCTCACGGCGCGCCTGCAAAGTGCCTATCAAAAAATCGCGCAGCAACTGCAGCAGCTGGACCCCTCCGGAAACTTTCCCGTGCTGGTCTCCGATCGCCTGCAGCGCTTGCCCGGCCTGATGGCGGCGCTCACGGCAAAAGGACTGCAGCGCGAGGTACTCCCGCTCGCCGCAGAGGCGGTCTCCAGTGCCTGCCTGCGCTATCAGGATGTCCTCAGGGGCGAGCAGGGCAGTGTGCATTTTGTCAGCCGGATGCACCGCAAATCGCCTCACTCCCATCCCGCCCCGGCGCCAGATACCCTTCTCACTCCTGCCCCGACACATCTCCTGTTGGAGCATCAGGCGCGGCCCCTCTCCAGCGGCCTGCAGATCTGCCTGACGCGGCGACAGGCGTCGCCTTCACTGATGCTGGTGCGCAAGGATGTGCAGGAGGCCATAAGTGATGCGCAGGTGCTCGGGACAATTGAGAAGGAACATCACCACCACATCATCAGTGGCGGGGCATTGCTTGCCCGCAACGGGCGTGCCCTTGGCGCAAAGGAGCGATTGGCGCTGGGCGATGTGCTCACGGTTCAGGGCGTGGACACGCCCATCACCTTGATTCGGATGCTGGAGCACGATGACTAAAAAACGGCGTGGCGCATTCAATCCCATGAGCCTGGCATTTCTGGATGTCATGTCGTGCGGCTTTGGTGCGGTCGTGCTGATTTTTTTGATTCTGGACCACCAGGTGTCAGTGAAGAATGAGGTCAGTGATCCGGCAGTGCAGGCGGAGGCACGTCTGCTGGAGGAAGAAATTCTGGAGGGACAGGAAAATCTGGTGCGTATTCGCAATACACGCGATGAGGTCAGCCTGGAGGTTGTCGAAGCCCAGGGGATGGCCACACGCATTCAGGAGGAGATCAACAGCTTCCTGCAACAATTGGCAGCGCTGGAAAACACCACCGTGGCGAGCGAGGAAGATCTCGAAAGATTGCGGGCGGACATCCGCTCCCTAGAAGAAGAATTATTGCGACTGCAGTCCAGTGCCATCCAGCAAACCGGCTCCAATGCTCGCGCATTTGTCGGCGAGGGCGATCGTCAGTACCTCACCGGCATGTTTCTGGGGGGGAACCGCGTGCTGATTCTCTTGGATACTTCCGCCAGCATGCTCGACGAAACGCTGGTCAATATTATCCGAACGCGCAACATGTCCGATCAGAACAAGCGGGGGGCTGAGAAATGGCAGCGCGCTGTGCGCACGGTGGAGTGGATCAGCAGTCAGTTGCCCGTGGCGAGTCAGTATCAGGTGTTAGGATTCAGCAGTGACACGAACGCTGTGCTGGAAGGGACAGATGGCGCCTGGCTCGAGGTAGCCGACCGCGATCAGCTCAATCAGGTCATCGATCGGGTCAAGCAACTGATCCCCGCCGAGGGCACAAATCTCGAGAGGGTCTTTCAGGCGGCTGCCCAGATGTCTCCGCCACCGGACAATATTTACCTGATCACCGACGGGTTGCCGACGCTCTCGAACGCACCTTCCAATGCGACGCTGGTGTCTCCGCAGCGCCGGCTCGAGCTCTTCGACGATGCCGTGGCGTTTTTGCCTAACCGCACGCCCGTCAATATTATCTTGTTGCCGCTGGAAGGCGACCCAAGCGCTTCCGCCGCCTATTGGCAGCTGGCACAAATGACACGGGGCTCCTTTTTGAGCCCGGCACGGGACTGGCCCTGATGAGACGACGACGCGACGATACCGAATCTTCCAGCATTGCCTTCCTCGATGTGATCTCCTGCGGCTTTGGGGCGATGATCCTGTTGCTGCTGATCACGGAAAGCTCGCCGCCAGTGACGCTGGAGTCTTCGGACATTCCCCAGAATCTGCCGATCAGTGAATTGCAGCAGCAACTGTTCGAGATTCGGGGCGAAACCCGTATCGTCAACGCAGACCTCAATGCCAAACGCGAGCAGCTTTCCGCCATGCAGGAGCGCATCGCAAACCTGCGGCGCGAACTGTTCTCGGTGCAGGGGCGCTTCAACAGTTCCAACAGCATCGCCGACGAACGCATCATCGAGGCGCAGAATCTGGCCAGCGCAAAGCAGTCACTGACCGAAGAAATGCAGCGCCTGCTGGGGCAGGATTACACGGCCAAGAACAATCTGGTGGGCGGGATTCCGGTGGACAGTGAATACATCATTTTTGTCATCGATACCTCTGGCAGTATGTTCCAGAATGCGTGGCCGCGCCTGATCGATGTCATTGTCGATACCCTGGATGTCTACCCCGATGTCAAAGGCATCCAGATCATGAACGACATGGGTGACTACATGTTTGATTCGTTCCGTGGACAGTGGATTCCGGACACCCCGGCGCGGCGTACCACCATCATCAATACCCTGCGCAACTGGAGCCCGTTCAGCAACAGCAGCCCGGTCGAAGGCGTCACCGCGGCGATCAACACGTATTACGCGCCGGACCGAAAAATCAGCATTTATGTCATGGGAGATGATTTCCAGCCAGGCGGGTCTATTACGCAGGTGCTGCGCACCATCGACCGCTTGAATGCCAAGGACGCCGAGGGCAACCCGATGGTGCGAATCCATGCGGTCGGTTTCCCGGTCATCTTTGCGCTGGAGCCTCGCTATCGGCAGAGTGCCTACCGCTTTGCAAACCTGATGCGGGAACTTACGCAGCGCAATGGCGGGACCTTCGTAGGGCTCAACAGTTTTGAGTAAAAAGGTGTATTGTGTTCCCATTACACCAAGGCGAACCAAGCGACTGCCAAGGCAGAACACACGCGGGAGAGACAGACGTGGGATATCCGAAATCACTGACCCGACTTGCGGCCCTTTTTCTGGCATTGACGCTGTCTGCCTGCGGCGTCAATTCGCTGGTCGTTAACGGCAGTTACCCCAGCCCCAACATCCGGCCGCTGCCATTCACCCTCGGGGTGTATTACGACGAGGAACTCAGCAACTTCACGTATGTCGAATATACCGAGACGGGCAAGGAAGAATACCGAATCGCCAGCGGTCAGACCCACAAGCAGTTGTTCGATTCCATTCTGCCTGCCATGTTTGAACGTGTGGTCGTGCTGGACGATCTGGCCGAGGCGCAGTCGCAGCGTGTCGATGCGGTCTTTGCTCCCCGCATTGAGGAGTTTCAGCTGGCATTGCCGCAGAAAACCCACCTCGACGCGTATGAAGTCTGGGTGAAATACAACATGCGCCTGCTAGGGCCGGACGGTGCCTATATTGCGGACTGGGTGGTGACCTCCTACGGCAAGACCCCGACCGAATCCTTGCGCTCCGTCGAGGCGGGTATCAACGATGCAACCGTTGGCGCCTTGCGGGATCTGGGATCGAATTTCACGCTGACCTTCGCCAATGTTCCCGAAGTCAGGGACTGGCTGGCCAGTAAGCAACAGCAGTAACGTCAGCTCCCCCCGGGGGGAGGGTAAGCAGCGAGGCACTTATGGTTTCCGAACACAAGGGTTCCAAGAGAGCAGGGCAAATCGCCTTTCCTGTGGGTTTCACGCTGATCTGCGCCATGCTTCTGGCCGCCTGCACCACCACGACCGTTGATGAGTTCAGACAGGGCGAGACCGGCATCGAGGACCATGAGTCGATCGTGATCCTGGGTCGCCGGCAGGGCAGCGCCTACGAGACGCGGGAAGAGTTCGTGGATTGCGTTGGGGAGCGTGTTGCTCGCGGTTCGCGCGGCATTCGTGTCATTCCCGAAAAAGAGTTCATCGATTCCATGTTCCCATGGTTCGAACCCCGCACCGCGCCGCTGCGCACCTCCGATCTGCAAGCCCTGATGGAAGAGGAAATGGTGGCGAACAAGATCGCCGAGTTTGGCATCCGCTACATCGTCTGGCTTGATGGGCAGACGGAAACCACCAGCCGCACAGGGTCAATCTCCTGCGCGGTAGGTCCCGGAGGCGGAGGCTGCTTCGGCTTTGGGTCGTGGGAAGATGATTCCAATTTTGATGCCCGTGTCTGGGACGTGTCATCGTTCGCCAACGTGGGCACCATCAGCACGGATGCCACCGGGCAGTCCTATGTGCCGGCCGTGGTAGTCCCGATTCCCCTGCTGGCCCGTGTCGAGGCGAATGCCTGCAACAGCTTGGCCAGTCAGCTGCAACAGTTTGTGAACGGGGACTAATCCCGATTCAGGAAGTGATTATGCGCCGTCCTCCGTCCTCTCCGATCGCCCCCTTTTCGCTGACCGCTGTCCGTCCTGCCTGGCGACTCGCCCTTGGCGCGCTGGGGCTAGCGGGGATGCTCAGCGCCTGTGCCATCAACCCGGCGACGGGCCAGGCCAACATCGTCACCATGACCGAGAAGCGGGAGCTCGAAATCGGGGCCGAAGAGCATGCCAAGGTCATGCAGACCATGGCATTGGTGGAAGACGCCGACCTCAATGCCTATGTGAATGAAGTGGGTCAGCGACTGGCGGCCGTCAGCGATCGTCCCGATCTCACCTTTACCTTTACCGTCATCGACAGCCCCGAAATCAACGCCTTTGCCTTGCCGGGCGGCTATGTGTACATCAACCGCGGCCTGATGGCCTATCTGAACTCCGAGGCCGAACTGGCCGCCGTTCTGGGCCATGAGATCGGCCACATCACCGCCCGCCACGCGGTGCAGCAGCAGTCCCGTGGCAGCTTGGCCCGCGTCGCCTCGGGCGTGGGGGGAGTGGTGGCCGCGGTCGCCACGGGCAGTGGCTATATCGGCTCACAGATCATGGACGTCGGGTCCCTGTGGGCCCAGGCCGGACTCAGTGGCTTCGGCCGGGAACATGAACTGGAGGCCGATACCCTTGGCGCGGAGTACCTGCTGCGGGCGGGCTACAACCCGCAGGCGGTGATCAACGTCGTCACCGTGCTCAAAAATCAGGAAGACTTCAACACCAAGGTGGCAAACCAGCAGCCCAGCTATCACGGGCTGTTTGCCACGCACCCGCGCAATGACACCCGCCTGCAACAGGCCATCGCCAGCGTCGGCGCGCTGCCGGCGAATCAGGCAACCCTGGTCGACAACACCAAGTTCCGCGACAACATCGATGGGCTGGTGGTCGGGGAGAGCCAGCGAACCACCGGCTCGGAGGCCCGTAACCGGTATTACCAGACCCTCCTGGGTTATACCCTCGTGTTCCCGAACGACTGGACAGTCTCCGAGACCCCTACCACGGTGTCCGCCACCAGCGCCCAGGGCGACAGCAGTCTTCGGGTAGAGGTGCAGCGCATGCAGGAAAGCATCGAGCCGCGCCTGTTTATTCGCGACAAACTGGGCATCAGCTCACTGCAGAAGTCCGAGGCACTCGAACAGTTCCGGTTGATTGGCTATACCGGGACCACCAGCAAGGATGGCAAGAACCAGCGTATTGCCGTGATTTACCTTGGACCGCGTGTGTTTATCTTTACCGGTGATATCGCGTCGGGAGCTGGCGCGGAGGACAGTGATGCCCTGTTGCTCGCCTCTATCCGCTCCTTCCGGGCGATTCAGGCCAATGAACGCTTCTCGGGCAACGAGAGCAAGATCCGTTATGTCCAGGTGGGGGAGGGCTTTACCTTTGCCGCGTTGGCCCGCATGAGCCCGATTGCCAATTACCCGGAAGAAACGCTGCGTCTGATCAACGGCTATTATCCGACGGGCACCCCCCAGCCGGGCGAGTGGATCAAGATCATTGAATAGCTCAGCCCAGTAGCGCCTCCCAGCGCTCGTACAGTCCTTCCAGCGTCTTCTGTTTTGCCGCAAGCGCCGCCATGCGCGCTTCAATTTCGGGCTGCGGCTGTGCGTAAAAATCGGGGTCCGCCATGGCCTCGGCCAGCGCGGCAATCTCGGCCTCCAACCCTTCGATGTCCTTGGGCAACTGGTCCAGCTCGCGCTGTGCCTTGTAGGATAATTTGGGAGCCGCGGTCTTGGGCGTCACGGGAGCAGGCGAGGCGCCCGGTTCGGTAATACCGGGTTTTGCCTTCGCGGATTTTTCGAGATCAAGAAAGGACACCAGCTTGCCACCCTGATCAACCCAATCCTGATACCCGCCAACGGTTTCGCGCACGACGCCATTGCCTTCAAATACGATACTGCTGGTGACCACGTTGTCGAGAAAGCGCCGGTCGTGACTGACCAGCAAAATGGTGCCCTGAAACTCCAGCAGAATCTCTTCAAGAAGTTCCAGCGTTTCCATGTCCAGATCATTGGTAGGCTCATCCAGTACGATCAGGTTTGCCGGCTTGCTGAACAGCTTGGCAAGAATCAGGCGATTCTGTTCGCCGCCCGAGAGCGATTTCACGGGCTGGCGCGTGCGGGCAGGCGCAAACAGGAAGTCCTGCAGATAACTGATCACATGGCGCTTTTTGCCGTTGATCTCGATGAACTCGCGCCCCTCGCACAGATTGTCGATAACGGATTTCTCGGGCTCCAGCTGATTGCGCAGCTGGTCGAAATACAGCAGCTCCAGATTGGTGCCAAGCGTCACCTCTCCCTCATCGGGGCGCAGGTTGCCCAGCAGAATTTTCAGCAGGGTCGTCTTGCCACAGCCGTTCACACCGATAAAGCCAATACGATCCCCGCGCATGATGCGCGTCGAAAAGCGCCGGATGAGAGGGCGTCCCCCGAAGCTGTGGCTGATCTGGGAAGCTTCCACCACCAGCTTTCCGGAAAGGCCCGCGGTTTCGAGATCGAAGCGGGCCTTGCCGCCGAGCTCCCGGCGTTGCTTGCGTTCCTCGCGCATTTTCTTGAGCGCCCGCACCCGTCCCTCGTTGCGGGTGCGGCGGGCTTTGATGCCCTGTCGAATCCAGCGTTCCTCTTCGGCAAGGCGTTTGTCGAATTCGCTGTTGGCCTTGTCCTCGGCATCAAGCTGCTGCTCCCGGAACACCAGGAAACTCTCGTAATCTTTGTCCCAGCACCGCAGCTGACCGCGATCCACTTCGATGATGCGGTTCGTGATGCGCTGTAAAAACTGCCGGTCGTGGCTGATCACCACGACGGCACCGGAAAAGCCCGTCAGGAATTTTTCGAGCCATTCGATGGTGGGGATATCCAGATGGTTGGTGGGCTCATCAAGCAGGAGCATGTCGGGAGCAGAGACAAGCGCGCGGCCCAGATCTGCGCGGCGCCGGCTGCCGCCGGAGAGATCGCGCATCAGGGAGTCCGCCGGCAGCTTCAGGCTGTCGATCACACTGTCAATGCGGTGCTGGAAAGCCCAGCCGTCTCGCGCCTCAATCTGCCGCTGCAGCTTGCCCATTTCTTCCAGCTGGCGCGGGTCCTGCCAGTCCATTTCCGGGCCACTGCCATGGGTGAGGGCATGGTAACGACGCAACAGATCGCCCAAGCCCTCGAGGCCGCCGGCAATATGGTCGTAGACGGTTTCATCGCTGAGTGCGGGCAGATTCTGGTCAAGCGTTGCCACGCGCAGGGAGGGTTCGCGCCATAGCTCCCCGCTGTCGGGGAGGGCGTCTCCTGCGAGCAATTTGAGGAAGGTGGATTTGCCGGCGCCGTTCTGACCCAGCACACCGATGCGCTCGCCGGAGTGAATGGCGAGGTCGACCTTGTCCAGCAGGGGCCGGTCACCGTAGGCAAGTGAGAGCGCGGTGAGTCTGTAAAGCAGCATAGAAATTTCCGGCAGGTTCGGTCAGGTCAGGGGAATGGCAATGGGGTGGAGGTCGTTGTAATTGATGGCGCGCAGTATAAACTTGTTGGCAGAGCGAGGACAGCAACACGCTGACCGCCGACGAGGGAGAGTGCGTGTGAGTAACAGCTCGAAAAAGCAGAATGCCGTGCCGGGCAATCCCGTAGAGCTTGGCAGTTTCCTCCAGGCGCTGCTTGCCGCCGGCAGAATCAGCCAGCACGATGCCGATACGCTGCTGTCCCGTCGACGGGGGCGCGACGAGTTGCGCATGCCGCTGTTGGCGTGGGTGGCCGAACAAAATCTTCCTGACCTCATCGCACCTCATCGCACACTGGATATTGAAACGCTCACGCGTTGTCTTGCGGAACAGGCAGGGCAGGACTACTACCGCATCGATCCCCTGAAAATCGATGTGGCTCAGATCACCCAGGTCATGTCCTACGCGTTTACGCAACGTCATAACATTCTTGCTGTGGAGGTGCGCCCCCACGAAGTCGTGATTGCGAGCACCGAACCCTATATCAGTTCCTGGGAAGCGGACCTCGAGCATGTACTGCAAAAACGCATTCGCCGCGTGGTGGCGAACCCCCTTGAGATCAAACGTCTCACCACCGAATTTTACAGCCTTGCCAACTCCATCAGTCATGCCAGTAAAAATTCGGGTAAAGCGCTTCCCGGACTCAGCAATCTTGAGCAGATGCTGGAGTTGGGAAACATCAAGGACCCGGAAGCGAACGATCAGCATATCGTCAGTATTGTGGACTGGTTGCTGCAATATGCATTTGATCAGCGCGCCAGCGATATCCACATCGAGCCGCGGCGGGAAAAAGGGAATGTCCGGTTCAGAATTGACGGTGTGCTCTATACCGTCTATGCGTTGCCCATGCAGGTCATGAATGCGGTGACGAGCCGCATTAAGATTCTGGGCCGCATGAATGTCGCTGAGAAACGACGTCCACAGGATGGCCGCCTCAAAACCAAAAGTCCCACGGGTGAGGAAATCGAACTGCGGTTGTCCACGTTGCCAACCGCTTTTGGCGAAAAGCTTGTCATGCGGATATTCGATCCGGAAGTGCTGCTCAGGCCCTTCGAGAGTTTGGGACTGGCAGGGGAAGATCTGGAGCGCTGGAAAAAAATCATTGGCCATTCCCACGGCATCGTCATCATCACCGGCCCCACCGGCAGCGGTAAAACAACGACGCTCTATTCGACACTGAAGTTGCTCGCTACGGACGAGGTGAATGTCTGTACCATCGAGGACCCGATCGAAATGGTCGAACCGCAGTTCAACCAGATGCAGGTGCAGGACAACATCGATCTCGACTTTGCCAGTGGCGTCAAGGCACTGCTGCGGCAGGACCCGGACATCATCATGATCGGGGAGGTGCGTGATCTCGCCACTGCCGAAATGGCGATTCAGGCGGCCCTGACCGGCCATCTGGTGCTGACCACCCTGCACACCAACGATGCCCCCTCCGCCATTACCCGTCTGCTGGAGCTGGGCGTCGCCCCCTACCTGATCAAGGCCACGGTGGTGGGTGTCGTGGCGCAGCGGCTGGTGCGGGTACTCTGTCCGCATTGCCGCAAAGACGCACAGATGAGCGAGGAAGAGTGGACAGTGCTGACGAGCCCTTGGAAAATGCGCGTGCCCAAAAAGATTGCGCAGAGCGTCGGTTGTCTGGAATGTCGCGAAACCGGCTTCAAGGGGCGCCAGGGCATCTATGAGATCATGCCCATGACCGAATCCCTGCAGGCATTGGCGGATGCGACATCCGACCTGCCGGCCCTGCGACAGCAGGCCTACAAGGAGGGCATGCGCAGCCTGCGCTTGGCGGGAGCGCTGAAGGTCGCCGCTGGCGTCACCACCGTTAATGAAGTGCTGCGGGTTACGCCCCAGGCCCGGCAACCATAAGGAATTCGCCAGAGCATGCTGGACACACACCACCTGACTCCCGCCCTCGGGGACCTCATTGCGCGCTACTGGCAGCGCCTGCGTGAAAGTGAACTCACCCAGGGCCTGTCCCCGAAGGAAAGTCTCGTCACGCTGGTCGAGCAGGAGGAAACCTTCACCAAGGGCCTTTGCAGCGTCTGGTGTGCCAGTGATTATGTGGCTCAACTGTGTATTGCCTCGCCCGCCATGGTGGTCGACCTGTATCGCCGGGGCGAGCTGCATCGCGCGGCAAAAGACGATTTCGCGCAGGAACTCCAGGGGCGGATCGCCGAGCTGCGGACGCTGCCCGAGGCGGAGCGCGAAGCGGCACTCAAACAGCGGCTGAGACGCTATCAACAGGCCCAGATGCTGCGTCTGATCTGGCGCGATGTGTGTGAGCGGGCCGATATCCGGGAGCTGTGTGCCGAAATCTCCGCGCTTGCCGATGCCCAGCTGGATGCCGCGCTGTCGGTCCTGCATGAGGCCGCCGTGCAGAAATGGGGCTGCCCCGTGGGGGAGCGTTCCGGACGTCCGCAGGCGATGAGCATCATCGGCATGGGCAAACTCGGGGCCCACGAGCTCAACCTGTCCTCCGACATCGACCTCATCTTCATCTACCCCGAAGCGGGCGAGACCCAGCCGGCGCAGGGGGAGCCCCTGACCAACCAACAGTTTTTCACCCGGCTCGGCCAGCGCCTGATCGATGTCATCGACACGGTCACGGCCGACGGTTTTGTGTATCGCGTGGACATGCGCCTGCGTCCCTATGGCAGCGAGGGTGCGCTGGTGTGCAGCTTTGACGCCATGGAAACCTATTATCAAAGTCAGGGCCGCGACTGGGAGCGCTACGCGCTGATCAAGGGTCGCATTGTGGCGGGAGATCAGGTGCGTGGCCTCGAGCTGCTGGCGCAGTTGCGCCCCTTTGTGTACCGCCGCTACCTCGATTTTTCCGCCTTCGAAGCCCTGCGCAGCATGAAAATGCAGATCAACAAACAGGTCCGCCGCAAGGGCCTGAGCCAGGACATCAAGTTAGGGCCCGGTGGCATCCGAGAGGTCGAGTTTATCGTCCAGGCCCTGCAGCTTGTGCATGGCGGGCGCGACAAACGTTTGCAGGAACCCTCGCTCTACCTCGCCATGGCGGTGTTGGAAGCACAGGGGTATCTGCCGGCGGCCACAGTGTCTGAGCTGTGCGAGGCCTACGGGTTTCTGCGGGCACTGGAACACAAGCTGCAGGGCCTGGCCAACAAGCAGACTCAGATGCTGGTGAGCGATCCTCTGGAGCGAGAACGCGTTGCGCTGGCCATGGGCTGTGCCGACTGGCCCGCGCTGGTGGAAACGCTTGATAGGCACCGCCACCGGGTTTCCCAGCATTTCGCCGAGGTCATTCGCGCCGAGGACGAGGACCAGCCCGTTGTACACACCGCAGAGAACAGTGAATGGGGCAGTCTCTGGCGGCAAGAAATGACGCGCGCGGCGGCCGAACAGTTTCTTCAGGCGCGGGCCTTTGAAGATGCCGCGGGCACGCTTGCGCTGATCGAAGACTTCCGTCAGGACCGCCACTTCGTGTTGTTGCAGGGGGAAAGCCGCCAGCGTTTCGATCGCTTTATGCCGGTCTTGCTGCAGGCCGTGTCCGAGGCCCCGACGCCCAGCCTTGCCTTGCGCCGTGTAATGACCCTGATCAGTGCCGTCAGCCGCCGGACGGCTTACCTGGTGCTGATGCTGGAGAACCGCAGCGTGCTGAAAGAGGTGGTCACGCTGTGCACCGCCAGTCCCTTCGTGACCGAATTTCTCAGCAAGCATCCCGTCCTGCTGGACGAGCTGCTCGGTGGCATTGATGAGCCTCCTGTCAAGGCAGTGCTGCAGGAAGAGCTCGCGCAGCAATTGCTGCGCATCGAGCCGGACAACTACGAGGAGCAGATGGAGACCCTGCGCTATTTCAAGCAGTCTCACACCCTGCAGGTTGCAGCTGCCCAGATTACGGGGCGTTTAACGGTGATGAAGGTGAGCGACTATCTGACCTTCACCGCCGAGGCAGTGCTGGAGCAGGTGCTCGCGTTGAGCTGGCACTTCCTGACGCGCAAACATGGGTATCCCGTCAACACCGCCGGGGAGCATGGGAACATGGACTTTGTCGTCATCGGGTTCGGCAAGTTGGGGGGGCTCGAGCTGAGCTATCTCTCCGACCTCGATCTGGTGTTCCTGCACCAGGGCTCGCTGGACGAGATGACGGTCACCCGAGGAGACCAGCGGCCCCTGTACAGCCGCGAGTTTTACACACGCCTCGCACAGCGGGTGATTTCCATGCTGGGCACGCACACGGTCTCGGGCACCCTCTATGAAGTCGACATGCGGCTACGGCCCTCGGGCGAGTCGGGTCTTCTGGTCAGCTCGGTCGATGCCTTTGCGTCCTACGAGCGGCAGGAGGCGTGGACCTGGGAGCATCAGGCGCTGGTGCGCGCCCGTGCCGTGGCGGGCAGCGCGACCCTGCATGCCACGTTTGACGCGCTGCGCGCTACCATTCTGGGCGCCGAGCGCGACAGGGCGACCCTGTTCCGGGAGGTCAGCGCCATGCGGCGGCGCATGCGTGACGAATTTGCCAAACGCCCGGCAGCCGAGCGCGGCAAACTCTCCTTTATCATCAAACATTCCGAGGGCGGTATCGTGGACATCGAGTTCATGGTGCAAGCTCTCGTGCTGGCCTATGGACATCAGTTCCCGTCGCTGCTGACCTATCCGGACAATGTCCGCATTCTGGAGGCGGCGCAGGAGTGCCAGGTGATGACGCAGGCGGATGCGGCACTCCTGACCTCGGCGTATCTGGGGCTGCGCTCGGCGCTGCACCACTACGCGCTCTCCCAGCAGGAAGACGAGGTCCTCTCGCCCGCCCTGCAGGCCCAACAACACCAGGTCCATGAGGTATGGACACGACTTTTTGCTGAGGATAAGACAACGTGAATCGCGCAATTTTGGTGATCGGGCCCTCCTGGATCGGTGACATGGTGATGGCGCACTCCCTGTTTATCACCTTGCAGGAGGACGCCAGGGCGGCCGGACAGACGCTGGCCATCGATGTGCTCGCGCCCGCCTGGAGCCAGCCACTGCTCGCGCGGATGCCAGAGGTTCGCCAGGCTATCCACCTGCCGTTTCGACACGGTGAACTGAACCTGAAGGGGCGCTACCAGCTGGGGAGTTCGCTGCGCAAACAGGGCTACGATCAGGTGATCGTGCTGCCCAATTCGTTCAAATCGGCGCTGATTGCCTTTTTCTCCCGCGTTCCTTTGCGCACCGGATGGCGGGGGGAGTCCCGCGGGCCGTTACTCAACGACATGCGCACGCTGGATGAGAAAGCCCTGCCCATGATGGTGCAGCGTTTCGTGGCGCTGGCAAGGCCCGCAGGCCAGCCCCTGCCATCCCCGTTGGCGCGCCCCACGCTGAAGGCGTCGCCAGAGGGCGTTGAGGAAGCCGTGCAGGCCATGGGGCTCAAGCGAGAGCGACCGGTGTTGATCCTGTGCCCCGGGGCCGAGTTTGGGGATGCCAAGCAATGGCCCGCAGAACACTTTGCGGAGCTTGCCTCCACCAAGCTGCTGGCGGGCTGGCAGGCCTGGATTCTGGGGTCGGCTAAGGACCAGGAGGTCGCCAGTCAGATTCAGTCGCTGTTGCATGAGGATGCCATGGCGCATTGTCATGACCTCACCGGCATAACTTCACTCGAACAGGCGATAGACCTCATGAGCTGCGCCAGTGCGGTGATCACGAACGATTCCGGGCTGATGCATATCGCGGCGGCACTGGGGAAACCGATCGTTGCCTTTTACGGTTCCACGTCGGCGGACTTTACCCCTCCGTTGGCGGATAACGTACAATTGCTCTCGCGTGAACTCGACTGCCGTCCCTGTTTTGAGCGTCGCTGCCCGCTGACGCACAAACGCTGTCTCGTGGACATCACGCCTGCCATCGCGCTGGAGGCGCTGCACACGCTTCTGGCCACAGACACCCAGCCCATCTCACCACCGTTGGCTTCCTCCTCCGGAGAAGGCCCCAGTGCAGGGGAGCGCAGCACGTTTTGCGAGTCTTAATAGTCAAGGTCTCCTCCCTGGGCGATGTGATTCACACCTTGCCCGCGGTGACTGATGCAAAGAAAGCCAACCGACGCCTGCAGTTTGACTGGGTGGTGGAGGAGAACTTCGTCGAAATTCCCACCTGGCATCCGGCCGTGGAGCGCGTCATTCCCGTGGCCTTTCGCCGCTGGCGCAAAGGCATCTTTCGGGCCCTGCGCAGCGGCGAATATGCCGCCTTCAAGAAGGACCTCAAGCGGGAGCACTACGACCTGGTCATCGATGCGCAGGGCTTGCTCAAGAGCGCCTTCATCGCCCGCCTTTCCAAGGGCCTGACCTTTGGTTTGAGCGACAGCACCATTCGTGAACCCCTCGCCACGGTGTTCTATAACAAAGTGTTTTCCGTGCCCCGCGAAGAACACGCCGTGCAGCGTGTGCGCGAACTGTTTTCCCGAGCCCTGAACTATCCATTGCCGGCCGAACAGTTGGCCGAGATCGACTACGGCATCGATTTTTCCCGTCTCGGGGTCAACCCTTCGAGCACGCGCAGTGGCGTCCTGCTGTTCCTCCATGGCACCACCTGGCAGAGCAAGCACTGGCCGGTGGCCTTCTGGCAGGAGGCTGCGCGACTGGCCTGTGCGCGCGGGTATCAGGTCCGCCTGCCCTGGGGCAATGCGTCCGAACACCTGCGCGCGCAGGAAATTGCCCACGGACTCCCCGGCGTCAGCGTGTTGCCCAAGCTGACGCTGCAGGGCATGGCAAAACAGATTGCAGAGGCGGATGGCGTCGTGGCAGTGGATACGGGATTGGGGCACCTTGCTGCAGCGCTCGCCACCCCCACGGTCTCCCTTTATGGCCCGACCAATCCGCGGCTTTCCGGCACCTTCGGGCGCCATCAGGCCCAGTTGTCCTCTGCGTTTGCCTGCGCCCCGTGTCTGCGCAAGACATGCCACTATCAAGGAGAAACGCCCGAACTGCTGCTCGATGGCAAACCTCACGCCGTGGTCCCGGCGTGTTTTGTCAGCCATCCGCCCGACCAGGTGCTGCAGCGTCTGGAGGCCCTCATCGCCGAACGCGAGCAACCGGTGCACCTGACATGACCTTCGCCTTCCTGATCTACCATTACTTCCCTTATGGCGGTCAGCAACGCGATTTTCTGCGCGTGGCGCTCGCGTGCGCGGCACGCGGGCATAAGGTCCGCGTCTACACGATGAAATGGCAGGGAGAGATCCCCGCCGCGCTGGAGGTGACGCTGCTGGATATTCGCGCCTGGTCTCGCCTGCGCCAGTACCAGCGGTTCACGGAGGAAGTCGCGCGCCGGCTGGCAGAAACCCCGGTGGACCTAGTGGTGGGGTTCAACAAGATGCCGGGGCTGGACGTGTATTTTGCCGCTGACCCCTGCTTTGCAGAGCGGGCGGACAAGCAGCGCGGGTTTTACTACCGGTTCACGCCACGTTACCGCCATTTTCTGGCCTATGAACGCGCCGTTTTCGGACCCGCTGCCAAAAGTCATGTCCTCCTGCTGTCCCCCCTGCAACGGGAGCAGTTCAGTCGCCACTATCCGCAGTGCAGCACACGGCTCGTCGACATCCCGCCGGGAATCGAACACGACCGCCGGCTGCCCCCCGATGCCGCGGAGGTGCGTCGCGCGTTTCGCCGGGCGATGGACCTCACCGACGATGACATTGCCATCGTGCAGATTGGGTCCGGCTTTGTGATCAAGGGGGTGGACCGCTCGCTGCAGGCGATCGCCTCTCTGCCCCACGCCATGCGCAAACGCCTGCGCTATTTCGTCGTGGGTCAGGACAAACCGGACCGCTTCTTGCGTCTCGCGGCGCGCCTGGGAATCGGTGAGTTGTGCACGTTTCTGGGCGGGCGCGATGATGTGCCGCGATTTCTGATCGGCTGCGATCTCCTCCTGCACCCCGCCTACAGCGAGAGCGCAGGCTATGTGCTGCTCGAGGCGACCATCGCCGGGCTGCCGGTCCTGACGACGGCCACCTGTGGTTATGCCTTTCACATTGAAAGGGCGGGTTCCGGGCTGGTGTGCCCGGAACCCTTCGATCAGCGCGTGCTGAACCGCCACCTGTTCAGCCTGTTGCGGGCTGACAAACGCGCCAAAATGCGCGAAGCCGGCATCGCCTACGGCCAGCAGCCGGCGCTGTACAGCATGCCCGAGGCGGTAGGCGATCTGCTTGTGCAATGGGCCGGTGAAAAATCCGGCGCTGCTCCCGCATCCGAGAGGGAGGCAGTGTCATGATCGTTAACCTGCGTGACGATTTCGCCCGCGCCTTGGCCGGACAGGACCCTTTCGCTGCTGTGGATGCGTTGCAGGGAGAGGTGTTTCGCCAGGTGAAGGGACGCCGGACGCTGCGCTTTGACTTCGAGGACAAGCGCTATTTTGCCAAGATCCATCACGGTGTAGGGTGGGGCGAAATCATCAAGAACCTGCTGAGTTTAAAGCGACCCGTCCTTGGCGCCGAGAACGAATGGTGCGCGATCGCGCACCTGAAGGCGATCGGCGTGGATACCATGACCGCGGTCGGTTTCGGCAGCAAGGGCCTCAATCCTGCCCGACGTCATTCCTTCATTCTGACAGAAGCCCTGGAGGACACCGTCAGCCTGGAAACGGTGTGTGCCTCCTGGCCCCGGCAGGCGCCGGGTGTGCAGCAGAAGTGGCGTCTGATCGAGGCGCTGGGACGCATTGCACGTGCCATGCACGGCGCGGGAATGTGCCATCGGGACTTTTACCTCTGCCATTTTCTCCTGCACGATGCCGAGGCCTTTATGGCAGGTGAACAATGCGAGCCCAGGCTCTCCCTGATCGACCTGCACCGGGCGTTGGTCCGGCGTCGCCTCGGCCCGCGCTGGGTGATCAAGGACATCGCGGGGCTGATGTTTTCCGCGCTGCACATCGGCCTGACGCAACGGGATTTCCTGCGCTTTGCACGCGCCTATCATGCGATGCCCCTGCGCGAGACGCTGACGGGGCAGCGTGCCTTCTGGGAGCAGGTCACCCGGCGTGCCCAGGCTCTCGATGCGAAACTGAATTCTTGAACGGGCGCATTCCATGCACATGATCGACACAGCCACCCTGATCGCAAGCGGACGCGCACTCGCACTGCCCGCGACCCTGGAATTGCGGGTCGATCACAGCGTGGGCGATGCGCATCAGACACTCGAACTGCTTTCTCTTTTTCGGGTCGTGCCACACCGTCGGGTGGTGGCCCTGGCGCGCTGGCAGTCGCAGCTTGTGGTGGTCAAACTTTTCTTCGCGCGCGGGCGTTGGGTGCAGCATCTGGAACGGGAGGTCCAGGGCGTCACTGCGTTGCAGAAAGCAGGGCTGCCGACGGCACCCCTGCTGGCGCAAGGCACAACAACCGACGGTCACTGCGGCGTGCTGCTGCTGCACTATATCGATCAGGCGCAGGATCTCGGTCGTGCGTGGGAGGCAACGCACGGGGAGCAACGGGAGTCCCTGCTGCGCAGGATCGTCAGCGTGATCGCCGATTGCCATGAGCGGGGCCTTGTCCAGAAAGACATTCACCTGAACAATTTTTTGCTCCGCGATGACGCTGTCTATGTATTGGATGCCGGCGAGCTTGATCAGCACAGCGCGCACGCAGAGGGCGTTGACGGGGTGACGTCGCTGCGCAATCTGGCCCTGTTACTGGCGCAGTTTCCCGTGAGCAACGACATGCATGTCCCGGCACTCTATGCCCATTATCGCGCCCAGCGGCCTGGCGCCGACCTGAGCGAAGAAATCTCCGTGTTTCGCGCACTGCTGCACAAGAAGCGCCTGCTGCGCTTGAAGACGGTGATGAAAAAACTGTTTCGCGACACCAGTGCCACGACACTGCGGCGGAGATGGAATTGCGTGGTGGTGTATGACCGTACGCTGGAATCGCCCGCGCTGCAGGCACTGCTGCAGGACCCGGATGAAGTGATTGCCCGCAGTGAATTGCTCAAGAACGGCAACAGTGCGACCGTGGCGCTGATCAGCCTGGACGGCAAGCCTTATGTATTCAAGCGCTACAATCTCAAGAGCATGGGACATCGCCTGCGCCGGCTGTTGCAACCGAGCCGGGCGTGGGGATGCTGGCGCAGTGCCCACATGCTGGCCATGTTGGGGATTGCCACGCCGACTCCGCGTCTCATGATGGAGCGACGCATCGGACCGCTGCGTCGTGAAGCCTATTTTCTCAGCGACTATGTCGCGGGGGAGGATGCCTTGCAATTGCTGAAAAATGCGCCTATAACCTCGCCCGCCTGGGAGAGCGCCATGGCGCAGTTTCAGGCGCTGTTCACGGCCTTTCGCGACTACCACATCGTGCACGGGGATACCAAGGCAAGCAATTTTTTACTCACCGAATCGGCGTTGGTGGTGCTGGACCTGGATGGCATGTCGCAGGAAACCGATACAGGGCGCTTTGCCAGAGCGCATGCAAAGGATTTACAACGATTCTCCAAAAACTGGGAGGATTCCCCCGAACGGGCGGCGCGGGTCGAAACGATGCTGCAACGCCTTCAGGAAGAATCCGATTACTTTAGCAAAGGATCATAATGTCACTCATTACACTGGGGCTTTCCGGAGCGCTTGGGCATGATGCCGCCGCTGCGTTGTTTGTGGATGGCAATCTTGTGGCGGCGGTTGAAGAAGAACGCTTGGTCAGGCGAAAACACGCCAAGGGCTGCATGCCGCGCGAGTCGGTGAAATTCTGTTTACGCTCCGCGAAGATCAAGCCAAGGGACATCCATACGGTTGCCGTCTCGTATGCCCCCATCTCCCTGTTCGGGCCGGCACGTTGGCATTATGCGCGCCGGTACTGGTATGCCCCCGAGCGCAGTGTGGATGCCTTGTTCAACGGCAACCGCCGCTATCGCCGCTATCTGCATGAAGTGAAAAAGCTGCTGGATGAACTGAAGATTCCCTGGCACAAAATCAAATTTGTGCCGGTGGAACACCAGCGTGCCCACGCGAGCAGTGCTTATCATATGAGTGGCTTTGCCGAGAAAACCGCGATTCTGACCATCGACATGAAGGGCGAATATGCTTCCATGTTCCTAGGCTATGGCGAGCGCGGCCACATTCACAAGATCAAGGAATTCTACGATCCGGATTCGCTCGCTGGCATGTACGGCGCGATCACGGATTATCTGGGCTTCGACATGCTCGATGGCGACGCGAAAGTCATGGGCATGGCCACCTACGGCGATCCCGACAAATATGATCTGTCGGCACTGGCGCGCTTTGACGGTAAACATTTCAATGTAAACACCACCCTGATCGGCACCGTCGGGCTGCGTCGCTACAAGGAAAAATCCCGCGGCCATTTTTTCAGCACCAAGCTCGTTCAGTTGTTAGGGCCTCGCCGAGCGGGAGAACTCTTTCAAGACCCCTATGTGCACTACGCCGCCAGCATTCAAAAACTGTATGAAGAAGCGGCCGTAGCGCTGGTGTCCCATTACCTGTCGGACATTCTCAAGGAAACCGGCAAGCTCGCCTTCGCAGGCACGGGGGCGCTGAACGTCAAGCTGAACCAGCGCCTCGCGTCGCTGCCGCTGGTCAAGGAGTTGTTTGTGCCTCCGGCAGCAGGCGATGCCGGCACTGCCATCGGGGCTGCCGCCTACACCCTGTCGGAACAGAATGTCCCCATTCACGGCCACAAGAATGCCTTCCTCGGGCCGCGCTACACCACGGACCGCTGTGTCCGTGCCTGCGAGAAACACCGGGATAAACCGCTCTTTGAAGTGCTCGAAAGTCCGACCAAAAAAGCGGCGGAATTGTTGGCGCAGGGGCATCTGGTCGGCTGGTTCCAGAGCCGTCTGGAATTTGGGTCCCGCTCGCTCGGCAATCGCTGCATTCTGGCGAATCCGCTGCGACCCGAATCCGTCGAGGCGGTCAACAAGAAGATCAAGTTCCGCGAGCGCTGGCGCTCCTTCTCTCCCAGCCTGCTCGACACGCTGGCGAAAGAGTTTCTGGAGTCCGATCACCCGGCAGACTACATGACGATGACCTTCAACGTGTCGGAGAAGTGGCGTGCGTTGGTGCCAGGTCTCGTTTATCAGGACGGGACGTCCCGCGCTCACGTGGTCCGACGCGACGTGAATCCGCGGTTTTACAAATTGCTGAAGGAGTTTGAGAGCCTGACAGGTCACGGTGTGGTGCTGAACTCGTCCCTCAACCGGCCGGGGGAAGCGCTGGTGTCCTCCCCGGAGGATGCCCTGAACCTGTTCTTTGGATCGGATCTGGAATACCTGATCATGCAGGATGTGCTGGTGACCAAGCGTCCGGAGCCGGACTGGGATAATTAGTACGGGCGGCGGCGGGCAATGACAAGCATCGGTTCGTCGTTGTCCGGATAGCGGGCTAGCACGTCGATTCGCCCCTCTGTCACATTGCGGGCGATCTGCGCGTCGATGCCGTTGCGGGTCGTGACGACGATGAGGGTGCCCGGGGCGGTTTTCTCGATCTCGTCTTCAGCAAGGTAACGGAAAATCCGGTCGTACTCCGCGACGCGTCCGCTGTGGTAGCCCACGTAATTGTTGTTCGTTAACACGATCGCCTCGGGTGGGCTGTTGCGCAGCAGCCAGGCCACCGCCTCGTCCAGATACTCCTTGGAATCCCCAAAACTGATATGGGCATCGATGCTGCTGAACAGCAGCAGAATTCCCAACGTGCCCCGGAGCAGGCGAGGGCGAGCGAGCGAGGGCAGACGCTCGAGCGCGCTGTCGATGATGGCCGGCACGAAGAGGAGCCCACACAGCACAAACAACAACGTGTAGCGGGGCACCATGAAACGGGTCAGCAACAGGAAGGCGAGCAGGATGCCAAAGCTCACCACCGCCATCCCCACCACGGGACGCAGAACCGGCTCCCGCCATGGCAGTGTGCGCGTGTAAACCCCATAGCCGAGAATCAGCAGGGCCGGTCCGCCCAGCACGCCCAGCAGGATCAGCACCAGCATGGCGGCAAGGCCCGCCACCATGAACACGCCCAGATAGTCGCCGGCAAAATTGCTGGCGAACTCCCCAAATACCGCGACGGCGAGGGGGGAGTTGCGGTCACTGAAGGCGGCAAACACATCCCGCAAAAACGGCAGATAAACATCGACCATGCGCTGCAGTGTGCCGGGCACATCGATCGCCAACGCCATCGCCAGCCCGCCTACTACCACGCCCATACCCAACAGCAGGGCTTCGAGTATCAGCACACGGCGCAGGGAGTGCGCGCGCGCGCCGCCGAGTGTCAGCAGGAACAGCGGTACGAGGGGCAAAAACACCAGGGCCTCGGCCCGAAACAGGGCGGCCAGCACGCTCAGGCCGATAAAGGCAAGGCCGTGGCGCAGGAGCCCGTCACGGGCAAAAAGGCACAGCGTGTAGACGGCGCTTAGCATCAGGGCGAGATAGGCAATGTCGCGAATGACGTTGTAGCGCAGTTCATTTAGCGTCGGAAACACCAGAATGACGGTGGCGGCAATCAGTGCCATACGCCGCGTTGGTCGCAGCAGCAGGGCGAGCGAGATGAAACAGTAGGTCAGCAGGCTGAAAAACAGGGCATTGATCAGTTGCCCGGCGGCAAACAGGTCGAGACCGGTGAGCTGGTGCACCACGCCCATCAGGATGGGGTAAGTGGCGGAGGGGTACCAGGCAAAGGCGGCGGCCACACCGTCGTCCAGATACACGTGCGCCGTGCGGACATAGTCAAAGGCGTCGGCGTTGGGAATCGGGTTGATCAGCACGGCCCACAGGGACAACAGCACGCTCAGCAACGCCGCGAGCAGCCGGATGTCGATGTCGCGCCAGAGTCTGTTCATGAGCGGTCTCGCCGCCGGGCGCGCCCGGGCCGTATTTTATAGGGGCTGGGTCCCTCAGCCTGGGTCTTGAAGCGCTTGTGCAGCCAGAGATATTGCTCGGGATGCGCACGGATGGCCGCTTCGATGACATCGTTGATGCGCTGCGCGTCGGCGGTTTCATCCCCGGTGGGATAGTCCTCCAATGCGGCGCTGAAGCGCAGATAATAGCGTGAGTTGTCGGCGCTTCGGTAATGGCTGAAAAAGACCACGGCGGAGTCATTGAAGGCGGCAAAGCGGCTGGTCGCGGTAATGGTGGCCGCCTGGACACCGAAAAAGCGCACGAACACGGAATGCTTGCGTCCATAGTCCTGATCAGGGGCATACCAGACCGTATGTCCCTGTTGCAGGCTGCGCAGGGCGGCGCGCACGTCACCGCGTTCGATGACGGCCCCATAGCGGCGTGCCCGTGCCCGATACATCAGGGTTTCAAACAAGGGGTTCTTGTGCGGCCGGTAAGTCACGTCCATGGGATGAAACAAGCTGAGCAGGCTGCCGGCAAACTCCAAGGTCGTGAAATGCGCGCAGACCAGCAGAATCCCCTTGCCCCGGGCGCTGGCCTCGACCAGATGCTCAAGGCCACTGACCTGTACACGGTCACGAAAGTCCTGCGGGCGCCGGCACCAAGCGAGGCCGACCTCCATCACCCCGATGCCATTGGACACGAAGGTGTCCCGGACCAGGCGCTGCTGCGCGGCTTCGGTGAGCTCCGGAAAACACAGGGCGATATTGGTCTGGCAGATATGACGACGCTCCCGGGCAAACCAGTAGCTGAGCCAGCCCAGCCCTTTGCCGATCTGTATTTGCAGCGCGAAGGGCAGCTGCGCGGCGAGCCAGATCACGCCAAAGCCCAGCCAGGTGGGCCAATAACGCGGTCCGAGAAACGCCCGCAGGCTGTCGGATTTCTGGGATTTTTTACTCACGGCTGGTCGGCATGTAGTGCCCGCGGTGTGGGCGAAGGGGACGATTGTAGCAAACCTGATGGGCAAGCCCGCGATGCATTATTCATCCGCTTCCCCTTCGTCTTCGCGGCGCACCTTGTTCAGTGCCGAGGCTAGCAAGCCCGCGGGCACCGCGATTATCCCGAGGCCGATCAGCAAAATCAGGAAGGTAAAAAAGCGGCCGCCCGGCGTGATGGGCACCATGTCGCCATAGCCCACGGTGGTCAGGGTGGTGACGGCCCACCAGAGGCTGTGAAAAATGCTCTGAAAGACTGCAGGCTGAGCGTCGTGCTCGAAGTAGTAAATGCCGATCGCAGCAAAATACAGCAGGATCACGGTGACCAGGGCAAACACGATGATTTCTTCCCGGGCGATGGCAAAGGCCCGGCCGAAGCGTTCGATGGCGTGGTTATAGCGCACCAGCTTGAAGAGCCGGAACAGACGCAGCATGCGCAGCGCCCGCAGGGAGCGCATGTCGATCCCCAGCGCAAGATAAAAGGGCACGATGGCGGCCAGATCAATCAGGCCATAGAAGCTGAAGATATAGTCGCGCTTGCGGTCCGCGACAATGACCCGCAAGGCGTATTCCACGGTAAAAATCACCACGATTCCCGTCTCGATGGCGCGCAGCCAGGCATGGGCAGTGGGGCTCAGATCGGGCAGGGTTTCGAGCGAAAAGGTCACCAGCGACAGAATGATCAGCCCCTGGATCAGCAGGTCAAACGCTTTTCCGGCGGGCGTGTTGTGTTCCTCTACCAGCGTTTTCAGATCCATCAGTCGGTCAATTCCGGGGGACGCGAGCCGGTGCGCTCGGCAAGTGCCAGCACCAGCGGTGCCGCAAGCCTAAATCACCTGCCCTGCCTCAATCAACTTCGACACGCCCTTATGCTAAGATTGCCGCCTCTTTTGGCGCGACCCGAGGCCCCCATGACGTTCGAAATGCCCCCTTTTCATCAGGCACGTGTGCTGGTTGCCGGCGATGTGATGCTCGACCGCTACTGGCACGGCAAGGCCACGCGAATCTCGCCCGAGGCCCCGGTGCCGGTCGTGCGGGTGGGTCAGCGGGAGGACCGTCCCGGCGGCGCCGGCAACGTGGCCCTGAACATTGCCGCGCTGGGCGCTGCCGCCTCGCTGGTGGGCATCGTCGGCCGCGATGAGGCAGGGACCGAGCTGCACGATCGCCTGCATGCTGCCGGCGTCTATTGCGAATTTGCCGTGTGCGAGAGTGCACCAACGATCACCAAGCTGCGCGTCACCAGCCAGCATCAGCAGCTGCTGCGGGTGGATTTCGAGCAGGATTTTTCACGTGCGTCCGCCTCGGCATTCGACGCCCATGCGGCTGATTTGCTCGGGGATGCCCAGGTGTTGGTGATTTCCGATTACGGAAAGGGAAGCCTGCAACACCCCCAGGAATTGATCCGTGCCGCCCGGGCCAAGGGCATTCCGGTGGTGGTGGACCCCAAGGGCAGTGACTTCAGCAAGTACCGGGGCGCTACCATCATCACCCCCAACCTGAGCGAGTTCGAAACCATCGTCGGCCACTGTGCCAGCGAAGAAGAGCTGGCCTCCCGCGGACTGGCCCTGATGCAATCCCTCCAGCTGGACGCCCTGCTGATCACCCGCGGGGAACACGGCATGACCCTGCTGCGCCCCGACCATGCCGAGTTGCATATGCCCACCCGCGCGCAGGAGGTGTTTGATGTGACGGGGGCAGGGGACACCGTCGTCGCCGTGCTGGCGGCAGCGCTTGCCGCCGGCAGTCCTCTCGATGTGGGCACCGCGCTGGCGAATCTGGCGGCCGGTCTTGCCGTTGGCAAGCTCGGGACTGCTGCCATCAGCGGCCCCGAATTGCGCCGCGCGATTGCCCGGGAAGAGGGCAATGGACGCGGCATCATGACGGCGGAGCAGCTCGCACTGGCCGTGGAAGATGCCCGTGCCCATGGGGAGAAAGTGGTCTTTACCAACGGCTGTTTCGACATCATTCACGCCGGTCATGTCGGCTACCTCGCCGAGGCCCGCAAGTTGGGCCAGCGCCTGATTGTCGCCATCAATGACGACGACTCCGTCAAGCGCCTCAAAGGGCCGGGTCGCCCGATCAATCCGGTGGAGCGGCGCATGGCGGTGCTCGCCGGTCTGGAAGCGGTGGACTGGGTAGTCTCCTTCGCCGAGGACACGCCGGAGCCCCTGCTTGAACTGGTGCGCCCCGACGTGCTCGTCAAGGGAGGGGATTACAGCGTCTCGGAAGTCGTGGGCGGGGAATTCGTGCTCGGCTACGGCGGTCAGGTCAGAGTGCTGGCCTTTCTGGACAATTGTTCAACTTCGGCCATTGTCGAAAAGCTCAAGGGCTAGGGTGCAGCGACTGCCCCCTGACACTGCCCGCCATGAGGAGCCCGATATGCCCGCCGAGGTCCCGTTCCGCGACGCGCTTTCCGTCTGGTGGCGCATCGGCTTTCTCAGCTTTGGCGGTCCTGCCGGCCAGATAGCACTCATGCACCGCGTAGTGGTCGATGAAAAGCGCTGGCTGGATGAGACCCGCTTTCTGCATGCCCTCAACTACTGCATGGTGCTCCCCGGCCCCGAGGCTCAGCAACTGGCGACCTACATCGGATGGCTGCTGCACGGTGTGCGGGGCGGTCTGGTGGCGGGGCTGCTGTTCATACTGCCTGGCGCCCTGGCGATTTTGGGGCTCTCTCTTTTGTACGTCCTGCTGGGCGAGCTCAGTCTGGTTGCCGGCCTGTTTTTTGGATTAAAGGCGGCAGTGCTGGCGCTGGTCTGCCAGGCCCTGCTGCGAATTGCCGCGCGGGCACTCAGCGGGCGGCTGAGCCGCTGGTTGGCTGTAGGCGGGTTCCTTGCCCTGTTCGTGTTCGCACTGCCGTTTCCGCTCGTGATCGTGGCGGCAGGCGTGCTGGGATTCGTGTCCGCGCGCTGGCACTCTGGGGGTGCGCCACAGGCCGTCGTCGAGGCCACGCCCGTCCCCGCAGGACGTCTGCGCGCGAGTCTTGTCGCGGCGGCGGTGTGCCTGCTGCTGTGGGGGGGCACGCTGGCCGGCCTGATGCTGACGCTGGGCAGCGCACATCCCATGTCCCAGATCGCCCAGTTCTTTTCCCGCATGGCTGTCGTCACCTTCGGCGGCGCCTACGCCGTCTTGAGCTACGTCGCCCAGCAGGCGGTGGAGCAGTATCACTGGCTGGCACCGGGGGAAATGCTCGATGGACTGGGACTGGCCGAAACAACGCCCGGGCCCTTGATTCTGGTGACCCAGTTTGTCGGGTTCCTTGGGGCGTGGCGGCAGGGGGGGGACGGTGACAGCCTGCTGATGGCCACTGCCGGCGCGGCGCTCACCACCTGGGTCACCTTCCTGCCCTGTTTTCTGTGGATCTTTGCCGGGGCACCGTTTGTCGAGAAACTGCGCGCGCATGCCGCGCTCGCGTCAGCCCTGCGGGCGATTACCGCCGCGGTCGTAGGCGTCATCGCGCATCTTGCGCTATGGTTTAGTCTGCACTTTCTGTTTACGCAAACGCACCGGGTGCAGGGGGGAGGGCTCGACATGCTGTTGCCCGTCCCGGGCAGCCTGGCGTGGCCGCAATTGACGCTGACGCTGTGCGCGTTTGGCCTGTTGTTTGGCCTGCGGCTGCCACTGGGATGGATGCTGGTCTGCTGTGCCCTGCTGGGCATGGGGTGGACTCTAATGACGGTGTAAGGGAGGGTATTCGGAATGTCTCAACGGGGATTCATCGCACGGGTTTTCAGCTTTCT
Organism: uncultured Klebsiella sp.; assembly: GCA_964538025.1. Lineage (GTDB taxonomy): Bacteria > Pseudomonadota > Gammaproteobacteria > Pseudomonadales > Pseudohongiellaceae > UBA5078. The sequence continues at coordinate 135,632 of CAZICZ010000003.1, read as the reverse complement.
GGGACGTGCCATCGATGGTTTGCGGGTGTTCTTCGCGCGGCTGATTTTCGTCCTGATTCTGCTGGTGGTGCTCACCCTCTTGTTCAGCGGCCCGGTGCAGATCGGCGTGGCGGACGGCACCTTGGTGGTGCTGGCCCCCAAAGGCGCCATTGTCGAGGAGCCGCCATTGATGGACACCAGCACCTTGCTGCTGGGGGGTGACCAGATCGTCGACACGCCCCTGCGTGACGTGCTGCGCACGCTCACCCTCGCCGCCACCGATGACCGCGTTCGCGGCGTGGTGCTCGATCTTGAAGAGCTGGAAAGCGTCAGCCCCGCCAACATGGAACTGATCGGCGATGCCCTGATCAGCTTCAAACGCAGTGGCAAGGCGCTCCTCGCCCACAGCGACTACTTCAGTCAGGCGCAGTATTACCTGGCCTCCTTTGCCGATTCCCTCAGCCTGCACCCGATGGGGCAGCTGATGTTGCCGGGCTACGGCGGCAGCCAGCCCTTTTATGCCGAGCTGCTGGCCAAGCTCGGGGTCAACGTGCATATCTTCCGCGTGGGAACGCACAAGGCCGCCGTGGAGCCTTATAGCCTCAATGGCATGTCCGACGAATCCCGTGCCAACAGTCAGCAGCTGGTGGACGAGCTGTGGCAACGCTATCTCAATCAGATTGCCGTGAACCGCGACCTGTCCGAGGCGGCCGTTCGCCGCTATGCCAATGATTATGCCGACCTGTTGGTAGACGCCGGCGGCGACACTGCAGGGCTGGCCCTGTCGCAGGGCATGGTCGACTCGCTTGAGACGCCGGCACAGTGGCGCGAGCAACTGCGCCGGCTTTCCGCCTCCGCTGACGGCAGCCCCAATACCCTGTCCCATCGTCTCTATCTGATGGCGAACCCGGATCTGAGCCTGCCCACTGACAGTGAGGTGGGTGTCATCGTGGCGCAGGGCGAGATTGGACTGGGCGAGCAGCCGCGGGGCAGCATCGGGGCGGACAGCCTGAACGCCCTGATTCGTGAAGCCCGCGAGGACGCCCGCATCAAAGCGGTGGTGCTGCGCATCGACTCTCCCGGCGGCTCCGCGTTTGCCTCGGAGCTGATCCGCCAGGAACTGCAGGAATTGCAGGCTGCCGGCAAACCGTTCGTCGTGTCCATGGGCGGCACCGCCGCCTCCGGGGGCTACTGGATTGCGGCGGGCGCCGATGAAATTTGGGCGTCCCCTGCTACTGTGACCGGGTCCATCGGGGTCTTCAGCATGGTCCCAACCTTTGAGGATAGCCTCGCAAAGGTCGGCGTGTATGCCGATGGAATCAGCACCACGCCCTACAGCCGTGCCGACCTGCTGAGCCCCTTGAGCGAGCCCTTCCAGCGCGTGCTGCAGACCAGTGTGGAAGCGCAATATCAGCGCTTCCTGCAACTGGTGTCCGACGGTCGGGGCATGAGTCTGGAGGCCGTGGACGCCGTTGCCCAGGGGCAGGTGAGGAGCGGGACACAGGCTCTGAGTGACGGTCTGGTGGACAAGCTCGGCAGCCTGGAGGATGCCATCGCGGCAGCGGCCCAATTGGCGGGGCTCACAGACTATGGTTGGCGCTACGTCGAAACCCCGTTGAGCCCCGGCGAGCAGCTGCTGGAGGAGTTGCTGCGCAATTACGGCAGCTCCGTCTGGTTGAGTGGGCCTTTACAGGCCGTTGCTTCCGGCATCGAGCGCATCACACCCGCACCGCCCGCATTGCCGCTGGTGAGCAAAGCCTTCGGCGCATGGCAGGCGTTCGCCCACGTGCAGGACCCCGGCCATCTCTATGTCCGCTGCGAACTGTGCGTCATGCTGCCTTAGCGCGTCCTTTTGATGTACAGCAAAGCAGCCGCATGGTGAGCGGCGTATACCTGTCTCCAAGATTCCACATGCCGGAAGGAGGCAATCATGAAAGCAAATGAAGGAACCGCGGATCGCGTGATGCGTGTTGTACTGGGGCTGGCACTCCTGAGCCTCGTGGTCGTGGGGCCGCAGACCCTGCTGGGTCTCATCGGTCTGGTGCCGCTACTCACCGGTCTGGTGGGCTTTTGCCCGCTCTATGCCGTGTTCGGATTCAGCACCTGCCCTCTCGCGAAATAAAAGCACACGGACCTCTTTGGAAGAGGCGCTGATGCGCCTCTTCGTCCCCCGCGCGTAATGCGCAGATCCCTGCATCCCTCCCCTTTCAACATGGGCAGCGTGCCACACGCTGGCCTATACCTTGATGGCAGGAAGTCAAAAACTCCTATGTCACGATGGGGATATCCATTATTACGGTAGCGAATCCCTTGTCGTTTGCCTTTTGGGCAGTAGGGATGGCGTTCGCTGCGTATTCAGCGGATAACTGTCAAAAGACGTAATGGGATAATGAGAGGAGGGCAGAGAAATTCATGAATGAAAAAAAGGACGTGCATTTTAGGGACTATAAAGAACACCGCTCCTTGAGCATTAGCTTACTGTGTCTTGTGTTGATCTCTCACAGCAGTTATTTGCCGGTGTTCTTAAAAGGCATTCTGTTCTGCGTCATGCTGGTGTTAGTCGTCAGGCTGAATACGCTTTTTAAAAGAGCAATCGACGATAAGCAATATATCCGTGAATGAATCAGTATGGAGATGCCACGTGTAATTCTTTTAGAAAATCGAGAAATGGCAATGGGGTTTTCGGAATTACCATCCTTCTGCAAAAGGTGAGTTGTTTGAAACCAAGGCCTTCATCGTGCTCTCCTGATGTTCCGCAGTGCCCCTTCCAAAATGAAATGAATGATAGCGTCGCGAATCACATCGGATTCAGATGCAGCACCATTTTTTTCTCCCGCGTTTCAATCCCCGAAGGTGTACACACGGGCTCGCTTTCTTCCACGGTCGTGAAACCCAGACGGTCATAAAGGCGAACGGCACGCAAGTTGGATTCATAGACGGAGAGTGCCAGGGCGTCGTAGCCATAACGAAGTGAGTCGGCGATAGCCACGCGCATCAGTTCACTCCCGACGCTCTTGCCTCGATGGCGAGCGTCGATCTGGATGCCCACGTATCCTGTCTTGTCAGCATCCTTGCCTTTTTGGCCGCACAAAGAGCCGGGAAACACTTCGACCTCTCCTACCAGGGTGTCGTGTTCACACATGACAAAGACAGGAATCTTTTCCCGCATGACGCGTTCAATGATGGGGCTGATGCGTGATTCGGGGGGAGGGGGCGAGGCAAGAAACTCCCCTTCCGCATACACCCGGCGCCACAGCGCGAGGAAGGAGGGGACATCGGCAAGCTGGATTCTGCGTAATTCCACAGCAGGGTCTCTTGGCCAGAAGGCACGGCGAGCTGCGCCGAACTCGGCAATGTTGTGGTGAGGGCCAGCGATACCGGGGGCCCACAGGGCCCATGGCTGGCGCTCGCGTCTTTTTAGTTTGACGGGAGTCTAGTGCGCGGGTTGCCTTTGTGCCACCCCCCGATTGGTGGGAAGACGGACGGGTGTGTTGAAGCGAGTTTTTACCCTTGTCATCCCCGGTGGACGCTTACCCGGCAAGGGCAGCGGCGCAGGCGATATTGTGCTGCACATGGTCGGGAGTGATGCTGCCGATGATCACGGACGAAACGCCAGGGTGGGAAAACACAAAGGAAAGACTGGCATGGACAGGGTCTTCACCGGAGAGGGTGCCGCCACCCGCCACCGCATGGCCGCTGTTGAGGGCTTTCTTGATGAGCACGCCTTTTTGCTCCGCGTGTGCCACTGCAATCACAGCGGCATCTTCCGTGGCTGAGGGGTTCAGTGTCAGCATGACCAGGTCACAGACTGACAATGCCGAGAGGCCGCCGCTCACCGTCTTGCTCGACATGCCGAAGGCCCGGATCAGGCCGTCTTCCCGGGCGCGGATGAGCGCCTCCACGCAGCCGCTGTGCTGCAGAATCGCCTCGTCATTCCCATCGCTGTGAATCAGGACAATGTCAAGATAGTCGGTGCGCAGGCGGGAAAGGCTGCGCTCCAGACTTCTGCGCACATGTGCAGGGCTGAAGTCGAAAGACGAGGCTCCGTTGCTGAATTCCTCTCCCATTTTGGTGCTGATCACCCAGTCCTTTCGGTGTTCCAGCAGCGCTCCGAGGCGCTCCTCGCTCAGACCATAGGCGGGTGCCGTGTCGATCAGGTTCATCCCTGCCTCCCGGCACTGGGATAGCAGCGCGCGGATGCTGGCGTCGTCGGGGAGAGTGAATCCGCTCGGATACTTCACGCCTTGGTTGCGGCCGAATTTGACGGTACCCAGACCGAGACAGGACACCTCGATGCCGGTGAGGCCCAGTGGGCGTCGGGGCAGCATGGCGGGCGCCGGCGTCACAGGACACCTTCCCAGCGGGGAGCCGCTATCCGGGGTCGGGGGAAGTGGGCGGCGAGGGTATCGAGCGTCCTGTCACTCTGGGTGTCCGTCCGCGGCTGTATGCCCTGATCCCTCAGGGTGTCGATCACGCTCTGTCCCAATTGCGGTGTCAGGGTCAGTTTGGTTGGCCAGGTCACCAGCAGGTTCTGTTCGGCGTGCAGGAAGGCGCTGTCCGGACGTTGCAGGTTGGGCAGTCGGGGCTCGGCGCGGTTCAGGGTGAAACTCATCCAGCGGGCGTCCTCGACGTCCACCCAGGGAAAACTTCGCTTCACTTCCCGTTTGCCCACGGCGATCTGCTCGTCGCTGCTGCGTTGCATGCCGCTTTCGGCAATCTCTCCGCCGATGTACCACACCCAGCTGCCGTCGGTCTGGGGATGGGACGTCAGTGTCAGGTGAGGGGTCATGCCAAAGCTGTCGCCAATACAGTGCATAAAAACGGGATGCTCTGCGCGGGTGCGCATCGCCAGCATGTGCAAGGGACGCGTCTGCATCGCGGGGCGTTCGATCCCTGCACGGGCGAGAATCTCGCCATTGCCTTCGCCGGCGCACAACAGGACGCGCTGGGCTTGCAGCACGAGCGGACCGTCCGCCGTCGCTAGGCGCAGATGGTCCAAGGTGCCTTCGGCCGTGAACACCATCTCCGTCTGCCCCTGGGGAATGTGGAACAGGTGTTGCTCGTGCGGGCTCGCGAGGGTATGCAACAGGGACGGGGTATCCACGACAAAATCCGTCAGCTGGTACAGGGTGCCGGAGAGGGACTGGCCCCGCAGGAACTCCGGGTAGGCAGCGGCGCTCAGGGCATCGATACGCCCCCTAAGTGCCTTGCTGCCGAGAAAGCTTTTGAGACGGGAACGGTAGCCGCCGCTGGACCACATGAAGTAATGCGGAGCCAGCACCTGACATGCACGCAAATCGAGCTCGCCTTCGCCACGCAGACAGGCACGCCACCGCTCGGGCATGGCAGCAATGGCGCTGCTGGCGGGGCTTAGTACCCCACTCAACGCGTATTTGAGGCCGCCATGAATAATGCCTTGGGATGCCAGGGTTTGCCCGCCGCCAAGAGCGGACGTTTCGATCAGGACTGCGCTAAAGCCCTGCGCCCGCACACGGTTGAGCAGCCAGAGCCCGGCGATGCCGCCGCCAAGGATCAGGATGTCGGTTTTCAATACGTCAGTCATACAGGCGTTCCAGCGATGTCGGGCGGCGGGTTGGCGAAGCGGCGCAGGCCAAAGTTTGCTAAAGTGCGCGAGGCGGCAGCCGCCTCCCCATGGCTGCCAATGGTAGCACGCAACCGCCCCAGAGCAGATCACGTCCCTTGAACAGAGTCACTTATAACATCCTCTTTACGCTCATTCTGCCGCTGATCCTGTTGCGTCTTCTGTGGCGTGCCCTGCGCGCCCCTGCCTACGCCAGACGCTGGGCGGAGCGCTTCGGGTGCGTGGCGCTGACCCCGGCGCAAAAGGCGATGAAGGGGCGATGGCTCTGGATTCATGCCGTGTCGGTGGGAGAAACGGTGGCGGCCGCTCCCCTGGTCCGGCGTCTGCTGGCCGAAGATCCGCATCTGCCGATTGTCGTGACAACAATGACTCCCACCGGGTCCGAACGTGTACACGCGTTGTTTGGCGAGTCCGTCTGCCACGTGTATGCCCCCTACGACCATCCGCTGGCGGTCACCGCGTTTTTGCGCCGCTTCGCGCCGCGCACGCTTGTGATCATGGAAACGGAGTTGTGGCCGAACATCATTCACTACACCCGTCGTGCCGGGGGTCACGTGATTGTGGCGAACGCCAGGCTCTCCGAGAAATCGGCGCGCGGGTATGAAAAATTTCCGCGACTGGGAAAACCCATGCTGGCAAACATCGACTGCATCGCTGCCCAGGCAGAGAATGACGCGGCCCGTTTCCGTCGCCTTGGCGTCCCGGAATCCACTTTGCGCATCACAGGCAGCATCAAGTTCGAAATTGATCTTCCTGCCACGCTGGACGCACAGCGCAGCGCCCTGAAGGCCTTGGTGCAGGACGCGCGGCCAGTGCTGATGGCAGGCAGCACACGAGAAGGTGAGGAAGAAAAGGTCCTCGCGGCATTTGCGCGCTGTCTGATCGAATTGCCCTCGCTTCTGCTGATTCTGGTGCCACGTCACCCGGAAAGATTCCGCAGTGTGGGCAAGCGCTGCGAAGAGGCCGGACTGAACGTGGTCAGGCGCAGCGAGGGGAGGCCGGTGACGGCGTCTACGCAGGTGCTGCTGGGGGATTCCATGGGAGAGATGCTGACCTATTACAGCATCAGTGATGTGGCCTTTGTGGGTGGCAGTCTGGTGAACACGGGATGTCAGAATGTGTTGGAACCTGCGGCACTCGGGCTGCCTGTCGTGGTGGGTCCTTCCCAGTTCAATTTTCAAACAATCTGTGAGCAACTGGAGGAAGCGGACGCGCTTGTCACGGTCGCCGACGAAAACGCACTCGCGAGCACCGTGCTTGCCCTGTTCGCCGACCCCGCGCGCATCGCCCGCATGGGCGCGGCGGGCAAACAGCTGGTCGCAGAGAACCGCGGCGCTCTGCAGCGCACCTTCGACATCGTGTGGGAGGCCTACCATCGGCAACGGAATGTGGAATGAAATGAAAAAACAGATCGGATGTGCTCTTGCCCTCTGTCTTTATATGGGAGCGCCGGCGAGCGCGCAGGTAGTGGACGATGCCGCGCTGACGGAGATCGTCGATCGCGCTGGATTCACCGGCGTTTTTCTGAGCGAGCAGTTGTCTACGGGGGCGCAGAGAGCGGGCCATGCCGAGCGTGCCGCGACAGCGTTGATTCCGGCGTCCACCTTCAAGATTTTCAGTGCAATGGCGGCGCTCGAGGCGGGCGTCATCGCGAGCGAGCAGGCCGTGATTCCGTGGGACGGCGTGGTGCGCAGTCGCACGGAACTGAACACCGATCTCTCGCTGACGGACGCATTTCGTCTGTCGGCCGTCCCGCATTTTCAGGAACTGGTGCGCCGCATCGGCCATGTGCGCATGCAGCATTTCATCGACGCTGTCGGGTATGGCAATCGGAACATCTCCGGCGGCGACGACACCTTCTGGCTTGAGGGGGCCCTGCGCATTACACCGCTGCAACAGATAGCCTTTCTCAAGCGCCTGTATCGCAATGAGCTCCCGTTTCGCGTCGAGGTGATGGAAGCCGTCAAGCGCATGATGGAATCGGAGCGATCTGCAGCGCATGTGTTGCGCAGTAAAACCGGTCTGGCGATTTTGAACGGTCAGCACAATGTTGGCTGGTGGGTAGGCTGGGTCGAAAAGGGAAACGATGTCACTTTTTTTGCCACGGCGCTGGAGGCCGACAATCCTCCGAACACTTTTATTCCTGCGCGCATAGACATCGCGCGCAAGGCGCTCACGTCCATGGGCGTGCTCACAGACGCGCCCTGACGGGCGAAGGAGATTCCGCGAATGCCACACCTTTCGATTTTTCGACGCACGCTCACAAGCGCCTGTCTGTTACTGGCGATCGCTGGCACAGCCACTGGCCATGCTGACATCAGCAAGGAGCAGGCCGCGCAGATCGTCGCTGCCACGCAATCCAGCGCCCCGGCTCAATTCAGCGATTTTTTACGCACGGTGGAAGCCTTGCCCGGCAGTCCGGCGACAGGTTTGTCCGCGCTGCTAAGCGCCACCCTTGCGCAGGAAACGCTGAGTGCGGAACAAGAAGACCTTCTTTTCCGTCTGCTCGGTCTCTATGCTCGCGTACGTTATGCGGACGAAGCGCTGGAGCTGCTGCGGGAGTTTGTCGCCATTCCGACGTTTGATGTCGAAGGGTTGCCGCACTACGAAAATCCGGAATTTCTGCGTTTCGGCGCAGCGCTGGAAGCCGCTACGGCGCGCCTGGGCCTGCAGTTTCGCAATGTGGACAACCGCATTTTCGAGGTCTCCCTTGGGGCGCCAACCGGAGAGTTGATCGGCGTGCATGCTCATGCGGATGTAGTCCCGGTCAATCCAGCGTTGTGGGTGCTGGAGGATGGCACACAGCTCGACCCTTTCGTGCTCACCCAGATCGGCGACAGGCTCTACGGACGCGGCGCGCAGGATGACAAAAACGGCATCGTGGTGTCCCTGTTTGCCATGCATGTCGTGCAGACGGAATCGCTGCCGCTGCTGCGCCATTTCAAGCTGCTCATCGACACGCGTGAGGAAACGGGAGGCGATGCCATGCCCTATTACTTTGCGCGCAATCCCGTCCCGGATTACAACATTGCGTTGGACGGAAGTTATCCGGTGATCATTGCGGAGAAGGGCTATGGCACGGTCATGGCCAGTTTCCCTGCGCGGGCCGCGTCGGGGGAGGGTGCCGAAATCGTCGAGCTCACGGGAGGCCTGGCGACCAACCAGATTCCGGCTTCGTCCACGGTCTGGTTACGCAGCACGCGTGCCGAGGCACTGGTCGCCCTGCTCAATGAAGAGGGGGCGGTCTTTGCGGCCCGCAATGGCAGTGACTTTGGCATCCGCGCCACGCAGGAAGGTGGACGCGTCCGCCTGGATGTACTGGGCGTGTCGGCGCATTCCTCGGAGCCGGAGTCCGGCATCAATCCCGTCTCTCGCATGTTTGCCTTTGTGAACCAATTGGTCAATGAAGGCGTGGTGCAGCACAACCATTTTACCGATGCGGCCCGTTATGCAACCGAGAACTGGGGAATGGATTATCTGGGCACACAGCTGCAGATTGGCTACGCCGATCCCTTCATGGGACCAATGACGGCGGCGCAGACCTTTGTGGCGGTGGATGAGGCAAAGCTGCGCACCGCCGTGAACCTGCGTCTGCCCATCGGGCGCGAACCGGCGCAGTTGGTCAGCCATCTCGAAGACACGCTGCAGGCATGGGCAGAGAATGCCGGGGTGGAAGTCCAGTTCGCCATCAGCGCGAGTGAGCCGATGTACCGCAATCCCGAAGGGGCATGGGTGAACACGCTGCTGGACATTGCCGTAGAGAATCTGGACATCCCGCGGGAATTCGGTTCCTCTGCGGGCGGAACGTCCATTCACGATCTTCCCAACGGCGTGCAATTCGGTCTGGCGCTGGCGACGGAAAAATACACCGGTCACAATGCCAATGAATTTAAATCACACGAGCAGTTTCTGCTGGATTTGCAGATTGCCACCGAAATGTTTGCCCGATTGGGCACCATGAAGTCCCTGTGATCGCGCGCGTCAGATCATGACGCGCGTCAGGTTTTCCACGCCGTGTTCGGTGACGAGCACGTTGTCCTCGATGCGGATACCGCCCAGTGGTGTGAGCGTCTCGATGAGGTCCCAGTCGATCAGCTTTCCACGGGCAGAGCCGCGTTCCGGTTCCAACAGGACGGGAATGAAATACAGCCCCGGTTCAATGGTGAAGACCTGCCCCCTTGCCGTCATGCGTGTGGTGCGCAGGCTGGGGTAATCCTCTGGCGGCAGTTGAATCTCTCCTTCGCCATTTTTCATGCGCCCACCAACATCATGCACCTGAATGCCCAGCAGATGTCCCACGCCATGGGGCATGAACAGCGTGCTGACCTTGTGCGCGAGCAGAGCGTCGCGACTGCCGCGACAGATGCCCGCGCCGAGCAGGATATTGGTCAGTCCCTCGTGCGCGGCACGGTGAAGATCGGGATAGGGAATGCCGGCGCGCACCTGTCGGACCAGTGCACTTTGCATGGACTCCATGGCTTCCACCAGATCCTTGAAGAGTGTCAGCGTGTGCGGGCGCGTCCAGGTGCGCGTGATGTCGGAACAATAGGTGTTGACGCGGCACCCGGCGTCGATAAGCAAGACCTGACTGTCTGCGCCACTGCTCCGTCGCTTGTTCTGGTAATGCAAAATAGCGCCCTTTTCATCGAGGGCGACAATGGTGGGGTAGGGCATTTCGGATTCGAGCTGATTGCAGGCCTGCAGATAGGCCATGTGGATGTCGTATTCACTGCCGCCGTTTTCGAACGCGTGCCGGGCCGCTGTGTGCCCCTGCAGAGCCAGACGGTTCGCACTGCGAATGCTCGCGACCTCGTACTGTGTTTTCACCGCCCGGAGGAAATCGAGGTGCTGCACGAGACGAGGGGGATTCTGGGCCGCGGACTCGATGCCTAGGGCGTTGGCAAAGGCGGTGTTCTCTCCCAGAAACGCGATGCGGGAAAGTGCGAGGGAGCTTCGGCTGCCGATTCGCTGCAGCTCTCCCAGTACCTCCCGGGCACTCTCCAGCGTCACGACCTCGAAAGGCGCGGCGATCCACGGCGCCAGACCGGTGTCCTGCTCGTACCAGAAATCACGCGGTACCACCTGAAAATAGACTGGCCGTTCTCCCGGCATGATCAGGACCATCTGGTCGGGCCGGCTGACCGGCACCCACTGGTTAAAATGGCCGTATGCGCGGAACACTGGATGCTGGTCATCGGCATAGTAGGCCTGGGCGCTGCCGCTGTGGATCAGGACAGCATCGAAGGCCTGCGTCGTCGACAGAGCCTGCGCGTAGCGAGTCTCTAGCTGCGCAATATGCTGCGCGAAATGCAGGGCAAAGGGCATGGAAAACCTCGGAAATCAGCGCGTGATGAGGGCTCGACAATACCACAGCATTCACGCCCGCGGCAGGGGGCCGCCTTCCTTGAAGTGACGGTGTCCAAGCGGCTATGATGCGGGCTCGCTCCTGCTTTCCACAGGCAAACGTGCCACCTGCCCCCACGCAAGGGCCATGATTGCCGTGCGGTGGACACCTAGGGACATAGCACCGCAGTGCACGCACCCGTCCGTCATAAAAACAAGAAGGGGATGTCATGAGCAAAGACACTGGGCCTTTCCACATTAATTCCACCTATGTGCGCTTGCGCCCCGATGCCACGGCCGAGGCGATTGCAGTCGGGCCGACATTCTGGGAGGAGTTGAGCCGCGGCGCCCTGGGCACATTCCAGAACGAATACCTGGTGACCACGCACAGCTTCGGGCATGACTGGCCGATGTGGGAGATGCACCCCAACGGCGACGAGTTCATCCTGTTGTTAAGCGGGGCAATCGATCTGGTTCTGGAAAAACAGAACGGGCATAAAACCCTGCCGCTGCGGCAGAACGGGGAATGGGCCCTGGTACCCAAGGGCATCTGGCATACTGGCCGTGTGAATGTCCCCACCACGGTCTTGTTTATCACGGCAGGAGAAGGAACCCTTCACCGACAAGTGGAGTTTTGAACGGAGAAATGATGTGATGATTTTATACATAGGCAACAAAAACTATTCTTCCTGGTCGCTGCGGCCGTGGGTTCTTATGCGCGCGCTGGAGATTCCCTTTGAGGAGCGGTTGAAACCGTTTGTTCCGGGGTCCAACTTCGATGTCTTTCGCGCCTTTTCGCCCAGTGGCAAGGTGCCGGCATTGGTCACCCCGCTGGGCACGGTCTGGGATTCCCTGGCGATCGTCGAATTTTTGGCCGAGGACACGCCAGCCGTGTGGCCCTCGGCACGTGCCGCGCGACTGTGGGCGCGTTGTGCCGCAGCGGAGATGCACTCCGGGTTTTTTGCCTTGCGCGAGATTTGCTCCATGAGCTGCGGCGTACGGATTGTGCTCAACGAGTCTCACGAGTCACTGAATCGCGATCTCGCCCGCGTGGACGAGCTGTGGTGTGAAGGGCTCTCTCGTTTTGGTGGCCCCTTCCTCGCCGGCGATTCTTTTACTGCGGTGGATGCCTTCTTCGCCCCTGTCGTGTTTCGCGTGCAGACCTACGGCTTGCCTCTGAGTCCGGCAGCGAAAGCCTATCAACAGCACATGCTGGCGCAGCCCGCGATGCGGCAGTGGTATGACGAGGCCCTGCAGGAAACCTTCCGTGATCTTCCTCACGACATCGACTGCGAACGCTATGGCCGCATTGTCGAAGACCTTCGCGCGACCGGCTGAAGGCGCTTACGCCGGCGTCTCCCGCAGGCGAATCAGGCCCTCCTGAGCGACCGACACCACAAGTTCCCCCTGCTGCGTGAACAGACTGCCCCGGCTGAAGCCGCGGGCAGCCGCGCTGGACGGGCTTTCCTGCACGTAAAGCAGCCACTGGTCCATGCGGAACGGGCGATGAAACCACATGGAGTGGTCGAGACTTGCCATCTGCAAGGTGCGCGAGAACATGCTGATGCCGTGCGGCCGGAGGCTGATCTCAAGCAGGGTCATGTCGGACGCATAGGCCAGCATGTGGGCATGCCAGGGGTAGGCTGCGGGCAGGGTGTCATTCAGGCGCAACCAGACCATGCGATGGGGAGGATGTTTCTCGGCCCGCATGAGATTTTCCGGCTCTACCGGCCGCAGGTCGATTGCGAACTGGCGCTGGGCGCGCGCGTACATTTCCTCGGGCATGGAATCGCGAAACCTGTCTGCCACCTGGGCGCGCGTCAGACACTGTTCCGGTGGCGGCACGCAGGGCATGTCAATTTGGTGGCTCAGGCCGGGCTCCGCGACCTGGAACGAGGCGGCCATGTTGAGAATGGCGGCGCCGTTCTGCAGGGCCGTGACGCGTCGGGTGGTGAAACTCTTGCCGTCGCGCAGGCGATCGACCTGAAAGCGGATGGGCGCGCTCATGTCCCCGGGGCGTAAAAAATAGGCATGCAGCGAGTGCGGCTGACGCGCGTCCTCGACGGTGCGGCTGGCGCTGATCAGGGCCTGTGCCAGCACCTGGCCCCCAAAGATCTGGCGCCATCCCTCGTTGCCGTGGCGTGTCTCGAAGAGGTCCTCCCCGACGGCCTCCAGGTCCAGATGATTGTAGAGTTGTTGCAGTTGTTCGTTCATACCGTATCCTTTGGCGGCCTGGGGCAGGGCGTACGTGACAGAGCCGCCGGCAATTGTAGCAGCTGGCGACGTGCGAAGCAGGCCGTCACGCCGCGCCGCGGGGGATCAGCGTATACTCTCCACGACCCCGGCGGCTGACGCGCTTTGCAGCGCAGGCACTGCCGAACGCTCCCACGAGGATTACTGCGTGACATCGGATTCCCCTCAACACACTTCCTTCGAAGACCTCTGGCTGATAGAAGCGGTGCGCCTGCAGGAAACGGCAGGGCAGGCCAGCGGCCGGCCGCCCCGTGCGCCGCTGGCCACGGTGTCCCGTGACGACCCGGAGGCTGTTGCCGTTGTGCGAGCGCGAGCCCGCACGCTGGCGGCGACGCAGGGGTGGAGTGAGACAGTCCAGCGCTGGCGTCTCAATGCGCAGGTGATGCTCGCGCTGTTGGCGCTCCTGGCCATCGTGAGTGGCGCCAGTGCGGCCCTGGGTTTCTTTGGCAACGATGTCCGGCGCGTGAACGTGGTATGGACCCTGACAGGACTGATCGGCGTGCATCTTCTGGCGCTGGTCGCCTGGTTGGTGAGTGGCAGGCTGGGAGGAGGTTTTCTTGGCCGGCTCTGGTTCTTCGGCGTTCGCCACCTGCCCGGAGGGATCTCCGCGAGGGACTCTCATGCGGAGTCGCCCCTGATGAACGCGCTTGCGGCCGTGATGACGCGAAACAGCCTGGGCCGCTGGACCTTTGCAACGATCAGCCATTCCCTGTGGTTGCTGGCTCTGACCTCTACCCTCGTCGGGACGGTGCTTGCCCTCAGCCTGCGCAGTGTCAGCTTTGGGCTGGAAACGACGATTCTGGGAGAAGAGGTGTTCCACGCATTGGTGAACACCTTGGGATGGCTGCCCTCACGGCTGGGATTTGCCCTGCCCGATGCCGCGATGGTCGCGGGGGCCTTGGGCAACCCCGAACTTCCGCAGCCCGAGGAGGCACGCCGCGCATGGGCCTCCTGGCTTTGCGGCGCTCTGGTGGTGTACGCGCTGCTGCCACGGCTGTGTGTGTGGGCCCTTTCCGTGTGGCAGTGGCGCCGCCGGCTTGCGGGCGCAATGCCTTCCCTGACGCTTCCCGGGCTTGCCGAGATGTTTTCCGACGCTGCCCCGACGTCTCGGGTTATCGACGCAGCGCCTCCTCAGATGCCGCCACTGGCGCTGCACGCGCCGCACACCGTCGCGGGCAATGGCCGCTGCGTGATGGCGCTCGAGCTGGGGCCACGTATCCCCTGGCCTCCCGCACGCGGGACCGCTACCCCGTCACTTGAGGTGCTGGCGGAGGTGGTGGACAGCCGCGAGCAACGGCATCGGGTGCTCGCTCACATCGAATCTGCTCCCCCGCGTAAATTACTCGTGGCCTGCGATGCGCAGCTCTCCCCGGACCGGGGAACGCTGCAGTTTCTCGTGGCGCTTTCCGCGCATGCGGGACAGGTCGCCGTCTGGCTGCTCTGCACGCCCGACGCCGGCGATCCTGCGCGGGTGCAGGTTTGGCGAACAAGTCTTGAGGCAGCAGGGCTGCCGCGGGATGCGCTGTTTCTCAGCGAAGAGGAAGCGCTGCGCTGGGTGAATACCGATGTCTAAGCTCACTGCCCAGGCGCTGCGCATTGCCGTGGTCGGCCATACCAATACCGGCAAGACCTCGCTGCTGAGAACCCTGACGCGCGACAAAAGATTTGGCGAGGTGTCCGCCATGCCCAGCACCACCCGGCACGTGGAGGTGACCGGATTGACGCTTGGGCAGCAGCGCGTGGCGGAGCTGTTTGATACGCCGGGCCTGGAGGAGTCCATTGCCCTGCTGGAGCGTCTCGACACCCTGACGTCCGAGAGCGGAGAACGGCTGGACGGGCTCGGCCGGATTCGCCATTTCCTTGATCTCCCGGAGGCACACACGCGCTTCGAGCAGGAGGCGAAGGTGCTGCGCCAGATGCTGCTCAGCGATGCGGCCCTGTACGTCATTGATGCCCGTGATCCGGTCCTGGCCAAGCACCGGGATGAGCTGGCCATCCTGCACAGCTGCGCGATTCCCGTATTGCCCCTGCTTAATTTCGTCGGCACGCCGCGTGCTCATGAAAAAGCCTGGCGTGACGCCCTGGCGCGTCTGGGTCTGCATGTGGTGGTCAGTTTCGATACCGTTGCGCCGGCCGCAGACGGTGAGCGTGTCCTGTACTCCAAGCTCGCGACCCTGCTGGATGCCCGCGGCACGGTGCTTCAGCGCCTGGTGCAGCAGCACGAGGAAGACGCAGGACGCCGTCGGCAGGAAGCCATGGGTCTGCTGGCGGAGCTGCTCATTGACACCGCCGCGTACCGGGTTCCGGTGCCGGAGAGTACCGAGGCGGCACTTTCCAGTGCCCTCGTCGCCTTCAATGACGCCGTGCGTGCCCGGGAGCAGGCCTGCGTGGAGGCACTGCTGGGACTGTATCGTTTCGGCCCCGAAGACATCGACGCTGCCGCACTGCCGGCAGCACCCGGGGTGGTCCACCATTGGAGGAAGGCTTTCCTTTGATCCGGCTCGGGAGGCGCACCGAAAGACGATCGCGCATCAGCTCGACGCGCTGCTGGCGCAGTGGGCCGTTCAGCCCTGAGGGGAGGGCGGCGCGCGCATTGATTCTTGCGAACAGGTGGTTTACTTTCCGCCCTCATTGCGGACCGGCGGCGAGGGGCTTGCCGTCCCGGATCCCGTCGTGCTTCCGACTTCCCATTCCCCCATTGCAGAGGCTTGCCGATGTTGTCTCATCATAAAAAAATCCCAAGGACACACCTCTCGTTTTCTCATCTGCGCGCGCTCGGCGCCGCGCTGGTACTCCTGCTGTGCCTGCTGCCCGTTGCGCAGGCGCAGGATGATCTGCGGTGGGTGACCACCTGGTCTTCCAGCCCGAGTTCGCTCCCCCCGAGCCTGCTTCCGCCGGAGGCCATCACGGACGCCTTCACCGGTCAGACGCTGCGTCAGATTGTGCACACCAGCATCGGCGGCAACATGATTCGTGTGCGCCTTTCCAATACCCACGGCAACAAGCGCCTGGTGATCGGGGGCGCTACCGTCGCGTTGCAGGACGAGGGCGATGGGATCGTGCCAAGCAGCATGACACGGCTCACCTTCGGCGGACAGGAAAGCATTACGATTCCCCGTGGCGGGCTGGTGTTGAGCGATCCGATCGCCTTCAGCGTGCCGATGCTGGGCAATCTGGCGGTCAGCCTGTATCTGCCCGAGGCGAGTGGCACGCCGACCACCCACTTCACCGGCTACCAGACCAACTATGTGTCCGCCCCCGGCGATCAGGTGATGAGTCCCCGCATCACGGGCGCGGAGGAGGTGCAGTTTTATTATTACCTCACCGCGATCGACGTGGGCCGGCAGGATGACATCACGGCGATCGTGACGCTGGGGGATTCCATCACCGATGGCTGGGGCTCCAGACCCGATGAGAACAACCGCTGGCCCAACCACTTTGCCCGCCGCCTGCTCACTGACCCCGCAGCACCCGACTTCGCAGTGGCAAACGCTGGCATCAGTGGTAACCGGGTGCTTCAGGAAAATTCGCCCCGCTACGGCGAAAATCTGATCACGCGCCTTGAGCGCGATGTGCTGGCCCTGAGCGGCGTCAGCCACATCGTATTGCTGGAGGGGATCAATGACATCGGCATGTCGCGCATGTTTGCCGGGGAAGATGTCACCTCGGACGAAATCATTGCCGGCTACCGCCAGGTGATCGCGCGCGTGCATGACCGGGGAATCAAGATCATCGGCGCGACACTGACGCCGTTCGAAGGGGCGGGGTATTACTCCGATGAAGGCGAGCTCAAACGTCAGGCCATCAATGCCTGGATTCGTGGCAGCGGCGAGTTTGACGGCATCATTGATTTCGAAATTCCCGTGCGCGACCCCTCGCATCCGACGCGTCTGCTGCCCTCTTATACCGCCGACAATCTGCACCCTAATGATGAGGGCTACAAGGCGATGTCGGATGCCGTTGATCTCGGCCTTTTCGCCCGCTGATCCCTCGCGACACAGATCCGTCGGACCCGCTTGGCGCGTACTGATGTGATCTGTGTCCATGACAAAAGGAAGACCATGAAATACCAAGGCAGCCCTGCGTTCACACACGAGCAGGCAGACAAGATCGGGGTGCTCATCTGCAATCTGGGCACCCCGGATGCTCCGACCCCCAGCGCCCTGCGCCGTTATCTGAAGGAGTTTCTCGCCGACCCGCGCGTGGTCGAGGCGCCGCGTCTGCTGTGGTGGTTCGTTCTCAACGGCGTCATTCTGCGGATTCGTCCCCGCCGGTCTGCCCGCGCCTATGCCAAGGTGTTCACTGAGGAAGGCTCACCGCTTCTGGTGCACACCAAGGCCCAGGCCGCTGCCCTGGCTGCCGCGCTGGCCGCCCGCGGCAACCAGACGGTGCTCGTGGACTATGCCATGCGCTATGGACAGTCCTCGATTCCCGAGAAAATGGAGGCCCTGCTCCAGCAGGGGGTTCGCAAACTGCTGGTGTTGCCGATGTATCCGCAATATTCAGGGTCCACCGCCGGGTCGATCTTCGATGCCATCGCGGCCGATTTTCAGCGCCGTCGCTGGCTGCCGGATTTCCGTTTTGTCAGCCATTACCACGACTATGCCCCCTTCATTGCCGCCGCTGCCGCCCGCATCCGGGAGCACTGGGAGCAGCACGGACGACCTGAAAAACTGCTGTTTTCCTATCACGGGGTGCCCAAGCAGTACCTGCTCGACGGGGATCCCTATCACTGCGAGTGTCACAAGACCTCTCGGCTGATTGCGCAGGCGCTGGGGCTGCAGGAAGGCCACTGGCAGACCACGTTTCAGTCGCGCTTCGGGCGGCAGGAGTGGTTGCAGCCCTACACGGACGAAACGCTGAAGGCGCTGCCCGGCCAGGGCGTCCGCTTCGTGCAGGTGTTCTGTCCGGGCTTCTCCGCGGATTGTCTGGAAACGCTCGAGGAGATTGGCGAGGAAAACCGTGAGTATTTCTTGCACGCAGGGGGTGAGCGTTACGAGTACATCAGCGCGCTGAACGCCCGCACCGACCACATCGACGCTCTGGCCGACCTCGTGCAGGAGAATCTGCAGGGCTGGGCCGTGCACACGGAGCCGCAGCGCTGTCCCCATGCCAAGGCGCGAGGGGCTGATCGCTAAAATATTACCCGGGTAATATTGATTTTATAATTTAACCCGGGTAATAATGCCGCACGTTTTCAAGTGATCGTGAGGCATTCCCATGAAGTGGCATTCCCAAACCCCCGCAACGGCCTTTTTGGGCCACCATCTGCTGGCCCAAGGCTCTCTGGCGGACGTCGCCATCGCCTGTCACCGGGCCCTGACGGCCGGCGAACAGTCCCCCTTGCTGGTATTTCGGGACGAGGACTATTCCGTGATTGAAGTCGACTTTCGCGGGTCCGAGGAGGATGTCCTGATGCGTTTGCCCCATGTGCAGGCAGCGCCGGTGGAGGCGCCGCCTGAGGAAAGTGACAGCGCTCCGGGACGTGGGCGTCCGCGCCTGGGCGTGGTGGCGCGGGAAGTGACGCTGCTGCCACGGCATTGGGAATGGCTGAAATCACAGCCAGGGGGAGCCTCGGTGGCACTGCGCAAGCTGGTGGAACAGGCACGCCGGGAAAGCGCTCCACAGGATCAGCGGCGACAGGCCCAAAGTACGGCCTATCGCTTCATGTCGGTAATGGCGGGGGCGTATGCCGGGTTCGAGGAAGCGTCGCGCGCCCTGTTTGCCGAAGATCTGGACGCCTATATTCGCCATTCGGATGCCTGGCCCGCGGACATTCGGAGCCTGGCCCGCAAACTCGCGGCACGTGCCATTCCGGAATAAGGATTTTTACCCGGAATAAAAAAGGCGCCGGCGTGTCCGCCCAGCGCCTTTTCTCACGCGACCTTCCTGCTTAGGGGGCTGCGGTGGCCGTCTCTTCTTCCAGCCATTCGTTCAGATCGATAATGTCCTGCGGTGTCAGCAGACCGGTAATCTGCTTGAGCAGCAGGGTGTCCACCACGTAGTTGTAGCGCGCGTCGGAGTAATTGCGCAGTGCCACGAAGAGCTGCTGACGTGCCTGCAGCACGTCCACGATGTTGCGTGTGCCGACGTCGTAGCCCACTTCCACGGCTTCCAGCGCGCTGCGGGCGGAGGTAATGGCCTGCTGACGCTGGGCAATGACCAGGGCATCTGTGTTCACGCGCCGGAACGCGTTGCGCACGTCCTGAGTCGTCTGACGTCGGGTGAGTGACAGCGCTTCCTGTTGCGCGACGAGGTCATATTCTGCGGCGCGACGACGCGCCATGGTACCGCCGCCGGCAAACAGCGGAATGTTGATATTCAATGCGAGCGCTGTCCCATCGATGGCACCGGTGAAGCGCAGGCCACCGTCCGCAGACTGGCCTCCGGCCGTCACGTTGTGGTTAAAGGTGCCGGTCATGGAGATCGTCGGCAGGTGATCGGCCTTGCGCGCTTTCAGGTTTTCCTGCTGGGCTTCAAGGTTGTACTGGGCAGCGTTCAGGGCCAGGTTGCTGCTCAGGGCCTGTTGCGTCCAGCTCTGTACCGTGCCATCCACGCTCACCACGGGGAAGTCCTCGCGCAGCACTTCAACGTTCGGATGCGGCTGCCCGGTGATGGCTTCCAGCGCCTCGTAGCGGGTCGCCAGTGTGTCTTCCGCGATAATGGTGTTGTTGCGGGCAAGATCGAACGCTGCCTGACTTTCGTAGACTTCCGTGATGGCAATCAGGCCGACCTGTTCGCGCTGCTGGGTCTGTTCAAACTGGCGCTGCGCCGCCGCTTCTTCCTGACTGCGGGTCTCCAGGTCGTCCATTGCGCGCAACACGTCAAAATAGGCGCGCGCGACGCGGATGATCAGGGCCTGTTCCTGAGAGGCGTAGGTGATGGCGCCTGCCTTGTCCTGCAGTTTGGCGCTGGAATAGGTATACCAGGCGGGCAGGTTAAAGAGCGCCTGCGTCAAGTTGAGCCGGTACCCGTGGGAGTTCTGGCCCGGGCGGAAGCTCATCTGGCCAGCGATGCCCGAGGTCTGACGGGTCGTGGAGCCCTGCAGGGCCACCGAGGGCAACAGTGCCGCACGGCCCTGATCCAGGAGCGTCTGACGGGATTTATATTGCGCCTCTGCCTGTCGCAGCGTCGGATCATTGCGCATCGCAAGATCCAGGATCGACACGAGGTCGTCTGCAAACGTCGTTGGAGCGCCGAGGGAAAGGCATAGCGCCAAACCCAGGCCTTGAGTAAGTCGTCCCATAGTGAAAAACCTTTGCTGAAATCGGAATCGAAGGTGGTGGTGTTAGGTTAGGCTGCCGTGTTGTTATAAAAGCAGTTCTCCTAATTTCGCGGGAGCAGAGCCTTCCGGGTGGATCTTCGGCTAGGCGGCATTCTACACAGTGTCACCATAGGTGACAAACAACGCAACCCGTCCCAGCGACGCTTGGTCGGGTACGTGCCGTAAACCCGCATAGATCACGGTTTCCTGCGGTGAATACGGCCTCTTTGCGGCTCCCGGCCCGCTGTGACACACCTGTGGGATTGAGGCATAATGCCGCCTTGTTTGCACACGCCAAGGCCAGACGGGACCCGGACTTTCCGGTTGTCGTCATTCCCACCCGTTCGGCACTGACATTATAGGAAAGAGCAATGAGCATTAACGCAGAGCAGTTTCTCGACAAGATTACGCGTCTGGACCGCAGCACCAGAACACCGTTCACAAACGCCTCCAAGGTGTATGTGCAGGGAAGCCGTTCCGACATTCTTGTGCCGATGCGGGAAATTCGCCTGTCTGACACCCTCACCGAGAACGGCCGGGAGCCCAATGCCCCGGTGCGCGTGTATGACACCTCCGGACCTTATTCGGACCCGGCAGCCCGTGTTGATCTGCGGGCGGGTCTGCCCGCCATTCGCGCCACCTGGATTGCCGAGCGCAATGATACCGAACAGCTCGCGGACGTCAGCTCCACCTACGGCAAGCAGCGTCAGAGTGACCTGCGCACAGCCCACTTGCGCTTTGAGCACCTGCGCGCCCCGCGCCGGGCGAAAGCCGGCCGCAATGTGACACAGCTTCATTACGCGCGTCAGGGCATCATCACACCCGAAATGGAGTACATCGCCATTCGGGAAAACATGGCCTATATGCAGGCGCGTGAACAGGCACAGCTGAGTGCGCAACACAAAGGGGAGTCCTTCGGTGCGGCCATTCCCGGCGAAATCACGCCCGAGTTCGTGCGCGCAGAGGTGGCCCGTGGACGCGCCATCATTCCGCTGAACATCAATCATCCGGAAGTGGAGCCGATGATCATCGGGCGAAATTTCCTGGTGAAGATCAACGCCAATATCGGGAATTCGGCACTCTCTTCCTCGATTGAGGAAGAGGTGGAAAAACTCACATGGGCTGCCCACTGGGGTGCCGACACCGTGATGGACCTTTCCACCGGCAAGAACATCCACGAAACGCGCGAATGGATCATCCGCAACTCCATGCTGCCAATCGGCACCGTTCCCATCTATCAGGCGCTTGAAAAAGTCGATGGCATCGCCGAGGAACTGACCTGGGACATCTTCCGTGACACCTTGATCGAACAGGCCGAGCAGGGCGTTGACTATTTTACGATTCACGCCGGCGTGTTGCTGCGCTATGTGCCCCTTACCGCCAAGCGGGTGACAGGCATCGTGTCCCGTGGTGGGTCCATCATGGCAAAGTGGTGTTTGGCTCACCATCGGGAAAATTTCCTCTACACACATTTTGAGGAAATCTGCGAAATCATGAAGGCCTACGATGTGTCCTTCTCTCTGGGGGACGGACTGCGTCCCGGGTCGATTGCGGACGCGAACGACGAGGCACAGTTTGGCGAGTTGCGCACGCTGGGAGAGCTCACGAAAATCGCGTGGCAACACGATGTGCAATGCATGATCGAAGGCCCGGGCCATGTACCGATGCACATGATCAAGGAAAACATGGATCTGCAGCTGCAAGAGTGTGGTGAGGCCCCTTTCTATACCCTGGGCCCCCTGACCACCGACATCGCGCCTGGCTACGACCACATAACGTCAGGCATTGGTGCCGCCATGATCGGCTGGTACGGCTGTGCCATGCTCTGCTACGTCACGCCCAAGGAGCATCTGGGGCTGCCGAACAAGCAGGACGTTAAGGACGGCATCATCACCTACAAGATTGCTGCACACGCTGCCGATCTTGCGAAAGGGCATCCTGGCGCGCAGTTGCGGGACAATGCACTGTCCAAAGCGCGATTCGAGTTCCGCTGGGAAGATCAGTTCAACCTGGCGCTGGACCCGGACACCGCACGCAGCTTCCACGATGAAACTCTGCCGAAGCAATCGGGCAAGGTGGCGCACTTTTGCTCCATGTGCGGACCCAAATTCTGTTCGATGAAAATCAGTCAGGAAGTGCGCGATTACGCGGCGCAGAAAGACATCGAGAACGTTGAAGCGGCACTCAAGAGCGGTCTCGACGAGATGGCAGAGACCTATAACCAAAGTGGACGCGAGCTGTACCGACGCGTCTGAAGGCTCGCCACTGTGTACATTTACCCGCGCAAAACGCCAGAACGCAAACGAGAACATTCATGACAAACGCACGTATAGATGATTTGAACATCGACTCCATTCAGGCCTTGATGACACCCGAACAACTGAAAAAGGAGTTGCCGCTGGAAGGCGCTGCACTGGAATCGGTGCGCGCCGCACGCCAGACAATCTTCGATATTCTCGACCGCAAGGACCCTCGCCTGTTTATCGTGGTAGGCCCCTGCTCGATTCATGATGTCGACGCAGCGCTGGAATATGCGCGCCGTCTCAAGACGCTCGCCCATGAGGTCAAGGACACGCTCTACTTAGTCATGCGCGTCTATTTTGAGAAGCCCCGCACCTCTGTTGGCTGGAAGGGTTTGATCAATGATCCGTACATGGACGATACGTTCAAAATTGAAGAAGGATTGCACAAGGGGCGCAAGCTGTTGCTGGACATCGCGGCGATGGGGCTGCCCACGTCGACCGAAGCGCTGGATCCGATTTCACCCCAGTATTTGCAGGACATTATCGCGTGGTCAGCCATTGGCGCCCGCACTACCGAATCGCAAACCCATCGCGAGATGTCGAGCGGACTTTCCTCGGCGGTCGGATTCAAGAACGGCACGGATGGTGGCCTGACAGTGGCCATTAACGCGATGCAGTCCGTGAGCAGCCCGCACCGTTTTCTCGGCATCAACAGCCAGGGCCAGGTGTCGGTGGTGACCACGAAGGGCAATCCCTATGCGCATGTTGTGCTGCGCGGTGGCAGCGCCGGACCGAACTATGATTCCGTGCATGTGGCCCAGTGCGAAGCAGCGCTGCTGAAAGGCAAAGTCAGCAGCAATATCATGATCGACTGCAGCCATGCCAATTCTAACAAGGACCCGTCGGTGCAGCCGCTGGTGCTCAAGGACGTGACGCATCAAATCATGGAAGGCAACACGTCCATCATTGGCGTCATGCTGGAAAGCAATCTGCACTTTGGCAATCAGAGCATCCCAAAAGATCTGTCACAGCTGAAGTACGGGGTCTCTGTGACGGATGCCTGTATCGACTGGAACGAAACCGAGCGCAGCATTCGGGAAATGGCAGCCAAGCTCAAAGACGTGTTGCCACATCGAGGCGCGGGCGCCTGACGTCCCTGATAGCCCATAAAAAAAGGCGCGACACTCGCGCCTTTTTTTCGTCTGCAGAAAGGTAGGGTCAGAACAGATTACTGACGTTGCTCATGGGGACGGGCTCCTGTTCCTCCCGGCCCTGACGAATCCATTCCTGCACGTGAGGATTGGCCAGCAGAGTGTCGGCATACTGCTGTGCCTGGGCACTCAGGTTCGCGCCATAAGCGCGGAAGCACACTGCGAGCGGCGCGAACATGCAATCGGCGATGGAGAATTTACCGAACAGATACTCTCCGTCGACCCCGTATTTGCGACGGCAGCAACTCCAGATGGCATCGACGCGGGCAATCTCATCCCCCAGTTTTTCCGACACCGGCATGTTCACGGACGCCTTGCAGTTCATTGGCCAGTCCTTCTTCACATGTGGAAACTCGGCGTGCACTTCGGCACAGACTGATCTCGCGCTAGCGCGCTTTTTCGGATTCATGGGCCAGCCACGGCCATCCAAAAGCTGTTCTGAAATGTATTCGCAGATGGCAAGGGAATCCCACACGGTCGTCTGGTTGTGCAACAGCGCCGGCACCTTCAGCGAGGGAGAATAGGGCCCCAGCTTTTCGGCGGTGTTTTTCTGGTAAAGCGCAATATTGATTTCTTCGAAAGGAATCCCGAAGGCTTTCAACAGCAACCAGGGACGCATGGACCAGGAGGAATAGTTTTTGTTGCCAATCACCAGCTTTGCGTGACTCATGAGAAACTCTCCGCTAATAAACCTACTACGCGTGGGGAAAAGGGGCCTTCTCCCGGTTTCTTTCGTATTTTTAGTGGCTGAAATGTCAGAAAGGTTCCGTCGCGTCCCTGAAGAATCCTTTACTGCCCGGAGCACCTCCGGAACTTGTGATTAAACACGCCTTTTCTTGCGCTACAAGGCATTAATCGAGGCGAGATGCTGACCGAATATGGCAGAAAAAAGGCAGCCAAGAGGTGGCCGTCTGACCTGTTGCGCGCCGTTCACCCGGGCTTGTCAAATGCTGTATAGTGCCTTCGTCACTGGGCTCTGCGCGCTCAGGACAGGGGAGAAAACCGACCCTAGACGACTGTGGAAGTGGTGAACATGGCAAGACGAATTGCAATCGTGGAAGACGAAGCGGCCATCCGGGAAAACTATGCGGATGTGTTGCGCAAACAGGGCTATGAAGTCCAGACCTACTCCAACCGCAAGGACGCCATGCGCTCCTTTGATATCCGGTTGCCCAATCTCGCCATTATCGATATCGGCCTCGAGAACGAAATCGATGGCGGCTTCACCCTCTGTCAGTCCCTGCGTTCGATGTCAGACACCTTGCCGATCATTTTCCTGACGGCGCGTGACAATGATTTCGACACCGTGAGCGGTCTGCGCATGGGAGCGGATGACTATCTGACCAAGGACATCAGCCTGCCCCATCTGTCCGCCCGCATTGCCGCCCTGTTTCGTCGCTTGGATGTGCTGGACCAGCCCACCTCGCCCGAGAATCTGCTGCAGCGCGACAAGCTGACGCTGGACATCGGGCGTCTGACGATTCAGTGGGACAATATTCCGGTGCCGCTGACGGTGACCGAATTCTGGATGGTGCATGCTCTGGTGAAATTTCCCGGCCATGTGAAAAGCCGTCAGGTCCTGATGCAGGAATCCAAGATATTCGTGGACGGCAGTACAATCACTTCGCACGTGAAACGCATTCGCAAAAAATTCATGCTGGTGGATGAAAGCTTCGACTGTATCGAAACGGTCTATGGCATGGGTTATCGCTGGAACACGCAGAACACCTCAGGCACCTCTGACACATAATGTCCCGCTATCTGAAAAATCCGTTTGGCATTCGTTTCAAACTGGTCTTTCTGTCCAGCTTTCTGCTGGTCGTCCCCTGGCTTGGTTATCAATATATTCTGGAGATGGAAGAATACCTGCGCCGCGGCCAGGAAGAGATCGTGCTTGGGACGGCGCGTGCGCTCGCCACTGCACTGAACGAGCGTCCCGAATTGTTCGACGAAGGCAGCTACAGCCCCGCCAGACAGACGAACGATCTGTACGTGTATCCGGTTTTTTATCCGCTTGCGCTTGATGACAACACGCTTGTGGATTGGCAGGACTACCAGCGCTATGAGCTTTCCTACGGCAAGCAGGACAGCATTGGCACGGAGCTGAATCCGCACAGCCCCTTCGCCCGCTATTACCACTACGACCACTCCCTGAATTTCAAATTGCTGGTTGGCGAATACAACCGTTTTCTTTATGCCTACCTCAAGGTGGTGGACGATGCCATTGTGTACCGCAGTTCCGATAGCCTGAGTGTTCACCGCAATGATTTTTTACAGATTTCACTGGTCACGCGCGAAGGGGATTACAAGCGTTATGTGGTGGCGCCGCGTGGTCCTGAATTTTTGTATGCCTATGAGGTCGGGGATGATCTGCGTGATATCTCCGCCCTCTCTCACGAAGAGCGTATCGCGGGTCAATGGTATGAGGTACCCGACGGCTACGAAGTGGAGCTGCGCCTGCCGCTCACCATGTTGGGCGACCAGATAGGCTTTGCGATCTACGATGTGGACGATCCGGAGCGTCGAGAGGTCAGCTCGGTCATCGCTACCTCCGATGTCAATGACCGCGAAAGACTCGGGTTTCTGCGCCGGCCCACGCCGGAGATTGATCGCATTGTGGAGGGCATGGGTCACACCAATTCCCGCATTCAGGTGATTGATCGGGCGGGGCGCATCCTCTTGAGTGTTGGCGATATTCAATCTGCGTCCGGGCTCGCCTTGACAGAAGATCCCCTCTCGTCCCGCGTTAACAAAACCTGGCTGTTCATTGAGGACAAGCTGCTGCACCCGCTGTACTACCAGATACTGACCAAACCGTCGAATGACTTTATTGACGAGCTCTATGCGGGAGGGACGGCGGAAGGCTCGCATATTGATTCGGCACTTGCCGGAGAGCCTCAAACCCAGTTCCGCACGATTGCGGATACGCAGACCCGGATTCTGGAAGCTGCCCACCCCATCGTCGCAGACGAGGAGGTGCTCGGGGCTGTGATCGTCGATCAGAACATGAACGGAATCCGGACCTTCCGCAATCAGGCGCTGGAAACCCTGTTCAATACCATTCTCGGCGTAATGTTGGTGATCACCTTCGGCCTGTTTGCGTTTGCCTCGCGCATCTCGACACGTATTCGTGATCTGCGTAATCAGGCTGAGAGCCTGATTGATGACAGCGGACGTTTGCGAAATAACATCAAGGCCAGCCGAAGCTCGGATGAAATCGGCGATCTGTCGCGCAGCTTTTCCAATATCGTGGAACGTTTGTCTCAATACACCAATTATCTGGAGCATATGTCTTCGCGTCTCTCTCACGAGCTGCGCACTCCCGTGACGGTAGTTCGCTCCTCTCTGGAAAACCTCGGCATGGTGGCCACGGGCAAGGAGTCGGAGATTTACATTCAACGGGCAGAAGAGGGCATCAACCGTCTTAACCTGATTCTCACCAATATGAGTGAGGCGACGCGGCTGGAGCAGATGCTGCAAAGTTCCGAGAAAGAGAAAATGGATCTGGCGCGAGTGATCACCGGGTGCGTGGAAGGGTACCGGCTGGCCTATCCGGACTGTGAAATGTCTGCCGACATCGAGGGGCCGGTCATCATCATGGGGGTTCCGGAATATATCGCGCAACTGATGGACAAGCTGATCGCCAATGCCGTCGAGTTTACCTATCCCGACAAGCCGATCTCGATCTTCTGTCGTGCCGTCAGGGATCAGGCCGTGATCCGGGTTTCCAATTACGGACCTTACCTTCCTGAAGAAATGAAGGGGCGTCTGTTTGACTCGATGATTTCGGTACGCCCACAGGAGAAACAGAAACAGCCACACCTGGGAATCGGCCTGCACATTGCCCGCCTGGTCACGGAGTTCCACCACGGCCAGATTCGCGCGGAAAACTTGCGCGATGCCGAGGGCGTTGCCATCACGCTGGCGATTCCGCTTCTGGAGGAATAGCGCGAGGCTTTATTTTGCCCGATAGAACTGTGGCAGTTTTTCCTTCACGACCGGGGAGTCTTCCGCCCAGGTATGGCAGGTATTGAGCACGACCGGTTTTTTGCCCATGTGGCTCATGTCGGAATCCGGCAGATTGCGTCGGTGCTTCTGCAGCGGCGTGATGGTCTGGAATGCCACCGTCGCCATGGGATAGAGCAATTCGGTGATGTGCGTGCACCCTGCAACACCTCCCACGCGCTCCTTGATGCCCTCCCGCCAGCCACGCCCCATTTTCAGTCCGACCAGCGCCTGATAGTTGGGCGTGATGTCGGGGCATATGGCGAAGGGGCTGTTGTCTGTGACGGCCTCGATCTGCTGCACCGTGAACTGGGCATCCACCGTCACCCGGACCCACATCTCGTGCAATGCCTGTCCCGGGGTGATCTCCCCCCGCCAGTCATTGAGAAAGGCATAGGTCTTGGTATCCGTCATATGGGCTTCGATGTCGAACAGGCCGTCGTCGCGTTCAAAACCCTGCAGGCTGATCGTGCGGGTGTGAATGTGGCGCCGGGGCGCGGGGGCTGAAAGGGGCATGGAGAGTCCTCTGTCTGCTGAGGGTGCCGGTTCCGTGGCGCCGCAGCGTCTGTCGTGAGAAGGGGGAGGATTATACCCGCGCGTTCCCTGTCCTGACAGTGCTTAGCCTGCCAGCCACCGGCGATGCACAAAGCGCAGGAAGGAGCCAAGCACCGGCACGTGCTGGTAGAGGCTGAGACCGAGATCGTAAAAGTCTTCCTGGTAGTAGATACGGTCCGTAAAGCGCAGCTGCGTCATGCCTCGCAGGGTCACGGCACGGCGGCGGAACCCTCGGCGAGGTGTGTATTGCATCTGCCAGGTGATCACCGCGGTGTTGTCGCTGCACTGTTCATCCAGAAAGTCGAACTGGGTATAGAGGGCCCCGCCGTGCAGGTGACGCAGGTGGTTCTTCAGCGCAAGGAGGCCGACCCCTTGTCGTGTCGGGTCCCGGAACTCGACATCCTGCGTATACACCTGCTCGATGTGCTCGGCACTCGCCTGATGCGGGTTGCGGTACAGGGCCTTGAAATTCTTCAACAGGGCCTGACGATGGATTTCGACATGGGGCATGGGGTATGGCATCTTCTCGGGACAATAGAGTGCTCTGAGTACGCGACCGCGGTTGCTTCAGATCAGTGCTCTCGCGACACGGCCCGTGATCCAGCCCGAAACCGCCGTCGTACTAGAAATATCTGAAACGCAGGTCACAGAGGCTACAAGGAGCTTTGGTGAGCAATTTCGACGAAAACAATCCCGTATCCGCCATCGGCGTGCGGGGTGAAACACTCCAGGCGGATCCGTGGGAGGCCGCCATGCGCAAGGTGGCGCAGTCGGCAGACCGGGTGGCATTCAAGCAGCTGTTCGATCATTTTGCCCCCCAGATCAAAGCGTTTCTGCTCAAAGGCATCAGTGCGTATGCGGATCGGTCACAGGCCGAGGAAATGACGCAGGAAGTCATGGTCAAGGTGTGGAAGAAGGCCGCCTCCTTCAACAGCAGCAAGGCCAGCGTCAGCACCTGGATCTTTACCATCGCCCGCAACACCCGCATCGACTTCATTCGACGTAATGGCCGCGCGGAGCGCCCCATCGACATCGAGGATATCTGGCACGAAGCGGACTCTCCCGAACCGGTCGTGGACCTGCAGCAACGCCGTGTGGAAACACAGATCCGCAATGCCATGGCGACGCTGCCCCAGGAGCAGGCGCTGGTCCTCGAAAAAGCCTTTATGGAAAGCAAATCCCACAACGAAATTGCTGAAGAATTGGGCCTTCCATTGGGCACCGTAAAATCCCGCATCCGCTTGGCATTGAGCAAAATGCAGATCCTCATTGATCGCTAAAGACGAAGGTAATGACATGATTTCCTACCATCCCGATTCCCGTTTTCTGACCGACTTTGCCGCCGGCAATCAGCCGCTGGCGGAAGCGATCTGTGTGTCAGCGCACCTGGAATTCTGTGGCAAATGCCGGGCTCACGTGCAGCACCTCAAGGAGCTGGGCAGCACCCTGTTCAGCGGCCTTGAGCCCGAGGTTCCGGCCTCGGACAGCTTTGACCGTGTGATGGAGCAGATCGCCGCCGGGGACGCCGAGATTGCCACGTCACCGGCAGCGACCGAGCCCGCGGTGCACGCGATGGACATATCGTCTCCCCTGGCTCACGTGCGAATTCCCAAGGCCTTGGGACGCTGGTCGCGTCGCGGACTTGGTGACATCCGCTGGGCCCAGTTCGGCAAGGCTCTGCGGGTCGCCCCTCTGGGCATTCCTGGCGAGATGCGGGAAACAGCGCTCTATGACATCAAAGCAGGGGGGTGCATGCCTGAGCACGAGCATCGTGGCGAAGAAATTACGGTCCTGCTCAAGGGCAGTTTTTCGGATGCAGACGGCAGCTATTCACAAGGAGATTTCGTCGTGCGTTATGCCGGCGAAGCGCACCAGCCGACGGCAACCTTGGACTCTGACTGTATCTGCCTCGTGTGCCTTGAGCGCCCAGTCAAACCGCGCGGCCTTTTCTACCGGCTAGCCGAACCCTGGGTCCAGTATCAGCTGAACAAGGCCAAGCGATTTTCCCTGTCCCAATAGAGAAAATGCCTGGCCGGCATGTGTTCATATTTTGAACTGTGCTCGGTCGATTTCACTGCCTTGCTCGGGCATAATGCCCGTTCATCTTTTGACAGGAGTCCCCCCATGGCATCCGCCAGCGCCCGCCACATTCTCGTAGACTCGCAGGCCCAGTGTCTGGAGCTCAAAGCCCGCATCGAAGCGGGTGAAGATTTCGCCGAACTGGCTCGTCAATATTCCTCCTGCCCGTCTCGGGCACAGGGAGGGGATCTCGGGCGCTTTGGTCCGGGACAGATGGTCCGTGAGTTCGACCAGGTGGTTTTCAGCGCGCCTACCAATACCGTTCAGGGGCCGGTAAAAACCCAGTTTGGCTACCATCTGCTGGAAGTGACCAGCCGCAGTGCCTGACTACCATTGCCCATGACACAGGTCACTCCCGGTTTCAGCGCACAGGATGTGGACGTCCTGGACACGACCCCCGGGTATCGCGGATTTTTTTCCCTCGACACGCTACACCTGCGCCATCGCCTATTCGCAGGCGGCTGGAGCGACTCCTTTACCCGTGAATTGTTTCTGCGCGATCCTGCCGCGGGCGTCCTGCTCTATGATCCCCGGCGCGACGAGGTGGTGCTCGTGGAACAGTTTCGGGTGGGTGCACTTCCTGCAGCACAGCGTGATGGCAGCAGCCCGTGGTTGCTGGAACTCGTTGCAGGCATTCTCGATCCGGGGGAAGAGGCGCACGCGCTGGTCAAACGCGAGGCCATGGAGGAAGCGGGCTGCCAGATTACTCAGGTGGAGCACATCGTGGACTATTACAACAGCCCCGGTGGCAGCAACGAGTGGATCAGCCTGTTCTGCGCCTGCGTCGATGCCAGTAACGCGGGGGGCATTCACGGCCTGAAAGAAGAGCACGAAGACATCCGTGTGCATGTGCTATCGTTTGAAGAGGCATGGCGGGCATTGCAGGCGGGCAGAATGAACAACGCCATGGCAATCATTGCCCTGCAATGGCTGAAAATGAACCGGGATTCCTTGCGGATTCGCTGGCAGGAAAACGAGAAAATCGCGCGATGAAAACACCGCACTATCGCATAGATCTGATACGGCAAATGGCCGATTGTGACGCGAATTTTATTCGTTTACTAAAGCTTATGCCTGAACTAGAATCGTTTCGCACCGCTTGTTTCAACGCGTCCTCCTCAGGTTGCGAGTCTCACACTGACGATGCGCCTGTGTTTCAGATGCACGCCGTTGAAGGGAATGCGCAGCAGAACGAGGAGGAATCCTTGCGTTATGCACGAGAGTTTCAGATTCACTCTTCCAGCGAAGAGGCAATCAAAATTCGCATCAGTGTTCTCGAAGTATTTCGATACACAAGTACTTTGGTGGTGACACAGATGAACCGAATCAGTCCGTGGATTTCCCCGCCTTCCATTGTCGTGAGGGTCTATCATGACGCCGCGACTGCCGAGGCCGTCGCGTATCAGGGACACCGGGCATTTCTGGCAAAATATGCCATTCCTAATCCGCGCATGTACCACCAGGATGAGAAACGGCAGATCAATGAATTTCTGGGCGAATGGCTGAGCCTGTGTCTGCAGGCGGGCCACAGTGTGAAAGCTCCCTCGTTTATTTGTGCTGCGTAAATATGACAACTCATTCCTCAAACGCGCCGGCCAGAGTCATCCAGATCACCGACACACATCTGTTTCGCGATCCGGTGGCAGCGCTTTTGAATCTCAACACACAGCACAGTTTTGAGAAAGTCGTGGAGCTTATCGCAGCGCGCGAATCCGGGATCGATACCATCCTGGCCACCGGGGATATCGCGCAGGATGCGTCCGTGCATGCCTATCTGCGATTTGGCGATGCGATGCAGCCACTGAAGGCGCCCTTCTACTGGATTCCTGGTAATCATGACCGCCGGACAGTGATGGAGTCCCTACCGCGCTTTCGCGAGGCGTTCGCAACACGTGTCACACTTAACAACTGGATGATCGTCATGCTGGATTCCAGTGTGCCGGGCGAGGTCCATGGCAGGTTAAGCGAACGGGAACTGCGTCATCTGGAAAGCAGCCTCGCTGCTGCGCAGGATGATCCGGCTATCGCGCATGTAATGGTCTGTCTCCATCACAATCCGATCCTCGGCAGCGCCGGATGGATGGATGGGATCGGGCTGCTCAATGACGACGATTTCCTGGCGATTATCGACCGGTATTCTCATATTCGCGCGGTCGTGTATGGCCATATCCATCAGGAACTCGATTTTATGCGGGGGGATGTCCGGTATTTCTGTACTCCTTCGACCTGTATTCAGTTCAAGCCCGACGTCATCGATTTCACCCTGGATGACCTCAATCCCGCATACCGCTGGTTCTCGCTCTTCGAGGACGGCCGCATCGACAGCGCGATTGAGCGCGTGGTGGGGCATGAGTTTGAGGTCGATCATTCCTCTACAGGTTACTGATGGCCGCCGCCGATTTTTTTCTGCTCTATCTGCACGGGTTTAACAGCTCTCCCCTCTCGGCCAAAGCACGTCACACCTATGACTACTGTGAGCGTCTCGGCATCGCACATCGTCTTGCCGTTCCCGAATTACCTCATGAGCCTGCCCGCGCCATGGCCGAAATGGCCGAGATTATCGAAGCACAGTCTTTGCCGGTCGCGCTGATCGGCAGCTCCCTCGGCGGGTATTACGCCACTTACCTTGCGCAGCAGTTCGGCTTGCGTGCCGTCTTGGTTAACCCGGCAGTGAACCCTGCAGACCTGTGGAACGCTCACCTGGGGATCAACCGGAATTATTACTCGGGCAGGCAGTACACAATTACACCCGATCACATCGCCCAGCTGCGCGCACTGGAGTGTCCGCAGCTACACGCCCCCGAAAATTTTTTGCTGTTGGTGCAAACGGCAGACGAGACGTTGGATTACCGTCTTGCAGTGGACAAATTCAAGGACTCGACGCGTATAATTCAGGAAGGCGGCAACCACAGTTTTGTCGGCTATGACGCGATGTTGCCGGAAATTTTTGCATTTTTATCTGGCTCTACTCCATCACCACAACCCCCCCCCGCGACAAGCCTTCGCGAGCGGGTGCAATAAGAGACTCTTTCCATGAGCAATTCGTATAACGCTGACGCCATAGAAGTATTGACAGGTCTGGACCCTGTCAGAAAGCGGCCGGGCATGTATACCGACACCTCGCGTCCCAATCATCTGGTGCAGGAAGTGATCGACAACAGTGTCGACGAAGCACTGGCAGGCCATGCGAAAACGATAACCGTCACGCTGAACAGAAATGGGTTTATTGAAGTGACCGATGACGGTCGCGGCATGCCCGTGGATATCCATCCCGACGAAAAGGTGACAGGTGTCGAACTGATTCTTACGCGCTTGCACGCGGGGGGAAAATTCTCCAACAAAAACTACACGTTTTCCGGCGGCCTCCACGGAGTAGGCGTCTCCGTCGTCAATGCGCTCTCAACCCATCTGGAGGTCATCGTGCGCCGCGATGGCACGGTGTACCAGATGAAATTCGAGAATGGTGAAAAAGTCTCTGAACTGATTCCCATCGGCACCGCACCAAAGCGCATGACGGGCACAACCGTGCGCTTCCTGCCTGATGAAAAATATTTTGATACCAGCAAGGTCTCGCTCACGCGACTCAAGCATGTGCTGCGCGCCAAGGCCGTCCTGTGTTCCGGTCTGCGCACGGTGTTCATTGACAACACCGTGGATGCTGACAAGAGCCAGAGCGAGGAGTGGGTGTTTGAAGACGGCCTGACGGATTACCTGACGCAGGCGACCCGCGGGTGGCCGGTATTGCCGGAGCTCCCGTTTGTCGGTGCCATGCAGGGCAATGACGAGGCGGTGGATTGGGCCGTGCAGTGGCTTCCTGAGGGCGGAGAGGTGGTGGCAGAAAGTTATGTCAACCTGATTCCAACCGCGCAGGGCGGCACCCACGTCAATGGTCTGAGAACGGGGCTGCTGGATGCCCTGCGGGAATTCTGCGAGTTTCGCAATCTGCTGCCGCGGGGCATCAAACTCTCTCCCGAAGACGTGTGGGACCGTTGCTGTTTTGTCCTCTCTGCCAAGCTGGTTGAGCCGCAATTTTCAGGACAGACCAAGGAGCGCCTGTCCTCCCGGCAGTGCGCCGTGTTTATCGCCGGGGTTGTGAAAGATGCCTTCAGCCTGTGGCTGAATCAGCATACGGCAGAGGCCGAGCTGATCGCACAGCTGTGTATCGACAATGCACAAAGCAGGCTCAAGGCGAGCAAACGGGTCGAACGTAAAAAAGTGACAACCGGTCCTGCGTTGCCAGGCAAACTCGCCGATTGTTCGACTCAGGATGTCATGGCCGGTGAGCTGTTCCTGGTGGAAGGAGATTCAGCCGGGGGGTCAGCAAAGCAGGCGCGAGATCGTGAAACACAGGCAATCATGCCCCTACGCGGCAAGATCTTGAACACTTGGGAGGTGGACTCCAATGAGATTCTCGCGTCTCAGGAGGTACACGATATCGCGGTCGCCCTAGGAGTTGATCCTGGGTCGGACAATCTTGAGGGGCTTCGCTACGGCAAAGTGTGCATCCTCGCGGATGCTGATTCTGACGGGCTTCATATTGCGACCCTGCTCTGTGCGCTGTTCGTGAAACATTTTCGCCCGCTGGTGAGGGCGGGGCACGTGTATGTTGCCATGCCACCGTTGTATCGCATCGATGCTGGCAAGGAAGTTTTCTATGCCCTCGACGAGCAAGACAAAGACGGCATTCTGGACCGTCTGGTTGCGGAAAAGAAAACGGCAAAGCCCAACGTGCAACGCTTCAAAGGGCTCGGAGAAATGAACCCGCTGCAGTTGCGGGAAACGACCATGAATCGCGATACGCGCCGCCTCGTGCAATTGACACTTGATGACGATCATCATGCGAAGGAAACCGACGAGATGCTCGACATGCTGCTCGCGAAGAAGCGCGCGCCTGACCGCAAGGTCTGGCTGGAGGAGTGCGGCAATCTGGCCGATCTGGCAGAGTAAACACGGGGCTGATTGACAGCCCGTCACTTTCTTGAATGACAGACGAAAATTACCATGACCCATAACATTACAATTAACGAAGAAGGGGTAGAGCAGATCGCGCTGAGCAGCTACTCGCAGCAGGCGTATCTGAATTACTCCATGTACGTCATCAATGATCGCGCCTTGCCTCATATCGGGGACGGGCTCAAGCCCGTGCAACGTCGCATCGTGTACGCGATGTCGGAACTCGGGCTGAAATCCACGGCGAAGTTCAAAAAATCTGCCCGGACCATCGGCGATGTCATCGGGAAATTCCACCCGCACGGGGATTCGGCGTGTTACGAAGCCATGGTGCTGATGGCGCAGCCGTTCAGTTATCGATATCCGCTTGTGGATGGGCAGGGAAACTGGGGCTCACCCGATGACCCCAAATCCTTTGCCGCGATGCGCTACACCGAATCCAAGCTGCGCAAATACGCCGATCTTTTGCTGGCGGAACTTGAGCAGGGCACTGTCGAGTGGAAACTGAATTTCGATGGCACGCTGGAAGAACCGCAGATTCTTCCGGCGCGTCTTCCCAATGTATTGCTGAACGGGGGCAGCGGAATCGCTGTCGGGATGGCGACAGATATCCCGCCCCACAATCTGCGCGAAGTGGCCAGTGCCTGCATTCACCTTTTGGAAAGTCCTTCGGCGACAATTGCGGATCTGATGACGCACATCAAAGGCCCCGATTTTCCGACCGCCGCAGAAATCATCAGTCCCCGTGAGGACATCGTGGCGCTGTATGAAACCGGCAGAGGCTCGATCAAGGCGCGGGCGGTCTACCATGTCGAAAGCGGTGATATCGTCGTGACAGCATTGCCCTATCAGGTGTCCGGCGCCAAGGTGCTGGAGCAGATTGCGGCGCAGATGCAAAAGAAGAAGCTGCCGATGGTGGTTGACCTGCGTGACGAATCGGATCACGAAAACCCCACCCGGATCGTCATCGTGCCGCGGTCGAATCGCATTGATGTGGAAGCCTTGATGCTTCACCTGTTTGCGACGACGGATCTGGAACGCACGTATCGTGTCAATTTCAACATGATCGGCACTAATGGAAGGCCACAGGTCAAGGATCTGCGCGGTCTGCTCAAGGAATGGCTGGAATTCCGGACCGAGACTGTTCGTCGCCGCCTGCAGAATCGGCTCGACCGTCTTTTGCAACGTCTGCATATTCTGGAAGGACTGTTGATTGCCTTTCTTAATATTGACGAGGTCATTCACATCATCCGCACCGAAGACAAACCCAAGCCCGAGCTGATGGCGCGGTTTGGGTTGAGCGAGATCCAGGCCGAGGCGATTCTCGAGCTGAAACTGCGGCATCTGGCCAAGCTTGAGGAAATCAAGATTCGCGCAGAGCAGAGTGAGCTGGACGCAGAGCGCGAACGGATTGAGCTGACCCTGTCGTCCGCCGCACGATTGAAAACACTGATCCGCAAAGAAATTGCAGAGGACGCGGAGGCATTTGGTGATGCACGCTGCAGCGCCCTTGTTGCACGTTCAGAGGCCCAGGCCTTCAGCGAGACCGAGCTGATGTCGACGGAAGCGGTGACCGTGGTGCTTTCCGAGCGCGGGTGGGCGCGTGCTGCCAAGGGGCATGATGTTGATCCCACGAGCCTTCAGTACAAATCCGGCGACGGATTCAAGGTGGCAGCGAAGGGGCGCAGCAATCAGAACGCGATTTTCATCGACTCTACGGGCCGGACCTATTCCCTGCCTTCCCACACGCTGCCGTCTGCACGGGGTCAGGGAGAACCCTTAACGGGACGTCTGACGCCTGAATCCGGCGCCAGCTTCGAAGGTGTTCTCATGGGCGAGGACAATCAGCGAGTATTGCTTGCCAGTGACGCGGGCTACGGGTTCATCACGCGGGTGGAAGATCTGCAGAGCAAAAACAAGTCCGGCAAAAGTGTGCTGAAACTGCCCGCAGGCAGCAAGGTACTGCCGCCACTGTTGATTGCAAACGAGCGACAGGATCAGGTCGTGGCCATTACCAACGAGGGGCGCATGCTGAGCTTCCCGCTCGCGGAGCTTCCCGAACTGCCGCGCGGTAAAGGCAACAAGATCATTGGCATTCCCTCGGGTCGTGCAAGCGAGCGTGTCGAATTTGTCGTGGCACTATGTGTGCTGGGGGGCAACGATGTTCTGACCATTCATGCGGGCCGGCGCTATTTGAATATGAAAATGGCAGATCTCGCGCACTACAGCGGAGAGCGAGGCCGTCGCGGAAACAAACTGCCCCGAGGGTTCCAAAATGTGGATCGTGTCGAAGTCTCGGAATCGGGTGCATCCTGATGCGATGATTTTCTGAGCACGACGCTGGCGAGCCACTGACACATGTTGGTATTCTCCCCTGCAGGGTATTCGCCAGGGAGGCGAAAATAGCAGGAGGCAAGCAGGTGTCAGTGAAACCGATAATTGCCGCGCTCGTTGTAATGCTCCTCATTGGCATTACTGGCCGATGGCAAGCTCAGAATGACGAGCCGGTTGTCTTGCAACTGAAATGGGAGCATGAATTTCAGTTTGCAGGCTATTACGCGGCGCTGTGGCAGGGTTTCTATCAGGAAAACGGCCTGAATGTTGATGTCCGTTCCGCGTTTTCTCAAGACGGAGAATTTCTGAGTCCGCTTGAGGAACTCCTAGCAGGAAGAGCAGAATTCGCCATTGGCGGACTTGACGCCATCATCGGTCGAGGTCGTGGTGAAGACCTGATCGTTCTAGCGCCGATCCTGCAAAACTCTCCGGTCGCCGTGTTCAGTTTGAGCGATGTTCCCATCGACACGCTTGCTCAATTGAGCACGCTGCGCATTGCCGCGGTATCGGAAGATTATCTTCAGGTGCAGATTGAGGCGATGTTCCTCGCGGCCGGCATTGCCCCCGAGAGTCTTCAGTTTGTCGACGAACCGACATCGGTTGAAACCCTGCTGGAAGGACGTGCCGATGCCATTGTGACTTACGATGTGTCCGCACTCTATCGCGCACGGGAGTTGGGCGTTTCGCTCAACAGTTTGCATCCGCGTGATTTCGGGATCAATTTTTATGGGGATGTCCTGTATACCACCGAAGAGGTGATTCGACGCGACCCGGAAAAGGTCCGGCGCTTTGTGCGCGCCAGTCTGGACGGGTGGCGCTACGCGCTGGATAACCGCGAAGTGCTCGCGGCTCGGATTGCTGCGGAGTTGCCCCGCTACCGGTATTTTTACAATGACCCGTCGGACTACAACCGATTCTTTGCCGAACGGATCGACGACTATGTACTCTTCCCGATCGTCCCGCTTGGTCACAATCAGCTCGAGCGATGGGAGAACGCGTATTTTCTGCTGAACCAGTTAGGCGAAATTGAAAATCCGTTTCGTGTGGAGCAACTGCTCAGCCCGATCGAAATGCCGCGTACTGCCACGATATCAATTCAGCAGGGCATGCTGGTTGCCATCGCGCTGATCACCCTGATGGCATTGATGAGTCTGGTGGGAACCGCCAAGATGCGTCTGATTTTGGCGATGCCCTTGCTGTTTTTTGCTGCCCAGCAACTGGCAGAGATCCGCTACCGCAGTCTGCTCGCCGATGAGCAGCGCTTGCAGGTTTCTGAACGATTGAGCAGTGTCCGCTATCAATTGGAAAGTCGCCTCTCCAACAATTTGTCTCTCATCAACGGTCTCGCGGCATTCATCGCATCGAATCCCGATTTTACGCGTCAGGAGTTTGATACCTATGCCGCCAAGGTCATCGAGCGCGAGCCGGCGCTCATCAACTTGGCCGCCGCACCAGACTTGATCATTCGGTATGTTTACCCGCTGGCGGGCAACGAGGCCGCGCTCGGGTTGGATTACCGGACCAGTGCTCAATACCCAGCGGTGCAGCGAACCATCGAAACCGGTGCCATGGTGATCGCCGGGCCCCTGGAGCTGGTACAGGGCGGCACGGCCTTTGTGGGCAGGGCGCCCGTCTACATCACCGACGAGCGCGGGGCGCGGCGACTGTGGGGCATTGTGTCGTCTCCCATTGCGACAACCAGCATCTATGGCGACAGCAGTCTGTTTGATCCCAGCATAGGCCTGGAGATAGCGATCAGGGGCCGCGACGGGCTGGGGGCAGACGGCGAGGTTTTCTTCGGCGAGCCCAGGGTATTTTCGTCTCCCTCCGCAGTGACAATGCCGGTAGTGCTGGAAGGGGGCTCCTGGCAGCTGGGGGCCTATGCCCTGCAAGACATCGCCGTGGGCCATCCCGGCATTCTTATTCTGCGCCTGCTGAGCGCCGTCCTGTGCACACTGGTGATGATCGGCATATTCCTGCGCGCCCGTGCCAAGCAGAAAGAAGAGGCCTATGAACAGCTGATCTTCCGCAATGAACAGTTTTTGCGGGAGGTGGAAGCGGTCTCCCGCGTTGGGGGGTGGCGTCTTGATGCCAACGGGGTCTTCACCGAAGTATCGGACCAGTGCATGCAGATTTTCGGCGTCACCGCGGGAGCCGGCGTGCTCACGCTCGATGATGTCTGCGCTCGGTATACCGAAGAGACAGCGCACAATCTTCGCGTGCTGGTCGAGCGGGTGAGACAGCGCCTCCACAGTTTTGATACCGAGCTGAGACTGGAAGTCCCCGGCAAGGGAGATATCTGGCTGCATATCCGCGGCGAAATGATCGCCATGCCCGATGGCAAGCAGGAACTCGTTGGGGCGATTCAGGATGTGACGAAGGCAAAGGCAAAGGAGTCGGACAGGCTGATCGAGTATCAAGCCAATTATGACGCCCTGACCGGTTTGGCCAATCGCAGCCTCCTGCGCGATCGGCTGAACAGCGCGCTTGCAATGACACGACGCGTCAGCACCAAACTGGCGGTGCTGTTTATCGATCTGGACAATTTCAAATCGGTGAATGACAACCTGGGCCATGACATGGGAGACGCGGTGCTGGTGGAGGCATCCCGGCGCATTCGGCGCTGTGTTCGCGAAGTCGATACGGTGGCCCGCTACAGCGGTGATGAGTTTATTGTCATCTTGCGCGACGTGTTCACAGAGTCGGCGGTGTGGCGCATCGTCGATGAGATTGTCGCTAGTGTGGGCGAGCCTTTTGTGCTGAACAACCGGCACGTGTACTGTGGGGCCAGCCTCGGGACTGCCTTCTTTCCGGATGATGCGCAGGACGGCGAAACCCTGATCATCAAGGCTGACCAGGCCATGTACGAAGTCAAGAAGGCGGGGCGCAATGGCTGGCAGTTTTACACGCAGGAAATGCAACGCAAGTCCGAACGGCGCCACACCTTGTTCAATGAGCTAGTGGCTGCTGTAAAAAACAGGGAGCTGAGTGTTCACTACCAGCCGATCTACCATCTGGCCGAACGACGCATTATCGGTTGCGAGGCACTTGTGCGTTGGCAAAGATCCGACGGCAGTTATATCCCTCCGGATATTTTCATTCCTCTCGCCGAAGAGAGCGGCCTGATCATTCGCATTGATCACTTCGTTCTCAAAAGTGCGCGCGAGTTCATCAGTCAGTTCAACCAGACGCATGGCCTGCGAATCGGTGTTTCCGTCAATGTGTCGACACGGCTTCTCTACATGCGCGATGAATCTTCCCAGGCGTGGTTTCACGAGATCAAGCAGCCAAGAGACATGCCGATCATCGTGGAGATTACCGAGCGCGTTCTGGTCGAAGATGCCACCCGTGCCTTGCAGGTGCTCAACGAGCTCAGCGATGCGGGGATCCAGATCTCGATCGATGATTTCGGCACGGGCTATTCCGGGCTGAGTTATCTTTCCCGCTTTCCCGTTACCGGGTTCAAGATCGATCGCTCCTTTGTCGCGCGCATTGGGGAACTGAAAACCGAAGAAGCGCTGATCGAGACGATGCTGCTGATGGCGGAAAAACTGCAGCTCAAGGTTGTGGCAGAAGGCGTGGAGACGCAGGAGCAACTGGATTTCCTGCGCGCGCTGAAGTGCGATTATGCTCAGGGATATCACATTGCGCGTCCGCTTCCGCAGGAGGAGTTTGAGGCGTTTGTGGTGAGCAGTCTGCGAGATGGTTTAACTCTGTAACATGTTTGTAGGAATATTTGTAGGAATAAAAAATCGCCCGGGATTTTTTTAGCGATGATCGGTCAAGAATAAAAAATGCATCCTGCCCCTTAATCGTATTTTCCCCTTGCTAACGATTGATCAATATTTGCTCAAGGCTATAAGCTGATCAAAGTTCAATCAATTTTCGTGCAGATTCATGTACGGAAATTGACTCGAATCCTATGTCGATCTGGCCAGTCCTCCATGTGCTCGCGCACATGCTCACCGGCCATTTTCAAATCAGCTTAACCCTTGGGGATTCACCATGACTGTTCAATCCGTTATTCATGCCGTCACACCGAACCATCCGTTACCGATCGCCCTTCGCAATGCCGCGCGTCAACGACCCTCCCCGTTGCGCTCCTCCACGCCCATGCTCAACCAGATGCTACGCGAAAAATTGGGAGAGGAGTATCGGCTGCAAACCTATTTTGGCGAGGAGGTGCTGCAGATCAGTGATGCCACGCTGAATGATCTCGCGCAATGCTACATGACGGTTTTCAACGAAAGCTGGGGAGAATCCTGGACCCTGTCGTCAGCACGTGCCGAGATCACCCACAGCCTGCGGGATGACCCGGAACGCATCCCCCTGATCTCGCTCCTGTACAAAGGGGATCTCATCATTGGCTTCTGCTGGGTATTGCTGATGCACAAGAATGCGATGAGCAAGGCGCACGACATGCCCTGGGAGTTGTCCGATGCGGAGAAATCAACCGGGATGAGCATCTCTCATTACTGGCTGAGCGAGGTTGTAAAGAAGGACCGCATCATGTTCATCAAGGAGCTGGGCGTGCTCAAGGAATACCGACAGGTGGTGTCGCCCTTTCTGTCCATTCCGATTTTAGAGCGCTCTTCCCAGTGGGGCTACGATGTCGGATTCCTGTGGACCAACGTCAACAGCAAAGCGTTCAAATGGGGGCTTGGCGTGGGGTATTCGCCAGTGCATTTCTTCATTACCAATAATCTCCTGCTGATGTATGGCAGTGTGCAGGGCTCTCTGAAAGCGATGCGCAATGTTGTGGAGGAATCGTTCAGCAAACAGAGCCAGTACTATATGATCAACAACATCAACAAGTACCTGCTCAAGGGGGAGGCCAGAAACTGAACGACTACCGAACCAACAGGCCTCCCGGCAGCGTCAGCGGCAGGGAGGCATCGGCACGCCCCCGTGACTCAGCGCTTACCGTCCTGATGCAGACAGACGCGGCCTCGTGGGGGTCATGAACTACCTATTTATTCCCAATGCCATTGTCCTTCTGATTCTGGGGCTTTTTACCTGGCGACAGAATCCCGGACGGCTATCCGCAACCTATCTGGTGACCAATGTGGCGGTCGCCATCTGGGCGCTATGCTACATGCTCCTGCACGAGTTTCAGGCCCGGGTGCCCGTCAATCTGGTCTCGCAGGTACAGTTGATCTCGGCCTTGCTCTTCGCGCTGGGACATTGGGACATCAGCGTGCGCTATCCCGATCCTGCGCGGGTGCCCGGTCCCGTCTTCCGAGGCATTCAGGTCGTGATCTTCGCAGTGTTCTGCGGGCTGATCCTGTTCTCGGATGTCGTGTCGGTCGCGCGACTGGAACAGGGCGCCGTGGTGTTTGTCGATGGCCCGGGGTACACCGTTTATGCGCTGTATCTGGTGGGGGTGGGCGTTCTGGTCATTTCGAATCTGATCATCAGCTATCGTCGTTATCCGGAGCATCGTATTCGCGTGGCTTACATGCTCACGGGCCTTGGTCTGTTCATTCTGTGCGGCATCGTCTTTGATCTGGTGCTCGTCGTTCTGGGCAACTATGACTGGCTGGTGTTGGGCCATCTCGGGTCACTTTTTCCCTCCCTGTTTTTTGCCTACGCGTTCAGCAAGCATGACCTGTTGGATATCCGGATGGCCGTTGATCGCTACACCGCCAAACTGATTGTCGCTGCTCTGGCCATGACCTGTCTTGTTCTCGCCTTTCAACTGGCGCCGCAATTTCCGGCCCTCAGTCTGTTGCTGATCTGCGTGATCGCCCTCCTGTGGGCCATGAATGCCGCACGACTGGAGGTTTTTCTCGTGAGTACCGCCCGTCGCCGCTTTGTCCGCAGCTGGTATGAACCGGAAGAAATCCTGAACAGGCTCGCCGAAAAACTGAGCTCCGTGAAAAACCGCGCGGAGATTTTTGCGACCTTGAGCGAGGAAATGGATGAGGTCTTCGAGCTGGAACGCCTGCATCGTATTGTCGCCGTACGTGATGCGGACGATGTGCTGCTGCGCTATCAACTCTTTGCCAGCGAGAGTGACAGGGTTCTGGAAACGCTGAGTCCCGAGGACCCCTTTCTCCTGGAATGCGAACAGCGAGAAGATCCGCGGGAGCTTGCGTCCTTTTCCGTTCACACGCAGACACGATTCTCTGCACTCGGACATGCCGATCCGGAGAAGACACTCGTGCTGGTGTTCTTTTCCCCCGAACATCTGGAAGGCGTGTTGATCGTCGGCGAGCGCAGTTCGCAGGAGGAGTTCAGCAAACGGGACCGGCTCTTTCTGTCTCGGCTGATGCGCTATGTGGCGGCCATTTTGTATCGGCTAACGCCGTTTGAAAAACTCGAGAAACTCTACTTTGAAAACCAGCGGCGCCAACATCAGGCAGAGATTCAGTTGGTCCGGGTAGACAAGAGCCGCGCCATTGCCCATGCCACCCGACAGGCCCACCATGAGATTCGCACGCCCCTGAACATCATTCGGATGGCGGCGCACCGCATGAAATCGGTGGATTCGATTGAAAAATACCGGCAGATCATCGACGAGCAGATTGAACGGGCGATGGAAATCGTTGACGAAACTCTCGCCATCACCGATGAAAACGCGCAGGAAAACGATCGCTTTCAGGCGGTGGACATCAATGCGGTCCTGCTGCGCTGCATGAAGCTGTTGCCCGAAGGCCCTCACCGGCGGGTGATCGAGCTGGACGAGCGGGCACCGCATGTGTTCGGTATTCCGGGAGAGCTCCAGGTTCTGTTCAGCAATCTCATCAAAAATGCCGTGGAATCCATGCCGGAGGGAGGTGTCCTGCGGGTGAGCAGCGTGGCGGAGCTGCAGGAGCTCGTGGTCACGGTCGCCGATACCGGTTGTGGCATTGCCCCGGAACTGCGTGAAAAAATCTGGGAACCCTATTTCAGTGGGAAAATCACCGCGGCAGGCAATCTCACGGCGGGCAGGGGATGGGGACTCACCATCTGTAATCGGATCATCACAGAGCACAAGGGCA
This sequence comes from uncultured Klebsiella sp., assembly GCA_964538025.1. Classification (GTDB taxonomy): domain Bacteria; phylum Pseudomonadota; class Gammaproteobacteria; order Pseudomonadales; family Pseudohongiellaceae; genus UBA5078. The sequence goes on along the minus strand of CAZICZ010000003.1, from coordinate 90,831 downwards.
GTATTCAATGTGAAAGCACGCTGGGAAAGGGCTCGCGTTTTATTGTCCGCATGCCCCTGAACTGACTCTCTTCTACCGCTTGCGTTCGAGCTCTCGCACCCAGCGTTGATCGCGTTCGATCAGAATCTCCCGCAGAATTTCGGCTTCCTTGTGAATCACGATGCGCTCCAGCAGTCCCAGTAATTCAGTCTCTTCAAACGGCTTCAGAATATAGCCTGACGCCATGCCGAGTGTTGGATCCTTTGCGAGGGATTGTCGTTCGCGATCGTTATAGGCCGTAAAAATAACAATCGGAATATGGCGCTTGAAAGGACTGTTGCCTTCATCGCGACGCAGGGTTTTCAGAAAAACTTCGCCATTCATTTTTGGCATCTGCCAATCGAGCAGAATGCATTCGATGCGATTGCTCAGGAAATTGAATCCGCGCTGATGGGCTTTGAGAATCTGAAGCGCCTGTTCACCGTCGTAGGCGGGAATGGCCTGATAGCGTCCGGTTTCATTGATAACTTCCACGACCAGTTCGGACTGTTGGCGATCGTCTTCCACTACCAGGATGAGGGGCTTGCTGTTCATCAGAGGAGTGCCTTGGGTTACCTAGACCCGTCAGGCGACACGCGAAGACGGGACCACCCTTGCGCGAATACATAGGCTGGTCCGCGAAACAGACCGCTGCACAATGCGTAGGGAAGATACAAAAGGGCGATCAGGGTATTGCACAGAATAATGAGAAACGGAAAGGGGGCGCGAGGGAATCGATCGGTCACGTCATTGTGCATCATGGGCAGCAACGACCAGGTTTGCCCATTCAATTCTGCCATCACGATCGCAGCGGTGAACTGTTGATAATGCCGCGCCGGATAGCGTTTCCATTGTTGTAGCTGCATTCGGTTTGCGGAGTGCCACAATTCAATGACGGCTAAAAGTTTGAAAAAAACGCCACCGAGGCTACCGTAAACCAGACTCCAGAGAATCAGCACGGGAAGGAAAAAGAGAGATCGACGTTGCTTCATGACGGATTTGCCCTGTTCAGGTGGGTCGAACATTTCCCTGGTGACGCCGGCTGTTTCCCTGTCCGGTTTCATGTTTGACCGGGCGCTAGTATACACTAGCACGACCTGAAACATAGCGGCCACCGCGCCCGCGTAAAGAATTATGCAGGTCGGTCGGGGAAATTTTCCCGGATGTTGCCCTCGGGGGATCGTGCTTGATTAGCTTACGGAAACCACTTTTTGTTGCAAGAGGCCTGCTGATTTTCAGCTATAGCCTTTTGTATCTTTTGTTTTTCCTCATTACGGATGTCGCTATTTGGGAACCCTTGTTCCAAGCAGTCTTTCATCTGGTCTTTATCGCGACAGTGGTCTTCAGTTACCCCTACCTCAGTGCCGCTTTTCTGCAGGCAATGGGCAGTGCACGCGTGGATTCTGCTCTCCGGCGCATCGGTGGTGTGGCCGGCCTCGTTGATGTCTTGCACGAATTTTCTGACATGAACAGTCTGTTGCATTACACGCAGACGAGTCTCAGTGCACTGCTTGCAGGTGACACGGTCAGTTTGTTGATTTCGCGTGCGTTGATAGACAGCGAGCCCGCAGATCCTCCGCCCTTGTGTTTGTGGCATCGCGATGGTTGTTCACCGGTAGCGTCATTCGATGTGGTCAGAAAATTCGCACAAGAACGTTCGCAGATTGTGACGATTTCTCAGTGTCCTGTTGAGGTCGCGGCGATCATGACGCAGTGGCAGGTGACGCTCATGATTCCCGTCTCGCGGGATAATCAGTTGCTCGCAGTCATTTTTCTGCGGGACCACGCGCGGCTCGTGAACGAGCTGCACTCAATGCTGGCCTTTTTTGCGCGACAGGTGGGCATTGCGCTGGAGCGGATTCTTCTGGAACAACGCAAGCGATATCAGCAGGAGCGCGCTTTCGCCGAAAAATCGGCAGCACTTGCCACCCTCAGCGCCACGATTGCTCACGAAATGCGTACGCCGCTTTCCGGCGTGCGTGCGAGCATCTCGGGTGTGGATTCCACGCTTCCGGAATTGATCGAAGGCTACCGCTTTGCGAGCGCGGAACAGGGCGAGCGCTTTCCGGCGATTCGCGAGGAGCGGCTTGAGGCCCTTTCGCAGACGGGACCGCGCATTCGTGCCATGGTGGATCAAGCCAATCATGTGATTGATCTGTTGCTTGTGAATTTGAAAGAGCAAGCGCTGGAACGGACGCAATTTACTGTCTGCTCGATGGCAGACTGCGTGGAAGATGCCCTGCACCAGTACCCGTTCAAACGGCTCGAGCGCGAAAAAGTCAGTGTCGACGTAGTGCAGGACTTTACGTTTCTCGGCGTGCAATCCCTGCTCGTTTATGTGCTCTTCAATCTCCTGAAAAACGCGCTTTACAGCATCGAGTCGGCCGGCAAAGGGAGTATCTCCCTGCGGATAGAAGCCACAGAGGAAGGCTCAGTACTGCTCTTTGAAGACACGGGCCTTGGCATCGACGAGAAAGTCCGTCCGCATATTTTTGAGGGATTCTTCAGTACCCGGAGCAATGGCACGGGGGCCGGTCTTGCCTTCTGCAAGCGCACGATGCAAGGCATGGGGGGGGATATCGAGGTCACGTCGGAGCTGGGGAAATACACCCGCTTTACGCTGTCGTTTCCGCCCACCTCGCTCAGTGAAGAAACGTCGTAACGGAGCGCGGGGTGTGCAGGTGAGCCTCGTAGGCGTGAATGCCGTCCTGCGTGAAGGCGCGCAAGACCCGTCCGGCATCGGACGGCTCCAGCACGGCGCAGTAATAGGGTGTCTCGGGAGAAACGCGCGTCGCCGGCGCATAGTATTTGCGCCAGTCCTGACGGATCATCGCCTGCCATTGAGCGTCCTCGGCCACGGCGTTGAACAACGGAATCATCGTTCCCTGTTGCAGCGCGTCGCTCAGACCCTGTGGCACGCCCCATTTGTTACACAACGCCAGATGCTCTGCCAGACGCAGCTGCGGCATGATCAGCAGCACGGACACTCGACCTTTCGCATCCAGCAATAAAAACCCGCTATAAGGCTCATCGATCAGGTAATACTCCACAATCTTGCGGCTTTGCCGCAGGGCATTGAAGTAGGCAATAAACTCGGCGTTGTTGATAAAGCGACACTGGCTGTTGGCAATCACAGGATCGGTAATGAGTTTGAAGCTTCGGCTGAAAAACTGTTGCTGCAGGGCGGCGATCGAGCGATTGAGTTTGGTCTCCAGGTCGTGGTCCTTCTTGCTGATGAACTGGTCAATCAAGCCGTCGTTGAAGGCCTGAACGGCGATTTCGGTATCGGCCTGGCCCGTCAGCAGGATGCGTTTGACAAAGGGGTTAGTCAGGCTGGCGCAAAATTCCAGACCATTCATGGACGGCATCGAATAGTCGACCACGACCACGCTAGGCGTACTGAAGCGCTCCGGATTGTAGATTTCCTTGTAGAGCTCGTTGATTTCGATGTGGGTCAAGGTGTCCGAATCGAAAGGGCCGGTCTTGTACGAGGAATACACACGCCGGATCAGGGAGGCATGTTGCTGTGCGCTGTTGATATGGTCCAGCGCCTGGCGCGGAGACTGAAACTGGCGATAGCTCAGGGTGCGCGGCAGCAGCAGGCTGACGGCATCGAGAAAGTTGGGGTCATCGTCCACCAGCATGACTTGCGTGGGGTAGTAAAACAGATGACAGACCGGGAACGTGTATTCCACCCCACCTCCTTGTTCGCGTGGTGAATGGCAACGATGGCCAGAGCTTACGCCATCCCTGCGTAACCGCAAAGCGGCAATCAGAGACGCACTTCTTCCGCGAGCAGATGCTCCACCTGTCGCTCAAGCAGGGATTTGTAAGTGTGGAGCGGCTCGATGACCAGCCAGGTTTTGAGGAATTCTCCTCGTGGGTCGTCGGCCACTTCGTTGAACTCTTCCGTGTAAAAGCGGCTGTCGGCGTCCGCCAGGGTGTAGGCGGCTTCGCTGATCAGCAAGGCGTCGACCGGCGCTTCCTCGCAGATCTGCCGGGTCAATGCCAGATTCTCTCCGGCGACCGTGTAGGTATTCTGATCGAGCGAGGAGAGCACCCCTGTGAGCAGTTCACCGCAATGCAACCCAGCCCTGAATTGCAGGGTGGGCAGCTGCTGCGCTTCCAGTTCACGTGCGAGGCTGGCCGTGATCTCAAGGAACAGCAAAGCGGCACAAACGGCATGGAAACAATGTTCGTCATCTGCCTGCGCCGCCCCAAAGGTCATGAGAATTTCGTCTCCGGCACACTTCTCCAGATGGCCGTTGTACAGACGGGCGACCCGGTGGATGTAAAAGTAATAGGTGTTCAGCAGCTCGATCGTTTCTTCGGGCTCCAGCCGGTGCAGGGCATCGCGGTAATTGCTGATGTTCAGGTGAAGAATACTGACAAAGGCGCGGCCCGGGCGCCGATACAGTGCTGCCGCTTTGGCATGGGGGTCGGGTTCGGGTTCCGGCCCGAAGATAACCTGGCGTGTTTCGTCATCTTCCAGGTCTTCCAGCAGACGGTTGTATTGCCGTATCAGGACCCCGACCTCGTCACCCCGTTCTCCAAAGGGCGCCTGGGCAGGTTCCGCATGTCGAGTGCTCTGCATCGCCGCCGTTAGCAGGCGCAACGGAAAGGTGACCAGATGCGTGGACATTGCCACCACGATGCTGACCCCGGCCAGCACCAGCAGAAAGAGGGCGGCCAGCATGAACAGGAAGTTACGGGTAACGCCTTGCTCGATATAGCGCTGGTCCAGGTTCACACGCACATAGCCGGCTAGGGAGTCCTGCAGGGCGATGGGGGCCACATAGCTGCCAAACAGATCACTACGTTGCAGGGGGTCATCACCGGCCGGTGTCACAGAGGAGCCGGAGATTGCGATGACGCGGTCATCAATGCTGAGCACTGCCACCTGGGCAATCGCCTCTTCCCGCGTCAACTGATTCAGCAACACGTTAATGCTGATCATGTCATTGGCCAGCACCAGTTCTGTCACCAGAATGGCCGTCTGGCGAGCAAGCGTGTTGCCGAGGCTGTCGGCCTGTTTGCGCAGGATATTTTCGGTGGTTTGGTTGGTGACGAGCCAGAAAACGCACATGGCCAGAACCATCAGCGCAGTCACGGCAAACGCAAACTTCTGGCCGATTCGCAAGTGCGTGCCCGGGGGAGGTGTCGTGACGGGCGCGGGTGTTGAGGGGGTTTGTTCTGGCACGGGCTGATTCCTGGAGAGTGGGAGTGTTGAGGTTTGCGGCCCTGTTACTGGAAGGAATCCAGGGTGATCTCTTCGTCCTGTACGAAGCGAAAATTCATGCTGGCACTGGGCTCCTGCAGACAATTGCCCTGTACCATATTGATATTGGCCTGCCACAGATACGGCAGCAGGTCGATGCGGTCAATCATCGGCGCGATGACCAGCAGCCCGCGTGCGTGAAGGCTGCTGACCGTGGTGTTCAGTTTTTCCTGCGCGGCAGTATCACTGTCGATGTTCTCCAGCAGTGACTTGTCGAGCTTGATGAAGCTGGCGTCCTCGAGGGGCAAAAAATTGAAGGGGCTGAGGGTACAGCCGAAGTGCGTTATCGACAACTCGAAGCCCAGCGTTTTGAGCTGCTGACAGAACTGGCGCACCTGCTCGGGAGAACTGACGATATCCAGCTCACTGATCTGCAGACTGATCTGGTCGGCGGTCACCCGCTCTTTCTGCATATGTTCACGTAGCCAGGGCAGGAACTGAGAGTTCGTGATGGTGTTATGCGTCAGATTGATCGTCAGTTTCAAGGCAGGATTGTGGCGCTCTCGCAGCAACTGCAGTGTTTTTTGACAGACCCAGCGATCTATCTGCTCGCCCAGTCCGTGCTGGTTGGCGAGCTCCAGGAAGCGGGGTGGATAGATCAGGGTGCCCTTGTCCTGAAGGCGAATGCGCACCTCGTAGCGCTCGATGCCATCCTCCTTGAGATTGACGACCGGTTGAAACACCAAAATGAAATCTTCCTGCTCAAAGGCCTTTTTCAGGCGCGCAAACATCTCGTGAGCATCGGCATAGGGATCTTCCGCTGTGTGCACAGGATGCAGCGCCTGATTCGCCCTCACGGTCAGATGATGACGCGCGCGGTCGATGACGATTTTGGCGGAGGGAGCGTGTTCATTCACGAGCGCAATGCCCAGGCCAATGCCTGCGGACGGTGCTTGGGGATGCTGGGCGAACAGTGCCTGGTTGAGTCTTTCACCCAGCGCGGGCAGAGAGGATTCCAAGGAGAGGTCGTGGTCGGCGGGAAAGAGCGCGACAAATTCCCCTGCGCCGATGTGTCCCAGCACGGCATCCTGCGGAAGTTCACGACGAATCAGACTGGCCACATCTGCCAGCATGAGATTGCTGAGGGAGCGTCCCACCGCGTGACCAAACTCTTCAAACTCCATGAGCTTGAGCATGAGCACCGTGCTGGCAAGATGTTCGTAAATACTGGTGGCAATCGCCTGATCGACACGGGCACTGATGGCATTGCGGTTGAGCAGATCGGTCAACAAATCACGGCTTTCCTGCGCCCGCAGTCGTTCCTGTTGCGCAATGTTGCCTGCTGCGGGACGCACGATGATCTGGACGCAGGGTTCATCCTCGTAGCGTGAGGGCGCGCACTGCAGGCTGAGACGGGTCAGCGAATGGGGCGCGGTGATGCCCAGAAAGACGCAACTGCTCGTCGTGGCATCGGGACAGGCGCGCAAAAATTCACGCACCCGGTCGACATCTTGAGGGTCCACCAGATCGAGAAATCCCTGGGCCTTGAGCGCCTCGGGCGATGGCATGCCGAACAGCGCCACATAAGCGTCATTCGCATAGACGTGGAGGCCGCCATGGAGATACGCGACCGCATCCGAGGCGCTTTGCAGCAGCAGGTGGTAGCGCTCCTGCAGCTCCTGCAGCGCGGTACGCGCCGCGCGCAGCGCACGCCGGGTTTCCAGATTGCGCACCTCCTGTGCCACGGTGTGAAGCAATCGTGTGACGTCCTTGGGCTTGGTCAGTGCTCTGCAAGGGCTCAACACACAGTGCGCCGGCAAGTCGACGTGCAGGGGGTCACGCACGCGTGACTTGCCAAGCACGATACACCCCATGTCGCCACCGTGGGTGCGTAGCAAGGCGAGGGGCAGCGGGGGTTCTTCCGACAGAACAAACAGCAGGTCCCAGCGCATCCGTTGCCATTGCGCGTCGACGCCGGATTCGGTTTCAAGCGTTTCGGCATGGACGCTGTAGCCGGCCTTGCGCAACGCATTCACCAGCAGCTCACCATCGGCAAGCTGTTGCGCTGCGATCAGAATATTGAGGATGGGGCTATTGTCCATGGGGCTGAAATCGTCGGCTTGGTCGTCAGGGAGCTTGGCTGAGTTTAGCACAGGTAAGCTGCCGTCCAGACAGCGCGAGATTGCGGGAATGTCGGGCGTGATCACTCTGTGTCTGCAAAAATGATGGTCACAGGCTCCGAATGCTCGCTGCCTCCGTGTACACTTCCGAGGAAACAGAGATTGCGGAGGTCCCCGGTGAGGGCGTTATGGCACAGGAGTTAGCGAAACACGAGGCGGATGCCGAGAAAAAACGGCTACGACTGCGGCAAATCCGTAGCGCCCGCAATCGATTATTTGTGTGTTTCTGCACGTTTCCGGTTTATGTGCTGGCGGTAATGCGAGTGCTGGAAGCGGGCAATGAGACCACCTTGATCATGGTCGCCTACATGGCACTCTATGCGGGATTCGGTGTGGCTCTGGCCAACAAGCGCTGTCCCGATTGTCACGAACAATATTTTGTGAAAACGTTTTTTCTCAACCCCTTCCGTTCACGCTGCGCCCATTGCGGCTGCCCCCTGCACAGCGAGGCGTCTCTCGGGGCCTAAGTTCTGGCACCAAACAGGGCCGTCCCGATGCGCACCATCGTGGAGCCTTGTGCAATCGCCGCTTCGAAATCCGCACTCATGCCAATCGACAGCGTGTCCAGGGTGGGGATCTGCCCCTGAAGGCGCAGAAATTCTCGTTGCAGCGGCGCGAACACACGGCGTTGCTCCAGCGGGTCATCGCAGGGCGCGGGAATGGCCATCAGGCCGCGCAGGCACACCCCCGGCAAGGTCCTTATCGCCTGACAAAGTGGCTCGGCTTCGGACAGTGGTACGCCGGATTTGGTGTCTTCCGCCGACAGGTTGACCTGCACGCACACATTGAGCGGTCCGCGCGAGGCCGGGCGTTGCGAGGACAGGCGGGTGGCGATCTTGAGACGGTCAATGCCGTGCACCCAGTCGAAATGAGCGGCAATCTCTGCGGTTTTGTTGGATTGAATCGGACCGATGAAATGCCAGACAAGGCCGGGAAGGGCAAGCTGCGGCATTTTTTCCAGCGCCTCCTGCACGTAGTTTTCCCCAAAGTCCCGTTGCCCGGCGGCATAGGCCTCGCGCACTTTTTCCGGCCCCTGCGTCTTGCTGACGGCAAGCAAGAGAACACTGTCTTCCGCGCGGCCACATTCCCTCGCAGCGGCCGCGATTTGTCGGCGAATTGTGAAAATGTTTTCTGCTATGCTTGCCATGGTTCATTCGCCGGGACGCGCGGTGACTGGCGGGATTTTGGCCCCCTGAACGGGGAACCCGTGCGACGCGCGCACACTATAACACAGCCGACATGGCTCTCGTGACCAAGGGCAGACTTCACTATGGATATCACCGAATTACTCAATTTCAGCGTCAAGCAAGGGGCATCCGACCTGCATATCACGGCAGGCATGCCACCGCTGATTCGTGTCGACGGCGACATTCGAAAGATCAATGTTCCCGCGATGGACCACAAGGAAGTCCACGGGCTGATCTACGAGATCATGACAGACAAACAGCGCAAGGATTACGAGCAGTTTCTGGAAACGGATTTTTCCTTTGAGGTGCCAGGCCTCGCTCGATTCCGCGTCAATGCATTCAACCAGAATCGGGGCGCTGCTGCGGTGTTCCGGACCATTCCCAGCAAAGTCTTGTCCATGGAGCAACTGGGCATGGGGCCGGTGTTCAAACAAATCGCCGACACCGCGCGCGGGCTGGTTGTGGTCACCGGCCCAACCGGTTCCGGCAAGAGCACAACGCTGGCGGCAATGATGGATTATGTGAACAACACGCGTTACGAACACATCCTGACCATCGAGGATCCGATCGAATTTGTGCACGAAAGCAAAAAGTGTCTGGTCAACCAGCGGGAAGTGCACCGGGACACGCACGGGTTCGCCGAAGCACTGCGCTCGGCGCTGCGCGAAGACCCGGATATCATTCTGGTGGGCGAATTGCGGGATCTGGAAACCATTCGTCTCGCGCTGACCGCTGCGGAAACCGGTCACCTGGTATTTGGTACCCTGCACACCACCTCCGCCGCCAAAACGATTGACCGGGTAATCGATGTGTTTCCGGCCGCCGAAAAGGCCATGGTGCGTTCGATGCTTTCCGAGTCTTTGCAGGCCGTCGTTTCACAGGCGCTGTTGAAAAAAACGGGGGGCGGTCGCGTTGCGGCGCACGAGATCATGATCGGGACACCTGCCATCCGCAATCTCATCCGTGAAGACAAAGTGGCGCAGATGTATTCGGCCATTCAGACGGGTTCTTCGGTGGGCATGAAGACACTGGATCAGTGTCTGAAAGATTTGCTGCAGAAAGGCCTGATCACGAAAGAGGCCGCGAAGGCAAAGGCCAAAATTCCCGATTCATTCTGATAAGCCGGGCGGAAATTTTTCCGCAAGGCATTGGAACCATGTTTCCAGAATCAGCTGCGCGGCAAGGCAATCGAGCTGCGCAGTGGATTCTCTGCGCAGCTTCTGACCTCGCGCCTCGAAAGAACTCAGGCGCTCATCCATGCCGTAACAGGGAAGATGATACCGGCCATTAAGCCGGTTCCCGAATTTCCGTGCCCGTATCAGCAGATCGCTTTCGGTGTCGTCCATGTGATAGGGAAGTCCTACCACAAAGGCATCCGGTTGCCAGCGGGCGACCAGCGCATCGACCTGCTCCCAGTCCGGAATGCCATCGCGCGCGGTGATCGCTTGCAAGGGACTCGCGCCGCCGGTGATGCTCTGGCCGAATGCAGACCCGATTCGTTTGGTTCCAAAATCGAAACACAGGATCGAGAGGGGGCGCGGTTTTTTCAGCGGCAGTGTGTCCATCCGATTGATTTCCCGTCTGAATGCCGCGCTAGGAGTGTCCGGCGGTGGAAGAGAGTTGGGAGAGGCTGACGCCCAGGATGGAGGCCGCTGCCTCTGCCTTTCCTGCGTGATCACCCGAGAAAATAAGTTCTGGAATGGCTGGCACAGTCAGCCAGACATTTTGCGCAATTTCTTCCTCCAGCTGTCCCGCCTCCCATCCTGCGCATCCCAGGGCGACAAGGTAGCGCTCAGGTCCGTTTCCGGTAGCAATATCTTCAAGAATGTCCTTGGACATGCTCAGACTCAGTGCCGGCGTAATGGGCAGTGTGTACTCCCATTCGCGACCGCTGTTATGCAAAATGAATCCCTTCGTTTTTTCCACCGGGCCGCCGGTCATCACGCGCTGTGCATGAAACTCCAGATCGCCGAGGCGTGGCGCGACGTCTATGGAGAGCTCCTTCAACAGATCAGCCAGTCGCAAGCTTGAAGGCTTGTTGATGACAATGCCCAACGCACCTTCTTCATTGTGTCGCCACAGATAGGTGACGGTGTGATTGAACCACGGGTCCTCAAGATGAGGCATCGCCACCAGAAACTGGTTGGCCAGCGTGCCCGGCTTGGCCTCATAGAAATTTTCGTCGTGTTCGGCTTGCGTCATTGTCGGTTGCGCTATTGGCTGGTAAATGAATTGCCCTGATGAAAGCGCCAGGTGCGAATGATTTCCAAGATGTCGACATCGGCCCGCATCTCGGGGGGGAAGGGGTCGAACGGCGCAGCCATGCGAACGATCTCTACGGCGGCCTCATCCAGCACACGGTGACCGGAGGTCTGCAATATGCGGATTTCCTGTACTGACCCGTTGGGTCTTAGCGCCACAAGCATGCGCAGACTGCCATATATTTGCTGCTCTCGCGCCTGCTCCGGATAATTCATGTTGCCCACCGCTTCGATGCGTTTTCGCCAGGAATCGAGATAAAGAGCGTCATGACGCTTCTGCGTTGATGCTGACGAGATGGTGTATTTGCGCGGGCGTTTGGCGTAGGCCTGTTGTTGCAAATCCAGTTGAGCCTGCAGGCTGGCAATCGCAAGGCTCAGTTCTTCCGGAGTGGCTCTTTCCGATAATGGCGCGTCGGTTTCGGGTGCCTCTTCCTCGCGTTGCTGTTCTTGCTGCTGGGGCGAATCGGTGCTGCTCAACAAAGCAAGATCATTGGGCTCAGTCTGCCGGTTGGGGGCAGGTGCCTGGGGCACCGGGTCCACCTGCTGAATTATCTCGTCATGAAATTCGGAAACGAAAGGCGTGCTGGGCGCGGCGGCCGTGTCGAGCGTGCCACTTCCCGTCTGGTTTTCCTGCGCAATGAAATCGGCCTGATCGGGTGCCTGCTCACTGCGGTATTGCGCAAGTGTCACCTCGATCACCGGGGCGCTGTTGCTTTCTTCCAGATAACTGAAACCCACTCCCGCGATCAGCATGACGTGCAGACAGGCGGAAAGGAAAATGGTGAATCCGAATCGTTCGTTCGAAAGATCAGTGTCTGCTGTCATAAGTCCTGCGTGCAATCTCCGGGCAATGGTCAGGCTCGTTGAGAGAGCTTGCCTTCTATGCAGGTCATCAGGTCGCCGGCGATGTCGAGATTATACGCGTTATTCAACTCACGGACACAGGTCGGGCTGGTCACGTTAATCTCGGTGAGGTAATCGCCGATCACATCCAGCCCGACAAACAAGAGGCCTTTGGCTTTGACAACTTCCTTCACCTGACTCGCAATCCAGCGGTCACGCTCACTCAGAGGCTGTGGGACACCGCTGCCGCCGGCGGCAAGATTGCCGCGCGTTTCTCCGCGGGCCGGGACCCGTGCCAGTGCGTAAGGCACCGGTTCGCCGTCGATCAACAGAATACGTTTGTCGCCATTCACAATTTCCGGAATGAAGCGTTGCGCCATGATGGGGGTGCGGCCGTGTCCTGTCAGCGTTTCAATGATCACGCTGACATTCGGATCGTCTTTGCGCAGGCGAAAAATGGACGATCCGCCCATGCCGTCCAGGGGCTTGAAAATGACATCGCCATGGGTGACATGAAACGCCTTGAGCACCTGCGCGTTGTTGCTGACCACGAGTGGCGGGCAGCACTGGGGGAACTGCGTGGCAAACAGTTTTTCATTGCAGTCGCGCAGGCTCTGCGGCTTGTTGACAACCAGTGTGCCCGCCGACTCTGCCTGTTCCAGCAGATACGTGGTGTAGATGTACTCATTGTCGAAGGGAGGGTCCTTGCGCATCAGAATGACATCGAGCGTCGACAAGGGCGCGTCGCTTTTCTCGCCCAGCGTAAACCAGGCGTCGGGGTTCCACGCAACCTCAATGGCCTGCATGAGGCCCATGGCCACGCCGTCCTTGAGATACAGGTCGGACTGTTCCATGTAGAACAAAGACCACCCGCGTTCCTGTGCGGCCATCATCATGGCCAGGCTGGTGTCTTTTTTATAGTGAATGGACGCAATCGGGTCCATGACAATGCCAAGTCGAATGCTCATCGATAACGCTGCCTGCCGTAAAGGTGGGGGATTGGGTGCCTGCGCCTGCCCGGCGCGTCGCTGCGCAGATCATAGCGCATGACATCACGCGAGGCGATGCGCCGGGACAGGCGCAGGTGTACTCCCTGTGCTACACCTGCTAGTGAGATCACGAGAAAAGGAGCATGGCATGGATGCCGACACGCCCCCCCTTACTGCCCGCGTGCAGGTATTGCTGGTCGCCAGCAGTCGCCACATCCGGGAAAGCACGCAGGCCCTGTTCGACCGCCAGCAGTTCGAGGTGCAGATTGCCGAAGACGGTTTTGAAGCGCTGTGCGAGGTCGTCGCGCATCCCCCGGACGCGGTGGTGATGGATGCCAATCTGCCGGAGCTGGATGGTTATGACACCTGCGCCCTGCTGGCGGCAAATTCCCGCTATGCCCACATTCCCGTGGTTCTTCTAGTCAATGAAGACAACCCTGTCACGCAGGCCCGCGCCGAAATTGCGGGCGTGCGACGCGTGTTGTTGAAACCGTTTGGCCGCCGGGACTTGTTGCAACTTGTGCAGGCCTGCCTTCGCTGCCATGAACCCGAGGAGGGGGCGCCACATGACCTGCGTGTTGATCATGGATGATGCGGCTCACCGCGTGCGCTGGCTGGAGGCACAGACCACAGAGCTTGGCTGGGAAACGCACTGTGTGGGCAGCGATGCGGCAGTGCTGCAATGTTCGGTCCGGCGCCACTGGGATTTGTGCCTTGTCTCGCTCTCCCTGCAAGAGGGCAACGGGTTTGAGCGAGGGGCCCGCCTGCGCGGCCTGATTCGGGCTCCCATCCTGATCTATACCTCTCACCCGCGGGAGTCAGATACCGCTTGGGCCAAAGCGCTGGGTCTGCATGGCATGCTCACGGCGCCGGATGTGCGGGATGCCGTGCGTCGCGCGCTTCTCGCGGCCGTGGAAGGAGCAGACGACGCATGACACCGCTGCTGCCCGTGGCGCGTGCGTTGGAGGACAGCGCCCGCCTGTTCATCGGAGAAATCACCCAGTGGGCAGTGACGGGGGATGCGCGCGCCCGCGAAAGTGCATGCTTGCGCCTCAGACGTCACGTTGCGCTGCTCGGCTTTCTGCCCTCCCGCCGCGTGCAGGAAATCGGCAGTGAGTTGCTGCGCGTCATTGGCAGCACGGCGTGTCGTGGTTCCTGCGAACCTCGGGTGCTGCGCCAGGTCAGTCTCGCCAGCGTCCGGTGGCAGCGTTGTTTGCAGGCTTTGCCGGACGAGTGTGCGGAAGCATGGTTTCCACCCGGGCTGATCAATGACCTGCGACGCGTGCGCGGGCAGTCGGCGCTCCCGTTGCCCGAGGCAGGCAGGCACAGCCCGCCGCTTGCACATGCGCGCCTGAGAATGATGCTGCACGATCGTCTGCGAGGCATGCTGTTTTGTTCCGGCAACGGGGCGACGCAGGGAGGACCGCGGAATCTGTCGCGTCCGGGGGAATCCCTTCTGCATGTCGTCCATTTCCTGCCGTCCGCGTTTTCCTGGTGTCTGCGTGCGGCAGATGCCGGGGCGATGTCCCTGTCTGCGGTATCGCAGCTTGCAGATCAGTGTCTCCTTGACGAGGCGCTGCAGGGAGATGCCTGTCCGGAGGGTGCGGACGGGTTGTCGCGTTCCGCCAACGCGTCCACAGGGATCTTGGCACGCACTCGCGTGATGACACTGCTCCAACGGCGAGTCTCGACCCTGTTGCTCCTGCGCGAGGCCGCTCCGTCAGCGTTTGTACCCGGCGTGCTAGCACTCTTCTCGCAAATGGTCCTGACACGACCGCTGTGGCAGGGGGTCGCGTCATCCCCTCACTTGGGGCGTGTACTTTTACTGGGCGAACACCTTGCGCTGCATCTGCAGCGCTGGCCGCAGGGGCGTGCGACCGGGGAAACCCTGCTCGTGCTCTGCCTGATGCATGCGGCATCTCTGGGGGACGTACAGTCGGCGGAATGTCCGCAGCGTCTGCGGGGGAGTGTGGTCATGGCCAGAGTAGTGCGTCAGCTGGAACGGCGGGTTCGGCGCGCGATTGTCGCCCATCAGCGCACCCTTTCCTCGCAGATGCGGGTGACACGAAGTGATCCCGATGAGGTGGCCGGACTGGGGGATGAAGTACCGGAGTACGGAAGATGGCTGCAGACCCTTACCGCCGATGTCCCTGATGGTCAACTCCCTCAGCCCCAGGATGCGCTCCTGCGGACATTGGAGGACCTGTGCAGCGCCTGTCTGTGCAGGGGAGCGATTGCGCTCCACACCTGCTGCGACAGGGTACGCGGCCTGGTGTTGCTGGCGATAGAACGGCGTGTCCGCCTGACAGCGCCGTGGTGGACGGCCATGCGTTCCTTGTGCGACACACTGATGTCCCCGTCATGGCAGCAAGCGCGCTATTGCGCGCTCACTCGCCTCGAATCGGACCTGCGTGCCGCCCGCCGGGAAGTGCTTGCTGGCGTGCCACGCTGGCACGTAGTGCTGCGGGGCACGGCACTGGCCCCATCACATTCTGCCTCGGGTTCCGCCGCACCCGACTCCGCCTCAGAGGCTCTCCCGGTCTACCTCGCAACCCATTTAAGCACGCTGGTGATCGCCCCCGAGGCGATGGCAGAAAGCACAGGGAGCGCGATGGAGAGTCATCGTCTCTCGCGTCGTTGCCTTCTGGAACTGCAGCTGCTCGCGCGCGGGGCGGCGGCGCTACAGGTTTCCCGGGTTGCCCAGCTGAGTGAGGTGCTGGCCCAGGTGCATCGTTGTTTGCTGGCGGAGGCCGAAGCTCCCGATCAGCTCACACGGGAGCTGTTGGGGGAGGCCCATGCCACGCTGCGCCGTTGCCTCAATCAGGCCGCTGCCCGGCAATGGGTGGAAGATGTTCACCCCCTCGTGGCAAAGCTTTATACGTGGCTGGAAACCGGCCGGGGGAGTGATGGGACGGGGGAGGCAGCGCGCTGGCGTTCGCAGCACGAGCGTCTGATTCAGGCGCTTGCGGCGGGACTGGTGTCTTTGGACGATGCCCTGCGCGTAGTGCCAGAGAAATCACCTTCCCTGCTGGTGGCCCGAGAGATTTTGTCGGTGCAGCAGCGGACGCTGGCGGCCGTGCAGGAGGAGCTGAACAACACTGACAGCATCAGTCTGCAGCGGTGGCATGCCCCCTTGATGCAGGCGGCTGCGCGCGCGGCAGCAGAGCAGGGGCGTCAGGTGCGCCTGCAGGTGAACTGCGACACGCTGCGCGTGATACGGTCGCTGGCACTGGCGCTCGCGCCCTGTCTTGAACGTCTGCTGGAGGTGGTGATTGCGCACGGCCTCCCGCGTGCCAGTCCCGAGCCCGACCGGGAGCAGCCGCTCCCACTCGTGTTGCGGGCGCGGCAGAAGGGGTCGGCACTGCGGTTCACGCTGCGGGGGCTGAGCGCGCTGACGGCACTCCCGTCAGATGAGCGTTTGTCCGGCATGCTGGCGGCAATCGACGGCAAGATCTGCCTGCGCTCACAGACTGCTGACGTGGCGCTTTCACTGCCGCTCCCCCTTGCACGCCCGCGTTGGGATATTGACCCGAAGCCGCTATAATGCCGCCTTTCTGTTTGAGGGCGGGTAGTCGCGGAAGTGAAAACACTAGGGTACGCCTGGGGTATCGGAGGCGTGGTACTGCTGCTGGGCTTCGCCGTGTTTCGGCTCACGCCGATGGCCCTGGAGCTGGCGAGCGTCGAATTGGCCCTGGTGCACTGGGGGCTTCTTGCCGTGAGCGTGCTCTACATGGCCTATGCGGAAGGCTATAAGGGGTTTCATCTCGCGTTCGCGCCCCGCGTTGTGGCCAGGGCCCACTATCTCAGCACGCACCCACGTCCCCTCCTGCTGCTCTTCGCACCCGTGTTCTGCATGGGCTACATTCATGCCACGCGACGCCGCAAACTGATGTCCTTCGGGCTGACCTCGATGATCATCTGCTTTGTGCTGATCGTGCGTCTGTTGCCGCAGCCCTGGCGCGGCATTGTCGACGCCGGTGTGGTAACAGGCCTGGTGCTGGGCATTAGTTCGATCCTGTTTTTCCTGTTTCAAACCTTGCGTTTTCCCAGCCGACCCCAGGTGGCCATCGACCTCCCGGAGTAACTCCACGCCTCGTCCCCAGAGCCAACGCATGAAAAAGCCCGCCAACAAGATCAGCCCCTGCGCCATTGTGGTGAGCTTTGAACCCGATATTCCGGTCCTTCTGGCCCTTTTGGCGCAGATCACCGAGCAGGCGGATTGCGTGCTCGTGGACAATGGTTCCTCCTCTGCGCAGGACTTTCTGCCACAGGCCGAAGCGCTTCCCCGCTGTGTTCAGGTGATAGCGCTGGACACCAACCGCGGGCTGGCCGCCGGCATGAATCTGGGGCTTGAACAGGTGCGAGCCCGGGGCTATGGGTTTGCCGTGCTGTTTGATCAGGACAGCCAGGTCCCGTCCTCGTTTTTCGCCAACATGCACAGCGCGTTTCTCGAAGCCGATCGTCTGTGCGAGCAGCGCGTCGCCGCGCTGGGGCCCCGCATTGTGAGCCCCGTCACTGGAAGATCCATGCCCTTCACCCTGTTTTCACGTGTCTGGCGGCGTCGCGACCAGCGCCTGCCGGGGAGCTCACGCCTGTATCGCGCCGAGTTTCTGATTTCCTCCGGCTGCATGCTGTCGATGGCAGCGCTGGCAGAGGTCGGCCCGATGCGCGAGCCCTATTTCATTGACAATGTGGACCTTGAGTGGTGTTTTCGTGCCCGTGCCAAGGGGTATCACCTCGTGGGGACGGACCACACCGTCCTGCACCACAGCATCGGCGTGCCCAGTGATCACTGGGCGGTCCGCCGAGGCCTGTTGGTAGCCCACAGCCCCCGTCGCAGCTATTTCTCCACCCGCAACCGCTTTGCCCTGTATCGGGAACCCTATGCCCCGTGGGGCTGGATACTGCGAGACCTGCCTCGTTTCGTTCTGAAAACCCTGTGGCTTCTGCTCAGCTCCTCCCAGCGTGGCGAGTACTGGCGAGAGATTCGGCGGGGGTTAAGCGACCGCGGGACGGTGGCCTCATGAACCGGGAGCCGGCCAAACTTCCGCGCGTCGTCGTCCTGCTGCCAAGCTATAACGGCGAGGCCTATCTGGAGGCACAACTGGCTTCGCTGTGGGCACAGGACCACGGGGATTTTCTGATTGTTGCCCGCGACGATGGCTCTGCCGATGGCAGTGACGCCATCCTGCAAAGGCATGCGCAGGCCCATCCGGACCGCCTGCGCGTGCTCCCTGCGGACGGTCATAATCGCGGGGCCTGCGGCAGTTTTTCCCTCCTGCTCGACTACGTGCTCGAGCATCAGCAGGCGCTTGGGCTGACGCCCCTTTACGTGCTGTTTTGCGATCAGGATGACCTATGGCACCCGTCCAAGATTCGCGTCACTCTGGAGGCCATGCTGGCACTAGAGGCTCGCCATCCCCAGCGCGCCTGTCTGGTCCACAGTGATCTGCGCGTCGTGGATGAACAGGGCAGCTGTCTGGCGGAATCCTTCTATGCGTTTCAGGACATTCGCCCCGGGCAGCACCGTTTTTCGCGCGAACTGGTGAGCAACTCCGTTACGGGGTGTACGGCCATGCTCAATGAAAAACTGGCACGCCTTGCCAGCCCGATTCCTGCGGGAGCCATGATGCATGACTGGTGGGTAGCCTTGGTGGCGGCAGCCTTCGGGCACATTGTGCCTTTGGACGATGTGCTGGTGGACTATCGCCAGCACGGGAAGAACACCCTCGGCGCACGGGAGTACCGCGCATCGCGGGGGGGGATGTCGAGCCTGCGACGTCTGAACGATCCCGACATGGATGCGCTGACGCGCGGCCTCTATTGTCAGGCAGCGGCCTTTGCAGGGCGGCATAGCCAGAACTTGCGCACGCGAGATGTGTTCGCCCTCAGTATGGTTCTGTGGCTAGGTGCGCGCTGGCGCTGGTGGCGCAACCTGGTCTTCAAGGCAATGCACACGCTCTTTCGCTAGATAGCGCGCTCAGCCGTTTCGCCTGAGGTTGTCGCGAATGGCATCCAGACGTCGTCGCATCATCTCGCCGACCGCGCGCGGTGAGAATTCTGTCTCGATCGTTGCTTTCGCGGCTGCCCCGAGACGTGCCGCCAACCCGGGATCTGCAAGCAGGGACTGCATGGCTGTGGCCGCCTGCGCAACATCCGGCTCTGCCCAGCGCTGGCCCTTCTTGTAGGGGCCATAGTCTTCCTCAATCGTCACCAGGGTGTAATCGATTGGCAGGCAATTGTCGGGGCGCATGTAATCCGTGTTGCCCGACCAATGCGTTGCGAGGATCGGCTTGCCCAATGCCATGGCCTCCGCCGGGCCAAAGCCAAAGCCTTCCGAAC
This sequence comes from uncultured Klebsiella sp., assembly GCA_964538025.1. Lineage (GTDB taxonomy): Bacteria > Pseudomonadota > Gammaproteobacteria > Pseudomonadales > Pseudohongiellaceae > UBA5078. The sequence goes on along the minus strand of CAZICZ010000003.1, from coordinate 71,793 downwards.
GATGCAGTGAGACATAACAGTCCGTGTTCGCAATGAGGGCATTGACCTCGCCGCGCGAGAGAATGCGATCCAGTACCTGGATGTTGCGGTAGGGCCCGATGCTGTTGCGAATTGCCCGCGCGGCCTCAGGCGTCGGATTGTTCACCTTGAGAATCAGGCGTGTCCGCATGTCATCCGGGGCAAAGGCCGCCTTGAAGGCTTCGATCGCGCCATAGGGATTTTTGCGCGCCGCCATGCTGTTGGTATCGAACATCACGAGGAACAGGAACGCGTCCTCGGGCAGCCCGAAATCCGCCCGCGAAAGGCCGTGCTCCGCGTGGACCTCCACCGCGTGAGGGATGCGAATGACGGGGATGGGAGAACGCATCGCGACGGCCTCCTGCACAAAATGCGAGGGCACCCAGATCTCATCGAAATGCACAAAGGTGCTGACCCAGGCCTCGGGCAGCTCGGGCAACTCCCATGCCCAGAAGCCAATGCGGTAATGGCCCTCGAAAAACTCGCTCGGCAGCTCGGAGATGGCCTGGAACGCATGGTCCGGATTGATATGCAGCAGAGTGACATCAAAGGGAGCCGTGTCACACTCTTTGTGCTGCCAGCTCAGATCGGTCATGCGGGCTGGATTTCCCGACTCAAAATTGATGATGCCGAAGGGGACATCCGCGGCGGCGAGTGCCTTTGCATCGCTGCGAGCCCCTTCGCCAATGCCCATTTCCGCGCGGATAAAGCCGATAAGGTTGACCCCCGGAGCATAGCGGCCGCCCGCCGCACCATCGGTGGAATCCGGCATCACACTGGCGCCGGAGTCATAGGAGTTGATTAACTGTGTGAAGTCCCCCTTTTCGGTGGACAGGTGCGGGTTGTAATACGCATCCCCGGCCTCGAAGCGGTGTTGCCAGCGCTTCCACATGGCCTTTTCATCTTCCTTGGGCACGCTGGTTTTGCGGCTGATGCTTTCGTGATGGATCAGTTTTGCGTAGGGCGTCCACAGATTGCGGTAGCCCAGATCGAGCAGTCGCAGGCACAGGTCTACATCATTGCCCACCACGGCAAGGGCTTCGTCGAAGCCGCCGATCTGCGCAAACTTGTCACGGTGGAGCATCAGGCACGCACCGGTGTTCGCCGACACCTCCCGCGTCGTTTCATGCAATCGACGGTAGATGGCGTCACTGGGCACCCGCTTGTGCAGCAGATGAATGCCGCCACCGCCATAGTTCACCAGCAGCACGCCGGTGTGCTGCAGTGCGCCATTGGGGTAGAACAGCAGCGCGCCAACAGCGCCGATCTGCGGACGCATGGCCTCACGCACCAGAATCTCCAGCCATTGCTCATCGATAATTTCAATATCATCGTTCAGGAACAGGAAGAGTTCGCCCTTGGCGTGGCGCACGCCGATATTGTTGAGTCGCGCCCAGTTGAATGGTTCGTTGCATTCAATGACGGCATAGCCCTGATCCCGCAGGTAGGCGATGCCATCGGGATTTTTGCCGCGGCTGTTGTCCAGGAAAATGACTTCAAAGGCACGATAGGCCGTTTTCTCCTGCAAGGAATCGATGCAGGGTTTGATGAGTGAAAGTGTGCCCATGGTGGGAATGATGATGGACACCAGGGGCTGTCCTTCCAATGGCCAGCGCACTTCCCGCAGACCGTGCTCGTGCGCTATCACCTGCGCCCCTTGCGCGGCCACATGCGCCTGCAGGATGGCGAGCTCGGCATCGCGTTCGGTTTGTTGAGAGCCCTGCAGGGCATCGCTCCACAACATCTTGGGAATGCGCAGGACTTGCGTCACCTGATCCGCAATCTGCAGCAGCAGTGCATATCGCCATGCCGGTGCAGCAGGCGCGGAGAGCGTGCAGTGGGCGAGCAGGGAATTGTGCACGGCAAAGACACCGCCAACATAATTGCTGGCCCGAAGATGGTCGGGCGACCACTGCGGCGTAAAGCAGGGCGTCAGGTGTGAACCCGACAAGGTGGACAGGTCGTGATCACTGTACACCAGTTGCGCCGCGTGCTGGTGCAGATTCCCGGTGATCTCACACAGGGCATGAGGTGCCAGCGTCTCGCCCGCGTGCAGGCACAGAGTCCACCCTTGCTCGGCGGCAAGCGAGGCCAGCGCGGAGGCAATGTCTGCGGCGAAATGCACGGTCGCTCCCGCGCCGATCCCCGCATCGCGCAACGTGTCCTTTAGTGTGGGGGTCTGTTCGCCCACAATATGCAGCTGCCAGTGCGGGCTCGCCTGTTCTGCCACGCTGGCCAGCGTGTGCATCAACAGCTCGTGATCCTCACCGGGCACCACCAGCAGATGAAACAGGGGAGCGTCGTGATCCTGCGTTGCCTGCACGCGACGCTGCGCCAGCTCCTCGGCCTCTGGCATGTGGCGCCAGTACCACGCGTTGTACAGCTCGTTGTTATTCAGTAGCTGGAAGCGCTGCTGTAATGTGCGGGTATTGCCGGCCTTGTCGCTCAGCGTGAGCTGCAACTCGTGTTCTCCAGCCTCGAGCCCCGGCAAGGCGATCTCCTGAAAAAAGCCGGCCGTAAAAGCTTCCTCTATCGCCGGGTATTTTTCCGCGATGTCGGGGCGGCTGATGCCGGTGCTGAAAATCAGCTGGGGAATGCCGTCGATGCGCGCTTCAATCTGGGCCAGTCCGTGGGGGCTGCAGGCCCAGCCTTGCAGGGTCACGTGTCCCGAGAATTCACGATGCGCCGCACTGGGGATGTCCAGATTCGCCTGGATGATTTCCTCGGCCTCTGCCTGCTGTGCGGCGGCTTGCTGAAGATTCTGTTTTACTTTGCCGGCACCCAGTGCCAGCAATTGGCGCTTCAGAAACCGGATGGGTTTGGTAATGCGCCATGACAGCGAGTTGATCAGCAGCTGATATTCCTGGCGCTGGCGGGCCAGATGCTGGCGTGCATCGACCAGTTCCGCGGTGCGGCGGCTGACGATCTGTTGTGTTTTGTGCACGGTATGGGTGAGCTGACGCACGTCCAGTTCGAGCCGGTGCTTGTCCTGCTCCAGTGCACGTCGATTGGTATGCAACAGCTTCACGTCGGTATGCAGGCGCGCGATCAGTGCCGTCTCATCGAGTGTGCCCAGTGTTTGGTTGAACTCGGCGCCGCTCCATTGCGGTAACCATTTGGCAAACACTTTTTCGCGCGCGAGTGCGATGCGGTTGCCGACAAGATAGCGCGTCGCAGGATCTTCGCTTGCCGTGTTGGAGTCTCCCCCCATGCGATAGAATGCGGTGATCTCGTCTACGTGCATAAAGGGTTTCTGACGCGACAGCTGCAGCCAGAAATCCCAGTCCTCAAAAATGTCGAGCGACTCGTCGAAGGCGCTGCCATTACTCAGCAGTTCCCGCCGGAACAGGGCGGAATGAATCGGAATGAAATTGTCGCGACGCAGACGTGCGGCATCGTAGGCGATGCGGAAAGCTTCGCCCGTGTCCAGGCCGCCGGCAGTGACCTTCTGCGTGCTGCTGTACGCGACACCGATCTCGGGATGCTGCTGCAGGCAGGCCACGAGCATGGAAATATGGTTTGGCGCAATCCAGTCATCTTCATCCAGAAACACCAGCAATTCGCCTCGCGCCTCCCGCAACGCTACATTGGCGGCGGCAGGGCGATTCCACGGCGATTGACCGCTCACTTCGCGCACGGGCGTCGACAGCGACAGGGAGCGAGGCCCCTGCAAGCCTTTGCCCGTCGCATCGACCAGCACAATTTCCACAGCGGGATAGGTTTGCTGATCGACAGACAGCAGTGCTTCTGCCAGCTCCGGGCGATCCGTGCTGCGGCACAGCACCGACACGAGGGGCTGCGATGCCGAAGAAGTGGCAGATTCTGCGGGGGGGATGGCGGGCGTGCTAATGATGGGATCCTCTGAAAAAAGAGCGCAGGCGCTGCACAAAAGACTCCGGTGCGGCCGGGCGATAGGCCGCAGGCATCGGGATGTCGGTCAGCTGCAAGCGCTCCTGACGCAATAACTCGGATTCGCTGAGCTGCCAGGGAGTTTGCAAGTCGGCAGCCGTCAGCAGACAGAAGGCTTCCGCATAGGTCACCTGCGCAGGCAGGGTGTAGGTGCGGAAACGGTTCAGCGCAAAAATAAAATCGTCAAAGGGAGAGATGTCCAGCTGCGAATGATAGAGCGCAATGGCCTCCCGCTTGCGGGCCTCGTGGGCCGTGATATCGACAAGTGCGTCCACGCGCGCGAGCGGGGCTCCAATCTCGTACATGGCCACGGTCAGGGTGCGGCCCTCCGACACCAGCTGACGGCACGCCTCGAGCACCAGCCATGCGGTGGCGCGGTGGTCGGGATGAATCTCGTGAACCGAAGGTGTCAGCACCAGATCTGCCTGCGTGGCGATGATGGCCTGACGCGCCGCCTCTATGGTGCGGGCATTGCACTGGACCTGGCGGTCCTTCTCTTGCCAGAAGCGCACGGACGCCACGCCCAGCAGCGAGGTCGCCGAGCGGGTTTCCGCCTCCCGCACGGCGGTGCCGGCCTTGCCGTGTTCGCCGTAGTCACCGGAGGTCACCAGCACCACATGGACGGGAACTCCGGCTTCCTGATAGGCGGCCAGCAGACCCCCGCATCCCAACACTTCGTCATCGGGGTGGGGTGCAAACACCAGCGCGGTGCGGCATTCAAGCAGCGGGCGCGTCTGGTAAGGGGTCAGTCGGGATTCCATAGGGCAGGCTCAGCTGATCTTGCGCGTCAGAATGGATTCCAGCACTTCCCCGATAAAATCCAGGAAGAGCGTGTCCAGTTCTGCGTTGAAATACTCTTCGGATTTGTTGCCGATGGCGAGCACACCCAGCATGCGTTCGCGTCCGATCGGACACAGCGCGGCAGAGCGTACGCCAGCGCCCCGCGGGGGGAACAGAAAGAGAGCGGTGTCCCTGTCGATAGCTTTGCACAGGGTTTTGCGGTCCCGTAGCAAGGTCGGGAAACTGGCCAGCACCTGCTCGGTGGGTGCCAGACGCACCTTGTCGACATTGCGCAGATGATCGGCCTCGAACAGGATCACGCTGCAGGCATCGATACCGGGCTGCGTGTTCAGGTTGGCTTCGGTGGCGCTGGCAATCTGGGCCACATCGTCTTCCATCAACAGCGCCAGAATCAGGGCCCGGGTGACATTGAACAGCTGATCATTGTATTTGGCGTTTTCCATCAATTGGTTCAGCGTGTGCCGTGACTCGATGCTGCGCTCCCGCAATATTTTGACCTGCCGTTCAAGCAGAGAGATCGCCTTGCCGCTCTCGTGAGGCAGCGTGATCTTTTCCAGCAGGCTGTCGCGATTGATGAAAAAGTCTGGATGTTCTTTGAGGTACTGCGCCACTTGTTCGGCAGTCACCGTATTCTTGTCGTTGTGGTGCTTTGCTGAGTGCTCGCTATTCATACGCCTTCTTCACTTTCTCAGGATGGATTACGGGGCAATGTCCAGATCGACGACCCCTTCAAAAACAGTCGCGGCAGGGCCCTGCATCAGGACTGGATGGTCGCCGCCCTCCCACTGAATGCGCAGGTCGCCGCCACGCAGATGCGCGACCACGTCGGCGTCCACCAGCCCGGCGGCGTGGGCACATACCACGGCAGCGCAGGCGCCGGTGCCACAGGCCTGGGTCTCCCCCGCGCCACGCTCAAACACGCGCAGCCGAATCTGCCCGCGGTCAACAATCTGCATGAAGCCGACGTTCACGCCCCGCAGAAAATCCGGGTGGGCGCCCAGTGCGGCTCCCAGTGTGCCAACCGGCGTGCTGTCCAGGTCGTCCACCAGAATCACGGCATGGGGATTGCCCATGGAAACAGCGTAAAAGTGCAGGGGAGTGCTCGTGCCGTCAACGGTCACGTGGCGGGTGTAGCGTGGAGCCTGACTCTCCTGAAAGGGCAAGGACGCCGGCGTGAAATCGGGCGGACCCATGTCGACCCGCACGTCACCGTTTGCGGCAACCTGGAGAGTGATCAGGCCGCGGGCGGTTTTGACACGGATCTCGCGTCGTGAGGTCAGGCCCTTGTCCAGCACGAAACGCGCGAAGCAACGGGCGCCATTGCCGCAGTGCTCCACTTCACCGCCATCACAATTGAAGATGCGGTAATTGAAATCCACATCCGGTTGTGTCGGCGCCTCCACCAGCAGCAGCTGGTCGAAGCCGATGCCGACATGACGATCGGCCAGCGCGCGGATCTGCTCGGTGCTCAGGCTGACGGGGTGAGAGATCAGGTCGAGGACCACGAAGTCATTCCCGAGGCCATGCATTTTGGTGAAGGGCAGCTGCATAGTGTCTCTTGGCAAGGTGCGGCCTACAGAATCGATTCAAGGGAGAGCTGGTAGTCCAGGGTCTCCCTGGCGCGCACGAGGCTCGCCGTGTGGCCATCGACCATGATTTCCGCCGCACGGTTGCGGGTGTTGTAATTGGAGCTCATCACAAAGCCATACGCGCCTGCGCTGCGGACAGCGAGCAGGTCTCCCTGCACCAGGGCGAGGGGCCGGTTTTTCCCCAGAAAGTCCGAGGATTCGCAGACTGGACCCACGACGTCGTAGTCGCGCGTGGGGACCTCGGATCCGTGCGGGGTCACCGGCACAATGGCCTGCCAGGCGCCATAAAGCGCGGGGCGCAGCAGGTCATTCATGGCGCCGTCAACAATAGCAAAATTCTTGTGGGAGGTATGCTTCAAAAACTCCACCGTGGTCACGAACAGCCCGGCATTGGCGCAGATGGAGCGACCCGGTTCCAGGAAAAGGCGCAGGCCGCGGCCGGCAATTCGCTGCAGCACGGCGTCGATAAACGTTGCCGTGGCGGGAGGCGTCTCGTCCCGGTAATTCACGCCCAGTCCGCCGCCAATGTCGAAATGACGGATGACAATGCCATGGGAGGCAAGGGTATCGACCAGGCCCAAAAGCCGGTCGATGGCGTCCAGATAGGGCGCGATGCTCGTCAGCTGCGAGCCGATGTGGCAATCGACACCTACCACCTCGATGTGCGGCATCTGCGCTGCCGACAGGTATACCGCCAGCGCCGACTCAATCGCGATGCCGAATTTGTTTTCCTTCAGCCCGGTGGAGATATACGGGTGAGTGCCCGCGTCAACGTCCGGATTCACGCGCAGCGAAACCGGGGCGCGCAGGCCAAGGCGACCGGCCACGGCATTGATGCGGGCAAGCTCTGGCTCGGATTCGATATTGAAGCACTGGATGCCCAGTGACAGCGCGCGCGCGATCTCATCCTCGGTTTTCCCGAGCCCCGAGAAAATCACCTTGCGGGGGTCACCTCCTGCGCGCACGACTCGCTCCAGTTCGCCACCGGAGACGATGTCAAACCCCGCGCCCAGACGGGCAAGCACATTGAGGACCGCCAGGTTGGAATTGGCCTTGACCGCAAAACAGGTTAGGTGGTCCACACCGGCAAGCGCATCTTCATAGGCGCGCAGATTGGCCTCCAGTGCTGCCCGTGAATAGACGTAGCACGGGGTTCCGTAGCGCTTGGCGATATCGGTGACAGCGACGTCTTCGGCAAATAGCACATTGTCGCGATAGGAAAACGGTTCCATAGGGATGGGTCCTGGACTCTGAAAAGGGGTTCTGGTGTCGTCTAGCGGACAGACACCGCGGAGATTGCCTGATCCGGCCGCTGGAGAGGGCCTTTTTGTCCGCAGCCCAGCAGGCTGAGGCTCAGAAAAATGATCAGAAACAGGCGCATCGGAACGGTCATGGGGTGGCTTTCTTCAGGTGTTTAACGTGGCGGGATTATACCTGCAGCCCCGCCGCAAAAGCCATGCCACGCCCGCCTCCGGCCGCGTGCGGCGCCTTGAAAAACAGAGGGCAGTAGTCCTATAGTTGCGCCTCGTCTTTTGGGTGACACGTTTGGACGTGGCCTTTGTTCCCGCACCGCGACACCAGTGCGTGCCGGGGTGCTCAAAGCCTGATGTTTCGTACGAATGGGTGTGGAAAAGTAAAAATGATAGAAATTAGTCACTTAACAAAGAAATTCGATAATTTTACCGCTGTGGATGATCTCAGTTTCACGGTTGCCGAAGGCGAAGTCCTGGGATTCCTCGGCCCGAATGGCGCGGGCAAATCCACCACCATGAAGGTGATCACCGGCTTCCTGTCGGCGACCGAGGGCTCCGTGACCGTGGATGGTCATGACATCGCCCGCGATCCCCTAGCCGTCAAGTCCCTTATCGGCTATCTCCCCGAAGGCGCCCCCAGCTATCCCGACATGACGACGCTGGAGTTTCTCGAGTTCATCGCCGACATCCGAGGCTTTACCGGCGACCAGAAGCGTCAGCGCATCGACAGGGTCATCGCCGATGTGGAGCTGGAGTCGGTCTGTCACAAGACGATCGACACGCTCTCCAAAGGGTTCAAGCGCCGCGTCGGCCTGGCGCAGGCCATCATTCATGATCCGAAGGTCCTGATTCTCGATGAACCGACAGACGGTCTCGATCCGAACCAGAAACACCATGTCCGCAATCTGATCCGCAATCTGGCAAAGGACAAAATCGTGATCATTTCCACGCATATCCTGGAAGAGGTCAGCGCTGTCTGCAGCCGCGCCATCATCATCGCCGGCGGGCGCATTCTGGCAGATGGCACCCCCAAGGAACTGGAGTCACGCTCTGCCTATTTCGGCGCCGTGAGCATCCGCCTGACGGAGGACTTCGATCTGCGCGCCGCGCTCGCCGGTGACCCCGATGTGCGCGACATCGAGCAGGCGGATGACAGTGGTCGTCATTTTATCCTGCTGCCAAGTGCCGGACGTCACCTGTTTGGCAAAGTGTCTGAAAAGTCCCAGAGCGGGCACTGGCCCGTGGCGGAGTTTCATCTGGTGGAAGGCCTGTTGGAAGATTACTTCCGTCATGTGACGCAGGTCAGGGGGTAAGGCCATGAGCAAATTGCAGATTATTTTCAAACGTGAACTGGCGAGCTATTTCGCCACGCCACTGGCCTATGTCTTTATCGTGATTTTTCTGGTCATGACCGGCATCTTCACCTTCGACATGGGAGCCTTTTACGAGCGGGGTCAGGCCGATCTGATGCCGTTCTTTGATTTCCATCCGTGGCTGTACCTCTTCATGATTCCGGCCATTGCGATGGGCCTGTGGGCTGACGAGCGCAAGACAGGCACCATTGAGTTGCTCATGACCCTTCCCATCACCCTGCGTGATGCCGTGCTGGGCAAGTTCCTCGCGGCGTGGGTCCTGTGTGGCGTGGCGCTGGCCCTGACCTTCCCGATCTGGATTACCGTGAATTATCTGGGCGACCCGGACAACGGCGTGATCGTGGCAGCCTATCTGGGCAGCTGGTTAATGGCGGGCGGATTTCTGGCCATCGGGTCCTGCATGTCGGCGATGACGCGCAACTCGGTCATTGCCTTCATTCTGACCGTGGCTATCTGTTTCGTATTTGTGGCCTGTGGCACGGAGATCGTGCTCAATGCGTTCGCCTGGGCCCCGCAGTTTCTGATCGATGCCGTCGCGGCGCTGAGTTTCCTCACGCATTTTGACTCGATCAGCAAGGGCGTGCTGGATGTGCGCGACCTGTTATTTTTCCTGGTATTTATTGCCTCGTGGTTGTTCGCCTCGGCGATCGTCATTGAAATCAAAAAAGCGAACTGAGGGGTCTGACGATGAATAGCAAGTCTTTATTCTCTGCAACAGGCCTGGCGTTGACAGGTCTCTTTTTGCTGGTCAGTGTTGCCATCATCTGCCTGATTCCACGCCTGCGGATTGACCTGACGCAGGACAATCTGTTCACGCTGGCCGACGGCACGCGCTCGATTGTCAGCTCTCTGGAACGTCCGGTCGAGCTGCTGTTCTTCTACTCCGAAGAAGCAACCGCCGACGTCCCCCAGCTGCGTGCCTATGGCACCCGCGTGCAGGAATTGTTGCGCGAGATGGTCATTGCGAGCGACGGCAAGCTGAGCCTGCGCGTCATTGACCCAGTGCCGTTTTCCGAAGAAGAAGACGAAGCGGTGGAATATAACGTGCAGCGCGTGCCCCTGAGTCAGGGGGGCGAGGAAGTGTTCTTCGGACTGGTGGCGCTGGACACCACGACACTGCCCGAGGGAGGAGAGGCAGAGGGGGCTGCGACCAACTTCAAAACGATTGGCCTCATTCGTCCCGATCAGGAAGAGTTTCTGGAATACGAGTTCTCAAAGCTGATCACGCAAGTGGCAAATCCGGAGCCGCCCGTGGTCGGTTTCCTGTCCTCCTTGCCGATTGACGGCGGCGTCAATCCTCAGACCATGCGGCCAACCCCGCCCTGGATGTTTCTGGACTCCGTTCGCCAGCTGTACGAAGTGCGTCGCGTCAGCCCCGATGTCACGGTGATCGATGACGACATCACGATCCTGCTGCTGACGCATCCTCAATCCCTGAGCGAGCAGACGCTGTACGCGATCGATCAGTTCGTCCTGCGCGGTGGCCGTGCCATGGTGTTCCTCGATCCGAATGCAGACACGCAGGCCCAGCCGGGTCCGGACGGTGTCCCGGTTCCCCGCGAGAATCAGGCCTCGGACATTGCCCCTCTGCTGGCGGCATGGGGACTGGACTATGATTCGACTCAGGTGGTGGCAGACCGCGAACTGGCCCTGATGGTGAATGTGGGAGACGCGACTCGTCCGGTGCAGCATTACGGCATGCTAGGTGTCCAGCGTGAAGGCTTCGCGAACGACATCGTGACCAATGGTCTTCAGGTCATGAATTTTTCTTCGGTAGGAGCCCTGCGCAAGGCAGAGGGAGGCACCACAACTGTGGAGCCCCTGATTCAAACCAGTGCAAACGCCATGCTGATGGATGGGAGCTTCTTCAAGGCGCTGACCGACCCCACCATCCTGCTGGATGAATTCGTATCCAGTGACACGCGTTACACCATTGCCGCCCGCGTCTCGGGCACCGTGCGCACGGCGTTCCCCGATGGCCCGCCTCCAGCGCCTGAAGCGGCCGCCGAAGAAGATCTCAGCTCACCGGATGACACGCCAACCGAACCGGTCGCGCTGCCCCCGCACCTGAGTGAATCCACCGGGACGGTGAACCTGATCGTGGTTGCCGACACTGACATGCTGGGGGACAGGATGTGGGTGCAGGTGCAGAATTTTCTGGGTCAACGCATCCCGCAGGCCTTCGCCAGTAACGGGGATTTCGTGATGAATGCCCTGGACAATCTGGCAGGCAATGCGGAACTGGTCACCATTCGCAGCCGCGGTCGCTATGCGCGTCCGTTCCTCGCGGTCATCGAGTTGCAGCGCGATGCAGACGACCGTCTGCGGCAGGAGGAAACGGAGCTGCTGGACAATCTGCGCCAGACGGAGATGCAGATTGCGGCCCTGAACGCGAACCGGGAGGGCACTGGTCCCTCGGCGGAACAGCAGGCCGAGATCGATCGCTTCTACGCACAGCAGCTGGAAACACGCCGCCGTCTGCGAGAAGTGCAGCTTACCTTGAACCGTGAAATTGAGGGCTTGGGGAGTCGGCTGAAATTCATCAACACGGCGCTGGTGCCGATTCTGCTGATCGTATTTGTGCTGGTCATGGGCGCCATCCGCACCCGTCGCCGTGAACGTCTGCAGGGGCGCGCGGCCTGACGGGGCGCCGCCTGACCTTGATCAGGCGTGATCGAGGTGATGGTCCGGCTGTTCCTGCTCATAAGGCAGGAACACCCGGACGTGGGTGCCCACGCCGAGTTCACTGCTGATCTCAAGCCGTCCCCCATGGGCCTGCGCAATCAGGCGACACAGATAGAGGCCCAGACCGAACCCCCCGGTATGCCGCGCTCTGGCGCTATCCGCCCGGTAGAAAGGTTCGCTGAGGTGTTCCATGTGCTCCTGCGCAATGCCCTCTCCCTGATCCTCTACCTCCAGAACTGCCTCTGAGCCCGTGAAGGACACCCGGACGGTAATCGGATTGTCGCGGCCGTGCCGGATCGCGTTGTTCACGATGTTGGTCAGCAGCAGGCGGGTACGCAGCTTGTCGATGGACACGGACACATCCTGCTCCGGGCGCTCAAACACGATGCCGCCCTTGTACTGGTGGTAAGCCTGCAGCACGAGGGCAATATAGTCGGCAAAGTCGACGTGTTCGGCGATCAGCGCTTGATGCTGATTGCTGAGGCGTTCGGCCTCGATCAGGTCGGAGACCAGCAGATCGATCTCATTGATGTCATCTCCGAGGGCCTCCTTGATCATGCCGTCTTCCATGAATTCCAGCTGCAGCTTGGCGCGGGTGATCGGCGTGCGCAGTTCATGGCTGATGGCCAGCAGCAATTGGCGTTTGGCTTCCAGCATGGACTGCAGGGAGTCCGCCATATGATTCACGCTGTTGGTGAGCTCCCCGAGTTCATCGGTGCGGTGAGTCTTGACCCGGTAGCTCAGATCGCCATCGCAGATTCTCTCTGCCCCTTCCCGCAGCAGTTTGACCGGCGCCAGCAGCCGGCGCACGAGCCAGAAGTTGAGCAGCAGCACCAGCGCTGCCAGCGACAGGCCCAGATACACCACCACGTAATCGTACTCACTGAGCGTCGGCACGCGGCGATTGAGGTAATACTCGTAACCGCCGCGCGACACGCGAATCACATCCTCATTGCCGACCTGCAGCATCTGCGCCTCGTCCGAAAGTCGCCGGACGAACACTGCGACCGAGATGTCGAGATCGTTCTGGTCATCCGACTGCCAGTTGATGTGTGGGCTGCGGATGATGATGGTGAGCGAGAGCTCCTGGGAAAGCTGGTTGGCCCGCTCCAGATCGGGCGGCACACCAATGTTGTCCACGATGAGGGTGATGTTGTCCAGGTAGAAATCGGGCAGGGGGCTGAGGCGCTCGGCGCGCCAGTTGCGGTCGATCTGCCTAATGGCAAAGGTAATGATCAGGAAAAACACCAGCACGGTGGCGCTGAAGATCAGAAACAGGCGGAAAAACAGCGAGTTATTGGTGCGTGCGACCAGGCTCATGGGGCAGTTTGCCTCCTATTGCGTCCCGGCGGCCTGCGCGCTCGACAGGGACGACGCGGTCTCAGGCGGGTTCGCCAACGAAGGTGTAGCCACGCCCCCACACCGTCTTGATGAAGCGAGGCGTTTTGGACGTGTCATTGAGTTTGTGGCGCAGGCGGCTGACCAAGGTGTCGACGGCGCGGGAAAACAGCTCGGCATCAATGCCGCGCAAGCGGTTCATCAGCTCATCTCGGGTAAACGTCTTGTTGGGCGACTGCATGAACAGGATCAGCAGTTCATATTCCATCGTGGTCAGCTCGATCAGCACATCGTCAAGCTTCACGGTACGACGCACGGTATCGACATCCAGACCCTGAATTTTCGGGACTTCCTGCTGGCTGCGGGCCTCGTCGCTGGTGCGCCGCAAAATATTGCTGATGCGAGCCACCAGCTCACGCGGCTCGAAAGGCTTGGGCAGGTAATCATCCGCTCCCAGCTCGAGTCCGACAATGCGGTCGGTCACTTCGCCGTGTGCTGTCAGCATGAGAATCGGCAGTTGGCCATACAGGGATGACTTGGCCCGGATTTCACGGCATATCTCGAAACCGTCCTTTTCCGGCAACATCACATCAAGAATCAGCAGGTCAGGCTTGTGACGTTTGAGGTGCTCGAAACCCCGGGATGGCGTGTGCACAGCGGTGACGGTCATGTCGTAGCGCTCGAGGTACTGCGTCAACAGTTGCCCGAGCTTTTCGTCGTCATCGATCAAAAGAATTTGCTTCATACACAGGTGCTGCCGGGATGGGGAGGAACAGTGAAAAGTGGTTTGAGTGTACGAATTCACCGCAGGGAAATCAATCGGCGCGCACCGGGGACTCTCGCGCTGAAACCGTCTGATTTACCGTGTCATTGCGCGAAGCGAGGGGAAGAGGTGCAGGTCTCCACAAGGCTTAGTATCATGGCGCGCCGACGGGCTGCATGCCCCGGGTTCCCCTGATTCACGTGAGTAACGAGCCGATGATTTCCCTGACAGATGCCACCCTGATGCGCGGCGAACTTGTGCTGCTGAAGCAGGCCACTCTGAGCATTCACCACGGTCAGAAGATCGGGGTCATCGGACGCAACGGCAGTGGCAAATCCAGCCTGTTTGCCGCGCTTCTGGGGCAACTGGCACTCGACCAGGGAAGCTTGAGCATGCCGGAGGGAACGCGTTGCGCCCACATGCGCCAGGAAACGCAAGCCAGTGATCGCACGGCGGTGGATTTTGTGGTCGATGGCGATGGTGAATTTCGACGCATAGAGGCTGCCTTGGCATGCGCGGAGGCCGCGGGAGATGGCGCCATGATCGCCCATTGGCACAGCGAGATGGACAAGATCGGCGCCTATGATATTCGCCCGCGTGCCATGCAGTTGCTGTCCGGCCTCGGATTCAAAAGTGCGCAGTTCGACAATCCCGTTTCCAGCTTTTCCGGTGGCTGGCGCATCCGCTTGAATCTCGCGGCCGCGCTGATGGCCCCTTCCGATCTGCTGCTGCTTGACGAACCGACGAACCATCTGGATCTAGAGGCGACACTCTGGCTGGAGCAGTGGCTGATCCGGTATCAGGGGACACTCCTGATCATCTCTCACGACCGCAGTTTTCTCGACAATGTGATTGCGTATGTGGTGAGTGTGGAGCAGCAGAAACTGACTCTCTACCGGGGCAATTACAGCAGCTTCGAAATTCAGCGCGCCGAACGCCTGGCGCAGGAACAGGCCATGTTGGAGAAACAACAGCGCCGGGTCGCCGAAATTGAAGATTTTGTGCGCCGTTTTCGTGCCAAGGCGACAAAGGCGCGTCAGGCACAGAGCCGGCTTAAGGAGCTTGATCGCATGCAGGTGATTGCGCCTGCACATATCGATTCCCCCTTTTATTTTGAATTCCCCGTTCCGGAACGCCTGCCGAATGAGTTGCTGGCGCTTGACAGGGTGAGTGTGGGCTACGATGCCCCTCTGCTGTCGCAGATCCGGCTCGTGATTCGCGACAGCACACGCATTGCCCTGCTCGGATTCAACGGCTGCGGAAAGTCCACCTTGCTGCGCTGCATCGCAGGAGAGCTGGCCCCTCTGGAAGGCGACGTGCGCCGCGCGAAATATTTGCAGGTGGGATACTTTGCGCAACACCAGGTCGATGTGCTCGATCTGAGTGCCAGCCCCATGCTGCTGATTCAACGCCTGGACCCGCAGGCGAGGGAACAGGCGATACGCGATTTCCTGGGGGGATTCGATTTCCGTGGTGACCGGGTAACACAAACAATCGCGCATTTCTCGGGGGGCGAAAAGGCGCGGCTTGCCCTTGCCTTGGTGGTGTATCAGAAGCCCAATCTGCTGTTGCTGGATGAGCCCACCAACCATCTGGATCTCGAAATGCGTCACGCATTGACCATGGCGCTGCAGGGGTATCAGGGTGCCCTGATCATCGTGTCCCACGACCGGCATTTGCTGAGCAATACCGTGGATGAGTTTACCCGTGTCCATCAGGGGCGTTGTGAGCTGTTTGACGGTGATTTGCATGACTACGAAGCGTGGATGCAAGCGCATGGCAAAGGGGTAGCGGCCCCCACTCAACTGGTTGCGGAGTCGCGCAAGGGCGATCGTAAGGAACAAAGGCAACAGTCGGCAGCCACGCGGGCGCAGAGTGCGCCCCTGCGCAACGAGATTCGCAAGCTCGAACAGCAGATTGAAAAACTGCACAAAATGCTCAGCGACATGGAGCATACACTGGCGGATCCCGCGCTCTATGAGGCCGCGCGTAAGCAGGAACTGACGTCCCTGTTGCAGCAGCAAGCGGCTGCAAAAGGGCAAAGCGAAGCGTTAGAGCTGCTGTGGCTGGAAAAGAGCGAGCAGCTGGAAGCCATGTCCTGAGTGCAGCCCCGCCGCACACACTGTTGTCCTAGCGCAAACGGTCCGGTGCGGCAACGCGCTACCATGAAAACGTTAACGACGGATTCAGAACGACACTGACGTACAAGCGGTATCAACACACCTGGGAGAAGACTATGAAAATTGCAACGATCGCAGTAATGGGCACGCTCATGCTGGCATTGGGGAGTCACCATGCGCTGGCCCAACCGGGCAGCGGCAATGGGGGCGGACGAGGTATGGGAGGGATGAATCCGGAACAACAGGTCAAGGAATTGATAACGCAACTGGATGTGACGCCGGAGCAGGAACCCGCCTTCCGTGAGGCCATGGCCAAGGTCAATGAGCTGCGCATGGGTGCCATGCGCGAAATGCGAGGCGGGCCTGGTCAGGGGGCTCCCGGTCAGGGGGCAATGCGCCAGAACGGGCAGGGAGGTCAGGATGATCATGCCGGCCACGCAGATCAGGCTGGCAACGGTGGCGCCATGCGTCAGGGACAGGGGCAAGGCCAAGGCCAAGGTCGTGGGATGGAGATGATGGCGCAGCGACGTGCAGAGATGCAGAAGCAGACGGAGGAAATTCTCTCCGGCGTTCTGAGCACCGCTCAGATGGCCAAGTTTCGTGAGCTGGAAGAGACACGCATGCAGGAAATGATGTCGCGCAGACCCGGCGCTCAATAAGCCCGACAAACCGGGGTTTGAAAGGGGGGAAACGGTATCCACCGTTTCCCCTTTTTTATGGGCGCGGTGTCTATGATAGGCTGTCCCGGAACTGACGCCGACACATGCTGCTGGAGCCTAGCGGCAACGAGCTCGCTGTGTGGGGAGACGCCGATGCGTCTGCGGACGGCGGCAGTCACTAAAAGTAGATTTCCCGAGCGATGCCCGGGGAGAGGAGAGAGTCGATGTCCGTATGGTTGCGCGAAGTCGTTCTGGAGTCCGAGGCGGTGCGGTTAATGCCGCTGCGCTCGGAGCACGCACCCGCTTTGCAAGCGGCGGCAGCGGATGGGGAGCTCTGGCGCCTCTGGTACACCAGCGTCCCGAGTGAGGACCGGATGGATGGCTATATCGCCACCGCGTTGCAGGATCAGGCACAGGGGCTGGCACTGCCCTTTGTGGTCGTCGACAAAGCCAGCGAGCGCATCATTGGCTGCACACGGTTCTGTCACGCCGTGCCGGCCCACCGACGGGTAGAGATTGGCTACACCTGGTATGCAGCGTCGTTCCAGCGCACGGCCGTGAATACCCACTGCAAGCGCCTGCTGCTGACGCACGCATTTGAAACGCTCGGCGCTATCGCAGTCGAGTTCCGCACCCATTGGCATAATCAGGCTTCCCGGGCGGCCATTGCCCGACTGGGGGCAAAGCAGGACGGTGTGTTGCGCAATCACACCATTGAGCCCGATGGCGCTTATCGGGATACCGTGGTGTTTTCAATTCTGGAGAGCGAATGGCCCTCGGTGAAAAAGCATCTGGCGTTCAAACTCGCGCGCTAAGGTGCCGTGGGTCCCTTGAATATTGCGCGCGGGCACCTACATTAGAGACACCGTGATTTCACTGGAGAATGCCTTCATGTCACCCTTAGGATTCCTGCGAGGCCTGCTTGTCCTTGCGCTGTTAGCGCCTCTGAGCGGCACCGCGTTGGCCCAGCCAGACTACGCCAGTTTCAAAACAGACGATGAAGCCAACAACATCGAGATTTTCAAACAGGCGAGCCCCTCGGTGGTTTACATCACCAACTCCCGCTTGGTGCGACGTTCGTTTTATTCGCTCAACCCGCAGGAAGTACCGCAGGGCAGTGGGTCCGGATTCATCTGGAGCCGCGATGGGTATGTGGTCACTAACTTCCATGTGATTCAGCAGGCCTCGCGCCTCACCGTCACGCTTCAGGACGGCAGCGCGTACGACGCAGACGTGGTGGGGGCGGAACCGGACAAGGATCTGGCGGTGCTGCGCATCGCTGCTCCCGCAGAAAAACTTGCGCCGCTGGCCATTGGGGATTCCTCCCTGCTGGAAGTGGGTCGTAAAGTGATCGCCATCGGCAACCCTTTCGGTCTGGATACCACACTGACTGTCGGCGTGGTCAGTGCCCTTGGCCGTGAGATTGATTCGGTCAGCCGCCGCAAGATTCGCGATGTCATCCAGACGGATGCCGCCATCAACCCGGGCAACTCGGGTGGGCCGCTGCTCAATTCACTGGGCCAGCTGGTAGGCGTGAATACAGCGATCTATAGCCCGAGCGGCGCGAGCTCCGGCATCGGCTTTGCCATCCCCGTGAATACCGTCAAAAAGATTGTCCCCGAACTCATCACCTATGGGCGCGTGCAGACCCCGAGCCTCGGCATTGCCCTGCTGCCGCCTCAATACGCTGACTACTATCGCCAGAACGCCGGTATCGAAGGGGTGATCGTGATGGATGTGATTGAAGGGGGAAGTCCCGAGAAAGAGGGCATGCGCGGCCTCCGGGAGACTGCGCGCGGCATTTTGTTGGGAGATGTGATCACCGAGGTCGAGGGCATGCCCATCGCTAACGAGGATGATCTGCTCAATGCCATCGAGGCGCACCGCGCCGGCGATATTGTCACGGTGAAGACGCTGCGCGACGCCGATTCCTTTGAATACCGCATAGAGCTGCAGGCCTCCGGCACGCGCTGAGGCCTGACGATCAGACGCCGGCGAGCCGTGCCCGATGGGCGGCGACGGCCGCCCGGACCTGCGCCGGCGCAGTCCCGCCAATATGGTTGCGGGCATTCACCGAACCTTCCAGCGTCAACACCGCAAACACGTCCTCGTCGATCTGAGTGGAAAACTGCTGGAGTTCCGCCAGGCTCAATTCGCTCAGGTCCTTCTTTTGTGCAATCCCATAGGCAACCGACTTGCCCACGATTTCGTGCGCATCGCGGAATGCGATGCCCTTGCGCACCAGGTAGTCGGCCAGATCGGTGGCGGTGGCGTAGCCCTTTTTCGCCGCCTGCAGCATGGACGTTTTCTTTGGTTTGATTGCCGGGACCATGTCCGCATAGGCCGTGAGGCAGTCGCGCAAGGTGTCGATCAGATCGAACAGCGGCTCCTTGTCTTCCTGATTGTCCTTGTTGTAGGCCAGAGGCTGGGACTTCATCAGGGTCAGCAGCGCCACGAGATGCCCGTTGACCCGGCCCGTCTTGCCCCGCACCAGCTCGGGCACGTCGGGGTTTTTCTTCTGGGGCATGATCGAAGAGCCCGTACAGAAGCGGTCGGGCAGATCGATGAAATCGAACTGGGAGGAGGTCCACAGCACCAGCTCCTCACTGAATCGCGAGAGGTGGGTCATGATCAGGCTGCCGGCAGCGGCGAGCTCGATCGCAAAGTCGCGATCACTCACCGAGTCCAGCGAGTTGCGGGTGGGGCCCGTAAAGCCCAGCAGTTGCGCGGTCTGTTCACGGGCGATCGGATAACTGGTGCCTGCCAGTGCGGCGGCCCCCAGCGGCGAGAAATTCATGCGTGCGCGGCAGTCTTGCAGGCGGCCGTAATCGCGCGCGAGCATTTCCACCCAGGCCATCATGTGATGCCCGAAGGTAATGGGCTGCGCCGTCTGCAAATGCGTAAAGCCGGGCATGATCGTGTCGGCTTCACGTTCGGCAAGATCCACGAGCGCCCCTTGCAGACGCGTCAAGATGGCCAGCAAAGCGTCAATTTCGTCCCGCACATAGAGACGGATATCGGTGGCAACCTGGTCGTTGCGTGAACGGCCCGTGTGGAGTTTTTTCCCGGTGTTGCCGATGCGCTGGGTCAGCGCCGACTCGATGTTCATGTGCACATCTTCGAGCTGCACGGACCAGCCGAATTCGCCGCGCACGATTTCCTCGCGAATGGTTTCCAGACCGCCGACGATGTCCTGCACCTCCTTGGGAGTCAGGATGCCGACACTGCCCAGCATGGTAGCGTGGGCGATGGAGCCATTGATGTCATGATGGTAAAGCCGCCTGTCAAAGTTCACCGAGGCGGTGAATCGCTCCACGAATGCATCGGTGGGCTCGCTGAAACGGCCCCCCCACGGTTTGATGGCATCTGAGGCATTGTCTGTCATGAGTCTTCTCACTTGTGCTATGGCAGCTTGGGGGCGGCGATTATAGCAAGATAATCCGATTGCCCGACACTCAGGTGCGGGGTGGCACAGTGCCCCAGGCAGGAAATCTCGGGCCGATTCACGTAGAATCCGCGCCAGACCCTTGGAAGGAAGAGACAGACTATGGCAGTAGAGTTAATTCGCATCGCCACGCGCGAAAGCCCCCTCGCCCTGTGGCAAGCCGAATATGTCAAAGCGCGCTTGATCGAACAGAATCCCGGCCTGCGGGTCGAGCTGATCGGCATGACTACCCGCGGCGATATCATCCTCGACAGCCCCCTGTCCAAGATCGGAGGCAAGGCGCTCTTCGTGAAGGAGCTGGAAGTCGCCCTGCTGGAGAAACGGGCAGATATCGCGGTGCACTCCATGAAGGATGTGCCCATGAGTTTTCCCCAAGGGCTTGGGCTGGCGGTGATCTGCGAGCGCGAAGACCCCTCCGATGCGTTTGTCTCCAACACGTTTGAACGCCTGGATGCCCTGCCTCAGGGTGCCCGTGTCGGCACGTCGAGCCTGCGCCGCCAGTGCCAGTTGCGGGCGTTGCGGCCAGACCTGCAGATCGGGGATCTGCGGGGGAATGTGGGCACCCGGTTGTCCAAGCTCGATCGCGGGGAGTTCGATGCCATTATTCTCGCCAGCGCAGGCCTTGTGAGACTGGGTTTGGGGGATCGCATTCGTGAACGTTTGTCGACCACCGCTTCGCTTCCCGCGGGAGGACAGGGTGCCGTGGGCATCGAATGCCGCATCGATGACACCGAGATCCTGAGGCTGCTGCAGGGACTGCATGATGCCGACACCGCGGATCGGGTGATTGCCGAGCGGGCCGTCAATACGCGGCTCAATGGCGGCTGTCAGGTGCCTATCGCCTGTTTCGCCGAGCTGGAGGGTGACACCTTGCATCTGCGCGCGTTGGTCGGGCAGGCAGACGGACAACGCATCTTGCGCAGTGAGATGCGAGGCCCGCGCGCCGAGGCCGAACGACTGGGCACCGCCGTTGCCGACGCGCTGCTGGCACAGGGCGCCGACCGCATTCTGCAGGCTCTTCACGCATGAGGGCAGCCCCTCCCGAGCACGCGCAGACCCTGGTCGGCTGCCAGGTGTTGTTGACCCGTCCCGCATCCCAGGCCGAGGGCCTTGCCAGCCTCATCAAGGCGGCTGGAGGGAGCGTGATGTCCCTGCCCCTGATTGAAATCGAGCCCCTGAGCGCCCCTGACGATATCGTCAAAATCCGCTCCCAGATCATGCAGCTTGACCAGTACGACAGCGCGATATTTATCAGCACCAATGCCGCCAGTGTCGGCATGGACTGGATTCGGCAGTACTGGCCCCAGCTTCCGGCAGGCCTTGGCGCCTTTGCAGTCGGTCCCAGCACGGCGGCGCTGCTGCGTGAAGAGGTCTGGCCCGTGTCATGCGCCGAAGACGGCGTTACCAGCGAACACCTGCTGGCACTGCCCGGCCTACAGCACGTGGAAGGCAAACGCATCGCCCTGTTCCGCGGACAGGGCGGGCGCGAATTGCTGGCGGAAACACTGCGGGAGCGCGGGGCCCGGGTGGACTATATCGAGGTGTACCGACGTGTGGTCCCGACCTATGACCGACAGGCTGTCTTGGCGCAGCTGGTGGCAATGCACATCAACACCGTCATCATCACCAGCGCACAGATTCTTGAAAGTCTTCTGCAATTGCTGGGGCTGCGCGGCGCGTTACGGGACAAGCCAGAGTCTGCTCTGCTAAGCTTGCTGCAATCGTTGAGGGTGATCGTGCCATCGCAGCGCGTCATGGACATCGCCCGGCAGGCCGGGTTCGTGCATGTCATGGACGCCGGGGCGGCCGATGATGCCGCCATGATGAGCGCGCTGTTGCAATGCCGACAGGCTCCGGAGTTGACGTGACAGACACCAATGCCCAGCAAGCAGGCACTGAAACCGGTGCCCGGGGAGACACCCCCCGCATTCTGGATGAAATCAGCAAACACACCAATGCCAAGAGCCGCTCGCGACGCAGTGGCCTCAAACGGTTTTTAATTCTGGTCGTTCTGCTGGTGCCCGTGATCCTTTCCATCAGCTTCCTTCTCTGGGAGCAGTCCCGTACCGATGCCGCGCTGTTGCGTCTGCAGATTGACAACGCGGCGATGCAGTCGGCACTCGAAAATCTGCACAATGCCAGCACTGCCGCACAGGTGGCACTGCCGGAAAATCTGGTCGATGAGGACTCCCTGCAACGGCTGCGCGCCGAACTGGATGCCCGCCTTTCCGCTCTGGCGCGAAGCGACGCCGCCTTGCAGGAGCGCCTGAGTGCCCTGCCGCAGGAACGTGCCACGGCTGACTGGTTGTGGACAGAAGCCGAAACGCTTTTGCGACTGGCCAATCAAAAACTCCAGCTGGAGGGAGATGGCGATTCAGCGCTGCTGATCCTGAGTGAGGTCGATACATTGCTGCGCGATTCCGGTGAGACATCGGTACTGGGCGTGCGCGATCTGCTTGCCAGCGAGATGCTGGCGCTGCGCAATCGCACGTATGTCGATGTCAGTGGACTTTACCTGCGAGTGAATAATTTACTGCCATTGATCGATCAGCTGTCGCTGCGCGATGCGATGGTGGCCAATTACGCGTCACAGCTTTCGGTGACGCGAGACCAGACTGCTGCCAGTGATGAGAGTTTTGCAACACGCGCCCTGAATCTGTTGCGTGCGATTTTTGTCTGGCAAGAATGGGATGTCGCACCGGAGGCGTTACTGCCACCACAGCAGGAAGCGATGCTGAAGCAGAATTTGCACCTCATGCTCGAGCAGGCTCAGCTCGCCCTATTAATGGCAGAGCCGGAGATTTACCGCGATAGCATGGGCAAAAGTGCCGACTGGACTGCACAGTATTTTGCCATTGACCGCGGTGTGGGTCGCACGCTCAGCGAAGAGTTGCGCGCTCTCTCACAGATTCCGGTGCGTGAGGAGAGACCCGATATTTCGGCCTCTCTGGCACTTTTGCGTCAACTGAATGCCGCACGCACTTCTTCCGAGCGGGAACCGGGGCCCTGAGCATGATCAAGGCGTTTTTCTATTTTCTGCTGGCGCTCGTAACGGGATTGCTGGCAACGCTTTTTCTGGCAAAAGAACCCGGCTATCTTTTGGTGTCCTTTGGCAAGGTAACGTTTGAAAGTAGCCTGTTCGCCCTCTTTGTCGCCCTCATGGCGCTCCTGATCTTGCTGCGACTTCTCTACCTGATTCTGGACTGGATCAATCCCTTGCGGCTGGTCGGCGCAGGGCGTCGCTGGCAAGAGGCGCGAGCGGAGAAAAAACGACGCAATGCTCCCCTGCCCGAGGAAGCGCTGCGCAGTGCACTGGAGGCAGAATTACGGCAGCACAGTGATGCACAAGAAGGGGGGACATTGAGTGCCGCGCAATTGCGCAAACTGTGGAAACAGCGCACGAAGAAAGTGACCACCGACGATGTCCTGATAGCCGTTTACGCTGATGCGCTCTGCGCCATCGGTGAAAGCGCTGACGCAATCAAGGCCGTGGAAGCGGGTCTTGCCGAGCAGTGGAGTGATGCGCTGGTGCGCAAATACAGCTTGTTAGGATTGAAAGCGTCGGATGCGCAGGCCGCGCAACAATTGAAACGTGCCGAAGCCTGGCTGGAGTCACGCGCAGAGGATGGCGAGCTCTTGCTGGCCGCGGGAAGGCTGTCCCTGCGGGTTCAATTGTGGGGAAAGGCTCGGGAATATTTTGAGCGCAGTTTGCGCGCGCACCCGGACGCGGAGGTCTTTGCCGAACTCGCCAGGCTGCTTGGCAATTTGAGAGAGCCTGAACGCAACGCACGTTATTTGGTAGGGCCAACGCAGCAGATCAGCAAAACCCTTCCGGAGTTTCCACAGCCGGGCTAAGCCGGTTTGTCGATTCCCAGTTCATCCCATATCGCATCAACGCGCGCTTTGACGGCGTCTGACATGGCAATTGGGGTGCCCCATTCCCGCGCAGTTTCCGCCGGCCATTTGCTGGTCGCATCCATGCCCATCTTTGACCCCAGTCCGGAAACCGGTGAGGCAAAATCCAGATAATCAATCGGCGTGTTTTCAATCAGCACGGTGTCGCGCGCTGGGTCCATGCGTGTGGTCATCGCCCACACGACATCATTCCAGTCACGGCAATTGACGTCCTCGTCCACAATGATGACAAATTTGGTGTACATGAACTGCCGCAGAAAGGACCACGCGCCCATCATGATGCGCTTGGCATGCCCCGGATACTGTTTACGGATGCTGATGATGGCCATGCGGTAGGAACAACCCTCGGGCGGCAGATAAAAATCCACAATCTCGGGGTATTGTTTCTGAATCAAAGGAATGAATACTTCATTCAGGGCGACGCCCAGCATGGCAGGTTCATCCGGCGGACGTCCTGTGTAGGTGCTGTGATAAATAGGATCTTTGCGGTGTGTCATTTTCTTTACCGTAAAGACCGGGAACTGTTCGACCTCGTTGTAGTAGCCCGTGTGATCACCGTAGGGGCCTTCCGCGGCAAACTCTCCTGGTTCGATGACACCCTCAAGCACAATCTCCGCACTCGCAGGGACTTGCAGCGAGTTGGTCAGGCATTGCAGTACTTCCGTTTTTTCTCCACGCAACAAACCGGCGAAGGCATATTCGGAAAGTGTGTCTGGGATAGGTGTCACGGTGGCCAGAATGGTGGCAGGGTCCGCCCCGATGGCGATGCTCACGGGAAACGGTTCGCCGGGATGCTTCAGCTGCCAGTCACGAAAATCCAGCGCGCCGCCCCGGTGAGACAACCAGCGCATAATAAGCTTGTTAGGACCCAGCAATTGCATGCGGTAGATGCCGAGATTTTGCCGTTCCTTTTCGGGGCCACGAGTGATGACCAGTGGCCAGGTTACCAGCGGAGCAACGTCGCCAGGCCAGCAGGTCTGAATCGGCATCTTGGTAAGATCGATGTCCGCCTCATCAATGATGACCTCGCGGCAGGGCGCACTTTTTTTGATGTCAGGCGCGATGTTCAAGACCTGTCGATAAGCTGGCAGGTTTTGCCACAGGTCCTTCCAGCCCTTGGGAGGCGTTGGCTCCTTCAGAAAAGCCAGCAGGTGCCCGACGTCTCGCAATCCCTGAAGGTCCTGCTGCCCCATCGCCATGGCCACCCGTCGTGGATGACCGAAGAGATTGGCGAGGAGAGGCATGGAGGAGCCTTTGACATTTTCGAACAGCAGGGCCGGACCGTGGGCGCGCAGTGTTCTGTCGCTGATTTCCGTTATTTCGAGGACGGGATCCACTTCGACCTGGATACGTTTGAGATCGCCTTCCTTTTCAAGGAGCGCAATGAACTCACGCAAATCTTTGCAAGGCATGGGGGAACTCCGCAGTCGGCAGGGACGCACTTCCTGTGGCTGCACACACGTGTCGCGCAGCCACAGAAAAGGTCTTACTTGCGTTTCATCGAGTTAAAGAACTCGTCGTTGGTCTTGGTATCTTTGAGCTTGTCGAGAATGAATTCTGTGGCCTGCACGTCTTCCATCGCGCTGAGAATCTTGCGCAGAATCCACATACGCTGGAGTTCTTCCTCTGTGGTCAACAGCTCTTCACGTCGTGTTCCGGAGCGGCGCACATTGATCGCGGGATACACACGCTTTTCCGCAATCTTGCGATCAAGGTGCAGTTCCATGTTGCCCGTGCCCTTGAATTCCTCGTAGATCACTTCGTCCATTTTGGAGCCCGTCTCAACCAGCGCAGTGGCAATGATGGTGAGACTGCCGCCTTCTTCCAGATTACGCGCCGCGCCGAAGAAACGCTTCGGCCGCTCAAGCGCGTGAGCATCCACACCGCCGGTCAGCACCTTGCCGGAGGAGGGCACGATGGTGTTGTAGGCGCGAGCAAGGCGGGTGATGGAGTCCAGCAGAATCACCACATCTTCCTTATGTTCAACAAGACGCTTTGCTTTCTCGATCACCATTTCCGCGACCTGCACGTGGCGGGCGGGCGGTTCATCGAATGTACTGGCCACCACTTCGCCGCGAACGGAGCGTTGCATCTCCGTCACTTCTTCAGGACGTTCGTCAATCAACAGCACAATGAGACGGCATTCCGGATTATTCTTGGCAATGGATTGGGCAATGTTTTGCAGAATGAATGTCTTACCGGCTTTTGGCGGCGACACGATCAAACCGCGCTGGCCCTTGCCGATCGGGGCGGTCAAGTCGATGGTGCGGGCACTTAAATCCTCGGTACTGCCATTGCCGATCTGAAGACGCAGGCGTTCGCTAGGGAAGAGCGGGGTAAGGTTTTCGAAGAGGATTTTTTGCTTTGAATTTTCGGGTTTTGCGAAGTTGACTTCAGAGATCTTGAGCAGTGCGAAGTAGCGTTCCCCATCTTTGGGAGGCCGGATTTTCCCTTCGATCGTGTCACCAGTCCGCAGATTGAAGCGGCGAATCTGACTGGGAGAAACGTAAATATCATCGGGGCCGGCGAGGTAGGAGGAGTCTGCCGATCGCAGGAATCCGAAACCGTCCTGAAGAATTTCCAGAACCCCATCGCCGGAGATGTCTTCACCGTTCTTGGCGTGTTTCTTCAAGATCGCAAAGATGATGTCTTGTTTGCGTGTTCTTGAGAGGTTTTCGAGGCCCATTTCCTCGGCGGTTTCCAAGAGCTGTGCGATGGGTTGTTTCTTTAAGTCGGTTAGATTCATGATGATTTGATACGTAGGTTTGTGAGGTAAGGGCAAACTGCGGCCACCAGCAAAGCGCAACGGCTAGGCGTCAGCGTAACGAACGGACAGTTTGTTAGGGTTGTAAACAGATGGTTTGGCTGTTGTTTAGTAAAGTGTAATGGTTAAAAAAGGGTTTTTGCTTTACAGCGTTGTTCTGGAGCTTTGTAGATAAGAGACAAGGTCGTCAGACGGATGAGACGATGGACGCAATATAGAACGTGAAATTCATGCTGTCCAGAAAAATTTTGTCTTTATTTGTGACGCAAAAACAGATGCTTGCGTGATCACCGCAGTGACTCCGGCCGAGGAATCAGGCGCCCTGTAGAGCGCCGATTCCTCTTTTCGGAAAGGGATAATTGCGCCTCAGATGACGCTGTCGATGAAGGCGGCCAACTGGGATCGGGACAGTGCCCCGACCTTGGTGCCGGCCACTTCGCCATTCTTGAAAATCATCAGCGTGGGGATGCCGCGGACGCCGTATTTCGGTGCTGTTGCGATATTTGAATCAATATTCAGCTTGGCAATGGTGAGTTTGCCTGCGTAATCCTCGGCAAGTTCTTCCAGAACGGGAGCGATCATTTTGCATGGGCCGCACCACTCTGCCCAGAAATCTACCAATACCGGGCCAGAGGCCTTCAGGACGTCTTGCTCAAAACTGGCATCAGAGATTTGAACGATTTTGTCGCTCATAATGTATTCCTTCCATTGTTGAATAACGGGACGCCGGGAACGGGGTCCGGTCTGCGAGTGCAGGGAGTGCTTATGATAAGGCCTCGCGCTCTGGATTCAAGTAAGAATTTGCTATCGCCGGTAATAGAGATTTACGACTGAAGAGCCTGTGCCACTTTCTTGGCAAAGTAGGTCAGGATGGCGTCTGCCCCCGCGCGTTTGATGCAGACCAGCGACTCCATGGCCACCGCTGTTTCGTCGAGCCAACCGTTTTGCGCCGCGGCCATATGCATCGCGTATTCGCCACTGACCTGGTAGACCAGCGTCGGCGCACCGAAACTGTCCTTTACCCGGCGGACGATGTCCAGATAGGGCATGCCGGGTTTGACCATCACCATGTCAGCGCCCTCTGCGAGATCCAGCGCGACTTCGTGCAAGGCTTCATCGCTATTGGCAACGTCCATCTGGTAAGTGTGCTTGTTGCCCTTGCCCAGATTGCCACTGGAGCCCACCGCATCGCGAAAGGGGCCGTAGTAGCTGGAGGCATATTTGGCGGAATACGCGAGAATCCGGGTATGGATATGTCCGGCGTCTTCCAGCGCCTGCCGGATTGCTCCGATGCGCCCGTCCATCATGTCCGACGGAGCAACAACATCCGCCCCTGCCTCGGCGTGGGACAGGGCTTGTTTGATCAAAGCTTCTACCGTCACGTCGTTGATGACATAGCCCGACTCGTCAATGATGCCGTCCTGTCCGTGGGTGGTGAACGGATCGAGCGCGACGTCCGTAATGATGCCCAGATCCGGGAAAGTCTCTTTCAGCATGCGCACCGCGCGTTGAACCAGGCCATCCGGGTTCCACGCCTCGCGGCCATCCAGCGATTTGCTCTGCTGCAGAGGAGAGGGGAACAACGCGATCGCGGGGATATTCAGATCCACCAGCTCGGCCACCTCTTTCATCAATTCATCGAGGCTGAAGCGATGAATGTCGGGCATGGACGGAATCGGCTGGCGCTGACCAGTGCCCTCTACGATGAACATGGGATAAATCAGGTCATCGGTACTCAGACGGGTTTCCCGCATCAGTCTGCGACTGAACACATCCCGCCGCATGCGGCGCATACGCGTACTTGGAAACTGACGGGCAGAGGAAGCATTGGACTTTGTGCTATCGTTTGACACGGTTGAAATTCCCGGATGATGGGTGAAAAAAAATCAGTGCGTTATAGCATACCCCCTCCCGATGGCAAGTATAAACCCAGCGGCCGCTGTAACCTGCGCGGCGAGATTCCCTCTAGTTGACTGAACTTCCTCACAGTGAGCCCTGACATGAGTGCGTTAAAACTGCTACTGCTTTCCCTGTTGGCTTCGGCGCTCGCGGCGTACTTTTTGTTGGATCTTGGTGACTATCTCAGTCTTGCTTATGTGCAGTCTCAGCTTGCGGCTTTGCAGACGTTTGCCGAGACTCGGTTTGCGACGGCGGCTGGCGTGTACTTTGTGGCCTATGTGGCGCTGACGGCGCTGTCAATTCCGGGTGCTGCGATTGCCACCCTCGTGGGTGGCGCCGTTTTCGGACTCGTGTGGGGGACAGTTCTGGTGTCGTTCGCGAGCACCATCGGCGCCACGCTGGCCTTTTTGACGTCGCGCTGGTTACTGCGCGAATGGGTGCAACAGCGCTTCGGGGCATCCCTGAAGGCAATCAATGCCGGCATCGAAAAGGACGGTGCCTTTTATCTTTTCAGCTTGCGCATGGTGCCAGTCTTCCCGTTTTTTCTCGTCAACCTGCTCATGGGGCTGACGCCTCTGCGCGTCCTGCCATACTTTTTTGTAAGCCAAGTAGGCATGTTGCTGGGCACCGCGGTGTATGTGAATGCGGGCGCCGAACTGGGTCAGATCGACTCGTTGGCCGGCCTCGTCAGTCCCCCCTTGCTGATCTCCTTTGCCTTGCTCGGTCTTCTGCCCTGGATCACCAAAGCTGCGCTCCGCATCGTGAAGCGTCCCAAGCCTCCGCGGCAGTTCCGGCGTCCGTCGCGTTTTGAAGCCAATGTCGTGGTCATCGGGGCGGGGTCGGCAGGGCTCGTCTCATCGATTATCGCGGCGGGCGCCAAAGCCAAGGTCATCCTGGTGGAAAAACACCGCATGGGCGGAGACTGCCTGAACACCGGCTGCGTCCCGAGCAAGGCCCTGATCCGCAGCGCGGGAATTGCCCATTTGCTGCGACGTGCTCCCGAATTCGGCATGACGGGCGTGACCGGGAACGTGGACTTTGCCCGTGTCATGGCGCGCATTCGTGACGTCATAAAGGCCATTGAGCCCCATGATTCCGTTGAACGTTATACCGGGCTGGGTGTGGAGTGCCTGGCAGGTGAGGCGACCATCACCTCTCCCTGGACGGTGCAGGTGGGCGACCGGGAGATCACCACACGCGCGATCGTCATCGCCACAGGAGCACGCCCGTTTGTGCCTGCTATTCCCGGACTTGGCAGCGTGGACGTGCTCACCTCCGACACCGTGTGGGAACTGACGGAGTGTCCGCAACGGCTGTTGGTGCTGGGGGCGGGCCCGATTGGATGCGAGCTCGCACAGTCGTTTGCCCGACTGGGGGCCCAAGTGACCGTTGTCGATCAGGCTTCCCGAGTACTGCCGCGCGAGGACGAAGACGCTGCTGCGCAGGTGGCTGCGCAGTTTGCGCGGGAGGGTATCCGGGTGATCACGGGTGCGAGCGTGAAGGCTTTCGCTCGCGAGGGAGAGCACAGTTTTGCACAGCTGACGTTACCAGGCGGTGAGGAACGTCTTACCTTCGACAAGGTGCTGATTGCCATCGGCCGCAAGCCCAATGTCGAGGGGTTTGGGCTGGAAGCTCTGCAGATGCCCCTGACCGAACGTGGCACCCTTGAGGTCAATGACACCCTGCAGACGGTCTATCCCAGCATTTATGCCTGTGGCGATGTCGCCGGGCCGTACCAGTTCACCCACATGGCCTCGTATCAGGCCTGGTATGCGGTTCTCAATGCGCTGGTGGGGAGGCTCAAGGCCTTCCGCATTCACTACAAGGTGGTGCCTTGGACGACCTTTACGGACCCCGAGGTCGCGCGTGTCGGGCTCAGTGAACAGGAGGCGAAAGAGCAGGGCATTCCGTACGAAGTGACTCGCTACGGCATTGATGATCTGGATCGCGCCATCGCCGACAGCGAGGCACACGGGTTTGTGAAAGTGCTGACGCAACCTGGCAGCGATCGCATTCTGGGGGCAACTATCGTGGGCTACCATGCAGCAGAATTGCTGACGGAATTTGTGCTGGCCATGACCCATGGGATGGGGCTGAAGAAAATCGCCGCCACGACGCATGTGTATCCGACACTGGGTGAGGCGAACCGGTTTACAGCGAATGCCTGGCGCAGCGCGCGCATTCCCGCCCACCTGTTGCCGTGGGCGGAACGGTTCTTCCGGTGGAAGCGTGGCTGAGGGAAATCAGGCCTTGCGGAAGGCCTGAAAGAGACACAGCATAATCAAGCCGATGAAGCCCAGCATCGAGAGCTCGGCAATGGAGAGCAGGCCGAGGAAGCGCCAGGTCACCTCGGCACAGTTTCCGTCCCCTTTCAGCAGGAAGGACAGCAGATCCATCAAGGGAAAATTGTCCATGATGTAGCTGAGTCCGGGGCCACAGGCGGGCACCTGATCTTCCGGCAGATGCTGTAACCAGATCTGACGCCCGGCAAAATAGCCGCCGGCAACGCAGGCAGCGGCGGCCGCAAGACCGTAATTGCGTGTGCCGATCTCGCCCGGATTGTGCACGGCTGCCGCAAGACAAATAAACCCGACGAGAATGACAAACACGCGCTGCGTAATGCACAAACCGCAAGGTTGCAGCAGCATGACGTGCTCCATGTACAGGGCGACGCCGATGATGGAAGTGCATGCCAGGAAGATCAGCAGGTTCAGCGTGCGGGAACGTGGAATCAGGGAAAGTAGCGTATTTGCCATCGGTAAACTCACTGCCTGTTACGGCTTAACGGGTTGTTTTTGCGCTTTTTGTGCGGCCTTCGCCGGCGATGCTCAGTGAAGCAGGGCTCATTGTAACCAAATATTCCGCCGTGTATATGACCGGAAAAGACTGTTCCGCTTGCAAGGAGGCTACAGGAAATGCGGTGTTTGGCCGATATATGGGATACTGTTTCAGCTTTCAGTTCACGGGGTTTTCGCTATGCTCAAACATGTTCTGTTCACACTGGCATTGACCAGCGCCCTCGTCCTTGCGCCTGTGCAGCACTCGGCTGCTTCCTCGGCAGCTCCGGCCCCGGGCAGCAACAGTGAGTTCCCCTATGTTGAGCTGAGCCCCAGCTTCGTCACGAACTATGATGGCGGGGGCCGGTTGCGCTACCTGAAGGTGGATGTCAGCGTTCGTACCAAACGCCCCGCCGACGAAATGCTCCGTCATCACATGCCCTACATTCGCAGTCGTCTGATCGAGTTGTTTTCCAGTCAGCTGGAAGAAAATCTCACGTCAACGGATGGCAAGGAACACTTGCGGGAGCAGACGCTGGAAGAAATCCGTGCCGCCATCGATTATCTCGAAGGCAGTGGATCTGCGGACATTCTGGAAGTCTTTTTCACGTCATATGTGATTCAGCAATAGCATTCCATTGCGCTAGATATTCCTCGAAGCTCTGTGTGTCAGACGCTTCAATTTCTGCCTGCTCCCGAATCGATGCCCGGCTCATGGCTTCGAACGCTTCCCGGGTTTCCTTCTTCAGGGTCTGTTGCTGAAAATAGGCTTGTGTGGCCGCGGCCTGTGCCATGGTAAAGCCACAGAACGGTCGTCCCGACGAACGCATCTCTTCGAGCAGGCGGGCAGAGGGCGTCAGCGATGGATTCTGGAGTTTGGCGAGCTGGGCATCCACCGCCTGGTCATACGCCGTGTCCCCGTGCAGTGCGTCAAAAAGCGCTGCTGCTAAACGGATGTCCTGCAGCAAAGATTCCGCCCATTGCGTGAACGGAATTTTGCTTCCCTGACGGGTGAGCATCAGGCCAGGGCGCCGTCCCTCGTTGACCACACGTGCCAGGTTTTCTTCTATCTCCGCATTGCTGTCGCGCGTGCATGCCGGGCTTTCCGACAGCAAACAAAACAGCAGGAAGGCGTCGAGAAAACGCAATTGCTGCGCGTCGAGCCCGATAGGCAGGAATGGATTGAGATCGAGTATGCGCACTTCGATGTATTGAATCCCGTGCGCGCGCAGCAGAGTCAATGGGCGCTCGCCGGTGCCTCCCACGCGCTTGGGTCGGATCGTCCCGTAAAACTCGTTCTCAAGCTGCAGCAGATTGGTATTGATCTGCAGATAATCGTCGCCCTTTTTCAGGCCGATTTTTTCGTAGGGACCGTAGGGCGTCGACAGCGCGCTCTGAAGACTGTCCAGATAATGATGAAGGTCGTTGTAACACACAAACAAGGATTTTTGTGCCTCACTCTTGTAGCCGAGATTGCCCATGCGCAGCGCCGTCGCGTAGGGCTTGTACAAGGTGCGGGAATCGAATTCTTCCAGAGTGTGGGGACGTCCCTGTGTGAAACATTTGGAGACAGCGGGCGACGCACCAAACAGATAGGGCAGCAGCCAGGAATAGCGGTGAAAATTGCGAATCAACGCCAGATACTGTTGGGTCTGAAATGCCTCAAGCGGGAGCGAAGAGCGGCGCTGTGCGTGATACTCCGGCCAGAAGGACTCGGGCATGGAAAAATTGTAATGAATGCCCGCGATTGTCTGCATCGCACGACCATATCGGTGTCCAAGCCCTTCGCGATAGAGAGTTTTTAACCGACCGATATTGGAACTCCCGTAACGGGCGAGCGGAATCTGCTCATCACTCTCCACCAGACACGGCATGCTGGAGACCCACAAGCGCTCATCCTGTGGCAGGACACTGTAGGTGTAGGTATGCAGATCGTGCAGAAATTCCAGTGTCTCTTCGATGCTCGTGCGCACTGGCGTGATGAGCTCCAACAGCGCTTCCGAATAATCCGTGGTGATGTGCGGGTGGGTCAGCGTAGATCCCAGGCAGGCGGGATGAGTGGTTTGAGCAAGGGTGCCATTGAGCGTGACCCGGAGGCTTTCCTTCTCGATGCCTCGGTTGATCTTTCCCCAGTGGGCCGGAAACGCAGCGAGGTCAAAGCGTTTCAAACTGTCATGAATGGTGGTAGTCAAGCTGCGTCCTCTGTTGCGGGCAGCGCGGCCCGCACGTGTTCAATGGGGTTGTAGGAATGGCCCTGCATCGACGATGTCGGAAGAGACCTTAAATTTCGCAAAATTCGTGGCGAACTGGGCCGCCAGGGCAGCCGCTTGCGCGTCGTAGGCCTCCGGACTGGCCCAGGCGCGTCGCGGGTTGAGCAGGGCGCTGTCCACGCCCGGGACCGCTACCGGAATATTCAGATTCATGGCATCCAGATGCTCGGTGGGCGAATGCCGCAACGCATTGCTTTGAATCGCGGCAATGACGGCACGCGTCTGTGCGATGCTGAAACGCGTGCCCGTCCCATGTGCTCCCCCGGTCCATCCGGTGTTCACCAAATACACCTGACTCCCGGAGGCCTCAATTCGTTTCATCAGGAGTGCCGCATAAACACCAGCGGGACGCGGAAAGAACGGGGCGCCAAAGCAGGCCGAAAAAGTGGCGGTGATGCCTTTCGCGGCGCCGACCTCAGTCGACCCTACCAGCGCGGTGTAGCCACTCAGGAAATGGTAGGCCGCCGCCTCTTTCGACAGGAGGGCAACGGGCGGGAGCACGCCCGTCAGATCGCATGTCAGAAAAATGATCGAAGACGGTTCGCCGGCGCGATTCTCGGGGATTCGGCCGGGAATGTGCGTCAGGGGATACGCCGCCCGCGTGTTCTCCGTCAGACGGACGTCGTGAAAGTCTGCGACCCGAGAGAGCGGATCAATAACGACGTTTTCCAGCACCGCGCCGTAACGCAGTGCCTGCCAGATCACGGGTTCGCTACTCTGGCGCAGATCGATACATTTGGCATAGCAGCCGCCTTCCAGATTGAACACGGCCCCTTCTCCCCAGCCATGTTCATCGTCGCCGATCAAAAATCGGGACTCGTCAGCGGACAGCGTGGTTTTGCCAGTGCCGGAAAGCCCGAAGAACAGACAGACATCTCTGCCGGCGCCAACGTTGGCGGAGCAATGCATCGGCAGCACACCGTGATCGGGCAACAGGAAATTCTGCACGGCAAACATCGCCTTCTTCATCTCTCCGGCATAGCGCATGCCCGCCAGCAGTACCTTGCGCTGAGCGAAGTCAATCATGACGGCTGCTTCACTGCGGGTGCCATCGCGCGCAGGATCGCAGACAAAATCCGGGGCGCTCATCAGCTGCCATGCCGGCTTTCCGGCCGGGTTATAGGGGGAGGCGTGAATAAACAAGGTGTTGGCGAACAGCGCGTGCCAGGCGCAGGACGTCGTCACCTCCACCGCTTGATAATGGTCCGGGTGTGCCCCGACGTGGAGCGTGCTGAGAAAGACATCCCGAGCGCGCAAAGAGTCAGTGACACGGGTCCACAGGGCGTCAAATGTCGCTGGCAGCACCGGTTGATTGATGGCACCCCAATCGATCAGGGTCTCGGAACCTGGCTCCTGCACAATGAAGCGGTCTTTGGGGCTACGGCCAGTGCGCGCCCCGGTGCTGACGACCAGAGCGCCGGACTCCGCCAACTGCCCTTCGCCGCGTTGCAGGGCAAGTTCGATCAGCCGACAGGCGGGCGCATTGACCCGGATCGTGCGGCCTCCTTCCTGTGTCTCACGCAGCTGTAAATCGGTCATCCCTGCGGCTCCTGCCAGAGGCTCATTCGGTTTGATGTTTCATCTGCTGGCGCAGACGGCGGTCTTTCTTATCGGGTCGCGCCATTGGCTGATCGAGGAGCGCATGCAGACGGCGCTGCTCCCCCAGCGATTCCCGCTTCGCGATGCTCTCACGCGTTTCTTCATACATCCGGGCGGCTTCGGGGGCCCCGCGACGTTGCTCCGACAGACCGGTGACCACGATCGTACGGTCGTCCCATCCCTGCCTGACCGTGAGGGTCATCCCGAGGCTGACTTCCCGCCCGGGCTTGAGGCGCTGCCCACCGCTGTGGACCTTGCCACTTTCCACGGCCTGCTTGGCGAGGGCGCGCGTCTTGTAAAGGCGCGCGGCCCACAGCCATTTGTCGAGGCGCACAAGGCTGTCATGGGCGGAGTCTTTTGGGCTACTCACGTAAGGGGCCTGTCATGATGTCTGCAAAGTCACGGATTTGCGGAAACGCGGCTTCGCCCGCGACGGCGTCTCGCTGACTGTCTGGCTGGTGAATGGCCCGCAAGTGGGCAATGCCTTCCGCCTGGGCCTGGCGCAGGACGGGCAGGCTGTCATCAATCAACAGTGTGCGGTCAGGGTCATACGGCGCATGCGCGCGAAGCGCCTGCCAGAATCCAGGATTCTCTTTGGCCAGCTTGAACCGGTGAGAGCTGATCTGGTGATCGAAATGCGCCGCAATTCCCGTGTGCCGCATTTTCAGGGCAAGGCTGCCCGGGTGGGCATTGGTCACGAGCATGAGCTTCTTGCCCTGTTTGCGCAGGGCCTGCACGAAGCGGATGGCATTGGGGCGCAGGGCGATCTTGTGGCGAACCTGTTCCTTGAGTCCCGCGATATCCATGTCCAGACGTTCCGACCAGAAATCGAGGCAATACCATGCCAGGGTGCCCTTGACGCTGCCGTATTCCCGCCGCAAATGGGCGGCCGCGTCCTGCTGGCTCAAGCCATGCCGCTGCCCGTATCGCTGTGGGACCAGTTCCTCCCAGAAATAATTGTCAAAGTGCAGATCCAGCACGGTGCCATCCATGTCAAACAGCACCGTGTCGATGGCATGCCAGTCGAGCTCCGCGTTGTCTGAGTGCGTGTCAGTAATCGTCCAGGCCTTCGGTAAACTCAATGTAAACCCCCGTAGGGTCGGTGATGAACGCGATCTTCAGACCAATGGCGGGAACATCGCGGTAGGCCACATCGAACGGGATGCCCTTGGCTTCCAGCGTCTTGCAAAAGGCCTCCAGGTCTGCCACTTCGAACCCGATGTGATCGATGGCGCGTCCCTTGGTGGGCAGGCGTTCTTCGTTGGACGGATTGAAGCTCAGGTTCATGCCGGGCACGTTGGTCGTTGTCGCGATATTGCCGCGTGGACGTACCTCGATATTGAGCAGTTCCGTGTACCACTTGAGCAGGGATTCGTGTTCCGGGGTAAAGAAATGGATGTGGTAGGGGGAAATTTCAACCGGCAGTGCCTGATCTTCCTGCAATTCCACATAAACCTCGTCGGGCATCCAGACATAGGCATTCTTCTGGCCTTCTGCTCCGATGAATTCGCGGCCGACCGGCAGTCCTGCGGCGCGCCATTTTTCGAGGAACTTGGCGATGTCGCGCACCTTGTACCCGAAGTGGTCCATGACCGTTCCCTGCGAGCCGCCGGTGGGTTCGCGAGCGGTCAGAATGACCGCCATATTGGGCATGCGAACCGCAGTCAGCGTGCCTTTTTGCACGACAGTGCCGCCGAAGTGCTCGACCCAGAGCTTTTTGTGCAATTCGATATCCGAGACATTCAGGTGCACATGGCCATAGGTCAGGCCCGCCTCATTAGGCACGGCGAGCTGGGCATGAGCGAGGGAAGAGCTGAGCAGGATCAAACACAGGGTGGCCAGAAATCGCATCGCGATTCTCCTTCTTGTTGTTATGGTGACATGCCCCGCAGCGACGGTTTTTCGTGCCGCCGGAGTGACGCGCGAAACATGCTAGCATTTGGCCCTGAATGAGTCGATCAAGACCCTGATATCCCAAGGAGGCAACCATGGAGGACCGTGCGGCACTGGTGCAGGCTCTGGCACAGATCGCGTGCGAGGCGGGTCGGGAAATCATGGAGGTTTATGAGCGCGCCGGTGATATCGCCGTCATCAGCAAGGGTGACGAGTCGCCTCTGACGGAGGCGGACACGCGCGCGAATACCACGATCAGCCACGCGCTGGCGAAACTGACTCCACACATTCCGGTGATATCCGAAGAAGCGGCCCTGCTCCCTTTTGAACAGCGCCGGTCGTGGCAGGAGTATTGGCTGGTCGACCCGCTGGACGGCACCAAGGAGTTCATCAGCCGCAACGGCGAATTCACAGTCAATATCGCTCTCGTCCGGAAGGGGGTTCCTGTCATCGGGGTGGTCCATGCGCCCGTGACCGGCCACCGCTGGTTGGGTGTCGCAGGTCTGGGCGCGTGGAAACAAACGCCCGAGGGGCCGCTGGAACATCTGCGCACGCGCCTGCTGCCGGCAAATCTTGGGCAGACAGAATTTCGCGTGGTGGCAAGTCGGCGCCATGGGGGCGATACCCTGCGTGCGGCACTGGCGCACCTGGAGCCCCAGGTCGGACACCTGTCGCTGCTGTCCTTGGGCAGTTCTCTGAAGTTCTGTGCCATCGCCGAAGGAAAGGCCGACTTTTATGCGCGTTTCGCTCCTACCTGCGAATGGGATACGGCGGCGGCGCAGGTCATTCTCGAGGCGGCGGGAGGCGGTGTAGTGGATACGGCATTGACGCCGCTGGTGTACAACACCAAGGACAGCATTCTGAATCCTTCCTTTCTGGCGCTGGGGGATCTGCGGCAGGACTGGGCGGGATTGCTGGGGCTGTCGGTAGGAAAGCGGGCGAACTAAGGCGCCCTATTCAGGCGCGTGAAGCGTGAGCTCGGCGGTGAATAACATGCTGCGGTCGCGATCCTGCGCGGCCCAGTGCAGCAGCGTATCCAGCTGTTGGGGCACGATGTCTTCGAACACGGTCTCGCCGTTGACCCGCACGGTCACCGGCAATCTGAAATCCACTTCTTCAGGGCTGAGCAGCAGGGTGAAATCGGTCACGTAATAGGACGTCACCTCAAAGGCATTGCCCTTACGCTCCACAATCAACCGTCCCGGCTGTCCCTCACTGCGCAGGGCATCAATACGAATCCAGTGGTTGCGGTTGTAACGATCCGTTCGATTGGTGACCCATTGCAGCGTGTCGGGCAGCGGATCCCGCACGTGGTCTCGTTTGAATTTCTCGATGCGCGGACGCTGCTCTGGCAGCCAGGCCGTGTTATGCCCGCCATTGGGAATCATCGTGAACTCGTACTCTATGCCTGCCTGTTCCATCAGATCGATGTACGGCTGCACCGCGCGTGCCGGGTAGAGCGGGTCGTTCTCGCCATTGACGATAAACAGAGGCTTTCCCTTCAGGTTTTCAAAGGACAAGGGATGGCTGACCTCGGCGCGGGGATTGCGCAGAACTCCCGGGTGCCCGATGTAAGGCAGGAAGGCGGCCCACTCCGTGGGTTGCAGAAAGGCAAAGAAATAGGAGCCGGTACCGCCGTCCGACACCCCGGTCATGTAGACCCGGTTGTCATCGACATGATAGGTCTGCTTGAGCTGGTGCAGGATTGCCGGGATGTTTTCGCCCTGGTTGTCAAACCACCAGAACGCGTCTTCCCAGGCTACCGGTACCACAATGATGCGATCGGGCGCTTTCAGCGCGTCATAGCCCTGACGCCAGACGGATTCTCCCGGCATGATTTTGGGCCGGTTGACGCCACCGTGCAGGTTGAATTCCACCGGGTAGGCCTTGCGGGGGGTGTAGTCCTCGGGCACCAACAGGACGAAAGGAAACTCGGTTCCCTGCGCGTCGGTCCGGGCGAACTCAAGCTGACCCACCGGGACCTGATCGGAATACGCAGGCCCGGCTTTGAGCCAGGAATACAGTTGCGTCACATCACTGTTATGGTCGCGCAGTGCCTGTGCGGCGACTGCCTGCCGGGAGTCACTTGCCTGCCAGAATTGGGTGACCAGGGTCAGTGCCTCGCCGGCCGGCGCGGCCGAGCTCTGGCACTGCGTCAGCAGCAGTGAACAGGACAGGGTGAGTATGAGAAGGCAGCGTTTCATGGGCTGGCATCATACAACCTGCCCGAAGCGTTCACCAAACTTTCCTTTTGCCGGTATTGGGACTAGCATTCCTCGTCCGTTGCGAGCGCCAATGACCGAACTTTTCCCGGGCAAAAAGGCATCGCACCACGAAACATCACGTTATAGAAGAAGGCTGCCTCAGGCGGTCTCACAAAAAGGGGTTCGGCGCCATGTTGTTGAGAAAAATCCAATCCGTGCTGTTGTTGCTTGCGCTCGTGAGCGGCACTGTGTACGCCCAAAGTTTCGGCATCACTGAGACGACCCGTCTGGCAGAGTCTGGGGACGCAGATGCTCAAGTGAATCTGGCCGTGATGTACCACACGGGGCAGGGCGTCACGCCGGATCTCAATGAGGCAATCAAGTGGTATCTCGCCGCCGCCGAGCAGGGCAAAGCCATTGCCCAACTGAATCTCGGGGTGTTGTACAACTTCGGCATGGGCGTGCCTCAGGACTTCGAACAGGCGGCCTACTGGTTCCGTCTGGCTGCCGACCAGGGCCAGTTGATGGCACAGATCAGCCTGGCAGCGCTTTACGTGAGCGGTCAGGGCCTGCAGACGGATTACGCGGAAGCCGCGCGCTATTACAAGATGGCCGCCGATCAGGGCGATGTCGGTTCACAGCTGACGCTGGCAGAAATGAATCTGAGTGGTCAGGGCATTCCCCAGAGTTATGAGGAAGCGGCCCGCTATTACGCGATGGCTGCCGAAAAAGGCGAAGTGGCCGCACAGTTCAGCATGGCGCTGATGTACCGCGATGGCCTGGGAGTAGAGCAGAGCTACGAAAAAGCGGCCGAGTACTACCAGATGGCCGCCGACCAGGGCCATATCGCCGCAATGTTCAGCATGGCCGCGATGTATGAAACTGGCACCGGCATGGAGCAGAACTATGAGGAGGCTTTTCGCTGGTACCGTCTTGCGGCGGGACAGGGGCATCCCAGTTCACAGAACAACCTTGGTCTGATGTACGAGGCCGGTCAGGGCGTCACCCGCAGCACCGTTAAGGCCTATGCGTGGCTGAATCTGGCGTCCAAGCTGGCCACCGGCATGGAGCAGGAACAGTTCGAGAAGAACAAGGATCAGTTGGAATCGCTCCTGACAGAGCAGGAGCTGGCGGAAGGAAATGCGCTGTCCGACAAATGCCTTGAGAGCCGTTACCGCGACTGCGAGTAAGGGGGAGCGAGGCACTAGGGAGTGCAGCGCGCATAGTGCGAAGCAAGGCATTGTGCCGCCAGTGTCTGGGCCTCGCTGATCTGCGCCTCCGTCATTTGCCGCGCCATGCCGTCCCGGTTGCGGGCGGGCGCGGCCCCGATGAAAGGCATCGGAAGTCTGCGCTGAAATCTCGGTCCACATATAGCCCAGGACAAAACTCTGAGGCACGCCATAGCCCGCGGCGTACATTTCCCCGATGTTGTATTGGGATTCCGAATGCCCCTGTCTGGCGGCCGCCAGATACAGTTTTCCAGCCCGCTGATAATTCTGCTCGACGCCCTGTCCGGCGATATACATGTCGGCCAGGCCGAACTGGGCCGACACATTGCCACCCTGCGCCGCCAGCTCATACCACTTGGCGGCGACCGCAAGATCCCGCGCAACGCCTGTCGCATTCACGTACATGGCGCCGTAATTGAACTGCCCCATGGGGTAGCCTTCCTCCGCTGAGATTCCCAGCCACTTCAAGGCTTCGGCATAGTCCTGCTTCACCCCGTAGCCATATTTGAACATGACTCCCAGGTTATTGGCGGCGGCGGGGTGTCCCCGTTCGGCGGCGGCGCGGTACCACTTGGCCGCCTCAAGATAGTCGCGGTCGACGCCCTGCCCGTTGTCGTACATGAAGCCCAGGTTGTACTGGGCGCGCATATGGTTCTGTGAGGCGGCAAGGCGATACCAGTTCGCCGCCTTCGCATAGTTCTGGGTGACGCCAAACCCGTTGGCAAACATGTTGCCGTAGTTGTACTGCGCATCCGCATACCCCTGCCGCGTGGCGCTCTGGAACCACTTCAAGGCCTCGGCAAAATCCTGCTGGACACCTTCCCCGATGGCATAGAGGTAGCCCAGCTCCGTTTGCGCCGCCGGGTCTCCGCCCTAGGCACGGCTGAGCAGGGCCTCATCCTGCGCGAGCAGTCGGGGTGGCAGCAGCAGGCAGCCCAAAAGGGAAATCATTGTGAGGGAACGACGGGGGCTCATCTCAAAATCTCATCGCAGAGAACGCGGATTACCGTGCCCGTGTCGCGATGCGCCGGTATTCGCGATACGCGGGGGTCCAGAAATTACGTTCTATTGTTTCACTCAATTCGGTGTCTGTCATTTCCCTCGCATGTCCCTCCTGCATGCCGACTTTGGCCACCGCGAACGCGATTCGCCGGCTGATCTGCGGCAGGTCGGTAAGAGGAGGAAGCAGGGAGGCCCGCGGATCGTTTGCCTCCGGTGCGCACTCGGCCAGTGTCATGCTCGCGGTCATCAGCATGGCGTCGCTGACCCGTGCGGATTTGCAGGCAATCACGCCAAGGCCGATGCCTGGAAAGATATAACTGTTGTTGCACTGTGCGATCACATAGTCGCCGTCCTCGCGCGCGATCGTGCCAAAGGGGCTGCCGGTCGCCACGATTGCGCGTCCCTGAGTCCACTCCAGCACCTGTGCCGGATGCGCTTCCACATGTCGCGAAGGATTGCTCAGAGGCAGGATTATCGGCTGCGCACAGGTGCTGGCCATTCGGCGGACGACGGCCTCGGTAAACAGTCCCGGTTTGCCCGAAACACCGATCAGAATATCCGGAGAGACATTGTCGACCACCTCCAGCGGGCTGGCATAGGGGGACGCGTCATCGCGTGTCCACGCGGAAAGCGCTGCCGCTGGCTGTTGCAGTCGCGTCTGGAAGTCCATCAAGTCGGGCATACCCTCGGTGAGCAGACCGAAGCGGTCCACCATGAACACGCGCGCCCTTGCGCTGGCCTCGTCGCTGCCCTGTACCACCATGGCACGGATGATGAGTTCGGCAATGCCACAACCGGCGGAGCCGGCCCCCACGAATACCAGGGTAGAGTCACGCAGGCGTTTGCCTGTTTTGCGGCAGGCCGCAAGCAAGGTGCCAAGTGTCACGGCTGCAGTGCCCTGAATGTCGTCGTTGAAACAGCACACGCGGTCACGGTGTCGCTGCAAAATCGGCATGGCATTGGGTTGTGCAAAATCTTCAAACTGGATGAGCACGCCGGGCCAGCGCTCCTGGGCCGCGTCAATAAATTCGTCGACAAAGGCGTTGTATTCCTGCGGGCTGACGCGGGGGTGCCGCATGCCCATGTACATCGGGTCATCAAGCAGGGTCTGGTTATTCGTCCCGACATCGAGTGCGACCGGCAGTGTATACGCTGGACTGATGCCGCCGCAGGCGGTGTACAGCGACAGTTTTCCGATCGTAATGCCCATGCCGCCGATGCCTTGGTCTCCTAAGCCCAGAACACGCTCGCCGTCCGTGACGACGATGACCTTGACCTTGTCCTTGGTCACGCTGTGCATGATGTCGTTCATGTAGGCACGCTCCTCGAAGGAGACGAACAGCCCGCGCGCGCTGCGGTAAATATCCGAGAAATGTTCGCAGGCATCGCCAACGGTAGGGGTATAAATGATCGGCAGCATCTCCACGAGGTGCTCCGTGACGAGGCGGTAGAACAGGGTTTCATTGTTGTCCTGCACCACCCGCAGATAGATATGCTTGTTGATGGGCTCCTCGAAACTGCGAAATTGCTGGTAGGCGCGCTCTACCTGCTCCTCGATGGTTTCATAGCGCGGCGGCAGCAAGCCCAGCAGGTTAAACGCACGGCGCTCCTTTTCGGTAAAGGCTGACCCTTTGTTCAACAAAGGGGTTTCCAGCAGGGTGGGACCGGCATAGGCGATGTAGAGGGGTTTTCGGGTAGCCATGAAGCGCTCGATAAAAGGTGGGCGGGGAACTCACTATACCCAAGCGGAATGGCGTGGTCGATTGCCTCCGCAGAGTCGAGGGTAGGTCTTGCCGGCACTGCCCGGAGGAGTGCCGGCGACGGGTTGGCATTAGAACGTGCCGTTGATCTTGAAGGTGTACACCACCCCCTGACCGCTGTGCTGGTACTCGATCTCTTCGAGGATATTGGCGGACGTTCGACCAACGAAGCGGTAACGGTCGCGCGACTGCTGTCCGTCCGTCAATCCACTGGCATCGAATCGGTAGGTGATGCCGCGCCGATCCACTTTCTCGATAAACAGATTAAAGCGCGGGTCTCCGACCGACTTTTCGATGTCATCGATGTCATAGCGCGACATGCCGCCGTCGATGCGGTCGAAGTACTGCATGCCCCAGTTCATGCGCAGGGAGGGCAGGTCATGCCGGAAGGTGAGCGTGAAGCGGCCGCGCTGATAGTTCTGGAAGCGGCGCTTGATGCCAAGAAAGGGGTCTTCTACTTCCGAGTCCTGCACGTTGAGCGTGGTGGACACCAGCACATTCGGCATGCGCAACATGCCCATGCGCACGCTGGCACTCAGGTTCGTGCCGTACTCCCAGCCGTTGCCGATGTTGCCATTGGCGGACAGCAGATTGGACTCCACGCGGGTCACGTCCATACGCTCGATGATGTCGTGGTGCTGGTTGTAAAAGAAGTCAGCACTGAGCACCCCGACATCGTTCGGAATGCGGTACTCGGTGCGGAAGTTGTATTTCCACATCCACTGCTGCCGCAACTGGGCATTGCCCGCCTGCGTTGCCGCATCGTTGTCCTGGTCATCGTTCGCCGCGACGAAGTCGCTGAAGCTCAACTGATTCACCGACTTTTCGATAGTGCCGCGCAGTTGCAGATTCGGCGTCACGTCGTAACGAAGATCGATCTTTGGCTTGACGAAACTGAAGTCGCGCTCGTTCGACACATCACCGGACTGGGTGATCGTGGAGCTTTCGTAAAGAAGCGCTGTCTCCAGTGTCATTTTGGAATTGATGGACCAATTGTGAATGGCGAACGGCTCATAGCGCATCTCCTCCACCTTGGAATTGGCGTTGTTGACAGACTGGGGAACGAGGCCACCAACGCTGGCGGAAGGGGTGCCGGTGCTGCTGAGCAGGCCCAGATGCAACGCTGAATCCAGAATGGTCTGTGCGCGCTCGATGCCGAATTCAATGTCCTGGTTTTCCACCAGATCCATCGTGTAGGAGCCACGTGCAATCCTTTCATCGGTGATGCTGGCGGTGTTCAGATACAGGTTCTTCTGCTCACTGCCATCCGTCAGCACCTTGTAACGTACGCGGGTCGAATCGCTGTCAACCTGGTTTGCAATGACCAAGAACTTGAAGCGGTTGCCCGAGGCGCTGCGGTACTCATAGTCACCGCCGATCTCCCAGTTGGTACGGTCCGAGGGATTGTCCTCCAGCTCGACGGTGAGAACGCTGGGAGAGACGCGGTAATTGGTGATGGCGCGGCGGACGTCGGTCGGGCCGTCATTGACGCCGACCAGGGCGTTCAGGCGCACGCTGCTGCTGGGGGACAGGTCATAGCTGAGGTTGGTGGCCAGTTCGTAATTCATCTGATCGCGAATGCGGTCTTCC
Source organism: uncultured Klebsiella sp. (assembly GCA_964538025.1). GTDB lineage: Bacteria > Pseudomonadota > Gammaproteobacteria > Pseudomonadales > Pseudohongiellaceae > UBA5078. The sequence goes on along the minus strand of CAZICZ010000003.1, from coordinate 26,938 downwards.
GTAATCGCGTCGTTGAGTGAGAAATTGCCGAGGACACTGCGCTCCTGGCTCACGGTATGGTCATAACGGGAGTTAGCGTTCACGCGGAACAGATAGGTGAGATCGCCGCTCTGGCCGCTCAGCGCCGCCGAACCGCCGGGCCGTATTTCCGCATCAAAGGTCCGGTTGGCATTCAGCTCATAGGAGATGCTGGTGGAATCGAGTTCTTCGGTCAGCACGACGTTGATGACCTGGCCGCTGCCACGCACATCGAGGTCACCGGAGGTGCCGCGAATAATCTGGATTTCATTGACCTGTGATGCCGTGATCCGTCGCAGCAAATCCCGCGTCTGATTGTTCTTTCCTGCGGTGCGTTTGCCATTGATCAGGATTTCGTTCTCACCGCCCCCGCCGCCAAACCCACGACCGCCGGACGAGGCATTGCCACTGAAGCCGCCGGGTGGGCCCCCGCCCCCAGGACCAGGGCCTCCGCCCCCGCCGAGACCGGGAATACGGTCCAGCATGTCCTGCGCCGACGTCGGGGCATACTCCGTGAAGTAATCCGCGGGGTAGACCACGGTGGAGCTTTCCGAGGTGGTGGTTTGGGCTGTGGCGAAGGAAGGGAGGACAAGCAGGCTAGCGATAGCAATGGACAAGGTCGAACGACGCAACTGAGGTGGAATCATGGGTAACAGCTCTGATTGGAGGACCGGCAGGATGCGGTGGTCATGACACTAAAGTGCCGGATTGTACGGGGAAACTTCCGGAATCTCCGGCTTTGTTACAAATTGGCAAATAATCCCCGGAGCCAAGTCCTGATTCTCGCCGGGAGGGGGCTGTGGGAACAAAAATTTCGGCGTATTCTGATGCCGCTTCTGTGCTGGAGATCCCGTTTTGACGAGCAGACGAGGGGATCGGTAAACGGCTGTAGCGAAGATGCGTTTTACGTCTGACAGGCTCGGTATCGTTCTTCCCACTGACGAGAATCTCACATGAACGTTCTGGCAATTCGAAACGCCCTTGGCGCAACGCTCGCTCTGCTCTTTGCCTTGTGCACGGGAGTGCCTGCGCTGGCATCGACTCCGGAGGCCACGCCGTTTTTTGAGGCGCCGCTTTTGACCATTCCGCGCGTGGATGTCGATGGCTATGGCGCCCTGACCTTGCGTCTGCAGCTGGATGCCGCCACGGGCAGTCAGTTCTCGATTGCCTCGGCCGTTCCCGCAGCGCAGGGGACAAGTCCCGGCGCCACCTACACGGTGTCCACCGGTGCGCTGGTCATCCCCGTGGTGCGGGCGGGAACACGACTCTATGCCGTGACGCTGCAATGGCTGCCCGGCGAAGTGTTTGGTGTTGTCAGCGCGAGTGAAACCAGCCTCCCGGGGCAGTCCCAGTATGCCCAGCAGTGCCAATCCTGCCACGGCAGTGACGGTCTGGGCGGTGCCGTGGGTGTGCCCCTGAAGGCCTGCAGTACCTGCGGCAGCGTGGACTCGCTGGTGAACAAGATCAGCAGCACCATGCCTTTAGGCAACGCGTCCGCCTGTGTGGGCGCCTGCGCCTCGGAGATCGCGACCTATATTCTGACGGTGATCAACGCCACCGGCACCACGGGGAGCGGCCAGGCGCTTGCCGTATTGAGCACCCAATCCGCGAGTCAGACACTGCGCTCGGCCAGTCTCCAGTTGGTGAGCCGTCTGCCGACCCAGGCAGAGAGTGACCGTGTGGCGGCGGAGGGAGATGCGGGGCTGCGGGCCGTGCTGGCCAAGATGATGGAGGAGCCGGCGTTCTACACGCGCCTGTCGGAAATATTCAACGACTGGCTGCACACCAATCGCTACCTGTCGACCAATGGCCCCGAAGCCGCGCTGCAGCTGATGCGCCGGTATCCCTCGGCGCGCTGGTTTGATCCCGGCCAGACGCAGCGCGATGCCACTTACACGACGACGCGTCAGATCACCAACGACAGTGTGGCACGTGAGCCGCTGGAGTTGATCAACTACGTGGTCAAGAACAACCGGCCCATGACGGAAATCCTGACCGCCGATTACTTCATGGTGAACGGCTATTCCGCCAAGAGTTACGGGCTCAGTAATCTGCCCTTCAAGGATGAGTGGGATGCCACCGAATTTTTGCCGGCCAAATTGCCCAACTACCCGCACGCCGGTCTTTTGAACTCGCTGATGTTTCTCAACCGCTATCCCACCAGCGCGACCAACCGCAACCGGGCGCGTTCGCGCGTGGTGTACGACCTGTTCCTCGATGTCGATATTCTGGCGCTCGACGGTGTGCGACCGGATGGCAGTGCCGTGGATATCAGCAGCACCGCTCCGACCATGGAGAACCCCGACTGCGTGAAATGCCACAGCCTGCTGGACCCGGTGGCCTCCTCGTTCCAGAACTGGAACCTGGCCGGTAATTTTCAGCGTGCCCGCACGTGGTACACGGACATGTTCCAGGCGGGTTTTGCCGGCACGTCCTTTCCTGCCGGCAGCAATCAGGAGCCCCTGCAGTGGCTGAGCACGCGGCTTGTCACCGACCCGCGCTTCGATACCGGCATCCTGCGTCTGGTGTACACCGGCCTGACGGGCCATGAGCCACTCGATCCTCCGGGCGCTGGCGCCACGGCAGCCCAGCAGGAGGCCTATGCGGCAGAGTCCGCCGCCCTCAATGACATCAAGGCGCGCTACATAGCAGCGAACCGTTCGCTCAAGACGCTGATCACCGAGATCGTGATGAGCCCGTTCTGGCGAGCCCAGGGACTGACGGATACCGGTTATGCGGTCGTGCATGCGCAGACCGGATCGGCCCGGTTGCTGACGCCCGAGATGCTGCACCGCAAGATTGCGGCCCTGTTCGGCTTTGAGTGGCGCGGCCCGCTCGACCAGTACGCACAGGCCAAGGCCGTGACCGGCACCGCCCGCCTGCTGGATACCCGGCAGTACTTCCATCAGATTTACGGCGGCATCGATTCCTTTGCCATTACCGAGCGATTGACGGACCCGAACGGCCTCATGGTGTTGGTGCAGGAGCGCATGGCCAACGAGATGGCCTGCTACGCGGTTCCGGAGGACTTCCGGGCGCCGAAGAGCGCACGACGCCTGTTCCCGCTGGTGGAAATGAGCACCCAGCTGGCGAGCACGGCGGATCAGAGTGCGGTGCGCGCCAATTTGCAGTATCTGCACCGCACCCTGCTCGGGGAAGAGCTGTCGCTGGATTCGCCCGAACTGGAGGCCAGCTATCAGCTGTTTGCCGCGGTGCTCAGCGCAGGCAAGGCGGCGATCAATGTGACAGAGAGCCGGTCCCTGCCCAGTCAGTGCATGCGCAATCGGGACAAGGACACGGGTGCCTCCCTCGTCAGTAACGGGGTCGACGGGCGGCTGCGGGATGATCCCAATTACGTCTTGCGGGCGTGGATGGCGGTGATCGCCTACCTGTTGTCCGATTACCGATTCCTCTACGCCTAGGAGATACCGCACATGCAACGACGTCATTTTCTGCAAGCTCTCGGCAGCCTGGGCACCGCGGCACTGCTCCCCATGACACTGGTGCGGCCTGCCTATGGCGCGACGCCGACCCGGTTTCTGATCACGGTCAGCGCCTCCGGAGGCTGGGACCCGACGAGTCTGATTGACCCGAAGGGCAATGCCCTGCGCAGCGACGGGCTCGGGCCCATCAACAATTATTCCGCCACCCAGATCAAGACCATCGGCAATCTGCGCTATGCCGCCTATCCCGATGGCATCACGCCGCCAGATGTCAGTTCCGCCGGACATCTCGACACGTTTTTTGCCAAACACTACACGCGCCTGCGGGTGATTAACGGCATCGATACCCAGACCAACGGCCACGAGAGCGGGCAGCGATTTGTGTGGAGCGGCAAACTCGAGACGGGCTATCCCAGCGTCGCGGCACTGGCAGCCGCGCCCTATGCGGAATACCCCATGGCCTTTATTTCCAACGGCGGCTATGACTACACGGCCTCGCTGGTGGCGCCCGTGCGCACCGCCTCGGCGTCCACCTTCAGTGCACTGGCCTATCCCAACAGCCAGTTTCCCACCGTGCCGACGCTGATCAGTTCCGGCTTCCACAGCGCGCCCACCTATGCCGCCGTCGAGCTGGCGCGAGAGCAGCGGCTGAGCCGTCTGCGGGCACAGGAAACACTGCCCTCACGGGTGCAGCAACTCGCCCAGCTGGAGAAGGTGCGCGGCGGTGACGTGTCCTTGGACCGCCTGCTGGCCGAACTGCCCGCCACGGTCTCCGCGGGCGTCAAGGGACAGGCCGAAGTCGCCATCGCCGCCTTTGCCAGTGGGCTTGCCGTCAGCGCCACACTCAATGTGGGAGGCTTCGACACCCATGCGAACCATGACGAGGATCAGGTGGAGGCGCTGACAAATCTGCTGGAAGGGGTGGATCACTTGTGGGCGCAGATCGTGGCGCGAGGCATGCAGGACAAAGTGACGATTCTGATAGGCTCCGATTTCGGACGGACGCCGTTCTACAACGCCGCGGTGGGCAAGGATCACTGGAACATCACCAGCGTGATGGCCATGGGCGCCGGCATTACCGGCAATACCCTCATCGGCGAAACGGATGCCCGCTTTGAAGCGCTCAAGATCAATCCGGCGACGCTGCAGGTGCACTCGTCCGGCATCACGCTCACACCCAAGCACCTGCACCGCTCCCTGCGCGACTTTTTGGGCGTGCCCAAAACGCTCGATCAGCAATTCCCGTTGGCCGTCGAGGCGATGCCTCTGCTCGGCTGATCAATCTGAGTCAATCGCCAGAGTCAACAACGACGTGTTAAAGCTCCCGCGCTTACTTTAACACTATTAAACAATTTTGTATTCACCGTGTTACCCCCTCCTCCCGTAGAATTTTTAAAATTTTTACCCGATGAAATCTTTGTTTAAAAAACGCAACGTTTACATCTTATGTCGGCGATACGCATTTTTAACTTTCCCTACGAAGTCAGTCTGGCGATTTTTGACTATCTGCATCTGCAGGATTACGTCCCGCTGAAGCGTTTGATGACCGCTTCGTCAGCGCTAGTTCGCTACGAGATAGTGGACGAACTTGTGACCTGCCTGCTTCAGTGCGACATCGAGGCTTTCCGTAACAGCAATAAACCACAGATTCAAAATTACCTTCAGCAGGCGAAGGTGTTTATGGGAACTATCAGCACGATCACGCTGCTTTCGGACAGTTCCGAAATCGAATTGTACAACCCCAAACCCACGCATCCGTGTTTGTGCAAAATCGGCTCAGCAATCATTCGTGAAACAGCCCCCAATTTTTATCGCAATTCCCGCAGTTTGTATGACTACCTCCAGACCCGATTTCACCGCTCTCACGCGGGAGAAATGTGTCTGGCGAAGAGTAGGAAGTTATCGCCGGAAATCAAGGAAGAGCAGTTCGAAAGGCTGTTGCAGAAATACCAAGTGATCAAAAAAGTTCAAGACTTCGACGGCTTGAACTGGGTTGAGCGCACCGCGTAATCGTCATCCGAAACGAATTACCTCAGAAAAATAAATACTTCAGTTCAATGTTTTTTGTTGCACCGAAATCACGTCGATGATTTTCGGCTCTCGGCACCTGCTTTAAATTTGGAAAAACATAGCAATGGCAAACATAGCAGCGCCGAATGATGCGAATTGGGTCAATCTTTTATCCGGATCCACCTTCGACCCCAATAACGATCAGCAGAGCACTGCTGGTGCGGATTTGTTGGGTAATGCCAGTAATCCGCTTGTCAGAGCCCAGAAAGTGGTCAGCGGTTCAGACACCATATTTTTCTACCAGGTGCGGATGGGCACGCTCTCGAATGGCAATGCGAGCGCCTCATTTTATTTGGCGTTGGATCTCGATGGCTCAGGTGATTTTCCTGTGGCCGACATGTTTGTTGAGGCCGGATTCAGCATCATTGGCAGTGCGCTGAAAAAAGCATCCGTGGCGTTCCACAAAGCCGATTTTTCAAATGGCAATATCGGGGTCTCGCCCAACACGACTGCCTGGCAAAACTCCTCCACCGATGAGAACCTCGAATACGAACTGCTGTCGGGCAGCGGCAACAACACGAGCTATTCCAACACCAGTGCGTACATCGGGATATCAAGCGCCGGCACGGACCTGGACTCAGACGGGGCGAATGAGTGGTGGGTCACCTTTGCGTTTACGTTGCAGGAGCTGCAGGACTGGGCACACAACGGCATCAGCAGTGGCTCGGTAAGTGTCAATGCAAACAATATAACCTCTTCGGCTGTTAGCGCTGACACCGCTCTTGCGCTCTTTGGATTTACCTCCACTTCTCAAACAGCCAACGGCGATGTGGCAGGTGTGGATGACCGCACCGCCGATCTTGATGATAGCTGGCTGGAGTTGGGTGTCGTCATCAACTCGAGTCTCAATGGCGCCGCGTCCGGCGCTCCGAGTTCGCCCACGGTTTATCGACTGACCACTGCTGATACCACACCCACGGTGACAGGAACGGCATTGCTAACGGCCGATGATTCGCTGTCGGTGGTAATCAACGGCGTCACGTACACGACCGCCAATGGTCTCAGCCTGACAGCGCTCAACGGAACAACCACATACAAATGGTCTATTACCGTTCCGACTGCCCTTGCCGGCGGAACCTACGATGTGCAGGCCACGACGACGCGCTCAGGTGGCGGCTCGGCCAGTGACACCAGCACGAACGAGCTTGTGATAGACCTGAGCCTTCCCACACAGATCCCCACTATCAATACCTACACGGATGACCAGTCTGCTAATACGGGCAACTACAATTCCGGTACGCGCACGAACGATACCAGTCCCTTGCTCAATGGGTCCTTGGACAATGCCATGGATGCGGGGGATGTCCTGCGCATTTACCGCAGTGCGGACGGTGGAGCCAACTACACCTTGGTTGGCACTGCCACTGTGTCGGGTACCAGTTGGACCTACCAGGATTCGAGCCTCAGTAATGGAACAACCTATCTGTACAAGGCGGTGGTCTACGACGGTTCTGCAGAAGGGCAAAAATCGACTGGATTTTATCTCACGGTCGATACCTCCGCGCCCACGCAAACGGTCACCATCAGCAATTACACTGACAACGTAGGGGCCTCGACGGGAGACTTCGCCTCAGGGACCACCACCGACGACAGCTCGCCAAAGCTGAACGGTACTCTTTCCGCCGCACTGGGCTCCAGTGAGACTCTGAAGGTCTATCGGGATGGTGTGTACATCGGTGATGCGGCGGTCGAGACCACGCTGGATGCAAACGGCAATATCACCGGATATGTCTGGAGCTATCAAGACTCAAGTATTAGCAGCGGTGCCCACTCCTATACAGCAAGGGTTGTTGATGGTGCAGGAAACCAAGGCACAGCAAGTTCGGCCTTCTCGCTGACATTGGCTTCTCCCGGCATCACAATCGCTAAAACCGGCACAACCAGTGGTACCAGTTTGCTGACCACCGAGGCGGGGGCGACCAGTACGTTTACTGTGAAGCTCGACAGTGCCCCCACGGCGGACGTGACCGTGACCCTGAGCGGGCTGGATGCGACCGAAGGCACACTGAGCACCACGACACTGACCTTCACCGCGGCGAACTGGAACACCGCGCAAACGGTGACGGTGACCGGGGCCAATGACGATCTGGTGGACGGCAACATCAGCTACACGCTGACCGCCACCGCCAACAACGCCGGAGGCTACAACGGCGAGACTCAGACCGTGGCCGTGATTAACCAGGACAACGACACGGCCGGCATCACCATCACCCCGAACGCGGGGAACCTGGATGCCAACGGCAAGCTGATCACCACCGAGGCGGGGGGCAGCAACACCTTCACGGTGAAGCTGAGCAGCCAGCCCACGGCGGACGTGACCGTGACCCTGAGCGGGCTGGATGCGACCGAAGGCACAC
>CAZICZ010000003.1:0-18950 GCA_964538025.1 uncultured Klebsiella sp. | reverse complement strand
TGAGCACCACGACGCTGACCTTCACCGCGGCCAACTGGAACACCGCGCAAACGGTGACGGTGACCGGGGCCGATGACGATCTGGTGGATGGCAACATCAGCTACACGCTGACCGCCACCGCGAACAACGCCGGAGGCTACAACGGCCAGTCCCAGACCGTGGCGGTGATTAACCAGGACGATGATGTGGAGGCGCCAGCGCCTGCCCCAGCCCCCGCGCCCAAACCTCCGGTGACGCCCGAGCCACCCGCGAAACCCAAGGCGCCTCCAGCAGCCCCTGTCATTACAGATGTGCTGGATACCCCGAGCGATCCTACGCCTTTCGATTTGCTGAGCGGGGAGGTCTCTCAGGTCATACAGGTCACCGCCGGCCCGGGCCAGAAGCTCAAGCTCTATGGAACCGATGGCAGTGCTTATCCGGGAATCTCCTTCGTCGAGACTGCGCCGGGACTGTATACGATTGATGCAACGGGCTACTCCCTGGCGAAGGGCGATTACTACGTCACGGCCTATGAAGTGGCAGGAAGTGAAAGTGCGCCCTCGAACACCTTCACGGTGGACAGTACACCGGAGTTGTTCGAAAAAGCCTCTCTCAGGGCAGTGTCAGACAGCAACGTGCAGGGTTATCTCTTTGTGATGGATCAGGAGCGCAAGGATCTTTCGGGCTACCAGTATGATTACCTGCCCAGCGCGTGGCGGGATTCCGATGGCCAAAGGGTGACATTTGGTGTCAATGGCGGTGAGCCTATCGCCGCAACACGTGTCCGCGAAACCCTCGCGAACGGTGCGTCTATCGATGTCGATACACAATCCGGCCAGTACTGGTACACACCAGCTTCCACCTCGGTGCTGGACACCTTCACCATGACAGTCCGCGATCCCGGTGGATTCGGCGCAAATCTGGATCTGGTGTTCGATGCCGCCGACTTGCGGGATCGGGATGGCGTCACCGCCAAGGTAGAGGACTTGCTCGCCACGGTGACAGTGGGCAGTGACGATCTGAACAAGGACGGTGTTGCTGACTCCCAGCAGAACGCGGTTGCCAACTTCGTGTGGAAAAGCAAAACACTGTTCGATAGCGCCAACAGCGCAACCGCGGACACGATTGCGAAAGATGCAATCGTGAATATTTCTGTCATAGGCCCCTCGGGCACGAACGCAGTCAATGAGAGAGCGCAATTGCTGAATCTCAAGGTCCTCGATTTTGCCTCCACGGCGCCCATTACCCTGGCGCCCGGCACAGTGGCATGGGACCCGCTGAAATTCGAGTTGGTCTCGCTTGAAAGTCTGGGGCTTGGTGACATGGACACCTCGCGTCAGGGCCTGCAATCCGAGTTCGTCCTCGATTTGAGCACCGCTAACATCAAGGAAAGCGAATATCTCGGTGTGCGCAAATTTGTCAGCCCGGAGCTGATTCTCGAGGCAAACCAAAAGGGCATTGCTCTGGTGACCTTGGACGGCACGCCGTTGACGCAGGCGAGTCAGGCGGGCTGGTACAGTTTTGACCAAGTGTCCGAAGGCGGCGATGGCGCCGCCAGCATCATCGAGAATGGCATTGTCAAACGCGTGGTGGTGACATTGACGGATAACCAGTTTGGTGATTCCGATCTTCGGGTTGGCTCGTTTACAGACCCGATTACCTTGGTCTTCAAAGCACCCACGAAACAAGTGCTCATCTCGTCCCAGCTCTCTGGAAGCAGTGATCAGCTTTTGTCAGATGGCGCGCCTGCGGCGAGTGTTCCGATGTTTTACGTCGATCCCGATGCGAAGGGTGTCGGGTTGGATTACTGGCATAACAGCCTCACGGGGGATGATCTTTACCTGCCGGCCGGCATGGCAACGCCTTACGCATGTTACGAAAAAGTCGCATCGAACGTGTTCTCTGTCCTGCCCGTGGGGCAAGGCGCATTTGACGTGCACTTGTACCTGAATGAGAACGGGTCAACCCTGCTGTTGAATCAAGCGCAAGCGGGGGTCCTGGGGGCGGCTCAGCATGGCTATAACGACTTAGGGGCGGTGTTTGCCTCGTCATCGGCACTCAGCGACCAACAGATTCAGCTGATCGGCATTCAACAGGAGTTGTTGTCATGAAAAAAATGCTTTTTGCGCTGTGCTTAGTACCGGGCATGGTGTCCGCACAAGAAACCGAAGAGGCCTTCTGGGCCCTCTCTTTAAAGGGCGGTGTCACGGATGACATCATCGCTCCCGCATTCTCCACCCAGCTCAGTAGCACCATTGAGGTGACCGGCAGCCTGAAGGATACGAGCGGGCGCGCTCTGGGCATTGGTTTGTCGCGTGAATTTTCGTTTTCCGATAAGCCACGTCGCATGCGCCTTGGCGTGGAATTCGCGCGGGTGCAAACAGAGCCCGTGGTGACCCGACTTGGAAAGAGCGCGACGAACACGCCGCTGGATCTGACGCTGGACATGGCGCTGCTCGAAGGCGGGTTTCGATTCTTCCGATCAGAGGAGCGTGCATTCGAACTCTGGGGGAGTGTCGCCGCAGGTGTGGCCTCCTTCGGTCACGCTGGAACAGTGACCATTGGAAGTTGCAACTGCCTGGACAATACCAATGAAACAGGACGTGTGGTGCGTCCCTCGCTGGAATTGGTCTACCGAGTGACAGATTCCCTGCGTCTCGGACTGGAGTTCAGCCGCTATTTCTTGGATGACAAAGACGCCGCTGACCGATACCCGCGCACGCAACTTGAATTCACAGATTTCAATGCCCTGTCGGCGACGCTGCGCTTGAATTTCTAACAAGCGTTGATCCTGCAGAAGCAATCGAAGGCGAAGCGTTAGGCTCGTGTGTGGTTGATCCACACATCGAGCGCAATCATGACGCCGTCCACTTTGATTGGCTTTTGCAGGAAATCGACGAAGCCTGCGGCGACCAGTAGCTGCTTTTCATCTTTGACCACATTTGCCGTCAGTGCAATGACGGGCACGTTGTGGTGCCCAGCCAGTTTCGCAATATGCTGTGTCGCCTCAACGCCACTCATGTGCGGCATTTGCAAGTCCATCAGGATGGCGCTCACCGGCGCGCCATGCTCCTTGTAATAATCCGCCGCCTGACTGACAGCTTGAATGCCATCCTCGGCGCTCACCACCTCGATGCCTTCAGCTTTTAACATGACCGACATGATGTGAAGATTGACAGGGTTATCGTCTGCTACCAGGACCGTCTTGCCGGCAAGTCGTTGTCTGATCAGTGCCAAATGGGCAATGGTTTCCTGCTCCCGCTGCATTTTGATGTTCGTCTCCTCCTCGCTCAGTTCCAGGGGGATGGTGACGGTAAAAACGCTGCCAACTCCCAGAGTGCTGTCGACTCGGATGTCGCCCTTCATGGCTTTCACCAACTGCGCTGTGATGGCCAGGCCTAGCCCCGTTCCCCCGTGCGCGCGGTGGTATTCCGAATTCAGTTGGTGGAAAGGTTCAAAGATCACCTGCTGAAAGTCTGGGGCGATCCCGATCCCAAAATCGCGGACCGTAATCTGGCTGACGCACTGCGTTCCTTGTACCCCGACTTTATGCAGGCCAAGACAGACACGCGAGTTTGGGGGGCTGAACTTGATTGCATTGCTCATTAGATTGATGACAACTTGCTGGAGACGATTTCTGTCACCGAGAACATCACAATTGCCCTCCGGCAAATCAGTCTCTACAACAATCGTTTTTGATTTTGCCTGATACTCAAGAATTGCTACGCAATCTTCCATCATATTGCGAATATTAAAACGATCATTTTCTAAAACTAATTTGCCGGACTCGATTTTAGAAAAATCAAGAACGTCATTCACCAGCCCTAGCAAGGCATCACCGGAGAGTCGAATGGTTTTCAGGTAGTTGTCTTTTAACGCAAGGGATGGCGCACTAAGGGCGATTTGAGTCATCCCGATGATGCCATTGAGTGGGGTGCGAATTTCATGGCTGATGTTGGCAATAAAAAGGCTTTTTAATCGATTGCTTTCAAATTCCTTTGCCGCACGCAGTTCAGCATTATACCGACCTTCTCGCTCTTCAGCGTACGTGATGAGTGCCACAATGCCTGCGGAAACGGCAAACGTCGCGAGAAGTACGCTTATGCAGAACCATTGATATACCAATGGGAATGCCTGTAGAGAGTAGACGGGGTTTATATTGAGATAAAAGCCCGTGTCTGGGATTGCAATGGAAAACGGGGTGGCCTTTATTTCAAAGTAGTCTGTCCAGATATAATCTGATGACTGTGTATCGAGCGCGCTTGCCAGCGCGTATTGGGCCTGTGTATCCACTCTAATCTGTGCGGGCGAGTTCTCCAAATACGTTTTCAAGTGCGCTAATCCCAGATCACTTGGTTCATTTGAGTTTCTGAAACTCTCCTGCAGGAAGGACTCAATGTTCAGCAGTGACTGTTGTGAAGTGACGTCGGCACTGGCAACTTCAAATTGCAAAAGCGTTCTGTCTCTCACGGCATTGGCAACAAAGGAATTCATGATCGGCACGGCAAAGATGAAGCAAAGGCTCGCTATGACCGGCAGGCTTGCAAAAAAGATCCACAGTTTTTTCCTGAGGATTCGACCGGTTTGAGGAGAGAGCAGCGTGGGTTGATTGATGCTGGCGTTTAGCTGCTCAATAGTGCTCGCAGTGGACCAAAAGTGCAGGCTATGCGCCTTGATTGCGATGAGAACGAAAATCACGGGAATTGAGGTCAGCAATACTGTAACAGACCCGTCTAATGGCGCCCACGTACGGCTTAGTGTCAGCGACAAAGACAGGATAATGACGACTAGCAGTTGTGGGAAATTTGCCGCTGACCAAATTCCTAATGCCATGATGCCCATGGGGGGGAAGCTTTCCGGGGCGAAGTAAAAGAAGAGCATGAAGCCACAACAGAAAACGTAATAGTAAAGTAAAGTCGCTTTCCCCCCTTTCAGGAAAGAGTAAAGTGAAAGGCATAGGGTGAGGAGCGAGAGAGAAGAAAATGTCTGAAGGATAAACGCTAGGTTTGCAGGCGGAATCAGTGAGTTCGTCAGTATCACGCCTCCCGCCATGACATATGTCAGGGTGTAGATCGCTCCCCAAATCTGCGTCAATTGATGGTGGTCGTGTAAATGCTGTCGCAACAATATCCCTTCGCCGAAAGTCGAATAGCGATGCGCATCAGACGCGTTCGACAAGTGAGAAGCGTGGCGTGATTTCATATGCCGAATGAACTGGTTCTCGTGCCAAAGAGCGGAAAAAATCACCACGGCAACCACCACCGCGCCAAACGCACGAAGAATGTAACCTTGAGGAAAGGCTGTTGATTCGTCAAACGTTCCGTATAAAAAGCCAAAACAACAAAGTCCTAGCACCGCAGCAAGCGTGCCGGCGAAAGGGCCTGCAAAATTCTGTCGTGAGTGTTGAATGCCAACGCTGTTTCTCACTCGAATCGGTTGGAATCTATTCGCCAGAATGATGCAAAAAAAACTGAAGGGGGCGAGGACATAAATCGCCTTGAACTCTGTGAATCTGACTGCGACAAGGATTGCCACCCATCCCAGCACTATCAAGAAAACGTATTCCATTGATTTGCCTGAGAGTAATTTTTTCCAGGCAAGTGCAATCACCGTGTAAGTAATGAGGATAATCCAGAGAAAGGGGCGCGAGATATCGCCCCACACGACCGCGGCTTCGTCGATGTATGTCCGGTAAAAATACGCGATTAACGTACTGGACAAGACAATTGACAAGGCCCAGGTGGGCCGCCTGTCCATGAATTTTATTGCAGAGGCGGGGAAGGAAGCGGGTGTCAACGTCATGGCGCTATCTTCTATTTTACGGGCACGATCGGAGCGTCAGTATACTGCCATCCCATTTTTATTGATGTTCAAAGTATGTTAATAAATCCATGATGACGGGCGCGCAAAACATCCGTGGCGCGCACCGTGCAAGTCATCGCCTCTGCCTAAGCGATATGATGATTCAGCGTGATCATCAGCGACTTCAAACTGGCGGGTTTTTGCAGACAGTCGACGAAGCCCTGGGCGGTAAGGGCGACAATTTCATCCGCGACGATATTGGCAGACAACGCGATGATGGGGATAGAGTCGCATGTGGGCAAGCGAAGAATGTGGCAAGTTGCTTCAACGCCATCCATTTCCGGCATTTGGAGATCCATCAAAATGGCGTCAAAACGTGAGGATTCCCGTGCCAGTTTTTCCCTGACAGTCACTACGGCTTCCGCACCGTCGTGGGCCAGAACCGTCTTGATACCTTCGGCGGTCAGCATCAAGCGCAAGATTTCGAGATTAATCGTATTATCGTCTACGATCAAAATTGTTTTGCCTCGCAGGCGTTGTTTCGCTGTTTCGAAAAGCGCTTCCTCTTCGAGCTCGTGAGACGAGATCTCTTTGTGGTTAGTGTCCTTGTCCAGGCGCAAATGCACATGGAAAGTAGACCCTTCACCTAGCGTGCTCTCCAGCCATATCCTGCCGTTCATGGCCTCCACCAACTGTTTGCAAATGGACAAGCCAAGCCCGGTTCCCGTGGCTTTGCTGCCCAGTGCGGATTTCACCTGTGAAAACGGTTCAAAGAGGGTGTGGGCATGCTCGGGTGAAATGCCGATGCCGGTGTCACGGACGCTGATCAAGATGTCCGCCTTCTCGCTTTGCGTACTGGTTTCTTCGACGCTCAGGGTGACGACGCTGTCGTAGTAACTGAATTTAACGGCATTGCTGAGCAGGTTAAGAACGATTTGCAGAACGCGATTCGAGTCACCGCGAAGCGGGCTTTTGAGTGACAGCGTAGCCAAGTTGATCTTGATACTCTTTGCCTGTGCCTGACTTGTCATGATTTCTATTGCAGTCTCGATGACCGCTTGCATAGAGAAGGCTTCGTGATAGAAGTTAAATTTCCCTTCTTCGAGTTTGGAGAAATCGAGAATATCGTTGATGAGTTGTATCAAGACCTCCCCAGATGCATTGATGGAGGACAGGTAGCGGACGACGTCGTCACTTTCAGGATTTTGCAGCGCGAGTTTTGTCATGCCGATGATCCCATTGAGGGGGGTGCGTATCTCATGGCTCAATTTGGCAAAGAAGCGCGATCGCTCCAAAGACATGGCGATTTCGGAATTGGCACGCTCTATCGCATTCTCCCGGTCTTTGCGATCAGCGATTGATTTCAAAAGGGTGTCGAAAATGCCACTGCTTAGCAGCGACAGTAGCAGGGTCATCGGCACAATCCACCGATACTTCAGGTCTTGCAGAAAGAGGGGCTCATTGGTATTAAAATTGAGAGTCGGTCCTGTCGCCTCTTTCAGATAAAGCGAGAAATCGTTCAACTCGCCATTGCCTGAGCGAATCAGCACAGACGTCTCGATGCTGCCATTGCGGTTCACAACAGGAAACACAGGCTCTAAGCTCAATGTGAAACGACCGTTTTCCTGATCACCAAAAGCGCGCAGGAAACTTCCAATCCTTGTCGATGGATTCAGGAGCGGGAGCGCGCCAACGACAGTAAGTTCTTCTCTGTTCGCTTCTACATTCGATAGGTTGTTGATCATGGAGCTCAGCAATAAAACAGTGGAATCCGTCGCTTCATCGACATCAACGAGCTCTTCAAATTCGCCTCCGTCTTGCTGTGAAACGACGGTTCGCGACAGAGTGGACAGGCGCTCATCGCTAAGCACGGGGGGAGAGAATTTTGCATTGTGGACAGCATTGAGAAGGATTTTTTCTCTGTAAACGATATAGGCAGCTGCCTCGCCCTCGACGCTGCTAATCGCATCAAGCAGGGTCTCGTCAGGTATATTTTCTAAAAACTCCCCAGTCCCAATTCTGTGTTCCAGAAGACCAATTTTGGCTTCTTCCAGGATTATTTGCTCGTTAATCTGACGACTGAGAGCGTTGACCGCATTGACATGCAGGGCCGCACTGGAATTGAAGAACGCGCGAAACAGAATCCAACCTAAAAACGAAAAAATACAGAGGGAGACGATGAAAAATACCGGGGTACTTTTATCAAGCCGTGGATCCATCCTGAGCATGTGACTAATGTTAGCGCGAAGACCGGGTGTGCTTGTGAGCGGGGTTTCAGCGACTTCCGTGGCCGCACAGGCAAGGGCATTGGTGTGACGAGTGATTGTGGCGCAGGTGCGCAATATCAGCGCCGAAAGGATCAGGCCAGAGCCGAAATTGACAGTCATCACCAAGGAGAGATCATAGGGCATCTGGGTCTTGCCCATGACGGTGACCAGAGATGCCAGTAGGCTGGGAAACAGCAACCATCGAGGAGCAGCCCAAAGGCCACAAAAAAATAATCCCACTAATGGAAGTTCCGACGTAATCCACCAACCTGCTGTTATCGCAGCGATAAAGACGAGAAAATAAAACCTCTTGATGAAGGAAGTGCTCAGTGTTCCGGTGAAATAGGCCACGACAGCGATTACGCTGATAAGGATCGACAGCACCGTAGGCAACCAAAGCTCGTTGTACTGAGACAGAGAAGGGTTGGGATTCTCGGAAAGGAGGAAAACAGAGGACAGGATGTAAGTTGCTGCACAGCAAACGCTGAAATAAAGGCACATTGCTGCCTCGCGTTGCTCAAAGACTATCTGTAGGCTTCGCGCCACGCGGGCGGTGTCCTGCGGGTTTTGGTCTTCTCGCATGGACAAGGCGAACGTTTTCACAATATCCAGATTCCGTAAGAAACTGGAAAAGATGACCACGGCCATCACTGTGGCCGCCGCGACTCGAATGACAAATCCAAACGGGTAAAGACTGCCTTCCATCACTCTGCCGAATAAGAGGCAGTAAATGACGATTCCCGTGATACTAAGCAAGCTTCCCGCTCGGGCCTTCAATGCCCTGTAAAGATTGCCTTCTTCGCTGTTGGCGGTGTCAAACAGGGCAACGGTTGCCAGACTGATGGGCAGCAGCATCCACAGCGCCTTGCCGCCAGGTCCCTGTGAAAAGAGAAACAAGCTGCCCCATAAGAACAGTGCGCCAGCAAGTGGAAAAGGGGTGGGTTGGGCGCGTTTTTTGGCACGTGCGATCAGGAACGTCCATACAGCTCCTATGATCAGACAGAGGATAAAATACGGGAGGATGTTCGCCCCGATGAGATGTCCTTGCCATCCATAGCGGTAAACGGCCGTTGCGAACAACACGAACAGCAGTACGAATGGCGCAGCGTCCAGCAGGCGCCTCGCCTCGATCAGCCCGTCACGTAAGTGCATGGCGTGAAAATTCTCTGTGGAAAGCGCCATTGTCTGGTTTCCTTTTAGCTCAGAATCCCCTAGTCGGCGATGATTGCCTGAATGACGGCGTTGACAAAATCGCCCCTGAGCTCACCGTTGGGCGTTTGTACCATCATGAGTCCAATGAGATCGTTGAGGGGGTCCACCCAGAAATAGGTTCCAAACGCTCCCCCCCATCCAAAGCTGCCTTTTCCGCGGCGTGTGTTGGCCAATACCGGGTCCAGAACCACATCCACCGTCAAGCCGAACCCCAACCCCAGTGATCGATTCGCCGCCGGGCCGTAAAGCTCGCCGACGTGGTTGGATGCCATCAGTTCCACGGTGCGGGTTCCCAGAATGCGGACGCCGTCCAGCGTGCCCCGGTTGAGCAACATCTGGGCGAACCGCAGGTAATCCTGCGCTGTCGAGTAGAGCCCGCCACCGCCCGAAAAGAGCGTCGTCGTCTTCAGCCATCCCGGAGTCTCGTCCTGTCGGACCAATTCGCCCTCGTCGGTTTGCTCATAGAGTGTGACGAGGCGGGCGCGTTTTTCTTCGGGCACCACGAAACTGGTGTCCGGCATTTGCAGGGGATCGAAAAGCCGCGTTTGCAGAAATTGGTCGAAGGGCATCCCCGAGGTGATTTCAACGATTCTGCCCAATGTCTCAATGCCCGCCAGCAGGGAGTATTGCCAGCGTGAACCGGGTTGGAAATCCAGAGGTGCTGCGCCCAGTGTAGGAATATAGGTGGCGAGTGTCATTGAAGTGTCACGTGGCGCCAGGCGGGCCGTGGTGCGTGCCGCAATGCCGCTTGAGGCAAGTCCGGAGGTGTGGGTCAGCAGGTCGCGCACCGTGATCTCGCGCAGTGCCGGCGTGCGGTAGATGTCAGGGTCGCGCGAGGGGGCAGCATGAGGGTCTGTCAGCATGGCCACCTGCGGATTGCTGAACTGCGGAATGAATTTGGACACCGGGTCTTCCAGCCGCAGCTTGCCCTCCTCCAGCATCATCAGCACCGCAACTCCTGTGATCGGTTTGGACATGGAGGCAATACGGAAAATGGCATCCTCGCGCATCGCCACCCCGTTCTCCCGATCCATGGTCCCCTGCGCCGAAAAATGGACGGTTTCGCCGTGGCGCGCTACGGCGGTGATGGAGCCGGTGACCGCGTCCTGCGCAATATAGCGCGTCATGACCTCGTCGATGCGGGTTAGCCGCTCGGAAGACATCCCGACAGCTTCGGGAGAGGCTGTGGTTTGTGCTATCGCAGAAAAGGCAAGACACAGGCAAAGCGCGCCCAGAGCCCACGGGCCTTTCATGACGCTGGTGGCGCGCACGGTCGCAAGACGTTTGGGGCGATGCGTAGTCAACATGAAGGGTTCCCGTTAGTGGTGAAACAGAACGTCAAAGGGGCTAACGCCGCCACGATCGACGACCAAATGCTGGTAGCTGGACTGTGGGCCGGAGGTGCGCACGTAGTCTTGAACCCCAGCGGATTTAACGTCCTCGCGGTAACGATCATGCAGGTACTGGCTCAATTCGACAGCATTCAAGGCGCCGTCGCCGTCTTCATCGGCGTAGCGCTCCGCAATGGCTTCGCTGAAAAATACGGACAGATAACCGCCCGCGCGAAACTTGTAAGCCACCTGCGAGGTGACGTCTTCTTCAGAGGAGAACAACCCCATACGGCCGGGGGCTGACACAATTTCTTTGGCAAAGCCCCCGCTGAAGCAGGAGTCCAGCACCACCAGGACGGTGCCCGCGTGAATCCCGTCCAAGAGGTTTCCGAGTTCGTCGTCGATGAGTGAGCCGTCGTACAGTTCGATTGTCTCATCCAGACCATCTGGGTCTTGATTGTTGGGACCGCCTGCGCGCGCGATGCGGCTACCGTGTCCGGAGTAAAAAATGACAACGATGTCATCGCGGTTGGCTTTCTCGGCTATTTGTTCGATGCCGTCGCGGAAGTTCGCAAGCGTGGCATCACTGTTCAATAAACTGATGGCGTTCTGGGAGGACATTCCAGCACCCGTCATCAGGGCCTCGCGCACCCGATTGGCATCATCGTCCGTCAGATCAAGGTCGAGGTCTTCTCCCGGGTAATCGGCGATGCCTGTGAACAAGCCATAGATCTGGCGCCCGCCTGACGGTCTTTCCTGCTCGTCGGATGTCGTGCCGTGGCGTAACTGCAGGGAATAGTCCCCCTCATGATCCGCCCAATAGCTGCTCGCGACGACGCGATAGCGACCACTTTCTCGCAGCGTTAAATCAATGCGCGACATGTCCGTCCGGCCATCGAAATCGTCATTCGTGATTTCTTCGCCTTGCGGGGTGATCAAGGTCAGCAAGGTATCGAAATCCTCGGCCTGCAATTCGAGCGAAATCGTCTCACCCTCCGCCGCAGTGAACGCGTAAAAGTCCTGCAGACGATCTTCAGGAGAAACAAAATCGCCGCTCACCAGCCGACCTTCCTGGCGAGTGTCAAAATCAAGCACGACAGAGTCATGAGTGTCTGTGCCTGTCGCGCTGATTTGCATCTCGCGGGCGAGGCGCAGGTGATAATCACCGCTCTCTTCAGGCGCGTAGGAAGTGACCAGGACCGTGTAGGTGCCCGGGGAAGTCACCTCATAGACAATCTGACTGTTGGAGCCAAGGCCAAAGTCGTCGTTGGTTTCCCGCAGACCATCTGGCGATTCCAGAATCACGAAGGTGTCAAAGTCGTCTGAGGTAAGGTCCACTACCAAGGTCTGGCCCGGAAAGCCCTCTACCTCCCATCGGTCAAAGAATTCGCCCGTGATCAGGGTGTCGTCACCCCTCGCGAGGGAGCCGGAATATTCCAGTGCGTCCGAGGGCTCGGCGGACTGGCTGTCGGACATTGTCAGCGTGTAGGCCCCCGTTCGCTCTTCATAGAAGCTGCTGACTTCGACGGAAATCTCGCCCGATACCTGAAGTGGCAGGATGAGCATGGAGCGATTCATGTCACCCTCGTAATCATCATTCGACAGCGTTTGACCATCAGGCAAAATGACGTTGAGGTAAGTGTCAAAGTCCTGCGACTGAAGATCGATCGTCAAGGTGCTGCCTGCGTCGCCGTGGACAGTGAAGCGATCGACATACCCGTAGCCTGCCAGCACCGGATCTGTGGGTTCCAATCGGCCACGATGGACATTGTCAATTTCCGAGATTTTCGCGTTCGTGGACGTGAGCACGGCTATATCGCCCGAACGATACAGCGCAGTGCAATCGTCCGCGTCGTGGAACAAGTTGCTGTCATTGACATCGCTTGCCATGCCGGGGCCGGCAAACCGGGGGTCATCACATTCGCCGTCAAAGGCCCAGACACTGAGATTGTCTCCAAAATCGATGCCATCGACGATCTGGTTTTCAGGAACGCCGTCAAGGTCGCGCGCCAGTACGCTCAGAATCTCCTCATCGGCGCTGCTAATGATCAAACTCCCCTCCGAGCGCGCCCCGGGTTCGCCGTAAACGCCCACCCACACATCATAGGTACCGGCACTTGGGTTCTCGAACACGATGCCCGGGGCGTTATTGCCGATAAAAGGCGCATCGTCATTGCACCTCCAATCGCCGTTGGGGTCGTTGATGATCAGGGTCGTGTCTGTATCGGAAATGAAAAAGAAGCTCAGTACATCGGTTGGGGACGTGAAGTTGACTTTGAGATCCGGGCGGTCGGCAGAGATATAGCCTTTGCAATCCGCTCCGTTGTCATCCGCCTCTGTCATTCCGCCCGGAACGAGGTAGATCCGGTGCAACATGGTGGCCTCGCCTTCGATCTCGGCCGTGCCGAAAGTGGCAGAATCCGAGAGTGTCTGTGCAGAGACAGCGGAAGACACACAACAGCCCAACAGCGCAAAAAAACACATCCTGAACGTCGCAGTCATCGAAAAATTACCGTGAAAATTGAGTAAAAATTGAACGATTAAGTGAACGGTAAAGTAAGAAGAATGAGGTGTAAAGGGTTGAAAATGGCGAGGTATCAATTAGAAGACTTAGTGTTAAAAAACAACTAGGCTATGTTAAAAAAAGGTTTAATTTCTGGGGTGGTGCGACGTGGGACGTGGAATGCAGAACCCTCGTTATAAATTTCCCTGTCCAAGAGCCAGTACCTGCGTTGCGCAGGAGAGGTCGCTGGCGTTGAGAGTAATCCGCTTGTGCGCGTCAACAATGCCGACGTAGATCATGTCGTGGGCCGCCAGCAATCGCTTCATGTCAACCGGGTCGTGCAGCAGATGATGCGGAATATGGATGCCGACATCGAGAAGATTGAATTCGGCCCCCTCCGGGAAGGTAAGTTCCGTGAACAGAATTTCCAGACTCTTCTGGAAGGAGAGCTGAGCAATATATTTGGCGGCGAGTTTATGTGACAGCAAGGTCTTGCACTGCGTGGCACGTTCATTGAGCAGCTTTTCAATCTGCGGATCTTTTAACACGGTGACAAATTTCGCGCGAAATGCAGCGCTGTTGTCCTGCGCGGCAAAGAACAGCATGGTCAGCCGATAGCCCAGTTCGTCGTCCAGATTGATGACGATATTGTCATAGTCTCCTTCGCGAAGCTGGGACTGAAATTCGTCACTGAAGTAATCGTCCGGATTCTCGAAGACGAAGTGCGCGCCATGCAGAAATTCGCGACTGATAGGGTCGATGAAGCGCATCACGGGAGTGATGTGCCAGGCATCGCCGATAACGCAGATGCGTCGGCGAGATTGCTCGCTGGGGGGTACAATGTCCGGATGCGGGTTCAGGCCTACCGGTTCTTTTGGCGTGTAGCGTAGCGCTTTGACATCATCTGTCAGAAACAGAAACCAGTCTGAAGTGCCAGGTGCCTCTCCAAAAGGGCACAGCGCGAGATGAAAACGCGCTTGGGCATCCACACGGGAATAGCCAATCAAGAGACCGCCTTCGAACTCGAAAAGCAGCTGATCAAAGGGTTTGCTTTCGGACATGTCCAACGCCGGAAACTGCGCCGGGTTGACAAACACTGCGTTGGTGCCGGAGAACGACAGTGTTTCGAAGAACACGTTGTAATACACGACATCCACCATGGCGCGGGCGATCACATGGCCGATCACATCGTTGGGAGTGATCACCGCGAACAGGGGCGAGGCGTCCTGCGTGGTAATGGACTTTGCTATGTCGCGGCAATGCACATTGTTGGAAAGTTCGATGGAGCATTTCACCGGCTGGTGAATCTTCTGGCGATGCGCGAGATGATCGAAGAACGCCGACTTGTTCATGAGTGTGGTCAGCAGTTTCAGGTTGAAATTGTCGGCCGCAAATTCACTCTCCACATGGTCGGGCAGCAAAATCACCAGCGCCATCGCCTGAAATATTCCCTGCCGTTCGAAGGTGGCAAAGCTCAGCAGATCGCCCTGCCGGATATAGATTTCCAGGTGCGACCAGCGGTCGGTGTCCAGATTCTCGTGAAAATCGCTGACGATTTCAGGCTCTGAGAACAGCAGCACGACATCTTCCACGTGGTCGAGGCGTTGGGCGCGCAGATTAAATTCGTCGAGAATCAGCGGCAGCTTGACGTTGTAATTCACGATCAGGATATGGCCGTGTTTCTTGTAAGGCAGTTTGCCTCCCTTGATGTTGGCCACCAGCTCCACAAGGGCCGCCGAGAGCACCGAGACGATGAAAGAGAACAGCACCAGCCCAAAGATCATCTGCACGAGGCCAAAGAAAACCTGTACCGGTCCTTGAGCGTCTGCGAAGGTCGACGGGTCGGCGAAAATACGATAGCTGGTAGAGATGTCGCCGAGGGCGGGCGAGAGAAACACAATCACCATCGCGCCAAAGACAAAGATGGTCGCGAGCTGTTCCCAGACGGAAGCCTGAGCGAAACCGTCGGGGCTCAGCAGGGAGCGCAGGTAGCGCCAGAAGGTCACGAGCTTTTTGATCACGGAAGGTCTTCTATTGATTGGGTAAAAAACGCACAGACGCGCAGTATAGAACTCCGTCGAGGGCAGTGCCACGGGGGATGGGTCTGAACGCTTTTTACAGCGCGACGCGCCAGTCAGAGGCGGCACCGATGTGCTTTGCGGCACACTGAAAGGCGTCGCCGTGGTGGAAATTCCCGGGAGGCAATGCCCGCGAGTCGCCGCAGGTAATCGTTCGGTGGCATCGATCGTGGGGGCGGGGTGCAGGGGGCGAAGCACCGGCGCGAGGAATGTTAGCAGGTGCTTAAGATATAATTCATATAAAACAACAAGATATGCTTATAGCTGCCCTTGTGCTGTGAGTCCTGTCACTAACACGCGCGCTAAAGATGCAGACGCCTACCCCTGCTTCCTCAGGCGTGCCTCGACAGTGACGACTCGCTGTCTCCATGAGGTCTTTCTCGAAGGCGCCTATGCGGGACGAGGCAAGTGCTCTCCCCGCGCGTATGCCTTCACGGATACAAACAAGGTTGGCACGTCAATCGGCTTTTGAATCGTCCCGACAAAACCATGAGAGAGATAGCGATCCGTGTCATGACTCATCACATTACCCGTCACCGCCACGACTGGTAATGCTGGTCTTATCGCTTTGATTTCCTGCTGGAGTTCCTCGCCGTCCATTTCGGGCATCGCAATATCGGTCAGGACAAGATCAAAGTCGGTCTCGCGAACCAGAGTCAGCGCCTCGCTTGCCGATACCGCAGTTGAGACTTTCGCACCGGCTCTGATCAGGGGCAGCGAGATGACCTTTAGATTCACCATGGCATCATCGACACACAGAATTTTGATATCGGTCAGATCCTCGGACGTGAATTTTCCCTCAGCGAAAGCATTCGCCGCGGCGACACGCTTCTGCGTTTCTTTCCCTTCGATGATCGTGATCGGATAGCGCACGCTGAATGTGCTTCCTTTGCCATACGCGCTTTGAACGGTAATCGAGCCCTCGAGAGCATCGAGAATCTGCTTGACCAACGCCAAGCCGAGGCCTGAGCCGCCAAAGCGTCTACCGATTCCTGCATCTGCCTGCTCAAAACGCGTAAACAGTTTGGCTTGCGTCTCTGGCGTCATGCCGATGCCCGAGTCTGTGATCGTGCATTCAATGACACCATCTCTGACGCCTAATCCAAAAGTGATAGTGCCAGAGTCGGTAAACTTGAGCGCGTTTGAGAACAGATTTAAAACGATCTGATTGAGTCTGGCGGGATCGCCCATGACAAAGCGTGGTATCTCGCTAAGCGTGCAATCGAAACGATAGTTGAGTCCTTTTGCCGAGCACAGTGACTGATGCGTAGCCTTCCACTCTCTTGCTTTCGCATGAAGGTTAAACGCTTCTTGGTTTACGTCAAACTTGCCTTCCTCTATCTTCTTGAGGTCAAGAATGTCGCTGATCAGTGAGTTGAGATGATTCACAGACGTCAACACGAGTTGCACGTCCTTTCGCACCGGCGGGGGCGTGTCATCCTCTGATTCTAAGTTCTCCAATAATCCTTTGATCACATTCAGCGGATTGCGAATCTCGTGCGAAATGTTTGAAAGAAAGACGCTTTGGTTATTCCGGGCATCTTCAGCTCTCTGTCTTAAATAGTCAGCATTCATTTGCTTCTGGTGAGCGGTGCGTCTTGATTTAAGGCTGTAAAGGACAATGACTATGCCTGCGCCAAGCGATACCAACGCTGCGATTGATGCTATCGCGCTAAACATTAAAGTGTATTTTGCCTCATCAGTTAATGACGCTAGTCTGGTTTTAAGGTGTGCGCCAACTGAATCCTGGAAAGCGTACAATTGCGCAATTTCTTCGGTGAAGGAGTGGATCACGAGGGTTAGCGATTCGATCGATAAGTCCGCAGCGGATAGGGTATTGATCAGTCTTTCGGGGCTTGAAAGCTGGCTGGAATCTGAAGCAGACTTCCAAAGTACGTTCAACTCTTCATGGTCATTGTGATTAATCATGAATTTCAAATCAGACTCGATGTTATATGCATCTCGTTCTATTAAAGAAAATAATACATCCAGGTCTTCCAAGCTCTCTTCTTCATTCTTAAATTTTCCGGCGGTGAGCGCTAGGGTAGCACGCAAATCGGCGTAACTTTCCGTCAATAAAGGTAATTCGTAAGCATAAAGTATCACTGTTTCTTTAGAATAGCTGTCTTCAAATGAAAGTAGCTTTGAAGCTCTTAAAAAGGTGTCTTCGAGTGAAATCGATTGATTGATTATCCCATCGAGTTCATTAAAAAGCGCGAGTAACGCATCTTCTTCATGATGAGAGAGTGCGTTCTGCCAATCTGAATAGAGCTGCTTAATCGGGACTTCAATGGCAAGGTTTTCATGGTCGTGCGAAACATCTGCGAATGTTTGCTCGGCCTTTTCACGTGCTTTGTGGCAGTCTTCAAGGCTAAAAAACGCAAGTCCATTAGCGCACTTGAATCTGACTTCTCTGACATCCCGTCGCAGCGCTGTAAGGTGGGAGATAATGTCAAGAGTCGCTTCAGAATCTTCGAGGTCTCTTACGTGCGATGAGTAATTTGACAGAAGAATCGTGTCTTGAAAGACGAAAAAAAGTACAGCAATAGATACTGTAATGATGGATAAGCAACACAGGAGTAATTGCT
The DNA here is from genome assembly GCA_964538025.1 of uncultured Klebsiella sp. GTDB lineage: Bacteria > Pseudomonadota > Gammaproteobacteria > Pseudomonadales > Pseudohongiellaceae > UBA5078. Next base: position 1,190 of record CAZICZ010000003.1, on the reverse strand, counting down.
TTGGAGTTTTTCGCGAATTGCTCATGATAAGCCTCGCACAGGAGCTCATGATTTATGTCATATTTTTCAAAATTTCTAAAAATTTCAAAAACTAAATGGTATAGCAGTAATAAAAGATAATTACTGATTAATTGGTGTTAAAAAATAAGATCAAATCTGACGTGCGACAGGCGCTGTGAAAACAAGAATGTAGAGCGAAACACAGCGTGGCATGGGTATTGTCGCGCCCTGGGTGACGAGCGTGGCGCTTTTACGTGATTCGGTGGCCACGAGTGCGCCAATAACGCCCGGCGCAGGCATTTGGAATACAGCGAATCACTAGGAAGGGTGATCCCCACAGCACGAAACGCCATTCGCACGCAAAGTAGTCCCGCAGTGGGGGCTCAGGAAGTTGCATGCAAGGACGGTAAAAGGATGGTGCCCAGGGGCGGAATCGAACCACCGACACGAGGATTTTCAATAATCAGGGTCTTTATAACCATAACAATATCAATGGGTTATAACGGTGAAATGCAGATGTGCCATAAAATGTGCCATACCAATGACTGTCAGTAGTGCGTCTCACAAGAATGGAAGGGGCGATTAAATCGATTCAACTGAGACGGTCAAAAAACGCAATAAAAACAATAGGATACTGCAATTAGTCCTTGACACTGCTTTTAAGAATTGTTATAATAATCATGTAGTTACATAAGGATAGAACTTAGTAACTGCTTGTCAGAAATGCAGCAGATTCACACTATTCTCCAATCGATGTTTAGACACCTGGATATACCGCTGGGTAGAACTGATATGACTGTGACGGAGGAGGGTTTTGATAACCCCTATGCTGACATTCCTCTCGTCCAGTGCTGTAGCAAATTTCCGTCTACCACTATGAGAACTGCAATCATCGAATCCTACTGACTTGTACATGGATTTGAATAAATTTTGCAGTGACTGACTACTAAAAAACCCTCCCTTCTGAGACTTTATAAGCGGTGCTGTAAGTCGTTCTGATTGAAGCGAGTGTTCTGACACATATTTCTCAAGTTCCACCCTCAGATGTGCTGATAGCACCACTGTATGCGATTCCGTCCCTTTAGTCTGGTGAGATTTGAGTAAAATCGTGTCTTTGATAGATCCATCACCGTTCAGAACATCACCGACGCATAAACTGGCGATTTCAATACTTCTGAGTCCTGCGTAAT
>CAZICZ010000002.1:0-356536 GCA_964538025.1 uncultured Klebsiella sp. | reverse complement strand
GACCAGCTGCGCCTCCAGAGCCGGCCACAGGTCATGCGCGGGCGCGCGTTCACGCGGCAGTGCGGCGAGGGCGCGATCAAGGGCATCATCGCCCTCTGGCTGGCTGGCGGTTCTATCGTTCACCCATGCTCTCCTTCAGTAACTGACGTGCCCGGTGGTAATGGGCCTTCGAGGTTCCCTCCGCGATGGCCAGAAGATCTGCCACTTCGCTGTGGGTGTAGCCCTCCAGGGCGCAGAGCACAAACACGGCGCGGGCCTGGGCGGGCAAGGCGGCAATAGCCTGTTCCAGATCACCAATGCCTTCCGGCGCCGACGCATCGGCAAGCTCGTCCGGTGCAGTGTTCGGGTCTGCCAAGCGAAGCCCGCGATCCTTGCGCCACACATCGATGGCCGTGCGCGTGGCGATGCTGTGCAGCCAGGTCGGAAACGGGCTGTCGCCACGAAAGCCCGGCAGCTGTTGCCACACCTTCAGAAAGGTTTCCTGACAGGCGTCTTCCGCCTTCTGACGATCCGCAAGGATGCGCACGCTCAGGGCATACACACGGCCGATGCACTGGGCATGCAGGCGACGAAAGGCCTGCACGTCTCCCGTGCGCGAGGCACGGACCAGCTGTTCAATCTCCTCGGTCATGGACGCCCTGCGCTGTTGGTCTGCTCATGAGACGTGAGTGTGCCGCAAAGGGTTTAGCGGTGGGTAAAACTTTTGTGGGGAATGCTCAGTGATGAACAGGAGACGCGTCGTGGGGATGACGGTCCTTGTAGGACTGCTGCTGCAGTTGTTCCTGCAGGAGCGAGAGTTGCGGAATGAGCTCCCCCACGGCGACCGGCGCGCAGAACAGGAAGCCCTGTTGCAGGATGCAGTGATGCTGACGTAGGAAAAGACGCTGCTCGTCATTCTCCACCCCTTCGGCGGCGACACGCAGGTGCATGTGCCGTGCCAGGGAGATGACCGCTGAGGCAATGCCCGCATCGTTCTGCGAATCGGCCAGACGCCTGATAAAACTGCGGTCCATCTTGAGGGTGTCCACGGGAAGACGGGCGAGCGCACCGAGCGAGGAGAAGCCGGTGCCAAAGTTGTCGATGGCGATGCTGACACCCAGGACCTTCAGCTGCGACAGCGTGGTGATGGCGTGCTCGACATCCGTCATCAGCATGTCCTCGGTGATCTCGAATTGCAGGCCCGTGGCATCAAATCCGGTGCCGCGCAAAGTGCGCTCGACCATGCTCACCAGCTGCGGATCGCGGAACTGCCGGTCCGAAAGATTGACAGACACCTTCTGGTCGATAAATCCCGCCTCGCGCAGCAGTTTCATTTGTTCGCAGGTCTTCTGCAGCACGATTTCGCCGATCTCGATGATCAGACCGGTCTCCTCTGCCACGGCGATAAACCGGTTGGGCAGGACATCCCCCTCCGGTTGCTGCCAGCGCACCAGCGCTTCGAAACCGCTGATACGGTGGGCGTTGATGTCCACCTGCGGTTGAAAGTAGACGACGAACCGCTTTTCCTCGATTGCGGCGCGCAGGGCATTTTCCAGTGAATTACGTGCCTCGTTGGCGGCATTCAGGTCATCGGTAAAGAATTGCGAATTGTTGCGGCCAAGGGCCTTGGCGCGGTACATGGCCAGGTCGGCATTGCGCATGAGGTCGTTGGCGTCCATAGCATCGGTAGGCGCAAGCGTAATGCCGATACTGCCGCTGATCTGTACCTCGTGGCCGGAGAGCGTTATCGGTTTCTGCAGGGCGCGGATGATCTTGGCCGCCACTTTGGATGCCCCCTTGGGGTCCTTCAGGTTGGAGACGATGATGGTGAATTCGTCGCCGCCCAGGCGTGCCACGATATCTTCCTCACGCACACACTGGCGCAAGCGATCCGCCACCACGACCAGCAGTGCGTCCCCCGCTTCATGGCCGAGCGTGTCATTGATGGACTTGAAACCGTCGAGGTCGATGTACAAGAGAGCCATCAGGCTGTTGTTGCGGCGCACCTGCTTGATCGCGTGTTCGAGACGGTCCTTGAACAGGCGACGATTCTCCAGACCGGTCAAGGGATCATAGAAGGCCAGCTGTTCCATCTGCGCGTGGATGGCTCGTTGCTGACTGGTGTCCTCGACGCTGACGACGATGTGGGTCAGCACGCCGACATCGTTGCGCACGGGGGAGGCGGAGACGGCCTGCCAGAACTGTTCCCCGTTCTTGCGCGCCCCGCGTCCAGCGTGATGTGGGGGGTGCCGGAGCATGCGTTGGCAATCGCGGCATGGACCGCCGCCAGATCGTCCGGATGGAGATAGTCCTGTGGGGTGATCGATGCGGTGTGGGGCACATTGCGCAGCAGTTTCAGCGCGGGACTGGCATAGCGATGGCTGCCGTCTTCATTGAAGATAACGGTGATCTGACGGGCATTTTCGGTGATGGCGCGAAAGCGCTTTTCGTCTAGCACGCGGCGTTGACGCAGGAGCAGGGAGGCGCTCAGCCCGACGGTGACGAGCATCAGCTCGCCGCTGAGCACGTCGGACAACAGGCTGAGGCTGGCGTTATGCTCGCTGGCGCCGCGATAGGAGAACCAGGCGGTGATGGCCACAGCGCCGATGGCGCTGAGCAGCATCAGCAGGGAGATCACCAGGGTGGCTTTGCGATCAGTTCTCAGGCGCGCGGGGGTATCCATGGCAATGTCCAGCCGGGTGACTCACAAAACCCGCGTTAGGGGAGGGTTATTCCTTGCATAAAAACTCAAGCAAGGCCTTCTTGGTGTGCAGTCGGTTCTCCGCTTCGTCCCACACCACCGAGGTCGGCGCGTCGATCACGCCCGCGGAGACCTCTTCGCCGCGATGCGCCGGCAGGCAATGGAAAAACAGCGCGTCGGATTTGGCCAGAGCCATCATCTCTTCGTCGACCTGGTAATCGGCGAAGATTTTCAGGCGCTTGAGGCGCTCCTCCTCCTGGCCCATCGAGGCCCATACATCGGTGGTCACGAGATCGGCATTGCGCACCGCTTCGTGCGGGTCGCGCGCGAGTCGCACGCGATCCTTGCGCGCTTCCAGCAGCGCCGGCTCCGGGTCAAACCCTTCGGGACAGGCAATCGTCAATTCAAAATCGAACTGCTCGGCCGCGTTCATATAGGACTGGCACATGTTGTGGCCGTCACCGACCCAGGTCACGCATTTGCCCTTGATGTCGCCCCGGTGTTCGAAATAGGTCTGCATGTCTGCCAGCAATTGGCAGGGGTGAAAATCATCGCTTAAGGCATTGATGACCGGCACGCGGGAGTGTTTGGCGAACAGCTCCAGCTTGCTGTGTTCGAAAGTGCGCAGGGTGATGAAGTCCGCCATGCGGGAGATCACCCGCGCGGTGTCTTCAAGCGGCTCGCCGCGACCGAGCTGAGTGTCTGCCGTGGACAGGAAAATGCTGCTGCCGCCCAATTGGGTCATGGCGACTTCGAAAGCCACGCGCGTTCGCGTGGACGACTTTTCAAAGATCATCGCCAGCGTTTTATGCTTCAGCGAATCGGTATGCAGCATGGGGCTGTTCTTGAGAGCGATAGCACGCTGGATAATCGCGTGCAATTCGTCTTTCTCAAGATCCATCAGTGTCAAAAAATGTCGAGTGCTCATGAAAATAACTTCTGTAAGGGTCCTCGGCCTGCCAGCCAGCCAACGCCTGTTGTGCTGCAATTCATAACGCACCACCCCGACGCAACCCATCGGATGGCTTTCGCAAAGTACGGAAAATATCGGGAGTACGCAGCGGCGTTACGGGCACGGGGTACCAAGCATAATGGTGTCAAAAAAGCCCGGAAATTCAGTAGTAAAGGGACAATAAAACACCTGTTTAAAGCAAGACGGTATCTTATATTACTTTACGCGCAGGTGGCAATCTGGCCGCGTTTCCCCTGCGGCTGCTGGTAAAAATCCGCCGACTTTTGCTGTAGAATGCCGGCACCGTGCATCTGGTCTCAGCTGCATTCGCCATTGGCCCACTTCACTTCACGAATACCGGAATTTTTATGAGCATCGAAGCCACCATCAAAGAACAGATCGCTTCCAACCCCATTCTGCTGTACATGAAAGGCAGCCCGGATCAGCCCCAGTGCGGCTTCTCCGCCCAGGCGGTGCGTTGCCTGATGAACTGCGGCAAGCGTTTCGCTTACGTGGATATTCTTGCCAACCCGGAGATTCGTGCCACGTTGCCCACCATCGCCAACTGGCCCACTTTTCCGCAGCTGTACGTGAAAGGGGAGCTTGTAGGAGGGTGTGACATCGTGACCGACATGTTTGACAGCGGAGAACTGCAGACCCTGATCGACAGCGTCGACGCCTGATCCCTCGGCGCGTGCACTGCCGGGATTGAGAGCCAGTGCACGCGACTCATCCGCGCGGCCTCCTAGAGAGGCCACCCCCCCAGCGCTTTCCATTTGTTCACAATGCCGCAAAACAGTTGTGCTGTTTTGGCGGCATCGTATTTGGCCGAATGGGCTTCCGTGTTGCTGAACTCGATGGCGGCCGCCTCGCAGGCGCGCGCCAGCACCGTCTGGCCATACGCAAGCCCGCTCAACGTCGCCGTGTCGAAACTGGAGAAGGGGTGAAACGGATTGCGCTTTAGATCATGCCGCGCTGTCGCGGCGTTGATGAAGCCGTGGTCGAAGTGCGCGTTATGCGCCACCAGGATGGCCCGTTTGCAGGATGCGGCCTTGATTGCGGTCCGGATCATGCGAAACATCTCGTCGAACACCTCTTTTTCTCCCTTGGCGATACGCAGGGGGTGAAAGGGGTCGATGCCCGTGAATTTCAGTGCCGCTTCTTCAATGTTGGCGCCGGGAAAAGGAATGACGCGCTGGAAATACGTCTGTTCGACTCCCAGCATGCCCTTCTCATCAAAGCCTAGAATAACGGCTGCTATCTCCAGAATGGCGTCCGTCTTGGCATTGAACCCCCCGCATTCGATATCGACAACGACCGGGAGGTAGCCCCGGAAGCGCTGCGCCATGGGGGAGTCGCCAATTTCTTCGTTTTGTCCCTGCAGGTTCATGCGCTGATCTCCGCGACGCGCCAGAGCATCGATTCTCCCGCACGCAACGGCACAACGCGCTCGCTGCCAAAGGCGTATTCCTGAGGCACGGTCCACGCGGATTTCTCGAGCCGGACGCGGCGTTGATTGCGCGGCAGGCGATAAAAGTCGGGCCCAAAGTGGCTGGCAAAGCCCTCCAGTTTGTCCAGCGCGCCGGCGCGCTCAAAGACCTCGGCGTACAGCTCCAGCGCCGCATAGGCCGTATAGCTGCCCGCGCAGCCACAGGCATGTTCCTTGAGGTGGCGCACATGAGGGGCCGAATCGGTGCCGAGGAAAAACCGGGGGTCGCCGCTCGTCGCCGCTTCCACCAGCGCCTGCTGATGAACGTCTCTCTTGAGCACCGGCAGGCAATACAGATGGGGGCGAATGCCGCCTGCCAGCATGTCGGTGCGGTTGTAGAGCAGGTGATGCGCCGTGATAGTTGCGCCGACATTGCGCGCGCAGCTGCGGACAAATTCCACTGCATGGCGAGTCGTGATGTGCTCAAGCACGATGCGCAGGGTAGGGAAGCGCTGGGTCAAGGGGACCAGCGTGCGGTCGATAAAGACTTTTTCACGATCGAAAATGTCGATGGCCGCGTCGGTCACTTCGCCGTGGATCAGCAGTGGCATGCCGTGTTCCGCCATCGCCTCAAGGACCGGGCTGACCTTGTCGATATGCGTGACACCGTTATCGGAATTGGTAGTTGCGCCTGCCGGATAATATTTCAGTGCGTGGACGAAGCCGCTCTGGCGTGCCTTGCCGATTTCCTCCACCGTGGTGGTATCGGTGAGGTAGAGCGTCATCAAGGGATCAAAGTCGAGCCCCTCGGGAATGGCCGCCCGAATGCGCTCGCGGTAGGCCCGTGCGCTGGCCGTGTCGGTCACCGGAGGTTTAAGATTCGGCATGACGATGGCGCGGCCAAAATAACGCGCTGTGGCCGCGACTGTGTGTTGCAGGGCCTCACCATCGCGCAGGTGCACGTGCCAGTCATCGGGTTGGAGCAGGGTGATCTGTTTCATGCGGGACTCACTACCTTGGAATGCAAAAATAACTGTCTTGCCGGGGTAAAGTTATCAGCGGGTCGGCCGATGCTTGTCTACTGAGGCACTGTTTAAAGTGGGCACTGACGTTGGTGAGTCCCGCTACAGCAAACCCACATGACCAGATGCGGCGAATGAAAAACAGCCTGAAGTTTACCTTATCTTTGATGAGTTTGCTCTCTGCACCCAGTGTGCAGCCGGGCAATCTTGCCTATTTCGCCGAATTTGATACCTCCCAGTGGCAAGTCGAAAGCTCTGTGTTTTCCTGCACCATGACCCATGGCATTCCGCAGTTTGGCGAGGCCGTGTTCTATCGTCAGGCCGGGGAACCCCTGTTGTTTTTCCTGCACGCGCTGGAGAGTGATATGGCGGAGGGGCGAGCCCTGCTGACGTCCTCGCCGCCGGTGTGGCGGCATGAACTAAGGCAGCAGGATCTGGGCTACGTGGATGTCTCGCGCAGCACACGCCCGGTGGTTCTGGATGAAACAACCACCCGTCTTGTGCTGGCAGAACTGTTCAAGGGCATGATGCCGACCCTGACGCGCCGCACCTGGTACAACGAGCAGGACTCGGTGCAAGTGGCCGTATCGCCCGTCAATTTTCAGATTGCCTACAAGGGCTATCAGGAATGTGTGAAAAATCTTCTGCCCGTGAATTTCGGTCAGATTGAGCGCTCCACGGTGTTCTGGAAGGCGGGGCAGATGGAGTTGGACCAGGCCGGCCGTGAGGTGCTGGACAACATCATTCTCTACATGAAGGCAGACCCGAGTGTTTATTCCGTGCAGATCAACGGCTTCACCGACACCGCCGGGACCAGCCGCGACAACCTCGAAAACTCGCGCTTGCGGGCGTTCACCGTGCATGAGTATCTGGTGGCCAATGGCATTCCAGAAGAGGCACTGGAAACCCGTTACTTCGGCGAAACCGAGGAATATCTGATCGTGCGCAACGAGCCCACGGCCGAAGATCGCGATCGCAACCGCCGCGTGACCCTGCTTCTGCGTCGCCGCTAGGACGCTCCCCGCACACGTCCGACTCTCTCTGCCACGCCCGTCGAATTTCCCCGGCGATCCCTGTACAATGCCCGCTCTTTTTTCTTCCCTTTTACCCGTGCATAACGTGCAAGGAGACAATGATGTCTGGCATCAAAAAAGTCGTGCTGGCGTATTCCGGCGGACTGGACACCTCGGTCATCGCCAAGTGGCTGAGTGAAACCTACCAGTGTGAAGTGGTGACCTTTACGGCCGACCTGGGACAGGGCGGTGAGGTGGAGCCGGCACGGGCCAAGGCACAGGCCATGGGCATCAAGGAAATCTTCATCGAAGACCTGCGCGAAGAGTTCGTGCGCGATTTCGTTTACCCCATGTTCCGCGCCAATACTCTGTACGAAGGCGAATACCTGCTGGGCACGTCCATCGCCCGTCCGCTGATCGCCAAGCGACTGGTTGAGATTGCCGATGCCACCGGCGCCGATGCTATCTCCCATGGAGCCACCGGCAAGGGCAACGACCAGGTGCGTTTCGAACTGGGCGCCTATGCGTTGAAACCCGGCGTGAAGGTGATTGCGCCCTGGCGTGAATGGGACCTGACCTCCCGCGACAAATTGATGGCCTATTGCGAGACACACAATATTGCCGTGGAGAAAAAGCGCGGCACCAAGTCTCCCTATTCCATGGATGCCAACCTGCTGCACATTTCCTACGAAGGTGACTTGCTGGAGAACCCGGGCTCCGAGCCGGAAGAGGACATGTGGTTGTGGACGGTGTCGCCCGAGAATGCACCGGATGTTCCGACCTACATTGAGCTGGAATATGTGAAGGGTGATATCGTCGCCATCAACGGCGAAAAAATGTCTCCGGCCACTGTGCTTGCCACGCTGAATAAAATTGCCGGCGAAAACGGTATCGGTCGTTCCGATATTGTCGAGAACCGCTATGTTGGCATGAAGTCCCGCGGCTGCTACGAAACCCCCGGGGGCACCGTGATGCTGAAAGCGCATCGCGCCATCGAATCGCTGACGCTGGACCGCGAACTCGCCCACCTGAAGGACGAGCTGATGCCGCGCTACGCGTCGCTGATTTACAACGGCTACTGGTGGTCGCCCGAGCGACTCGCACTGCAACAGCTGATTGATTATTCGCAGCTCTACGTCAACGGCAAAGTGCGCCTGAAATTGTACAAGGGCAATGTGGTTCTGGCGGGACGTGAATCGGCAGATTCCCTGTTCGACATGAAAATTGCGACGTTCGAAGATGACGCCGGAGCCTATAATCAGGCCGATGCAGCAGGCTTCATCAAGCTGAATGCGCTGCGCATGCGTATTGCCGCCGGCAAGGGTCGCAAGTTCAAGTAAGCAGGACCTTGTGATATCGGAACGCCCGGTGCGAAATCACCGGGCGTTTTTTTTGGGGGGGGGATTCTTATAAGGCTCAATCGAGCGTTTTGTTTTTGTAATCGCACAGGTCTTCAATGAGACAGGACCCACACTTGGGTTTGCGGGCCACGCAGGTATAACGCCCATGCAGGATAAGCCAATGATGGGCATCCAGCAGGTAGGGTGCGGGCACGTGGGTAAGCAACTTCTTTTCCACCTCGAGCACGTTTTTTCCCGGCGCCAGTCCCGTGCGGTTCGAGACACGGAAGATGTGGGTGTCTACCGCCATCGCCACTTCCCGGAAGGCCGTGTTCAGCACGACATTGGCCGTTTTGCGTCCGACGCCCGGCAATGCTTCCAGCGCCGCACGTTCGCGGGGCACTTCGCCGCCGTGATGTTCAAGCAGCGCCGCGCAGGTCTTGATGACATTCTCCGCTTTGGTATTGAACAGGCCGATGGTTTTGATATAGCCCTTCAGCCCGTCTACCCCCAGCGCCAACAGGGCCGCCGGTGTATTGGCTATCGCAAAGAGGGGCCGGGTCGCCTTGTTCACACTCACATCGGTCGCTTGTGCGGAGAGGATCACCGCAATCAGCAGCTCGAACGTCGAGTGGTATTCCAGTTCCGTGCGAGGCGCTGGGTTTTCGGCCTTCAGACGGCGGAACATTTCCTCGCGGCTTCGCTTGTTCATGTTTCGCCTACTGATTCTGCTGCTGTGCGGCAAGCTTGCGTGCCTTGGCGCGGGCGACCGCAGCGGCGATATCCGATTTGGCCTGTTCGGTGCTGATTACCTGCATGGGGGGAGGCGGCGTCCAGATGCCCACTTCCACGGGCGCGCTCGGCTCTGCCTTCAGGAGGCGACGTGCGGTTTCGGCGGCGAGGGCGCGTCGGGCCAGCAGGGCGGAGCGGTGCTTTTCGAGTCGGACATTGCGGGCCTCGAAGCGGCGGCGCCACTGCTGGCTCAGCGATCGCCGATCCTCATCGGTCTCGCGCGCCAGCACGTCGGCAGGCACCGGCAACATGTCGATGCAGTCCACCGGGCAGGGCGCGACACACAGATCGCAGCCGGTGCACTCTGCCGCGATCACGGTGTGCATCCGCTTGGAGGCGCCGAGAATGGCGTCGACCGGGCAGGCCTGAATGCACTTGGTACACCCGATGCATTCGGCCTCGCGAATGAAGGCGACAAGTCGCCCTGTTTCGCTGCCATGTGTCGGGTCCAGCGGGATGATGTCGCGACCCAAAAGGGATGCCAGGGCGGCAATGGTGTGACTGCCACCCGGAGGACATTTGTTGATGGCACCGCCATGGCTGATTTCCCGGGCGTAGGGGAGACAGCCCTCATGGCCGCATTTACCACATTGCGTTTGTGGCAAAAGGGCATCTATCGCAGGGATCAACGTGGCATTCACAAAGGGTCGGGCTCCGGGAAAAAAACCTGCGCGGATTCTAGCATGGCTCTCCGCGCAGGCTGAACCGGAACGTCTCAGCGGGCCGACGTGTACAGCGCCACCATGGCGTGTGCATGGGATTGCACCGGGGCGCTGTTCACGGCGTCGCGCGTCTGCTGCAGCAGGGGGACAGCGGCGTGCAGCTGTTCCTGTTGAAAGCGAAGTTCACGCTGCGTCTGCTCCGGAATCGGCTGGGCCAACAGTGCCGCAAAGGCCGCATCGAGTGAGGTGAGCGACGGTGACAGCAGCGCGCGGGAGAACTGTTCGGTCTCGGACCGGAGTGCCTGCCACAAAGGCGCGACACCCGGATCGGCAGCAGGCAGCGCCTGATCCGCGATATCCACAGTGTTGCTCGTGGCACTGCGGATCTGAGCGACCGCGCGCAGGAAATCCGAGAAGACCCATTCCAGTGCCGTGGCGGCGTCCAGCAAGGCGGCCGCCTCCTGCACCAATGGCTGGCGCGTCTGGTCGGGCAGTGTCGCCGGCGGGTAGGCCAAAGCGCGGGCGTGGCGGATCAGCTCGATGTGCTCCGCCTGCAGGAAGTCGTAATGGGCTACCTGGCCACTTTGCACCGCGCTCATGGCCTGCTCGAGGCGCGGCTGCGCCTGCTCAACAATGCTAAGCGCGTCGCGATAGGCCTGATCGTGTGCGCTGCCTCCCTGTGCGAGAGCAAGAGGGGACATCACGCCAAGTGTCAAAAACAGGGCGGCAACGGTGGCGCGAGAACGGGACAGAGGTGTTGGTCGACGAGTCATGGTGCGGTTCTCCCTTAATGCGTGTGATCGTGCTGAACGCTATCGGTGCTGACGCCGGGCATCGCCGGCATGTTCCCCTGTTCCATGTGTTGCATGTGTTGCATGTGCTGTTGATGGTCGGCAGGGGAGCCGCCCGGCATTGTGCCTCGGGCCCCCGCCCGGTCGGGCATCTGGTTTCGCATCATCTCCTGCATATGCTCCCCGCCCATCATTGGCATCCCGCTGGCGAACATGCCGCTGGACAGGCTGCCGAGAAACGCTTCGATGTCGGCCACATCGCTATCGCTGAGGGTTCGTCCCGCCTGCTGCGCGCCCATACGGCGGATGGCGTCGGCAAGGCTTGGCACGCTGCCGTCGTGATAATAGGGCGCCGTGACGGCCACGTTGTGCAGGGAGGGTACCCGGAAGACGAGGCGGTCCTGTTCACGTCCGCTGCGGGCAAACAGCCCCTCTTCGCCGGGCAGGGCGTATTGCAGGGCGGTGGTAAAGCGCGCAGCGACTGGTTGATAGGAATTGCCGCCCACATTGATGCCGTTATGACACGCGACGCAGCCCAAGGCAGTAAAGCGTTCCTTGCCCCGCTGTGCCTGTTCGGTCAGCGCGGACATATCGCCTGCAAGGGCTGTATTGAAGGCCGAGTCGGTGCGCGTCATGTCCTTGGTATGTTGCGCGAGGGCATTGCCAAGATTGGCGGCGGTTACCCCATCCGGGTAGGCAGCAGCGAACAGCGCGGTGTAGCGTGCATCTGCTTTGAGCGAGGCGACGACCCGATCCAGATCGTGCCCCATTTCCACCGGGTTGGTGATCGGCCCGAGGGCCTGCTCGTCGAGGTCGAAGGCGCGGCCATCCCAGAATAGGCGAAAATTGAATGCCGCGTTGAAAATGGTCGGGGTATTGCGCAAGCCCTGTTCACCGTCGATTCCCCGCGCGAGGGCGAGGCCGTCAATGCCGCCCATCATGCCCATATGGCAGGTGTTACACCCCACACTGCCATCGCGCGAAAGTGAGGTGTCGTGAAACAGCGCAAAGCCCAGATCACGCTTGGCGGTGTCCGCGGGAAAACTGGACAGCGCAGGAATGGGGCGGAAGGCATCGTTCGCCCGGGCGTGATCGGCGTTTGCTGCAATCCACGGCGCCTCTCCACGGGCGTTGAGAAACGCGAGGTAATCGGCATCCACGGGTTCGGCTGTCAGCGCAGGCCGGGCCAGGCAGGCTAGGAGCGCTCCGGTGAGCAGAGAGACGGGCAGGGTGTGCGTCATGGTGTTCCCCTTAAGCTGGTGTGAGTGGACGCTGGCTGGGGCGTGTAGTGAAACACCGACTCCGAAATTCCGGCGCCCATGAGATCACAATAGTGTCGCCTGCGGGGGAAACCAATGCGACATGTTGTCGCATGGAGCGGTCGCTCGATAGAGGGCGCTGGCGTGGCGGGCTGGGCCGGAAAGCCTGAATACAGTATGCTCCTCCCACACAAACTCAAAGGTCACAGGGAATGAATGCACAGATAAGCAGCCGGGTTAATGCGCTCACGGCGCAGGTGATGACGCTCGAATTCTGGTGGCAGGTGGGCGTGATTCTCGTCGCCATGGCCATTGCTGCCCTGATCAATCGACGCCTCCAGGCCGTGCTGGAGAGCCGCAGCTCCGGCAGCCGATTGCGACACCTCGCCGTGCGTAGTGCCCAGCGCCTGTTGTTCCCGCTCTCGATGCTGCTGGTGCTGATTAGCGGGCGCGCCGTGCTGGAGTGGTATCAGGAACCGGTGCTGTTGCTGAGCATGGTCATCTCTATCGTGGTGGCTCTGGCGATCGTGCGCCTGAGCGTCTATGTGCTGCGCAAGGCTTTTACCGTCAATCCCTTGCTCAAATCCTCTGAAAACGCCTTGGCCATGATGGTGTGGGGACTGGTGATATTGGACCTGGTAGGCTGGTTGCCGCGCATCCTTGAGGTGCTTGACGGCATGGCGGTGACATTGGGCAGCACCCGCTTCTCCGTTCTCTCGGTCATCAAGCTGTTGATGATCGTCGGCATTGCTTTCACCTTGGCCATCTGGCTGTCAGAGGCCATCAGTCGTTCCCTGCAGCGTTCCAACCATATCTCCCCGAGCATGCAGGTGGGCATCGCCAAATTCAGCCGCTTCCTGCTCATCACCCTGGCCTTTCTGTTGGCGCTCAATGCGGTGGGGATCGATCTTAGTTCGCTCGCCATCTTTGGCGGTGCGCTGGGGGTGGGGCTTGGCTTCGGTCTGCAGCGCATTGCCTCCAATTTCATCAGCGGCTTTATTCTGGTGTTCGACCGCTCCATCAAGCCCGGCGATGTGATCACGGTCGGGGACAAGTTTGGCTGGGTGCACGAACTGAATGCCCGTTATGTGGTCGTGCGCAACCGGGAAGGCGTGGACACCCTGATTCCGAATGAAAACCTGATTACCTCCGAGGTGATCAACTGGAGCTACATGGACCGCAATGTCCGCGTCACGCTCCCCGTGCAGATCAGCTACGACGACGATCCGGAAAAGGCGCTCGAACTGATTTTGGCCTGTGCCTATGCCTCGCCCCGTGTCCTGCATGACCCCGAGCCTGCCGCGCGCCTGATGGCGTTTGGCGACAATGGCATCAATCTGGAGCTGCGGGTGTGGATCGCCGATCCTGAGAACGGGTTTGCCAACGTCCGCTCCGACATCAATCTGGCCATCTGGCGCGCCTTCAAGGCCGCCGGCATCACCATTCCGTATCCGCAGCGCGACCTGCACATCAAGCAGATGCCGCCCCTGGATTCACGGCGCGAGGGCTAAGAAGCGGGCATGCGTGCAGACACTCCCCTGATTACATGCCAGGTCCGCGTGACCCGTGGCGAGGACATTGCGATTGGTCCGGGCAAGATGGCGCTGCTGGCCGCCATTCGCGACAGCGGTTCCATCTCCGGCGCCGCGCGGCAGATGAAAATGAGCTATCGCCGCGCCTGGCTGCTGGTGGAAACCATGAACAGTTGCTTCGTGCATCCTCTGGTGGTGACCTCCACAGGGGGACGCGCCGGCGGTGGCGCGCATCTGACGCCGCACGGGGAGCAGGTGCTCGCGGGCTACGCGGGGCTGATGGAGCACATCGACGCCATCGCCGCCGATTACCTGCGCCATCTGGTGCTCAGCACTCCCCTGACCGATAGCCCGGCACCAACGGATGAAACGGCATAAGCGTCACCACACCCCCCTGCGCGTCGCTTTCCGGGGCTGAATTCGGTCAGCTCATGGAGTATGATCTGCGCCCTTGTCGCAAGGGTGTTTGCATCGCCCGCGCTGTCGAAGAATCAACGAGGTGAGTCGTGAAGAAGTGGCAATGCATCGTGTGTGAATTTTGTTACGACGAGGCCCTTGGTCTGCCTGAAGAAGGCATCCCTCCCGGGACCCGCTGGGAAGATGTGCCGGATGACTGGTGCTGCCCGGATTGCGGTGTCGGCAAAGAAGATTTCGAGATGGTAGAAGTGGTGTAAACACGATCAGTTAAAAGGATTCAAGCCAGTGCAAGCACAATCAGCGCAACGCCGTATTCTGGTCACCATGGCACTTCCGTATGCCAATGGACCGATTCATCTGGGGCACATACTGGAAGCGGTGCAGACCGACATCTGGGTCCGCTTTCAGCGCATGAAGGGCGAGGACTGCGTGTACGTCTGTGCCGATGACACGCATGGAACTGCGATCATGTTGCGCGCACAGAATGAGGGGATATCCCCCGAGGCGCTCATTGCCCGCGTGCAGCAAGAGCATGAGCGCGATTATGCCGGCTTCTCTATCGGATTTTCCCATTTCCACTCGACACACTCGCCGGAGAACCGGCGCCTGGCCGAGTCGATCTATCTCGCGCTGCAGAAAAACGGGCATATCAGCCAGCGCACGATTTCGCAATTGTACGATCCCGAAAAACGTCTGTTTTTGGCCGACCGGTTTATCAAGGGCACCTGTCCCAAATGCAAGACGCCGGATCAGTACGGTGACAATTGCGAACACTGCAATGCCACCTACAGTGCGTCAGAGCTGATCGATCCGCGTTCCACCCTGTCGGGTGCGTCGCCGGTTGAAAAAGAATCCGAACACTATTTTTTCCGGCTGCCTGAATTTGGTGACATGCTCAAGGCATGGACGCGCAGCGGCACCTTGCAGGAGCAGGTGGCAAACAAATTGAGCGAATGGCTTGATGCCGGTTTGCAGGAATGGGACATCAGCCGCGATGCCCCGTACTTTGGTTTTGAGATTCCTGGCGCCCCCGGCAAGTTTTTCTATGTCTGGCTCGATGCGCCTATTGGTTACATGGCGAGCTTCGAAGCCCTGTGTGCGAAGTCGGACTATCGCTTTGACGATTACTGGCGCCCTGGCCATGCCACCGAGCTCTATCATTTTATTGGCAAGGATATTGTCAATTTTCACACCCTGTTCTGGCCAGCCATGCTGACCAGCGCTGGCTATCGCACACCGACCGGCGTTTTCGTGCATGGGTTTGTCACGATCAATGGCCAGAAGATGTCAAAGTCACGTGGCACCTTTATCAATGCCGAGGACTATCTGGCTCATTTGGACCCGGAATACCTGCGTTATTATTTCGCGGCGAAGCTGAGCAGTGCGGTAGATGATCTTGATTTGAACCTCGAGGATTTCATTGCGCGTGTGAACGCAGACGTCGTCGGGAAAGTAGTGAATATCGCCAGCCGGTGTGCCGGCTTCATTCACAAAGGCTTTGGGGGGCAACTGGCCCTGCAGTGCAGCGAACCGGCGCTTCTGGCGGAGTTTCAGGCGGCTCAGACTGAGATCGCCGCGCATTACGAAGCGCGAGACTATGGAAAGGCTATTCGCCTTATCATGGCACTTGCCGACAAAGCCAATCAGTACATTGCCGACCAGGCCCCGTGGAGTGTGGCGAAGACCGATCCGCACGCGCCACAGGTACAGGCGGTGTGTAGCACAGGCTTGAACCTGTTCCGCATCTTGATGGTTTACCTGACTCCGGTGTTGCCGGACATGAGCGCCAAAGTCAGCCGCTTCCTGGCAGTGCCCGCGTTGCGCTGGGAGGATGTGGCAACGCCCCTGCTGGGGCACAGCATCGCCAGTTTCGAGCCCCTGATTGCCCGTGTGGATCCGGCGAAAGTCGCCGCGATGATGGAAAAAGTCAGTGCCGCCCAAGCGAGCGCCAGCAAAGGCAGCGCCGAGAAGCCCGCTCCCGTTGCCCCAGCAGTGTCGTCGCCACTGGCGGCAGACGTTTTGTGTGATGAAATTCAGTATCCCGATTTCGCCAAGGTGGATCTGCGCATTGCCCGCATCATCAACGCTGAGCATGTGGAGGGGGCAGACAAGCTGCTTCGCCTTACACTCGATCTTGGGTGCGATGCGAGCGGTCAGCGCGTCAGCCGTCAGGTGTTTTCCGGCATCAAGTCGGCCTATGATCCCGCGACCCTGGTGGGTCGACTGACGGTCATGGTCGCCAATCTAGCGCCTCGCAAGATGAAATTCGGCATGTCCGAAGGCATGGTGCTGGCGGCCGGACCGGGCGGCAGTGAGATTTTCCTGTTGCAGCCCGACAACGGTGCCGAGCCCGGTATGCGCGTCGTGTAAATCCGCTTGGCGCAGGGCAGGGGACGGGCGTGACGGAGCCGGAGGCTTCAGACGCGCCGGTCCGTTCCCCGCACGGCCTTTCGCTGTGACTCCCTTCCCCTTTTCATGGATGATTCAATGAGACCTGTCTTTGCCGTCCCTGTTTTCTGTGCCTTGATTGTTTTGGGCACCGTATGTGAATTTCCCATTCCCGGGTCAACGCTCATGCAAACGGGGCAGACCATTGCCGTGCTGTGCGCCGGGGCCTTGCTCGGACCGGCTGCCGGCATGTTGACGGTGCTTCTTTACATCGGGCTGGGAGTTCTCGGGCTGCCCGTGTTCAGTGAGGGGGCGTCGGGGGTGTCCGTGTTGCAGGGCAACAGTGGCGGGTATCTGGCGGGGTTTGTCCTCGCGGCCGGCCTGACGGGTGCTCTGATCCCGGGCCGCACGCAGACGAAGGCTGCACCCATTTTGGGTGCCATGGTCGCGGGTCACGCGCTGATACTGGTGTGCGGCTGGGCATGGATGAGCCGGCAGATCGGGATGCAGGCGGCTTACGAGAATGGCATTGCGCCCTTCTATTGGGGGGCGGGTGTGAAATCGGCAATCTGCACGGGCGTGGTGCTTGTCGGGCATCGCCTGACAGCCTTGGCCCGCCGGCGTTCCTCCGCCGGACGGGATTCGGGTGTCATACAGGTGCCGCCAGAGGCTTAATCCTCCTGTTTGTGCAGTGAGCGAAATTCCTCATTCAGATCGTAGTGTTTGTCCGTCAGGATTTTCTCGAGCACGATCAGCCGTTGCTTGATCGCGTCTATCTCCTTCTGCGTCACATTGTCCTCGACACGCTCCACCTTGCTGCCAAGGCGGGCCATCTCCTTCTTGTAACTGAAGAAATTGCCGATCAGGACGATGGCGATGACAAACAGAAAAACATTCATGAAAAGCTCCTTTTTGAAAGCAACAACAGGGTCCCGCACACGGCCTGTGAGCGGGCATTATAAAGGAGCTTAAGCAAGGCGAGTGCCAATTTTAATTGCTATTAAAAACAATAAGATAAGGTTTTCCTTTGCGCCTTGCGCAGTGAATCTCACCAGCGTTTGGCGAGAATGGCATGCAGCGTGGCGGCGACACACCGTGGCGCATGGCCACAATGCCTGTTCAGTGGCGATCCACACGCACGCGGTGCGCAGCTTGCCTTGGCAATTCAACCTGTGACATAAAGGCACTCACGCCACAATTCCAAGAAGTGACAAGAGCGCTTTGCTTGAAGGACTGCCCATGACCTCTGCTCGCCGCAGCTACGCCGTTTTGCTTGCCCTGTTTTTCGCCCTGAATGCCCTCACCGCCACCGCCCAGATCGACGACAGCCTGCGCGCCGTGGAGCGTTCCATTATCAAGATCTACACCACCCAGGCTGCGCCGGACTATTTCACGCCCTGGCGTTTGCTGACGCCCTCGCAGAGCAGCGGGTCGGGGTCCGTCATTGCCGGCAACCGCATCCTGACCAATGCGCACGTGATTGCGGATGCCAGCTACATCCAGGTGCAGAAGCACAACGATGCCAATCGCTACACCGCGCGCGTGGTGTTTGTGTCCCATGCCTCCGACCTGGCGCTGGTGACCGTGGACGATCCGGGCTTTTTTACCGATCTGGAGCCCCTGAGCATCGGCACCCTGCCGCGTGCGCAGGAAGAAGTGTTCGTGTTTGGGTATCCAATGGGCGGACGCACCCTGAGCATAACCAAAGGAATTCTCTCGCGGGTGGAGCAACAGGTGTATGCGCATTCCGGGGATTTTCTGCTGGCGGGGCAAATAGACGCCGCCATCAATCCGGGCAATAGCGGGGGACCGGTGATAGTGGATGGCAAGATCGTCGGCGTGGTCATGCAGGCCAATTCGGGCGGCAGGGCAGAGAATCTGGGGTATTTCGTGCCGCCGGACATTATTTCGCATGTTCTGACCGATGCGCAGGATGGCGTCTACGACGGTTTCCCCGACCTCGGCTTCCGCACGCAGGATCTGGAGAGCCCCGCGGCCAAGGACGCCTACGGCCTGCGGCCTGAGCAAAGCGGCATGCTGGTGATCAAGGTGTTTGAGGATTCCCCCTCCGCCGGGGTGCTGCAGGAGAACGATGTGATCACCCGGATCGCCGGGTTCCCGGTGGCCGGGGACAGCACTATCGCGGTAAATCCGGAACTGCAGACCAACTTCAAATACGCCATCGACCTGCGACAGATCGGGGACGACATCGATATCGAGTTCTATCGCAACGGAACGGCGCACACGGTTGTATTGACCGCTCAGCGGCGGCAACAGAGCTATAGCCTCGTCAAGGAGGAGGCCTTCGATGAGATCCCCGAATACTACATTTACGGCGGGGTGCTGTTTGTGCCGCTGAATATGAACCTCATCAAGCGCTGGGGGCCGGACTGGAACCGCACGGCGCCTGTTAGCCTGCTGCAGGCCCGCAGCGAGTGGACCTCGCCGGAGAAAAGGGAGCTTGTGGTGGCCCTGCAGGTGCTGGCATCCGATGTGAATCTGGGCTACCACGACCTGCGCAACTGGATTGTGGACACCGTCAACGGTGAGCAGATTCGCGATTTTGCCCACTTTACCCGCATGCTGCGGGACAACACGGCCTCGCATGTCGTGTTTCGCAACGGCAGTGGCTATCAGGTTGTGGTAGACCACGCCATGGCGAAGGCCAGTGAGGCCGATATCCTCGCGCAGTACCGTATCCCCTCCATCTTCTCAGAGGGCTTGTTCGACGAGTAAGCCCTACAGGCCCGGCGGCGGCAATACCGCCGGGTTTTCACCCCCCACCAGCCGTGCCGCCCGCGCCGTCACGTGTGAATTCCAGTCCGGGTCTGTCAGCACGTAGAAGCGTTCTTCCTCGACGGCCATCAACACCTCGCGCGCCACATAATCGGGCGACAATCCCTGTTTGAACGCCGCTCTTGCCAAGGCCAGTTGGGCATCGGTGGGCAGGGCGCCACGATCTGTATCGCCAAGATGGGCCGGGCGGTTGCGCTCCGAGTTCACAATCTGCGTATCCACGATGCCGGGACACAGCACCGAGATGCGAGGGCGCAGGCCGGCACCGAGCAGTTCGAGGTACAGGGATTCGGAATAGGCAACCACGGCCGTTTTGGTCGTGCGATAAAGTGCGCCTCCCGTCAGGGTGATCCCGGCAAGCGAGGCCGTATTGACGATGTGGGCTTCCTCGCCCTGGGCGATCATCGCGGGCAGGAAACTGCGCACGCCATGGATGACGCCCATCAGGTTGACACCCACTATCCACGTCCAATCGTCCAGCGTCGCGTTCCAGCTTGGGCGGGTAGCCGTGAACACACCGGCGTTATTGCACAACAGGTGCACGGCACCGAAAGTCTCCCGCGCGGTGTGCGCCAGCGAGTCAACCTCCGCCGCGTTCGCGACATCGCAGCGCACGCCCAGGACCGTGGCGCCCTGGGCCTGCAGCGCCTCCACCTGCGTGTCCAGTGCGTCCTGTTCGATGTCGCTCATGACCACCCGCATGCCACGTGCTGCACACGCTTTTGCCAGCGCAAGGCCGATGCCGCTGGCTGCGCCGGTGATAACCGCTGTCTTTCCTTGCAACTCTTTCATGGGTGTCTCTCCTGGTCTTTTAGTGATCGGGCATATCGGCGTAAAATCGCGCGCGCCGCCACGTGTTCATCGGGGCAAAAATTAGCGAATCCGCAGGTGAAAAAACAGTCTCCCGGCGGCCGCGAAACCTCGCTATACTGGGCACAACTGCACAGAACGTGACGCGTAATCCCCCGGGAGATTCTTGCCGCGAATTCCCCGTTGGCACACTCTCCCATCTCCCGTATCATCCTCCCACTTTGAACAACGCACAGGCTTTGCCGGCCACAGGGAACCTACATCACCATGAGCATTAAGTCCGACCGCTGGATCAACGAAATGGCCACCAAGCATGGCATGATTGATCCCTTCGAACCCAAACAGGTCCGTTATGTCGATGGCAACAAGGTCATCTCCTACGGCACCTCCAGCTATGGCTATGACGTGCGCTGCGCCCGTGAATTCAAGATTTTCACCAACGTGCACACCTCCAGCGTGGTCGATCCGAAGAATTTCAGCGAAACCAGTTTCGTCAGCATCGAAGAGGACTACTGCATCATTCCGCCCAACTCCTTTGCGCTGGCGCGCACTGTGGAGTACTTCCGCATTCCCAGCGATGTGCTGGTAGTGTGCCTGGGCAAGTCCACCTATGCCCGCTGCGGCGTGATTGTGAACGTGACGCCGCTGGAGCCCGAATGGGAGGGGCATGTGACACTGGAGTTCTCCAATACCACGCCGCTGCCTGCCAAGATTTACGCCAATGAGGGCGTAGCCCAGATGCTGTTCTATCAGTCCGACGAGCAGTGCGAAGTCACTTACAAGATGCGCGGCGGCAAATACATGGGCCAGACGGGCGTCACCCCGCCAAAAGCCTGACGTCATCCTTTCAGGGCTGGCAGCGGAAATTTGACGCCGCTGCCAGTCGGATTTCGGGGCAAAACCCCCTTCAAAAGGTCAAAAAATTGACCCCTCTCGCGATACCTTCCGCTAAGCTACTGAAAAATCGATAAATGCCCCGCTGGCATAGAGTTTGCTGTTGTCCTGTAGCGTGCCGAGATTTGCCGGCACTTCTTCGACACAACGGATTTTTCTATGGCGGCCGTCGCAAACACGCTCAGCATCTCCAGGAACGACCTTCCGCAGGCGCTGCAGACCCTGACCGATCAGCCTCTGGAGCTTGATGGCCCCGAGGCACTGAATCTCGCGTTTCGTGCTTTCAACGACCTTTCCAATGAACTCAGCGCCGCGTCTAGATGACGGCCATGAAATTTCCCTGTGCAACGCCGCCTAAGGGTATTTCCCTCACGCGCTTCTCCCTCGCGGCGTCCTACCTGCGCTCAAGCATTCCCTCTCGGAGTCGGGTATACTCCCGCCGACCTTTTACGCCCAGATTCCATTCGCGCCGCGCTGCGGCCAAACCCAGAAGTGACTATGTCGCCGAGCGCCTCATCCCACCCAGAAACGCCGAACGTCCTGCACACCACCCCTCTGCTGGAGGCGCGTGGCTTGTTCTGCGAGCGTGATGATCGCGTGTTGTTCGCCGGTTTGGACTTCATGCTGCAGGAAGGGCAACTGATGCAGGTGCAGGGCAGCAATGGCAGCGGCAAGACAACGCTGTTGCGGATACTGTGCGGCCTCAACAGCGTGTATGAAGGGGAGTTGTTCTGGGAGGGCGTGCCCTTGGACGAGTGCCGTGAACATTTTCTGGCGTCCCTGCTTTATCTGGGGCATCGGGTGGGGGTGAACAAAATTTTGACGGCGCGGGAAAACCTGCGGTGGAGCTGCGCGCTACACGCGCCTGTGTCCGATGCGGATATCGAGGGCGCGCTGGAATCGGTGGGCTTGGCCGGCTATGCGGACATTCCCTGCCGCAACATGTCGGCAGGGCAGCAACAACGGGTGTCTCTGGCCCGACTGCTGCTCAGTCCCGCACGTCTGTGGGTGCTCGATGAGCCCTTTACCACGCTCGATGTACGGGGAGTCAAGGCGCTGGAATCCCTTCTTGCTGCGCATGTCGGGCGGGGCGGCAGCGTGCTGCTCACGACCCATCATCCGCTTGAGGTGCCCTGCGAGCTGCGGCGGCTGAATCTGGACACACGGGCGGCGCACCCGCACGCGGAGGCGCGATGAATCAGCCCGCTTCATCCTCAGGCCTGCGCGAAAGTGCATTTCGCTTCCCGGGTTTTGGCGAAACCATGGGGCAGGTGAGTACCTTCTCCGCATTCCGTGCGACCCTCCGGCGGGATCTGCTGATAGCGCTCAAGCGCCGCAATGACCTGCTCAATCCGCTGATGTTTTTTCTGATCGTGGTGTCACTTTTTCCTCTCGGGGTTTCCTCGGACCCGCAGGAGTTGACCCGCATTGCGGCGGGAACCGTGTGGGTATCGGCACTTCTCGCCTCCATGCTGTCGCTGGATAATCTGTACCGGGCAGACTACGAGGATGGGTCGCTGGAGCAATTGCTGCTGTCCCCGCAACCGCTGTATTTCATGGTGCTGGCCAAGAACATTGCGCACTGGCTGGTCAGTGGCTTGCCCGTCGTCCTTCTTTCGCCGCTGCTGGCCTACATGCTCTATTTGCCGGGGGATGCCTACTGGACCCTCGTGTTCACCCTCTTGCTGGGAACTCCTGTCCTGAGCCTGTTTGGATCAATTGGCGTGGCGCTGACCGTTGGTCTCGGGAGTCGCGGTTTGATTCTGGCCGTAATCGTTTTACCCCTTTCCGTGCCGGTGCTTATAATTGGCGCCAAAGCGGTGGCCGATGTCAGTCTTGGTTTGCCCCTGGGGATGCATTTTTCCCTGCTGGGCGCCTTGCTCGCCCTGTCCCTCAGCCTGGCACCGCTGGCATCCGCGGCGGCGCTGAAAATCAGCGTGAATTGACCGGATTTCAGTGTCTTTGAGAGTTACAAAACGTAACATGGGGTGGTGAATTCACCGTGGTATATTCGGGCCCGCACCGGGGCCTTTGTGCCGGAAAACAGCAGATTTTCCGCACTGGAGAGAGTACAGATGTGGCAATGGTTTTTTAGGCTTGGTTCGCCCAAATGGTTCTACGAGATGTCGGGGAAATGGCTGCCCTGGCTCTACGTGCTGATGACGGTCCTGCTGAGTGTTGGCATCGTCTGGGCATTGCTGTTTGTCCCGCAGGACTATCAGCAGGGCGATACGATCCGCATCATGTACGTTCACGTGCCCGTTGCCAGCATCTCGCTTGCCTGTTTCCCGCTGATGGCCGTTGCCGGGGTGATTACCCTGGTGTGGAAGATGAAACTGGCGGACATGGTGGCCAAGTGCGCCGCCCCGATCGGCGCCTGGTTTACCGCTGTGGCGCTCGCCACCGGTGCCATCTGGGGGCAGCCGATCTGGGGCACCTGGTGGGCCTGGGATGCGCGCCTGACCTCCATGCTAATCCAGTTTTTCCTGCTGATCGGCGTGATTGCGCTGCGCTCCGCGATTGAAAGCCCGGATGCCGCCGCCCGCGCCTGCGCGTTGCTCTCGATCGTGGGGGCCATCAATGTGCCGATCATCAAATATTCGGTGGAGTGGTGGAACACCCTGCACCAGCCTGCCAGTAATTTTTCCATGGACAATGAAAGTGCCTTCGGACCCGAAATCTGGGTGCCGCTGGTCATCATGATTTTTGCGGTCTACAGCTTTTTTGTCATCAGTCTTATTCTCTCCACCCGCAATGAAATCCTGCGTCGCGAGCGCAAGGCACAATGGGTCGTGGATATCGTGATGGCAGAGAAAGTCTAAGGGGACACCATGTTTGAAGCGGTGCAGTTCAGCAGTGTCAGTGAATTTTTTCAGATGGGAAAGTATACGTTCCATGTCTGGTCTGTATATGGGCTATTTGCTGTGTTCCTTCTCGTTAACCTGATTCTGCCGCGGGTACAACGACGGGAATTCATCCGGGAGCAGCGACAAAAGGCGCTGCGCGACGCCCAGATGGCACGCATGACGGCAGTGGAAGACGCGCCTCAGGGCGCCGGGGGGAGTGACGCATGAAACCGCATCGCCGCAAGAAACTGACCATTATCGGCTTTATCGCCACCGGTCTGGCCGTGGCTATTGGCCTTTCGCTTTATGCGCTGAGCAATACCATCGATCTGTTTTTCACGCCCTCTCAGATTGCTGCGGGGGAAGTGCGGGACGGACAGCGCATCCGCATCGGCGGCATGGTGAAAGAGGGCAGTGTGGAGCGCAGCGAGGAATCCCTGCATGTCGAATTCATTGCCACCGACTACAGCCATGACTTGCGCGTGCGCTATGACGGCATATTGCCCGACCTGTTCCGCGAGGGGCAGGGTGTGGTCGTGGAAGGCATGGTGGCAGGGGGCGTGTTTGAAGCAAGCCGAGTGCTGGCCAAACACGATGAAAATTACATGTCCGTGGAAGTAAAGGCGGCGCTGGATGCGGCAGAGCGCGATCGTGCTTTGCCCGTGGTGGAGACCGAAGGAGGCCCCAGTGGTTCCTGAACTTGGACAATATTCCCTGATTTTGGCGTTCTGTCTGAGCGCGCTGCTCGGGACATTGCCTCTGGCTGGCGCCGCCACCGGCAACCGTCTGTGGATCGGCCTCGCACGTCCGCTCACGGCGGGCGTGTTTGTCTTTGTCAGTCTGTGCATGCTGATTCTGGGATATAGTTTTTTGAACGATGATTTCTCAGTGTTGTTCGTAGCGCAACACTCCAACAGTTTGCTGCCCGTGCAGTACAAGCTCACCGCGATCTGGGGTGGACACGAGGGTTCCTTCCTCTTCTGGACCTGGATGCTGTCGGGCTGGATGTTGTCCGTTGCCATTTTCAGCAAGGCAATGCCCGATGATTTTGTGGCGCGCGTGCTCGGCATCATGGGGCTCATTGGTGCCGGTTACACCATGTTCATGATCGCGACCTCCAATCCGTTTGACCGCGTCCTGCCCATGTCCCCCGCGGACGGTGCTGACCTGAACTCGGCGCTGCAGGATATCGGGTTCATTATTCATCCTCCTTCCTTGTACATGGGGTATGTCGGGTTTTCCGTCGTCTTTGCCTTTGCAATTGCGGCGCTGCTGAGCGGGCGCCTGGATTCGGCGTGGGCTCGCTGGTCTCGTCCCTGGGCCAATGTGGCATGGGCAATTCTGACGATTGGGATCGCACTGGGTTCCTGGTGGGCGTATTACGAGCTGGGCTGGGGAGGCTGGTGGGCATGGGACCCGGTGGAGAACCCTCCCATGATCAACTGGTTGCTGGGCACGGCCTTGATTCACTCCCTTGCGGTGACGGAAAAACGCGGCGTGTTCAAGAGCTGGACGGTGCTGCTCTCGATCATGGCCTTTGCGGCCAGTCTGCTAGGCACCTTTATCACACGCTCCGGCTTGTTGACCTCCGTGCACGCATTCGCCAGTGATCCCACCCGTGGCATTTATATCCTGGGATTCTTGGGCTTCGTGATCGGTGGCTCTTTGCTGCTGTTTGCCCTGCGCGCCCCATTGATGAAGAGCGAGTTTGGTTTTGGCGCGATTTCACGGGAAGTGTTCCTGCTAGCCAACAACATTATTCTCGTCGTCGCCAGTGCCGCCATACTGCTCGGGACACTCTACCCGATGGTGTATCAGGCCGTGACGGGCGGGGAACTGATCTCCGTCGGCCCTCCCTATTTCAATATTATTTTCGTCCCTTTGATGTCGATTTTGGTGGTGTTCCTGGGACTGGGCGCGGTCAGCCGCTGGAAGAAAACTTCGCTTGACTACCTGAAATCACAGCTGCTCCTCGTGGCAATTGCCTCTGTGGTGCTGGGCGTGGTCCTGCCACTGGCTCTCACCCTCGAATTTTCGTGGGGCGCGAGTCTCGCAACTGCATTGGGCCTGTGGGTAATTCTGGGAATCGTGCAGGATATTCGCGTTAAGTCCGCCAACAAGGGCAGCCTGATAGCAGGGATGAAGGCGTTGTCAGTGAGTTACTACGGCATGCAGATTGCGCACTTCGGTTTCGCCGTCATTCTTTTGGGGGCTGGCCTTACCAGCATCTACAGCATCGAAAAGAGCGTGCTGTTAAGCCCTGGGCAAACGGTGGCGCTGGGCAAGTACGAGTTCCGTTTCGAAGGGACGGAGCATTTGTCTGGCCCGAACTTCGAGGCCGAGCGCGCTACCTTTGAAGTGATGCGTGGCGGCGAATTTGTGCGCGAACTGCATCCCGAAAAACGTCTTTATGTTGCCAGCCGCTCCCCCTCAACCGAGATGGCGATTGATGCCGGCTTTACGCGCGACCTGTTTATTACGCTGGGCGAGGAACGTGAATCCGGCGCCTGGTCCATGTCCCTGTACATCAAGCCCTTTGTCCGCTGGGTATGGCTGGGTGCCATCCTGATGGCGCTTGGGGGTGTCGTGGCGGTGACAGACAAGCGGTATCGCCGATTGAAGGTCCGGACTCTGGCGAAAGAGTCCCAGTCGTCCTCGGACAAGGGGCACCCCCTGGAACCGGCGGCGTCTTAAGGAGAGGTATTCCATGTCGAGAGTCAAACTGTTCATTCCGGTACTGGTGTTCTTTGCGTTGGCAATCATGCTGTGGCGCGGGCTTTATCTGGACCCCCGCACATTGCCGTCCGTGTTGATCGATAAGCCTTTGCCGGAGTTTTCGCTGCCCACTGTTGAATCAACCACCACACTGGTGAGCAAGGCGGACCTCCCTGACGAGCCTTTCCTGCTGAATGTATGGGGAAGCTATTGCCTCCCGTGTCTGCAGGAAAATCCCATTCTCATGGCGGCCGCCGAAAAGGATCTGGTGCCGATTGTGGGGATCAATTACAAGGACAAGCCCACGCTGGCGCAGTTGTGGCTGGATGATAACGGCAGCCCATTTGAGTTCAGCGTGATGGATGAAAACGGCCGGCTTGGCATTGATCTGGGAGTGTATGGCGCTCCGGAAACCTTCGTGGTCGATGGGAACGGTGTCATTCGCTACAAGCATATCGGCGTGATTGATTACGAGGCATGGGAAGACGAGATTCTGCCCGCAATCGCCGCCGTCAAAGCGGAAGCGGCACAACAATGATTCGCTTCTTGCCATTGTCACATCGTGCAGTGTGCGCGTTTCTGATGTTCCTCACTGTCATTCTTTGGGCGCCGTTGCACAGTCCTGTTGCCGTTGCCGCCGTCGATACCTTCGAGTTTGCAACGGACGAGCAGCAACAGCGCTTCCGACGCATGTCCGACGAGTTTCGCTGTCCGATGTGTCAGAACACGAGCCTGACCGGTTCGAATGGTGGCGTGGCGGAAGATCTCCGACGCGAGATCTATCTCATGATCATGGACGGGAAAACCGACGATGAAATCGAACAGTTTATGTTTGAGCGTTACGGCGACTTCGTTTTCTACAAGCCTCGCCTGATGTGGCAGACCTTGCTTCTGTGGTTCGGTCCGCTGCTTTTTCTGGGAGTGGGAGGCTGGATCATTCTGGGCATTATTCGCAGGGCTAAACCACAGGTTCAGGAACAAGTGGTTCTGAATGACGAGGAGCAGGCGCGGTTGCGCAGTCTGCTGGACTCGGTTAAAGAGCGGGAATAAGGGCAGGCCAGCGTCTCCCGTTCATCAATCAACAGGTAGAGTTTCGTGCAACCGCGACGGCATCAAGCCGCGGTGACACACCGAGGGGGTCCATTGTTCTGGTTTTTTGCTTCTGCGCTTGTGCTGCTCGCCGCGCTTTTCGTGCTCGTTCCACTGTGGAAGTTTCATCGGGGAGGCGAAAATTCCCGTGCGCAGCGCGAGAGGACCAATCTGCTGATTTTCAAAGAGCGCATGGCTGAACTCGAGAATGAGCGCCTGGCCGGCACCCTTGAGCAGGAAAATTATGACCAGCTGGTGAGAGAGTTGGAGCGCAGCGTGCTGAGCGATGTTCAGTCGCTTCCGGAGCCACAGGTGCGTGTGTCGGGAGAGACGTCCAGCCGCTGGACCCGAGCGCGAATTATCCCGCTGTTGCTGGTGCTGATGATCCTCCCGGCCAGCGTGCTCCTGTACCAAAAATGGGGCTATCAAGAGGAGTTGAAACTCGCGGAACTGTATGACCGCACCCTCAAAGGAGCCGACAATCCCGAGGACATACGGGACATCATTTTCAGCATCGGTGCGATCATCGAAACCGATCGCGACAACGGGTGGGCCTGGTATTTCCTGGCACAAAACCTGGTCAATATCGCGCAATTTCCGGAAGCGTCGATGGCGCTGCAACGGGCCAGTGAATTGATAGAGTCCGAGCAGGATCGCGTCATTATTCTCAGTCAGTACGCGTTTTTGGAATACATGCTGGCGGAGCAGACGCTGACCGACAAAGTGCAGGGCATCATCGATCAGGCGCAGCGCCTTGATCCGAATCAGGTGCTGATTCTGCAGATTCTCGGCATGGACGCTGAACAGAGACAGGATTATCAGGCGGCCATCACCTACTGGCGACGCATGCTGCAGTTGACCCCGCCGGGCGAGGAGTCAGACATGCTGCAGGGAATGATTGCGAATGCCCAGATGCAACTCAATGCCAACGATAATCCCGAGGCCGATCTTACGGGGCCTCAAATCGACATTGAGCTTTCTCTCGCACCAGGGCTGACGCTTCCTGCCGACATGCGGGTCTTTGTGTCAGCGCTGGAGGTCAACGGGCGTGGCCAGCCGCTCGCGGCCAAAGCCTTGACAGTGGGGGATTTGCCGACCACGGTGCGCCTGAATGACTCCGACGCCGTAGGGCCTTTTGCTATTTCTTCGGCAGAAACCATTTATATCGTGGCCACCGCGTCGAGTAGCGGTTCGGCCAATGTGCAGGCGGGCGATTACCAGGTGCGCAGTGATGGATTCGCGCACTCGGGTCAACACGCAATTCTTCATCTGGAGATTGCGGAGCAAGTCCAGTAAGGGAGCGGGGACACACGTTATCGGGTGGTGTGCGCGTCAAACGGAACGTCGTGCCACCATCCAGGTCAGTTCAGAACAACAACACCAAGAAGGGGGCTGAACATGCTGGGACTCATGATGGATAAGCAATTGAATATTGCGGATATCCTTGAATTTGCGGCGCTGTATAACACTGATGCGGAAATCGTGACGCGTCAGGTCGAAGGGGGGTTCCATCGTTATCGGTATGCCGATGCGTTGTCCCGCAGTAAACAACTTGCCAATGCTCTGCAGGCTTTGGGTGTTCAGCAGGGGGACAGAATCGCCACCCTGGCCTGGAACACCTATCGCCATTTCGAAATCTATTATGCCGTCTCCGGCATGGGGGCGGTCACACACACGATCAATCCTCGCCTGTTTGCCGAGCAGATTGTCTATATCGTCAATCATGCGGAAGATCAGTACATTTTTGTTGACCTGACGTTTGTTCCCCTTCTGGAAGGTCTCGCCAGCCAGTTCAAGGGCGTGAAGGGGTTCGTGGTGATGACCGACCGAGCGCACATGCCCGCGTCATCACTCCCCAATCTGTTGTGTTATGAAGAGTTGCTGGCGGCGCAGTCTACCGCGTTCGAGTGGCCGGAGTTCGATGAGAAAACGGCCGCCGGGCTGTGCTACACCTCGGGGACGACCGGCAACCCCAAAGGGGTCATGTATTCCCATCGATCGACGGTATTGCATGCGGTGTCCTCCTGCCGTTCCTCGGCGCTCGATTTGGGCCCATTGTCGCGTGTGTTGCCAGTGGTCCCGATGTTCCATGTGTGTGCATGGGGCATTCCGTATGCGGCGCCGATTGCCGGGGCCAGCATTCTGTTTCCCGGTCCGGGGCTCGACGGAGCCTCGCTGTACGAGTTGATCGATGGCGAGAAGGCGACCTCACTGCTGGGAGTGCCAACGGTCTGGTTGGGTCTCTTGAATTACATTGAAGGCATCAAGGGCAATCTGGACTCTGTGGAAAGTGTCGTCATTGGCGGTTCTGCCGCACCACGCTCCATGCTGGAAAAATTCTATGAGGTGTACCAGGTCTTCCCGATTCATGCCTGGGGGATGACGGAGATGAGCCCGATGGGCAGTCTCTGTGCCATGACGCCGTATTTGAAAAATGCGAACAAGGAAGATCGTCTGCGTGTGCAGTCAAAGCAGGGGCGGACGGTGTTTGGGGTCGAGATGCGCATCGTGGACGACCACGACAATCCTTTGCCACACGATGGTAAGACTTTCGGCAAGTTGATGGTGCGCGGTCCCTGGGTGGCAAGCGGCTATTATCGCAACGATGATCGTGCAGCCTTCAGAGGCGGCTGGTTTGATACCGGAGACGTCTCGACCATCGACCCACAAGGCTATATGCAGATCGTCGATCGCAGCAAGGATGTGATCAAATCGGGTGGCGAGTGGATCAGTTCCATCGAATTGGAAAATTTTGCGGTTGGGCACGCGGCGGTTGCGGAAGCGTGTGTGGTAGGAATCGCCCACCCGAAATGGGACGAGAGACCCCTGTTGCTTGTTGTGCGTAAAGCCGGCGCGACCTGCACGAAAGACGATATCATCGCGTTTCTGTCAGACAAGGTGGCAAAGTGGTGGCTTCCTGACGATGTTGTGTTCGTCGATGCCCTTCCACATACTGCCACCGGTAAATTGCTGAAGACGGAAGTGCGGGCGAAGTTTAAAAAGCATTATCTTTCTGCCTGAAGCGTCATCCGAGCGGAGACCCCATGAGCGAGCTGTTGTCACACGAGTCCCTTCCTCCATCGCTGGTCGATTCCTTCGGCAGGCGGGTGGATTATGTGCGGCTCTCCGTGACTGACCGCTGTGACTTCCGTTGTGTGTATTGCATGACGGAAGACATGACGTTTCTGCCGCGCAACCAGGTTCTGTCACTCGAGGAAATTTACCTCGTCGCGCAGGCATTCACCGAACTGGGCGTGAACAAAATACGTCTGACCGGGGGCGAGCCCCTGGTGCGCAACAATGTCATGTCTCTGATCGAGCGGCTCGGAAAACTCGACGGTCTGAAGGAATTGTTGCTGACTACCAATGGTGCGCAGCTGGACAAATTTGCCCCGGCACTGCGGCAGGCGGGCGTCAATCGCTTGAACATCAGCATTGATAGCCTGAATGCCCAACGTTTTCAGCGCATCTCACGCGTGGGCAAGCTCGACAAAGTGCTGGCAGGAATTGAAATGGCCAGAGCGCAAGGATTCGACCGGATTCGACTGAATGCGGTCATCATGAAGTCCTACAACGAGGATGAGGTGCTCGCCCTGACCGAATTCGCGCTGGCACGAGATCTGGACATTGCGTTCATTGAAGAGATGCCACTGGGGAATGCGTCGGACCACGACCGGGAAAATACGGTCTGCAGCAACGATTGGGTGCGCAGCCAGATTGAGCAGCAACACACACTGATAGCCAGCGCTGCCAAGACCGCAGGGCCTTCCCGGTATTACCAGGTCGCCGGCAAGCAAAGCCGCATCGGCTTCATTTCGCCCGTCAGCCACAATTTCTGTTCGGACTGCAACCGTGTGCGAGTCACTGTGGAAGGGCGACTGCTCCTTTGTCTGGGAAATGAGCATTCCGTCGATTTGCGTGCCGTTCTGCGTGAGCAGAAAGGGGATGTCGAGGCGCTGAAAAAAGCGATTGTGGCGTCCATGTCCCTCAAGCCCGAGCGTCACTATTTTTATGACAAAGACCACGTGCAGCCCGTGCGTTTGATGAATATGACTGGCGGCTGATTCCCGTTACAATTTCCCCCACGCAATAGCGATTCCGGCTCCGGTGCATTATGGCACTGGCGGCCTCAACTCCCTTGTCAGGAAACGGTTCATCATGTCGCAAAATCCCCTCGATAAACACGCTGTTTTTACCCCTTTACGCATTGCTGTGGTCACGGTCTCGGACACCCGCACCGAAGAAACGGACAAGTCGGGCAGCTATCTCGTGGACTGTGTGAAAACCGCGGGGCATATCCTGGTGGAGAAACGGATCGTCAAAGACGATACCCACAAGTTACGCGCAGTGGTGGCTACGCACATTGCGAACGACGGCGTTCAGGCGGTGCTGGTCACCGGAGGCACAGGCTTTACGTTTCGCGATAACACCGTGAAAGCCATCACGCCCTTGCTGGACATGCACATTGAGGGCTTTGGAGAATTGTTCCGTGCGCTGTCCCACAGTGAAATCGGCTGTTCCACCATTCAGTCCCGCGCATTCGCAGGCCTTTCCAATGGCACGATTGTGTTCTGTATGCCCGGCTCGCCGGGAGCGTGTCGAACGGCATGGGAAGGCATCGTGGCGCAGCAATTGGACAGTCGCCATAAGCCCTGCAATTTTGTCGATAAATTGAAAAAGGTTTAACGAGAGATACGTCGGGGGAAAGAAGAGCGCCCGTCGCCGGCAGTCAAGATGTCCTTAGCTGAGGACGACGGGGGGAGTGTAACGGGAATAACGGTTGTCGTTGATTTGCATAGACGTTTCCCTGGTCGTGTTATCGGTGAGCCCGAGGGGCGACTAGGCATTAGGCACAGGCGAGCATTGTCAGCACAGGCACTGCCACAGAAGCGGCAACAACGGCAACAGAGATCAGGACGGCACGGGCATTCATAAAGACTTCGTTCATAGGGTTCTCCTAAAAGTGAGTTTAAGTGTTACCGACCTCATTCGATAACGGGGCGCATGGTAACACAAATGCGTATATAGGTAACAATATTTTTATTGTGCGATTTATCGTAGCAAGCGTGAGTTTGGTCTCACGTCGGAAAAGTACCGACACAGACGACGAGGAAAGAGATAGTGAGTGTTCCTGAGGAGCAGGAGTCAGCCACGGCGCTACAAGGTCAGGTGGTTGCGGTTCCCGAAAGCCGGCAACTGGATGTGCTGGAGGATCTGTTACGCAATCGGGGAGCGCAGGTGCTGCGGGTTCCGCTGATCTCCATTCTGGACGCCCCGGACTCTGCTCCTGTGCTTGCCTGGATGCGTGACTTTATTGCTCACCCGCCCGATTACTTCATTATTCTCACGGGGGAAGGCCTGCGACGTCTGGTGGCGCTCGCGCAGCGCGAGGGGCTCGATCCGGCCTTCCGGACAGCGTTGGCTCAGGTCACAACCCTGTGTCGCGGTCCCAAGCCAGGGCGCGCCCTCAAAGAGATCGACATGAAGCCCGATATGCTGGGTGCTGCGCCGACCACCGCAGGCATCATCGAGACGCTGGAGTCGATGGAACTCACGGGAGTCCGCGTCGCCGTGCAGCTCTATGGTGAGGAACCTAACCTTCTCCTCATGGATTACCTGGCGCGTCGCCAGGCTGTCGTCACATCGGTCGCTCCCTACGTTTACGCGCCGCGCGAAGACGATGACAAGGTGCTTTCTCTGATTCACTCTCTGGCACAGGGAGAGGTCACGATGATGACCTTTACGAGCCAGCCCCAGTACACGCGCCTGCTGGATGTGGCGCGCAGGGCGGGCGTAGAAGCCCAGCTCGCAGCGGGTTTGGCCCGGGTGAAGGTTGCGGCCGTCGGTCCGGTCGTGGCGGATCAGTTACGTGCAGCCGGTGTGAAGGTGGACGTGATGCCAGAGTCCCTCTTTTTTATGAAACCCATGGTGACGTCACTGGTCCGCCTCGTGCGGCCAGCACCCTAAGCGATGGTGGCTCGAACAGGGGCCCTGTCAGAGGCAATCTGAATGCGTGTGATGACCTTAAACTGCAACGGTATTCGCTCTGCCGCCAAGAAAGGATTCTTCGACTGGCTGGCGACTTGCGATGTGGACGTGGTCTGCCTGCAGGAAACCAAGGCGCAGCGGGATCAGCTGACGGAGGCGATGTTCACACCCGCCGGGTATCATTGCTTCTATTTTGATGCGCAGAAAAAGGGGTATTCCGGGACGGCCCTGTTTTCGCGGGTCGCGCCCGATCGCGTCCATCGGGGGCTAGGCTTCGACATCGCGGATGAAGAGGGGCGCTATCTGCAGGCGGATTTTGGGTCGCTCAGCATTGCATCGCTCTACCTCCCCTCCGGTTCTAGCGGGGAAGAGCGACAGGTGCGCAAATGGGCCTTTATGGAGGCTTTCATGACGCACATGAAGACGCTGCGCGAGGACGGGCGCGACTACATCATCTGTGGCGACTGGAATATCTGCCACAAACCCATTGACCTGAAAAACTGGAAGTCCAATCAGAAAAATTCTGGTTTTCTGCCGGAAGAGCGTCAGTGGCTGGATGTCTTGTACGACGAGCTTGGGTTTGTTGACGCCTTTCGCCGTGTAAACAAAGAGGCCGAGCAGTACAGCTGGTGGTCCGCTCGCGGTCAGGCCCGTGCCAAAAATGTCGGGTGGCGGCTGGATTACCACGTGGTTACGCCGCATCTTGCAGACACGGTGAAAGCAGCGGAAATTTACACGGGTCAGGTTTTTTCCGACCACGCCCCGGTAACCCTTCACTACGGAGTAAGTGTATGACGCAACGTGATCGTAGCAGGCGCATTGGGCAATGGACCCTGCTGTTATTGCTGAGCCTAGGGTTCTGTAGCCTGAGTTTCGCGCAATCACTGCAGGCGCGCATAGAGACCGACAAGGGGGAAATGCTGCTGGAGTTGAATGAACGGGCAGCCCCGACAACCGTGGCCAATTTTGTCAATCTCGCGGAGCGGGGGTTTTATGACGGGCTCACCTTTCATCGGGTGGAACGCAATTTCGTCATTCAGGGAGGAGACCCGCGAGGAGACGGCACCGGCGGACCCGGCTACAAATTTACGGGTGAAATGGTGCTGAAGCATACCCGTCCCGGCACATTGTCGATGGCCAACAGCGGTCTGGGCACCGATGGCAGCCAGTTCTTTTTGACCATCGTGCCGACTCCTCATCTGGACGGCAAACATTCTGTGTTTGGCAGGGTCGTCAACGGTCAGGACGTCATTACCAAGATCGTGCGCGGGGATGTGATTCGCCGCATCACCGTCCTTGGCGACACGAGCGCGCTCAAGGCGCGCAAAAAAGCCGATCTGGATGCCTGGAACGCCATTCTTGACCGCGAATTCCCAGCGCTGCGTCCTGCTCTTCCCTGATCAGGGAAGGACCTTTTTGAATGGTTTCACCGTGACACTGCTAAACACGCCGGCGCTGACGTAGGGGTCGGCATCTGCCCAGGCCTTGGCTTCTTCCAGTGAGGCAAACTCCGCCACAATCAAGCTGCCTGTGAAACCGGCCTCGCCGGGATCTGCAGAATCGATGGCGGGGTGAGGGCCGGCGAGCACAATGCGGCCCGCAGCCACCATGGCTTGCAGACGTTCAAGATGGGCGGGGCGTGCCTGTTGTCGCAGAGGAAGGCTGTTGGGAACGTCCTGACACAGAATGGCGTAAAGCATGGAAGAGTCCTTTTTGAGCGAAAGGGTAAAGGCCGCCATGGTAATCGATTTGTCTTTTTCAGTCTGGTATTGTTCGGCCGCTGTCCATCCCGCGGACAGTGCTTCTTCCGCGCTCCGTCAGGTGAAACCCGCTCATGGCACACATTCTCAGGATGCACCCCCAGAATCCGGAGCCCCGGCTGATCAAGCAGGCGGCCAAGATCGTCATGGACGGGGGCGTCATTGTTTACCCGACCGATTCCACCTATGCGCTGGGCTGTCATATGGGCGACAAGGCGGCGCTGGAGCGCATTCGCCGTCTCCGGCAGCTGGATGACCGGCACAATTTCACGCTGGTCTGTGCCGATCTGTCCGCCATTGCGACCTACGCCCGGGTGCATAACGTTGCCTACCGTCTCCTCAAAGCGAATACACCAGGGCCCTACACGTTTATCCTCAGCGCCACTCCCGAAGTGCCGCGACGATTGATGCATCCCAAGCGCAAGACAATCGGGATTCGTGTTCCCGACAGCATCGTGGCGCAGGCGCTGATTGCCGAGGTAGGGGAGCCCCTCATGAGCACCAGCTTGATACTTCCGGACGACGAGTTTCCGCTGATCGATGCCTACGAGATCGAGGAGCGCGTCGGGCATGCCGTGGACCTGATTATTGAAAGTGGCGCGTGCGGGATTGAGGCCACGACGGTGATTGATCTTGTTGACGGGGTGGACGTTGTGCGCGTGGGCAAGGGCAATCCCGACCCGTTTCAATAGGCGTTCGCCCGCGGGATCACACCCCGAAGTCAGGGGTCCACACCGGGTTTTGCGGGAACAAAATAATCGTATTCCCCCAGACCATCTGCGATAATGCCGCCCTTCAAAAAACATCCGCAAGCAAGAGGAAACCCGACGTGTCCAGCAGTCTCACCCATCAACGCGTGTTATCGGGCATGCGTCCCACCGGCAAACTGCATCTGGGTCATCTGCACGGCGTCCTGAAGAACTGGGTCCACCTTCAGCACCAGTTCGAATGCTATTTTTTTGTCGCGGACTGGCATGCCCTGACCACGCACTACAACGATCCCTCGATCATGGAAGCACACGTGCTGGATATGGTGATCGACTGGCTGGCCGTAGGCGTTGATCCGGCAAAATCTGCCCTTTTTGTGCAGTCTCAGGTACCCGAGCACGCCGAGCTCCACCTCCTCCTGTCGATGATTACCCCCTTAGGGTGGCTGGAGCGAGTGCCCAGCTACAAAGACCAGCAGGAAAAACTCAAGGACCGTGACTTGGAAACCTATGGCTTTTTGGGCTACCCCTTGCTGCAAAGCGCCGACATTTTGATTTACCGGGCTGGCCACGTGCCTGTCGGGGCGGATCAGGTGGCTCATGTCGAGCTGACACGCGAGGTAGCGCGTCGCTTTAACCACATGTTCGGGCGCGAACCCGACTACGTGGAGCGGGCGCAGGCCGTGGTGCGCAAGATGAGCAAGCAGGCCGGCAAGGACTACAAGGCGCTGTGTACCGCCTATCAGGAACGCGGGGAGCAGGAGGCACTGCTCTCAGGCCGCGCGTTACTGGCGGCGCAGCAGAATCTCTCTGCGGGGGACCGCGAACGCCTTCAGGGATTCCTCGAGGGAACGGGCAAGAGCATTCTGGTAGAACCGCAGGCGTTGCTGACACCTGCTGCCAAAATGCCCGGTTTGGATGGTCAGAAAATGTCCAAATCCTATAACAACACCATCGCACTGCGAGAGCCGGTGGATCAGGTAAGCAAAAAGATCTCGACCATGCCGACGGACCCCGCCCGGGTACGCCGAACGGACCCAGGCACTCCCGAGAAATGCCCGGTGTGGCAATTGCACGAGGTGTATTCCGATGCGTCTACGCAGGCTTGGGCTCAACAGGGATGTCGCAGCGCCGGCATTGGATGCCTGGATTGCAAGAAGCCCGTCATAGACGCCGTTATCGCCGAATTGCAGCCCATTCAGGTGCGTGCCAGCGAGTACGAGCGCAATCCCGATGCCGTGAAGGCAGTCCTTAGGGCCGGCGCGGAATCCGCACGCAATACCGCTTCCCAGACCATGCAGGATGTCCGGCAGGCGATGGGACTGGCGTACAGATAAGGCATTTGCCAATGCACGAGAGTGACATGACACAGGAAACCGACATAGCGCCCGATGAGGGGAATGCAGCGCCTGGGGAAACCCAGGCAGCCCGCCGCCCCTTGCGTGCGAGCGAGGGAGAGGGGGAGCGCGCGCAGCAGGAGATGCCGTTTGCCTATGTCGATGGCAAAGCGGTGACCGAACTGCCACTGGATCTGTACATTCCCCCCGACGCGCTTGAGGTATTTCTCGAAGCCTTCGAAGGCCCCCTCGACCTGCTGCTCTACCTGATCAAACGGCAGAACATCGATATTCTCGATATCAATGTCGCGGACATAACAGATCAGTACATGGCCTATGTGGACCTGATGGAGGCCAGTCAGTTTGAGCTTGCCGCGGAATATCTTGTGATGGCGGCGATGCTGGCAGAGATCAAGTCGCGCATGCTGCTGCCTCGCAGTGCGTCCGAGGAAGAGGACGAGGAAGATCCGCGAGCACAGTTGATCCGTCGCCTGCAGGAATACGAGCGCTACAAACAGGCCGCCGAGGACCTGGACGCACTGCCACGGCTCGAGCGGGATATCTATACCGCCGACGCAGAAACGCCTCCCTTGGAGCGCACAGCGCCGGAGCCGGATGTTGATCTGCGGGAGATCTTGGTCTCGCTGGCGCTGGTGCTGCGGCGCGCCGACATGTTCGAGCGGCATCACGTGCAACGCGAAACCCTGTCCACGCGTGAAAAAATGTCAGAAATTTTAGTCAGGCTGAGTGCGCAGCGGTTCGTTCCCCTGGTGTCTTTGCTGATGCGGGAAGAGGGACGTTTGGGTGTGGTGGTCACCTTTCTGGCGGTCATGGAATTGATCAAGGATTCGTTAATCGAGATTGTCCAAACGGAAGCGTTTGGCCCTATCCATTTGAAGGCAAAAACTGAATGAGCGAGAACGACAACAAACTCAAACAGATCATTGAAGGCTTGCTGCTGGCAGCTGGCAAACCGCTTTCTGTTGCGGCAATTGCCGAAGTATTCGCCGAAGAGGAACGGCCCACAGAGGAAGAATTGCGCGCAGCACTTGCGCAGATTGCCCTCGAGTGCGAAGGGCGTGGATTTGAACTCAAGGAAGTCGCCTCGGGGTTCCGGTTTCAGGTGAGACACGAGCTCAGTGAATGGATTTCTCGGCTGTGGGAAGAGAAACCCCAGCGCTATACGCGTGCGCTGCTGGAAACGCTGGCACTGGTGGCCTACCGCCAACCCATTACCCGGGGCGACATTGAAGAGATTCGGGGCGTGAGTGTCAGCTCTACCATTATTCGCACCTTGCTCGACCGCGAGTGGATTCGAGTCGTTGGGCATCGTGATGTCCCCGGTCGACCGGCAATGTTCGCGACAACGCGCCAATTTCTCGATTATTTCAA
Organism: uncultured Klebsiella sp.; assembly: GCA_964538025.1. GTDB lineage: Bacteria > Pseudomonadota > Gammaproteobacteria > Pseudomonadales > Pseudohongiellaceae > UBA5078. Next base: position 317,925 of record CAZICZ010000002.1, on the reverse strand, counting down.
TCTGAAAAGTTTGCAGGATCTGCCGCCCCTGTCCGAGATTCGGGATCTGGACAAGCTGAATCCGGAGTTGGCGCTGGAAGAAGATGACCTGGCCGGAATGCGCGTGCTTGAATTGCCGGATGAGGCGCAGCGGCTCGCCGAAGGAGAGGACGTGGACGATGATGACTTCGACGACGAGGACGAGCTCCTCGATGAAGAAGAAGCCATCGCGCTCGCCAAACGTCCGCTGGACGAAATTCTGGGGCTTGGCCAGTTCAGCAAAGACGAAGATTCCCCGGACGGCACCGAGTCGTCTGGCAGCGAAGATGATTCTCCTCGCAAAGAGGAATAACCCCGGCTCTTCACATAGAGCCATTGCCCATGTCGGGAGACAGCAGGAATGGATGAGAAAATTCAGAAAGTATTGGCCCGTGCAGGTTTCGGTTCACGCAGAGAACTGGAAGAGTGGATCAAGCAAGGCCGCGTGAAAATCAATGGCGAGATCGCCAAGATCGGTGATCGCGTTTCCCGCGGCGATGCCCTGCTGGTAGATGGCAAGAAGGTCAACCCCAACAGTGCCACTGCCGAGATGCAGCGGGTATTGCTCTACAACAAACCCGAAGACGAAATTTGTTCCCGCAAAGACCCGGAGGGCCGTCCCTCCGTGTACGACAAATTACCCCCCATCACACACGGACGCTGGGTTGCCATCGGACGTCTTGATATCAATACCAGTGGTCTGTTGCTTTTTACCACCGACGGAGAGCTGGCCAATCGTTTGATGCATCCCTCATCGAACATTGACCGCGAGTACGCCGTGCGGGTGATGGGCGACGTCAGTGAGGACGTCATTCGCACGCTGAGCAAAGGGGTGGAAATCGACGGGCACGTGTGCAGATTCACGGACATTCAGTTCTATGCCGGGGAAGGTGCCAACAAGTGGTACCACGTGGTGCTCATGGAGGGGCGTAACCGCGAAGTGCGGAAATTGTGGGAGTCGCAGGGGATTCGTGTCAGCCGGCTCAAGCGTGTGCGCTATGGCCCTATTTTCATTCCCAGCAAAGTAAAACGGGGCGAGTTCTACGAACTGCCCCGTGAAGAAATGGCACTGCTGTACAAGGCCGTCAATCTGCCGCTGAACACGCGTCCACGCAAGGTGATGCCTGTCCGGCGTTAACTGTGGATCAGGTTCCCGCCGCGCTTCTTGGCACTGCTCAGTGCCTTGCTGGCGCGGTCGATCAGGCTGGCACTCGAATCCGTTCCCGTCATCACTGCCATGCCGACACTCAAGGTGAGCTTCTGGATTTCCTGATGGTCTTCCACGAGCACCAGATCATGCGCACTCTCTGAAATACGCTTCGCAATCACATGAGCGCCAACGCGATCAGTGTTGCTGAGAATAGCCATGAAAAGTCCGGATTCCACACGGTAAACCGCATCTGTGGCGCGCGTCAGCGTGACGAGACGCTGTGCCAGATCGGTCACTGCCAACTTCGATTGTTTCACAAGAGCGCGACTAGCTTGTTTGCCAAGGCTGTCGACTTCAATCATCAAGACCGACAAGGGCTGATTGTGACGCTTCGCGAGATCGATTTCCCGCTCAAGCGTTGGGAGCATGTGGCTTTTATTGCCGATGCCGGTCATCGGGTCCGCGAATGCTGCCCGTACGGCAGAGGTATAGCGAAGCGCATTACGCAGCGGGTAGATGAGCGGCGAGAGCAGGGTCTCCAGGATGCCCAGTTCCTTTTCCGTAAATTTTTTACCGCGCTTGAAGATGATTTCGCCAAGGCTGTCTTCGTTGGTGATCAGGCGATACCCGCAGCTGTGCGTGGCCTGCTTGGCGATGCTGGCAGTGACGTCGGCATCTTCATTCACATAGTGAATCCCGTCCAGACGGACCACCGTGCTCACCTTTTCCAGAAACACGGCCAACAGGGCATTGAGCTCAAGCGTTGACTGCAGCGCATCGGTGAGCTGCATTTTCAGGTCAAGTTTTTCACCGGCAAAGGCATCGGGTTGCAGGATTTGTTTGCTTTTTTCCGCATTGGCCTCGTTCTGCGATTTCGCATGTACAGAGACGACCATGATTTACCCCTTGATAGCGTTGCTATGGTTAATTCGAAATTAAAGTGCGATGACCTTGTTGCCACCTTCGCTTTTAATCAGGTACAGCGCTTTGTCTGCGCGGTTGAACATGCTGTCAGCCGTGTCCTGGGCGCCAAAACTGGTCACGCCAATACTCACGGTAGTCCCCAGGCTGTCATCTCCGACCTGCAGCTCAAGGGACTCAATGGCTCTGCGCAGCCGCTCCGCGATCACGAGAGCGCCTTCCGCGTTGGTGCGATTGAGGAGGACGACCAGTTCGTCACCGCCATAACGGAACGTCAGGTCGGTATTGCGGTTGATCTTGCCGAGGGTGTGGACTATCCCGCGCAATACGGCATCACCGGCGCTGTGCCCAAAACTGTCGTTGACCTGCTTGAAGCGGTCGATGTCGAGCACGAGAATCGAAAGGGGTTGCTTGAAACGGCGGGCGAGATTGATCTCACGCTCCAGTGCATTGTCGAGCGCGATGCGGTTTCCGGCGCCGGTCAAGGGATCTGTCAGGGAGGCCAGCAGCGCATCCCGGTAGGTCAGTGCATTGCGGAGCGGGCAAATAAGGGCGCTCAGCATGACCTCAATGGCCTGCAGATTCTGGTCGGAGAAACGCGTGTTGCGGTAGAACACAATCTCGCCGAGATGGTCATTGGCGGTTATCAGGCGGTAGCCGCAGCTGTGAGACGCCTTGCGTCCGGTCACAATCTGCAGTTTCTGGTTTTCATTGATGTATTGCAGGCCATCCAACTCAACGCTGGGTTTTAGCTCCGCCAGAAACAGCTGCAACAGTTGTTCGATATCGAGGGTGGTCTGGAGGCTTGTCGCCATGCGGTAGCGCCGCTCGCTGTAATCCTCGCGGATAGATTCGCTGGGCGTTGGCTGCGATTTGCTGAGGCTCAGTCGTGCACTGTTGAAATCAATAGTGTTCGAGGTTTGCAGTGGCGTCGCCATTCAGGTGTGCTCCTTCGATAAGGTTTCTGCCACAAGCGGCAGGCCGGCAGCGCATGGCATAAGGTGTGGCTGCGAAGCACATTAAGCCAGTATCGTGCCAATCCCATGAGAAGGACTGAAAAGCATTTTAAAAACAATGGGATGGAGTGATTTTGCGAGGGATGCCGCCGCCGTTGTGCCGCGGTGGGGATTGCCGCTTTTCCTGTTCAAAGCGGCAAGTTTTCGCCTGAGGCGAGAGAGGTGTCACTGGAATGACGGAAAATTGGCGCCGCCAACCGGAAGCGAGTCAGTCAGTTGGCGGGGGTGAGGTGTCAGGCCTTCAGCGCTTCCCCGGTTCTGCCCTCCGATGCCGGGTGCATCAGGAACAGATACAGCGGGAGGCGATCCTCCGGGCTGGGCAGGGTTTGTGGATCTTCGGCGGGGTAGGCTTCTTTTCTCATGTTGCTGCGTGTGCCGCCAGGATCGATGCTGTTGACTCGAATGTGACTCGTCAGTCGCAGTTCATCAGCCAGCACCTGCATCATGCCCTCCGTAGCAAATTTGCTCACCGAATAAGCACCCCAGTACGCGCGGCCGGTGCGCCCGACGCTCGACGACGTGAAAATCACACTGGCACTGGCCGCATTCTGCAGTGCCGGCAGGAGTGCCTTGGTCAGGGCAAAGGCTGCGTTGACATTGACCTGCATCACTTTGAGCCAGGATTCTTGGGGATAGAACTGAATGGGGGAGCGAGGGCCCAGAATGGCTGCGCAGTGCACGAGGCCGTCAAGGCTGCCGCACTGTTCGGATACCGAATCCCCAAGCTGGCGATAATCCTCATCGCTTGCACTGGCCAGATCCATGGGATGAATGATCGATTCCGGTCCTCCTGCGGCCAGAATCTGGTCGTACACCGCTTCCAGTTTGCTGCTGGTGCGGCCGAGCAGGATAACAGTCGCACCGTACCGGGCATAGGCCAGAGCCACTGCCTTGCCGATGCCATCGCCTGCGCCAGTAACCAGTACGGTCTTTCCTGAGAGATAATTATCTTCTGGAACAAAAGCTTGCGTGTCTTTTTGCATGTAAATTCACTCTAGTATCAGGTGGCTTTCAGCGCGCGTCATCAGGCGTGCGGCAAGAGTTTCAGGAGGGCATCGGCAGAGTCGGCAATGAGATCTGCCCCCCATTCCCGAATGTCGGGCGTGTCCGGCAGATAGCCGTAGGACACCGCGATGGTGGTCATGCCTGCCGCACGTCCTGCTTCGATATCGCGGGGATGGTCCCCAACATACACGGACTGCTCCGGCGCCACGCCCAATTGCTGACAGGCGAGGAACAGGGGTTCCGGATGCGGTTTGGTGTGGGTGACATGGTCGGGGCACACCAGGACGCCGCAGCGCTCTTCCAGTCCGAGCTTGTCGAGAAGGGGAATGCTGTACCGTGACGCTTTGTTCGTGACCACCCCCCAGGGGATTGACCGGGCCTCCAGCGTTCGCAGCAGTGTCTCCATGCCGGGGTAGAGTTGGGAGGCGGTGACCGCGATCTGTGCCAGATAGCGTGTCAGCAGATTCTCCAGCAAAGACTCAAAATCTGGATGGCTATCCTCGATACCATAGGCCATGCGCACCAGCGCGCGTGCGCCGTTGGAGACGGTGGCGTGGACGCGATCGTACGCGGGGGCGGGTCTGCCCGTGGTGCCACTCATCTGTTGGAGGACGGCAAAGAAATCGGGTGCGGTGTCCAGCAAGGTGCCATCCAGATCGAACAGGACGGCCGCGGGAGATGATGTCAGCGGCAGGCTCATTGCGAGGAACTGTCCTCGGCGGTCGCTGGGCGCACGAAGTGCCCCAGGTAATTGACATCGACGTTGGATTCCAGGGAATAGCGCTTGGTGAGGGGGTTGTAGGCCATCCCCGTCACCTCGCCCGCATCGAGCCCCGCGTCCCGCGTCCACGCATAGAGTTCCGAAGGTTTGATGAACTTGGCGTAATCGTGCGTACCCCGCGGCAGGAGATTAAGGATGTACTCCGCGCCGAGAATCGCAAAAAGATACGCTTTGGGGTTCCGGTTGATGGTTGAGATGAAGACGTGGCCGCCCGGTTTCACCAGCGTTGCACACGCGTGCACGATGGCGGCAGGGTCGGGGACGTGTTCGAGCATTTCAAGGCATGTCACGACATCGAAGGACCCCGGTTCGCGCGCCGCCATGTCCTCTGCCGCGAGCTTTTCGTAATGGATGGAGAGCCCGCTTTCCAGCTGATGCAGTTTGGCAACCGCCAGTGAGGCATCGGCGAGATCGATCGCAGACACGTCAGCCCCCTGGCGCGCCATCGCTTCACTGAGAATGCCGCCTCCGCACCCGATATCCAGCACCCGCTTGCCTGCAAGCGTCACTTTGCGGGTGATGAACCCCATGCGCAGCGGATTGATTTCATGCAGCGGCTTGAATTCGCTGTGCGGGTCCCACCAGCGCGATGCGAGGGCTTCGAATTTGCGGATTTCCGCGGGTTCGTGATTGCTTGTACGTGCAGATTCACTCATGACGTGAAATTTCCTCTGTGGCCCTCAGGCGCGTGTATCCGGAGCGATGCGTTGCTGCCATTGCTGGACATTGCGCTGCAGGGAATCCAGATCGAGAGTGGTGAGTTGTCCTTCCTCGAGGAGCAGCTTGCCGCCAACCCACACGTGACTGACCTGATGGGACTGGGAGCTGTAAACAAGCTGGGACAGCGGTTGATAACAGGGCATCGCGTGGAGTGCATCCAGTGAAATGGCCGTCAGATCGGCCCATTTGCCTGGTTCGAGGGCGCCGGTCAGATGTTCCAGCCCAAGGGCGCGTGCGCCGTTTCGTGTCGCCATACGCAATGCCTGAAGTGCGGGAAGTGCACTGGCATCCTGCGCAACGGCTTTTGCCAGCAGGGCGGCGGTCTGCATTTCTCCCATCATGTCGAGGTCGTTGTTGCTGGCGGCTCCGTCCGTGCCAAGGGCGACATTCACGCCCGCTTCGACAAGTCGCGCAACAGGACAGAATCCGCTCGCCAGCTTCAGGTTGGATTCTGGGCAATGGGCAACGCTGGCCCCGTGTTGGGCAAGGAGGGCGATTTCTTCGTCCAGCAACTGGGTGGCGTGGATGCAGACGAGGCGGGGGGAAACCAGTCCCAGCTCGGCGAGACGTAGCAGAGGGCGTCGACCGTCCGATGCCAGGGCATCGGCCACTTCCTGTGCCGTCTCATGAATGTGCATGTGGATCGGAATATCGAGCTCCTCAGCGAACGTCACCACTTTGCGCAACGGGGCGTCGGACACCGTGTACGGTGCATGGGGGCCAAAGGCAATCGAGATCAGGGGATGGTGACGGTACTGGTCATACAGGGCAGTGGCCTTGCTGATATATTCGTCGGCGTTTTGTGCCCATGCAGTCGGGAAGTCGAGAATCGGGCTTGCAAACTGTGCCCGTATGCCAATCTCGCTGGCGGCACGCGCGGCTTCATTCGGGAAAAAATACATGTCCGCGAAACACGTCGTGCCCCCACGCAGCATTTCGGCGATCGCCAGTTGCGTGCCATGGTAGACGAAGGATTCATCGACCCAACGACCTTCAATGGGCCAGATATAGTCCTGCAACCAGCGTTGAAGGGGGAGATCGTCGGCGGCTCCGCGCAACAGGGACATGGCGGCATGGCCGTGGGCATTGATGAAGCCCGGCATGAGGACATGGGACCCGAGCCGGTAATCCTGCTGGCTGCGATAACGACTCGCGACGTCTGCGCTGGGCAACATGTCGACGATCCGCCCGTCAGTGACGACGACGCAGTGATTCTCCAGAAGAGGCTGTTTATCGTCCGGACCCAAGACCCAGCGTGCATGGACCAGCAGATCGACTGTCTCGATGGAGTGCTCTGTCACATCCAAGCTCCCGCGCAATTTTCAAAGCACGCGATTATAGCCAAACCGATTGTAAATAGCCCGTCTCGAAGGGAGATTCCTGCGCGCGTTGGCAGGGGCCGGAAATTCATATTTCCCTCGCTTTAAGTGCCTGAATCAGTGTCAGTTCCGCGAAGATTTGTGTTACCATCACTCGCTTTTATTGAGAATGAATTAGCCCCGCATTTCAGGTGGTTTTCCGATGGGTTTGTGCGGGGCTGGGTGATGCGGTTTTGTCATTGATCCGATGCCATGAAAGGCTTCTGTGATGTTGAGGGATTAGAGTTTTATGTCTGAATTTGCAAAACAGGTTTCACCGGTTTCGCTAGAGAGCGAAATGCGGGAATCGTATCTGGCGTACGCGATGAGTGTCATCGTGGGCCGCGCACTTCCCGATGTGCGTGACGGGCTCAAACCCGTTCACCGCCGTGTGCTGTTTGCCATGAACGTCCTGTCCAACGACTGGAACAAGCCCTACAAGAAATCGGCCAGGGTTGTCGGCGACGTGATCGGTAAGTACCACCCTCACGGTGACAGTGCGGTGTACGACACGATCGTGCGCATGGCACAGGATTTCTCGCTGCGTTACACCCTGGTGGACGGGCAGGGCAACTTCGGTTCGGTGGATGGCGATGCAGCCGCTGCCATGCGTTATACCGAAATTCGCATGGCGCGGATTGCCCATGACCTGATGGCAGATCTCGACAAAGAAACGGTTGATTTCTCCGACAACTACGACGGCACCGAGAAAATCCCAGACGTTTTCCCCACGCAGGTGCCCAATCTGCTGATCAACGGCTCCTCGGGCATCGCCGTCGGCATGGCGACCAATATTCCTCCGCACAATTTGCGTGAAGTGGTAGACGCCTGTGTCGCGCTGCTCGACAACGAGAACATCACTGTTGATGAGCTGATGGAGTACATCCAGGGACCGGATTTTCCCACGGCGGGCATTATCAATGGCCGGGCAGGCATTGTTGAAGCCTATAAAACCGGACGGGGCCGCATTTACATGCGGGCACGTGCCGAGGTCATCGAGGACGAGAAGAGCGGCCGCCAGACCATCATTGTGACCGAAATTCCCTACCAGCTGAACAAGGCCCGACTGATCGAGCGGATTGCCGAGCTGGTCAAGGAGAAGAAGATCGAGGGCATCAGCGAGCTGCGCGATGAATCCGACAAGGACGGCATGCGCATAGTGATCGAATTGCGTCGTGGCGAGGTAGGCGAGGTTGTCCTGAACAATCTGTATGCTCAGACCCAGATGCAGTCCGTGTTCGGTATCAACATGGTTGCCCTGGTGGATGGGCAGCCCAAGCTGCTGAATCTTAAAGAAATTATCGAATGCTTCATACGGCATCGTCGTGAAGTGGTGACGCGTCGTACTGTCTTCCTGCTTCGCAAGGCACGAGAGCGTGGCCATATTCTGGAAGGTCTCGCGGTTGCGCTCGCTGATATCGACGCCGTTATTGCCCTGATCAAGGAGTCTCCCAGCAGCGCGGAGGCGAAGGAAAAGTTGATGTCGCGCTCTTGGCGTGCGGCGAGCGTGCTGCAATTGCTGGGGGATGCCGGGGCAGATGCCTGTCGACCTGAAGAGCTGCCGGCAGAATTTGGCATGCGTGGCGAGGACTATTACCTCTCGGCTGCCCAGGCCCAGGCAATTCTGGAACTCAGGCTGCACCGTTTGACCGGCCTCGAGCAGGAAAAACTGATCAATGACTATCAGGAGCTTTTGCTGCAGATCAGCGATTATCTGGAAATCCTTGCCAGTGAAACGCGCCTGTTCCAGGTCGTGCGGGATGAATTGGCCCTGGTGCGTGAAACCTATGGGGATGCGCGTCGTACGGAGATCACTACCTCCCAGCTCGATCTTTCCATGGAAGATTTGATTACCGAAGAAGACCGTGTAGTCACGATTTCGCGCGGAGGTTACGCAAAGTCACAGCCTTTGACGGATTATCAGGCGCAGCGCCGAGGCGGCATGGGGCGGGCAGCGGCGACCGTGAAAGACGAAGATGGCGTCGAACACCTGCTGGTGGCCAGCAGTCACGACACGCTGTTGTGCTTCACCAGCACGGGCAAGGTGTACTGGCTACGCGTGTTTAACATCCCTCTGGCCAGCCGGACGTCCCGAGGCAAACCGATTGTGAACATCCTTCCTCTTGAAGAGGGCGAGCACATCACCAGCATGTTGCCCATCAAGGAGTATACCGACGGGCACTATGTGTTTATGGCGACTGCCATGGGGACCGTCAAGAAAACAGCCCTTACCAGTTTCTCGCGGCAACGCAGCGTGGGTCTGCGCGCCATTGAGCTGGACGAAGGCGATCGGTTGATTGGCACTGCTGTCACGAACGGAGAGCACGACATCATGCTGTTCAGCAGCAGTGGCAAGGTGATTCGTTTCCAAGAGTCTGATGTGCGCGAAATGGGGCGCACCGCGCGCGGGGTGCGAGGCATTCGACTGGCCAAGGATCACGCCATGATTTCTCTGATTATTCCCGAGGCTGGAAAGCAGGTGTTGACGGTCAGCGAGAATGGCTATGGCAAGCGCACTGCGACCGAAGAATTCCCTGTCTATGGACGAGGTGGCCAGGGCGTGATCGGGATGCAGACGAGCGATCGTAACGGGCGTCTCGTCGGCGCCACCCAAGTGGCGGACGGAGATGAAATCATGCTGATTTCGGACCGAGGCACTCTCGTGAGGACGCGCGTCGATGAAGTGTCTGTGCTCGGTCGGAACACTCAGGGCGTCCGTCTGATTAAGCTCAAGCAGGATGAAAAGTTGGTAGGCCTGGAGCGTGTTCAGGAGCCCGCTGACACGGATGACGAGCTTCTAGCCTCCGACGGAGAAGATGTTGCGGTTGATGCCCATGACGAGTAAGGAGCAGCCCGTATACACAGCCAAGAGCGACCGGAAATAGACTGTGTCCGAACCTACACCACAGCACCTTTCTGAGGGCGACGTCGTCGCCTTTCTCGGCCCTTTTGGCACCTTTACACACGCTGCCGTGGACCGTTATTTCGGTCCCGATGCCAACAAGCGCAGTGTCGCCACCATTGATGAAGTGTTTGCGCAGGTGGAGGGCGGGCACGCCCGATTTGGCGTCGTTCCTGTTGAAAATTCCACGGAAGGGGCGGTCAACACGACTCAGGACTGCCTGATGGACACATCGGCGACCATCATTGCCGAGGTCGTTGTTCCCATTGAACAAAACTTCCTGATGCGCAGAGACGCCTCGCTTGCGGGAATCCGACGTATTGTCTCTCATCGGCAATCACTCGGTCAGTGTCGTCGCTGGCTGGCAGCGCATTGGCCTCATGTGGAAAAGCAGGAAGTCTCAAGCAATGCTGAGGCCGCGAAAATGGCTGCGGAAGATCCTGCTATTGCGGCGATCGCCGGCGAACGTGCTGCGAATCTGTACGGGCTTGAGATACGCGAGAAGCGCATTCAAGACCAGCTGAACAACTGCACCCGGTTTCTTGTTCTGGCCAATGTTCAGGCCCCCACAAATCCTACCGGACATGACAAGACCTCCCTGCTTGTTTACACCGAAAACAAACCAGGTGCGCTCTTTCGCGTGTTGGAGCCCTTTAATACCTATCAGGTCAGCCTCACAAAAATCGAAACGCGTCCGGCCCGCGATATCGTCTGGGCCTATGTGTTTTTCATTGATTTTGAAGGGCACGTACACGACGAAGCGGTGCAGAAAGTGTTGAGCCAGCTGCAGGCGCGAACGGTGCGCATCAAGCATCTGGGGTCCTATCCCATGGCGCGGGGATACTCATGAAGTCCCTGGCAGAGTTGCGCATCCTTATCGTTGGTCTCGGACTCATTGGCGGATCTGTCGCCCGAGGGTTGCGCCGTCAGGGCCTGTGCCGCGAAATTCTGGCATGCGGACGCGACAGCAGACCGCTTGAGCAAGCGCAGTCGGATGGCGTCATCGATGCCTGGTCCACCTCCCTGCAAGACATCGCACCCAGTGCTGATCTGATCCTGATCGCGGTTCCTACCCTGAGCATGCGACCTTTACTGGAAATTCTGAAGGACGTGGCGTCCCCTGGGTGCATCATCGCCGACGCGGCGAGCGTGAAGGGAAGCGTGATCGAAGATGTACAGGCCGTTTTTGGCGAGATTCCTTCTTGCTTTGTTCCCGGGCATCCCATAGCCGGTTCCGAGCGCAGTGGATATGCCGCTGCAACAGACACACTGTTTTGCCAGCGTAAAGTGATCCTCACCCCTCTGGCGGAAACAGATGCTGCGGCGCATGCCACGGTAAAAGCACTCTGGGAAGGGATTGGTGCCACTGTCAGCACCATGAGTGTGGCCGATCACGATGCGGTGCTGGCGGCAACGAGCCATCTGCCGCATCTGTTGGCGTATTCGTTGGTCAATACCCTCAGCAACCAAACCCGTGTGGATGACATTTTCCGCTATGCGGCGGGCGGTTTCGCTGGTTTTACGCGTATCGCCGGCAGTGACCCGGTCATGTGGAGGGATATTTTCCTCGCCAATTCAGATGCCACTGTCACTGTGTTGGACGCTTATATGGAAGAGCTCCGGCGCATGCGGTCGGCATTGGTAGCGAAGGACGGGCCACTCCTCGAAGAGGTGTTTACGCATGCACGGGCGACACGCGAACGTTTCATCGCGCAGCATTTCAACGAACGCGAAGCCGTAGTCGCAGCTTCGACGCTGCCAGCGCCTGTCCTGACCATCGATGGGCCAGGAGGCTCGGGAAAAGGCACCATCAGTGCCAAAGTCGCTGCCACCTTGAATTGGCATTATCTGGACAGTGGTGCCCTTTACCGCCTACTCGGTATTGCGGCCAAGCGTGCTGGCGTTTCTACCTCCGATCCCCGGGGCTTGTTGCAGCTGCTGGCGACGCTTTCAATCCGTTTTTCGAGCAAGGATGGCACTGTCTGGCTGGGAGACGAAGAAGTCTCCGATGAGCTGCGTCAGGAAGCCGCCGGCGCGCTGGCCTCGGAAGTGGCGGTTGTGCCTGAAGTTCGCACTGCCTTGCTGGGGACTCAGCATCAGTTTCGGCAGGCCCCTGGGCTCGTGGCGGATGGGAGGGACATGGGGACAGTAGTGTTTCCGGATGCCGCGGTCAAAGTGTTCCTGACGGCCAGTGCCGAGGAGCGTGCAAACAGGCGTTATAAGCAGTTGATTGCAAAGGGTATTAGTGTTAATCTCTCCGCCCTTTTTCTGGATATCAAGGCGCGGGATGAGCGGGACAGTCAACGGGCTATCTCTCCCCTGAGGCCTGCCGAGGACGCCATCGTGGTCGATACCACCGAGATGAGCATTGAGCAGGTCGTCGCAAAGGTTCTTGAATTGGTGCGTCAAGCACACTTGACACAGAGTAATTGATCGAACGTTTTAATGGCGCTGTCTCCGAACCCACCAGCCATAGTCGGAGATGGCGTTTTTAGTAATAGCCCCGTGTGTGCTGGAGCACGGTTAATCGAGCAACTATAGGAAAAGCAATGAGTGAAAGTTTCGCTGAATTATTTGAACAGAGTTTGAATGATATCGACATGACCCCCGGTGCGATCGTCACGGGCGTGATCATGGCAATTGATTCTGATTGGGTGACTGTCCACGCAGGGTTGAAATCCGAAGGGGTGATTCCACGCAGCCAGTTCGTCAATGAGGATGGCACCTTCTCCTTGTCTGTAGGGGATTCCGTTAAAGTCGCATTGGAAACCGTTGAAGATGGTTTCGGTGAAACACGTCTGTCACGTGAGAAGGCCAAGCGTGCCGAATCATGGATGGATCTTGAAGCGGCATTCGAGAAGAATGAAATCGTGATGGGTGTTATCAACGGCAAGGTCAAAGGTGGCTTTACAGTTGATCTGAACAATATCCGGGCATTCCTGCCAGGTTCTTTGGTCGATGTGCGTCCAATCCGCGACACGACCCATCTGGAAGGTCAGGAGTTAGAATTTAAACTGATCAAGCTTGATCAGAAGCGCAACAACGTTGTGGTGTCACGTCGTGCGGTGCTGGAAGCTGTTAGCACTGAAGAGCGCGATGAGTTGCTCGCACAGCTGCAGGAAGGCATGTCCGTGAAAGGTGTGGTCAAGAATCTTACCGACTACGGTGCCTTCGTGGATCTGGGAGGCGTGGATGGACTGTTGCACATTACCGACATGTCCTGGAAACGCATTAAGCACCCAAGCGAAATTGTGAATGTTGGCGACGAAATTCAAGTCAAGATTCTGAAGTACGACCGTGAACGTAATCGCGTGTCACTCGGTCTGAAGCAACTGGGTGAAGATCCATGGGTAGCGATTAAAGCGCGTTATCCTGAAAAATCCATTGTGAAAGCAACCGTGACTAACCTGACCGACTACGGCTGTTTCGCTGAGCTGGAACAAGGCGTAGAAGGCCTCGTCCACGTCTCCGAAATGGACTGGACGAACAAAAATGTTCATCCCTCCAAAGTGGTGCAATTGGGTGATGTTGTTGACGTCATGATTCTGGATATTGATGAAGAGCGTCGTCGCATTTCTTTGGGGATCAAGCAGTGCTTCCAGAACCCCTGGGATCGTTTCGCCGAATCATTTAAGAAAGGCGACAAGATCAGCGGCAGCATCAAATCCATCACTGATTTCGGTATCTTCATCGGTCTGGAAGGCAACATCGACGGTCTGGTGCATTTGTCTGATATTTCGTGGGACGAGCCAGGCGAAGAAGCTGTTCGCGCCTACAAGAAAGGCGATGAGATCGAGACGGTCATCCTCTCCATTGATTCAGAGCGTGAGCGCATTTCTCTGGGCATCAAGCAACTTTCTGATGATCCTTTTGTCAGTTACGTGGGCGAGTTCGAGAAAGGCAGCATTGTGAAAGGCGTCGTGTCCTCTGTTGATGCAAAGGCCGCTACGATTGCTCTGAAAGACGGCGTTGAAGGCGTGCTTCGTGCTTCCGAAATCAGTCGCGACAAGATTGAAGATGCGCGCAATGCATTGAAAGAAGGCGATGAAGTTGAAGCAAAAGTTATCAGTGTGGATCGCAAGAGCCGGGTGCTTGGTCTCTCCATCAAAGCGATTGAAATTGATGACGAGAAGTCTGCAATTGCCGAGCATAAGAATCAGGAGCCGGGTCTGGCTGCACCAACTACCATTGGTGATCTGATCAAAGCTGAGATGGATAAGAAGTAATCTTTGCTGGAGCTCGTGTCCTTTGGCAGTGTTGTCACAGATCGCAGCGTAACTTACAAGGAATAGGCCATGACCAAGTCTGAACTTATTGATCGAATTGCAAGTAAGCAAAGTCAGTTGTCATCGAAGGATGTTGAACTGTCGGTAAAGGCAATTATTGAATATATGTCTCAGGTATTGTCTGAAGGTGGTCGTATAGAAATTCGGGGTTTCGGGAGTTTCTCCCTGCATTACCGAATTCCTCGTGTAGGGCGTAATCCGAAGACGGGCACTCCGGTGTCTCTCAGCGGCAAGTACGTCCCGCATTTCAAGCCGGGTAAGGAGCTGCGTGATCGCGTCAACCTCAGCCTGGAAACTTATCCAGGATAATCCCACAGAACGTCAGCTCTGTGGGCATCAAACAACGGCGAACCTGTTTCAGGTTCGCCGTTTTTTTTGCCGCTGAGTGCGTATAATTGCTCTGTGATTGTGGAATAGCTGAGCGTCACCGGGAGATATGAATGCAGAAACTGATACGAGTGCTAGCGTGGTTCTCCTTGTTCATCGTTTTTATAGCCAGCATTATTTTTTCATACGCAAACACGGATCCTGTTGTCCTTTCTCTCGGGTTCTATACGTTCTCCGCGCAGCCATTGGCGGTATGGGTGATTAGCGCATTTGTACTTGGTGGGGCAGGGGGAATAATCGTCGGGGTAGGGTTTTTGCGTGGTACCCGAGTACGACTGGAAGCACGCCGATTAAGGGCGCGCATTGTCACGTTAGAAAAAGAATTGGAAGCACATCAGTCGAAGGCAGGCCATTCGGGAAATTAATTTGGGGTTGACGTGATACTGAGAGGACATAATGACCTTTGATAGCAAACGCATTGTCATCGCGTTGGATTACGCAGACGCTACATCTGCTCGCATACTGCTGAAAGAGTTGGATCCCAGCACTTGTCGCGTCAAAATCGGCAAGGAACTGTTTACACGCTGTGGCCCTGCCTTTGTGGAGGAAGTCATTGCCCAAGGTTTCGACGTTTTTCTGGATCTTAAATATCACGATATTCCCAATACTGTTGCCAAAGCAGTATTGGCGGCAGCCGAAATTGGCGTTTGGATGGTCAATGTCCATGCCAGCGGAGGCAGGGCCATGATGGAGGCGGCAAGCAGTGCGCTCGTGGCGTCGGCACACCGGCCTCTCCTCATTGCCGTGACGGTACTGACAAGCATGTCTCACGCGGATCTCAGGGAAGTGGGTGTTGACGCTTCCCCCGAGTCGCAGGTCATGCGACTCGCGACTCTCGCGCGCGATTGTGGCATTGATGGCGTCGTTTGCTCTGCTCAGGAGACTGCGATGTTGGCGTCATCGCTGGGCCGCGAGTTTGCGCTCGTCACACCCGGTATTCGTCCCGCGGGCGATACGGGGGATGACCAGAAACGCATCATGACACCGGGGGAAGCAATCAGGGCCGGCAGTCATTTTCTTGTCATCGGACGTCCGATTACTCAGCATCCGCGTCCGAACGACAAGATCCAGGAGATTGTGAAGGAGATATCTGGCGGTTTTGGCGATCTTTGCTAGATTCAGAAGTGCAGCAATTGTGCTGTATGTGAATCAACCCTCGAATGGATTCGAGCAAGGATGCCGCTATGAAAAGGATGTTGCTTTGTTGTGTATTGCTAAGTTCAATCGCATTTCCTCTCGCTAGTTTCGCGCAAACACCGTCGGGATCTTCCCAGACTGAACAACCCGCCGCCATGGCAAAGGTGGATATCAATAAGGCAGATGCCCCAACCCTCGCTTTGGCACTTGATGGAATCGGTCTCGCTAAGGCCCAAGATATCGTGGCTCACCGAGAGAAGTTTGGTGAGTTCAAGTCGCTGGATGATCTTGAGCAAGTGAAGGGGATTGGTCCTGCCACGATTGCCAGAAATCGGGATCGAATTCTTTTTAATACGAAGGAATGAGCACACTTTGCTCTGAATCGATATGCTTCATGTAGAATAGGGCGCAGCGATTGCGCCCTAATTCCGGTTTCCGCATGCAAGACGTTCTGCTGGTTTTCTCTCTGTTTGTCTTTTCTCTCCTGATGACGGGTGTCGTTCGCGCGCGCGCGCTGTCCCTTCAGCTAATCGCCGTTCCAACACGTCGCGGATTGCACGAAACACCCACTCCGGTGGGAGGTGGAATTGCGATAGTGATTACGTATTGCGTGGGTTTAGTCCTTTGCAGTATCCGCGGAACCCTCTCGGGCCCTGAAATTGCCGTCCTTCTGATGCCCATTCCGGTGGCAGTGTCCGGGCTATTGGATGACAGATTCGATGTTGATTACCGCATTCGGCTGACGGTACAGGGGGTTTGCGGAGGTGGTGCTCTTCTGATCATCGAACAATTGCCCGCGCTTCTCGTAGGTCCGTGGGAGTTGGACGGTTATTTTCTGTCTTGGCTTCTCCTGCCCGCCAGCATGATTTGGCTGACAAATCTCTACAACTTTATGGATGGTATTGATGGCATCGCCGGTTCGGAGTCCGCCTTTGTGAGTCTTTCGGCGGCAATCATCCTCTTTAACGCGGATGACACGGGGCTAGCAGTTCTGTGCCTTTGCATATTCGCGGGAAGTTGCGGTTTTCTCGTGTGGAATTGGCCAAAGGCCCGGATCTTCATGGGCGATGTCGGAAGCGGATTTCTGGGATTAGCATTTGGCGTGCTTGCCGTGTTGAGTCATGCCCACGGGAGCATGTCACTATGGTCCTGGAGCCTGCTTCTTGCGGTGTTTGTTGTGGATGCAACGGTCACGCTCGTGCGACGTGTGAGCTCAGGGCAAAAATGGTCTCAAGCGCATCGACAGCATGCCTATCAGCATCTGGCCGTTCGCTTCGGGCATCGAGCGGTTACCGTGGGCGTGACAATCATCAATGCATTCTTTCTGTTGCCACTGGCGATTGGCGCAGGAAAACACCCCGAATATGGGGTATATTTCGCCCTGCTGGGCGCTATACCCTTGGCTTTAGTCGCACTTTCTGTAGGCGCAGGAAAGGAAAGCGCCAGGGTTTGAGGGAATTGGGTCAAGATTCACGAGAGCGTGCTTCAACCGGCACAGGATTCCATTATGAATGTGTACACGATCCCGCTGTCCCGCACAGTCAAGCAATTGCTAATGATGATGGCCGACAGCGTGATGCTGACTCTCGCACTCTGGCTATCTTTCGAGTTGCTTGGGTCCGAATTACTTTCGGTCTATGAGGGTCTCACCACCTATTTTGTGCTGGCCAATCTTGCCAGCGTGCTTGTTTTCTTCCGTATCGGTCTTTATCGCGCCATCCTGCTTTACATGGGCGTGCAGTCTGGCTTTATTGTCTTGCAGGGTGTCACGATTTCGACACTGCTCCTTGCGGCTACCACGTTCTTTTTCGTTCCTGAAACCTCGCGTGACAATGCGATTTTTCCAATTTACTGGATGATTGCCTTGTTGTTCATTGGGGGGAGCCGGTTTGTCGCCAAGGTAGCGCTCCTCAATCTGATTCAAAATTTTCGACCTAAAGAACCCATCATCATTTATGGCGCTGGAAGCTCCGGCATGCAGTTAGTGGCAGCGCTTCAAAACGGTGATCAATATCTGCCTGTGGCATTCGTGGATGACAGCCGTGGACTCATTGGCAACACCGTCCATGGCATCCGGGTCTACAGTCCCGGAGCACTTTCAGACCTCATCGAAAAC
Source organism: uncultured Klebsiella sp. (assembly GCA_964538025.1). Taxonomy (GTDB): domain Bacteria; phylum Pseudomonadota; class Gammaproteobacteria; order Pseudomonadales; family Pseudohongiellaceae; genus UBA5078. The sequence goes on along the minus strand of CAZICZ010000002.1, from coordinate 300,128 downwards.
TACTCTGTCCGCCAAATTTTACTCGCGATTCCTTCTGCGACGCATGCAGAGCGAAAGGAGATTTTAACGCGGCTGGAACACCTGCCGGTGCACGTGAAAACCGTGCCCGACCTGTTTGATATGGTGACAGGGAAGGTTGGGGTGGACGAAGTGCGCGATATCGATATCGAGGATCTGCTAGGACGGGATATCGTGCCACCCAATGCCACTTTGATGCGGGCCTGTATCAGCGAGTGCGCGGTCATGGTTACGGGGGCCGCTGGCTCAATCGGGTCCGAGCTATGCCGCCAGATACTCATGCTGCGACCGCGCCGACTCGTCCTGCTCGATAGTTACGAATATGGCCTCTACACCGTCGAAAACGAATTGCTGGAAACTCGAAATGCCCTCGAAGGCGGGCAGCAGATTGAATTGGTGGCATTGCTTGGGAACGTCGGTAATCCGCAATTGATGGAACACGTCATGCGTCGCTATGGCGTGCAGACTGTCTACCACGCCGCTGCCTATAAACAGGTTCCCATGGTGGAAAGCAATATTATTGAAGGCGTGCAAAACAATATTTTCGGGACCCTGGTGACGGCACAGGCGGCCGAGAAAGCGGGGGTAAGCAACTTTGTACTGATCTCCACGGACAAAGCGGTTCGTCCTACGAATTTTATGGGGGCGACCAAGCGTTTTGCAGAACAACTCCTCCAGGCAATGGCCTACAACAAGAGTGCAACCCGTTTCAGCATGGTTCGATTTGGCAATGTGCTGGGGTCTTCCGGTTCCGTAGTGCCATTGTTTCGGCGTCAGATCAATATGGGGGGGCCCGTCACCGTCACTCACCCAGAGGTTACGCGGTATTTCATGACTGTTCAGGAGGCCGCCCAGCTCGTTATTCAGGCGGGATCAATGGCGACCGGAGGCGATGTCTTTGTCTTGGATATGCATGAACCGATTCGCATTGTGGACTTAGCGAAGAAAATGATTCATCTCATGGGCTACGACGTAAAAGATGAGCATTCCTACCGTGGCGACATCGCGATCGAATACACAGGATTGCGCCCTGGTGAAAAGTTGTTTGAAGAGCTTCTGATTGGCGAGTCGGTCACAGGCACTGAGCATCCCAAGATTATGCGGGCAGAAGAAGTCGCATTGAGTTGGTCCGAACTCGAGGGGCTGGTGGTGCGACTGCAGAATGCGTGTAAACGCCTGGATTTACGCCAAATACGGGAAATTCTCGTGTACGCAGTTGACGGGTTTGAGCCCAAAGAAGTGGAGTCGGAAGTCTATCGGGAGCAAGCACTGAGCAATACGGAGGACCGATCCGACGCCGTAACTAGTGGAAAAGTCACCAGTTTGTACAAGAAGAAGGAGTAGGTGAGAGATTTTGCAGCTACCTCTCACCTCCTTGGAACATCAGCTTTATTCGCGCTTGATTGACAGAATAATGACGGGTTCGACTGGTACGTCCTGAAATATGCCGCGATTCCCGGTAGTGACATTCGCAATCTCATCAACGATTGACATTCCGTCTATCACCTCACCAAACACGGCATAGCCGAAGCCCCGCGGTGTTTCATCGGTGTGGTTCAAGAAATCATTGTCCACGACGTTGATAAAGAACTGGCTTGTGGCACTGTCTACTACCTGAGTGCGCGCCATGGCCAGTGTTCCCCGGCTGTTGCGAAGTTCAGCCGTTGCTTCGTTCTTGATCTGGGCAAGTGTGGATTTCTGAACCATGTCCTCTGAGAATCCCCCTCCCTGAATCATGAAGCCAGGGATTACGCGGTGAAAAATCAGACCATCGTAATAGGCACTGTCCACGTACTGCAGGAAATTTGCCACCGTAATGGGAGTCTTGTCCTGCCAGAGTTCAATCTTAACGGTCCCTTTGTTCGTTTCCATCACGACAATAGGATTGGCGTTTTCTGCAGCGCTTACAACACTGCTTAAGGTCAGTAATAGGGCGACAACGAGGCTGCGCATGCGAGAGTTTCTCCTATCGAGAGTAGTGAATTCGGTGGCCACTATACCCGATTGTGACAAGGCGGATAAAGATTGATTCACCTTTGCATCAGCGAGTGGGGTAGTTAGCCAGAGACAGAGTGGACCGCAGCGGATGAATACTGGCTGAACAGAGGGTTAGCCGGGGTGTCAGATAAAAACGGGGAGGGGGGAACGAAAGATTTGGCTGCCCAACCTGGGCTCGAACCAGGAACCAAGTGATTAACAGTCACCTACTCTACCATTGAGCTATTGGGCAGTAACGACACCATCGGGATGTCTTCAAAGCGTGCGTATACTAATCAGTATCGACTGAGTGGTCAACCCTTATAGAGTCGCCTAACGGACAATTCTTTGCTGCTATAATCGCCCGCCTGTCTGTCTGATCGCATTGGTAATTTTCATGCACACGCCTTTCAAAATTCACTCTCGCTTTGCTCCGGCGGGTGATCAGCCTCAGGCTATTGAGTCTCTCGTCGAAGGCTTGGAAAGTGGTCTGGCAGCACAAACACTTCTCGGGGTTACCGGGTCAGGCAAAACGTTCACGATTGCAAATGTGATCGAGAGAACGCAGCGTCCAGCGCTTGTCATGGCCCCTAACAAAACGTTGGCGGCGCAACTCTACGGAGAGTTCAAGGAGTTTTTTCCAGACAACGCAGTGGAGTATTTTGTTTCTTACTATGATTACTACCAACCGGAAGCCTACGTCCCGTCATCTGATCTTTACATCGAAAAAGATTCTTCCATCAATGAACACATAGAACAGATGCGGCTTTCGGCCACCAAAGCCTTGCTCGAGAGACCCGATGTCATTGTGGTGGCGACGGTCTCTGCGATTTATGGTCTTGGTGATCCACGCGCCTACCTGCAGATGGTGCTTCACCTTAATCGAGGTGAAAAAGCCGATCAGCGCAGCATTCTGCGTCGACTTGCCGAAATGCAGTACACCCGCAACGACATGGAGTTGCAGAGAGCGACGTATCGCGTAAGGGGCGATGTCATTGACGTATATCCCGCTGAATCGGAGAAAAATGCGATTCGCATCGAACTATTTGACGACGAAGTGGAATCGCTTTCCTATTTTGATCCGCTCACCGGGGCAGTGATCAAGAAGGTGCCGCGACTGACAGTTTTCCCGAAGTCGCATTATGTGACACCGCGCCAAACCATGATTGACGCCATGGACCAGATTAAGCAGGAACTCAATGAAAGGCTCGCACAACTGGAAAGCAATCATCAGTTGGTCGAAGCACAGCGCCTGGCACAACGGACGCGATTTGATCTTGAAATGATTGCTGAGCTGGGATACTGCACTGGAATAGAAAATTACTCTCGCTATTTGTCAGGTCGAGGAGCCGGTCAACCGCCACCGACCTTGTATGATTATTTGCCTCCCAATGCGCTGGTAATAGCCGATGAATCCCATGTGTCAATTCCGCAACTTGGGGCAATGTACAAAGGAGATAGGTCTCGCAAGGAAACGTTGGTGCAGTACGGTTTTCGCTTGCCTTCCGCACTGGACAATCGCCCTTTGCGATTTGAGGAATGGGAAGCCATGACACCCCAGATCATTTATGTGTCAGCCACACCCGGTCCCTATGAGGCGGAACATGCCGGGCAGCTGGTGCGCCAGGTTGTGAGGCCGACGGGGTTGGTAGATCCTGAGCTCGAGGTTCGGCCTGCGATATCGCAGGTGGACAATTTGCTCTCAGAAATACGTCACGTGACGGCAAGAGAGGAGCGTGTCCTCGTTACTGTCCTGACAAAGCGTATGGCGGAGGATTTAACGGATTATCTTAGCGAGCACGATGTCCGCGTGCGCTATCTTCATTCGGACATCGATACCGTAGAACGGTCGGAAATAATACGTGATTTGCGCTTGGGAAATTTTGATGTGCTGGTAGGAATTAACCTGTTGCGCGAGGGATTGGATATCCCCGAAGTGTCGCTCGTTGCCATTCTGGATGCCGACAAAGAAGGCTTTTTACGATCGGAGCGCTCTCTGATCCAGACAATTGGCCGTGCAGCTAGAAATCTTCGGGGCAAGGCAATCTTATATGCCGATCGCATGACGGGCTCCATGGAGCGTGCGATTGCAGAATCAGAAAAGCGACGAAACACGCAAATCGAATTCAATGCCCTGCACAATATACAACCCGTGGGGGTCAGCAAACGCATCAGTGATGTGATGGAAGGGGCATACGGAGGAGCGAGCGACTCCCGTGCGAGCAAGCGGGGCAAATCGCCTGAAAGGCGCGGACGCGAATCTGCTGAAAGTTTTTCCGGAGGTGATCCGAAATCCTTGGCGAAGGAAATCTCGCAACTTGAAGCAAAAATGTATGAGCTAGCAAGAAATCTTGATTTTGAGCAGGCGGCAGCAACACGTGATCGTATTGCGGAATTGAAGCGTTCCTTGTTGGAGACTTAACCTCGATCGGCGGGCTTAAACGACTTCTTCAAACGTCTTATTTTCGTGTTCCAACAGTGTGATTGTATTGTAGTTTTAAAACCATGCCCCTATAATCGCCGTTCTTTTGCGGAAGTCGATTTAGGCGCGTAGCTCAGTTGGTTAGAGCGCTACCTTGACATGGTAGAGGTCACCAGTTCGAATCTGGTCGTGCCTACCAAATAGACCTCCTAAATCCTCACTTGCAGTGTGATCTGAACGTGAGGAAGCTAACATAAATCTCGAGTTTTCAGACCGCGAGCCGAAATAGTCGTTTCGGCTCGTTTAGTTATTGCGATCAGGAATGTTATGCCCAAAGTAGTCTTACCAGACGGAAGTTCACGAGACTTTGATAGTCCAGTGAGCGTTGCCCAGGTTGCAGCCTCAATTGGTGCGGGATTGGCTCGCGCAGCCTTGGCTGGGCGAGTGAACGGTACCTTGGTAGACACTTCCTGTGTCGTTGAGGAAGACTGTGAATTAGCCATCATCACGGAGCGGGATGCGGATGGCCTGGATGTTTTACGTCATTCTTGCGCACACTTGATGGCCCAGGCAGTACAACGACTTTTCCCTGAGGCGCAGGTCACCATCGGTCCCGTTGTGGAAGATGGTTTTTTCTATGATTTTGCATACGAGCGTCCGTTTACGCCGGAAGATTTGGAAAAGATAGAAGCGGCGATGCGCGACATCGTCGCCGAGAATCTTCCCGTGGAACGCTCTGTACTATCTCGCGAAGAAGCAATTGCCATGTTTGAAGGCATGGGCGAGAAGTACAAGGTTGAAATTATCAAGGGAATTCCCGGTGATGAGCCCTTGTCGTTTTATCGGCAGGGTGAATTCATCGATTTATGCCGCGGTCCTCATGTGCCCGAAACGGGTAAGTTCAAAGCGTTTAAATTAACGAATGTTGCCGGCGCCTACTGGCGAGGTGATGCGAGTAATGAAATGCTGCAGCGCATCCATGGAACTGCGTGGGGCGACAAAAAGGCATTGGAGCAATATTTACAGCGGCTCGAGGAAGCTGAGAAACGCGATCACCGTAAAATTGGCAAGAAGTTGTCATTATTCCATTTTCAGGAGGAAGCTCCGGGAATGGTGTTTTGGCATCCCAAGGGCTGGGCGATTTATCAAGTTATCCAGTCTTACATGCAGACCCTGCAGCGTGCCAATGGGTATCTGGAAATCCGGACGCCTCAGCTTGTGGACTATTCCCTGTGGGAACGCTCCGGACATGCAGACAAGTTTGCCGATCAGATGTTTAGTGTGGAGTCCGACAGCCGGCTGTATGCGATCAAGCCAATGAACTGCCCTTGCCATATTCAAGTCTTCAACCAGGGCCTGCGCAGTTATCGTGATTTACCCCTTCGATTGGCTGAATTCGGTTCCTGTCATCGTTATGAGCCATCGGGCAGCATGCATGGTCTGATGCGGGTTCGAAGTTTTACTCAGGACGACGGCCACATATTCTGTGCGGAAAGCAGCATTCAGGATGAAGTGGCCATCTTCATGAAGTTGTTATTTGGTGTCTATAAGGATTTCGGATTCGACGAGATTATCCTCAGGCTTTCAACGCGACCCCTGAAGCGGGTTGGTAGCGATGAGTTGTGGGATAAATCCGAACTTGCCCTGAAGCAGGCGCTCAATGCCAGTGGGTTGCCATGGGAGCTACTGCCGGGCGAAGGGGCGTTCTACGGCCCCAAGATCGAATTTTCCCTGAAGGATTGTATGGGTCGTGTCCAACAGTGCGGCACGATACAAGTGGATTTCTCCATGCCTGAGCGCTTGGGCGCTCAATTTGTCGGTGAAGATGGGGCGCGCCAAACTCCCGTCATGCTCCACCGTGCAATTCTTGGTTCGTTTGAGCGATTCATCGGGGTATTGATCGAACACTATGCCGGCGCGTTACCTGTCTGGTTGGCACCTGAGCAAGTGGTAGTCCTGAATATTACCGATAAGCAGGCGCAGTATTGCGCTTCAGTCCAAAAATCCTTGTCAGACAAGGGCTTTCGCGTCAGCGCGGACTTGAGAAACGAGAAGATCGGCTTTAAAATCCGCGAGCACACGATCCAGAAGACCCCTTTCCTCTTAGTGGCAGGGGATCGCGAAGTAGAAACTGGCACAATTTCGGTCAGAACACGCGCTGGAGAGGATCTCGGGTCAATGAGCCTTGACGACTTCACGACGTTCCTGCGAAACGCAGTAGCGCGCATGGGACGTACTGAAGCGAATTAATGTGAAAGTATCCATGGGTGGTGAATTATCACCATCCTCATTCATACAGTGTGGAGAGTAAATACAAGCGCCTATGAGGAGTAGTTCTAAGAAGCCCGTTATTAACGAGCATATAGACGCCAGTGAGGTTCGCCTGGTGTTGGCCAATGGAGATCAAGCCGGCATCGTGTCTATTGACGAAGCAAGAGCGGCTGCCAGTGATGCGAAACTCGATTTGGTGCTGATTGCGCCGGAGGCAGAGCCTCCAGTGTGCAAAATCATGGATTATGGCAAACACATTTTTGACTTGAAAAAGCAAAAAGTAGCCAATAAGAAGAAACAGCGTAAAACCACAGTTAAAGAAATTAAATTTCGACCAGGGACGGAAGAGGGAGACTATCAGGTAAAACTACGCAACCTGATGCGTTTCTTAACCGATGGGGACAAAGCCAAGGTGTCATTGCGATTCCGCGGCCGCGAACTTGCCCATCAACATCTTGGGCTGGAGCTCGTACAGCGAATCGGGAGGGATCTCGAGGAGTACGGCACAGTGGAACAAGAACCCAAGATGGAAGGACGACAGATCGTCATGGTGCTGTCGCCCGTGAAAAAGAAGAAACAGTAATCTTAGTCCATTGCTAAAGCCAATTCACTGCAAGCGGTGTGTTTTGCAACTTGGCATTCAAGCAATGGATTTTTTGTACCTGCTGTTTCATAAACTAACCCTTAACGGTTTCTCGTGTTCTGGAATATCGGGAAACGACAAATGCGGAGTAAGCAATGAGTAACAAGATTAAAACCCATCGTGGTGCTGCTAAGCGGTTCAAATTGACCGCTGGTGGATGGAAGCGCAAAAGCGCCAACAAAAGCCACATCCTCACCAAAATGACGACAAAGCGTAAGCGTCAATTGAGAGGCACGTCACTGGTTCATCCCTCTGACAAAGTCTTGATCGACCGTATGCTGGGTAAACGTTTCTAATTTCTACATTTTGAGAGGATATATCGATGGCCCGAGTTAAGAGAGGCGTCACTGCACGTCGTCGTCACAAGAAAATCATGAAGCTTGCGAAAGGCTACTGGGGCGCGCGGAGTCGCGTGTTCCGTGTTGCTAAGCAGGCCGTTATCAAGGCAGGTCAATATGCTTATCGTGATCGCAAGGCGAAGAAGCGTATGTTCCGCGGCCTGTGGATTACCCGCATCAACGCGCAATCTCGTGCAAATGGCATGACATACAGCCAGTTGATTGCAGGTCTCAAGAAAGCCAATATTTTGGTGGATCGTCGCGTTATGGCTGATCTGGCTGTGCACGATAAAGCTGCGTTTGCAGCGCTCGTAAATCAGGCGAAAGCGAGTCTGGCTGCCTGAGGAATAAGTGCTGATCATGCTGGACACCGCTTCCCTGGTTGAGTCTGCATTACACGCAATTCAATGCTCTAGTGACGAAAAGTCACTAGAGCAGTTGCGTGTTGACTATTTGGGCAAAAAAGGCAGCTTGACGGAATTACTCAAAAGTTTGGGAAAGCTCGCTCCCGAAGAGCGCCCGCAAGCTGGCGAGAAAATTAATCTTGCAAAGCGGCAAGTGCAGGAAGCACTCGAGCTTCGCAAGAAAGTGCTGGTTGAAGAAACTCTCAAGCAGCAACTGATGAGCGAATCAGTCGATGTCACGTTACCAGGGCGGCGACAGGCTGGTGGGGGTGCTCACCCGGTAACACGCACAATTGAACGTATTCAGAAAATTTTTCAGGCTGCAGGTTATGCCGTAGCCGTAGGCCCGGAAATTGAAGACGATTTTCACAATTTTGAAGCACTGAATATTCCAGAACACCACCCCGCTCGTGCTATGCACGACACGTTCTATATCGATCCAACAACCGTATTGCGAACTCATACTTCTCCGGTCCAAGTGAGGGTAATGGAATCCGCTGAACCTCCATACCGCATGATTTGTCCTGGGCGGGTCTATCGTTGTGATTCCGACATTACCCATACCCCAATGTTCCATCAGGTCGAAGGCTTGCTGATCGATACTCATGTGAGTTTCGCGGATCTTCGCGGCACTGTTGAAGAATTTTTGCAGGCCTTTTTCGAAAAAGAGCTGGCAGTTCGTTTTCGTCCTTCATATTTCCCATTTACTGAACCTTCCGCTGAAGTGGATATGGCGTGTGTGATGTGTGATGGCAAGGGATGTCGTGTTTGCAGCCATACCGGATGGCTTGAGGTGATGGGGTGCGGCATGGTGCATCCCAATGTGCTCACGAGTGCAGGAATTGACCCAGACAAGTTCAATGGCTTTGCATTTGGCATGGGCGTTGAACGTCTGTCGATGCTGCGCTATGGCGTCAATGACCTTCGTCTTTTCTTTGAAAATGATTTGCGGTTCTTAAAGCAATTTAATTAATCGACGTTCCGCGAGCGTGTCGGTTTATCAATCGCAATCCTTGTCTCAACAATAGAGTGAATCTGCATGAAAGTCAGCGAACAGTGGATTCGAGAGTGGGTCAATCCCTCTCTCAGTACCCAGGAACTGGTTGATCAATTGACGATGGCTGGATTGGAGATCGATGGGATTGAACCTGTCGCTTCTCGATTTAGCGGTGTCATCGTAGCTGAAGTCCTCGAAGTTGCGCCGCATCCTGATGCAGACAAACTCAGAGTTTGCAGGGTCAATAATGGTCGCGATGTGCTCCAGGTTGTCTGTGGTGCTCCTAACGTACGTGCAGGGCTTCGCGTACCGTATGCACAGATTGGAGCTGAGCTCAGCAGCAGTACTGATGGGAAAGCGTTTACGATTCGCCAGGCCAAATTGCGGGGCGTCGAATCCAACGGCATGTTGTGTTCTGCGCAGGAATTGGGTTTGTCCGACAGTTCCGATGGTCTTCTGGAACTCGCCAGCGATGCGCCTGTAGGTGCCAATATCCGCGAGTATCTGCAGCTTGACGATCATTCTCTTGAATTGGATCTCACGCCTAATCGAGGAGATTGTCTCGGTGTCATTGGGGTATCACGCGAAATTGGCGTGTTGAATGCAATGCAAGCGCATGGACCGGATGTACATCCTGTAGTCCCGGTGAATGATGTCCGCTTTCCTGTCGTTATCGCAGCACCAGAGCAATGTCCACGCTATCTCGGGCGCGTCATAAAAGGCATAGACATCAGCGCAACAACCCCCTATTGGATGGCGGAAAAACTCCGTCGTAGTGGCATTCGCACCATTGATCCTGTTGTTGATGTGACGAATTTTGTCCTGCTGGAACTTGGGCAGCCTATGCATGCTTTTGATCTTGCCAAACTGTCCGGCGCTATTTCCGTAAGACTTGCCGTCGCTGGCGAATCCCTGACCTTACTGGACGGAAAAGAAGTACGACTAACTCCCGACGTTTTGGTAATTGCTGACCAGGAAGGTCCGCTCGCCATGGCGGGTGTCATGGGGGGAGCCGGGTCGGGAGTAAGTGAGACGACGCAAGACGTATTCCTTGAATGTGCATACTTTTCTCCGCTGGCGCTTGCAGGACGAGCGCGGCGCTATGGACTTCATACCGACGCTTCGCACCGCTATGAGCGTGGGGTCGACTTCGAACTTCAGAGACGCGCGATCGAGCGCGCAACAGCGCTCTTGCTGGACATCGTCGGCGGTAAGCCGGGGCCAGTCGATGAAGTCATCGGAACATTGCCCGAGCGTGCAACGATTACACTGTCTTTTTCCAAATTAACCCAGTTTTTGGGGCTGCAAATTCCGAGTGCCGAGGTGGCTGATATTCTTCAGCGACTCGGTGCCGAAATTGTGATGTGCAGTGATACAGCCATCACAGTCAGGGCGCCCTCGTTTCGTTTCGACTGGAGTCTTGATGTCGACCTGATTGAGGAGGTTGCGCGTGTTTACGGATACAACCGGCTTCCCAGAACTCGTTCACTGAGCCGGGCAACGCTCGGTGAATCTACTGAAACACAAACCGAGCTTTCGATCATCAAGGAACGTCTGATGGCCTTGGGGTATCAGGAGGTCATCACCTATAGCTTCGTCTCGCCAGAAATACAGGCACTCATCGCTCCAGAGGAAGAGGAGATCGCTCTGCAGAACCCTATCTCTGCGGAAATGTCTGTCATGAGAACAAGTCTGTGGCCGGGACTGCTGACCACTCTTCAATACAATGCCAACCGTCAACAAGACAGGGTGCGGATTTTTGAATCTGGGCTCGTCTTTCTGAAGCGTGGTGGGCAGGTAATTCAACCTTCGGTATTGGCTGGGCTCATTTACGGCACAACGCTTGAAGAGCTCTGGTGTAACTCTAAGAAAAATGTCGACTTCTTTGATATTAAAGGAGATTTGGAGTCATTGCTGTCCCTGTCGAGAGGTCGGACGGCATTTGAATTTTCACCGGCATCACATCCTGCGCTTCATCCTGGGCAATGTGCGTCAATAACACTAAACGGCGAAGATGTAGGTGTAGTCGGGGCACTTAGTCCCACACTGCAACGTCAACTGGGTTTCTCAAATCGAGCGTATCTCTTTGAAATTAAAATAGAATCACTTTTAAGTGCGCAAGTACCCAGAGTGAAAGAACTTTCGCGTTTCCCAGAGGTCAAGCGAGACTTAGCGCTAGTGATTGATGAAACAGTGCCTGCAGCCCGCATTCTTAATCTCGTTCGTGACTGTGCTGGAGAGGCATTGGCTGACCTGAGAATATTCGATGTATATCAAGGTGATGCAATAGAAAAAAGTAAAAAAAGCATCGCGCTGGGCTTGACCTTACGACATCCTTCGCGCACTCTAGGCGACGAAGACATAAATGCAATAATTAATAATTGTGTCAAAGAGCTAGAGAAACAATTTAATGCAAAGTTAAGGAATTAACTATGGCAGATGGGGCACTAACCAAGGCGGAAATGGCTGAGCGCTTGTTTGAGGAGCTTGGTCTGAATAAAAGAGAAGCCAAAGAACTCGTTGAGCAGTTTTTTGAAGAAGTGCGGTTGTCGCTAGAGTCCAATGAGCAAGTCAAGATTTCCGGATTTGGTAACTTCGATCTGCGTGATAAAAAACAAAGGCCCGGGAGAAATCCCAAGACTGGCGAAGAGATTCCAATCAAGGCACGACGTGTAGTCACTTTCCGTCCCGGTCAAAAGCTGAAAGCAAGAGTGGAAGGCTATGCTGGAACCAAGCAATAACGACGAACTGCCCCCCATTCCTCCCAAGCGGTATTTTACCATTGGTGAGGTGGGTGAGTTGTGCTCCGTGAAGCCACACGTTTTGCGCTATTGGGAGCAAGAATTTCCACAGTTGAAACCGGTTAAACGCCGTGGCAATCGGCGGTACTACCAGCGTCAGGACGTTATCCTTATCCGTCAGATCAAGTCTTTGCTGTACGATCAAGGGTTTACCATCGGTGGGGCACGGCAGCGCATGAGCGGTGCAGATGAGACGGTGAAAACGAGTGTCGATGGAAAGTTGTTCGGTGAATTGATAAAAGATCTCGAAGAAGTCATCGCACAATTGTAAAAATGAGGTAGAATTGCCGCCGCTTAATAGAGCCGTGGCAGCGTAGTAACACCGCGTTGCAACCCGCAACACGCTCTCGCAAGAATTCGATATTTAGATTTACTTCCGGTTAACTTCAGAAGAACTCTTTATATATCACCTGATTCGGGGCATAGCGCAGCCTGGTAGCGCACCACACTGGGGGTGTGGGGGTCGTAGGTTCAAATCCTGCTGTCCCGACCAAAAAAAAAGGGTATCCATTTGGATACCCTTTTTTCATTCTCGAGAATTTGACCGCGTTGTGTGAGGCGATTTCTCGCCGCACACAAGATTTCCAAATTACTGTCTGACGTAGCGCTTGATCCCGCCAACAGGACCTACTTCTGCGCCATAAATCACGCCATTGCGGTCAACAACCACGCCTTCGGCTGTGCACGTGCCGGTGCAATCTGGATTTGGATCTGGGATGAAGTAGTTGACTTCGCCTGTCACCGCACTGCCGACACGGATACCGCGCAGCCAATTGCCATGATCTGGGTTAACAGAACCAGACTCGGAATCTGCGGCATAAAGCACGTCGTTTTTGTCGATGTAGATACCGCTGTTACGGCTGAACTGCAGCCATGAATCTAGCAGAGTGCCGTTTTGATCATAGATCTGAATGCGGTTGTTTCCACGATCGGCAATAAAGAGACGGCCCTTGGAATCCATGGCCAGTGAGTGCGGTTGCTGGAATTGACCAGGGCCGGTTCCCAGTTCGCCGAACTCCATCAAAAACTCACCATTGCTGTTGAATTTCAGCACTCGGCCAGTAGAGCCTGCTGCATTGGAGTGTCCTTCGCCGATGAAAATGCTGCCATCCGGGGCAACAAATACATCGTTAGGCTGCCACAGATAACCAGGTGCACGCGCGCCACCAGGCTGGCCGATAGTCATCAACAATTCACCTGTAGGGCTAAACTTGAAGACCTGATGGCCTTTGAGAACCGCTGGTGCATCTCCGTTGCGGGGGCGGTTGTCCTGACCGTCTGCAATCCAGACATTGCCCTGGAAGTCGATATGAATGCCGTGCGGCCACATGATCATACCTTTGCCGAAACTGGTCACCATGTTGCCATTGGCATCAAATTTCATCACAGGATCAAGTTCAGGATTCTGCAGGCAAGCGCCATTGTTGCCACCGCAACGCTCTGCTACCCAAATGCTGACGCCATCGGGATCGACGTCTACGGCACTGGTTGAGCCCCATGATCTACCGGCAGGCATCTTGGCCCAGCCTTCGATAGTCTGGTAAGGATTGGGCAGATTGTTCACAGGCTCCATAGTCTGTGCGGAGCTCAGTAAGGGGAATACTGCAACTGCTGCTGTGAGGCCGATAAGGGCCGCTTTAATCGTTTTATTATAGTGTGACACGGCGGAGAACTCTCCCTTGGATTGCTAAAGTGGACGGACAGAATAAAGCACCTGATAGGCTAATTCAATGGATTCTCAGGGCGCCTCAGGTAAGGTAGCGATGAGCCGTTAAATCTTTCATGAACATGCTAAATTAGCCTCAATTTTGCGTGTGCAGTCCTTTGTATTCTATGGATAGAAGGTGTCAATCGGACCGAAATAGAGGAGAGCGTCAATCGTGAATGATCTTGAAGAAATCAAACTTTGCGTTCGCGAGTTTGCCACTGCACGTGATTGGGACCAGTTTCATTCACCGAAGAATCTGGTCATGGCCTTGGGTGTTGAAGTGGCAGAACTGGCGGAGCATTTTCAATGGTTAACGGAGGCGCAGTCGGCTCAGCCTGACACTAAAACACGGGCTGAAATTGCCCGCGAAATTGCAGATGTACAGGTTTATCTGGTACGTCTTGCGGACAAACTGGATATCGACATATTGGCGGCCGTGAAGGTCAAAATGGCAGAGAATGCACTGAAATATCCTGCTGACAGGGTGCGCGGAAGTGCCAAGAAATACACGGAGTATTAGGGTTGGATGAACTTCGGAGAACGAGGGTGAGTGGGCGTTGCAAAGTGGCTGTATACGGCACGCTGAAGCGAGGTTGTTCGAATCATGCCGTATTGGCAGGAGCGATTCTCCTGGGAGAGGAAGTTTTATCGCAGATCACACTCTTTCATCTCGGGGATTTCCCGGGCGCAGTAGTGATGCCATCAACGGGTGTCCAGATTGAGGTCTATGAACTGGACGCTTCCCAGTTAACAAAGCTCGATGCATTGGAGGAGTATGTACCAGAGTCGCCCGAAATCAGCCTCTATGTCAGGGATATCATTCAGACCCGCTACGGCGCTGCCTGGATATATCTGTACCAAAAGGACGTTGCCGGTTATCCAGTCATCACACACGGAAATTGGTGTGATCACACAAGCCGACATCCACACGCGGAGACCTCATGAATAGTCTTGGATTCATCGATTTGAGAAGCGACACCGTCACGGAACCAAGCACCGCGATGCGACATGCCATGGCAGCAGCAGAGGTGGGCGATGATGTCTATGGCGAAGATGCGACCGTCAACGCCCTGCAGGCTCAACTGGCTGAAATGGCGGGCATGGAGCGAGGCCTTTTCATGCCCTCGGGAACGCAATCCAATCTCGTTGCGCTCCTCACTCACTGTGGCAGGGGCGACGAATACATCGTTGGTCAGCTGGCACATACCTATAAATACGAAGGGGGTGGGGCGGCCGTACTCGGCGGAATTCAACCACAGCCACTTGACACCAATGAGGTAGGAGAACTTCCTCTGGATCGTGTAAAGGCAGCGATCAAACCCAAAGACCATCATTTCGCACGCACCCGCTTACTGTGCCTCGAGAATACGATGCAAGGGAGTCCTCTGAGGCTTGAATATCTGGCTGAATCGGTGAAGTTCGCCCGCCAGAATTCGCTGAAACTCCATCTGGACGGCGCCCGTATTTTCAATGCGGCGATCGCTTGTGGCGCATCACTCGCCACGCTGGTATCGGGTTTCGACAGTGTGTCGATCTGTCTCTCGAAGGGATTGGGGGCTCCCGCAGGGTCAGTGCTTCTCGGTGACTCAATGTTTATCGAAGAAGCACATCGGTGGCGCAAAGTTTGCGGAGGAGGCATGCGGCAGGCGGGTATTCTCGCAGCGGCAGGGCAATTCGCACTGGAGCACAATATGACGCGCCTGATAGCAGATCACCATCATGCTTCCTTGCTTGGGAAAGGGCTCAGTGATGCAGGGTACAAGGTAGAAAGTGTTCAGACGAATATGGTGTTTGTGAACTGCGGTCATCGAGATCCGAAAGCACTAAGCGCCTTTCTGGCTGAAAGGCGCATTCGCATTACAGCGGCTCAAAGACTTCGGTTGGTGACGCATTTAAATGTGGATGCAACAGACATTGAGGCAGCTGTAGAGGCATTTTCCCGATTTCCTGCGTAACGGAGGTCCCCTCCCACAGGTATCTTTCACAGGTTCTTTGCATTATGATGAGGGCGGTTTTTTTCGGTGGGTGATGCACTTGCAGTCGATACCTACCGCAGCAAGTCAGGTAAATAATGTATGGATACATTAAAGGCTGAAAAATTATTCAAGGCCGGTGAAACCATAATGTCCCAAGGAGAGATGGGGAGTTGCGCGTACTTCATTCAGGAAGGCCGTGTAAGAATTATGGTTGAAAAATCCGATGGCAGTGTTCTGGATATGGGAACGCGCGGTCCCGGGAGTATTATCGGCGAGATGGCGATAGTGGATAACCAACCGCGGAGCGCAACGGTTTGTTCCATTGAAAACTGCACACTTCTTGAGATTACAAAGAATGACTTTACCCGCAGTGTACGCGGTGCCAATCCGATAGTTCGACTGATTTCACAAGTCATCCTCATGCGCTACCGCGACATTCTGCGCCGCTCGCAAACGCTGCTGGCAGACAGTCCTGAAATTCCCTCCCCTGAAGAATCCGAACGGGGGTACGCCGAGCAAATCAACGTTGTTGAGTCCATCAAGCTGGCCAACGAATTCAAGGTGGCGATTGTCAGCAATCAGCTTTTTTTGCATTACCAACCCATTGTTTCCATCAGTACAGGGCGAATTCTGGGCTTTGAAGCCTTGATGAGGTGGCGACACCCGGAAAGAGGAATCGTGTCTCCTGATGAATTCATCCCGATGGCAGAAGATAGCGGCTTGATTATTGAAGCAAGCCGGTGGGCAATCGGGGAGGTATGCCGCATGTTGCAGCGACTTCATGCAATCCGGCCAGAACTCGACTCGCTGTATGTCAGCGTTAATCTTTCCGCGACTGATTTCGAAGAAGAGCGGTTTATCGATCACTTCTGCAATATTCTGCAGGAAAATGATACACAAGCTCATCGTTTTCACATTGAGATAACGGAACGCTTACTGCTCAAGAAGCCCAAGAATGTGAAGGACTCTCTGGATCGATGCCGCAAGTTAGGCATGAAAGTGGTCATCGATGATTTTGGAACAGGCTACTCGTCGTTGAGTTATCTTCACCAATACCCGATTGACACACTGAAGATCGATCGCAGTTTTGTTCATAACATGCGTAACGATGCGTCCGTGCTTGGGCTTGTGAAATCAATCCTGACATTGCGCGAAAACATGGGTATCGACGTCATTGCAGAGGGCGTGGAAGAGTGCGAAGAAGCGACACTGCTCAGTGCGCTTGATTGTGATTCCGCGCAGGGATACTTCTTTGCACGGCCGATGTCCGAGAACGATCTTCTTCAACTTCTGGATACGACGAATCCAAAGTGAATGCGCTGGGAAATTGGATAGCAGAAAGTGACGCCAGAGAATTGGCGCAGTGGCTATTAGCAAATGTGCCAGGATTGCCCCCCATTTTACAAACGATCCATTTGTTGAGCATCTGTGCGCTGATGGCGTCAGCGGTCATGCTGGATCTCAGAATTCTCGGGCTGGCGCTTCCGTCCCAGAATTTAGTGGAGCTTCGGGAGCGGGTTGAGGCTTGGACATGGGCTTCTCTTCTCGGCGTTTTTTCTTCTGGCATCTGGTTCTTTCTCGCACGACCTAACCGGTATGTTTCCAATCCGGTATTTCAGATCAAATTTGCCCTCTTAATTCCGGCGATCATGCTTAGCTTTTTCCTTTACAAGGGGCTTCGCGCGCGCGCTTCAGAGTCTGTGCCGCTCAGCAAGTGGTTTACGATCGCTGCTTTGCTTTCATTAGTGTTGTGGTGTGGTGTCGTCCTGGCAGGAAGATGGATCGCCTATTCCGAATATCTGTTCTGGCCAGACTAGGAGGTTCTGATGGAAGAATCACTTTGGCTTCAACTGGAAATGCTTCCAATCTCTCAGGAGATTGGGGCCACGTGGTGGTTCCCTTTGTTGGAGTCTTTGCATGTCCTGGGTCTGACCATCATGCTGGGTGCGCTTTTGATGTTGGATCTTCGCCTGATGGGGCTGGCGGCGATGAGATATTCGGTGAGCAGCATGAACCGGGAGCTTTTACCCTGGTCGATTTCGGCATTCGCGGTTGTGGTGATCACTGGTATTGGCATGTTTGTTACCCGAGCCAGCGCGCACATAGAAAATCCAGCCTTTATAATCAAGATGCTGTGTATGGGGTTGGCAGGGCTGAATATTGCCTGGTTTCATTTTTCCCTACTTCGCACCATCGCTCACTGGGATACCGCAGCAAACATGCCGGTATCTGTCAGAATTGCGGGTATGGCATCCTTGATCTTGTGGTGCGCGGTGACCTTGGCGGGCCGGTGGGTAGGGCATCTTATCTGATCTGAAAGCCGAACCTGTGCCATTACCTTTAATAGAGAGCGTTTCAGGTTTGATGTGAGTAATTTTGAATGAACACGCTCCCTATAGACGCCTCCATTCCCATTCTTTCGTCGCGACTGCTGGATGCGCTGCCGGTGGAGTCTATTGTCGGAAATTACTCCCGCCAGGTATCCGATGCGGTGATCTCGTTTGTCGATCCGGCGCCTGTGTCCACACCGAAAGTGCTTCTGGTATCAGATACCCTGCGTGACGAACTTGGATTCAGCCGCAACCTCTGCGCTTCTGAAACGTTTGCCGCTCTGATGTCAGGCAATCTGGCATTTGCCGGTGTTCGTCCGTTTGCCACGCGGTATGGTGGACATCAATTTGGCCAGTGGGCAGGGCAACTCGGAGATGGACGAGCGATTAACCTAGGAGAGGTGCGCACGCCGCAGGGACATTATCTCAATTTACAATTGAAAGGCGCTGGTCCAACGCCCTATTCGCGTGGGGCAGATGGGCGAGCTGTACTTCGCTCTTCGGTTCGGGAGTTTCTGTGCAGTGAAGCCATGTTTCATTTGGGTGTTCCGACCACGCGGGCACTTAGTCTGGTGGTGACGGGCGATACTGTGCTGCGGGATATGTTCTATGATGGTAATCCTCAGTGGGAGCCGGGCGCTATTGTGTGCCGTGTGGCACCCAGCTTTACACGTTTCGGACATTTTCAGCTCTGCGCATATCGAGGCGAGATATCGCTTCTCGACACCTTGGTAAGACAAACTATCGCGGATGATTTCGCCTACCTTCCTCTGGTCGAGGAAATCAAAGTCAAGGGGCTTACGTCATCCTTGCTGGTAGAATGGTTCTCGCATGTCTGCGATCTCACCCTCTCGATGATTGTGGATTGGATGCGTGTCGGTTTTGTCCATGGCGTGATGAATACAGACAACATGTCCATCCTCGGACTGACGATTGATTACGGTCCGTACGGTTGGCTCGATCATTACGATCCGGAATGGACGCCCAATACTACCGATGCGCAGATGCGCCGCTATCGATTCTCACAACAGCCCGATATAGCTTTGTGGAACTTGTATCAATTGGCCAATGCGCTTTTGCCTCTGCTTGAAGACAAGAACGACATCGAATCTGTTTTATTACGTTTTCCAAAAAAATACGAGAACGCCTGGTTGGAAATGATGCGAAAAAAGCTAGGGCTGTCAGTCGCCGCCGAGGGCGATTCTCAGTTGGTCGAGGATCTTTTGACAGTATTGACCTTGCGAGAGATCGATATGACGATATTCTATCGGGAACTAGCACGGTTTGATGTACAGATGGAGCAAGGCAGTCTCGCAATTTGTATCGCGGATGCCTTGTATGACAAGAGCCCGTTGACGGCGCAGGAAGACGCAGTGCTGAAACGCTGGGAGCTTGCGTATCGAAATCGTCTTGCCAGTGAAAATGTGCCGCAGACCTTGCGATTCCAACAGATGAATGCCGTCAATCCGTGGTTTATCTTACGCAATTTTCTGGTGACGGAGGCGATTGATCTCGCACACGACGGTGACTTCTCCGGCATCGAATCGCTTTATTGCGCTCTTCAGAATCCGTATGAGGAGGCCGCCAAGAATTTGTCTTTTTATCGACAGCGACCGGAATGGGCCAGACATCGTGCGGGGGCGTCGATGCTGTCCTGCAGCTCCTGACGTCATGCGGCAGGGGATTACAAACCTGGGAGAGGGTGAACCTTCAGCACGGCCTTTTTCTCTTGTCGTTGGGCTGTTTCAAGATTGCCGTTAACCAACTCCAATTTCTGACTTTGCTCTACCAGCTCGCAGGGAAGAATCGCCAGAAACTCTGAATCACCAGATTCCGTGCGCGCAATTGAAACGATTTCGCCAACACTTTCGCCTTTATGCAGGATCAACGTTTCCAGCGTAATTCGCATCTCGCTCGTGGCACTCGCTAGATACAGGCGTTTTTTTGCGGATGCCCGGTAGTGCATCCGCGCCACAATTTCCTGCCCTGTATAGCAGCCTTTCTTAAAGTCGATAATGCCGTTGATATCGTAATTCAACAATTGAGGTGTGAAGGTTTCCTGAATCTCCGGATGAATGTGCACAATGCCTTGCCGTACTTCGGCAAGTTCCCATTCATCCAGATCATCCGTTACCCCCAAGTCCTGAAGTGTGTCCAGAGTCTCGTCGTTTTCCACACTGACCAGCATTTCGAAGCGAGGGTGCGCGTCGGGGAGGCGATACACATATCCGCCTTCGAAAACACGTACTTCGTCCATGGACTCAGGCACATCGCCAACAAGTTTTCGAAGCGTTGCGGCGGCATCTTGGCCCGAGATGCCATAGCGCTCAAATTGGCGGGTCGCAAGTGAGGTTTTTGCTTTGGAGAACACAATATATTTGTCCAGTGTTTTGCGGAGAGCGTAGCCCATCCCCTTGCTCGCCACGAGCAAGATGCCGTTTGTCCCCTGCAGCACTCGCATGTCACTGATCACGCGGCCTTTGAGATCGCAGTATGCTCCCCGCAAACTGTGCGTCGGGTTCAGCCTCTCCATGTTGCAGGTGAGCTGTCCCTGAAGAAAGCTCACGGCGTCTTCGCCCGATATCTCCACAAGGTCAAAATTATTCAGGTCGGTGATCGTGCTTGGCATGGAAAGGGCCCGGATAAAATCTGCGAAGTAAGTTATGATTACAGGGTAATGACACCCTCAGGTTGCCACATGTTATCAGATATTGAATACAAGAAACTTGCCTGGCATAGCCGTCGTGGTATGCGCGAATTGGACCTTCTGCTGTTGCCGTTTGTTGAAAGTGTCCTGCCATCGCAGGCGCTGGAAGTTCAACAACTGTATCAGCGATTTTTGCAGGAGGAAGACCAGGATCTCTACAATTGGCTTGTCCTGCGTGACCCTGATGTGCACCCCGCGTTCATTCCCCTTATTCAGCTCATCCGACAGGGTGCTTAGTCCTCGGTAAAATCAGGTGGAGGTAGCGATGGCGGGGGAGCAGAAGGTGGCACTCTTGCTGTACCCCTCCCGCTTGTTGCGCTTTCTGCTTGGTTTTCAAGCCCTTCTTATGCTCTTGGCGCTTTGGGCTTCCTCGCTTTCAATCTCGCTTCAGGGGCTGCTCAGTCTCCTGATCATCCTCCTAGGACAACAAGAACCCTACTGCCCGGATGAGATTAAGTTCGTTGGCGGACGCTGGCATTTCAGGGAAGGGCAGCAGTGGGTGCCGGTAAGCTTCCATCCTTTGTGTCAGTGTCAGCCCGGGCTCATCGTGATGCGGTTTCGCCGGAAACCTGTTAGTCAGAGGCTGCTTCGACTCGCTTCCGGGTGGGAGGTCTTGGTGTTGCTGAGAGATTCTGCCACCCCAGCCGCACTGCAACACCTGCGAATGTTGCTACGGTGGGCCACAATAACATCGCCCATTGAGGGCGAGTTCAAGGATGCGGGGCGTTTGGGGGAGTGAGAACGGTATCCTTCGCTTCGGGTAATAAGTCGGGGTGATCCAGGGTAAAGTGAAGGCCGCGGCTCTCCTGTCGTGCGATAGCGCATTCCACGATCAGTCTTGCGACAAGCACCAGATTGCGTAACTCCAACAGGTCTTTCGTGACGATGTAGTGCTTGTAATAGTCCACGGTTTCCTGTTCCAGCAGCTGAATCCGTCGACGGGCTCTTTGCAGACGCTCATCCTTGCGCACAATCCCGACATATGCCCACATAAAGCGCCGCAACTCGTCCCAGTTATGGGCAACCACAATCTCTTCGTTCGACCGTGTCACCAAGCTTTCGTCCCAGGCAGGGATGTCCTGGGTCAGCGAGGTCGTGTCGAGTTTGGCGCGAATGTCATCACTGGCACTGAAGGCCAGCACAAAGCATTCGAGCAGTGAGTTGCTGGCCATCCGGTTCGCGCCATGCAGACCAGTAAAACTGGTTTCTCCTATGGCGTATAAATTGGGGAGATCGGTCCTTCCTGCTTTGTCGACAACAACGCCGCCACAGGTATAGTGCGCCGCCGGGACTACTGGAATGCGATCCCGTGTTATGTCGATCCCGAATTTGAGGCAACGGGAATAAATCGTCGGAAAATGTTCCCGAATAAAGTCGGGTGATTTGTGGGTGATATTCAAATACACACAGTCGCAGCCCAGGCGTTTCATTTCGTGGTCGATTGCCCGGGCAACGATATCGCGGGGGGCAAGCTCCTCCCGTTCATCAAAGCGTGACATGAACCGCGTGCCATCCGGCAGCTCCAGCCAGGCACCCTCTCCGCGCAGGGCCTCGGTAATCAGAAAGGACTTGGCGTGAGGATGGTAGAGACAGGTGGGGTGAAACTGGTTGAATTCCATGTTGGCCACCCGGCATCCCGCTCGCCAGGCCATCGCTATCCCATCTCCCGTCGCGCCGTCAGGGTTCGTAGTGAACAGATACGCCTTGCTGGCTCCCCCCGTGGCCAGCACCACGAAACGTGCGCGAAAGAGATCAATCGCTCCGGTCTCAGGAGAAAGGATATAGGCGCCTACGCATTGTTCTCCCTCCAGTCCCAGCTTCTTCCGCGTAATCAGGTCGATGGCAATGCGATTCTCGAACAGACTGATGTTGTCGTTCAGTCGTGCTCGACTGGCCAGTGTTTCGAACACGGCACGTCCCGTGGCATCCGTGGCGTGAATAATGCGACGGTGACTATGCCCTCCCTCCCGGGTGAGATGCAGCGGGGCAAGATTGTCAGGTTTCAGGGGGCCGCGGGCAGCGCCTTCCTTCGCTTCTTCTGGCGCCACGGTCGTAAATGGGACGCCTTGTTCGACTAGCCACTTCACACACTCTCCGCTGTTTTCGACTATGTGGCTGACCATGTCGCGATGGCAGAGTCCCGCCCCAGCGTCGAGCGTGTCGGCGATATGGGCGTCGATACTGTCTTCATCGTCCAGCACCGCGGCAATGCCACCTTGCGCCCAAAAAGTTGCTCCCTGGCTTAGTTCGCCCTTGCTGATGACGGCGACCTTGGCAAAGTCGGCGGTTTTCAAGGCGAGCGTCAGACCCGCTGCGCCGCTGCCGATGATCAATATGTCGAAGTCGTAAATAGATGTGGTATCGTTGTCGCGCATCGTGGGGGGCAATCACTGTAGACGTTAAAAGAGAGGCCAGCGCGAAGCCTGCCGCCGAAAGCAGTCTATATTACCGTCTGCGTGGCCTTGAGTGCTATTGCCACCTGCGGCGCACGTTCCCCTTAGTCTGCTGTCTTGCTTACCACTCATGATTTATTGCCTGCATTTCCGAAATCCACGTCGTTTCTTCCAAGGACGCCTTTTGTGCCAGTTGAGCCCCGTGCTATGAAAAACGACACCGATCAGCAACTGGTTGACCGCGTGATGGCGGGCGACAAGGCAGCCTTCAATTTCCTGGTTCTGCGTTATCAGCACAAAGTAGCAGCCCTGATTTCCCGATTCATAAAGGATTCCCACGAAGTAGAAGATGTCACGCAAGAAGCGTTTTTGAAGGCGTATCGTGCGTTGAAGCTTTTTCGGGGAGAAAGTGCTTTCTACACGTGGCTTTATCGCATCGCGGTCAACACGGCCAAAAATTATCTGGTTTCCCGAGGACGCCGTCCGCCCTCTACCGATTTTGACCTGGACGAAGCGGAACTGGTCGAAGATACCCCAGCCTTGAGAGACACGGAGACACCAGAAGGCCAGCTACAAAGAGACAAACTGGAAGCCCTGATCTATCAGGCCATTGAGGAACTGCCGGAAGATCTGCGAACGGCCTTTCGCCTGCGAGAGTTCTCGGGGCTCAGTTATGAAGACATTACCGAGATCATGGATTGCCCTGTGGGCACGGTGCGCTCCCGCATCTTTCGGGCTCGCGAGGCGATCGATAAAAAAATTCGCGACTTTTTGTAAATGGTGGGAACCTCCCCTGAAGGGCGTTGTCATACTCGTAACCTTGTCAGATTCGTGCCATATTTCAGCTTCCGTCAGGATACTGAATTTCAGATTGCAGGAATTTGGCCCGCTCAGAACGTGCTACCCCGAATCCAAGCTGCAGGTGCAGCGACAGACCGCAGAGGTATTGAATGAGTTTGGAACATAATCACACTCGTGTAATGGAAGAATCTGTTTCCGCGCTGATGGACAATGAGGCAGAGGAATTGGAGCTTCGGCGTGTGTTGAAGGCGTCGCAACAGGACGAAGGGCTTGCAGACACCTGGGCACGTTTCAATCTGGTGCGATCGGTGATTCACCAGGAAGAACTCTATCCCGTCAGTCCGGCTCTGAGTGCAAACATCATGGCTGCGCTGGATGCGGAAGAATCGTATTCCGAAGAGCGTCAGCCCGCTGCTAGTCAGACAATTGGTCACTTGTGGCGCGGGGCGGGGCGAATGGCCATTGCTGCCACCGTCGCGCTTGCCGCCTATGTCACGCTTCAGGGGTCGCTTCTCAGTCCTGTGTCACCCAGCAATATGCCCCTCGCGGACACCGCGCCGGCTCCTACCGTCACGGTGCCGGTAGACGAGACTTCAGCGATAGCCCCTGTGCAGTTCGATGCCGAGGCACAACAACGTCTGAACGACTATATCCGCAGCGCCTCGATTCAGTACAAACAAGACGATTCCGGTCGCCCGCAGTTCAATATCTTTGAAGACTCGCAGTTGATCCGTCAGGTTAATCAGATCGAACCCTGAATGCTCCGATGAAACGCAGCCCTCCCTTCGGAGGGTTGCTTGTCCTTCTGCCCCGACTCCTCTCTCCTCCTTAGTGCTCGTATTCTTTGCACACAGGTCTTGCCGCCCTAGCGCCCGCACGTTACTTTACGACGTCGATACGGAACGGGCGCCTGCCTGGTCACCGAAATCCGGCATATTTGGGGGCCTACTTATGAAATTCTTCGCACTTCCCACCATCCGAGTGACTCGCCCGGCGCTGCTGTCTCTGACCTTGTTGCTGGTCCCGGGTCTGACCATGGCTGCCGCCTCCTTGCCCGACTTTGCCGATCTCGTTGAACGCAATGCGCCCGCAATTGTCAACATTGCCACCATGCAGATGGTGAATCCTCGCTCTGAGGGAAGAAGCAGTGACATCGAAGAGCTGTTGCGACGACTATCGCCGGATGAGCCTTTGCCGCCCGAATTCGATGAATTGACTTCACGTCCGCGCGGCGGCGTTGGGTCCGGGTTCCTGATTTCAGAGGACGGTTTTCTCATCACCAACCACCATGTAGTCAACGGCGCCGAGCAAATTACCGTCACGCTGAATGATCGAAGGGTATTTGAGGCGAAAGTGATTGGGACAGACGAATTATCGGATGTCGCGCTTTTGAAAATCGAGGCACAGGGACTTCCCTCGGTAGCGTTTGGCGATTCAGAAGACGTGCGCGTCGGAGAATGGGTGCTCGCAATCGGCTCGCCTTTTGGTCTCGAATTTTCAGCCGCTGCCGGCATTGTAAGCGCCAAGGGGCGTGCAGTACCGGGCAATATGACGAATTATGTCTCCTTCATTCAGACGGATGTGGCCATTAACCAGGGGAATTCCGGGGGGCCTCTATTCAATCTGAAGGGTGAGGTGATCGGGATCAACTCACAGATTCTCAGCAGCTCCGGGGGCTCGAATGGTGTGTCCTTCGCGATTCCGAGCAATGTAGCACTCAATGTTGTCGAGCAGTTGCGAGAAACAGGATCGGTCAGCCGTGGCCTGCTGGGTGTCCTCATCAAGGACGTCGACTATGCGCTTGCAGAGGCATTCAAAATGCCGCGTCCCTATGGCGCGTTTGTCGACGAAGTCCAGCCGGGCAGCCCGGCAGAACAGGGAGGCGTGCGCAATGATGACATCATCGTCGCGTTCAACGATCGTGAGATTCAATCCTCTTCTCAGCTGCCGTTTTATGTGGGGCAGGTGCGTCCCGGTACCCGGGCCCGGCTCAGTATCATGCGGGATGGGGAATTGATCGAAGTGCCCGTCACCGTTGGCAGTTTGCCAGGCAGTGGCATCGCTGCGGTGAACGCGCCTGTCGAGCCTCCCCGAGCCAACACCCTGGGGCTCTCTGTCAGTGAATTAAGTCAGGAAGCGCGTGAAGTGGCGGGAATTTCGGGTGTCCGTATCGATGAAATCTCGGAAGGTCCGGCAGCGTCTGCGGGGCTGCAGGATGGCGATGTGATCGTCGAACTTAATCGCACGGCCGTCCCGGATGTGGAAGCGTTTTCCAACGTGATCGATGCACTTCCCTCACAGGGCTTTGTGCCTGTCCGCATCTGGCGGGAGGGACGAGGGACTACGCTGGTGCTTGAGCTTGAGTAAGCGGCTCAAGCTGCTCCCCACTCTCGCGAATTAATCGCCACAGCCCTTTAATCGCAAGGGCTGTGGCGAAACGCAAGTCCTTGCGAAATCAACAAAATCCCACTGACAGTCCCCCCCTTATGCTGTAGACTTGCGGCCTTGATTTTCAGCAGCCATGGCGGTGCGTGGAACGGTGTAGCCTGCTCCCATCGCTACACCCAGTGAAACCTTCGCTGCGTAACATGCAATCCCCATTAATTTTGATGTTGTGACCCTATCAAGTGAGCGATCTAAGCCATATCCGTAATTTCTCCATCATTGCCCATATCGACCATGGCAAATCCACCCTCGCGGACCGTTTCATTCAGACCTGTGGTGGTCTGGACGATCGGGAAATGGACAGCCAGGTGCTGGACTCTCTCGACATCGAGCGCGAGCGTGGCATTACCATCAAAGCGCAAAGTGTGACCTTGAACTATGACAGCAAGAACGGGCGTCGTTACCAGCTGAATTTTATTGATACACCGGGTCATGTGGATTTTACGTATGAAGTTTCCCGTTCACTGGCGGCCTGTGAAGGTGCGTTGCTGGTGGTCGATGCCGGGCAGGGTGTGGAAGCGCAGTCCGTTGCGACGTGCTACACCGCCATCGAACAGGGACTGGAAGTGATCCCCGTATTGAACAAAATGGATCTGCCGCAGGCTGAACCCGAAAAAGTCCGTCAGGAGATTGAAGAAATCATCGGCATTGACGCCTCTGCCGCAGTGTGTGCCAGTGCCAAAACCGGCATGGGCATCATCGACATTCTGGAAGAGTTGATCCGCTTGGTGCCACCTCCCCAGGGAGATGTGGACGCACCCTTGCAAGCCTTGATCATAGACTCCTGGTTCGACAATTATCTGGGAGTCGTGTCGCTGGTGAGGGTAAAGCAGGGCACCTTGCGCAAGGGCGACAAAATCGTCGCCAAGTCATTAGGCAAATCCCACCTTGTCGATGGTGTGGGCGTCTTCACCCCCAAGCGTCTGGAAACCGATGTGTTGCGCGCGGGCGAAGTCGGTTTCGTTGTCGCCGGGATCAAGGAAATCAAGGGGGCGCCCGTGGGCGATACCCTGACGCATGCTGCGACAGCCCATGTGCCCGCACTGGCGGGGTTCAAGAAAATTCAGCCGCAGGTGTATGCCGGACTGTTCCCGGTGTCATCCGACGATTTTGAGAATTTCAGGGAAGCACTTGAAAAGCTGACGCTCAACGATGCCTCCTTGTATTACGAACCGGAAAGTTCGGATGCACTGGGCTTTGGTTTCCGTTGCGGGTTCCTGGGAATGCTGCACATGGAAATCATTCAGGAACGACTGGAGAGGGAATATGACCTCTCCCTGATTACCACGGCACCTACGGTTGTGTACGAAGTGCTGCTGACCAACGGCACCACGGTGCGCGTTGACAGCCCCTCGGCATTGCCGGCGGTGACGTCCATCGAAGAGATGCGCGAACCGATCGTGCTGGCCAGTATTCTCGTCCCGCATGAGTACGTCGGCAGTATCATCAATCTGTGTATCAGCCGTCGGGGTGTGCAACGTGACATGCAGTTTATCGGGCGTCAGGTATCGCTGCGGTATGAGTTGCCCATGAACGAGGTGGTGCTCGACTTTTTCGACAAACTCAAGTCGGCCAGTCGCGGGTATGCGTCCTTGGACTATCATTTTATACGATTCCAGGAAGCGCGATTGGTGCGACTCGATGTGCTGATCAACGGTGACCGTGTTGATGCCCTGGCCTTGATCGTGCATCGCGATCAGGCGCATCACAAGGGGCGTTTGCTGGTCGAGAAAATGAAAGAACTGATTCCGCGACAAATGTATGATGTGGCCATTCAGGCAGCGATCGGCGGGCAAATTATCGCGCGGCAAACCGTGAAGGCTTTGCGCAAGAACGTTACCGCCAAATGTTATGGCGGCGATGTAACCCGCAAGAAAAAACTGCTGGAAAAACAGAAAGCCGGTAAAAAACGCATGAAACAGGTCGGGAATATCGAAGTGCCCCAAGAGGCTTTCCTGGCCGTATTGAAGGTGGACAGTTAATGGATATTGATTTTTCCCTCGTGTTGCTAGTGCTCGTTGTGGTGTCTGGCGTGATCGCTTTGCTGGACCGAGTGATGCGGGCTGATGCGCGAAAGGCGGCGGCCGACAAACTGCGTGCTGCCCAGCAACCGCACTCCGATGCCTTGCTTGCTGCCATCGAGGAGGCGGAACGTGAGCCCGTGGTAGTGGAGTATGCCAAGTCCTTTTTTCCGGTATTGTTGATTGTTCTTCTCCTGCGCTCTTTTCTCGTGGAGCCGTTTCAGATTCCCTCCGGGTCCATGATCCCCACCCTCGAGGTCGGGGATTTTATTCTGGTGAACAAGTTCACCTATGGCCTTCGATTGCCGGTGGTGGGCACGAAAATCGTGCCCATGAACGATCCGAAAAGAGGCGAGGTCATGGTGTTCATTCCCCCGCATGACAAGCGATATTTCATCAAGCGGGTAGTAGGCTTGCCGGGAGACACCGTGCGCTATGAAAACAAGGTGCTCTATGTCAATGGCGAGCAGGTCATGGCCGAGCCTGTGGGCGAGGCGCAGATTGAAATGCCGAACGGCCTGGTGCGTACAGGTGTTCTGCTCAGTGAAGCCCTGGGCGAGGTCGAGCACCTGACCCAAATGTTGGACACGCCGCCGCGAAGTGGAGAGCGCACTGTGTGGGTTGTGCCCGAAGGGCACTATTTCATGATGGGCGATAACCGCGACAACAGTGCGGACAGCCGGGTCTGGGGAGCTGTGCCCGAGAAAGATATCGTGGGAAAAGCGTTCGCTGTGTGGATGCACAAGGAGCCCGGCCTGAATCTGCCACGCTTTAATCGCAATGGCTTGATCTACTGAAACGAGGTCCAGATCGCGGTGTTGGACGCTGCCGTCGCTATAATGCGCCGGAGCCTCTCGCTGACAGCGGGGCGGCGGTCGCAACCCCCTCACACGCAGGTGATGTCATGAAAAAATTGCATTCTCCATTGCCCGTTTCACAGCACGGCTTTTCCAAGCTGGGATTGCTGAGCATGCTGGTCATCCTGGTCGCGGGCCTGACCTTTGGGCTGAAAGTACTGCCTGTTTACATTGATCATAATTTTGTTCGCGGGCTGGCGCAGACGCTTGTCGACAGCGGGCGCGCCAACACCATGACGCAGGCGGAAATTCGCGAGGAGATTGCCTCCAGCATGCGGGTGAACAACGTACGGGATTTTGATCTCGCCAGCATCAGCAGCAGTCGTGCCAATGGCGCCAACACGATCAGTATTGTGTACGAGCGCCGCATCCCTCTGGTTGCCAATCTGGATATCGTGGTCAGTTTCGATGACCAGATTCAATAAATGACCGTGTCTGTTGCACCACTCGAAAAAGCCCTTTCCTACACGTTTTCAGAGAAGCGCCTCGCCTTGCGGGCGCTAACCCACAGCAGTGCAAGTCCCGACAACAATGAGAGACTCGAATTCCTGGGGGACGCCGTTCTGGGTTTTGTCATTGCCGCTGAATTATGCGCGCGTCATCCTTTGGCATCCGAGGGAGAGCTTAGTCGCATGAGAGCGGCGTTAGTGAATCAGCAGCAGCTTGCACTGCTTGCCACGGAGCGACAAATTGGCGCGATGTTGATACTCGGTCCCGGCGAACTCAAAGGGGGAGGGCGCACACGGGCCTCCATCCTGTCGGACGCAATCGAAGCCATTCTGGGTGCCATCTACCTCGATGGCGGACTGGATGCCTGTAAGGCGGTAATTCTCTCGCTGTATGCCGCACTGCTATCCGATACGGCAGCACCTGAAAAGACCAAAGATCCTAAAACACTGCTTCAGGAACTGTTGCAGGCGAAGGGCTTGCCTCTGCCTGTATACGAGGTGCTGGAAATTGCAGGCGAAGATCACCAGCAGACCTTCTATGTGGCGTGCCGCATTTCATTGCTCCCGAGCCCTTGCGAAGGACAGGGCAGTAGTCGCAAACTCGCTGAACAACAAGCCGCCCACTGTGCGCTCATGGCGCTGGAGAACCCGCTTGTCTCGCCTCAGAGACGGGTCTAACGATGATGGACAATATGCACGATACTCTCTCGACCCGTTGTGGTTTTATTGCCATTGTCGGGCGGCCCAATGTTGGAAAATCGACACTGCTGAACCATTTGCTGCAGCAAAAAATCAGCATCACCTCCCGCAAACCGCAGACGACCCGTCACCGCATTCTGGGCATCAAGACTGTTGGCAATGATCAATGCGTCTACGTGGATACACCTGGAATGCACAAAGCCGAGAGAAAGGCGATTAATCGCTTTATGAATCAGGCGGCGACCAGCGCACTGGATGGGGTCGATGTTGTGCTCTTTGTGGTGGAACGTCTGGTATTTAATGAGGAAGATGAGATTGTCTTCGAAGCTTTACAGAAGGTAAAAGTGCCGGTGTTCCTCTTGATCAACAAGTGCGATTTGCTGGAAAAACCAGAACGGCTTCTCCCCCACATCCAGAAGTTGACGTCCCGTCGCGACTTTGCCGAAGTGATCCCGATTTCCGTGCTGGGTGGGCACAATATCGAGACCGTAGAGAAGTGCGTGCTGAAATATCTGCCACAAGGCCCCTTTCTCTATCCGGAAGATCAGGTCACCGATCGCAGTTCGCGGTTTATGGCCGCCGAGATCATTCGTGAGAAAATCACGCGGCAATTGGGAGATGAGTTGCCCTACGAGGTGACAGTCGAGATAGAAAAATACACGATCGAGCAGGGCGTCGTGCATATTCATGCCCTGATTCTTGTGGACAAAGAAAGTCAGAAGCAGATCATTATCGGCAGTAAAGGTGATCGACTTAAACTGATCGGCAGCGCTGCTCGCATCGATATGGAAAAAGCGTTTGACAGCAAAGTGATGCTCAATCTCTGGGTAAAGGTGAAATCAGGGTGGGCAGACGATGAGCGCGCTCTGCAAAGTCTCGGCTATCATCAGGACTGAGTACCTCTTAGTCCTTTCTTCCCATTTTCGAGGTTCGTGAATGCTTGTCCGCGTGGATCTGCAACCCGCGTATGTCCTGCATACGCAGGCCTATCAAAACACCAGTTTGCTGGTGGATTTTTTTTGCGTGGACTATGGGCGCGTTCGCGCGGTTGCCAAAGGCGCGCGCCGGGCAGGCTCGCGGTCTCGAGCCCTGTTGCAGCCCTTTCATCCTTTGCTAGTGTCGCTGGCGGGGCGAAGTGAACTAAAAAACCTGACCGGCATTGAGGGCAGTGTGGGCGCCATGCTGTTGCAGGGGCCACGGCTTTTCAGCGGTCTTTATCTGAACGAATTGCTCGTGCGGCTCTTGATGGCACATGAGAGTATTCCGTCCCTGTATCGCAGTTACCAGGAAGCCATCATTGCCTTGTGCGGTGACAAGGACCTCGCGTCGATATTACGGCGCTTTGAATTGGCGCTCCTGGATGCGCTGGGCTATGGCATTAACCTCGATCATGATTGTGTGACAGGTGAAGCGCTCGACGCGCAGTCACAGTATCTGTTTCATCCTGATATCGGATTTGAACGCGTGCCGCGACACAATGCTCCGTCGCTCACCAATCCGGCACTGTTTTCCGGCACCGAGTTGATGGCTTTGCGGGCGGGTGAATTGCAGGATCACGCCCATGCAAAAGCTGCGCTTCGACTCACACGAATGGCCCTGCAGGTGCATCTCGGAAACAAACCCCTGGCGAGCAGAATGTTGTTCGCGCGCCGCGCGGGGGCTCCCGACTAGGGGGAGTCCATGCCGCGGCTTTGCGCGTTATGCAAAGCAAGGTAAAATCGCGCAAATTTTTTCGGGATCATGCCATGTCACAGCCCTACCCACTCCTCGAGTCGCAGATTGGCAATACCCCGCTTGTCCGTTTGGCGAGACTGCCGGGCAACACCAGCAATACCGTGTTGGTCAAACTGGAAGGAAACAACCCCGCCGGGTCCGTCAAGGACCGCCCCGCGTACAACATGATTCTGCAAGCGGAACTCCGCGGTGATATCGCTCCGGGCGATACCCTCATCGAAGCGACCAGCGGCAATACCGGCATTGCACTCGCCATGGTGTGTGCGGTGAAAGGCTATGCGCTCATTCTGATCATGCCGGACAACATGTCTGCGGAACGCAAGGCATCCATGTCTGCGTACGGTGCCCAGTTGTTGCTGGTGTCAGAGGAGCAGGGCATGGAAGGCGCACGCGATCTTGCGCAGCAGTTGGCAAGAGAAGGGCGGGGCAAAGTGCTGGATCAGTTTTCCAATCCTGACAATCCGCAGGCGCACTATCTCCACACGGGGCCGGAGATCTGGCGTGATACGCGTGGCACGGTGACGCATTTTGTGAGTTCTATGGGCACCACAGGCACCATTATGGGGGTTTCCCGGTATCTCAAGGAACAAAATCCCGAGGTGACGATTGTCGGCCTGCAGCCCCGTGAAGGCTCTCGCATTCCGGGAATTCGTCGTTGGCCCAAGGAGTACCTGCCGTCCATTTTCGATGAGTCCCGCGTTAACGTGGTGATGGATGTGGATCAGGCCGATGCCGAGACCATGATGCGTCGCCTCGCGAAAGAGGAAGGGATTTTCTGCGGTGTATCCTCCGGCGGGTCCGTGCATGCCGCACTGGCGATCAGCCAGCAGGTTCACAATGCCGTCATCGTTGCGATTGTCTGCGATCGTGGTGACCGTTACCTATCCACCGGGGTGTTTGCCTGACGCGGAGGTATTAACGGCCGGCGCATCACACGACACCCCTCCCACATTGCCACATCACACAAAGACTCCGTATGAATCATCACAGACGCAAGCGTCAAAAATTGCCTGAAGAGGCTATTTCCTTAAGCATCAGCCGACTGGGGCATGACGGGCGAGGCATCGCCAGTATTGAGGGCAAGGTCGCCTTCGTGGAGGGTGCTCTGCCGGGAGAACGCGTACTCGCTCAGTTTACCGGCCGCAAACGCCAATTTGACGAACTGAAGGCCGTCGAGATACTGGAGGCCTCAGAAAACCGCGTAACCCCGCCCTGCGCTTTCGCTGGCGTTTGTGGAGGCTGCGCGATGCAGCACATTGCATCTGATGCGCAAGTCGCCTTGAAGGAAACGGTGCTGCTCGACCATCTCGCGCATATGGGAGGAATTTCCGGCGTCTCGGTTTTGCCCGCCTTGCGAAGTCCTACAGAAGGCTATCGTCGCAAGGCCCGTTTGGCGATTCGCTATGTCAGCAAGAAGGACTCCATGCTCGTCGGTTTTCGCGAAAAGGGCAGCTCTTTTATTACCGACATGACGCACTGTGAAGTTCTCAATCCCGCAGTCTCTGCGCTGATTGCACCCCTCCGTGAGTTTTTGAGCGGCTTAGAGGGGCGTCTGGCACTTCCGCAGATTGAGCTTGCCGTCGGAGAAGCGTCCCAGCCTGGGCCGGACGGCATTCATCCAGCCTCCCAGGTGGCATTCATTGTGCGCCATCTCGAAGTCTTGTCGGATGCCGACAGCAAGGCATTGATCGCCTTCGCCCGTGAGCATGAGATTGCCCTATACCTGCAGCCCAAAGGGGCTGATTCGGTACATAAGGTCTGGCCCGCGGAGGGAGAGGAGCGTCTGGCTTACTACCTGCCGGAATTTGGATTGCGCCTGGCCTTTCATCCGGCCGATTTCACGCAGGTCAATGGCGAGCTTAATCGCGCCATGATTTCGCGTGCCATGGCACTATTGGACCCGCAAGCCGATGACGTCGTGCTCGATTTATTTTGCGGTTTGGGCAATTTTACCCTGCCAATTGCCACCCGCGCCGGGGAGGTGGTGGGTGTCGAAGGCAGCCAGGAGATGGTGGAACGCGGTGCGGAAAATGCCCGCGCCAATGGCCTGCACAATGCCCGCTTTTTTAGCGCGGATCTCACCGTCGACTTTGACGAAAATACCTGGGGAGCGCCACGCTACACCAAAATCCTGCTGGACCCGCCACGCTCCGGTGCGCTGGAGATCATTCCTCAAGTTGCCGCGTTTCGCGCCCGCAAAATTGTCTATATTTCGTGTAATCCTGCGACCCTTGCACGCGATGCAGGCGAGCTGGTGAAACTGGGCTATGAGATGGTGCAGACGGGGATCATGGACATGTTTCCCCACACCGGGCATGTCGAATCGATTGCCGAGTTTGTGTTGAAAAAACCCTAAGCGAGCAAACAGGTCACGCGTTATGGTGCATATCCGCGACACTCAACCGTTCAACCCTGATGGCAGCATTCATTTTGATGAGTGGTTTGAAAGCCTTGGGCGGGGCGGTCTTGGTTTGGACCGCGATACCATTCGCCGTGCCTGCGACATTAGCTGGGAGGCGCATCAGCGCTCGGAAGCCCCCAAACACGCTTGGTTTGAAAAGAGCAGCAGCTATATCACCGGTCTGGAAATGGCCGAAATCCTGGCGGAACTGCATCTGGACAGCGAGGCGATTATCGCTGCCATTTTATACCGCAGCGTGCGTGAATCACGACTGAGCCTTCAAGACCTCGAACACGGATTTGGACCCGCCGTCACCAAACTGGTGGAAGGCGTTCTGCGCATGGCGGCCATCAATGAAACGGACACCAGTCGCAAACGTGTGTTGGGGCAGAGTGATGATCAGGTGGAAAACGTCCGCAAAATGCTCCTCGCGCTCATCGACGACGTCCGTGTTGCGCTGATCAAACTGGCCGAACGTACCTGCGCCATTCGCGCCGTGAAGAATTCTCCCGAGGAAAAACGGCAGCGCGTGGCGCGCGAGGTGTTCGAGATTTATGTACCGCTCGCGCATCGCCTCGGTATCGGCCAGTTGAAGTGGGAGCTCGAGGATCTTTCCTTCCGCTATTTGCAGGAGGAAAACTACAAGCGGATTGCCTCGCTGCTGGATGAACGCCGTGTTGATCGTGAACGCTATGTCCAGGAAGTGCGGGAGGAGCTGCGCCGTCATCTGGCCCGCGCCAATATCGATGCTGAAGTCTCCGGACGTGCCAAGAACATCTACAGTATCTGGCGCAAAATGCAGAACAAGAATCTCGATTTTTCCCAGATTTACGATATTCGCGCCGTCCGTATTCTGGTGCCAGAGGTGCGTGATTGTTACGCCACGCTTGGCATTGTCCATAATCTCTGGCGCGTCATTCCCCATGAATTCGATGACTATATCGCCACGCCCAAGGCCAATGGCTATCAGTCGCTGCACACGGCGGTGATTGGTCCGGACAGTAAAGTATTCGAGATTCAGATCCGAACCTTTGCCATGGATGAGGATGCAGAACTGGGCGTTTGTGCGCACTGGCGTTACAAGGAAGGTATCGCAGATCCCAATTATCGCGACAACTTCGAAGACAAGATTGCGTGGTTGCGGCAACTGCTCGCATGGCACGACGAAATGGGCATGGTAGGTGGACTTGCCGAGCAACTGCGCAGTGACTCCACAACGCCTGATCGCGTCTATGTCTTTACGCCGGAGGGTCATGTCGTTGACATGATGAAAGGAGCGACCCCGCTGGATTTTGCTTACTACGTGCATACGGAGGTCGGCAATAAATGCTGTGGTGCCCGCGTGAACGGGAAGACGGTCCCGTTGAATTATCGCCTGCAGACTGGCGATCGCGTCGAGGTGCTCGCCGATGACAATAGCCAACCTAGTCGTGACTGGCTAAAGCCCGGCTTGGGTTTTGCCAACACTCCGCGCGCCCAGGCGAAATTGATCCAGTGGTTCAAGACACAGGGACGAGATCAGAACATTGCGTTGGGCATCTCCTTGTTGGCGGAGGAATTTGAACGCCTGGCGGTCAGCAGTCCGAATTACAAAGACATTGCGCGTCGTCTGGGGTGCAAGAATCAGGAAGCCCTGTTTGCTGCCGTGGGTGTCGGCGCCATTACGGTGGACGAAGTCATCGCGGCAGCCCAGGACGTCTCGCCTTTGTTGTGTGTGATCGAGGAGACCTCGCCAGCACAGCCCGAGACATCGGTGTCCGGCAATGTCTCGGGTGCCGGTCCCATGTCAACGCAGTTGGCACTGTGCTGCAATCCAGTGCGTGGCAATGCGATTGTGGGGTGTATGACGGAACACAATCAGGTCCTGGTTCATCGCAGTGATTGTCCGGTGGCGCTCAAGACACAGCAGCAACGCCACGATACGTTCATCGAAGTGCAGTGGAGCGAAGGCCAGCGAGTCAGCATGCTGACCGAGATTTTTGTTCAGGCGTATGACCGTTCCGGTTTGTTGAGAGACATTTCCACCATTCTTGCGGATGGAGGCATAGAAGTGATGCAGGTCAATACCAAGTCCGACAAGCATGCGGGCATTGCCCGCATGCATTTGCAGGTAGAGGTGGATTCTTTCCACTCTCTGTCCCGCGTGCTGGACAAAATTTCGCGCGTCAACAATGTCATCGAAGCCAGGCGCGTCGATGCCAGTCCCGCATCCTAATGCGGATAGGGCAACATGCCACGGCCTTGTCTCCGTGGGAAGGAGAGTGAAATGGCCAACGTCCATGCAATGGAAGCCCTGCTCAGCGTGATGGAAAAATTGCGCGACCCTGAGCTCGGATGTAACTGGGATAAAAAGCAGACCTTGCACAGCCTCACCGGATACACCCTGGAAGAGGTGTATGAAGTCATCGACGCGGTGGAAACCGGGGACGATGAACAATTGCAGGATGAGTTGGGTGATCTGCTTTTTCAGGTCGTGTTTTACGCACAGATTGCCAAGGAAGAAGGGCGCTTTGAATTCGGCCAGGTTGTCAGTGCCATCACGGAAAAATTATTGCGCCGTCATCCCCATGTGTTTGCCGATGGTACCCTCGAAAGTTTCGGCGATCCTGCCTTGAAAGGCATCGATGCGGAGGAAGTGGCAGCACGTTGGGAGTTGATCAAAAACGAAGAGCGTGCCCGCAAGCCGGCCAAGTCGCAAACTGACGGGATTGTCAGTGTGATGGATGATATTCCAAGCTCGCTGCCAGCACTGGACCGTGCCAGAAAATTGCAGAAGCGCGCCGCGACGGTTGGCTTTGATTGGCAGACAGGAATGGAAGTGCTCGCGAAATTGCGGGAAGAGATTGATGAGCTGGAGGCGGAGATGCTGCGGGAAGATACCCAAGGGATTGAGAGGGAATTGGGTGACGTGCTCTTCACCTGCGTCAATCTGGGACGCCATGTGCAGAGTGATCCTGAGACAGCATTGCGCAGCAGTAACCGCCGCTTTGAAACACGTTTCAAACGCATGGAACGTATCGCGCAGGAGGAATCGCTATCCCTTTCGGAAATGAGCGGTGAGCAATTGGAGGCTTTGTGGCGTCGAGTGAAAGCGGAGGCAGCAGCTTCCGTCAAGTAAGGGGTAGCGGCGAGGCATCGGCTTCTTGTTTCGTTCGCGCGCTTTAGTGTAAGGTCGGTGCCTTTATATGCCCCGTGATGATACCGGGAAGCTGAATGCCGGCCCGTCGATCCCGGTATCACGAAAGCGGCAGAGCACCTAATCGCGGCGCGGCACACGCGCAGGAATTACAATGAAGGTCCGCCTGAACCTGTTTCAGGCCTTTAAAGGAGTAGGGTATGCGAGTGATTTTATTGGGGGCGCCAGGCGCAGGAAAAGGCACACAGGCTCAGTTCATTACATCGAAGTATGGCATTCCGCAAATTTCAACGGGTGACATGTTGCGTGCTGCAGTCAAGGCGGGCACAGCTTTGGGTCTGCAGGTAAAGGAAGTCATGAATTCCGGCGGGCTTGTGACAGACGACATCATTATCGCGCTTGTGAAAGAGCGTATTGCGCAATCCGATTGCGCGTCGGGTTTCCTGCTCGACGGATTTCCACGCACGATTCCACAGGCACAGGCGATGGAAGACGCAGGGATCCGCATTGACGTGGTCGTTGAAATCAGCGTGGCCGATGAGGAAATAGTCAATCGTCTGAGCGGGCGCCGTGTCCATCCGGATTCGGGGCGCGTCTATCATGTCACCAACAACCCGCCCAAAAAGGCAGGAATCGACGATATCACGGGTGATGCGTTAATCCAGCGCGACGATGATAAAGAAGAAACGGTCCGCAAACGCTTGCAGGTTTACCATCAGCAAACAAAACCTCTGGTTGATTTTTACCAAAATCTCGAAGCAAAAGGACAGGGCGTAAAGGTAGTTCGCTTGAACGGACAAGACAATGTCGACGTCGTCCGTGCGCAAATCGAAAAGCTCATGTCCGCCTTGTAATCCATCCACGTTCGGGGTGATTGTTGACAGGCAATCCCCCGAATTCTGCGTGTAAAAATTCAACACTCTCTCTCTTTTCTCCACCGATTCCTGCTGCAAAAATTCTTTTCCAAATCCGCTACAACATGTGCGATCTCTCTTTGCTGACTCTTTTGGGTTTTTTAATCAAATTTGATTGATTTTTTACAGATTTTTAGAGGCGCACTGGTGTATAGCAGAATAATTTTGTGCTAAGGTGCCGCTCAAACGTGGGGGTGCCCATGTTGATGAAATTAAAGTGGTCTTGTTCCACATTTTAGGAGAGTTAACAGTATGGCCAAAGTGAAAGCGACAAAGAAGGCGCCTGCTAAATCGGCGGTTAAAAAAACCGGTGATGCTGCTCTTGCGAAAGCACAAGCATCTTTAGCTAAACTGCAAAAAGAATCAGCGAATTCCTCCAAGCAACTCGCTGCTGCACAGGGTAAAGTGACTGCTTCTTCCAACAAGAAAGTCGCTGCAAAAGCCAAAGAGACTGCAAGCAAGCTGGCAGTCAAAGTCCGCGAAACTAACGCTAAACTCAAATCTGCAGAAACGGCCGTAAAAGCTGCCTCAGCTGCTGCAAAGGCAAAAGCGGCTGCTGAAGCGCGCAAGAAAGCCTCCGACGCTCGCAAAGCTGCCATGGCGGCCAAAGCCGATGCTGATCTGGCTAAAGCCGTAAAAGCCTTCTCTGACCAGTGGAAGAAGAAACGCGCTAAGGCAGATGCTGCCAAAGAAGCGGCCCGCGTCAAGAAAGACTCCCTGAAGCGTAAAATTGCAGCGAAAAAAGCGGCAGTAAAAGCAAAAGCCGCCGCTGTCAAAGCCGCTGCCAAAGCAAAAGCTGCTGCCAAGAAGCGCATTGCTCGCGAAAAACTGTTGGCACGCCGTGCCGCAGCAAAAGCCAAAGCAGTGGCAAAGCGCTTAGCGATTCGTGAAAAGGCAGCCGCCAAGAAAGCGGCAGCAAAAGCGAAAGCAGCAGCGAAGAAAGTCGTCAAGACTGTGAAAAAGGCAGCAGCGAAAGTGGTTGCCAAGAAGCCAGCAGCCGCCAAAAAAGCAGCGCCAAAGAAAGCAGCGCCAAAGAAAGCAGCGCCAAAGAAAGCGGCGCCAAAGAAAGCGGCAGCGAAGAAAGTCGCCGCTCCCAAGAAGGCTGCTCCTAAAAAGGCCGCTGCCAAGAAAGCCGCTCCGAAAAAAGCGGCAGCGAAGCCAGTAGCCGTAAAGAAAGCAGCAGCCAAAAAGCCCGCTGCTAAGAAGGTTGCAAAGCCTGCAGCGAAACCGGCAGCTGCGAAAAAGCCAGCCGCGAAAAAAGCAGCTGCGAAAAAGCCCGCCGCGAAAAAAGCTGCCCCTAAAAAGGCCGCTCCGAGCGTTGCAACACCGTCCAGCTAAACGCGGTGATGGGCGAATCGGTTATCGATTCGCCGCGATAGTCAAAATCCCTCAGGGTGTGAAACTCTGAGGGATTTTTTATTTCCTTCGGTATAATCCTGACATGCCAAGTCTTCTCGCTATCGATACGTCTCATACGCTGTGTTCCGTGGCACTGCTTCATGGTGGCCGTCTCGTTCAACAGCAGAGCAATGAATCCCGACAGCACACCCGCCGGTTATTACCGATCATAGAAGCAGTGTTGAAGGAATCGGGTTGCCGCTTTACCGATCTCGAGGCGATAGCATTTGTGAGCGGGCCAGGGTCCTTCACCGGATTGCGGATTGGTGCAGGCGTTGCGCAGGGACTCGCCTTCGCCCGATCGCTGCCGGTGATTGGCATTTCCTCCCTTGCCGTCATGGCCTATCGCGCGGCGCCTTCGGTATCCGGGGCGTCCATGATGGTGTGCATCACTGCGCGTGAGAACGAAGTGTATTGTGGTGGCTATCGTCTGGTGGCCGACAGGCTTGTCTGCGAGCGAGAAGACACTGTGGGTACGCCAGCGGCAGTGTTGGCGAATTGGCCCGCGTCAGGTGATCTTAGGGCACTCGTGGGCAACGGTGAAGGGCAGCTCTATTCGCAGATAAACCACGAACAGCGGCATACCATCGCGTTTCGACTGGGTGATTGTGTCAGTGATGCGTCATCTCTTTGTGCGCTCGCCCTGCAACGATTTGCACAAAAGGACTGGGTGTCGGCGGCACAAGCGCAGCCTGTGTATCTCAAAGATCAGATGGACTATCAGGAATAAAATGGAATTCGATTTTTTCAAGGCAAGTGTGCTTGCCATCATTCAGGGCTTCACCGAGTTTCTGCCGATCTCCAGTTCCGCGCATATCCTGTTGCCCAAGGAGTTGTGGGGGTGGGAGGATCAAGGGCTGATTTTTGATGTCGCGGTGCATGTCGGAAGCCTTCTGGCGGTGATGGTGTATTTCCGACGGGACATTGCACTTCTGGCGGGCGCCTGGTTGCGTGCGTGTTTTCGAGGTGTTCATAGCGCCGAGTCCCGCATAGCATGGTGCGTGATAGTAGCCACACTCCCTGCTGGCCTTGCGGGATTTTTGCTGTCGGATATTGTGGCTACTTACTCCCGTTCGATGGTGTTGATTGGCGTGACATCGATTGTGTTTGCCGGCTTGCTCTTCGTGGCGGATCGTTTGGCACGTCAGCACCGCAGCCTGGATTCGCTGACATTGAAATCTGCACTGGTCATTGGCTTCTTTCAGATTCTGGCATTGATGCCTGGCACGTCGCGCTCCGGCATCACCATGACAGCGGGTCTGTTCTGCGGGCTAGACCGCCGCGCTGCCGCGAAATTTTCTTTTTTGCTGGCGATTCCCATTATTTTGGCAAGTGGAGTGCTGGAGGGTGTCGCGCTTGTGCAGCAGGACAGTGCCGCCCAATGGGGAATCACTGTGTATGGCATGGCGCTCTCCGCACTCGTGTCCTATGCCTGCATCCACACCTTTCTGCAAGTGATTGAGCGCATCGGGTTTATGCCGTTCATCGTCTACCGCGTGATCATGGGGGCGGGTCTGCTTGCGCTGTATGCCTCCCGCGTTTCCTGAGAAAAGTGTATGAGCGATTCAGTGTTGCTGGGAGTGTGCGACCTCGATGGCACCGCGAAGACAGATCTGGTTTCCCTGGCAGACAAGCTGAACGCACGAGTCGTCTCAACGTCTGAGAAGGCGGAGAACATCTGTCAGTTCCTCCTGACTTTCGAGAACGGGATACTGCACTTGCAGGAATGTGGTCCCGCGGCGTCCGGCGCGGTGTGTGTTGATTTCGAAAACGAGGCGCTGGAATACAGGCAGCGTCGACAGGCACCACCGGAAGCGCTTTTAAAGGCCGCTGGCATCAAGCAGGGAAGTATGGCGCACGTCGTGGATGCTACCGCGGGATTTGGGCTTGATGCGTTTCTGATGGCCTCTGCGGGCTGTCAGGTGACGTTGCTGGAACGTTCCCCCGTGTTGCATGCCCTGCTTGAAAATGGCTTGCAGCGGGGGCGAGTGAGCGAAAATCCGCGCGTGCGGCAAAGTGTCGGGCGGATGACCTTGATTCACGCGGACAGCGAGCGTTGGCTGGCAGAGACCGCCGCAGAGCCGCCTGAAGTCATCTATCTGGATCCGATGTTTCCTGAACGCCGCAAGAGCGCCAAGGTCAAGAAGGGCATGGCGCTGCTGCAAAAGCTGCTTGCAACCGAGGCGGGCGGAGAAGCCTTGTTAGGCGTTGCGCTGGAGCGCGCACAAAAACGCGTCGTGGTCAAACGGCCACGGATTG
Organism: uncultured Klebsiella sp.; assembly: GCA_964538025.1. Taxonomy (GTDB): domain Bacteria; phylum Pseudomonadota; class Gammaproteobacteria; order Pseudomonadales; family Pseudohongiellaceae; genus UBA5078. The sequence goes on along the minus strand of CAZICZ010000002.1, from coordinate 258,029 downwards.
CCCAGGCTCTGGCTGGGAGAGCCCCTTCTTTTTCGCACGAGGGCAAATCGAGCCGTTTCGATGTGTATTTGTGTGTGCGGGCGAAATAATTACGCCGTTGTCGGGGCAAACACGCGGCGCAGTACATCCTCATAGAGATCTGTCAGGGTCTCAAGTTCTGCCAGACTCACGTGTTCATTCACTTTGTGGATTGTGGCATTGCATGGGCCAAGCTCAAGCAGTTGGGCCCCCGTAGGCGCGATAAAACGCCCGTCCGAGGTGCCGCCGCTCGTCGAACATTCCGTTTCGATACCGACGACCTGCCGGATACTTTCCTGTACCACATCGATCAATGTGCCCCGCGCCGTCAGGAATGGATTGCCGGACAATTGCCATTCCAGCGTGTAATCCAAGGGGTATGCATCGAGGATGGCGTGTGTGCGAGCTCGAATCGTTGCCTCGTCCAGTTCCGTGGAAAAACGGAAATTGAACTTCGCTTGCAAGGTTCCGGGAATCACATTGTCTGCGCCCGTTCCAGAGTGCACGTTTGAAATCTGAAAGCTAGTGGGCGGAAATGCGGCATTGCCGTTGTCCCACACTTCTTCTGCGAGCGCATGCAGGGGAAGCAGGGCAGTGTGAATGGGATTGCGTGCGAGGTGAGGGTAGGCCACGTGGCCTTGAATGCCGTGGACTGTGAGAAAGCCATGAAGCGATCCACGACGTCCGATTTTGATGACATCGCCCAGTTGCTTGCTGCTGCTGGGTTCTCCCACGATGCAGTAATCAATTTTTTCCTCACGGGCTTCCAGCACCTCGATCACTTTGCGCGTGCCATTGATGGCGACGCCTTCCTCGTCACTGGTGATCAGGAATGCCAGAGAACCCGTGAATGGCGTTCCCGAGGCCAGAAAACGTTCGCAGGCAATGACCATCGCCGCAATGCTTCCCTTCATGTCTGCGGCGCCGCGACCGAAGAGGAGACCCTCCCTCACGCTGGGCATAAACGGGGCCGATTTCCATTCTGTTTCGGGGCCGGTTGGGACGACGTCGGTATGGCCCGCGAAGGCAAAGACGGGACCTTCGGTGCCTTTACGTGCCCAGAAATTTTGCACGTCGCCAAACGGCATGGACTCAATTCGAAACCCCAGCGCCTCCAGGCGGGACATCAGCAATGCATTGCAACCTGCATCCGACGGCGTGATGGAGGGGCGTTCCATGAGTGCCATGCACAAGGAAAGCGTAGGTGTCATAAGGTCCTCTGGCGCACTGGCGCGATCAATTATGCAAATGCAGCGCTTCGTTCAGCGCAACGGCAGTCTTGTTTGCCTTGCACTCGACAGCACCTGTCAGGGAGTTGCGGCGGAACAGCAGATCGTCCCTTCCGGAAAGCTCTCGCGCCTTGACGGTGGCAACCACCTGATTCTGGTTGTCCAACAGCACGACTTTGGTTCCGGCAGTGACATACAGACCGGCTTCGATGATGCAACGGTCCCCCAGCGGAAACCCGAGCCCGGCGTTGGCACCAATCAGGCAGTCTTTGCCGACGGAGATGATTTCGGTGCCTCCTCCTGAGAGCGTGCCCATGGTGCTGCAGCCTCCGCCCAGATCGCTTCCGGCGCCAATCATGACGCCGGCGGAAATGCGTCCCTCTATCATCGCTGGACCTTCCGTGCCGGCGTTAAAGTTGACGAATCCCTCATGCATGATGGTGGTGCCTTCGCCAAGATAGGCCCCAAGACGCACGCGCGCGGTGTGGGCAATGCGGACGCCTTTGGGAACAACGTAATTGCTCATTTTCGGAAACTTGTCGACGGACATGACCTCCAGCACTTCTCCTTTGAGACGTGCCTGCAACTGGCGCTGCGGCAAATCGTCGAGATCGATTGCCCCGTGGTTCGTCCAGGCGACGTTCTGCAGTATGCCAAAGGCTCCGCTCAGATTCAGCGAATGCGGTTTGCACAAGCGGTGAGAGAGCAGGTGCAACTTTAAATACACCTCTGCAACGCTGGTGGGTGCCACGTCTTCGCGCATCAGCATCGCGACCACATCGTGGGCGCTGTTGTTAAGCTGAGACAGGATGCGTGCCTGGGCAGCATCGGCGGAAAAGGCAGGGGATGTTGCAAGCTGGATGACCTGCGCCGGGCTCAGGACCTGCAGGGAGTTGCCACTCCCGGGCGACAAGATACTCTGCAGGGCCTCACACACCTCATGCGAGGGAGCGCGGAGCACCAGCGGGTAATACACTTCGATAATGTCATCGCGACTGTTGCGGGTCGCGATGCCGATCCCGACACTGTGCAAAGAGAGAGGACTACTCATGTCTATTTCCTTCTTGGGAGAATGTTGTCGTATGGCTTACAGATAAAGCTGCTGCCAATAGGGTTCATCAAATCCAGCGTGCCACCCCTTCGCGGACTGCACTATCGGGCGTTTGAGCACCGACGGCTGCGCCATGATGAGAGGTGCCGCGGTGCTCACCTGTTGAAGCGCTTCGCGTTCCGCGGCCGACAAGTGGCGCCACGTCGTTCCTCGCCTGTTGATCAGGATGTCCAGTGGCAACGCTTTCAGCAGAGTGGCTGCCAACGCGGGTGACACGCCCGCTTTCTTATAATCATGAAACTGATACGGCAGTTCATGTGCCTCTAGCCACGCGCGCGCCTTTTTGACGGAGTCGCACTGCGCAATACCATAGAGTGTCAGCATCGTTGTCGGTTTACTCCCTCCGTGATCAGCTCGCCAGTTCCTGCCGGATATCCTGTTGCAGGGTGTCGATGAGGGCAGGGTCGGTGATCTTCTGACCCTGGCTGTCCACGATGAAAAACAAGTCTTCTACGCGTTCGCCCAGCGTGGCAATGCGTGCATTCTGCAATTGAATATTGTGCTGTGCAAAAATTTTTCCGATGGACGCGAGCACGCCGGGATGATCAGGGCAGTTGATCTCGAGCGTGGTGTAGGGTTTGTCGTCCGCATTGATCACTTCGGTTTCGACGTGCTGGCTGAAATGTTTCAGTTTGCGTGCGATGCGTTTTTCCGAGCCTGACTTCAGATGTTTCGTCGGCTCGCTGAGGTACTCCTGCAGAAGGCTGATAATTTGCTGACGTCGGACGCTGCTTGACGAAACCGGGGTGCCATCACTCTCCAGCACCGTGAAGGTATTCATCACCGTGTTTTTGCTGGAGGTAAAAATACGGGCATCCTGAATGTTCAGGCCAAGCTTTTCGATCGCGGCTGCGCTGCTGGCAAACAGATGATTTCTGTTGAGAGTATAAATAAATATCTGGGTGGCTCCCTCGGAGAGCCCTTCGCTTGAATCTTCGATCAGGATGAGGGTCTCTCCAGCGTGATCCTGGGCAATCGCCTCGGTGTGCCAGATGATGTTGGCGGTCGATTCACGCACAAAATATTCGTCGTCAATATTGGCCCATATCTGGTGCACCTGCTCGTTGCTCAGCCCACGCTCGGTGAGTTTTTGCAGCGCGCTTTCCTGCTTGTCCTTGATTCGGTCCGCCCGGTCGATCGGGTTCTCCAGACCCCGGCGCAGCGCACGTTTTGTGCTTAGATACAACTGTCGCAGAAGTGCCGCCCGCCAGGTGTTCCACAGCGTGGGATTGGTGGCATTGATGTCGGCCACTGTGAGTGCGTACAAATAATCCAGGTGCAGCTTGTCGCCCACTTCCAGCGCAAAATGGTGGATGACCTCCGGGTCGGCGATGTCCATGCGTTGCGCGGTCATCGACATCAGCAGGTGTTTGCCGATCAACCAGGACACCAGCTTCGTATCCCAGGCGCTCAGGTGATGCAGGCGACAGAATTCCGCACCGTCCTCCATGCCCAAGGTAGAGTGATCTCCTCCACGCCCCTTGGCGATGTCGTGATACAGGCCGGCGATGTAGAGCAGTTCGACTTTCGGCAGGCGGCGCACAATGTGGGCGGCGATCGGAAAATTTTCTTCTGCGCCGGGAAAACGAAAACGGCGCATGTTTTCCACGACTTGCAGGGTGTGCGCATCCACCGTGTAAATGTGGAATAGGTCGTGCTGCATCTTGCCGGTGATTGCGCCAAATTCAGGCAGATAACGTCCAAGCACTCCATAGCGCGACATGCGACGCAGCTGTGTGGTCAGCTCGTGAGGCGAGCGCAGCAATTCCATGAACAGTGTGATGTTGCGCAGGTCCTTGCGGAATTTTTCATCGATCAGGTAAGTGTGCTCGCGGATGGAGCGAATCGTGGCCGCGCGAACGCCCTTGATGCGCGGGTTTTGCGCCATCAGCACAAACACTTCGAGCAGGGCAAAGGGGAAGCGCTTGAAGACGCCGGGATTACTGATCTCGATGTAATCGTTGCGAATCTGGAATCGTTTACTGATGACGACGATCGTTTCGTCTTCGTCGGCGCGCAGAATGGCTTCATCGAAATGCTGCAGCAACACATCGTTCAATCCACGCAGGGTGGCCACGGCGCGGTAGTATTCCTGCATCAGTTTTTCGACGGCGAGACTTTTTTCATCGTCCTCATAGCCAAACATCTTTGCCAGATCTTTTTGTTTGTCGAACAGAAGTCGGTCTTCCTTGCGTCCTGACAACAGATGCAAGCCATACCGAAGTCGCCACAGAAGCCGTTCTCCGGCAGCGAGTTGCTCGTACTCCGTGGTGTTCAGAAACCCAAGCTCAACCAGATCAATCAGTTTGTCAGCCTTGTAGTAGCGCTTGGCAATCCAGGCGATTGTCTGAATGTCCCGCAGGCCTCCGGGAGAGGTTTTCACGTTGGGTTCGAGCGCGTAATCGATGTCGTAATATTTGTGGTGCCGGGCAACCTGTTCATCGCGCTTGGCTTCAAAGAAAGATTTTGCAGGCCACACATCAGGATTCTGTGTCAGCGCAATCATGTCGTCACGCAACGATTCAGGACCGACAATCGTGCGTGACTCCATGAGCGCGGTGGCAACTGTGATGTCCTTCAAGGCTTCCTGGCGGCATTGCGTCAGCGAGCGCACCGATTGCCCGATTTCGAGATTCAGATCCCACAGCAGCGTGAAGAAGGCACTCAATTGCTGTTTATAGACTTCGTGATTGTCTTCGCGGGTCAAGATCAGCAGGTCGATATCGGAGTGTGGATGCAATTCTCCGCGCCCGAATCCGCCCACCGCGAGCAGGCTGATATCGTGGGGATTCTTCCAGTCATACCGCTCCCAGGCGATGCGCAGGAGATTGTCCATGAACCAGGCCCGGCCCTTGACGAGCAGGGTGATGTCGTCGTTTTCCCGGAATCGTTCGTCAAGAAAACGCCGTGCGTGTTGCAAGGCTTCCCGAAAGACGCCGACCGGCTGCGGACTTTGCTGCAAGGTCTCGCGAAAGTGCACCGCATCAAAGAGGGCTTGCTTGAATTCTGCGTTCAATCCGCTGGGCGTGTCGCTCATAGTGTCGGCGTCTGGGTCGATGAGGTCAGTAATGGCGCGGGATAACGGAGATCATGCGCTTAGAATTTTTCGTCGCTGCGACGAGTCAGGACTTCGCAGCCGTCGGCGGTGACGGCGAGGGTATGTTCCCACTGCGCTGAGAGTCTTCGATCGCGGGTAGTCACCGTCCAGCCGTCGGAACGCGACAGCTTGGTATGGTGGGTGCCTGCGTTGAGCATTGGCTCAATGGTAAACGTCATGCCTTCCTGCAGGGCCAGGCCTGTGCCAGGTTTGCCGTAGTGGAGTACCTGAGGGTCCTCATGAAAAATACGGCCAATGCCATGCCCACAGTATTCCCGCACGACGGAGTAGTGATTGGCCTCGGCATGGGTCTGGATAATGTGGCCGATATCGCCCAGTCGGACGCCCGGGCGCACGATGCCAATCGCCCGGTACAGGCATTGTTGCGTGACTTCGACAAGCCGCACGACATGGGAGGGGGCTTCATCAATGATGAACATCTTGCTGGTGTCGCCGTGAAATCCATCCTTGATGACGGTCACATCGATGTTGATGATGTCACCTTTCTTCAGAATTTTGGTATCACTGGGAATGCCGTGGCAGACCACATGATTGATCGAGGTGCAGATGGATTTTGGAAATCCGTTGTAGTTCAGCGGGGCAGGAATGGCGTGCTGTACATTGACGATATAGTCGTGACAAAGGCGGTCGAGTTCACCCGTGCTGAAGCCTGCTTTGACGTATGGTCCTATCATTTCCAGGACGTCTGCGGCCAATCGTCCGGCTACGCGCATTTTGGCAATATCTTCTGGCGACTTAAGACTGATGGCCATAGTGGGAAAGCAGGTCTCCGGACGGCCCCCGGAGGGCCTGTGCTCAACAAAGGCGGTATTGTAAAGCAGCAGGGAAGGGAATGACAGGCATTCGGGCGGCTGCCCGCCACCCCGTCGAGCGACGGGAAAGAGGCATTCGAGGCGCTAGCAAGGCTTTATGTCCCCAGCCCTTTGTGGTATAAAGCTGCGCGCTTTATGGGTCATGACTCATAAAGTGTGACTAAATGCAGTTTCAATCAACGTCGCACATACACCGTCACATGTGTTTTGGGTGCTCCGGCGCAGGTCGTCTGGGTTTAACCATGGGGTGTATGGAGGCTTAACCCAGCAAAGGAAAAGACATGACAACTGTTTCAATGAAAGAAATGCTCAAAGCGGGTGTGCACTTCGGCCACCAGTGCCGTTACTGGAATCCCAAGATGAAGAAATACATCTTCGGTGCCCGTAACAAGATTCATATCATCAACCTGGAGCACACCGTTCCTGCGCTTAATGCCGCACTGGAGCAGGTGCACAGCCTGGCAGCGCGCAAAAAGAAGGTTCTGTTTGTTGGCACCAAGCGTGCGGCAGGCAAGATCATCAAAGAGCAGGCTGAGCGCGCAGGCATGCCCTATGTGGATCACCGTTGGCTCGGCGGCATGCTGACCAATTACAAAACCATCCGTGGTTCCATCAAAAAGCTGCGTGATCTCGAAGCGCAGGAAACCGATGGCACGTTTGATCGCATGACGAAAAAAGAAGCGCTGGTCCGACGTCGCGCCAAGGAAAAACTGGAGCGCAGTATCGGCGGGATCAAGGACATGGGCGGCCTGCCTGATGCCCTGTTTGTGATCGATGTTGATCACGAGCGCATTGCGATCACTGAAGCCAATAACCTGAGCATTCCCGTGATTGGTATTGTGGACACCAACAGCAACCCGGACGGTATCGATTTCCCGATCCCCGGCAACGACGATGCGCTGCGTGCGATTGAGTTGTATGCCACTGCGGTTGCAGACGCTTGCATTGCCGGGCGTGGTGATTCCAACGCTGTTGTAGGTGACAGCGAATTCATCGAAGTCAGCGACAAAGACGCTGACCCTGTAGCGGAAGAGTCAGCCAGCGCCACCGCTGCTGAGTAAGACCCGTCTATCCCCCTGAGCCTCGCGTCAATTCGGGGCTTCAGGAGGGAGCATGAAGTCGACACAATCCGGCCTTTTGAGGCCAACAACCACCAAAAAGAAGGGCGTCGCCCTTTTTTTTTAAGTCTGATTTGAATCACTGAAGTGAATTGATGATAGGGGCATGAAAATGGCGAACATTACAGCAGGCATGGTGAAAGAACTGCGTGAGCGTACCGGGCTCGGCATGATGGACTGCAAGAAGGCGCTCGTGGAAGCGGACGGCGATATGGAAAAAGCGATTGATGACCTGCGCAAGGCGAGTGGTCTCAAGGCGGCGAAGAAAGCCGGCCGAATCGCTGCAGAAGGAACTGTTCTGACCAAGATCGCTGAAGATGGCAACTTCGGTGTGATCATCGAAGTAAACTGCGAAACTGACTTCGTTGCCCGCGATGACAATTTCTTGAAGTTTGCAAACGATGTTCTGCAGCGCGCGTTTGATACGCGTGAGACGGATGTTGCGACCCTGATGGCTGCAGGTCTGGAAGATGCGCGTGAAGCGCTGGTGCAGAAAATCGGTGAGAACATCAATGTGCGTCGCGTGCAGATCGTTGAATTCAAAAATATCAACGACGGCATCGTCGATACCTATATTCACAGCAATAACCGCATTGCAGTGCTCGTCGCGATCAAGGGAGGCGATGACTCTCTGGCTAAAGATATCGCGATGCACGTGGCAGCTGTGAATCCGATTGTCGTGCGCGCAGAAGATGTGCCCAAGGAATTGCTGGCCAAGGAGTCCGAGATTTACTCCGCTCAGGCCCGCGAGAGCGGCAAGCCGGAGGAAATTATTGAAAAAATGATTCAGGGGCGTTTGCGCAAATATGTCGCGGAAGTTAGTCTGCTGGATCAACCCTTTGTGAAAGATGCGGAAATCACCGTCAGTGCCTTGTTGAAGAAGGCGGGTGCCGATGTGGTGAGCTTTGTCCGTTTCGAAGTAGGGGAAGGCATCGAAAAAGAAGAAGTGGATTTTGCGGCCGAAGTTGCGGCGGTATCCAAGCAGTAATATTCAGCAAGAGCTTCGGCTCCTGAGGCGGTGTGCTCATGGTCAAACCAGATAAAAAATACAAGCGCATTCTCCTGAAGCTGAGCGGTGAGGCCCTGATGGGCGATGCCGATTTCGGGATCGATCCTAAGGTGCTTGACCGAATGGCGGTCGAGGTCGGCCAGTTGGTCGGCCTTGGCGTCCAGATTGGCATGGTCATCGGCGGCGGGAACCTTTTCCGTGGCGCAGCGCTCAATGCCGCCGGGATGGAGCGCGTCACCGGTGACCACATGGGCATGCTTGCCACCGTGATGAACGCACTCGCCATGCGAGATGCCCTTGAACGCGCCAACATCGCCACGCGGGTGATGTCGGCAATCCCCATGAGCGGGGTTGTGGAACACTACGACCGCCGCACTGCGATCCGCCATTTGCGCTCCGGCGATGTGGTGATTTTTGCTGCCGGCACCGGCAATCCCTTTTTTACAACTGACTCCGCTGCGTGTTTGCGCGGGATTGAGATTGACGCCGAACTGGTGCTGAAGGCGACCAAGGTGGACGGCGTGTATTCCGCGGATCCCAACCTGGTGCCCGATGCCGTGAAATATGATCGCCTGACGTTCGACGAGGTACTGGATCGCAAGCTGGGAGTCATGGACCTGACGGCCATTGCTCTGATTCGCGAGCACGATATTCCTGTGCGGGTTTTCAACATGAATCGGCCGGGAGCCCTGCTGAACAATGTGATGGGGGCCGCCGATGGCACCATCATTGAGAACCCGAGCGCCGACTAATTTTTTCCACCAGAAACTAGGGGGAAGGCAAGATGATTGACGACTTTATCAAAGACGCCGAGCAGCGGATGATCAAGAGCATCACTGCGCTGGATGCGGCGTTCAACAAGATTCGCACTGGACGTGCGCACCCCAGTCTGCTGGACACGGTTATGGTCAGCTACTACGGGGCCGATACTCCCCTGAATCAGCTGGCCAATGTGACTGTGGAAGACGGTCGCTGTCTCGTGGTGGTCCCCTGGGAGCGGAAGCTGATCTCAGAGGTCGAAAAGGCCATTATGAAGTCAGATCTTGGGCTGAACCCCTCCAACAATGGCGAATCCATTCGCGTCCCGATGCCAGCCCTCACCGAAGAGACGCGTCGCGAGTACACCAAGCAGGCCAAAGCGGAAGCAGAGAACGCGCGTGTGGCCATTCGCAATATCCGTCGCGATGCCAATGCCAGCATCAAGGATCTGTTGAAAGAAAAAGAAATCAGTGAAGACGATCAACGGCGCGCCGAGGAACGTATTCAGAAGATTACCGATAAATACATTGCCTCTGTCGATTCTCACTATGGAGTGAAAGAGGCAGACCTGCTGTCTATGTAATGATCACTTGAAGGAAGTTGCCGTGACACGGCAACTGCGCTTCCGAGCATGCACACACACGGGTCGGCCTGTCCGCTCACGGGAAACCCTGTGCATGTCTCACCACCAGAGAACACGCCTTCGATGCACAAAGAACCTGAATCCCACATAGAACCCGCGACACTGCCCTGCCATGTTGCTGTCATTATGGATGGCAACAACCGCTGGGCCAGGGCCAATCACCTGTCGGGCTCGGCAGGGCACAGAGCGGGAGCTGAAGCGGCTCGGCAGGTCGTCTATTCCTGCATCAAGCGCGATATCAAATACCTCACACTGTTTGCTTTCAGCAGCGAAAACTGGCTACGCCCTAACAAGGAAGTTAAAGGGCTCATGGCTCTTTTCCTCGCCGTGCTCAAACGAAAAGAAATCACGCAACTTCACAATAACAACGTCAAGTTACGGTTTATTGGCAATCGGGAAAGTTTTTCACCCACGCTGCAGCGCCATATGCGTGAAGTAGAGGAGCTGACCGCGAATAACACCGGTACCATCGTCACCGTCGCAGCGGACTATGGCGGCCAGTGGGATATCGCCAATGCTGCCCGCAAGATTGCCCTCGAAGTCGCCCGGGGAGCGCTAGCGCCGGAGGATGTCGACGTCAGTCACATTCAGCGGCACATTTCACTGGGCGAGGACCCAGCGCCCGATTTGTGTATCCGCACGGGGGGAGAAAGTCGCATCAGCAACTTCCTGTTATGGCAATTGGCGTATACGGAGTTGTATTTCACCGGATGTTTCTGGCCTGATTTTGACGACGCGCAATTTGAGCTGGCCATGCGGGACTACGGAAAGCGTCAACGTCGCTATGGTCATCTGGACAATCGGGCGCAGAGCGACGAGTTGCCGCAGAACGGGAGCGTTCGCAGTGCTTAAAACGCGAGTGATGACGGCGCTGGTCATGTTGGCCGTCCTCTTGGTGGCAACGTTCTGGTCTAGCCCTTTTCAGTTCGCCGGGTTTGTCAGCGCCATTCTGCTGGTTGGCGTCTATGAATGGGCCGGACTCATGGGCTTGGAATCCCGTTCTGCGCGTTTGCGGTATCTCTTCGTCTTTTGTCTGGCCATGGGTGTTATCGCGCTGGTATGCGGGATTGTCCAGCACGCCGTGACGCTCTTGCGTCCTGCCGTTATGGGGGTCTCCGGGATCGGAGTGATCTTCTGGCTGTATGCTTTTTTCCTTATTCGCCATTTTCCAGAAAATCAGGCCACCTGGTCGGGTAAAACACAAACTGCCTTGATGGGATTCGCCACCTTGCTCCCCACGTGGATCGCCCTTATCCAGCTCAAATACCTTGCTCCCTCCGGTTATCTCGTGTTGGTCCTGATTGCACTGGTGAGTATTGTGGATATTGGGGCATATTTTACCGGCCGCGCCTGGGGCAAAGCGAAATTGGCCCCGCGCTTGAGCCCTGGGAAATCCTGGGCGGGATTCTGGGGAGGGCTGGCATCGTGTCTGTTGCTGGCACTGATTCTGCTGGTGTCATTTAGCGCGCAACTGGGGACACTTACCGCAGTGGATATCCTCATCAGCCTGTCGGCCATCATGGTCGTCGCTGTCTTCAGCGTGCTCGGCGATCTGTTTGAAAGCATGTTGAAACGCTCTCGCGGCGTGAAAGACAGTGGCACCTCATTGCCGGGACACGGCGGTATTCTCGATCGCATCGACAGCCTGACGGCGGCAGCGCCCGTGTTCATGGTGTCGTTCATGATTCTTTTTAAAGATGTAAGTTGGCAATGATCTCTCCCTCACTTCCTTTCGCTTCATCTCGCACGCGCTCGCTCACTCTGCTGGGGTCGACGGGGTCTATTGGGAAAAGCACCCTTGAGGTGATCGCGCTGCATCCTCAATACAGCGTTTTTGCCCTGACGGCGAATGAGAATGTGGCGTTGATGCTCGAGCAATGCCGGCGTTTTATGCCGAAAGTTGCGGTCATGGTGTGTGAAAAGGCGGCAGAAGAGTTGCGCAAGGCATGCGCTGAGCACTCATTGGCGATCGACGTTCGGGCAGGCAGTCAGGCACTCATCGAGGTGGCCTGTCATGAACAGACCGATACGGTCATGGCCGCTATTGTCGGAAGTGCAGGCTTGCCTCCCACCCTGGCTGCTGTCGCAGCCTCGAAGAAAGTGTTGCTTGCGAACAAGGAAGCGCTGGTGATGGCGGGCGAACTCTTTATGCAGACCCTTGTGGAAAGTCATGCAGTATTGTTGCCCATCGACAGTGAGCACAATGCCGTTTTCCAGTGTCTGCCGCCGGAACATCGCCTGGCGGGCGCAGAGATCCAGCGTGGCGGCGTCCGTAAAATTATTTTGACGGCCTCCGGAGGGCCATTTCGGGAGACGCCCGTGAGCGCGTTAGCGAATGTCACTCCCGATCAGGCGTGCAAGCACCCCAAGTGGAGCATGGGTCGCAAGATTTCGGTGGATTCCGCCACGATGATGAACAAGGGGCTTGAAGTCATTGAAGCCTGCTTCTTGTTCGGTGTAGGACCCGAGATGGTGGAGGTCCTGATTCACCCGCAGAGCATTGTGCACTCCATGGTGGAGTACCACGACGGGTCGGTCATAGCACAACTGGGTACACCCGATATGCGTGTTCCGATCGCCTACGCGCTCGCATGGCCGGAGCGGATGTCATCGGGGGCGAGTTTTCTGGATCTCACCCGCCAAGAGGCCCTCTCATTCCAACTTCCCGATCTTGAGCGCTTCCCCTGCCTTCGACTGGGATTTGAGGCGGCGCGTCTGGGAGGGACTGCCCCAACAATCGTGAATGCTGCCAATGAGGTGGCGGTGGAGTCTTTTTTAAAGGGCGGGAGCCGTTTCACAGACATACCTGTTATCATTGCCGAGGTCTTGGCACAAATGACTTGTCGCCGCGCAGACTCAGTCGATATTATTCGGCAGGCAGATGCACAGGCACGGGAAATGGCGCGCGCAGTCGTAGACCGTTTGTGCTGAGGCGGTGCATTATCACCGAAGGGATACGCAGGATTAACTGCGCCAACCACACGAAAGAGCAGGGTGCTGCGTTGTCTGCCCCCCGGGCGAAGTACACATAATTATGGCTCTACAACTGCTTATAAATGTTCTGGCCCTGGTAGTAACCCTGGGGATTCTTGTTACCGTTCATGAGTTTGGCCATTTCTGGGTCGCCCGTCGATGTGGTGTGAAAGTACTGCGCTTCTCGATTGGATTCGGCAAGGCAGTAAAATCCTGGGTAGGCAAAGACGGAACAGAATACGTCATCGCCCCCATTCCTCTCGGCGGATACGTCAAAATGCTGGGGCAGGAAGACACCCGCACTGCGTCCGAGACCTCTGTCCCTGACCACCAGCGCCATCTCTCTTTTTCCAGCAAACCACTGTGGCAGCGTATGGCAATCGTTGCTGCGGGTCCTATTGCCAATTTTTTACTCGCGATTGTGGTCTTTTGGCTTATCAACGTGGGCTATGGGCTTCGAGGAACTGCGCCTGTGCTGGCAAATGTGATCGAAGAGACGCCGGCGTATACCGCAGGATTGCGAGCTGGAGATGAAATTATTGCAGTGGATGGGCAGCCGGTTGAGGTATGGCAACAGGTCACGATGCTGCTGCTTGCCCGTCTGGGTGAAACGGGGGACCTGATGATTCGCGCGATCCCTCAGGGAGAGCAAGCTCCGCGTGATTACCGGCTGGCATTGGAAAGCTGGCAATCAGATACCGCAGAGCCTAATCCTCTCGGCTCTCTTGGGCTGGTGCAATACGAGATCCCGCCCATCATCGAGGGAGTCGTTCAGGGGGGCGCGGCGGAGCGCGGGGGCCTCATGGCGGGCGACCGTATTTTAACCGTGAATGGCGATTCGCTGACGGGCTGGCTGCAATGGGTTCAACGTGTGCGTGCCAATCCGGAACTGCCTCTGCAAGTTGTTGTCCAACGCAACGAAGAACTGCACGTCCTTACCGTGGTCCCGGAGGCGAGCCTTGCCGAAGACGGGAGTCGCATCGGCGTCATCGGTGCTTATGTGCAGGAATTTGATTTGATGGCCAGCCTGCCTCCCGAAAATATTCGTGAAGTGCACTATGGACCACTGACGGCCATCGTGCCGGCGATACAGGAAACATGGGAAAAATCGGTATTCGTTCTCGACTCCATCAAGAAGATGGTGATCGGGCTGATCTCGGTAAAGAATATCAACGGGCCGATTACCATCGCGCAGGTCGCGGGAGAAACGGCAAGTTACGGGCTTGAAGTCTATCTTGGCTTTTTGGCCATCCTCAGTATCAGTCTGGGAGTATTGAACCTGCTTCCGATCCCGGTGCTCGACGGAGGGCATCTGTTGTACTACGGCGTAGAGGCCATCATTCGGCGTCCTGTTCCGGAGCGGATTCAGGCGATGGGACTTCAGCTGGGCTTGTTGCTTATCTCTGGAGTCATGGTCTTGGCGGTATATAACGATGTCAGTCGGCTCTTGTAAGTTCAGGAATCCTCTGTAATTTTCCCTTCCATTCGATAAAAACTACCAGGCCGGGCTTGAACTATATTCATGACTAGAACGCTCTTAAGTACTCTCATTTTGTCGTCCGTCGCAACTTCCGTTGCGTATGCCCAAGACTTCGTGATCGAAGACATTCAGATCGATGGGCTGCAGCGTATTTCCTCCGGTGTGGTGTTTGGGCTGTTGCCGGTCGGTATCGGTGATCTCGTTGATGAGCAGGTTCCGGCAGAGATCATTCGCGCGATCACAGGGTCCGAGTATTTTGAAGACGTCGAAGTAGCCCGTGAAGGCAATGTGCTGTTCATTACGGTTCTGGAGCGTCCCTCCGTCAGCGAGATCAATATCACCGGCAACAAGGTTCTGAAGTCCGAAGACATCCTGGAGAACATGGCCAAGGCAGATATCACGGAAGGGGGTATCTTTACGCGCGCCACTCTGGAAGCGATCAGACAGGGAATACAGGAAGTGTATTCGGGACGTGGACGTTACGGGACGACTGTCGAGATCGATATTGAAGAGCAACCCCGCAATCGGGTTGCCATCAACATGACGATCAACGAAGGCAAGGAAAGCCGCATCCAGTACATCAATATCGTCGGCAACAATGCCTTTGAGGACGATGAGCTGTTGGAGCTTTTCGATCTGGGTCTCAAACCTTGGTATAACCCGTTCAGCGGTCGCAACAAGTATTCACGGGAACAGCTTACCGGGGATCTTGAAAAACTGACCTCGCATTACATGGACAACGGGTATGTGCGCTTCAACATCGATTCGACGCCCATCTCCATTACCCCGGACAACGAACAGATCTACATCACTATCAATGTGACCGAAGGCGATCAGTACGTCGTGAATGAAGTTAACCTCGCCGGGGATCTGGTCAATACAGAAGCGATTCTGCGAGCCTACACGGTTGTGGCACCGGGGCAGACCTTCTCACAGGCTCTGGTAACGGCCACTGAAGAGTACATGACCCAGATCCTAGGGAACTTTGGCTATGCCTTTGCAGAAGTGAACGGTGTGCCGGAGATCGATGAAGAGGGTAAAACGGTTGATGTGACCTTTTTCGTGGAGCCAGGCAACCGAACCTATGTCAATCGTGTCAATTTCATCGGCAATACCGCCACGGCGGACGACGTATTAAGACGTGAGATGCGGCAGCTGGAAAGTGCACCGGCATCCAGTCAGTTGATTGAGCTGTCAAAGGTGCGCCTTGAGCGCCTCGGGTATTTTTCAACCGTTGAAGTTGAGACCGTGGAAGTCCCCGGCAGTACCGATCAAATCGATGTGAATTACACGGTAGAAGAGCAGAACTTCAGTAATATTTCGTTCAGCGTTGGCTCTGGCGGCGGCGGAAATTTCTTCATCAGTTCTTCTCTGGAAGCCCAGAATTTTCTGGGAACCGGGCGAACAGTAGGAATTGGGATAAATAAAAGTACGTTCCAGAAAAGCCTCAATTTCAGCTATCTCGATCCTTATTTTACTGCTGACGGAGTCAGTCGCGGTTTCAACGTATTTCTTCAGGAACAGGATTCGCCTTTCAATATTGCGAGCTTCTCTACGAAGTCCTACGGCGGCTCGTTTAATTTTGCGTATCCCATCAGCGAAATTCAGCAAATCGGTTTCAACCTGGGATATTCGCATACAGAGCTGAGTTCCGGTGGATTTACCGTGCAGGAAATCGAGTCCAGTCCCCAGCTTTTTGATGGTATTGATCGTTACATTATTACGGAAGCAAATGAGAATCCGTTCGACGGCCCGGTAGGGGATGCCACCGGGGGATTCATCGTGGATTTGCCGGAAGAGTACCTGAACAAGAGTCCGGATAAAGGCTTTGTGGACAAGCAGGGGACGGTTTTCGATAACTTCACGTTCTCGACTAACTGGCTGCGAAGCACCCTGAACAGAGGGCAGCTCCCTACCGCGGGAAGTTTCCAGCAGATTTCGTTTGAAGTGACGACACCTGGCAGTGATCTGGAATATTACAAGATTAATTACAACGCCCAGTTTTATCAGCCGCTGATCGGGGAGTTTGTGTTGGCTATGCGGGCCAATCTAGGGTACGGCGGTGGGTATGGCAGCACTGATGGTTTGCCTTTCTTCCAGAATTTCTTCGCTGGAGGACTTTCGGCGAACGGTATCGTCAGAGGATTCGACGAAAACAGTCTCGGACCTCGCAGTACCGATCCTCGACGTTATCTCACCGGTGCGGCCGGTCTGCTGAAGGATGAGAACGGCAATATTATCCGGAATGAGGCGGGTTTTGCGCAGATCGATACGACGCAGTACGGGTATTTGACTATCCCGGTGCTCGATGCTGACGGCAATCAACTTTATGACGCCAATGGCAATCCCCGCGTCCAATTGGCTGTTGAGGACATCGCATTAAATCAGCGTTTAGATGCCTTTGGGGGTAATATCTTAACAACCGGTAGTGTAGAATTGCTGTTCCCTCTGCCGTTTGTGACAGACCGAAGCCGGGTGCGCTCCTCCCTGTTTGTCGATGCCGGTAACGTGTTTTCGTCAAACTGCACAACAAGGCAAAGTCTGCAAAATAACTGCAGCGATTTTGATTTTGGTGAATTCAGATACTCAATGGGTCTGAGTGTCACGTATCTGTCACCCTTCGGGCCGTTGACATTCTATGTGGCCAGACCATTCTCTAAAGACCCGAATGATGATGAGAAGAATTTCGACTTCACCATCGGCGCCGGTTTCTAAGACGGGTGCGCATTTAGCCTGATGGTTTGGTTTTACAAATTGTTAAAGAACAAAGCCGTGTGAACGCACTGCGAACTGACTCAAGTGGAGAGTGGATTGTGAAAACGATTGCAAAAATATTGGTGATTGCGGGTTGTATGTTGGCTTCCGGTGCGACCTTCGCACAACAACCCGTTGTTGGCGTTGTTAATCTGGAGCAAGCGCTCTTCAATTCTCAGGCAGCACAGGAACTGCAAGCCGTCATTCAGGAAGAGTTTCGCGATGACCAGGAGCGAGCCGAGCGCCTGAACGCGGAGCTGCGTGAATTGGTAGAGCGCGCGCAGCGTGACGAGTCCATCATGAGCGAATCAGAGAAGCGTAAAATCAGTTCTGACGCGCAAGAGAAACAAGTGCAATTGCAGATGATTTCCGAGCGCGTACAAGCGGCACTGCAAGAGCGCAACCAGTCATTCATCGACAGTATGCGTCAGAATTTAGGAAGCGCCATACAGGCTGTCGTCCAGGAAGGTGGCTATACTCTGGTGCTCAATGCTGACAGCGTGGCGTTCTTTGATAATGTCTATGACATTACTGGAAAAGTTACCGCCAAGCTCAATGAATTGAACCAGTAGTCGTGAAGTGACCGGGTTTCACCAGGTGAGCGGGCCTAACATCTACACGCTGGGTGAATTGTCCCGCTTGCTTGATGTCGAATTAAGGGGGAATCCCTCCCTTGAGGTCAACGGACTGGCGACTTTGAAAGGCGCAGGGGCCGGACAATTAAGTTTCCTCAGTAACCCTCGTTATGCGCACCAGTTGGCAACAACGAAAGCGACCGCCGTCATTCTTGATGCGGCGTTCGCAGCGCAATGTCCCAGTGCCCAATTGATTTCGTCAGCTCCCTACGTCACCTATGCTAAAGCCTCGCAGTTATTTGAATGCGATGCGACCTCTGATGAGGGCATTCACGCGACGGCGATAATAGATCCCACGGCGATTATCGAAGCAGATGTGTCAATTGGCCCCTATTGTGTACTAGGCAAGAATGTTCGAATTGGCAAAGGTACTCGCATAGCAGCCAACGTGACTGTCGGTGATGACACGCGGATTGGAACAGATTGCCACCTCTATGCCAATGTCAGTCTTTATCACCGTGTTCATCTGGGTGATCGGGTGGTTTTGCATTCGGCAGTCGTGATTGGAGCCGATGGATTCGGATTTGCGTTTGATGGACGAAGGTCCATCAAAATTGCCCAGCTGGGAGGCGTCAGGATTGGAGACGATGTCGAAATTGGAGCGGGCTCTACAGTAGATCGAGGTGCCTTGGACGATACGATTATTGAACAAGGTGTAAAAATTGATAACCATGTGCAGATAGCCCACAACTGCATCATTGGTGAGCACACGATTATTTGCGGCTGTAGCGCCATTGCAGGAAGTACGTCGATTGGTCGCTACTGCACTATCGGTGGCGGCGTGGGCATCATTGGGCATCTGCACATAGCTGACAAAGTCATGATCAGCGCAATGTCCCTGGTTAGCCAGTCCATTCCCGAGGCAGGTATATACTCATCGGGTACCGGGCTGCTTGAGTCCAAAGAGTGGAAGCGTAATATTGTTCGTTTTCGCCAACTTGACGACATGGCGAAGCGACTGCGGGAACTGGAAAAAATCACAACGGGGAAATAGTCCTATCCGCGTGTACTGATCTGCAGCATCAGAGAAAAATAGGGACACCAGAGCCAGGAATAACGAGATGATGAACATCGAAGAGATCAAAGAATATTTGCCACAGCGCTACCCGTTTCTGTTGGTAGACAGAGTCGTTGAGCTGGAGCTGGGGAAATCCATCACCGCGTATAAAAACGTCACGGTGAACGAGCAATTCTTTGAAGGCCATTTCCCGGGTCAACCCATTATGCCTGGTGTGCTGATCATCGAAGCCCTTGCCCAGGCAGCCGGCGTGCTCGGTTTCAAAAGCCAGGAGAAAAAACCAAAAGACGGTTATCTTTATTATTTCGTGGGCGCTGACGAGGTTCGCTTGAAGCGTCCGGTCGTGCCCGGTGATCAGTTGATTCTCAAAGCAACTATCATTACCAGCAAGCGTGGAATCTACAAGTTTCTCTGTCAGGCTTTTGTGGGCGAAGAACTGGTAGGCACTGCCATCATCATGTGCGCTGAAAGGAAAAATGAAATTGATTGATCCGAGAGCCATCATTGATCCCCGCGCAAAACTGGCACCCGACGTTAGCGTCGGGCCGTGGAGCATCATTGGGCCGGGTGTGGAAATTGGTGCGGGGACTGAGGTTGGGTCCCATGTGATCGTGCGGTCTAATACCCGCATTGGTGCCAACAACAAAATTTACCAGTTCGCTTCCGTTGGCGAAGATCCCGCCGACAAGAAATTCGAAGGGGAAGAGACCTGGCTGGAAATCGGGTCACATAATACCATTCGTGAAGGGGCAACACTGCACAGAGGCACAGGGTTTGGCGGGGGAATTACCCGTATCGGCGATCACAATCTGCTGATGCCCTACGTGCATGTGGCGCATGATTGCATGGTCGGAAGTCATTGTATTTTTGCCAACAACGTGGGCATTTCCGGGCATGTGGAGGTCGGGGACTGGGCGGTGCTGGGCGGATACGCCGGGGTCAACCAGTTTCTGAAAATTGGTGCGCATGCGATGGTGGGGGGCATGACCCACATCAGCAATGACGTGCCGGCATATGTGATTGTCAGCGGGACACCCCCGGAGGCCAGGAGCATCAATGCGATTGGTCTGGAACGTCGAGGTATTGACAAGGATGCCATTCTGCGAATCCGCAAAGCCTACAAGATTGTGTACATGAAAGGCTTTACGCTGAAGGAAGCTCTGGAAGCCCTCCAGCCGATGGCTGACTCCTATGCCGAAATCAAAGTGTTTGTAGATTCCATTCTCGCCTCGACCCGAGGCATTCAACGGTAAAAATGGTGCGGGAGTGTATTTCTCCCGCTGACCAGTCGAGCAAAGAAGGCGGAGCTTGGTGTGCGAATTGGCATGATTGCAGGCGAGGCCTCCGGCGATATTCTTGGCGAAGGCTTGATGCGGGCTATCCGCCGATTACAACCGGATGTGGTCTTCGAAGGCATTGGCGGCCCTAAAATGGTGGCGGAGGGTTTCGAGTCCTTTGCCACCATGGAGCGTCTTTCGGTCATGGGGTTTGTTGAACCGCTCGCCCGCTTGCCTGAACTGCTGCGTATCAAGAAGGATCTAGAAACCCGTTTTATCGCCAATCCACCCGATGTGTTTGTGGGCATTGACTCCCCCGGATTCAATCTTCGCGTTGAGCAAGTACTGCACGACCACCGAATCCCTACCGTGCATTACGTCAGCCCGAGTGTCTGGGCGTGGGGCCAAAAACGTATCCATAAAATTGCAACGGCCACCGATCTCGTGCTGGCGCTCTTCCCCTTTGAAAGGCCCTTTTATGAAAAGCACCACGTCCCCGTGCGCTATATCGGGCACCCCCTCGCGGATGCCATTGGCCTGGATGAGGGCGGTGAAATCGAAAAGCACCGGGCGCGGGATCTGTTGGGATTGCCCACGCGAGGTCGCTACATTGCATTAATGCCAGGAAGCCGGCGAAATGAAATCGCCCGCCTGGGGCCGGTGTTCATGCAGACGGCCGCTCGCCTTCGTCTTGAATTTCCCGACCTGCAGTTTCTGCTTCCTTGCGCGAATGCCAGCCGACTCGAACAGGTTGTTGCCCTGTTGCAATCAGGGGGAGTCAGACAGGGATTCCATGTCTATGAAGGGCATTCCCACGATGCCATGCGGGCAGCGGACATTGTGCTGCTGGCGTCGGGAACTGCCACGTTGGAAGCCATGTTGTTAAAGCGTCCCATGGTGGTTGCCTACTCGCTGGCTCCCCTGACCTATATGCTCGCGTCCCGCATGCTGAAAGTCCCCTATGTGTCACTTCCCAATCTGCTCGCCAACAAACCGCTGGTGGCCGAATTCCTTCAGTATGAAGTGACAGTGGATAATCTTTTCAAAGAGATCGCGCGGCTTCTGACAGACGAGAGTGCACGGGAAAGCCTGAGTCGTGGCTTTGGCGAGATTCATCGGCAGTTGCGCTGTGAGGCTGACAAAAAAGCGGCAGAAGCCGTCCTTGAGGTGGCTTCCGCGTTCCGAATCAGGGCACAGTGATATGCAGGAAGCGTTTGCCTTTCCAGATATTCCGACAGGTCTCGTGGCGGGTGTCGACGAAGTAGGGCGGGGACCGCTGGCGGGTGACGTGCTTGCGGCCGCGGTGATTCTGGATCCGCAGCGACCGATTGCCGGGTTACGGGATTCCAAAAAACTCTCGGAGCGACAACGCGAACGCCTGGATCGTGAAATCAGGGAAAATGCGCTGTGTTTTGCGCTCGCCCGCGCCAGCGCGGCAGAAATCGACGCGCTCAATATCCTGCAAGCCAGTCTGCTTGCCATGTCGCGCGCGGTGTCCGGATTGATAAAGCGTCCTGATTTTATTTTCGTCGACGGGCTGTATTGCCCGAAGTGGGATTTTTCCAGTGCCGCCATCGTCAAGGGTGACGCCAAAGTTGATTGCATTGCTGCCGCATCCATCATCGCCAAAGTGCAACGGGACCAGGACATGCAGAGGCTAGACGAGCACTATCCAGGCTACGGTTTTGCGAAGCATAAGGGCTACCCGACAGCGGAACATCTTGCCGCTTTGGCGACGCTGGGGCCTTGTGCTATTCATCGACGCTCTTACGCTCCCGTTCGCGCGTTGGCATCGCAGGACCTGTCCTAAGGCAGATTACAGTGAGATCTCATGACTGATCGCTTCATACATTTGCGCGTGCACACCGAGTACTCCATCGTGGATGGTCTTGTGCGCATTGATGATTTGGTTAGCAAGGCGGTCAGCATGGCGATGCCTGCGATCGCCATCACGGACCATGCGAATTTGTTCGGGCTGATCAAGTTTTACAGCAGTGCGATGGAACATGGCATAAAACCCTTGTGTGGGTGTGACGTCCTGGTGGAAAACGACGAAAACCCTCAAAGACCATTTCCGCTGGTGTTGTTTGTTCGCGATCGTGAGGGGTACCGCAATCTCACTGAGCTGATTTCCCGCGCGTATACCGAAAAATCTGGCAGTACCTTGGTGACCGTGCGACGGGAATGGGTAAAGCAGCATGCCGAGGGTTTGATTGCACTTTCCGGGGGCAAGGACGGTGAGGTCGGAAGGGCGCTGCTCGACGAGGATCATGAGAAGGCGCGTGCGTCACTGCACTACTGGATGGCCTGCTTTCCCAACAATTTTTTCCTGGAATTGCACCGCTGTGGGCGTGAGGGCGAAGAGCGCTATCTGGCCGCTGCGGTTGATCTGGCGGCACAATTCGATTGCCCAGTGGTGGCAACCAACGACGTTCGCTTTGTTGAGCGGGATGACTTCGAGGCCCACGAAGCACGTGTGTGCATCAACGAGCGCCGGACGCTAGATGATCCGCGACGAGCGCGGCATTACTCGGAGCAACAGTACTTGCGCACTGCCAAGGAGATGGAGGCGCTGTTCAATGACATTCCCTCGGCGATCGAGAACACCCGCGTCATTGCCATGCGCTGTAATCTCGAGCTCGAGTTGGGCAAGCCTTATCTGCCCAATTATCCGATTCCAGAAAACACCACCATGGAAGCGTTCTTCAAGGACGTGAGCAGAAAGGGACTTGATGAGCGCCTCCTGAAGCTCTATCCGCTCGCCACTCGCGCCCAGATGGATTATGACAGCGTTGCCAAACGTTATTACGAGCGATTGGATTTTGAACTGGATGTCATCAACCAGATGGGATTCCCAGGCTACTTCCTGATCGTCATGGAATTTATTCAGTGGGCGCGCAATAACGACATACCCGTAGGGCCTGGCCGCGGGTCTGGCGCGGGGTCCATCGTGGCGTATGCCTTGGGAATTACCGATCTCGATCCTTTGCGTTATGACCTGCTCTTCGAGCGTTTTCTGAATCCCGAGCGGGTATCCATGCCCGACTTCGATGTTGATTTCTGTATGGATGGCCGCGATCGTGTGATTGCACACGTCGCGGACATGTACGGGAAGGAAGCGGTGTCACAGATCATTACCTTTGGCACCATGGCAGCCAAAGCGGTCGTGCGCGATGTGGCACGTGTGCAGGGAAAGTCGTATGCCCTAGCGGACAAGTTGTCAAAGCTGATTCCCTTCGAACCAGGTATTTCACTGGCACGAGCTCTCGAGCAGGAACCTGCGCTTCAGGAGTTCATAGACGGTGATGACGATGCGCAGGAAATCATGGAGATGGCCTACAAGCTGGAAGGCATTACGCGCAATGTCGGCAAGCATGCGGGGGGCGTCGTCATCGCGCCGACGAAACTCACAGACTTTTCCCCCTTGTATTGCGATGAGAATGGCGAGGGCCTTGTCACCCAGTTTGACAAGAACGATGTCGAGACGGCCGGATTGGTCAAATTCGACTTTCTCGGTCTGCGCACCCTGACGATTATTGACTGGGCAGTTAAGATGATTAACGCGCAGGAGTTTGCAACCAGTGGCGCACCGCTCGATATCACCATGATTCCCTTGGATGACGTGAAGGTGTACGAGCTGTTGCAACGTGGCGAAACGACCGCCGTTTTCCAGCTGGAATCCCGCGGAATGAAAGATCTGATCAAGCGCCTGCTTCCCAGCCGTTTTGAGGACATCATCGCGCTTGTCGCGCTGTTCCGTCCCGGTCCGTTGCAGTCAGGCATGGTGGATGACTTTATCAACCGCAAACATGGACGCGCCTCCGTCGATTATCCGCATCCGGATCTAGAACCTGTGTTGTCCAACACATACGGTGTCATTCTCTATCAGGAACAGGTCATGCAGATTGCCCAGGTGCTGGCGAATTACAGCCTGGGGGGCGCCGACATGCTGCGCCGCGCGATGGGAAAGAAAAAGCCCGAAGAAATGGCCAAGCAGCGTGGCCTGTTTATGGAGGGGGCGCGTCAGCGCAATATTGACCCTTCCTTGGCCGGCGCCATTTTTGATTTGATGGAAAAATTTGCAGGCTATGGATTCAACAAATCCCACTCGGCTGCCTATGCCCTAGTCTCTTATCAGACGGCGTGGCTCAAAGAACATTACCCTGCCTACTTCATGGCCGCCGTGTTGTCCGCAGACATGCAGAATACGGACAAGGTCGTGACGCTGATCGAAGAGTGTCGGGAGATGAAACTCCCGCTGGTGGTCCCGGATGTCAACATTGGTGCGTTCAATTTCACGGTCAATGCCCGACGTGAGATTGTGTATGGTCTGGGAGCAATCAAGGGTTTGGGCGAGGGGCCGGTTGCCAGCATTATCGCCGCACGCGAGGCGGGGGGCGCTTTTACCTCTTTTCTGGACTTTTGCCGTCGCGTCGATGCCAGGGCTGTGAACAAGCGGGCGCTGGAAGCGCTGATCAAGGCGGGAGCCTTGGACAGTCTGCAGAGCGGGAGCAAGGATCAGGCGCGCGCCATTCTCTGGGCCGACATGGCCGACACGCTGCATGCCGCGGAACAAAGCAGCCGCAATCAGGAAAGTGGAGTGCAGGATCTGTTTGGGGATATCAGTCCTGTAGAGGTGCCAGCGACGTCCTCCCATCGGCCGCGTGTGCGTCCTTGGAGCGAGCAGTATCGCCTTGCAGCGGAACGTGAAACCCTGGGGCTTTACCTTAGCGGTCATCCCATTGACGAATTCCTGCCCGAGCTTGGTCGCATGACGCGTGAACGTCTGGTGAATCTGAAGCCCGAGCGCGAGAGTCAATTGGTCGCCGGACTTGTCGTCTCCACGCGGACGATGAAAAGCAAGCGGGGCGATACCATCGCCTTTGTCGTGCTGGATGATCGCAGTGCCCGCCTGGAGGTGTCAGTCTTCGGAAAGGAATATGAACAATTCCGCGACTTGCTGCAAAAAGATGCCATTCTGGTGGTGGATTGTGTTGTCAGTGTGGACGACTACAGTGGCGCGATGCGCGGGCGTGCACGCCACATCGTTAATCTGGATCAGGCGCGTGCCTTGTTTGCCCGGTCTGTCGAGTTGCATCTGCAGGCGGACAGCCTGTTGCCCGACTTTGCGGCCTCCCTGACGCGCATCCTCGAAGCACACAGGGCGAGTGATGCGGAAGACGAAGTAGGTCGTGCGATTCCCGATGAGAAAGCAGACCGGGACGGCAAAACCCGTCCACCTTCTTCACTGGCGGGCCAGCAGAGCAGTTGTCCGGTGCGGGTCTTCTACGAACGGCGTGGTTCCCGCGGGTGCCTGCAATTAGGCAGTCAATGGCAGGTGAAGCCTTCTCAGGAGCTACTGCATCGTCTGCAGGAAGAATTTGGACGTGGTCGCGTTAAGCTCAGTTATCAGCAATAGTCGTGTACGCGGATTGCAGGACGTGCCTGTCGCTATCCGGGACTGCCTTTTGTTATCATTCCGGCCAGTCATGACATTTGCGGGATAAACCTACGCTATGAATCCGAATTACCTCGACTTCGAACAACCCATCGCTGATCTGGAAGTGAAGATCAATGAACTGCGCCTGGTAGGCACTGACAACAAGCTCAACATCACCGATGAAATTCAGAAGTTACAGGAAAAAAACCGAAAACTGACGCAGAAAATTTACTCCTCCCTGACCCCCTGGCAGATCTCCCAGGTGGCGCGTCATCCTCTGCGTCCCTACACCTTCGATTATATTGGTCATATTTTTACCGACTTTGATGAACTTCACGGGGATCGACTGTTTGCCGACGATCTCGCCCTGGTGGGCGGTGTCGCCCGACTGGATGGCAGACCCGTCATGGTCATCGGACACCAGAAGGGACGCGGAACCAAAGAAAAAGTCCGTCACAATTTCGGCATGCCCCGACCGGAAGGCTATCGCAAAGCGCGGCGTCTCATCGCGCTGGCGGAACGATTTAAACTGCCGGTTCTCAGCTTTATCGATACCCCGGGTGCCTATCCTGGAATCGACTCGGAAGAGCGCGGGATTAACGAGGCAATTGCCGAGAATATGGCCATGATGTCGACTGTCAAAACGCCGCTTATCGCCACCGTGACCGGAGAGGCAAACTCCGGCGGCGCAATTGCGATCGGAATAGCTGACCATATCAACATGCTTGAATATTCCACCTACACGGTTATTACCCCGGAAGGCTGCGCCACGATTCTATGGAAATCAGCGGAGTACGCGTCTGCTGCCGCAGAGGCCATGGGAGTGACCTCCCGCCGCCTCGAGGAGCTGGGCATTGTCGACAGCACCATTGAAGAGCCTCTTGGCGGCGCGCACCGGGATGTTGCTGCCATGTCGGCCAGTATCAAGGCTGCGCTTATCGAGCAGGTCGATCGCCTCAATGGCATGGATACCGATGCGCTGCTGGCCCGTCGATACAAACGACTGATGGGATACGGCATCTCCTCCTGACATCATGGAACTCAGCCCCGAGTCACTGTTGGAGCAGTTGCAGGAAGTCTCTTCCTGCAATGGCTTCGTGGTGGCGTACAGCGGGGGGCTGGATTCCTCGGTGCTCCTGCATGTCATGCACCGGGTGCGGTCACTGACCGCTGCCAGCAATCCGGATGCTCCGCCAGTCTCGCTGCGTGCAATCCACATTAACCATGGCCTGAGTGTGCATGCCAATCACTGGCAGCGTCACTGCGAACGCACGTGCGCGCAGCTCGGCATTTCCCTGTCGGTGGAGCGAGTCACGATTGATCTGACCTCGGGAAGTAGTCTGGAGAATCTCGCGCGACAGCAGCGTTACGCCGCCTTTGAACGGCTCCTCGAGGCGGGTGAGTGCCTGGTGATGGCACACCATCTTGATGACACGGCAGAAACTTTTCTCTTGCGCAGCCTCAGAGGGGCGGGTCCACGGGGACTGGCCGCGATCCCCCGTCAACGGCCGCTAGGCCTTGCCACACTCATGCGTCCGTTGTTGGGACATACCCGGGCGCAGCTGATGGATTATGCCGAGAAGGCGCAGCTCGACTGGTGCGACGATGAGAGCAACGAAAACCGCCAGTTTGACCGCAATTACTGCCGACATGAGGTTTTGCCCGCGATCGAGGCGCGCTGGCCAGCATTTCGTGAATCCTGGAAGCGCAGCGCGCTGTTATGTGCCGAGGCCGACATCCTGCTCGACGATCTCGCTGCTCTGGACTACGAAGGAGTGAAGACACCCGTTGTGTCGGTCATCGACGCGGTCAATCTCTGCACATTGCAGCCGCACCGCCAACGCAATTTGCTTCGGTACTGGTTGTCACGCGCGGGGGCACCGGAGCCCGGATGGCATGTTCTGACGCAGATCGTGGAGGAACTGCTGCCCGCATCTGCTGGAGCGCAGGCAGAGATTCGGTGGCGAGGGGGTGCCGTGACAGTTGTCCTGCGACGTTTCCGCCGTAATCTCTACCTGAAACAGGAAATGCTGCCACTGAGCGATGCCCGTCCCATCTCCTGGTGTGTCCGCGATCCGGTGCATCTTCCTCGCAATGGCCTGCTCTATGGGATTGCCACGGGTGGTGGAGGGCTGCGTGTTAGTGAGCAGACGCCGCTGACACTCCGTTATCGTCAGGGGGGAGAACGCTGTCGCCTTCATGCACGCCGAATGCGCCTGCTGAAAAAAATTCTACAAGACGCGGCAATTGAACCGTGGCTGCGCGATCGAATTCCCCTCGTGTATTCCGGCGATACGCTGGTGTGCATTCCGGGAATTGGCATCTGCGAGGGCTGGCAAGCCGGTGCCGAGGAGGCGGGCTGGAACATCGTCTGGGTGCCTCCCGATGCCTCGCCCGTGTCCTGAGAAGGCAATTTTGCGTTGTGATAAAGCCTGTGTTCTGGTAGTCTGTAATCCCATCTGTAGGTGCCTGTTTCAATTAGCAAGTTTTGCATAAGCGCTGGTTTTTAACGCCCCCATGCAACGCACTCATTGCCGAAACAGCCCGCACGTTGTACCCAAAAGCACTCTTCAATTCTCTGGATGGGGCGTTAATGACGCGATATATTTTTATTACCGGCGGTGTTGTTTCCTCCCTCGGTAAAGGCATCACCTCTGCATCTCTTGCGGCAATTCTCGAAGCCCGCGGCCTTAATGTCACCATGCTCAAGCTGGACCCTTACATCAATGTCGATCCCGGCACGATGAGTCCATTCCAGCACGGTGAAGTATTCGTGACAGAAGACGGGGCGGAGACCGACCTCGATCTTGGTCACTACGAGCGCTATATCCGCACAACGATGACCAGCAAAAATAACTTCACGACCGGCAGGGTCTACGAAGAGGTTCTGAAGAAAGAGCGCCGTGGTGATTATCTTGGTGCCACCATTCAGGTCATCCCGCATATTACGGACGAGATCAAGCGGCGCGTCGTGGATGGCGCCAATGGGGCGGACGTTGCGCTGGTAGAGATTGGGGGCACGGTAGGGGATATTGAATCGCAGCCCTTTCTCGAAGCGGTTCGACAAATGCGCGTCGAACTGGGGTCGGACAGAGCGCTGTTCATGCATCTGACGCTGGTGCCCTACATCGAAACTGCCGGCGAAACCAAGACAAAACCCACGCAACACTCCGTCAAGGAGTTGCGTTCAATCGGTATTCAGCCGGACATTCTGATTTGCCGTTCCGATCACGAAATTCCCGAGTCTTCCCGCCGCAAGATCGCGCTATTCACGAACGTGGACCTTCCTGCGGTGGTCTCACTGCCCGATTCCGATACCATCTACAGAGTGCCTTCGCTGCTTCGTGCCAGTGGCCTGGATGACATTATCGTGCGCAAGTTCAATCTGGTGTGTCCGCCTGCGGACTTCACAGAATGGGATCGCGTGGTCGATGCCAAATTAAACCCCGATCGCGAAGTCACGATTGCAATCGTTGGCAAGTACATGGAATTGCTGGATGCCTACAAATCCCTGATCGAGGCGATTTCCCATGCCGGTATTCAGACGCGAACACGCGTGAATATCAAATACATCGACTCATCCGATGTGAAAGTGCAAGGCACGGAAATTCTCGAGGGTGTTCACGCGATCTTGGTGCCGGGTGGTTTTGGAATTCGTGGCGTCGAGGGCAAGATTCGCACCGTGCAATATGCGCGTGAGAACAAGATTCCGTATTTGGGGATTTGCCTCGGGATGCAAGTAGCCGTAATCGAATACGCGCGCAATATGGCCGGATTGACCGATGCTCACAGCACCGAATTTAAAGCGGACTGCAAGGACCCGGTCATCGCGTTGATCAGTGAATGGACAACGTCCGATGGCAGCAAAGAAGTGCGCGATGCAAACTCCGATTTGGGTGGCACCATGCGACTCGGCGGTCAGGAGTGCCGCCTGGAGCCCGATTCGAAAGCCTTTGCGTGTTATGGCAAAGAGGTCATCGTGGAACGCCATCGGCATCGCTATGAAGTCAATAACACCTATATTGATGTGCTGCAGAAAGCAGGACTAAAAGTCGCGGGCCGGTCTATGGACGGGACGCTGGTGGAAGTGATCGAGGTGCCAGATCACCCATGGTTTGTCAGCTGTCAGTTCCATCCGGAATTCACCTCCACGCCTCGCGACGGACACCCGCTGTTCACCGGCTTTATCAAGGCTGCACTTGAACACCAGGAGCAGTCAGTTGCGGCTGTTGATCTGGCGGATTAACGAGACCACAAAGTGACACATCCTTTTTACAAGGCAGTTCAGGTAGGCGCGCTGACATTCTCCAATGACCGGCCATTCGTGCTGGTAGGGGGCATGAATGTGCTGGAGTCCGAGCAGATGGCGATGGACGTGGCGGCTCACTACGTTGAGGTGACCTCTCGGCTGGGTATCCCCTATGTGTTCAAGGCCTCCTTTGATAAAGCCAATCGCTCTTCTGTGCACTCTTTCCGAGGGCCGGGTCTGAGCAAGGGGCTCGACATTTTGGCGGCGATCAAATCCCGCTTCAAGGTTCCGGTCATCACGGATGTGCACGAGCCTTCCCAGGCCGCACCGGCCAGTGAAGTGGCCGATATTCTGCAACTGCCCGCCTTCCTTTCCCGGCAAACCGATCTCGTTGTCGCCATGGCCAGCACGGGTGCTGCGATCAATATCAAGAAGGCCCAATTTCTCGCCCCGCAGGAAATGCGCCATATCCTTACCAAGTTCGAAGAAGCAGGGAATCATCGCCTGATGCTCTGTGAGCGCGGCAGCAGCTTTGGGTATAACAATCTGGTTGTGGACATGCTGGGATTTTCTGTGATGAAGAAAATGGCGTATCCCCTAGTATTTGATGTGACCCATTCCCTGCAGAAGCCGGGAGGTTTGGCTGCCAGTGCTGACGGCCGTCGCGCCGACGTGACGTCTCTCGCCCGTGCTGGAATCAGTCAGGGAATCGCCGCTCTGTTTCTGGAGGCTCATCCCGATCCCGCGAGTGCCAAGTGTGACGGTCCCTGCGCTCTCCCCCTGGAAAAGCTCGAAGAGTTCTTGGTGCAAATGAAGGCCCTGGATGATCTGGTCAAAAAATTCCCTGAAATCGATACGGCCTGAGCCGATATCGTTTCCCGTTTTTATGAGTAAAGAGGTGTAAGTATCGTTATGGCAGAAATCAAATCGATCAAGGCACGTGAGGTTCTGGATTCGCGCGGCAATCCCACGATTGAAGCAGATGTCACGCTGGCGTCCGGTGTGACAGGGACCGCCTGTGCGCCTTCCGGGGCGTCCACCGGGTCGCGTGAAGCGCTGGAGTTGCGTGACAAGGATCCTGCCCGTTATCTGGGCAAGGGCGTGCTGACGGCGGTGAACAATGTCAATACCGCTATCCGTG
This sequence comes from uncultured Klebsiella sp., assembly GCA_964538025.1. Taxonomy (GTDB): domain Bacteria; phylum Pseudomonadota; class Gammaproteobacteria; order Pseudomonadales; family Pseudohongiellaceae; genus UBA5078. The sequence goes on along the minus strand of CAZICZ010000002.1, from coordinate 227,245 downwards.
ACCGACTTGTCGGGTGGGATGCCAATGACCAGGACGGTCTCGACAAAGCCATGATTGCGCTGGATGGCACACCCAATAAATCCAGCCTGGGCGCGAATGCCATTCTGGCCGTGTCACTGGCCGCGGCGAAAGCAGCGGCGCTCGACAACAAACTGCCCCTGTACGCGCATATTGCCAAGCTCAATGGCGGCAATGGCGTGCTGACGCTGCCGGTGCCCATGATGAATATCATCAACGGTGGCGAGCACGCCGACAATAATGTCGACATCCAGGAATTCATGGTGCAACCCGTTGGAGCCGCCAGTTTTTCGGAAGCCCTACGCTACGGCGCAGAAATTTTTCACAGCTTGAAATCCGTCTTGCACAAAATGGGCCTGAGCACGGCTGTGGGGGATGAAGGAGGCTTTGCCCCCAATTTGCCGTCCAACGCGGCCGCTCTGGATGCCATTCTGCAGGCAGTCGACAAAGTCGGTCTTAAAATGGGCAAAGACATTCGCCTGGCGCTGGACTGTGCCGCGTCTGAATTCTACAAGGACGGCAAATATGTCCTCAAAGGTGAAAACGCCGCTTATGATTCCGCAGGCTTCGTTGATTACCTGGCCAAGCTGTCAGCCGATTACAATATTCTCTCTATCGAAGATGGCATGGATGAGAGTGACTGGGACGGTTGGGCTAAACTCACGCGCAAGATTGGGGATCGTGTCCAGTTGGTGGGTGACGACCTCTTCGTGACCAATACCGCGATTTTGAGCCGCGGCATTGAACAAGGCATCGCAAACTCGATTCTGATCAAGTTCAATCAGATCGGAACACTTTCCGAAACGCTTGCTGCAATCCGCATGGCCAAGAAAGCCGGATACACCGCGGTGATTTCACATCGCTCCGGCGAAACCGAAGACACAACGATTGCCGATCTCGCCGTTGCTACCGGTGCCGGACAAATCAAGACGGGCTCACTGTGCCGCTCGGATCGTGTCGCCAAGTACAACCGTCTGCTTCGCATCGAGGAAGAGTTAGGCAGCCGCGCGATGTACCGTGGAATTGAAGAGTTCAGTCATATTGCAAGTTAACGATGATGCCGGGGCCTAGCCCTGTGCCGGCGGGAGCAAGATGAAAGTTCTTGTGAGCGTGCTTGTCGTGTTGTTTGTGCTACTCCAATTGAATTTGTGGGTGGGAGAGGGCAGCTTTTCGCAACTGCGTGAGCTCGACTCCCAAGTTGAATTGCAGAAGCAGGAGAACCTGTCGCTCGCGGAGCGCAATCAGGAACTTGAGGGCGAAGTGGTCGACCTCAAGGAAGGACAGGACGCAATCGAAGAACGAGCGCGAACCGAGTTCAACATGGTGAAAGAGGGTGAAACACTCTTCATTATTGTTGACGATTGAGCACTCGTAGTTCCGCCAAGCAGATGCCGGTGCAAACCGGCATACTGCTTTCTGGACACACGAAAACACGCACACTGAACAGAGTTGAAATTCACCATGGCCGTATGGGCAATCGTACCCGCTGCAGGCATTGGGTCGCGCATGCAAAGCGAACTGCCGAAGCAGTATCTTCCGCTGAACGGCAGCTCGGTAATCGCGCAGACCTTGCAACGCCTTTCGGGAATTCCCTCTCTTAAAGGGATAGTCGTGGCACTTCATCCACGCGATTCACTGTGGCAGTCACACGGACCGGCGCTTTCGGAAGGGCTCATGATCTGCACAGGCGGAGAGCAACGCGGCCAATCGGTTCTCAACGCACTGGATGCGCTGGCGGGGCTGGCAGATGACGATGACTGGGTGCTGGTGCACGATGCAGTGCGTCCGTGTGTCTCTCTGAAAGCCATCGAAACTCTGTTGATCGAGATTGCGGAGCACCCCGTAGGAGGTCTGTTAGCAATCCCGGTGAGCAGCACGCTGAAACTCGCTAATGCGCAGCATGACGTCGTGGCGACGCTGCCCAGGGACGATATGTGGCAAGCCAGTACACCGCAGGCCTTTCGTTATGGAAAACTGCGTCAAGCATTGCAGCATGCATTGTTTAACGGACACGCGGTGACTGACGAATCTTCCGCCATGGAGTTGGCGGGCTATCATCCGCGAGTCGTTCGCGGCAATGCAGACAATATCAAGATTACCTATCCGGAAGATCTTTATTTGGCGCAGATCATCCTGCAGGCGCAAGCAAACTCTGAATAACGTTGAGAGGCAGACTCCCTCTATGTGGAATCACGTTCGAATTGGTCATGGCTACGATGCCCACCGATTTTCGGCGGCATTGTTGCCCGACAAACCCCTGGTGCTGGGAGGCGTCACACTTCCTTTTGATCGCAGCCTCGAGGCGCACTCCGATGGGGATGCGGTCATTCATGCGCTATGCGACGCTTTGCTCGGGGCTCTGGGGCGCGGCGATATCGGTCGCCACTTTCCGGACACCGATGCTGCCTATGCCAACATCGACAGCACCGTGCTTTTGGCGAAGGTTTGTTCGTTTGCCAATGAGAGTGGGTGGCGCATCGGGAATGTTGATCTGACGATTCTGGCGCAGGCGCCCCGCATGGCACCTCATATCGATGCCATGTGCGAGACTTTGGCGAAGGTAATGGGAATCGCGCCGGCACAGGTCAATGTCAAGGCCTCGACAACCGAAGGCATGGGGTTTGTTGGGCGCAAGGAAGGCATAGAAACCTATGCGGTCGTGCTGCTGTATCGGGATGACCCACACGCATGAGCGCGGCACGGGAGGCCATGACGGCATTGGCCTATGCACATGGCGCTCCGGTGGCAGAAGCAGTCTTTAAGCGGGCGCCTGAAGATTTTCGGGTATCAGAAACACTTGGATTTGATTTGTCGGGAGACGGAGAGCACTTCTGTCTGCATCTGCGTAAGCGTGGACTCAGCACATCACAGGTCGCGAGCCATCTCGCAGCGGTTGCCGGGATTCGAGAGCATGACGTCGGCTTTGCGGGCATGAAGGACAAGCAGGGTGTCACCGAACAGTGGTTCAGTCTCTATCTGCCAGGAAAACCGGATCCTGCGCTCGACGCGGTGGTCGCTCTCGAAGGCGTGGAGGTTTTGGACAGCGGTCGTAATCATCGCAAGATTCGGCGAGGAAGCCATCGCGCAAATCATTTTAAAATCGTGCTCCGAGAGCTGAAGATGGCCTCGCGAGAGGCGCTGTTGGACCGGCTTGCCGTGATTGGCAGGGAAGGCGTCCCTCATTATTTTGGGGAACAGCGCTTCGGAGTCGCCAATCAAAACGTAGCGCTGGCAGAAGCGATGTTTACGACTGGCAGAAAGCCGCGTCAGGGCTTTATGCGTGGACTGTTGCTGTCGGCAGCCCGTTCCCATCTGTTCAATGCCGTCCTTGCTGCCCGCGTTGACATGGGTATCTGGGCGCAGTATCTCGCGGGCGATGTCATGGGACTGGATGGCTCCGAAGGCGTGTTTGAGGTGCAGGAGTGGGATGAGACGCTGGCCGGGAGATTGCAAAGCGCAGATATTCATCCGACAGGTCCGCTCTGGGGCAAAGGTGCGCTCAGAACGCGGCGGGAAGCAGCGGAGCTCGAAGAGCGCATCTGCAAGGCATTTCCCGTTCTGTGCGCAGGGCTGGAGGCTGCCGGTCTGGTGCAGGCGAGACGCAGTCTTCGTCTGCCCGTCAAAGGGTTGGATTGGCAGTGGGAAGACCACAATACCGCGACGGTGGAATTCATTCTGCCACCTGGCGCCTATGCGACATCTGTCTTGCGGGAAGTAGTGAGTGTGAAAGAGGCAATTAGCGAGTGAGCACAATGAATTTGGCAGGAATAGGCATGACTTCCCAGCGCACACGTGAGCGTCTGGTCGGACGTTTGCTGGAGCAGGGCATCAAGCACTGGGGAGTGCTGGATGTCATTCGAAGTACCCCACGTCACATCTTTCTGGATGAAGCGCTTGCGCATCGTGCCTACGAGGATGTGGCACTGCCCATAGGGTTTAATCAGACAATCTCGCAACCGTATATCGTGGCCCGCATGACGGAGGCAGTCATCGAGAATCATCCCGCACTGACCAATGGCAAACTGGGCAATGTCCTGGAGATCGGCACTGGGTGTGGGTACCAGACCGCGGTGATTGCCCCCTTTGCCACACAGGTATACTCGGTGGAACGCATCCGCCCCCTGATGGAAAAGGCGCGCAAACACATCCGCTTGCTAGGCATAAACAATGTGCAGTTCAAGCATGACGATGGCAGTCTTGGCTGGAAAGAAAAGGGGCCGTTCGACGCCATTATCGCTGCAGCTGCCCCGCGGCAGGTGCCACCCGAACTGCTTGCGCAGCTGGCGGAGGGGGGGCGGTTGATTATTCCGGTGGGCGGCGAAGAAACGCAGGAATTGCGGCTTATCACGCGGGAAGGGGATGCGTTTCGTACTGAGCTGGTGGAAACCGTCCGGTTCGTTCCCCTTTTTATTGGCGCGTTACAGCACTAGGCGGTGACAGGTGAACGAGAAGCGGTCATCGGACGATATCGGCACCACGCTTACAGCACGGGTTTTGCTCTTTTTAAAAGGCATGGCGATGGGCGTGGCGGATTCCGTGCCGGGCGTCTCAGGTGGCACCATTGCGGTCATGGTCGGCATCTATGAAGAGTTGATCGAATCCCTGAAGAATCTCGATCCCCTAAACCTGCTGTCGTATTCTCGACGAGGACTGCGCGGATTTTGGACGGGAATCAATGGCAGTTTTTTGCTGACCTTGTTGCTCGGCATAGCGTGCAGTCTCTACCTTAGTGCCGGCATTGTGCTGACACTTCTCGACACGCAGTATCCGCAATTGATGGCATTCTTCAGCGGTCTTGTGCTGGCCTCCACGTGGTTCCTGCGACAACAGGTGGCGCGATGGCGGCGCTCCCATGTTTACCCGCTTCTGGGAGGCATGGCATTGACGATGATGGTGGCCTTTGTCAGTCCTGTCAGTGGCTCTATGCAGCCGCTGTATCTGTTTCTGTGCGGTGCAGTTGCCATTTGTGCCATGATCCTTCCAGGGATATCCGGCGCCTTTATATTGATTCTATTGGGTGTCTATGATGATGTGCTGATGGCCTTGCGGGCCTTTGACCTGGCCGTGATTCTGGTGTTTGCCACGGGATGTGCGACGGGTCTGCTCAGTTTCTCCCATCTGTTGTCCTGGACATTTCATTATTATCGAGAGCAGACCTATGCCTTCTTAACGGGCATGTTGCTCGCCTCCGTTGTGGTGTTATGGCCGTGGAAGCACATTTCGGAAGGAGAGCAGGGTAGGGTGCGCTATCTGAGCCCTTCCGGGTTTGAAACGCTCACTGGGAATTCCGCAGGGGTCCTCTCCGCCATACTCCTGCTGATGGCGGGCTTTGCTTTGGTGTTTATTTTTGAAAGAATCAGCCGCAGCCGTGGACAGTCTAAAGACGCCATGGCGCCCGAGCGGTGATGGACATGTGTATGAACTGGAATACCTCCGGAATTGGATTCTCTGCTGCTTTGCGCGGATGCGCGGCGAGCGTGTTCGTGGTTGCCGCGCTTTTGCAGGGCTGTGCCAGACCTTATCAGGCGCCGCTCGATGATCAGAGTCGTGTGCTGGATCGCCAGCCGCCTCCCATTTACTCCACGACGGGCGGGGCCTCCGCGCCAGCCTCCCCTCCTGTCCAGTCGGGTAATACCTCTGGCGGATCCAATGCACGCACCATTGCGGCAGGTGTACGCGTGGACCCGGCGCCAGGGGTGAATGTCAATGTCGTCAATGAAACGACGGGCATACGTCGCAGTGGCATTTCCCGCGCCCCACTCGACGGGACAGGAGCACCCGTCAGTGCCGGACAATCCCCAGACGCGGCGCCTTCACCGACTCCGGCACCGGCCGTCTCGGCACCCCCGTCGTCTTCTCCCTCAGGTTCCCCCGCGAGCGGTGCCATGACCCATACCGTGGTGCGGGGAGACACGCTGTATTCCATTGCCTATCGCTATTCGCTCGATGTGCGGGCGCTGGCGGTGGCCAACAATTTAACGCCTCCCTATACGATTTACCCCGATCAGCGTTTGACCTTGGACACAGGCGCTGTCAGCACAAGCGTTCTGACCGAAGTGCCTGCGCTGGCGCCGGCCTCTACCGGGCAACGTCCCCAAGCCTCCGTTGCCAATCGCCGCGTGAATCAGGCAGCCAGCCGTGTCGTGGAAGGGGTCGCCTGGCAGTGGCCTCTTGACGGACGCGTGCTGCGCAGTTTTTCAGCCTCGGCCGCGACAACCAGTCGTGGCATTGATATCAGTGGCCGGCGCGGTGATCCAGTCTACGCCGCTGCCGACGGGGATGTGGTGTACGCGGGTCGTGGCATTCAAGGTCAGGGTGACCTGATTATTATTCGCCATAGCGCGCGCCATCTCAGTGCCTATTCCCATAACAGCAACATGCTGGTCACAGAGGGAGCTCGAATTCAGGCTGGCGACAAAATATCGGAGGTCGGCACTGACCCGCGCGGTACCGAGTTGATTCATTTTGAGATTCGTGTTGACGGCAAACCCTCCGATCCGGCGTCTTATCTTCCTCCTCGCTGACATTTCTTCCAGACTCTCTTGCATGCGCTGAACCGTCCCGCCGATAAGGCGCGCTCGACTCTGTACGTTAAATAACCAATTGAGCCTGTACTATCCCTTGTTTGACGGGCGCTCGCCTTGTTTGCTCTCAAATCTGCATGCTAGTTTTTCTCGGGTATCGCTCCCGGGAAATGGACCGATCGGTCTTGCTCAGCCTCCTTGCCTCCCGTGCGATGTTGTCCCGATATCAGAATGAAGGAGGACCCTCATGGAAATTTCACTCAAGGAAGAGAAGGAGAACACCATGGATAACGCCAGACAAGAGTCCGAGCTAGACACCCATTTCACTGAGTCGGAGGCCTCTCATGAGGCGGAGGATTCTACAGAAGAGTCGGCACGAGACCCGGAGGAGGAGTGTGCTCAACGTATTCACGAAACTCCCCAGCAGTATGATCTTGCGGATGAGAGTCCGGTGCGCATTGCAGGCAGTCCGGATGTCACACGTCTGTATCTGAATGAAATAGGCAACGCCGAATTACTCAGCGCGGAACAGGAAGTGTATTATGCTCGCAGAGCACTCGCCGGTGACAAGGAAAGTTATCAGCAGATGGTGCTTAGCAATCTGAGGTTGGTTGTGCGGATCGCACGCCGCTATCTGAATCGCGGACTCAGTCTTCTGGATCTGGTGCAGGAGGGCAATCTGGGACTGATGCATGCGGTCGAAAAGTATGATCCGGAGCTGGGGTATCGGTTTTCCACATACGCGACGTGGTGGATTCGCCAGAATATCGAGCGGGCGTTGATGAACCAGACCAGAACCATCCGCCTGCCCATCCATATCGTGAAGGAACTCAACCAGTACCTGCGTGTTTCGCGAGACATCATCAGCGATGACGACGGGGAGCTCGGTGCCGCGCAAATCGCAGCGAGAGTCAACAAACCCGTCGAAGACGTCCAACGCATTCTTGCCTACAACGAGCGGGTGATCTCCGCTGACGGCCCTGCCGTCGTTGGTCAGGAGCACAGCCTGCTGGAGACAGTGCCCGACGAGTCGGATTCTTTGCCGGCGGACCTGCTCCATCGTCAGCAACTGAGCGAAGAAGTGCAGATTTGGCTCGACCTGCTGAATACCAAGCAGTGCGATGTGATCATTCGCCGGTTTGGTTTTTACGGCCACACAGCCGGCACGCTGGAACAGGTAGGCCGTGAAATTGGGCTTACGCGGGAAAGGGTACGGCAAATTCAGTTGGAGGCCATGGAGCGTTTGCGGGAGATAGCAGCGCTTTCGGGAGTTTCAGCAGAAAGCGTGTAGAAAGAAGGTGCGGGAGTGGTGCCTCCCGCACACGCGCAGGGTAGCGGCTTAGCCCGCGTCCTTGATCAAGTACTGAAGCTTGCCCGGCACATCCTTCCACTTTTCGGCGTCTTCGAGGGCAGGCTTCATTTCAGTGATATTCGGCCATTTTTCTGCCAGCTCTGCATTCAATGCCAGAAAATGCTGCTGGTCTTCGGGCAACTCGTCTTCCGCATAAATGGCATCGACCGGGCATTCCGGCTCGCAAAGCGCGCAGTCAATGCACTCATCCGGATGAATGACCAGAAAGTTCGGGCCTTCGTAGAAACAGTCCACCGGGCACACTTCCACACAATCGGTGTGCTTGCAACGAATGCAATTTTCGCCAACAACAAATGTCATGATCTCTCCATTTCGTCACGGCCAGAATAGCCGGGGGCAATCAAAGTGCGACATTATAATGAGGTTGCCGCACACAAGGAAAACCCTTTTTCCGATATCCCTTAGTGAAAACCTGCCTTATAACTGGCGCTTGAGCTCGTACAGCAACTCCAGTGCTGCTCGAGCGCTCAGATCATCGGGATTCAGCGCTTTCAGTCGCGTCAGGACAGGATGTTCGGGCTCCAGAAACAGCTCGGTCTGCAACGGGGGCTGTCGGGCCTCACGGCTGCCGCGGAGCTGTTGCAGACTTTCTTTTTCCAGAATCACCAGTTTCTCCCGCGCTCGCTGAATCACGGGAAGCGGAACGCCGGCCAGCTGGGCAACCTGCAAACCATAACTCTGGTTCGCTGGGCCCGCCTTTACTGCATGCAGAAACACGATGCCATCCTGATGCTCAGACGCATCCAGATGCACGTTGGTGATAGTCGGGAAACGCTCAGGGAGCGCGGTCAGCTCGAAATAGTGGGTGGCAAACAGGGTCATCGCTTGCAACCGCTCGGCAATATACACGGCGCTCGCCCACGCGAGTGACAGACCGTCGAAGGTACTGGTGCCGCGCCCTACCTCGTCCATCAATACCAGAGACTGCGCAGTGGCATTGTGCAGAATATTGGCGGTTTCAGTCATTTCCACCATGAATGTCGAGCGTCCGCCGGCCAGATCGTCCGAGGACCCGATGCGGGTGAAAATCCTGTCAATCGGACCGATCGTGGCGTGCGCCGCTGGCACGAAACTGCCCGTGAACGCCAGTAGCACGATCAGTGCCGTTTGTCGCATGTAGGTCGACTTACCGCCCATGTTGGGGCCGGTGATGATCAGCATCTGCTGCTCGGGGTTCAAGCTTACGTCATTGGCAACAAAGACTGTGTCGCTCACCTGCTCGACGACCGGGTGGCGTCCCTTCTCAATGCGCAGGCCGGGTGCTGTCACCAGCTGTGGCTGGCAGAAATCCAGAGAACGTGCGCGTTCCGCAAAGGTGGTGAGAACATCCAGTTCAGCAAGCGCGGCAGCACTGGCCAGCAAGTCAGTCAGATCCTCTGCGACGGTCTCGACAAGCGCGTCGTATAAGGCTTTCTCGCGGCTCAAGGCCTTGCTGTTCGCGCTCAGCACCTTGTCTTCAAAGGTTTTCAGTTCCGGCGTGATAAAGCGTTCGGCGTTCTTGAGTGTCTGTCGTCGCAGATAGTCTGCCGGCATGCTCTCCGCCTGATTTTTACTGACCTCGATGTAGTATCCGTGTACACGGTTATAGCCGACTTTCAGTGTACTGAGCCCGGTGCGGGCCTTTTCCTTGAGTTCGAGATCCACCAGATACTGGCCGGCATTACTGCTGAGATTGCGCAGCTCATCCAGCTCGGCATCGTAGCCCTCGGCAATGACTCCGCCTTCACGGATGACAACGGGAGGGTTTTCGATGATGGCGGCCTGTAAATGCTGCGCGATGATTGGAAAGTCCTTGATCCTGCCCGCAAGGGCTTGCAGGTAAGGTGAGGCGCTGTGGTCGAGGATGCGCTGCAGCTGCGCGTGTAATGCCGGCAGAATCAGGAGGGCGTCACGCAGCCGAGCAAGGTCCCGCGGCCGAGCAGAGCGCAGTCCGACGCGCGCCAAAATGCGTTCAATGTCACCAATACTGTGCAGAAGTGGATGCAGCGATTCGAAACGGTACTGCTCCACCAGCGTGCTCACAATTTGTTGCCGTTCCTGAACCTTCTGAATATTCCGCAGCGGCCGGTGCAGCCAGCGGTTGAGCAAGCGGGAGCCCATGGCAGTCGCAGAGCGGTCGAGCACGGACATCAGCGTGTTGTCTGTGCCCCCGGCGAGCGTGCGATCCAGCTCCAGATTGCGACGACTGGCGGCATCCAGAATGAGCGCGTCGCTAGCCTGTTCCAGTTGCAGAGTTTGCAGATGAGGCAGGGCAGAGCGCTGGGTGTCACGCGCATAGGCGAGCAAACAGCCTGCCGCGGCAATCGCAAGCGTGTGCGCGTCGCAGCCAAAGCCCTGGAGATCGCGGGTGCCAAAATGCTGGGTCAAGGCCCGGTAAGCGCTTTCAAAATCAAATTCCCACACCGGGCGACGCCGTGCGCCTTGCCGGTTGGCATAGGCTTCCAGGGCGGAAATATCCTCATTCCACAGCAATTCGGCGGGCTTGATCCGCTCGATCTCTGCGCTCAGGTTGTCGAGTGAATCCACTTCACTTACCAGAAAACGCCCACTGCTGATGTTCATCCAGGCAAGGCCGAAGCGACAACGTCCCTTCGCGGGGTCGCCGCTGCCCGTCAACGCCATGAGCAGACTGTCGCGGCGTTCGTTGAGCAAGGCTTCATCGCTGAGCGTGCCAGGGGTGATGATGCGAACCACCTGACGTTCAACCGGCCCCTTGCTGGTAGCCGGATCGCCAATTTGCTCGCACACCGCCACGGAGACCCCTGCGTCGACCAGCCTCGCAAGGTAGCGATCGGCGGCATGGAAGGGAATTCCGCACATCGGAATCTCCTTGCCGTCGCTTTTGCCGCGGGCAGTCAGGGTGATGTCGAGAATCGCCGACGCCTTGCGGGCGTCCTCATAGAACAGTTCGTAAAAATCTCCCATGCGATAAAAGAGCAGCTCCTGCGGGTGCTGCGCCTTGAGCCGCAAATACTGCTGCATCATCGGGGTGTGACTGGAAAAAGACGAGCTGCTATCCATGGCGAAGGGTCTGTTGCATCACTCGGAGGCGGAGATTGGATGGGGTCGGCATACTACCTGTAAAACAGGTGTCATCCTGTTGAGTTAGCGTGGGAGAGTAGCAAACCCGGCGCTGGCACGACAATCTGAATTTTCGCGTAGGAAGGCAGGATTATATCGTCTGGATTACTTCAATCGTGCATTAGAGACACATGGCACTTGCCATGCTCAAGTCATTTCGTTAAAGTCTTGTTCAAGTCCTTGTATTGCAGCGAAATTCCCCGCGCCACCACAAGCCTTCGCTACCATCAGAATGTATCGTGTTGACTGCGAGCCCTGTCGTTCGCTTAGGAAATCATCATGCCCAATCCCTTTCGCTGTGCGTCCCGCGTTTCCGGGGCTCCTCTCTGTTTGCAACTATTCGTGTGCGTCAGCGCCGGTCATTCCATGCCCGTCCTTGCGCAACAGGAAGTCCTGGTGGAGGAAGTCCTCGTTACCGGGTCCTATCTTCGCGGAAGCCCTCTTGATGGTCCTTCTCCCGTGCAGGTGATCGACCGCAGCACAATGCAGGCGCAGGGTGCTGCTCAGGTGTGGGACGTGATCAAGCAGTTGGGCGCCAACTCGGGCTCTATCTCAAATGTGGGGTCTGGCGAGAACTCGCAGACAGAGGGCGTGGCGAACATCAATCTGCGCAATCTTGGCGAGAACTCCTCCCTGACGCTGGTGAACGGCCGCCGACAGGTGGCAGCCGCTACCACGACGCGCAGTGGCGGCGAGATGGTCGACATCAACGCCATTCCCATGGTGATGCTTGATCGCATCGAGGTTCTGACGGACGGTGGCTCTGCCCTGTATGGATCGGATGCGGTCGCTGGCGCTGTGAACCTGATCATGCGCACCGATTTTGAAGGGTTTGAAGTCTCCGGTGATCTGCAGGCCGTGGCAGCGGCGGGTGATTTATTGGATGCCACTGCCGACCGCCGCGGTGCCCCCTGCAGTGACCTTGCCCGATCTCAGCTTGGGGATGCCGACCTCCGTGGTGGCGGCACGCCCGGACGTGCTGGCGAGCGAGGCGCGGCTGCGGGAGGCGATTGCGTCCGTGGGGGTCGCGCAGGCAGACCTGTATCCCAGAATCATTCTGGGAGCGAGCGTGGGAGGGGAATCACTCTCCACGCGTGCGCTCACGGAGTGGGGGAGCCGGCAATGGTCCCTTGGCCCCCGTTTTAGCATCCCGCTGTTCGATCAGGGACGACGACAACGCACGGTAGAGCTGAGAACACTGGCACAACAGGAAGCGGCCATTGAATATCAGCAGACCGTTCTCGCTGCCTGGCAGGAAGTGGACACGGCCATTGCTCGCTATAACGCGGAGCGGGCGCAACGCGCGGTGCTCACGGACAAAGTCGCTGCCGCGCGCCGGACACAGGCGGTGCTGGAACAGCAATTTTCTGCGGGACTGATTTCATGGCTTCCCTTGGCGGATGCCGAACAGGCGGTTGCAGCGGCAGAGGCGGAGTCGGCTGACGGCGAGACGCGTCAGGCACTCGCGCTGGTCGCCGTGCTCACTGCCTTGGGACAGACTCTGCCGGTGCCTGTTGGTGACGGTCGCTGAGAGCCGTCGTCGCGCGCAATTCTTTGCTATGCTCAGGACACGTTTCTGCCAGGCCCCAAAGCGCCAATGGATGTCCCTATGAGCCCTTCCTCCCTGTCTTCAAGCGCCCGACTCGGGGCGCTATTACGCCGCCGTGGCTGGCGGGTCACCACGGCTGAGTCCTGCACTGGAGGTGGCATCGCCAGTGCCATTACCGACATTCCCGGCAGCTCGGCGTGGTTTGAGGCGGGCTTTGTCACGTATTCCAATGCGGCAAAGCAGACCCTGCTCGGCGTGCCAGCCACGCTTTTTAGCGCAGAGCACAGCCCCGGAGCGGTGAGCGAAGAGACGGTCACTGCCATGGCGTTGGGGGCACTGCATGCCGCCACAGCACAGATCGCCGTGGCGACCAGCGGAATCGCCGGGCCAGACGGAGGCAGTGAGACGAAACCGGTGGGAACGGTGTGGCTCGCCTGGGCGTGGCAGACGGGGCCGGCGGCGGAACAGGTGCGAGCGACCTGTTTTCACTTTGCGGGCGACCGTCAGGCGGTGCGCCAGCGGGCGATCGAGGTCGCCCTGGAAGGCCTGCTGGATATTCTGATCTCGCAAAATGACGGCCCGCAGGCGGGCGTCTGAAAGCGGTAGGGCACCCCGTGCGCAATTTTACGAATACTGGTTGAATATACAGGTAAGCTTTGTTTTAATACTCCCCACATGAAAACCAGTCGTCCTGACTTGGAACAGCGAAGAGAGACGAAAGAGTCCAAAGGAAATCCATATGGCCATCGACGCGATGAAAGACACTAACCGGGAAAAAGCACTGACTGCCGCGCTTTCGCAAATCGAAAGACAGTTTGGCAAGGGCTCCATGATGCGCTTGGGCGACAAGGGGCGGGAGGCCATTCCGGCCATCTCCACCGGGTCGCTGGGGCTCGACATTGCGCTGGGTATTGGCGGTCTTCCCCGGGGACGTATTGTCGAAATCTACGGGCCGGAATCTTCCGGAAAGACGACCCTGACCCTGCAGGTCATCGCCGAGTGCCAGCGCAACGGCGGCACCTGCGCGTTTATCGATGCCGAACATGCGCTTGATCCAATCTACGCGGGCAATCTGGGCGTGGACGTCGAAAACCTGCTGGTCAGCCAGCCTGACACCGGGGAACAAGCGCTGGAGATCTGCGACATGATCGTACGCTCCGGTGCGGTGGACGTAGTCGTCATCGACTCCGTGGCGGCCCTCACGCCCAAAGCTGAAATCGAGGGCGACATGGGTGACAGCCACATGGGACTTCAGGCGCGCCTGATGTCACAGGCCTTGCGCAAGATGACGGGCAACATCAAGAATTCCAACACCCTGGTGATTTTCATCAACCAGATCCGTATGAAAATCGGGGTGATGTTCGGTTCACCCGAAACCACCACAGGCGGTAACGCCCTGAAGTTTTACGCGTCCGTGCGGCTGGATATTCGCCGTATTGGGTCCATCAAGGAAGGCGACGAAGTGGTGGGCAGTGAAACCCGCGTGAAGGTTGTGAAAAACAAGGTGGCGCCCCCGTTCCGGCAAACCGAGTTCCAGATCATGTACGGCCATGGCATCTACCGGATGGGCGAAGTGATCGATCTGGGCGTCAAGCTTAATCTGGTCGAGAAATCGGGCGCCTGGTATGCCTACAACGGCGAGAAAATCGGTCAGGGTAAAAAGAACGCAGCCACCTATCTGGAGGAGAACCCCGAGATCGCCAAGGAGCTGGAAGACAAAATCCGTGCCCAGATGCTGGGAGGCGCCGTGCTGGCGGGCTCTGACGACACTGAAATGGATGAAGTCGAGCAATTCGACTAAGGCCGGCACGCGCGAGCTGACAGCGTATGACGCGCTCCGATACTCCCTTGAGTTCCACAGACTTCCGGCGGGCTGCGATGGATTTGCTGGCACGCCGTGAGCATTCCCGTGCGGAGCTGATGCAGAAGTTGTCGCGTAAATTTCCGGAGTCAGTGGATCAGCTGCCCCCTGTTTTTGACCAGCTGGAACAGGATGGCCTGCTCAGTGACGAACGCTTTGCCTTCAGTTATGCCCGTTACCGGCGAATGCGCGGGTTCGGGCCTCTGCTGATCCGGCAGGAGCTTGCGGGCAAGGGGGTATCGCAGGCTCTTGTCAGTGCCTGTCTTGCGGATGAGCCGGGCGCCTGGATCGCCTCCTTGCAGACCCTGATGTCACGTAAGTCCACCGGAGAACTCTCTGCACTGTCCACGTCAGCGCGTCAAAAACTGTTTCGCTTCTGTCTATCCCGGGGATTTTCCGCTGAACAAATCAGCAAGGTTCTCCGCGGCAATCTTGAGTTATAATTCGGGTCCAGCCATCAGTGGGTATCCTCGACGGAGACACCTGCCGAGGGAATCCACAGGACGAGGGCAACCCGAATGCGCACGACTTCCTTCACCCGATTTTCGCTCCTCTTTCGCTGCTGTCTCCTTGTTGTGTGCAGCCCCGTGCTGGCAGGCAAGTCGCATGCCGCTGACCTTCAAATCGCCTTGCAAGATGCTGACGTCGGTGGTGGAGTGGCCGACGCGGTGGTGGAAATCCTGCTGCCCGACGCCATGCAGGCGGACTACCGATTGGCAGAAGAGTTCAGTGTCGATCAGGCTGACAAGGAGTTTGTGCCCAATGTCACCGTGATCGGCGTCGGCAGCCGCATCAGGTTTCCGAACAGCGACAATATTCTGCACCATGTTTATTCCTTCTCTTCGCCCAAGGTGTTTGAACTGCCTTTGTATGGGCAGGGACAAAATGTCGACTACACAGAGGTCTTCGAGCAGGCAGGCGTGGTGGAGTTGGGGTGCAATATTCATGACTGGATGCTGGGGTATATCTACGTGGCACAAACCCGCCTTGCCGTGAAAACCGATGCAGAGGGCAGAGCGGTAATTCCCGATGTTCCGGCAGGGACCTATGAGCTGCGCATCTGGCATCCGCGCTTGCCTTCCAGTGCCGCACCGATGACACACTCTCTCACAATCGCGGAAGCGGAAACTACGTCCCTGCGCATGGCCCTGACGTTGGAACGGGATAGCCGCCTGCGCAGATCGCCCAACGTGTCACGCACGCGCTACCGATGAGGGCTATCTTTCCGTGATGACGCTGTTTGCGTTTCGCAGCTTCCGTACCCGCCTGCTGGTCTTCCTGCTTGCGCTCATGTTGCCCGTGCTTCTGGGCATCTATGGTTTCGTGAATCGCGAAAACAATCAGTACACCACGGATACGATTGACAGCTATCTCGAACTCGGTGCCGACGTTTTTGATTTCACCCGCGAAGAACACAAGAACACGCTGCTGACGATCATCAGTACGATGACGCGCGACTGGGGCTTCCGCAATGCCTTCGGCACGGGCGATCCCTACACCATCATCGATGCAGCGGACAATATCCTGCTGCGCTCGCTCGGTGCCGCGGACATGATGCTGATTGCGTCCATGGAGGGCGAAGTCATCATTGATACCAAGACCCAGGGGTTCGAGCGACTTGAGGGGGAGTGGTTGGCTCTGATGAACAGTGCGGCCAAAGATCCCGATGGCATCGGCGATGCGATCATCACGGTTCTCGGCGTTCCCTATCAGATTACGGTGATCCCCTTGTTCCTGCCGACGCCAGTCGCCTGGATTTTTGGTGGCTTTCCGCTGGACAACCAATTCACCGACACAGTGAAACAGAGCATTGTTTCCGATGTGTCTATCGTGCAGCAGAGTGTTTCGCCCGACAATGGCAGCGCGACATTGGAGGTCATTGCTTCCACACTCGCGCAGGAGGATCAGCAGCGGCTGACCTCTCAGTTGGACATCGATGTACTCGACACTCAGCGAATGTTTCTTGCCGATGGAGAGTACGGGACCCTGATTCGTCCCCTGTATGGTCAAGCGGGCGATCCCCTGCGAATTCTGGCGGTGATTCAGAAGTCCTATAACGAAAACATGGAAAACCTGCAGGCCTTTCAGCGAGGACTGCTGCAGTTCTATCTCGTAGTGATCTCGGTCAGTCTGCTGGCCGTGGTGTTTCTGGCACGTTCGGTAACAAACCCGATCCTGGATCTGGTGGCCCGTGTGCATCGGATAGAGTCAGGGGATTACGGTCAGACGGTCAAGGTTCGAGGGAGGGACGAGATCAGTCAGCTTGCCGGGTCGGTGAATAACATGGCGACGGGTCTGGCCGAAAAGGAAAAAGTGCGCGACCTGCTCGGAAAGGTGGTCTCCCATGAAATTGCGGAGGAACTGCTCAGCAAGAAAATCGAGTTGGGGGGTGAGGAGAAAATTGTCACCGTCCTGTTTGCCGACATCAAAGGGTTTACCGCGCTGTGTGAGAGTTCGGCACCTGAAGCCGTGCTGACCGTGCTCAATCGCTATCTCAGTGAAATCACCAAGGTCATCGAAGAGCATCAGGGGGTTGTGGACAAATAAACCGGTGATTCCGTCATGGCGCTCTTTGGCGCGCCCCTGACCCGAGGGAATGATGCCGAGAATGCGGTACGCGCGGCGCTTGCCATTCAAGAGGCTATGATCGCATTGAACCAGCTGCACCGTAGCGAAGGGATTCCGTTGATGGAGGCAGGGATCGGCATTCACACGGGGCTGGTGGTAGCGGGCAATCTGGGTTCGCAGAACCGCCTCAACTATACCGTTATCGGAGATTCGGTGAACCTTGCGGCCCGCCTGGAAGGGCTCACGCGCAAATACAACACGCCTAACATTGTCAGTGAACACTGCAAGACCAGTGCCCCCAGGTTCGTTTATCGCGAGCTGGATCTCGTCCAGGTGGCGGGCAAACGGGAGCCTGTGCGCATCTTCGAAGTGCTGGGAGAGGAAGCGGCTTTAACCCCGGCCAAGCAGCAGGAGCTCTCCCTGTTTGCACAGGCTTTGGCGGCCTATCGTGCGCAGCAATGGGATCAGGCAAGCTCGCTCTTTGCGCGCCTGCAAGAGTCCCTGCCGGAAGCCGCGCGGCAGAACAGTCTGTTTGCCGTGTATCTGGAGCGTCTCACGATTCTGCCCACCCGCCGCCTGCCTTCCGATTGGGAAGGTATTTTTGTTTTTGATCAAAAATAAGTCCTCTGTATAAGAGGCCCTTGCACAGGAGTTGACATGACATTGATCAGACCGTTCAAGGCGCTGCGACCACGCGCTGAAATTGCTGCCGCCGTGGCAGCGCCCCCTTACGATGTTCTCAACCGTGAAGAAGCTTTCGCGATGGCGCAGGGCAATCCGCTCAGTTTTCTGCGCGTCAACAAACCAGAGATCGATGTCAGCCCGGAAATTGACCCCTACGATCCTCGTGTCTACCAGAAGGGGGCTGAAAATCTTCAGCGTTTTATAGCACAAGGTCTCTTTACACGTGACGTGGCAGAGTCGTTCTACGTGTACAAACAGGTGATGGGGGAACATGTTCAGGTGGGTCTGGTCGCTGTGGCGTCCGTTGCCGCCTATGAGGCGGGTCTGATCAAGAAGCACGAATTGACGCGTCCAGACAAAGAGGACGATCGCGTCAATCACATCCACACGCTTGGCGCACAGGTAGGGCCCGTGTTTTTGACCTATCGTGCCAGACCAGAGATTGATGCGCTGATTGACACCATTACGGCTGGCACTGCCGAAGTGGATTTCGTGTCGGCTGATGGCATACGCCATGTCTTGTGGGTGGTGTCAGCACCGGCAACAGTTGCGCAGATTCAAGCGGCCTTTGACACCGTGGAATGTCTGTACGTGGCTGATGGCCATCATCGATCGGCTGCCGCACAACGTGTCAAGACATTGCGCCAGAACGCCAATCCGCATCACACCGGAGCGGAGTCCTACAATTATTTCTCGAGCGTCATTTTTCCCCACAACCAGATGAAGATTCTGGATTACAACCGGGTCATCAAGGATCTCAATGGCAAAACGCCAGACGAATTCCTGCGGGAGATTCAGGCCTTCTTCAATGTTCGCCTCAGCCGTGAGGGTGCCGTCAAACCAGCGCGCCCGCATCAGTTCACGCTGTATCTGGCCGGGCAGTGGTATGTGCTGGAGGCAATCGAGGGACTCTGGAATGAAAACGATCCCGTCGGACGACTGGATATCGCGATTCTGCAGGCGATTCTGTTATCCCCCGTGCTTGGTATTGAAGACCAGCGTCGCGACAAGCGCATTGACTTTGTCGGAGGAATTCGAGGTCTCGACGAATTGCAGAAACGGGTGGATTCCGGCGAATGCCAACTGGCCATCGCCATCTATCCCACATCGATAGAAAGCTTGATGGCCGTAGCGGACGCAGGAGAAGTAATGCCGCCGAAGTCCACCTGGTTTGAGCCCAAGCTCAAGAGCGGACTGTTTGTGCACATGCTCGACTGATCAGTGCAGGGGGCCGCTCTAGTCCTTGCCGACCAATTGAAGCGCGGCCTCTCGATACTGCGTTGGCGTCAGGTGATGAATGTCCTTGAAGGCCTTGTTGAAGGACGACAGGGCAGAGTACCCGACGTCGTAGGCAATATTGGCAATCTGTTCCCGATGGTCCGCGGCGAGAGAAAGTCGCCGGCAGGCTTCTTCAATTCTGAACTCATTGAGGAACTGGTTGAAGTTGCGATATCCCAGCTGTTTATTGATGACTCGCCGCAGCCGGTATTCCTGAATGGACAAGCGTTTGGCCAGCTCGCCAATCGTCAGGCCGGGACGCGCGTACAATTTTTCCTGCTTCAGCACGTCCAGCATTTTCTCGATCACTGCCTGATTTTCCGAGCGGCCCTTTCCGGCAGGAACCGGGCTCAGGTGACGTTGTTGTTCGGGTGGAAGCACGATCACTTGCAGGGCTTCATTCTGAAGGCGTGTGCTGCTGAGGTTGAATGCCAGTGAAATGATGAACACATAGAAGAATAAAAATTCCACGGAAAGTGTTGTGATCTGGTAGGACGGAGTTCCCCAGTAATATTGCACGGCGGTGGCAAAGCCACGGACCAAAATGGCGGACACCAGAAGTCCCATGGCAATCACGAAAGGCACGCGAACCTTGCGACGCGATTCCACTAGATCGTTCCCCAGGTCCTGAATCGCCAGATAGACCGCATGCATGCAGAATCCGAGCATGGCGAACTGGGGAATGACGTAGCAGACGAAGTACACCACTTCCAGGAAGGGCGTGTGACCGACGCCCAGCAGTGCTCCAACCCCTCGCAAAACAATGTAGGCCACCATCGTTGCCAGGATGGGTTTTGACACCTTTGGCTCATCCACAAAGAGAAACAGTGCCAGGAGCCAGAGGGCTGCCGGGGCGACCGTGGCAAGACGATTCAGGATGTAATAGAGCACCGGGTAGTCGGCACTGCCGATGATTTGGGACAAGACATAGGTCGACAGGCAGAAACTGTAGAGCGCCAACAGGCGTCCGATGATCTGTTTTCGGTGATAGATCAGGAAAAAAAGGCAGGTAAACCCCAGTTGCGACAGCGCCATAGCGCCGAGCGAGTTCAGGCTGAAGCCAAGCATCGGTCACCTCGAATTGTCATTATGGGGAGATATGAAGCCACGACGAAACGAAAGATGCAAACGTTAAAATGCCCGGCAATGCAGGAATTGTCCCTGCACTGACGGGCATTTCACTAGCGGACCTACATCAGATTATTCGCTTACCATAACCGTCACGTACGCGTCGTGGTAAAGGCCGCCGTCATCGGCGCGGCCCCACAGAATATAGGTGCCGGGTTCGCTGAAAGTCACCTGTGTGCGATACAGGCCATCTTCGGGAACGGGGGGAGGCGTCCAGAGTGCGCCCCAGGGACTGTTGGCAGAGGTTCGGGTGTCCTCCCACGGTTTGATCTGAGGCGGGTCAAACGTGACGGATCCTTCACCCCGGTACACGTTCCAGGACAGGAAGAGTCCGTTGGTTTTGCCCACTGTGGTGCGTCGAGGCGCTGTCATCATTCGCTCCAGCCCCTCGAGTTCACGACGGGTTACTGAGGCGGGGCGGGGTTTGGGCAAGCCATCGTCCTCAACCGTGGCTTCAATCATCAGTGGTTCTCCCACGCGGACACGACGCACCACTTCACCTCCGGTGCGATCGCCCAGCACGGTCACCACGGGGGCGACGTTGGCGCGCGACTCGGGGCTGCTGGTGCCAGCGCCAAGTGAGCCAGTTTCAGAGGCAATGACCACATTGTCGATGACGTAATCGCGATCCAGCGTCGCGTACGCAACCTTGGTGACACCATGGCTGGTGAGTGTCCAGCTCAGCTCCTTATCGCCCCAGTCGGCGGGCACAACCACTTCAAAGGTAAAGCGATTGCGACGAGGCAGAAAGTGGGTGGGCTGACCGCGGTCTTCCGCGCCTGGAGAGAAAAAATTTGCCTCCCCCACCGGCAGGTTCAACTCCTCTTCCCAGTTCTCATTGTGATACCCGAAGATGAAGCTGAAGCTTCCATCCTCGTTTTTCCACCAGCCCTCGTAGGCCGGTTCGACATATTGTCCCGTGCGATAACTCTGCGCAAAGCTGGTCTGTGCCGTCGCGCTCAGAAAAGTGAGCAGGAGTGCCAGCGCAGTAAAACGGGAAATGACAGGGAGTGAATGACGTAATTTCATGACAACAAGCCCTCGGATTGTCGACGCATCTGGTGAGCGTGCGCTCTGCGTCCTGTTGTTATTGTGCCAGCGCCTCAGTGGGGAGCACTGGTGGGCCATACGCTAGCGTTCGCCGAACGCAAAATCTCCCGCGAAATGAAAAGGCAATGACGAAAATTGGAAAACAAAAGCGATAAAAGGGGAGGGGCGTCGAAATGAAAAGGGGAAGCGTTTTGCGCTTCCCCTGACGAGGGTGGCGATTAACTCGGCTGCGTCTCAATCAGCGCAGGTGTTTTGCCATTGATGGCAATTTGCCGAGGCTTCATGGTTTCGGGAATTTCCCGGACCAGTTCAATGTTCAGCAAACCATGTTCCAGTGTGGCGCCGGTGACCTTGACGTGATCTGCCAGTTGAAACACGCGCTCAAAGTTGCGGCCGGCAATGCCCTGATGCAGGAAATTACGCTCTTTGCCATCCTCGGCTTTTTTGCCGCGCACGGTCAGCGTTTGCTGCTCGGACTGAATCTGCAATTCTTCATCCACAAACCCGGCCACGGCCATGGTGATGCGGTAATGGTCTTTGCTCAACAACTCGATGTTGTAAGGGGGATAACTTGGCTGACTCTGTTCGCGCTGGGTGACGGCATCCAGCAGGGAGGTCAGATGATCAAAACCGATGGTGGAGCGGTACAGGGGTGCAAAATCAAACGTTCTCATGCGTCATATCTTCGAAAGCAATATGGTGAAAGGAAATGGCCCATCCGAAGATCGAGCCGCGGGGCAGACCTCCCAAGAGCATCTGCCACGCAACATGAGATAAGGGCTGAACTTAAAAATTCAAGGGGGCGTTTTTCAAATCACCAGCAGGTCCATAAATTCATGCACCGGTGTTGCTTCGAGTGCCTTCTGGTCCTTGCACAGGGCAAAGATTTTTTCCGCCCGATGGGCAGGGAATCGTGTTGCCAGATTGTGACGGAATTTTTCCTCCAGGAGGGGAATGCCCTCGGCACGCCGACGGCGGTGGCCAACCGGGTATTCCACTTCGATTTTTTCAGTGGCACTCCCATCGGTGAAAAATATCTGCAGGGCATTGGCGATTGAGCGTTTGTCGGCCTCCAGATATTCACGGGTGTAGCGGGGTTCCTCTACAACCTCCATTTTTTCACGCAGCGCATCAATGATCGGATGCGCCTGATGAAATGCGTCTTCGTAGTGTTCCGCGATCAGGGTGCCGAAGGCGAGGGGCACTGCCGTCATGTACTGCAGGCAGTGGTCACGGTCCGCGGGGTTGTTCAGCGGACCCCGTTTGCTGATGATGCGGATGGCAGACTCGTGGGTGTGGATCACGATGCGCTCGATCTCGTGCAGACGATCCTTGACCTGGGGATGAAGCCTGACAGCAGCCTCCGCGGCAGTTTGAGAGTGGAACTCGGCCGGAAAGGAGATCTTGAACAGGATGTTTTCCATCACATAGGACCCGTAGTCCCGGGTGAAGGCGAATTTGTTGCCCTTGAAGTGCACGTCGTAGAACCCCCACTTGGGAACGCTTAACACACTGGGGTAGCCGATCTCGCCGCGCAGGGTGAGGTCGGCAAGTCTGACGGCGCGCGAGGTGGCGTCACCAGCAGCCCAGGATTTTCGCGGCCCGGCATTGGGCGAGTGGCGATAGGTGCGCAAACTGGAGCCGTCCAGCCACGCCTGCGACAGTGCGTCGATGATGTGCGCCTCGGTTCCGCCAAGGAGCTGGGTGACGACCGCAGTGGAAGCCACTCTGACGAGCAAGACGTGGCAAAGGCCTACCCGGTTAAAGCTGTTTTCCAGTGCCAGGACACCCTGGATCTCGTGTGCCTTGATCATGGCGGTAAGGACGTCCCGCATGGTTAAAGCGGGTTTGCCCGCGGCGACATTGCGCTGCGACAGATAGTCTGCCACGGCCAGAATGCCTCCCAAGTTGTCGGAGGGGTGTCCCCATTCGGCAGCGAGCCAGGTGTCGTTGTAATCGAGCCAGCGGATGATGCACCCGATATCCCACGCCGCTTTGACCGGGTCGAGACGAAACTGCGTGCCGGGGACGCGAGCGCCATGGGGAACGATGGTGCCCTCCACCAAGGGACCCAGCAACTTGGTGCACTCCGGAAAGCGCAGGGCGAGGAGGCCGCAACCGAGCGTGTCCATCAGGCAATTTCGCGCAGTGTCATAGGCCTCTTCAGAGTCCAACGTATACCGGGTGACGTAGCGGGCGATATCGACCAGTTCCTGGTCGGGGGCAGGGCGTGCATTGAACTCAACGGTTGCGGACATGAAGTTTCTCTCTTGCGCTTCCTCGGGAAGGCGCTGCGGTCTAAGGGATAGTGTTTGCCAATGTGCTCATCTATTGGCCGCTTTAGTAAAGCTGGTCTAGATTTAAAGTCGGACACAAGGACTGTGTTGACATCGCTCGGCAGGGACGCCGGGCACTGGTCGTGGCCCGGGTGCTTCCGCAGGTCAGGACCGTTTCAGGGGCAGCTTTGCTGCCCCTTTCTTATGGGCGCTGAGCGATGTCCACCCAGCGGGCCTCTGCGGGCCCCGTATAATCGGCACTGGGTCGGATGATCCGGTTATTCGCCCGCTGCTCCTTGATGTGTGCGGCCCATCCAGTCACGCGCGACATGACAAAAATTGGCGTAAACAGCTTGGTGGGGATGCCCATGAAGTGATACGCGGACGCATGGAAGAAGTCAGCGTTGCAGAACAGCTTCTTTTCGCGCCACATCACTTCTTCACAGCGCACGGACACCGGATACAGCGTCGTGTCTCCTACCGCCTGCGCCAGTTTTTCGGCCCATTCCTTGATGATCACATTGCGGGGGTCGGATTCGGCATAGATCGCATGCCCAAACCCCATGATTTTTTCCTTGCACGCGAGTTTGCCAAGAATCTCGCGCTCGGCTTCCTCCGGAGAGTGCCAGTGCTGGATCATGTCCATCGCCGCTTCGTTGGCCCCGCCATGCAAGGGGCCTCGCAAGGACCCGATGGCGGCCGTGATACAGGAGTGCAGATCCGATAGCGTGGAGGCGCACACACGCGCCGTAAACGTGGAGGCGTTGAACTCGTGTTCGGCATAGAGGATGAGGGAAACATTCATGACCTGACGGAACAGTTCGCTTGGCACCTTGTCGCTGAGCATATGCAGAAAATGCGCAGCGATGGTGTCATCGTTCAGCGCGGTGTCGATGCGCACACCATCATGAGAGAAACGGTACCAATAACAGATGATGGCCGGCAGCAGCGCAAGCACGCGGTCTATGGCATCGTCCTGTTGTGCAAAGCTGTGTTCAGTCTCCAGATTTCCCAGCATTGAGCATCCGGTGCGCATGACATCCATCGGATGAGCATCGGCAGGGATGCGCTCCAATACTTCCTTTAGTGCTTTAGGAAGAGATCTTAGCGATATGATTTTATTGATATAACTGTCGATTTCTTGCTGATTCGGAAGGTGGCCCCGCAGCAACAGAAACGCGACCTCCTCGAAACGTGCCTTTTCGGCGAGCACACGGATGTCATACCCGCGATAGGTGAGTCCGGAGCCGGTTTTGCCGACGGTGCACAGGGCGGTTTCTCCTGCGACCTGGCCGCGCAGTCCCGCGCCGCTCAGTACTTTGCCTGTTGCCATGGGGAGTTCTCCTGAAAGGGCCGGCTGAGCGCCGGCAGAGTTCAATCCGTGTCTTTGCTGAACAATTGGTCGAGCTTGTCTTCATAGGCGTGGTAGCCCAGCACCTCGTACAGCTGGGCGCGCGTCTGCATCAGGGAGACGACCGATCCCTGATCGCCTTCCTCGCGAATGCTGGCATAGACCGTTTCGGCCGCCCTGCTCATGGCGCGGAAGGCGCTTAAGGGATAGAGCACCATCGAGACCCCGACAGCGGCAAGATCGGTTTTGTTGTAGAGCGGTGTTGCGCCAAATTCGGTGATATTCGCCAGAATGGGGACATGCACCGCGTCGGCAAAGCGCTTGTATTGGGCCAGATCTGTGATGGCCTCTGGAAACAACGCGTCAGCGCCTGCCTCAACACAAGCGATAGCCCGTTCAATCGCGGCGTCAATGCCCTCGACGGCAATAGCGTCCGTGCGAGCCATGATGACAAAGTCGTGGTCCACCTTGGCATCCACGGCCGCCTTGATGCGATCGACCATCTCCTGTTGGGAGACAATGGCCTTGTTGGGGCGGTGACCACAGCGTTTCTGAGCGACCTGGTCTTCCAGGTGCACAGCAGCAGCGCCAGCCTTTTCCATCGCCCGGATTGTGCGTGCAATGTTAAAAGCCCCGCCCCAGCCGGTGTCGATGTCCACCAGCAAGGGCAGGTCTGTGGCGCTGGTCATGCGGTCTACGTCGGTGATGACATCGTTCAGGCTCGTCATGCCCAGATCCGGCAATCCGTAGGACGCATTGGCCACGCCTGCACCCGAAAGGTACAGGGCCTGATGGCCGGCGCGTTGCGCGAGCATGGCGGCGTAGGCATTGATAGCGCCAACGATTTGCAGAGGGGAATTGGCTTGCAGGGCCTGATGGAAGCGGGCGCCAGGGGTGAGGCGAATCGACATGGAGGGATCCTCGTAGCAGGCCTGTCAAAAACTGCGTGCAAGGTAATGGAAAGCGCTATGAATGTAAATTCACAGCGCCCTTGAGCACCCTGATGCAGGCAGCATTTACGGCCATCGGTCTTACAGGGCGCGCCTATAGCCCTTTGGGCAAGGGTGCCCGGACGGATGCGCCTCTGCCGATGCCGTAATATTGCAAGCCTTTGGCCTCCAAGCGATGTGGGTCGTAAAGGTTGCGCCCATCGAAAATGACTTTGTCGCCCAGGTGCTGGCAGAGATTGTCGAAATCCACCGCCCGGAAGTGCTGCCATTCCGTGCAGATGATCAACGCATCTGCACCGAGAAGCGCGGCATCCCGTGTGCCAATCAGACGCAAGTCATCGCGGTGGCCGTAGTGACGCTCCACTTCGTTCATGGCTTCCGGGTCGTACGCCTGAATACTGGCACCAGCTTCCCACAAGGCTTCCATGATGACTCGGCTTGGGGCTTCCCGAATATCGTCCGTCTTTGGCTTGAATGACAAACCCCAGAGGGCAAAGGTCTTGCCGCGCACGTTGCCGGAGTAATGACGGATGATCAGTTCAACCAAGCGGGATTTTTGTGCCGTATTGACCGCCTCCACGGCGTTGAGGATGCGCATCTGACGGCCGAGCTGGGCGGCGGTATGACTGAGCGCGCGAATATCCTTGGGAAAGCAGGATCCCCCGTAGCCAATCCCCGGATAAATGAACTGGTAGCCAATTCGGGAATCGGACCCGATACCGTGCCTCACCTGCTCAATGTCGGTTCCCAGCAGTTCTGCCAGGTTTGCGATCTCATTCATGAAACTGATCTTGGTCGCCAGCATGGCATTTGCCGCATATTTGCTGAGCTCGGCGGCCCGGATGTCCATGAAGATCATGCGGTCTGACTTGCGGTTGAACGGTTCGTAGAGTTCCTGCATCAGGTGCTTCACCTCGTCCGAGTCGGTGCCGATTAGAAAGCGGTCCGGGCTCATGAAGTCCGTGACGGCGGAACCTTCCTTCAGAAACTCCGGATTGGAGGCGACATCGAAGCTGAGCGTACTGTCCCGCGCGTCCAGTTCCCGCTGGATGCAGTCCCGAATCCTTTCCGCCGTTCCCACAGGGACGGTGGATTTTGTGACAACGACCTTGGGCGAGCGCATTTCCTGCCCGATCCGGGTAGCGACCTGCAGGACATGCTGCAAGTCGGCCGAACCGTCCTCGTCGGGCGGCGTTCCCACTGCGATAAACAGGATCTGCGCAAAGTGAATCGCTTCTGCAGTGTCATGACTGAAGTGCAGATTGCGGGAAGACAGGGCGGCATCGACCAAGGCCTCCAATCCCGGTTCGTAGAGAGGGACCATGCCTTCGCCGAGCGCGGCTATTTTTTTCTCATCGGCATCCATACACAGGACGTGATGCCCTGCGCTCGCGAAACACGCGCTGCTGACCAGCCCGACGTACCCTGCACCAAAACAACTGACTTTCATGAATTCGTCTCCCATGTGTCACGTGATGTTCTGGGGCTCTCAGCCTAGGCAGGTGAGGTTTCGCCGCGATGACACACAGATGAAAGATTCATGACACTCCTCAACCTGAAAATTGGTGAAGAAACCACCAAACGGGTGGTGGCGGTGAGGCTTGAATCCCTGTAAGATTCGCCCGAATAAAACGAGCTTAATCAGAGGCTTAATTCATCAAGCGCAGATTGCATCTTAAGAAGAATTCGACATTTTATGACAAACAGCACTTCGTCCTGTAAAGGCATCGTTCTGGCGGGTGGCAGCGGTACCCGTCTGTACCCCATCACCAAAGGCATCTCCAAGCAGCTGTTGCCGGTGTATGACAAGCCGATGATCTACTACCCGCTCTCCGTGTTGATGCTGGCAGGCATTCGCCAGATTTTGATTATCACGACTCCCGAAGATATTGCCTCCTATCAGCGGCTGCTCGGCGATGGCAGCCAATTTGGAGTTGAATTGCAGTATGCCATCCAGCCCAGCCCTGACGGGCTTGCTCAGGCTTTTCTGATTGGCGATACCTTCATTGGCAAGGACCGTGTGTGCCTTGTGCTGGGGGACAATATTTTTTACGGGCAGGGATTCACTGGCAAGTTGATGGAAGCGGCGGCACGCACGACGGGTGCCACGGTGTTTGGCTATCAGGTGAAGGATCCGGAACGCTTTGGCGTCGTTGCCTTTGACGAGAATCGCCGAGCCATATCCATCGAGGAAAAGCCGACGCACCCCCAATCCAATTTTGCCGTCACGGGGCTTTATTTCTATGACAATGACGTGGTCGACATTGCACGCCAGGTGAAACCCTCCGCGCGCGGAGAGCTGGAAATAACCTCGGTAAACCAGGCCTATCTCGAACGGGGCGATCTCACGGTGGAAGTCTTGGGGCGGGGTTTTGCTTGGCTGGACACCGGAACCCACGAAAGTCTGCTGGAGGCCAGCATGTTTGTGCAAACAGTGGAACACCGGCAGGGATTGAAGATTGCCTGTCTTGAAGAAATCGCGTGGCGAAAGGGCTGGCTGAGTGACACCGAACTTTTGGAGAGAGCGCAAGCCTTATCGAAGAATGGGTATGGGCAGTATATGAGAAGTTTGGTGGGGACTTGCTAAGCCCCGACTATGGGCTTACATGACAAAAGTCTCGCGTGCGAATTTACGGTCATTCCTGGGAATGATGTGCAAAAACGGAATTGAACAATGGCAAGGACATGGTATCTCGTTCACTGTAAGCCTCAGCAGCAATCGCGTGCTGAGCTGAATCTTGTTCAGCAGGGCTTCGAGATTTACTCGCCACAACATCCGGTGAAAAAGCTGGTACGTGGAAAGGGTGAATCACGAGAAGAAGTGCAGGAACACGCCACGCGGTCCCTGTGGCGTTACAATCGCTAACGCTTGTGCATGGGCTTGTGAGGCATCATCCCAAAATAGAAGTTGGCCATGGCGGCCTAACTCTACTTCTGGGTTCGGATAAAAATGTGGGGGGGGGGATTACTATAGAAAGTATCTCTGAATATAAATCCAAAACTATTTCTCTGCGTTTGTGCTTCAAATACACAAATGACATATTCTTTTATTGCTAATGACAGAAATATTTCGTGCCGAAATAACCTTGGCCCCAGCAGAAACGGAGAGCGGTGCTGCCGGGCTCATGGGGCAACTGGGCGGAGCGGCGGCATTACTGGATGTCAATGTCGGTGCTAATTCAGGAGATAACGTCAGCACAGCCTTGGCAATTCTCCAGTCGCGACAGTTCATAAATCAATTTATTAACGAAGAAAATCTGCTTATCCCTTTATTTGCGAGTCGATGGGATAAAAAAACGCAATGCTCTGTTGTGGACCCAAAGGTTTATAATCAATCCGCAGGGGGAATGGTTGTCAGAGGATGTCGCGCCCAGTGAGCAGGATGCATTCAGTGCATTTCGTGAAATTCTGACGATCATTGGTCCTGATCGAAATACGGGTATCGTAGTGGTTGCAATCAACTGGCACAATCCCGTGGAAGCGGCACATTGGTTAAATGGCCTTATTCGGGCGCTTAATCAGCAGGCTCAAAGCACGCGATGTGCGCGAGGCAAACAATGCCATTGCTTATCTTCAAAGACAGCTTGCGGCGACTCAATTGGTGGAGATGCAACAGGTTTTCTATCAGCTGATTGAGACCCAGACACGCATTACGATGCTGGCTGATGTGCGGGATGAATATGTTTTTCGTGTGATTGATCCTGCAGTGGTCCCAGAGCGCAAATCGGCACCACGTCGTGCGTTGATCTGCATTTTAGGGACAATGGCAGGGAGCTTCTTTTCTCTGCTATTTGTATTCATTCGACGTGCGTTGTTTAGCAAAGATGCTAACTAAGAGTGAAGGCTCAGTGAACTCGAATTCCCTCGATAGTGATCAGTACTTCAATTGTTGCTCAGGATTGGAATGGAGGTAGATCTCTTTCCCACGTGAGCAGTTCACCAAACTGATTACTGACCCACTGAGACGAGTGATAGGTGTGCAGATACCTCTCCCCCGTATCACACAACACCGTCACAATGGACCCTGGGTCCTCATGCTCGTGCATTTCTCGGGCAAGCTGTAAGGCTCCCCACAAGTTTGTTCCGGTCGATCCTCCTGCCTTTCTTCCTATCACCTTCTCCAGCCAACGCAGCGTCGCAATCGACGCGGCATCGGGCACCTTGATCATGCGATCAATCACCCCCGGCAGGAATGACGGTTCTACCCGCGGTCGTCCGATGCCCTCAATGCGGCTACTGCACTCAAGCACAAGGTCTTTTCGTCCCGTCGTATAGCTGTCGTAAAAAACGGAATTTTCCGGGTCCACAATCACCAGTTCCGTGGTGAAACGTCGATAGCGGATATAGCGCCCCAGCGTCGCTGAGGTGCCGCCAGTGCCGGCGCTCATGACGACATAGCGGGGCAGGGGGAAGCGCTCCTGTTCCATCTGCTTGAAGATGCTGTCCGCGATATTGTTATTGCCCCGCCAGTCGGTGGCACGTTCGGCGTAGGTAAACTGGTCCATGTAGTGACCGTTCATCTGGTTTGCCAGGCGTTCGGCTTCGGCGTAGATCTGGTCTCCCCGTTCTACAAAGTGGCAACGTCCCCCGTAAAACTCCACCTGTTTGATCTTCTCCTTCGCTGTGCTTGCCGGCATGACGGCAATGAAGGGCAGGCCAATGAGGCGAGCAAAATAAGCTTCCGAGACGGCGGTGGAGCCTGACGAGGCCTCGATGATGGGCGTGGCAGAGGTGATATGGCCATTGCACAGGCCGTAAAGGAACAATGAGCGGGCCAGGCGGTGCTTCAGGCTTCCGGTAGGGTGAGTACTCTCGTCCTTCAGGTAGATGTCCACATTCGGGTAACAGGGCAGGGGCAGTTTGATGAGGTGCGTATCGGCAGATCGTTGAAAGTCTGCTTCAATTTTTTTGATCGCATCGTTGACCCAGTGGCGCATGGTGCTTCCTTTTCCTAATCTTTGCGTGAGCACAGATTATGAAGAGGGAAGGGGCTGGAAACAAGGCGTGGATGGGCGTTGTGACTCTGATCGAGGAGTGGCACAAAAGCGGCAAAGAATTGCCGCTTGATGATTTCTAGTGAAAGAATTTGTGAGCCTTAAAGCTAGTGAGAACCGACTCTCGTGCTACGGTCGCTGATGAGGTGGTAGAGCTTGCCCCACGCCATATAAACCCCAAAGAGCGCAATAAAGCTCAGAAACATGAAGCTTTCACTGGCGTGGTAAAGGAAGCCTATCAGCCCAAAAGTCCCGGCACAGATTCCCGCCAAATAAAGACCAATGACCGTTTGCTCATGGGTATACCCGGCAGCGATCAGGCGGTGGTGGAGGTGATCTGTGCCGGCGCTGAATGGGTTGATGCCGCGCATGGGCCGTTTGATGAGAAGGCTGACGGTATCGATCAAAGGAATGGCGAGGAACCACAGGGCATACACGGGGGCCATCACAGCGCCCTCACCCTGCGTGGATTCGATAATCAGCCATGCCAGAACGAAGCCAAGCAGTGTGCTTCCGGCATCTCCCAGATAGATCAGCGCCGACTGCTTCCAGGGCAGACGGAAGTTCAGCATCAGGAAGGCCAGCAGGGAGCAGATCAGGAGCGTGCAGAAACGGACAAGGCCACTATCGCCCGCCAGATAGGCCACGATGCTCAGGAAGACCAGGGCAATCAGCACCAGGCCTCCGGAAAGCCCGTCGATCCCGTCGGTCATGTTGACCGCGTTGATGACTCCCACCGAGGCAAACACGGTCACCGGTACCGCAAGGAAGCCAAGTTCAACGACCCCGAAGGACAGAATATTGCCGAGCGATACCAACTGGTTGCCCGCAATCACCGCCATGAGCCAGGCTGCAAAGGCGTGGAGCCAAAGCGCACGTGAACCTTTATGATTCGGTTTTTTCTATTCATCGGCGCGAGCCTGCAATTAAAATTGGACAAGCAATGGGAAATTGGTCATGTAATTTAAGAATTAACACTGGAGTAGGAAAACTTGCTTGTGTTCTGCGAATTAGCGGGCAGCGCCTTCAGGCCCCATGAATTTTTTATGTCATTATCGGTCAGATCGGATACACTTACCGGCGCCTGAGTTTCGTCGAGAGTGCCCTATAAGGCACCTTCAATAAAAGTCTCCGGAATCCTCCCTAACTCGCTGATTCCAATGACAATAAACACCAGAGTCATCCATGCGTTTGAAATGTATTAAATTAGCCGGCTTCAAATCCTTCGTCGATCCCACCACCGTCAATTTCCCCAGTAATTTGTGCGCCGTCGTTGGCCCAAACGGCTGCGGAAAATCCAATATCATTGATGCCGTCCGCTGGGTCATGGGGGAGAGTTCCGCCAAGAACCTGCGCGGCGAAAACATGACGGACGTGATCTTCAATGGTTCCGGTGGGCGAAAGCCGGTCGGGCAGGCCAGCATCGAGCTGGTCTTTGACAACAGCGACCATCGCATCAAGGGCGAATACGCCCAGTACAACGAGATTTCCATCAAACGCAAAGTTTCACGCGATGGCAGCTCGGGCTATATGCTCAACGGCGCGAAATGCCGCCGACGCGACATCACGGACATTTTTCTCGGCACAGGACTAGGGGCCCGGAGCTACTCGATCATTGAACAGGGAATGGTGTCGCGCCTGATCGAATCCAAGCCGGAAGAATTGCGCATCTTCATTGAGGAAGCCGCCGGCATTTCCAAGTACAAGGAGCGACGACGGGAAACGGAAAACCGCATCAAGCGCACGCGGGAGAACCTCGAACGTCTGACCGACCTGCGTGAGGAACTGGGGCGACAGTTGCAACACCTGCATCGCCAGGCCCAGGCCGCCGAAAAGTACGGTGAACTCAAACAACAGGAACGGGAACTCACCGCGCAGCACAACGCCCTGCGCTGGCGCGCTCTGAATGAGGAACTTGAGGCCAAGCAGGCGGTAATCAAGGATCTGGAAATCAAGATCGAGGCCGCGGTCGCGGATCAGCGCGCCATCGATGCGCAGATCGAAAAACACCTGGTGGACAACACCGAGTTCAATGACCAGCTCAGCGAGGTGCAGGGGCGCTATTACAGCCTCGGCAGCGACATCGCCCGCATTGAACAGTCCATCGAACATCACATCGAACGCACGGCACAGCTGCGCCGCGACCTGCTTGAAACCCAGGAGGGCTTTGGCCTGACGCAGGGGGAGCTGGAGGCGGATGTGCAGAAACTGCGTACGTTGGAAGCCGAACTGGCCGTGATCCAGCCAAAGCTGGAAGAGATTCAGGCCGTGGAGGAACAGTCCGCGCTGGCGCTCGAGGAAGCGGAAGCCCGCATGCAGCAGTGGCAGCAGGAATGGGATGAGTTTAATCAGCGGGCCGAAGAGCCCCGGCAGATTGCCGAGGTGGAGCAGTCGCGCATCCAGCAACTGGAAAAAATCGTGGAGCGGGGGCTGGACCGTCGCACCCGCTTGCTGGAAGAGAAAAAGGCGCTGGGTGATAACCCGGAGCAAGGTGCCATCGACGCGCTGTCCGTGGAGGTCTCTCGCCTGGAAGAGCAGCTTGAACAGCATCAGCAGAACAACAGCACGCTCGCGGAACAGATTGAAACCGAGCGCAGCACGGTACAGGCGATTGGCAGCGATCTGGATCGCGCGCGCAGCGAACTGCAGAGCCTGAAGGGCCGCGCCGCCTCACTCGAGGCCCTGCAGAAGGCAGCGTTGGGACGCAATAACGAAGGCATGAACCGCTGGCTGCAGTCGCGCCATCTGCACGACAGCAAGCGGCTCGGCGAAAGCATTCGCGTGGCCACGGGTTACGAAGCTGCCGTGGAGGCCGTGCTGGGAGATTACCTGCAGAGCGTGTGCGTGGCGTCAGTGGACAGTGTGGAAACTCTGCTCTCGGAGCTTCCAGCAGGCTTGTTGTCGCTGGTCGAAACCGGCGTCGTCAGCGATAAACCGGTCTTCAGTGCCGGGCAACAGACCTTGGCCAGCAAGGTGCAGTCCGGATGGGACAGTGCGGCGCTGCTCGCCGGGATTTACGTCGCGGAAGATCTGGCGCAGGCGCTGGCGATTAGGACCGGTTTGAGTGCTCATGAATCCGTCGTGACTCGACAAGGTATCTGGCTTGGCAAGGCGTGGATTCGCGTCCGCAAGGCGGCGGATGAAAAGGCAGGATTGCTGGAGCGTAAGGGCGAGATCAGTCGGCTGGAAGAACAGATCGCCCTGCAACAGGCGCGCGTGGACGAGGTGCTGGAAGCACAGGCCCATTCCCGCCAGACCCTGCGGGATCTGGAAAGCCAGCGTGAGGATGTGCAGCGGCTGATTGCCCAGACTGCTCGCCAGTACAGCGACCAGAAATCGCAGCTGGGTGCCCGCCTGATGAAAGTTGAACAGACGACGCTGCGCCGCGAACGCCTGCAGCATGAACTGGACGAACTCCAGCGTCAGCTGTCGCTCGAAGAGGAAAATACCGCGCTGGCCCGTTCCAATCTGCAGGCGGCGCTGGATGCGATGGAGATCGACACGGCCCGTAAGGAACAGCTGCTGTCCCAACGGGATGAGCGCCGGGAACGATTGGACGAGACGCGGCAAAAGGCCCGACATGACAAGGATGCCGCTCACCAACTCGCGCTGTCACAGCAATCGCTGCAATCACAGCTGCACTCGGTGCGCGACACGATGGACCGCATGGCCACACAAGTGCAGCGCGCGAAGGAGCGGATCGACTCCCTGACCCGTCAGTTGGCTGACTCCGACGAACCTCTGGCCATGAAACGGGCCGAGCTGGAATCCCAGTTGCAGAAGCGGCTCGAAGTCGAGGCCCAGCTCAATGCCGCCAAGGCGCGCGCCGACAGCAACGAACATACGCTGCGCACCCTCGAGCAGCAGCGCTCGCACTTTGAGCGAACCGCGAGTGCGCTGCGTGAACAGATGATGGAGCATCGCCTGCGCAGCGAAGGCGACATCGTCAAGCGTGAGGCTCTGCAGGAACAGCTGCGGGAGGCGCGTTACGATTTGCAGACGGTGCTGGCGACACTGCCCCCTGAACTCGATCAGGCCGCATGTGAGCGAGAGCTGGAAGCCATTGTCGGACGGGTGCAACGACTGGGTGCCATCAACCTTGCAGCCATCGACGAGTACAAACAGCAGTCCGAGCGCAAGGTCTATCTGGATTCCCAGAACGAGGATCTCGAGCGCGCGCTGGTGACGCTGGAGAACGCAATTCGCAAGATCGACAAGGAAACCCGCACCCGCTTCAAGGAAACTTTTGACAAGATCAATGCCGGTCTGCAAGACCTGTTTCCAAAGGTGTTTGGGGGCGGTCACGCCTATCTGGACATGACGGGCGAGGACCTGCTGGACACCGGTGTGGCGATCATGGCCCGTCCGCCCGGCAAGCGGAACAGCACGATCCATCTGCTGTCCGGGGGTGAAAAAGCAATGACCGCCATCGCGCTGGTGTTCTCGATTTTCCAGCTGAACCCGTCTCCGTTCTGCATGCTTGACGAGGTGGATGCCCCACTGGACGACGCCAACGTCGGACGCTACGCCAACCTCGTCCGCGAAATGTCCAGTGCCGTTCAGTTCGTGTTTATCACCCACAACAAGCTGACCATGGAAATGGCAAATCAGCTGCTGGGTGTTACCATGCACGAGCCGGGAGTCTCCCGCATTGTGGCGGTGGATATTGCAGAGGCTGCCGAACTGGCCGCCATGTAATCGGGCTTGAGCAAACAGCGCTCACACAACACGCTTTGCAGGACCACAACGAGAATAACGCACGTTTTGCCACTGGCATTTAGGAGAAACAGAGCAGTCACATGGGCCTTCGCGAACTTTTAATCCTGGTACTCATTCTCGCTATCGTCGCCGTCATCCTGCGCGGTCTCTATGTTGCGCTCAAGGCACGGCGCGGACAGCTGCGCATGCAGCTGGACAAAAATATTCCCCAGTATGACCCGGATGAATTGCTGCTCTCCGAATTGCCCAATGGCGGCGCCCGCATGGTGGAGCGCTCCTTCGCGGAGGTCGTGAAACAAAATTCGGAGCTCTCTGCCCGCGACCGCGTACGCTTTGGCAAGGCGGAACAGGCGATTCCCGTGCTGATGGACACGGTGTCAGGGGACGAAGGCGAACAGAATTCTCAGAATGCCCCCCGCAGCAGCATCGCCTCGGCGCGCGAAGCCGCACGTCAACGTCATCTGAAAGGACCGCAGACGCTCAAGCCGGTGCACCGGCCGATCGATCGCATGGCAGCGCAAGCCTCGGCTGGCAGCGCGGCCTCTCTGTCACAAGGTACGCACGCGGAGAATGCCGATGGCGCGTACGATGAGGATCGCTATCGCGACCCGGATGAGTCGGTGTCCTATGAGGCCCCGACGCACGACGCGGACTATGAAGAGAATGAGCCCTCGGACGCTTACGACGAGCCTGCCGACCCTCGGCGCTACGACGCGGTAGACGCCGATGACGACCTGAGCGACGAGGACGATTTCGATGAGGACGAAGACTTCGATGATGAAGAAGACTTCGATGATGTCGCGGAGGAAGAGGCTTCCCACGCGCCACTGGATGACGACGACGCGTATGACGAGGGCTACGCTGACGATGATTTCGAGGATGACGACGACTTTGACGACGATGAGGATTTCGACGACGAAGAGGAGCTGACTGAAGCCGAGCGCGATGCAGCCTACCGGGAAGAGGACGACGATGACGCCCCCGACAGCTGGGAAGATGAAGACGATGCGCAGGATGAAGAGGCGGACATCGAAGCCGAAGAGTTCGACGACGTGTATGCCGAAGACGACGATGTGCTGATGGCGGAGCACGCCCGGGATGACGACGATGACGATGATCAGGCGTGGGATGAGGAGGCAGATGAGCCGGCGCCGACTCCTGTAAGTGGTCCTCGCCGCTGGTTGAAATGGGCGGGTGACAAATTGTCCGGAATGAGCGCAGGCTCAGACGAGCCGGTGCGCGAGCGCGACTTCCACGGGCAGATGCGGGAAGAACCGGTACTGTCACTTGATCCGGTAGCCGAGAGACCCAAGGCCCCAGCACGCCAGGAAAAGAAGACATCCCCCTCACGCAAGCCCGCACCCTTGGATAAGTCGCGACAGGCACAGCTGAGTTTTGATGATGAATTACTGGGGGAGCCAGAGCCAAAGCAAGAGGCTCCCGCAGCGCCCGCACCCAAAGCGCCCAGAAGTAAGACCAGGGAAGAGGCCGACAAACAGGCCGAAAAAGAGGCGAATGCGGTGCAGGAGTACAGCGAGGTGCTGGTCATCAATGTGGTGGCCAAACCCGACCGCGAATTTACCGGCGTGGAATTGCTGCCGGCACTGCTTTCCTCCGGACTGCGCTTTGGCGAGATGTCCATCTTCCATAAGCATATCGATAACACGCCGGACAGCCCTGTTTTGTTCAGCGTCGCCAACATGCTGAATCCGGGAACCTTCGATCTGAACCAGATCAACGACTTTGCTACCCGCGGGGTCTGTTTCTTCATGACGCTCCCCAACGTGGCAAACAGCATGCAGGCGTTTGATCGCATGCTAGATGCGGCACAACAACTGCGAATCGCGCTGGATGGAGACATCAAGGACGACATGCGCAGCGTGATGACGGCGCAAACCATCGAGCACTATCGCCAGCGGGTTCGCGATTTTGATCTACGGCAATTACGTCACCACAAATGAGTGCCTTCTCCGTATCACCCGCTGAACTGCAGCAGGAGATTCTCCTGCTGCGAGATCAGATTGCCCGTCACGATTACCTGTACCACACCCTGGATGCCCCCGAAATTCCCGACGCGGAATACGATCGGCTCTTCCAGCGTCTGGAAGACCTAGAGGCGGCCCATCCCGAGTGGATTACCCCCGATTCGCCAACACAGCGAGTAGGCAGCGCACCTCTGGCGGGGTTCGAGCAGGTGCGCCACGAAATTCCGATGATGTCCCTGGCCAAAGTCTTCTCAGGTCAGGATCTGGTGGAGTTCGAAGCGCGTCTGCAGAAGCGGCTCGACAATGACGCGCCTCTGCAATTCAGCTGCGAGCCCAAAATCGATGGAGTGGCAGTGAGCCTGTTGTACGAGGACGGCGTTCTCGTGCGGGCAGCGACTCGTGGCGATGGCGAGACAGGCGAGGATATTACCCACAATGTGCGGACTCTCCGGGACGTCCCCTTGCGTCTGTTGTCGCACACCGGAGGGCTTCCGATTCCGCGCAGGCTGGAGGTGAGAGGGGAGATCTACATGAGCCGTTCCGGCTTTGAAGCCCTCAACGAGGAGGCAGCGCGGACAGGGGGCAAGAATTTTGTGAACCCTCGCAACGCCGCCGCAGGCACCCTTCGGCAGCTCGACCCGCGCATTGCGGCATCACGCCCCCTGCATCTTTTTTGCTATAGCGTCGGTATTTTCGAGGGAGATCAGGGCGTGCAGCCTCTCTTGTTAAGTGAGGTTTTTGCGCAGCTGGAAGGATGGGGCCTGCGCGTCAATCCGGAACGCGCCGTGGTGACGGGTGCCGCACAGTGTCTTGCCTACACCGATACCTTGCTGGCGAAGCGGGATGCACTGGATTACGAAATAGACGGTGCCGTGATCAAGGTGAATCGACTGCAGCTCCAGTCGGAGCTGGGATTCAATGCACGGACCCCCCGGTGGGCCATGGCTTACAAATTTCCTGCCCAGGAAGTGTCTACCCAGGTGAAGGATGTGGAGTTTCAGGTGGGGCGAACGGGCACCATCACGCCCGTGGCACGCCTCACCCCCGTGTTTGTCGGGGGTGTGACCGTCAGCAATGCCACGCTGCACAACATGGCGGAGATTGCCCGCCTCGGTCTGCAGATCGGTGACACGGTCATTGTCCGCAGGGCAGGGGACGTGATTCCCAAAATCGTCAAGGTGATCTCGCCAGAGTCCCCACAGGGCGAACGTGTCGCCGTTGTTATGCCGACGGCCTGCCCGGCATGCGGCTCTCCCGTTGAGCCGGCGGGCGATATCCTGTTCAGATGCAGTGGCGGCCTGGTGTGTCCCGCCCAGCGCAAGGAAGCCATCCGGCATTTCTGTGCCCGTGGCGCGCTGGACATCGAGGGCTTGGGTGACAAATTGATTGATCAGCTTGTCGAGAAGGGCCTGTTGCGGGATGTGGCGGACGTCTTCGCGCTGCGCGTCGAGGATCTCGAAAACCTGGAGCGGATGGCGACCAAGTCTGCCAATAACCTCCTGACGGCCATCGAGAAGGCAAAAAGCACCAGCCTGCCCCGCTTTCTCTTCGGGCTGGGTATTCCCGACGTGGGCGAGGCCACGGCACTGACGCTGAGTCAGCATTTTGGAGGTCTCGAGGCACTGATTGCCGCTGATGTGGACGCCCTGGAGGCCGTGGAGGATGTCGGGCCAATCGTTGCGGCCCACATTGCGCATTTTTTCGGCAATCAGGACAATCTGGATGTCATTGCCCGCCTGCGCGCGGCAGGGGTCCATTGGCCCGACACAGCCGTCGTGCAGCGTTCGCAAGCTCTGGAAGGGCAGATTTTCGTGCTCACCGGCACGCTGAACGTGATGACACGGGATGAGGCCAAGGTCCGCCTTCAGGTTCACGGTGCCAAGGTTGCCGGAAGCGTGTCCAAGAAGACCACGTGGGTGATTGCCGGCCCCGGTGCGGGCTCCAAGCTCGACAAAGCACTCGAGCTGCAGGTGCCGGTGATGGATGAAGCGCAGTTTGTGTCATTTTTGGCAGACCTGGAATCGGGATCGTCCGCCTAGGCGGTCTCCTGTGCCATGTCTCTTCACGTCTTAGAGGAAGGGTGAATGCGTCGTTCTCTGTTCATGCTGATGACACTCCTTTCCTTGAGCGGCTGCCTCAATTCTCGTCCCGACAACCCGCGTGACGCCTGTGAGATTTTTGAAGACAGGCGCTCCTGGTTTCGCGCGGCGGCCAGTGCAGAAAA
The DNA here is from genome assembly GCA_964538025.1 of uncultured Klebsiella sp. Lineage (GTDB taxonomy): Bacteria > Pseudomonadota > Gammaproteobacteria > Pseudomonadales > Pseudohongiellaceae > UBA5078. Next base: position 187,633 of record CAZICZ010000002.1, on the reverse strand, counting down.
GCGCTGGGGGGTGCCGATCGCCGTTTCCATGGCCTTTATTTATCAGGAATCAGCTTTTGATTCGCGCGCAAAACCGCCGCGAACGCGCATTCTCTGGGTCATCCCGGGACCGCGACCCTCGGATGCCTTCGGCTTTGCGCAAGCGCTCGAAAGCACATGGGACGAATACCGGGAGGTGACCGGCAACCCGCGTGCGCGTCGCTCCGATTTTGCAGATGCCGTGGACTTTGTCGGGTGGTACAACGCGAACTCCTATCGACGCAATGCCATAGCGCAGCACGATGCCTACCATCTTTATCTGGCCTACCACGAGGGCAACACGGGCTTCAGTCGGCAAAGCTACGCCGATAAACCCTGGCTGCTCGAGACAGCTGCCCGTGTCCAGGCCAATGCAGATCGCTATCAGACGCAGCTCGACCAGTGCGCCCAGTCGCTGGGCAAGAACTGGCTGCAGCGCCTTTTTTCATGACGCCGGTTTCAGGCACTTCCTTTAGGCGTTTCACGGAGATCACAGGACAATGAGTTGGTGGGGTAAGGTCATAGGGGGCACCTTTGGTTTCGTCATGGGCGGGCCGCTAGGCGCCGTACTGGGCGCCGCGCTGGGCAACTATTTCGATCAGGGGCTTCAGGGGCTCGCGAGGGAGGGCTTCGAGGGCGGCGGCGCGCACGAACGCGTGCAAACCGCCTTTTTCACCACCGTCTTTTCGCTTATGGGGTATATCGCCAAAGCGGACGGTCGGGTCAGCCGCGCCGAAATCAGTCTTGCAGAACAGGTCATGGGGCAGATGCGACTGAATGCCGATCAGCGCAAGTTGGCCATTCGCCTGTTCGAGCAGGGCAAGGCAGAAGATTTCCCTGTGCAGGACGTGTTGTCGCAATTTCGGCGGGAGTGTCACAGGCGCCACACTCTCATTCAGATGTTTCTGGAGATCATTGTCGCAACGGCGTTTGCTGACGGCACACTTGATGCGAGCGAGCGCAAGGTACTGGAAACCATCGCGAGTGCACTCGGCGTGCCCGCCCAGGCCTTTGCTGCCCTCGTCCAGCGTTTGGGCGCCCAGTACCGCTTTCAAGACGATCAGCGACCTGAAGACAGGCTGCGGGATGCCTACCGAAGTTTGGGGCTGGAGGCCGGCGCGGACACTGCTGAGGTAAAACGGGCCTATCGCAAGCTGATGAGCCAGCATCATCCGGACAAGCTGGTGTCCAAGGGCTTGCCTGAAGAGATGATGGAGATTGCGAAGAAGAAAACGCAGGAAATCAAGGCCGCCTACGAAACCATCATGGCGCAGCGGGGAGAGTAAAAGCACAGGACGTGCACTGAGGGTACCTGTCAGCGTCCACTCTCCCGCAAAAAAAAACCCGACCAAAGGGCCGGGTTTAAATTACTACTATCAAGGGAGAGATAAAATGAAACAAAACCCACAATTTTGTCTGCAATTCACCTACACCTAATCAGACTCTGACGTTCAGCCAGAGTTCCAACGAAATGAAAAAAAAGTCGAAATTATTTTCCGAGTCCAAAATATTTCGTTATTGCTCCCTCCGCTACATCTTTAACACATTGAATAAATGAGCATTTTCGCTAAATGGTGTGGCACTCCAGGCCAAGCGCCTTTCCGTGTTCCGCCTGCTCCGCGTTGCTGATGACGCCAATACTGGCGGCGTCGGGGGATCGCAAGTAGTGGGCAGCCACGCGCTGTAAATCCTCCAGACGCGTATTCAAAACCTGTTCACGGAACTGCTGCCGCTGCGCCAGTGTGCGGCCAAACAGCGCGTTATAGAAGGCCTGTTTGGCTTCCCCAGCAGGCGAGCTGGATTTGTCCATACTCCCGATCACGCCGAGAATGGCTTCCTCAACCTGTCGAGCTTCGTGAGGGGTATCGAGCACCCAGTCTATGGCCCGATCATAATCCCTTAGTGTGTCGCTAAGCCGAGGATCGCGGTAAGAATAGAAGCGGAACGACGCCGAGTTGGCATCCTGATCCGCACCGCCGCCGTAGGCGCCTCCTTGTTCGCGAATGGTGCGGTGGAGAAAACCATTGCGCAGAAAACCTGCCAGGACACTCAAAGGCGCGTGGTCAGGGTGAGAGGCGGGGACTGTTGGGTAGGCCTTCGCGCAGAAGTTCACCTGCGTGTGGGTTGCCCAGAACTCGCGCACTGTTTCCCGGCGAGGCATTAAGGTCAACCCCTCGCGGGCGCTTGCGGGTGCCGGTGCCTGTTGCCAGCGACTGGAAAGAGGCGCCGTGAGGTCCGCCTCGGCAGCCTCTTCGCCAATCAACAACAATTGGCGGGGAGCGGTTTTGATGCGCTCGTGCAATGCCTGAAAGCGGCCGAGCAATTCTTTGACTGCCGCGTCTTTCTTGAGTCTTTTCGACAATTCCCGCAGGCTGCTGATGCCAGCGAGTCCCGTAAAGCGGTGGCTCAGGTGCGCCGTCGGACTCATGCCGCTGCTCGCCAGTGCCATCGCCAGCACATGCCCCTGACCGGTGATGCTGCTTTCCCGTCGCGCAGTGATCTGGTCCATGATTTCCCGCACACGCTGCACTTCATCGAAGCGGACATCCATGAACATCGCAAACATCAATTCATCTAGCGCTTCATGATTGGAAAGCAAGGCCTTGCTGGACAGGGTGATGATCGCTTTGCTGCGCTGTTCAGTATCGACCTGACTGCGGATATTGGCGTAGTAATTCACGCCTCCGGTGATGCGTGACTGCCAGGTCTGGACCTGGGCGTAGTCACGCGTGCCGATTCCCAGCTCCGGAAGGGCAGCGGTGTAATAGGGAAGGATGGCCAGCAGCTCGTCTTCCAGCGCTGGCAGTTCTATTACCAGCTGCTCATAACACAATCCATTGGTGCCCTGCGGATAGAAGTGCAGTGGCATGGCCGTTCCAGAAATCATGCTCTGCCGTGCCGGCACGCTTGGCAACTGGACGGGTACGTCTTCCAGGCCCACTTTGGGCAGGAGAGAGGGGTCGTCCTGTGCCTCCTGCCGCGCTGCGAGCAACTGGCTCTGCGTGATCAGGTGCTGGGTTTGCTCAGGCGAAAGAGACGCCTTGATGCGTTGCAGTCGGGCAATTTCCGCGTCTTTCTGGCGCTGGGCAAGCTGGGTGTCGGGCTGAAGTGTCAGCACTACCTTGTGCGGGTTGTCGAGCAACAGGCGCTGAATCAGTTCACCGATGAAACCTGGCTGGGTGACCTGTTCGCGCAGGCGGGCGAGGGCAGGATCAATGTCCAGCACGTTCAAGGGGTCTCCGCCATGCACGGCACTGGACAAACTTGCCATGATCAGTTGCAAGCCATAGGGATGGCTGTCCCCTGTAATCTCGCGCTGGTGCAGTTCCAGTTGATGCAGCGCCGCCTGGACCTGCTCATCCGGGACGCCCTCCCGCGCCAGAGTTTCCAGTGTCTGCTGAATCAGTGTCTCCACCGGAAGTGTGGCATCGCGGGCACAGCCTTCCAGTCCGCACATGAAACTCATTTCGCGGTTGCTGTCTTCCAGGCCGCACATGGGGGAGGGCGCCGCACCAAGCCCACAGGTCTCCAGTACCTGCATCAAGGGGCTGGCGCTGTTATCGAGCAACACGCTGGACAGCAGTTGCGCCTGGAACATGTCATCCAGGTCGCTGCTTTTTCCCAGTAACCACGCCAGCACAACATGGGTTTTATGGGCAGCGTCTTCGTCCTCTTCCTCTTCGCGCAGGGGATAACTTTCCTCTACGCGGACGGGAGCAAAGTAGCGCTTTTCATCGGCGACATGAATGTGGGACGCCAGTCGCTCAAAGCGCGCCAGCGCAAGCGTGTGAAACTTCTCCTGATGTTCATAGGCGGGAATATCGCCATAGGTCATGAACACCGCATTGCTGGGATGGTAATGGGTCCGGTAAAACTCTTTGAGGTCGGCGTAGCTGAGGTCGGGAATGTGGTCGGGCTCACCGCCGGAATTGTAATGATACGTCGTGCTGGGATAGAGGTATTTGCTGACGGTTTGCCACAGTTGTGAGTTGATGGAACTCATGGCCCCTTTCATCTCGTTGTAGACCACGCCCTTGTATTCCAGCGGGCTTGAAGAATCGCCTGCCTCTGCAAATTCGAGCCGATGGCCCTCCTGGGCAAAATCCAGTTCATGCAGGCGTGAAAAGAACACGGCATCCAGATAGACCTGCAAGAGGTTGTCGAAGTCCTTCCTGTTTTTGCTGGCAAAGGGGTAGGCCGTCCAGTCACTGCTGGTGAAGGCGTTCATAAAGGTATTGAGCGAACGGCGAATCATCATGAAGAACGGGTCGCGCACCGGATACCGCTCGCTGCCACACAGAACGGTATGTTCCAGAATATGGGCGACGCCCGTGGAATCCATGGGGACCGTCCGCAAGGCGACCAGAAACACATTCTCTACATCGTCGCTAGCCAGATGGAAATAGTGCGCGCCGGTGATCTTGTGGCGATATTCCTCCAGCATCACATTCAGCGTTGGGACATGGACGCGGCGCAGGCACTCAAACGCAGGATGCACGGGGTTTTCAGTGCCGGAGTGAGGCATCCCGGCAAGGGGAGAGGAACCTGTGGGAGACGTGCTGGGGCTTGGCATGGGCATGGATACTCCTGATGAATTCGGGCCTAGGTGCGGAAAACGACATGCACGGCCAGCATTTCAATGCTCGCCTGACTGATGGACTGGTGCAACTGGAGGGTCTGGTCTTTCAGGAATTCCAGTTCTGATTCCCGCACATTCGGGTTGACCTGCTTGAGGGCAACCAGGCGTTTGATCTCCGCCGTCTGCACCTTGAGCATGGTATTGCTGGCCGCACTGACCAGCAGCGCCATTTCCGCCTGTGCCTGTGCCTCGCCCTTTTTGAGCAACTCCACAATGCGGGCCTGATGTTCACTGACCAGCCCGGACGCGTCGTGCTTGTCGATAAAGCGGAGCCGCTGACGGACCGGGTCCAGCGAGATCGTGCCGGAGTGCTGGGCATCGCTTTCGGGGACCAGTGTGTAGTTGAAACTCGTGGCCGGCAGATACCGGGACATCTGCAGGTGCTTGGGAGCCGAAGCCTGTAGGCGATAGCTGACTTCGATCACGAAATCTGCCTCGGTAATGCCCACCTTGCCGGCATCCACCGCCGACAGCAGGCTGACGGCCGCACCGCCCTGCGGTGAGTCAAGCACCATGTCGATGGCACCCCGCACCATGGGATGTTGCCAGGTGAGGAACTGCAGGTCCTCCCGGTGCAGGCTGAGCTGGCGGGAGAAACTGGCCGTCATGCCTTCGTCCGGCAGGGCGGGAAAGGCGGGAACAATCATCTCTTCCGTCGGCGCGATGGCGTAGCTCTCATCGGAATTGTGTTCGTAATGGATCCCGAAGACGTCAAAGACATCCTTCATGAAGGATTCGGGCGTGCAATGGCGCTCGAAGTCCCGGATCTGTGCAACGATGTGCTCGGCACGTTCCTTGTTATAGGAATTGATCTCCAGCAATCGGTCCCGTCCCTGTTCGAGGGCCCTGTTCAGGTCTTCGTTAAGCGCGCGTGCCCTGGCGAGAAAGTCCTTGAATTCCGGGGCGTCTGCTGCCGGGGACAAAAGATGGCGGTGGAGCTCTTCTTCGAATTCCCGCGTGACGCGAAATCCTGCCGGGGCGACGGCACGGAAGGCGTTGAGGGCCTGGTCATACCAGTGAAACAGCGCCTCCTGGGCGCTCCCTGAAAAATAGGGCACGTGCACTTCAATGGTGTGCTTCTGGCCGATACGGTCAAGGCGTCCGATACGCTGTTCCAGCAGATCGGGATTCAGGGGCAGGTCGAACAGGACCAGATGATGGCAGAACTGGAAATTACGCCCTTCGCTGCCTATCTCCGAGCAGACCAGGATCTGGGCGCTGCTTTCCGTGCCAGCAAAATAGGCGGCTGCCCGGTCCCGGTCAATCAGGTCCATGGTGCGGTGGAAAACACTGCTGCGGATGCCGGCGTTGACTCTGAGGTACTTCTCGAGGCTGACCGCGGTGACATCCTGCGCACAGATCAGCAGCACCTTTTCTCCCCGCTTGCTTTGCAGGAAATCCACCAGCCAGCGCACGCGCGGGTCGACTGAGGTCCATGGCAGGCTCTGCTCGAGCTCCTCGTCATCCAGCAGGGCGCTGGCGCTGATATAGGCCATTTCGGGCTTGATATGGGTTTCCAGTGCCGAAGGGCGTTCCTTGCGCAGGGCGTCGTAGGCCTCCGGCAGAGGCAAGGGATACGTCAGTACTTCACGCTCGGGGAAGCCCGTCAGCGACTTGCGGGTATTGCGGAACAGGATGCGTCCGGTACCGTGCTGATCGAGCAGGAGACGGACCAGTCGTTCACGGGCTTCCGCACGTTTCTGCGCGTCCTCGCTGTGCAGCGGAGCAAGGATCTGGGCGATACCAGCCTTGTCGTGGTGACGGGAAAGCACCGCTTCGAGGGCGGTGCGCTGGTCCTGCGTGAGGCGCTCTCCGCTGAGCACTGCGTTGATAGTGCCGGCCAACGCGTGAAACTGCCCATGTTCCCTTCGGTAGGCGTCAAAATCCGTAAACCGGTGCGGGTCCAGCAGTTGTAGAAGCGCGAAGTGATTCTCCTGCCCCATCTGTTCTGGCGTCGCCGTCAGCAAGAGAATGCCTTTGCTCGACTCGGCAATGCGCTTGACCAACCCGTAATCCGTTCGCTTACGACGGCGCGGATCCTGGGTTGCGGCGCTGGGAACAGACTCATCCCTCAAGTGGTGAGCCTCGTCGACGATGCACAGGTCCCATTCCCCGTTGATGGCAAACTCGTACCACTGGGGCTGCCGGTGGAACAGGTCCACGCTTGTCAGCACCAATTGGTCCTCCAGGAAGGGATTGCGTTCACTGGTGGGGTTCTCGGCCATTGCTTCCAGAATTTCCCCGCAGCGCTCTTCGTCATAAATGCTGAAATGCAGGCTGAATCGCCGCAGCATTTCGACGAGCCACTGATTGATCAGTGCCTCCGGCACGATAATCAGCACGCGACTTGCCAGTCCGCTGACCAACTGCTGCTGGAGGATCAGCCCGGCTTCAATCGTTTTCCCCAATCCCACTTCGTCCGCCAGCATGACGCGTGGAGCATAGCGGGAGGCCACCTCGGACGCGATGTAGAGCTGGTGCGGAATCAAATCGGTGCGGCCACTGCACAGGCCGAGGACGGAGGTTTTCTCGATATCGCCCAAGCGGGCGAGCGTATGGCGGCGCAGGTAGAACCACTGGGCGGCATCTATCTGCCCTGAGAACAGTCTCTCCAGCGGTTTGTTCAGGGCCAGGGTGTCGTTGAGCAGCGACTCCGGAAGTTTGATCGTTTCGGTCACATCGTCTTCGAGGTGGGCGTGGTAGACCACTGTGTCACCCACCGGGAGCACCTCCAGGACAATCAGAACGTCGCCGTGGAGCGTTGTGATGCTGTCACCTGCGGAAAATACAATGCGGCTCAGCGGAGCCTGCTGACGGGCGTAGCGGCGCATTTGATCGCAGGAGCGGAAGTGCAGGGTGACGGTGCGATGATCGAGATCGGCGACAATGCCCAGGCCAAGCTCCGGCTCCGTTTCGCTGAGCCAGCGCTGTCCGAGCGCAAATTGAAACACGGTGTGCATAGTGCTGAAGACTTTCCTGTGGGCGGGTGGAAGGGCGGTATTCTAGCTGAAGTGCTCACGGCTCGGGAAACCGGATTCATGCCGTCAAGGGGCGTCTGTGGACGCCTCAGGTTTTGGCGGGCGTTCCAGACTCATCGGGCCGAAGCGGCCGGCGCGATAGTCGTTAATCAGCAGTTCGGACACTTTCTGCCAGTCGATCTCCTTGTCCTTGCGAACGCAGCCCCTGGCCACCGCCAGTGCGTGAAGAAAGGCCTCTGCTTCACGCGGGATGTCTTCCATGCCATAGCGCTCCCGCACCCGCTCCGGGAATTGCGTGACGAGGGTATTGGCCGCAAAGAGCGCAACATCCAGGAACTCCATGGCGGTATTGCGGATGGCGCCCGACATCGCCAGACGATAGGCCGCTGCCTGATCTTCCAGTTTTGGCCAGAGCACGCCGGGAGTATCTACCAGGAACCAGTGGTCATTCAGACGCACCCGCTGCTGCCCTTTGGTAATGGCCGGTTCGTTGCCGGTGCGCGCAATTTTTTTGCCGATGAGCTGGTTCATTAAGGAAGACTTGCCCACATTCGGAATGCCCACGATCAGAATCTGATGCTTCTGATTGGCTTTTTTCCACGCCCTGAGAGCCGCGAGATCGGCACTCTGGGGCGCGGGCACCTCCGGTTCTGGCTTGTTAACCGTCACTTTGCGCAGCAGTTGCTGGCACAGATGCAGCACGTCGGCAGTTTCCAGACGCTTGTCCTTTGCGCTGGATGCGGCAAAGGACAGGGGCTGGGCCCTGAAATAATCCAGCCATTCGCGGGTGATGTGGGGATTGGCAAGATCGGCCTTGTTCAGCACATGCAGGCAGGGTTTTCCCAGACGCATGGAGGCGAGCAGGGGATTGGAGCTGGCCTGCGGCATGCGGGCATCCAACACCTCGATCACGACGTCGATGTCTTTGATCAGGGCGGCCATTTCCTTGTTGGCCTTGTGCATGTGGCCGGGGTACCAGGAGATTGCCATGGGAAAATCGGTCTCAGGGTGGCTGGGAGCGCGAATTCTACTTGGAATGGCAGGGCATTACACCCCGGCTCTGTGACTGTCGTCACCGCGAGTCTTGTTTGGCATTTGCTTCGCTCGCATTAGACCGTAAGATGCCATTACCCGCCTTTTTGAGCCGTCGGGGGGACAGGAGACCAGTTGTGAGTATGCAGAACAGGATTGAAGGCTGGGTTGGCGAGGGGCTGTTGCTCGCCCATCTTGAGATTGTCAATGAAAGCCATAAGCACGCAGGGCCCGGGCGTGACACCCATTTCAAGGTAACTGTGGTGAGCCAGGAGTTCGAGGGCATCAGCGCCGTCAAGCGGCATCAGAGGGTCTACGCCCTGCTGGAGGAAGCTTTGCAGGAGGGCGTACACGCGCTGGCGTTGCACACCTATACGCCAGCGGAATGGCAGGCAAAACAGGGCATTGCCCCGGCGTCTCCCGCATGTGTGGGAGGGGCGCACTAAGGCCGAATTTCTTGCCTTGACAGGGCTTTTCGGGTAGTTTGCCGCAGGTTTTCGACAGGGGATACCGAGAGTAATGTTCAGACTTCTGGCTTATCCAAAGGCCTCCACGCTGTTTCGTGTCTGCCTGATTGTCGTCTTGGCGTCGCTGCCTCTGGCACTTTTCGTCAAGGCGCGCAAAGAGGGCCAGGCTCAGCTGGAAGCGCCCGCGCTACCCATCGAAAATCCGGGGGCTTCGTCCTCGCCCTTGCCCGATTTCGAAGCCATTACCGATATCGATCTCAAGAAAGAAACCTTTTTCTCCTTTTTCCATCACTACATCGAAGCGGAAAACGAGCGCATCCTGGCGCGACGGGAAAAACTGCTGGGCTTCGCCGACATCGTCGCCACCGGGGGCAGCTTGAGCGACATCGAGTGGGAGACACTCAACGAACTCATCATCCAATACCGGTTACAGGACAGCGGTTTGCCAGTCGCCGAAGTCATCGATGAGCTGCTGGTACGGGTGGATATTATTCCCGTTTCGCTGGCGCTGGCGCAGGCGGCTACGGAATCCGCCTGGGGAACCTCCCGCTTTGCGCGTGAGGGCAACAATATCTTCGGGCAGTGGTGTTTTGATGAAGGCTGCGGCCTGGTGCCGGGACAGCGTGCCGATGATGCCAGTCATGAGGTGCGCGCGTTTGCGACGGTGGAAGCCTCGGTGCGCGCCTATTTCCGCAATCTCAACACCAACCCAACCTACGAATACCTAAGGGAATTGCGGGCCCAGATGCGCATGAAAGGCAAACCGCTGGACTCTCGTGCCCTGGCACAGGGACTGCTGCGCTACTCCGAGCGCGGCCACGTCTATATCTCCGAAATCCACGACATCATCCGCATCAACGATCTGCTGGCGCTGGATGGTCAGAGCTGATCAGTCCTGATTGCCCGGTACCGACCGCGTCCAGTCTTTTGAATACCAGAAATACCGGTTCGTGCCCCGCATGGGCGCTGTGCACAGATAGCGGTAGCGACGCATCGCAAAGGTCTGGTCCGTGCTGATCCGTACCACGCCTTCCTCCTGATCAAGCCACTCCATTGTCATGGCCTGCCCGTTGGCGAAGCAGCCGAGCTGGCGAAAATTGAAGTCGCCCGGCGCAAACTGCAGGGTTACTGACGGGTTTCGTTCGGTGGTCATGGGGCTTTCGGGGTCTACATTGATCAGATGAAACGAGAGCGTCTGTGCCTTCTGCCGGAAATCGGCGAGGTCCGTAAACGCCCCGCCAAACGGAAAGCGAGGCAGAGCCAGAAAATCGGCATCAAAACCGACGGCACCCGACTGCTGACCCAGACCGATGAAGCCCAATTCGGCCAGCATGGCTTTGTTCGAGAGGTCATACTCGCCGTAGGGATAGGCCATAAAGGCGTGATTCTGGCCCGTTTCCTGTTCGATGCGTGCCTGGGAGCGCAGCAGTTCCTCCCGCAGTCGCACAGTACGTTGGGCTTCATCCTCTCCCGCCAGCGCGTCCACCATGTGGGGATGGTTTTCCATGTGATTCGCAATGGTGACTCCCGCGTCCGAGAGCGCCCGAATCTGCTCCCAGCTCATGTAGCCGCTCATGCGGTCGTTATGCGGCTGGGTGTTGATGAAGACGGTAAACGGAAAGCCAAATTCCTGCAGCATGGGGAAGGCAGTGTCGAAGATTGAGATGTAGCCGTCATCAAAGGTAATGGCGACGCTTTTGTCCGGAATCTCGCGCCGCTCACGCAAGGCGCTCAGGAGGTCGGGGAGCGCGATCACGTGAAACCCTTCCTCTTTCAGCAAGCTCATATGCTGCCTAAACACGGCAGGGGCGATGCTGGTGGAGGGGGGCGTTGTTTCCGACACATGGTGATAGAGCACGATGGTGGCGTGTTCGGCGGCGAGGACCGGTGCGGCGCTCGCGAGCAGGACTCCCATCAGAATGGCGCTTCGGATCAGAGCGTGCCAGGTCATAAAAACTCCTACTGGAATGGCCGGGGAAGGGCGCTGGGGCCCGTAAAAGTGGCGCCATTGTGCAGGATGGTGCTGGGACGGGCAAGGCGGCCTGCCTGTCTATCACCTGCGCTTTTGACTATAATGCCCGCCTTTCCAAATTCGCCGAGGACGCCCAATGTTCGCAGGGCAATCGATAACGCTGACACGTCTGGAAGGCCCGATAGCCCATCTTTGTTTCGATCGGCAGGGCGCTGGCGTCAACACACTCAACCGCGCCACCCTGGGGGAGCTGCAGGACGTATTGTCCTTATTGCAGGACACCGTGCTGGAGGGCCTCGTGATCAGCAGCGCCAAGCGCGGCTTTATTGCCGGCGCGGATATCAGCGAATTTGAGGGCTTGTTTTCAGGGGCGGAAGCGGCGCTTGGAGCATGGTGTCACGAGAGCAATGCCGTGTTGACTGCCTTCGAGTCGCTGCCCTTTCCAACGGTAAGCCTGCTTCAGGGGCATGCTCTGGGCGGGGGTCTGGAATTCGCACTGTGCACTGACTATCGCATTGCCACGCCGGACGCCGTTTTAGGCTTCCCTGAAACGGGGTTGGGCATCTGTCCTGGTTTTGGTGGCACCGTGCGCGCCCCCCGTGTGATGGATCCTGTCGCCGCACTGACGTGGGCCACGACAGGGAATCCGCAGTCGGCGACGCTCGCGCTGGCGGCCGGGGCGCTTGATCAGATTGTCGATGCCACGATGCTGCAGGAGGCGGCACTCGAGATGCTCGCGGAGGCCCGGCGTCATCCGGATGACTGGATCGCCCAGCGTCGCCGTAAGGCGGGCCCGGTCGAGCTGAATGAGGCCGCCTGGCAGCAGGCGGTTGAGGCATCGCGCAAAAACGCAGGCAAAGGTCCCGCCAGGCATAATCCCGCGCCACTGCGTGTGCTGGAGATGATGGAGCACAGTGTGCGGGAAACGGCGGAGGTGGCCTTGGTGCAGGAGCAAGTCCTGTTTGTCTCGCTCGCCCGCAGTGAAACGGCACGCAACCTGATCGGGATTTTTACCAATGAGCAGTGGTTACGACACAAATCGCGGCGCCTTGTCAGCAACGCAGCAGAGATAGGGACGCTCGCAGTGCTGGGCGCCGGCATTATGGGAGGAGGGATTGCCTATCAGTCCGCCTCCCGCGGTGTGCCGGTTATCATGAAAGATATCGCTCAGGCCGGACTCGATGCCGGCATGGCAGAGGCTGACAAGCAGCTGAGCAAACAGGTGGAACGAGGAAAGCTGACCGCTACGCAGGCACATCAGGCACTCACGTCCATTTCCCCCCGCCTGGATTACGACGGGTTTGCGCAGGCCGATGCCGTCATCGAGGCCGTTGTTGAGAACAGCAGTGTAAAACAACGCGTGCTGGCAGAGGTGGAATCACATGTCTCGCAGGCCGCTGTCATCACGTCCAACACGTCGACCATCTCCATCAGTGTTCTGGCCAATGCGCTGAAGCACCCCGAACGTTTTTGTGGCATGCATTTTTTCAACCCGGTGCCGGTGATGCCGCTGGTGGAGGTCATCCGGGGCGACAAAAGCAGTGACCAGGCAATTGCGAGCACGGTGGCACTGGCCCAGCGGCTGGGCAAAACGCCTATTGTCGTGAATGATTGCCCTGGGTTTCTCGTCAACCGCATTCTGTTTCCCTATTTTGGGGCTTTCTCGATGCTGCTGCGCGACGGGGCCGACTTCCACCAGATTGATGCCGTCATGGAAGCCTACGGGTGGCCCATGGGCCCGGCCTACTTGCTGGACGTCGTCGGCATGGACACCGCCGTGCACGCCCAGGCCGTGATGGCGGATGGTTTTCCGGATCGCATGCGTTACGGCTTTCGCAGCGCCATGGATGTTCTTTATGAGGCTGGCAGGCTCGGACAAAAATCAGGGCGTGGCTTCTATCGTTATGAAAAATCCCCCGAGGGTCGACTGCTGAAACAGCGCGATGATGCGTCAACGGCGCTTTTAAAGGCACACGTGGCCCCTGCGCGTGTGTTTGAGGAGTCGGAGATCATCGATCGCCTGATGTTGGCCCTGTGTTTTGAAGCGGTGCGATGTCTGGAAGATGGCATTGTGGAAACCCCGATCGAGGTGGACATGGGCCTGGTTCTCGGGCTTGGTTTCCCCCGTTTCCGGGGCGGCGCGCTGCGCACCCTCGATCACGGGGGTGCCGAAACAATCTGCCGGCGTGCGGAGGATTTTGCCACACTCGGCCCCTTGTATACGCCACCGCAAAGCCTGCGTGACATGGCCGCCGCCGGAGGCACGTTCTATGGGCAGTCCCCACGTTCACATTGAGGAGCAAGACGCGTGACAAGCCGAAATGAAACGCCGGAAGAACGGCGATTACGCCTGCTGAACCGCAGTCACAAAAACCTGCGACGTGATGTCGGGAAAGCCGTGGCGGATTTCAACATGATCGAGGAGGGCGATCTGATCATGGTCTGCCTTTCAGGCGGCAAAGATTCCTACACCATGCTGGATATACTGATCAGCCTGCAGAAGCATGCACCAATCGATTTTCGGCTCATTGCGGTCAATCTTGACCAGAAACAGCCCGGGTTTCCTGAACACGTGCTGCCGCAATACCTGTCGACCCTCGGCGTCGATTTTCATATTCTGGAACAGGACACGTATTCCGTCGTGAAGGAAAAAATTCCCGATGGCAAAACCTTCTGCGGCCTATGCTCACGCCTGCGCCGGGGAAGTCTGTACACCTATGCCAAGAAAATAGGAGCGACCAAAATTGCGTTGGGGCATCACCGCGAAGATATTGTGGAAACGCTTTTTCTCAATATGTTTTTTGGCGGCACGCTCAAAGCCATGCCACCGAAGTTGCTCAGCGATGACAAACAGAATGTCGTGATTCGTCCGATGGCATATTGCAGCGAACATGAAATCAGCCGGTATGCCAAGTTGAAAGAGTTTCCGATTATTCCCTGCAATCTGTGCGGGTCACAGGAGAACATGCAGCGCCGCAATATCAAAGAAATGCTCAAGCAGTGGGATCGAGAGTATCCCGGTCGTGTGGAAAGCATTTTCCGCAGTATCTGCAATGTCTCGCCCTCACAGCTGGCAGACAACAAACTGTATCCGTTTACTGCGTTGAAGGCGCTCCCGCAGGCCAGTGCCGACATCGATTTTATCAACGTGGAATGAGGTCGCCATGCTGGTACCCCATGATCAATTGGCTCCCGATACCGTCACGGCCATTCTGGAGGAATTTGCCACGCGGGAAGGCACAGAGTACGGAGAGATCGATTTTTCTTTGGAACAAAAGGTCGTGATGTTGCGACGACAGCTGGAACGAGGCGAGATTGCCATCAGCTTCGACGCCGAAACCGAAACCTGTTCATTGGTAGCCCTGCGCTAAGCGGAAGGAGTCACGTACGATGGAAGAAAGGCGCAACGAGGGCACTGAGGAATCTACTGCGAAACTTCTCGATGCAAAGGGCCTGGTCTGTCCCGAACCGGTCATGATGCTGCACAGTCACATGCGTGATATCGCGAGCGGCGAACTACTGGAAATGCAGGCGACCGATCCCTCAACAACGCGCGATGTTCCCAAGTTTTGTCACTTCCTGGGGCATCAGCTGGTGCAACAGTCCGAGCAGGAGGGCGTGTATCGCTACCTGATCCGCAAGGCCTGAGGCCGATGCTGGAGTTCGGGTAGCCGGTACCATCGGCATGACAAACCCTTTCTATCTGGTCGATGCCTCGATCTATATTTTTCAGGCGTATTTTTCTCCCCACATGCAGGTGGTGGGGGAAGATGGACGCGATCTTAGTGCCTTTATGGGGTATGCGCAGTTCCTGCAACGATTTCTGCGTCATGCCCGTCCCGTGCACCTTGCTGTGGCGTTTGACGAAAGTCTGTTCAGCGGGTTTCGTCACACGCTGTACCCGCCTTACAAATCCAACCGTGTGCTGCCGGACCCCGATCTGGAACGTCAATTGATTGCCTGCGCCGACCTGACGGCGGCCATGGGCATTCGGGGATTCGGGAGCAAGCACTACGAGGCAGACGACATCATCGGCACGCTTGCCGCGCGTTTCCGCAGGGACACCGACGGCGCCGTGTGCATCGTGACGCGGGACAAGGACCTGTCACAATTGCTGCGTCATCCGCAGGATCATGTCTGGGATTTTCACGGCAATCAGCGGCGCTATGCGGCGGATATCCAGCGTCACTATGGCATTCGCCCGGAGCAGTTTCCTGACTACCTCGGCTTGGTGGGCGATGCGGTGGATTGCATTCCGGGTGTTCCCGGCATCGGTCCCGTTGCTGCCTCCGCCTTGTTGCAGCATTTTCCGAGCCTTTCTCACCTGTATGAAAATCTCGGGGAAGTGGCCCAACTCGGTTTTCGAGGAGCCAAGCGTGCAGGCGCTCTTTTGGAGACACATCGGGAGCAGGCATTTCTGAGCCGCACACTCGCGACGATCGTGGATGTTGCGCCCGAGCCGGATCAGCACTTTGCCACCGTTCCCTGCTCGGAACTGGTCTGGACATCACCTTGCCTAGCGTCCGTGGAGGAGCTGTTACAGACGCTCGCGCTGGATGCCGCCGGTCGCGCGCGGTATTTGCGATTGCTGGAAGGCCTAGCACCGCAGCTCGCGCAGACGGAGGAGGGGGCATGAAGATCGTCGCCGATGCCAATATCGTGGATGTCGCCGAACACTACCGACACTTCGGTGAGCTGGTGCTGATGCCGGGCCGGGCGATACGGGCGGAACACCTGCGAGACGCCGATGCACTGCTCGTCCGTTCAATCACGACCGTTAACCGCGCTTTGCTCGAGCACTCTCTCGTGCAGTTTGTCGCGACTGCGACCAGCGGGACGGATCACCTGGATCTGGTGTACCTGCAGCAGGCGGGAATTACTGTAGCGGACGCCGCCGGTGCGAACGCCAATGCGGTGGTGGAATATGTTCTCGCGGCATTGGGGGAACTGGTCTGGCAGGACCGACTTGCTCTTGGCAAGGCGCGGGTGAGTATTATTGGCTACGGGCATGTCGGCCGACGGCTCTACGCCAGCTTGCGCGCGCTCGGTGTTCATTGCGTGCTGTGCGATCCCTTTGTTCAGGACGCGTATCCCGGCTTGCCGTTTTGCTCGCTCGAGGAGGCATTGCGCTCTCCCGTCATTTCGTTGCATACCCCGTTAACGCGGGAAGGCCCCCACCCGACCTGGCACATGCTGGATGCCACGGCACTTGCTGGCCTTGCTCCCGGCACGGTGCTGATCAACGCGGCGCGCGGTGAAATCGTGGACAACGCCGCCTTATCCTCCCTGTTGGAAACGCCAAATCCCCTGACGTGTGTTCTCGACTGCTGGGAGAACGAACCGGTGATTCACGCGGGACTCTTGTCACGCGTCACGCTTGGCACGCCGCACATTGCCGGGTACAGCCAGGAGGCAAAGCAGGGTGCAAGCGACCGCATTCTGGAGGCTTTCCTGACGCACTTCAGGCTCGCAGACCCGCGCAATCCGCCCCCCCAGTCGCAGGCCCGTGAGGAGATACTCCTGCCGTCCTGTGCCGACACCTCGCCAGCGCGATTACTGGCGCTGGTACTGCGCACGGCGCTGCCGTTGAACGAGGTGGATTATCGTCTGCGGGCGCAAGGTGGACGGACAGACGCCGCGATGTTTGATGCCATCCGGGCCTCATTGACGCGCCGACGCGAGTTTTCACATTACCGATTGAACCTGAGCGCGTGGACGCAGGAGCAGCGAGCGCCTGCGCTACTGGAGCAGTGTCAGGCACTCGGGTTTTCGATCAGCGCCTAGAATTGGGCGCGGGACAGGAAGTGAGCGATCTTGCCGATAGCCTGTTGGAGGACATCGTTGGTCGGCAGAAAGACGATGCGGAAATGGTGGGTGTCCTCCACATTGAACGCGCTGCCTTGCACCAGCAGAATTTTTTCCTTTTCCAGCAGGTCCAGCACGAACTTCTGGTCATCCTTGATGGGGTA
The DNA here is from genome assembly GCA_964538025.1 of uncultured Klebsiella sp. Lineage (GTDB taxonomy): Bacteria > Pseudomonadota > Gammaproteobacteria > Pseudomonadales > Pseudohongiellaceae > UBA5078. The sequence continues at coordinate 170,558 of CAZICZ010000002.1, read as the reverse complement.
CATGTCCGGGTCGAGGCGGGGGAACATGTAGATCGCTCCCTTCGGCTTGACACAACTTACTCCGGGTATCTGCGTGATGAGATTCCAGGCAGTGTCGCGCTGCTCTCGCAGGCGGCCGCCGGGCAGTATCAATTCATTGATGCTCTGATAGCCCCCCAGTGCCGTCTGCACAGCAAATTGAGCCGGCACATTCGCGCACAGGCGCATGTTGGAGAGGATTTCCAGCCCTTCAATGTAGTTGGATGCCCGCTCCTTGGCACCGCTGAGGATCATCCAGCCCGAGCGGAAACCGGCAAGCCGGTAGGATTTTGACAGGCCATTGAAGGTGGCGATCAGCAGGTCGTCACACAAAGAGGCAATCGGGACATGCACGGCGTCATCATAGAGAATCTTGCTGTAGATCTCGTCGGCAAAAATAATCAGCTGGTGCTTGCGGGCCACGCGAATGATGTCCTCGAGCACCTCTTTGCTGTAGACAGAGCCGGTGGGGTTATTGGGGTTGATGATCACGATCGCCTTGGTGTTAGAGCTCACCTTGGACTCGATGTCCTTGATGTCGGGAAACCACTCAGAGGCCTCGTCGCACACATAGTGAACCGGCGTGCCTCCGCCCAGGCTGACGGCGGCGGTCCACAGGGGATAGTCCGGTGCGGGAATCAGCACCTCGTCGCCATTGTTCAGGAGGGCCTGCATGGCCATGACAATGAGTTCGCTGACACCATTGCCCAGATAGATGTCATCGATGTCCACGCCGCGAATATTGAGCTGCTGGCATTCCTGCATGATCGCTTTGCGGGCAGAGAACAGACCCTTGGAATCACTGTACCCCTGCGCATTGGCGAGATTGCGGATAACGTCCTGGATGATTTCATCCGGCGCGGCAAAACCAAAGGGAGCCGGGTTGCCGATATTGAGCTTGAGAATCCGGTGACCTTCTTCCTCAAGACGTTTGGCCTCCTCCAGAACTGGGCCGCGGATGTCGTAGCAGACCTGAAGGAGTTTGTCCGATTGTTTGATCTTTTTCATGACACTGATTCTCTGCTAAGCCTCTCGGGGATCGGTGCCCGGAAGGAAACGAAAGGATGTTCGCCCACCAGGGCGTAATGGGCGGCTATTGTAAACGGAAGCCGTTAAAATGACAGCGCTACAGCTTTGACGAATTTTGGCAGTTCACCAGGAGATCACGATGACTGACACCCCCGCAAAAAACCTCCCGCACATCAAATCCGACGAGCAGTTACGGCAGGAATTGGGGCCGGAAGGATTTCACATTGTCCGCGAAAAGGGCACGGAGCGAGCCTTCACGGGCAAGTACTGGAACGAAAAACGCAAAGGCGTCTATCGCTGCTCGGTGTGCTCGAATCCGTTGTTTTCCTCGGACACCAAATACGATTCGGGGAGTGGGTGGCCCAGTTACTGGGAGCCTGTTGCGCCAGACAAGGTCAAGGCTGAGCGAGACCTCAGCCATGGCATGGTGCGCACGGAGGTGTTGTGCGCCTTTTGTGAAGCCCATCTTGGCCATGTCTTTCCGGATGGGCCGCAGCCCACCGGGCTGCGGTACTGCATCAACTCGGCCTCACTGCAACTGGATGCCGACAAGGAATAGAGGCTTATTGGGATTCCGCGCTGGAGCCCTTGTCCAGCGTGAACAGGCCCTGCACATAGTTGGCGCTGTTGGCGGCGTCGAGCATTTCAAAGGCACCCTGGAACTGCGAGCCGGTGGCACCTGTGAAGGTGCCGCCGAAACGCACATTGCCCGCGTTGTTCACACTGTCGATCGTGAATGAATTGGCCTGTGGGCTCAGGGTGACATTGTTACCATCGAAACTTCCTGTGAAATGCGCATGCCATTCCTGCGAGGTGGCCGTTGTCAGGGTGACGTGCCCGTCATTGATCTGGGCGTTGGTAAAATCCACTGTCATCTGCGCATTCACGCTTGAGAAGCTGCCCGCTGCGCTCCCAAATCCCTGGCCGGAACCTGTGCTTCCTGTGTAGTAGAAGCTGCCGGTCATGCTGTTGATCACGTAATCCGGTGTTAACTGCAGCGAGGTGAAAAGCGTCTGCGCATCGGTCAACAATTGCCCCGACCAGTTGTTCAGCACAGGCTGGTTCCAGCTGCCCCAGTCCACATTCAGATTTTCTTTTCCTGCCACAACGGTGCCGGAAACATGCTCTCCGCTGCCTGCCGTGTCTGTGTTGTTGAGAGAGAAGGAGGTGACAACCTCTTTGCCGTCATCGATAAACATGCCGGTCAGATTGCCGCCGAAGGTGTAATTACTCGGGCTGGAGGAAAGGGTTGCCGACGTAATGTTGTAGACAGCATAGGGCCCGAAGCTTGTCGTTTTGCCCCAGGACTGCCCGGTAAAGGCGACGTTCCAGCTATAGCTGCCGGGGGTCGTGATCTTAAGCTGTCCGTTGCTGATAGCGCCCGATCCAAGATCCAGTACGAATCCGAATTTCACATCGGAAGTTGCAACGGCGCCGGCACTGCCACCCCCTTGCGCGGCGAGCACATTGCTATAGGCGGCGTATTTGCCTGACTGCTGTGTTGGGCCTTCCGGCTTGGCAATAAACCAATACGCGTCTTGTTCCAGATTGCCATCGGTAGACCCGAAGGTCACCTGACGAATCGGTGCGCCGCTGGTGCCGGCCCATTTTCCCCACAGCAGCTTATTGCCGAGGTTGGCCACATTTATTGTCACATTCTCAGTGGCGGTGCCGCGTCGGAAGATGGAGTCGGGAACTTCCTTGTGGAAACTGGCAGAGGTGTTCCAGCCATTTGGATTGAGCAGGTAATTGGCGAGCAGATAATTATTCGATCCGCCTTTCTGCTGTGATCGGCCGCCGTAAATGCCATACAGGGTCCCGGAAGTCGCAAGCATGCCGTATTCGTGATCCTCCAGGCCCTCGATTTCTGCTGCAGTAAGGAAGGTAGTGAGTTCGAGATCATAGATGGCACTGACGTAATGACCCGGATTGGAGGCTAACGCGAAATTGAAGCCTCCGACGTACAGACCGGCATCGCTATGAGTGAAGGCCCCCAGAACAGTACCGGTAAGAGAAACGGTATTCTCGTTGACAGTGCTGAGCGTAATCTGCGGATTGACCAGAAGACCCCTGTTAAGTGTCCCCTGATAACGGATTTCCCACGCCTCTGCGCCACTAGTGTTACAAGTAGAGTTCAGGCACAGGCTGATACGGCCCTTGGTGATGGCACCGCTGTTGAAGTCCACATCGAACACGGACTTGAATTCCTGTATGGGCAGGTAGGCGTTCGAAATATAATTTTGCACAACACCAAATTCCGAGGTGCTTGTTCCAGAATAGCTGCGTTTCACATTATTCTGGGACAGTGTTGAAAGCTCCGCCTGTGTGCTGAGTGTGAAGTTTGCAAACAGCACGGGCTGGCTAGGCGCCTGATGGGCGCGATCGTCAAGATAATCGGTGTAGACGCGAGCCGCATTGGCTGTCCATTTGCCCCAGGTGGTGCCGTTCTCTTGTGCGTTCAAGGCATCAAAATTGGCCTCGTAGCGCTCCAGAATGTAATCGGGAGTAGAGTCCACCACAAAGAGATTGCTGAGGTCTGCACTGATCAGCTTCTCAGTCCCCCAGCGATTGCTGTTGACGGCATCACCATCGTTGACTGTCACATTCCCGTAGATGGAAAGTCGCTTTCCTGACTGCGGGCCACCTAGGTCCTGTGCCAGCGCAAAACCATAGAGTGTGGCATGTCCAAAGGCGTTGTAAGCTTCCGTTGTCATCACCGATGTCAGCGTTGTTTCGCTCAAAAGAGTTGTTCCAAAGATGTGTTGGCTTGCCCCGTCTTTGGTGAAATCAAAACCGGCGAGGAATCCGAGCGTTGAGGTGCCGGTGAAATGCCCTGCCACCTTGCCCGAAAAAGCGAAGGAATCAGTGTTCTCTGTATTCTTGACCTGACCGGTCACATTGGTGAGGCCAAGCGTGCCGTTGCTGACCTGTCCGGTAAACAAAGACGTTGTCCAGGTTTCCGCCCCTGTGGTGACCTCAAACTTGCCATTGGTCAGGGCTCCAGTATCAAGGTTGATGTTGAATTTCCCCTTGACGCTGCTGGCGGCCTGCGTGCCTGCCGTTCGGTTGGCGCTGGTGTAACTCGTTTCGAAATACTTCTGGCCGGTGAGCAGGCTGGTTTGTGCCGGTGCAGCAGAGGCGAAAATCACCTTACCGCCAATATCGTTGTATATGGCGCCATTGCTGAGATGGTATTGGTACTTCAAAGGCTCTGCACTGCTACCTCCCCAGCGGGCCCAAGAGGCATCAAACCCAAGAATTGATGTCGAAAGGGTTTCACCCTCTTCGCTCAGGTTGTTTCGGCGCAGCACAAATCCCGGGTTTTGGCTGTAGACAAGCACATCGCCCCATTGCTCCCTGGCGACATAAAGGTCGGGTGCTTTCCCAAGACTGATCCCCAGATTGCTGGCGGTGTCGTTGGGGCCCACGATCGCGATCCCGTTGTAGGTCAACAAATTGATTTCAGATTGCGAGATGGCCTGAGGCACCTTAAACACGCTGGCACCAATCAAGGTGTTGGTGCTGACGCTGGTTTCGATCATCTTGAAACCGAGAACGAAGCCTTCCGCCGAGGTCCCCGTCAGGCTGCCATTGATATTGCCGGAGACCGCACGTGACCCTCCCACCGCAAATACCTGGCCACCGGAAAGGCCCGCAACCTCACCCGTACTTTCTGAAATAGAGCCCGAAAGCGAACTTGAAAAACTACGGTCGGTGAGGGTTCCGGTAAAGGTGGTTTCCCATTTTTCCCACGCGGAGGACACACTGGTGCACCCATTGGTGCCAATACACACATTCAAGGTGCCATTGCTGACACTTCCCGCAGACAGATCCACGTCAAAGCTTCCGGTAACACTGTTGATGCTGGTGCTGCCGGTTTTTTTGTCTGCCAGGAAGGCGCTGGTGGCATTAAAGGTCATGCTTCCACGCACTTTCGCAATCGTCGCAGAGGCCGTGGTGGGAGCAGAGGCCAGAATGAAGGTGCTGATAGTGCCTTCTTCGGTGCCATTGAAATCCTGCCAATAGGAGGGGCTGCTGCTACTGCTTGTCCACTTGCCCCACTGGACACTCAGTCCTTCGACCGACGTGGAGAATCCAGAGGAAGTGGCGTTGCCGATGCGGATGGCAATATTGTTCGATTGATTGCCGAACAATGGGGTCCCCGAGAAATCAGTTGCACTCCCGCTTTGAGCCTCAAGCTCGTGTGTCAACGCCAAACCCACGCGCCCCGATGAGGTGAGAGTTGATTGTTCAGCTGCGCTGATCGCAGGGGTTGGGTCAGGCGCTGGAGCAGGAGCAGGAGCAGGCGCGGGCTCAGGTTCAGGTTCAGGTTCAGGCTCGGGTGCTGGGGCCGGGGCTGGCGCTGGCGCCGGCTCAGGTGCAGGAGCGGGCGCAGGTGCAGGCGCAGGCGCAGGTGCAGGTGCAGGTGCAGGTGCAGGTGCGGGTGCAGGTGCAGGTGCAGGTGCAGGTGCAGGAGCAGGCGCAGGAGCAGGCGCAGGAGCAGGTGCCGGTGCAGGTTCTGGCGCAGGAGCCGGCGCAGGGGCAGGTTCTGGCGCAGGTGCGGGAGCGGGAGCTGGTGCAGGTTCTGGCGCAGGTGCAGGTGCAGGTGCAGGTGCAGGTGCAGGTGCAGGTGCAGGGGCCGGAGTTGGTGTAGGAGTCGTGACAATTTGACCTGTGCCGTTGTCATTGGGATTGATCACAATCTGGGCGACCTGGCTTTGTCCGGTGCTTGTACCGCCAGTGCTCGTGGGAACAGGTCCACTTCCGGGGAGCACCCCATTCACGGCAGTTTCGTCACGCAAAGTCACTGCGGTGTTGGCAGAGGGAATCGTGCGGGTCTGAGGACTGTTGGAGGAGGTGCCCCCTGTCGTGCTTGCCGCCGGCGTATTGGCCGCATTGCCGCCTGCATTGTTGCCGTTATTGTTATTCCCGTTATTGTTGTTGGTGGCCCCATCGTCTTCTTCTTCTTCGGGAGCGCCATCTTCGTTGGGATCGATGAGGATGAAACCCATCACAATCGGTTGTTCCAACTGGCCCAGCGGAGGAGTTTCTTCTGATTCAACGTAAGCAAAGTCGTAATCGGCTCCTACGCCGAGTTCCAGCAGACCGCCTTCATTCTGCAGCAACGTGCCGCCCTGATAGACACCGGTGAACAACCCCTGTGGAGTAATAATCGCTTCGTGGTCTGTTCCCCGAATCCCAATCGTGGCGAGGGGCGTTTCCACCTTATAGGCGTCTTTATTGACATCCCCGATGTTGCCGGTAATGGTGCGAAAACCTCCCTGGATCAGCGTCATGGTGGCAGCATCGGCTGCTCCCGTGGAGGAGTTATAGGTGTATTCCGTGATCTCAAAGGCGGTATCTGCTTTAAGACCGATAATGGCAGAGTCCACCAGTCGAATCTGCGCAAACCCATTGGGGCCAGTGGTAATAGTATCGCCAACGAAAATGTCATCCCCACGCGCCAAGGGACGGGTGCCTGCCGCACTGACGGCATTGACAACCCCGTTGACCCGGACGATCCGACCGGCAGACTCTTCGTCGGCGGCATGCAAAACGGGGTTGTACAACGACAGGCAAAGTGTGAAAAACCACACATTGAAAAGTGTCGAATAACGTTTTTGTAAATTGTTCATAATCGTTGCCAGTTGCAAAACGATGCCTTCAAGGAATCGCGTGCGGCGTTACGTTTACATTTGGAATCGGACACCCACCTGGTATTTGAATCGCGAGTATTCGAACAGGGGGATATTGCTCACGGTATCGTAGTAGCTCATTTCACCGTTGACATAGAGCCGTTCGGTGTATTGCCAGTTCCATCCCAAGGTTGCGGATAAGTTTTTGTCGTCCCGCACATCATTGAAAAAGACTGGGTGCTCGCTTGCGTATTCTGTTGTTTGATACGAGAGCCTAGCATACGGCGTGTTGTGAGAGTTCATACGCCACAGCACGCTGTGGGCAAGCCCGTAATAGTCTCTTCCATTGTGTTTTCCCGCAGAATGCAACGCACGATCATTTGCGAGAAACAAGGTGAGGGTGTTGGTAAAATTTGCTGTCAGTTTTGTCAGGGACCCGGAGAGCAAAAACTGGTTGGTATCTTTAAGATCATTATTGACCGACGTGCCTGTATCTGGATTTCGTGAGGTCGACAGCGCAGCGGAAAGGCCCTGATACCATCCATTTTCGCCCGCACGTTGCCAGGAATTATTGAGACGATAGGTATTCTGGAATTCAGTCCCATCCAGAAAAACCGTTTGCAACTGGATGCTATGGCGAAACCGGTTCTGACTATTGCCGTACCCGTATGAAACATCTCCCAATACAAAGTCGATGTCGTATTGATCGCTGGAGCGATTGTCGTGACGGTTGGCGATCAACGCGACGTCCAGAGACTTGTCCCGTGTGAAGGGCTTTTTATAGCCAAGATTCAAAGCGATATCCGTGAAATCATCGGCGGTCTTCAGGCCCTCCTCGTTGAGCTCGATTTCCCCGATGAGTGGCGTATCGATGAGCCCGTTGCTGGTGGCACTGTTGATGTTGTCGTCGTGCCCAAGGGTTGGCGCGAATGAGAAGGAGAAAGTGGATTGTTGCGTATTTTTTCGTTCCTCGATCAGGCTGAGGAACGCGAGGATATTGTCACGCACGTTTTCTGGAGGGTTGGTCGCCAGCACTTCATTGAAAAGCGATTCCGAGGCGGCCAGGTTGTTTGTCAACAAGTGGGCGCGGGCCAATTCGAGGCGAGCTCGCTGGCGCGTGACATTACGTTCTGCGGTGTTGGCGACACGTTCAAAGGCGTAAACGGATTCGCTAGCAAAACCGCTTTCTATCGCTGCGATGCCATAAACAAAATCAAAATCGGTATCGCCTTCCCATGCTTCAAGCTGACTGTTAGCCAGAGCATAGGCTTCTTCATAGCGCCCCGCCTCTACAAGGGCATTCAATTCCTGAGTTGGTGGAGGAGAAGAGGGCTCTGCCTGACCGTAACAGAGCGCGCTGAGGGCAGACATCGACATCGCAGACAGAAGAGCAAGTTTTGGATATCTCATGACGCACACTAATCCGATGATAGTAAGTGTCCAAAAACGTCCATGCACGGTGTCAATTGGCGAGTTTGCACCATGAATTGGACGGAGCTTGATTTTTAAGCAACTTTACACGGCGGCCGCTGTAATTCAACTACTTAAGCCCACTAAAGTGGCGAATCTGTGACTCAGCTCCTAGTCTGGGACAGACGCGAGAACCCATTCCTACTAAGTGTCGGCGGGATCAGACAAATCTTTGACATCCCAGACCTCTGAAGGTACTTTGCCCGACATTGCGATTTTCTCGAGATCCTTGTATGTCCCCTCGCGTGTGTGTTTCCTTCCTTTTAGGGTTTGCGCTGCTCCCATGTTCGCGTGTATCAGTGGCTCAGGAGTCGCAGGCGCCCCGCAATGATCTTTCCTTGGGGGGATATTTCAGCAGCGGTGACTACGGACAGGGGACGGATACCGATATCGTTTATTTTCCCGTATCGATACAGCGTTCAATGGGGAACTGGCGCGTTCAGGCAAGTGTTCCCTATCTGGAGATTGCCGGGAATGGCAATGTGCTGGTGAATGTGGGGGGCGTGGGGCGATCCGAAAACACGGGGTTGGCTTCAACACAGACGCAGCGAGGTGTCGGCGATTCAGTCCTGACGGGAACGTATCAGTTGCCCTCGTTTTCCGAAACGGCCCCGTTTTTCGATTTCAGCATAGAGGTCAAGATTCCGACGGCGGATGAGCGCAAGGGCCTTGGCACCGGCGCAACCGATCTAGGCATGCAACTGGATCTGTACAAGCAGGTAGGCGGAACCACGCTCTTCGGAACCGTTGGGTATAAGTTTCGCGGCGATTCTTCACAGTTCAGTAATATGAAAAATTCCGGCTTTGTTTCCCTAGGGTTTTCACGACCCGTTAGCGAACGCCTCAGCGCTGGTGTGATCTATGATTTCAGAGAAGCGGCGTCGCGTTATTCCGGGGAAACCCATGAACTCTTGCCCTATCTTTCATGGTCGCTCAGCGCGCAATGGACCTTGATGGGATACGCCATCAAGGGAGCGACCCAGGACAGCGCCGACATGGCGGTTGGGGCTCAGCTGAGTTATCGCTGGTAAGTCGCTTAAATTCGCATCGGCTGCACACGCGGGGGAAGCAGAGCGGGGCGCTCTACCGGGCGGATGCGTTGGAACGGTGGGAGCGTAGGGCGTTGTATTCTCTCGGGGAGTCCTGAACGGCTTCTGTCGGCATCTTCCTGCAACTGCTCTTCTTCCAGACTCACCGAAATGGATTCCGCCAGCTGAGGGACTTCCTCTGAACTCGACGCTTCCGGTGTAAGAGCAATCATAAGATCCTCAGTGTCGGGCGTTACCGCAAGATCCCCATTCTCTTGTGCCGACACACGTTCATTCTCTTGTTCCTGAATTGCAGCCAGCGTGACCACTTCAACGTTCTGCGGCGTCGGTACGTCTTCCAAAGAAGTGACCACGTCCTTCTCGGATTCGCCAACACGAGCTTCCAGCGCAATTTCTGTGTGGGTTTGCTCTACCAGTGAATGTTCAGAAAGGGCGTCATTCAGAGGAGTATTCACGGGCGATGATCTGTCAATCGCAGGCGCCGGGTCAGCTGATGCACTTTCAGGTTCAAGGGCAAGCGCGACATCCGTCGGCACAATGGCGGGCTCTTCAATGGACTTATTCTGGTCATCAATCACGGTAAAGAAGGGAGAGGGACCACCAGTGCCCCCGAACCCGCTGCCGCCAAAATCGCCAGACTTGCCTGTTCCTCCCATCCCACTACCGCCATCACCGCCATCGCCCCCGGAGCCCACTTTTCCGAGTGTGCCGGTGGTCAGAACCAGGCTGAGCAAGAAGAGAAGCAGGGCTATTACAAGCGTTGCAGAGGTTGTGCGCATTGCAAGGATCGCTTTAGGCATCTTGTGCACCCTCACCCTCTGCCGGCTCTTCTGGCAGCTGCGCGTTATAGTTGAATATGCCGAAGTTCATGCGGTAGTGGCGATCACTGCCTGAGGCATCCTTATGCTGCAGAGACAATGCAGCCTTGTTCATCTTCGTCAGCGCTTCCATGCCGGTGGCATTGGCTAGAGCGTTCAGTTCCTGAATGGACTGATAGGACAGCTTGTCATAATAGACACTTCTGTCGAAATAGGAAGGCGTGACTCCCATCAGGTTATTGGCGCTGGCGCTCATGTGATCATGAAGGTTCTTGGCAAAAAAGAACGCTTTCTCGTCGAAGCCTTTTTCAGGGGTAAAGGCGCCCGTGTTCAGGCAGACTTTCTCCTCTTCGTCCAAATGCGCAATGCCCAAGCGAAGCCATTCGTCCAGAATCACCCTGGGGCGAATATCCTGCTTGCACACACATTCAACCAAATCATCAAACGTGCTTTGCCCGGCGGGAGGATTGCTGTTTCGCAGTGGCAGGGCCAGCGGCGTACCGGCTTTGTCCAAAAATTTCTCAGAACCTAGCCACACGGCGATCAGTTGCGCGCCAACAGAAATGGCCTTTGGCGGTTGCGACGCAATCAAGGGTTCATTGCGGAGACGTTTGACGTCCTTGCGATGCACACCCGTTAAAAGCGTGATTCGACTGTCTGTCTGCCGCTTTGCTGCCACCGCGAATTCCTGATCAGCCACCTCAACATACAGGGTCTTGAGCAGATTCGATATGAAAGGATACGAAAGCTGGTAATGCATCATCAGGCGCACAAGAGGCCGTAATAGCTTCCGGATCGCCGACACCAGAGCGTCGGGCGGTTGGGGCGCTGAAGTGTTTGTTGAGGATTCGAGTGACATGTCGGGAGTATAACCAAGGGTGGGAAATGTTCCCACATGTTTTAAATCACCCGTCTATCGCTAGATATAGTGTTTAAACATGACTGAAATCACTTTCTGTGGAGATTGAAATTGACGTGGGAAATATTCCCACTTACTATCCTGCCTGTGCTGACTATCGACAGAGACGCATTGGACTCTGAATCAGCTCTCCTTCGGACTTCAGGCAGGACGCAACATGAATCTTCCGTACATGGACACCATGCCGTCAGGGCGAACTTCTGAAGATACTGATGTTCGCAGTGAGAATATCCAGTTGCTCCAGTTGCCCGATGGGCGACGCCTTTCGTACACGGAGTTTGGCGAGCGTACGGGGTATCCGCTAATTCATTTTCACAGCGCGGGAAGCTCCCGCCTTGAGGCTGCGTCCTTTCATCAGTCTGCCAAGCAATCAGGATTTCGAATAATTGCCATCGACAGACCCGGAATAGGGCTGTCGGATCCCCATAGAATGGAATTCGCTACCGGGTTCTCCCATGACGTTCTTTATCTGATAAAGCATTTACGATGCAGTCGGGTTGGTCTTCTTGCGTGTGGAGGGGGCGTTAGGGAGGCATTGGAAATGGCGGCACTCTTTCCTGCCAAAATAGACATATTCGCTGGCATCTCTTGCGTCTTTCCAGTCGAGCTGTGCAGGGAAACTGGAGCTCGAAAGTGGGTAATAAGGTCACTCCAGTCGCTTATGAGCCTTTCCATCTACGCCAGACATTGGTGGCGGGCAGGCTCTGTGAAGTCTTATGTTGCCCGATGGGCTGAAACACTCTCTTTTGCAGATCAGCAACTGTTGGAAAATCCCCATGTCCGGCAATGGGTCGAAAAGGATATTGCCGAAGCCCTGAGGCAGGGAGTGGCCGGGGTCGTACGTGAAACCGTGCAGCACTGGCGTTTCAAAAATACTCATGCGCTTGAGGTTCACTTACCCTGCCATTTTTGGCAGGGAAGTGCCGAAGACTCTTTGACAGTTCACCAGGCACAACGGTTTACGGAAAGACTCTCCAATGCACATCTGCATACGCTTCCCAATCGTGGTCGCTATTTCTATCTGCGCCATATGGAAAGTGTTTTTGAAAAAATCAACGCTGAACTGGGAAGAAGTCTCAGAGAACCAAGCGCAGTTACCCGACCGCCGATTCTGCGCATCGAACAACTTCGCCGCCTAAACACCCTTTGACTTACTCGCTAGTGCGAGTCATGTAAATCGAAATCACACACGTGATGTCTGAATTGTCGGTTGTCCTTCAATTTTTCGGAATATTCGTTGCCTTCAATTGTTTTGTAGGCACCGCTTTCTATGAATACATTCATGAGAGACTGGTCGACTGCACCTGCTTTGGCCTCCTTCATCAGGATATCGAGCGCGAACTCGGCAGGAACCGCCGCTTTGTAAGGTCGATCAGAGGCCGTAAGCGCATCGTAAATATCGCAAATGGTCATGATTTTTGAGGCAAAGGGAATCTCTTTTGCCGTCTTGCCATCCGGGTAACCACTACCGTCTAGCTTTTCATGATGTGCCCCTGCAATCTCCGGCACTTGGCTGAGTTCACGAGTCCAGGGAATCAGGCTGAGGAAATTGCGGGTATGTGTCACATGCGATTCAATTTCACGCCGCTCCTCCGAAGATAGACTTCCTTTTCCGATTGCGAGCATGGAAAACTCCTCTGGACTGATAATGCTGAATCCATGGTTTCGCTCGAACGGGCTGCAATAAGTAGCGATGCGTTTGAGATCGGTTTTCTTTTCTGCATTTAGAAGCCTGGGTTCATTGGATTCAAGAATTACCTGAAAAAAATGATCCAACTGCTCAAGTTCTTGTTGTAGTTTTGTCTCGATTTTCAGAATCTTTGCAGTATCTCTGGCGCCTTGCCGATAGAGATTCAGTTCCTGTCGCAGCGCCTTGTTCTTTAGTTTTTCTTTCGCCAATTGAATTCGAAAGTGAATGCTGTTGATATTTTCTTCGCTTAGTTTTTTGGCTTTTACAAGCACTGATTCCCGGACACCTACCTTGCCAAAATCGTGCAGGAGTGCGGCATAGCGAAGTTCTCGAATGTGGGTTTCCGAATGCAATTGTTGACGGTACTCCGGAACATTTTCTGTATTGACTGCGCGAGCAAGAGCCACGCATAAATCAGCCACGCGAAAGGAGTGCCCGCTTGTCGTGGGGTCTCGTTGTTCGATGGCCATCACTGACGCCGTTACAAAACCTTCAAAGAGGCGTTGAATATCTTTGTGAAGGATGGCGTTTTCAATGGCCGCTCCAGCTTGCCCTGCCAGGGCTTGCAAGAGAAGTTGCGAACCGTCATCGAAAGGAAGAACGGCGGTGGAGATGTCCGTACCCGGGCTAATGCGGATTTTGCGGTTCCTTTCCGATTGATAAATTGGAGAACTGCAATGACCTCTTTCTTTTTATTTAAGGCCGGCAGGGTCAGCATACTGACGGTCTTATACCCTGTCGTTTGATCAAACCACTGATTGAATTGATAGACAGCTGATTCAGGAATCTGGTAGGCATTCTCGATGTTCAGTGCACATTTATTCAGCGCCACGAAGCCCGCGATTGATCTTGCATTGAGTTCAAATTTATTTTCCTGGAATGGAAAATCAATCGTATCATTTTGAGTTAGCTTGAACGTGATGTGTTTGCTGTCGCTATCCACCAAAAAAAGAGACGCGGCGTCGCAATCCGAGATGTTTTGCCCTTCTGACAATATTTTTCTCAGAAGCGTGGCCAAGTCGTTCTCTGCATTGAGCGCAATTCCGACACTGGCAAGTTTGTTCAAATTGTCATTGAGTGAATGAAGTTCCTTAGCACTATCTTGTTGCTTTTTTTTGGGCGAGCCATAATTCACAGGCCAGATGAAAAATCTTCCGAGAGGGCCCAACGGGAAGTCCGTCAGTGAGAATCAATTCCGTGTCGCACTTTAAGCGCTCTTCGCTTAACAAAATGGCATCGGGAAAATGATCTCGCAATCGCTCAATGCTCGACATCTTCAGGATTGCGTCGTCGATGACTATGAGAGCGGGGTTTAAATATGTCAGTGAGTCGAGATCGGGAGATTCGTGGCATTGGATGACACTGTTTTCAAAGGTATTCCACAGTGGGTGATTTTTGAATTTGGGACCAAAGCAAAGAGTCACAGCAGTTTTTTGCGCGATTGCTTGGCTCTTTTCAATGGGAATGCTTAAGGGACACACGATATCGGTTCCGCCAAAAGCGAATAGGAAAACGGCAATGCGTCGGAGTGTAACTCAGCGGCCTAGTTCTGGCGATAGACGGGGTGATGGGGGAGGGTGACGCTAAGCGAGAGAGTAAAACAGGGGAAAAGCAGAAAGGCCGACGATGTCCATGTGCGAACATCATCGGCCGATGATGGTGACATGAATCTATCGACCCACGCTCAGCGAACTTATCATCGATTCACTGATTGTTGCGATGGCACTTCTTCTGAGATGCAGCTTTTCAGGTTGAGACGCCTTTTTTTCCTTTGCCTGCAACTCTTCTAGAAAGTTGTTAAGCATTTGTTGGGCCTCTGATTCGTATCTGAATGGACCGATATCGCCTGCTTCTCGAGTACTAAAGTACCAGAGCCCCCCCTCTTCAAAAATTCTCTCGGAACGACTGAACACCATACTGCCTGACGGGTCCTGCTTGCGGATGCTGCTCATTATTATGTCCTCTGTTGTCTCCGTCAGCCCAGACCAACCCTAGCAAGTATGCGGTTCCCTATATTGAGAGTGGCCAGTCTGGGCTGACGAGTAAGGGGAAGGTAAACCGAGGAAAAATCTCTGAGAAGAGCGCAAAAAATATGCCATTGTGTGAACATAGAAATTTCTGGATAAGATGTGACACTTTGTTGAAATTGATGAAATTACAATGAGATACGCACTTTTTTGTTTCTGCAACGAGAGCCAATATCCTCTTGTTAAACAACGAGTTAACCGATGATTTTAAACAAAAGAAACTCTTTGAAATTCGAAAAGGTCAATTGTCACTTAGCGTTGCTCATGCCAGTTTTTTACTCGGCAAATGAAAGAGTTGGCGCGAGCTCGTTGGTAAAAAATAATTTCATCAATTTTCTTTTACTGAGGTGTTTTAGCGGCTGAATTTCGCTGCTCAAAAATGCGTTCAGCTCTGGCGAAATCCTCCGGGGTGTTCAGGTTTTCAAAGCTTCCTGCAGGGAGATTTCCCAATTGGAGCCGTGCGTGCCGGAGCGTTGAAAGAAATGCCATTGGACTCACGATTCCCCGCGCGATAACAGTGCGCAATCGGGACTCAAGAGTCACCGACCATAATGCAAACAAGGGTTGCCACTGTCTTTCATGTTGGACATAACAGGCCTCGTAGTCTCCCGATAGCAGCAACTGCAGGAGTTGGTCTACCAGGTTCTCAGGAAACCACGGGGCATCTCCGGGAAAGCTCGCCACATAATCGATCGGGATATTCTCTTGTCGACTAACCTTAATCGCCGTGTAAATCCCTGCCAAAGGGCCGGCATTTTCCCCTATCTGATCCGTCAACAAAGGCAGGCCACACAATGCAAAGTCGTCAATATGCGTGTTTGTATTGATATATAGGGGAAAAACCTGAGAGCTGGCGCACGTGATGATGTGATCAATTAGCTTCATTGATCCAAGGCGCAACAGTGGCTTGGGGGCAAATTGCATGCGTGAGGAGCGTCCTCCCGCCAGAATGACGCCGCCAACACGCGTCTTTTCATTTTTCATACGGGCAAATCACACTCAAATCTTGCAAGAAGGAGACGCAGGCTATGGCGAATGAAAATACACTGACTTCATCGCTGAATCCCGCAGACTATAAGGGCTTGAGGATAGTGGACGAGTTCTGAAGTCTCAAGATAATAGATTGAATAAAATTGCCCCGTGTGGGAGAATCTCGCACTTCAGAATACGGGGCTTTGGTGGTAACTATCTGATATTCTTGAGATTAAAGGCTCTGGAATGCGCTTTCCCTTCCAAATGACCTGGTTGAGTTAATTTCCCACTTGCACACAGTCGGTTTTCCGATTGAGCGCTGCGGTTTCATTAATATGTGAGTGTGATTGGCTGTCAGAGAAAACAGCCTTTCTGAGAGGGTTTTTCATGCAAGTCTCTGTCGAAACAACATCTGGTCTTGAGCGTCGTATGACTGTCGGGGTTCCCGCGTCTGTCGTTGAAACTGCAATCAATGCGCGTCTCCAGGAAGCCGCAGGAAACGTTCGGTTGAACGGGTTCCGTAAAGGTAAGGTCCCCATGAAAGTGGTCAAGGGACGTTTCGGAAGAGGCGTGCGTCAGGAGGTATTGGGCGAAGTGATGAGCAAGAGCTACTACGACGCCATCACGGCGCAACAGCTTAAGCCGGCAGGTCAGCCCAAAATTGAACCCAAGTCCCTGGAAGAGGGCAAAGACCTTGAATTCGTTGCCATATTTGAAGTCTATCCCGAAGTAAAGCTGGGCGATTTTTCCAAGCTTAAGGTGGAAAAGTTGGTTGCGGAGGTCGGGGATGAAAATATCGACAAGATGATTGAAACCCTCCGTCAGCAACGTCAGACGTGGGAGCCCATCACGCGACAACTCAAGAATAAAGATCGTGTCACTATCGATTTCACCGGAACGATTGACGGGAAAGAATTTGAAGGGGGCAGTGGTACTGGTGTCGCACTGATACTGGGTTCCGGCCGCATGATTCCCGGTTTCGAAAAAGGGTTATTGAAAAAGAAAGCCAGTGACGAGGTGGTGCTCGATCTTGTGTTCCCCGATGATTACCAGAACAAGGATCTTGCCGGCAAAGCAGTGCAATTCTCTGTGAAAATTACTGCGGCGTTTACCCCGGTAATGCCTGAGCTGAATCAGGAGTTCTTTTCCGTATTTGGTATCGATGAGGGGGGCGAAGAGGCGTTCCGCAAAGAAGTGGCTGCGAACATGAACCGCGAACTGAAAAATGCCAGCAAGGCAAAAGTCAAAAATCGCGTCATGGAGTTGCTGCTCAAGGAACACAAAGTGGATTTGCCCTCCAGCTTGGTAAAGGGCGAAATCGAGTCGCTTCGCCAGCAGGCGATGTCCCAGTTCGGTGGGGGCAGAAAGAGCATTGATCCCTCACTGCTTCCTGATGAGCTTTTCCGTGAGCAGGCAGAGCGTCGCATTGCGCTGGGTCTTATCTTGGGAGAGGTCATTAAGGTCAAGGGACTGAAGGCAGACCCTGATCTTGTGAAAACGATGATCGAAGATATTGCGTCAACCTATGAAACGCCGGAGCAGGTAGTACGCTGGTACTACAGCAATAAAGAGCAGCTGGCGACTGTTGAGTCTTCCGTCCTTGAAGACCAGGCGTTTGAAGCGATTTTGGCGGATGCCAAAGTCACTGAAAAGAAGGTCAGTTATGACGATGTCATCAAACCAGATGCGCCAAAAACTGAGAAATAACAGGTAATTATGGATCCCAAACAGGAAATTGTGTCGAATGCGCTTGTCCCCATGGTCATCGAACAGACCTCCCGGGGCGAAAGATCCTATGACATTTATTCGCGCCTGCTCAAAGACAGAGTCATTTTTGTTGTCGGGCAGGTAGAAGACTACATGGCCAATTTGGTCGTGGCGCAGTTGTTATTCCTGGAGTCGGAAAATCCGGACAAGGATATACACGTGTACATCAATTCCCCGGGAGGTTCTGTCACTGCCGGGTTGTCAATTTATGACACGATGCAATTTATCAATCCGGATGTCAGTACGATGTGTATCGGGCAAGCAGCCAGCATGGGTGCGTTACTGCTGGCAGGTGGCACCAAAGGAAAACGGTTTGCCTTGCCACATTCGCGGATGATGATTCATCAGCCCAGTGGCGGTGCACAGGGACAAGCGGCGGATATAGAAATACAAGCCAATGAAATCATTAAGTTACGTCACCAACTGAATATAATCATGGCGCACCATACCGGTAAGGAACTTGATGTGATCGCTCGCGACACGGAAAGAGACAACTTCATGAGCGCTGAAGAAGCGCTTCATTATGGTCTGGTGGACAAAGTACTGAACCGTCGTGTGATGTAAAAGAGACGTAGTCTCGCTGAGCAATCTACAAAGTTGCGTGAAAACTTCTTTGGAAGTCACCGTAAGTGCCGATGTAGTCAGATGAGCAGCGTAAAAACCAGAACTGTTGAGCGGTATTGGACACAATTCCAATCTCCTGTAATCTGGTCAGCAATCGAATTTGAGGAAATTTGAATGTCAGATGATCGTTTCAACAAAGGCGATGACAGCGGCAAGCTACTCTATTGCTCTTTTTGCGGCAAAAGTCAGCATGAAGTCCGTAAATTGATTGCTGGCCCCTCTGTCTTTGTCTGCGATGAATGCGTCGACCTCTGCAACGACATCATTCGCGAAGAGATCCAGGAAAAGGATTCCGAGTCTGGCAAGAAAAAATTGCCAATCCCTGAAGAAATCAAAAAGACCCTCGATGAGTATGTCATCGGTCAAGACAACGCGAAGAAAGTGCTCGCTGTCGCCGTCTACAACCACTACAAACGCCTCAATTACGACCAAGGGTCAGGTGGAGTGGAGCTGGGCAAGAGCAATATCTTGATGGTTGGTCCTACCGGTACGGGGAAAACACTGCTGGCAGAAACCCTCGCAAGACTTCTCGACGTGCCCTTCACCATTGCCGATGCAACGACGCTTACCGAAGCCGGATACGTCGGTGAGGATGTCGAAAACATCATTCAGAAGCTTCTGCAAAAATGCGACTACGATGTTGAAAAGGCGCAGATCGGAATTGTTTATATTGATGAAATTGACAAAATTTCACGCAAATCCGACAACCCATCCATTACGCGTGATGTCTCGGGCGAAGGCGTTCAGCAGGCTCTGTTGAAGCTTATCGAAGGCACTGTCGCCTCCGTTCCACCACAAGGCGGAAGAAAACATCCTCAACAGGAATTCCTGCAGGTGGACACCTCCAATATACTTTTTATTTGCGGAGGCGCATTTGCCGGCTTGGACAAAATTATCCGGGATCGCTCCGAAAAGAGCGGAATTGGATTCAGTGCCGAGGTCAGAAGCAAGGATACAGATCATCGCGTAGGTGAGGCGCTTCGTGACGTTGAGCCGGAGGACCTCGTGAAATATGGTCTGATCCCCGAGTTTGTTGGGCGTCTGCCTATGATCGCTACTTTGGATGAGCTCGATCTGGAAGCACTTGTCCGCATTATCAAGGAACCCAAAAACGCTCTGATCAAGCAGTATCAAAAGCTCTTCGAAATGGAAAATGTCGAGATTCAGTTCCGCGATGAAGCGTTGCGGGCTGTCGCACAGAAAGCAAAAGAGCGTAAAACAGGTGCCCGGGGTCTCCGATCAATCATGGAAAGTGTCCTGCTTGACACCATGTACAAGATCCCATCGATGGAAAAGGTTAGTAAAGTGATCATCGATGCTGCCGTAATCAACGGCGAATCGGAGCCCCTACTGGTCTATGAAAATCGCGAGCAGACGACCCGTGCTGCGACGGAAGAACACTAGAGGGCGCATTTCCCTGCCTCTTAGTGCCTAGCAGAGTTTGTAGGAAATTGATGCACATAGTCGTTGAATTCCTTGTCGCTAGCCCCAAGATTAGCGCCTGTACTTAATGAGTCTGAAAAGTCTCACCATCTGAATCTCAGGACGATCACTATGGGTCTCATGTCTGACACCCCAGAAATTGCAAAAGTTGTACTTCCGCTGCTCCCACTTCGCGACGTCGTAGTGTATCCACAAATTGTTCAGCCCTTGTTTGTGGGGCGCCCCAAATCCATTAAAGCCCTCGAAGTCG
This sequence comes from uncultured Klebsiella sp., assembly GCA_964538025.1. Classification (GTDB taxonomy): domain Bacteria; phylum Pseudomonadota; class Gammaproteobacteria; order Pseudomonadales; family Pseudohongiellaceae; genus UBA5078. The sequence continues at coordinate 150,846 of CAZICZ010000002.1, read as the reverse complement.
CAATGAACTCCGGGAAGCAGGTTCTTCTCGTCGCACAAAAGAATCCAAAAGATGATGATCCAAGCACACGCGACATTTTTGAAATCGGAACAGTAGCCAGCATTCTTCAGTTAATCCGACTTCCTGATGGCACTGTCAAGGTGTTGGTTGAGGGCGTGAGTCGTGCGCGCATAAAGTCGGTAGAACTTGAGGCGGATTATTTTCAGGCGCACATCATTCAGTTGACACCCGATGAATTGGGGGAAAAGCAGAATGCTTCCCTGAGCCGTTCGTTGCTTGCGCAGTTCGAACAATATGTCCAGCTAAGCAAAAAAATTCCCCCCGAGGTGATGACCTCCATTTCAAGTATTGATGAGCCTGGCCGATTGGTAGACACGATTGCGTCTCACATGTCGCTGCAGATATTGGAAAAACAGAATCTCCTGGAATTGGTGGGTCTGCAAGTTCGTATCGAGCACCTGATGGGATTAATAGAGTCTGAAATCGATCTGTTCCAAGTGGAAAAACGCATTCGTGGCCGCGTTAAGAAGCAGATGGAAAAGAGTCAACGAGAGTACTATCTCAATGAACAAATGAAGGCGATTCAAAAGGAAATGGGAGAGCTGGATGACACTCCCAACGAAACAGAAGAATTAAAGCAGAAAATTGAAGATGCTGGCATGCCAGTGGAAGCAAAGGAAAAAGCACTTTCCGAGCTGAATAAGTTACGCATGATGTCACCGATGTCTTCGGAAGCATCCGTTGTTCGCACCTATATTGACTGGATGGTTAATATTCCATGGAAGGCACGAAGCAAAGTTAGGCTTGATCTCGATAAAGCGGAAAAAGTACTCGAGCAAGACCATTTTGGTCTGGAAGAAGTGAAGACGAGAATACTGGAATATCTCGCTGTTCAAAAGCGAGTGAAAAAACTCAAGGGTCCAATACTTTGCCTGGTGGGGCCACCTGGCGTTGGTAAAACGTCACTGGGGGAATCAATTGCCCGCGCTACCAACCGAAAGTTTGTGCGGATGGCGCTGGGTGGCGTGCGCGATGAGGCCGAAATCCGAGGGCATCGTCGTACCTACATTGGTTCCTTGCCTGGAAAATTATTGCAAAAACTTTCGAAAGTAGGGGTCAAGAATCCCTTATTCCTGCTTGATGAAATTGACAAAATGGGGATGGACAATAGAGGAGACCCTGCTTCCGCATTGCTGGAAGTTCTCGATCCGGAACAGAACCACAATTTTAACGATCATTATCTCGAGGTTGATTACGATCTTTCCGAGGTAATGTTCGTTTGCACTTCCAACACCATGAACATCCCAGGGCCATTGCTCGACCGAATGGAGATTATTCGTTTGCCGGGGTATACCGAAGACGAAAAAATCAACATTGCCAGTCGTTATTTGGTGCCTAAACAGTTGAAAAATAACGGATTACTAAAAAACGAATTGACGATTGGTGAAGAGCCTATCAAGCATCTTGTGCGGTATTACACCCGGGAAGCGGGGGTTCGGAATCTCGAAAGGGAAATTGCCAAAATTTGCCGCAAGGTCGTGAAGGAACACGCCAGCGCCAAGAAACCGTCTCCGGTCATCTTGACGGGGGAGTCACTCGAAAAATATTCAGGAGTTCGCAAGTTCGACTTTGGGAGTGCTGAGGATCACAACCTCATTGGGCAAGTGAATGGTCTGGCATGGACCCAGGTCGGGGGAGAGCTTTTAACGATCGAAGCGGTCGCCCTTGAAGGCAAAGGCAAAACCATCAAAACCGGCTCACTGGGCGACGTCATGCAGGAGTCGATTCAGGCGGCAATAACGGTTGTCAGGAGTCTGGCGAGCGTCCTGGGGCTCAAGCCTGGCTTCCATGAAGCTCATGATCTCCACATTCATGTGCCGGAGGGCGCTACGCCCAAAGATGGGCCCAGTGCGGGTATAGGGATGTGCACTGCGCTGGTGTCGGCGTTAACGCAAATCCCAGTCCGGGCAGACGTTGCCATGACAGGAGAGATTACATTACGCGGTCAAGTTTTGCGGATTGGGGGCCTGAAAGAAAAGTTGTTGGCTGCCCACCGAGGCAATATCAAAACAGTCATTATTCCTGCGGATAATGAGCGTGATCTCAAGGAAATTCCGGAGAATGTTAAAGCGGAATTGGACATCAAACCCGTGCGGTGGATCGATCAGGTTTTAGAGATAGCATTGGAGTATCAGCCGTCGCCTTTATTAGATGAAAGTGCGTCAAAAACTGCCATTTCTGCTGCCTCGGAAGAGACAGAGAAAAACAAGGATGAAATGCACGCAAATACGCACTGAATCATATGAAAACCCGGTGCTTGCTGTTGACACGGCTTTCCGTGACTTGGTATAAAGTGCCGGTCATATTGCTTATAAAGCGGACTTAAGACAATAGTTTAGACAAAATAACGTTACTTGGGATGGGGCATGCAAGGTCATTTTTCCATCTAGGTTTTTACGCACAATCAACATAGAAAAATAAGGGGATACCGTGAACAAATCAGAACTAATCGATGCAGTGGCAGCAGGTGCCGACATTCCAAAAGCAACAGCTGGACGCGTGATTGATGCCATGATCGATGCGATCACAGACTCACTGAAAAAGAGCGATCCAGTAGTGCTCGTCGGTTTTGGTACTTTCACCACAAAAGAGCGCGCCGCGCGTCAGGGACGTAATCCTCAAACTGGTGCAACAATCCAGATCAAAGCAGCCAAGGTTCCGACCTTCAAGGCTGGTAAAGCACTGAAAGATTCCGTGAACAAGTAAGAAAGATCTTAAATCCCTTGCTGGTCAGTGTCGGGAGCGTTCTTGAGCATCGAGCAACCCTCCAAGCTGATTGAGACGGAGTCCAAACTCCCGATCCGAGCACGGTAAACACGAGGCGCATCAGTGATGCGCCTTTTTAGTTTAAGAAGTGTCCTGAAATTTCGAGATCTCTCGAAATTTCACCGATAGAACTACGCACTGCTTCCAACAGGAAAAGATATGCTGCAAACGATACGAGACAACTCTCAAGGCTTAATAGCAAAAGTTATCATCGGGTTCATTATTGGTGTAATGGCTCTGTTTGGTATCGAGTCTATTGTAGGAGGATTTGCAAACAGTGCGGGCGTCGCCCAAGTCAATGGGGAGGAGATTACCGAACCAGAACTCGCAACAAACGTCCAGAATTTGTTAATGAGTGTGGGGGGAGATCTTGGTGATCTTGATGAGGGATTACTGAGGCAGATCGCGCTTAATCAGTTGATCGAAGATCGGCTTTTGAAACAGAGTGCCGAGAATTCCAACCTCGTTATCTCGAGCGATGCCCTGGATCGTCAGATCATCAGTAATCCCCAGTTTCAGGTCGGTGGTGTCTTCAATTCGGATCTTGCATTGCGAACCATGGCTACCCAAGGGTTCACGGTGGCTGGATATCGCCAGGCTTTGCAGGATCAGATGGCAGTGGGGCAATTGGTGAACGCGTTTGCTTCAACCAGTTTCGTCACCGAAGCCGAGCTCGATCGCATGGCTGCATTGAGCTCCCAAACTCGGGATTTTCGTTTCCTGTCGGTAACCTTGGGCAATCGCACTGTGGGCGAACCTATCCCTGCTGAACAGATTGAAGCCTACTACCAGAACAATCAATCTCAGTTCATGTTGGATGAAGAAGTCGGGATCGATTATGTCGTCCTCGAGAAAAATGCCTTATTTAATGAAGTGACCGTGGATGACGCGGCAGTTCGTGCGAAGTATGAAGAAGAAGCCAGTGCATTCAGTGCAGCGTCTCAGAAAAGGGCATCGCACATTCTTCTGGAAACAGGGGCCGATCTGACAGAAGAACAGGCCATTGCAAAGGCCAATGAGCTGAAAGCCAGGATTGATCAGGGAGAGGATTTCGGGGCAGTCGCCCTCGAGGCATCTTCCGATACCATTTCCGCCGAAGAGGGCGGCGATATCGGTTATACCGACGGAACAGCGTTTCCCGCGGCCGTAGAAGAAGCGCTCACCACATTGCAGGTCGGCGAAGTGTCCGGGCCCGTAATCAGTGAGTTTGGGGTGCATCTGGTCAAGCTAACAGAGAGCAATGAAAACGTTTACCCTCCGTTTGAAGAGGTGGCAGAGCGAATCCGTCGCGATCTGAGCACGGCAGAAGTGGATGCGCTGTATTTTTCCCAGCTCGAAACCTTGGCCAATCTCGCCTTTGAAACTACTGGGCTTGAAGATATCTCTGCCGAACTGGGCCTAACGGTCGTTCAAAGTGAAATGTTCACACGACAAGGCGGGACAACGGACATTACCAGCAATGCCAATGTCGTTGCAGCGGCTTTTGCGGATGAAGTGCTCCTCGATGGGAATAACAGTGATGTCATCGAAATTGGTAACGCGCGAGCGGTTGTTTTGCATGTGAGAGAACATACCGAACCCAGTTTGCGTCCGCTGGAAGAAGTCCGCGGGGAAATCGCGGCAATCCTGAGAACCGAGCTGGAGAAAGAACGTGCCAGTGCACTAGGGGAATCCATATTGACCGCGCTGCGAAGCGGGGAACCTACAGACGATCTCATCACTACGAATGAGCTTCAGTGGATCAGTCAAACCAACGCCACGCGAGATCAGGCCGGACTGAATGGCGAGGTATTGCAGTCGGTATTCTCAATGGCATCGCCTGCAGAAGGCGAAACGTCTCTGAATGGATTTGCACTCAGCAATGGCACTTACATCGTATTGGAATTGCAGAAGGTTAACCGAGGAAGTCTGGCGCAGCTGCCTGCCGAAGAACGCCGTACGCTGACCAATAACTTCATCGAAAGAGATGGGCGTGCTGCGTTTGATGCCTTCCTCGCAAATACGCGTGATCAAGCAAAGATTACACAAAACCTCGAGACAGAGCCCTTATAAGGGTCTGTCAGTTGATCTGAGATTCCCCAGGGGCAAGCAAAAGTTGCTGCCCCGGGTGAATTAAATCTCCCGCCCTAATTCCATTTAATGCTGTCAGTTCTCGCACCGTGACGCCGAATCGACGAGCAATCGCCGCTAGCGTGTCACCCGACTTCACCACGTATGTCTGCGAAGGTTCAGCGGCATTGGCTGCCCCTGTTTTTGCTATTGCAGCGTCCGCCTGCAAACTCAATTGCTGACCTGGCTTTATTACCGCTGACTCTCCAAGATTATTCCATGCGCGTAACTGCGCGACAGTGACCTTGTAGCGATTCGCTATTTTCCACAGGGAATCGCCTGCGCGTACTCGATATAGCGCCGGTGCTTCCGGTGGAACGGGTGGTTCAATACGTGAGGTCGCGACAGGGTATTCCGGTGCGCTTGGCGCCGTAATAGGATTCTCGGCATTATAAGAGCGCGGAATCAGCAGGGAATCTCCCGCAATAATCTTGCTGCCACTGATATTATTGACTTGCTGAAGGACACTGACTTGCGTGCGGAACTGTCGTGCAATTTTGTTGAGGGTGTCACCGCGCTGAACAATGTAGCGATCCCACGTGACATTCGGTCTTTCTCCCTGTTCTTCCACGTTACGCTTAAAGGTGTCTACTACCTCGAGCGGCAGCAACAGGGAATAGGGACCATCGGGGTGTGTCGCCCACTGTCGAAATCCAGGATTGAGCTGATACAGTGTTTGTGGCTCCAGTTCCGCAAAGCTGGCCGCCAAGGCTAGATCCAACTGGTAACCGATATCCACTAGGGCAAGCTGAGGGGCATTCGGCACGTCCGCCAGTTCCATGCCATAGTGGTCGGGTTGTGCGACTAAACGGCTGAGCGCTATCAATTTAGGCACAAAATCTTCGGTGACGGACGGCAGATTGAGCGACCAATAATCAACATCTCTGTCGCGGCTCCTGTTCCGGTCAATCGCTTTTCGAACATTACCGGGGCCTGTGTTGTAGGCGGCCAGAGAAAGAAGCCAGCTTTCTTCAAACATCCCGTGAAGTTGGGTCAAATAATTCAGCGCAGCACGGGTGGACGCGATGGGATCTCTGCTACCGTCATACCACCAATCCCGCTTGAGTCCCAAGGTGGGGGCGGTTGCACTGTTGATCTGCCACAGACCAACCGAGTTTCCAGGCGACACGGCATTGGGATTGAACGCGCTCTCTACGATTGGAAGAAGTGCAAGCTCGGTTGGCAATCCACGTCTGTCGACCTCTTCCACAATCGCATAGATAAACGGGCTGGCACGCTCCGTGACCGTCTTGAGAAAGTTGGGGTTGTCTCTGTAGAAGTCGAGCTGTTCCTGAATTCTGGGATTGTCGTACTCCATGGAGAAATGCAAACCCGCGCCAATGCGTGACCATATATCCGGGAATTCACTGAGTGCGCCAACGTCCCCTTGCTCAGACACTGGCAGAGAGACGCGCGCCGCTGTACTTCTGTTGCTGACGGCACGTGTCGAGGGCGAGTCCGCGCCTTCTTGCCCGGAACCTCCCACCCCCTGCTCCACTGAGCTGCACGCATTCAGAAGAATGACGGCGCCAATGAGCATCGCTATTCGCTTAGGGCGAAAGGCTGGCGTGTTGCCAGTCACTGGCAGAGGTGTCGCGGTGTTGGCATGTGGGGAATTCAACGGAATAGTGTCCTGACTGGCGTTGGGTGTTTCGTATTGATTTAAAAGTGATCTTTCCATGCGCGCAGATGGGTAAACGTTGCTAGCGTTCCCTGAACCGGAACTGCGGTATGGGCAGCCACCGATTCCGCAACTGCGTGAGTATGACAGCGCAAAAAGGGATTGGTTCGCAGTTCAATCTCAAGGGTGCTGGGCACTGAAGGCTCGCCATTGTGCCGTAGTGCACTTACCACGTCCATGCGCTGTTCTAGCGCGGCATTTCCCTTGTCTGCGGCAAGGGCGAACTTCAAGTTGGCCAGTGTGTATTCATGGGCACAGAAGACAGCTGTTTCCTGCGGGAGTGCTGATATTTTATTTAGAGAATTCAACATCATGGAAGGGTTTCCTTCAAAAATTCTACCGCAGCCTCCTGCGAAAAGCGTGTCACCGCAAAAGACCCCGCCCGTAGGGAATTCCGTGCAGGGAGTCAAATAATAAGCAATATGATCCAGCGTATGGCCCGGGATTTCGAGGACATTCAGGGAGAGTCCGAGGACGTTGATGCTGTCACCTTCCCGGACATGTCGATGGGGAAGGGATATTTTCTCCGAGTCCGGTCCTACGATCTCAACCCCTGGACATGCCGCCATGAGGTCTCGAATGCCGCCGACATGATCGGCGTGATGATGAGTAATCAGGATCGAAACAAGCGTGAGGTGATGCTCGTTGAGAACTGCCAACACAGGAGCCGCTTGTCCGGGATCCACAACGGCGACCTGTTGTGAGCCCGTCCTTTGCAACAGCCAGATATAGTTATCATCAAAGGCAGGAATCGGGTGTATTTTCAGTGTCATGGCATTTGATTTTCACGTTCAAAGAAAGCAATCATAGAGCACCCCTTGCGTGGTATAAACACCAAAATGAACACGGCGCTATGCCCCATCGGGCAGAGCAATACACCTCACTGTCAAGGGCATCCGAGTGATCGAAAAAATGGGACTTTTTGAGCAATTACGTACCTATTGGCGACGCAGAAAGGAGTTACCAGCGCCCGACGATGTCTTTGCAGAAATGACCCTCTGGTGGAGTACCCCGCTCGGACAGGCTCTGCTGGAAAACGAGCGGGCCCTCCTTGATCCGCTTCTTCCAAGAATTTTCGGCTATCACTTTCTGCAGCTGGGAACGAGTGATCATTCCATGATGGGGGCGAGTCCTGTAGGACACAAGTTCCTGTTTGCCCCCAGTGTTACCCCGCATCAGGCTCTCCCCGTCGCGAATAACGAAGCGCTGCCGCTTCAAAGTGAAAGCGTCGACGCTGTGCTTATCCATCATGCGCTTGACTACACTCCCGACAGCCATCGCCTCTTGCGAGAGGCAGCCCGTGTGTTGATGCCCGGGGGTAAATTGCTGATTGTCGGGTTTAATCCCTTGAGTAGTTGGGGGCTCAGACGCCTGTTTCGCTGGCGTAACACGCTGCCTTGGGATGCGCGCTATATTTCCCGACACCGTGTGCAGGACTGGTTAAAGCTGCTGGAGTTTACGGTTGATAAAGTGGAGCACGGGGGCTATCTCTTGCCATTTGGGCATCCCCGTCTTGTTAGCAGTGCCCAACGCATGGAAATCCTCGGTCATCGCCTCAAGGCCCCGATGGGAGCGGTGTATCTCATTGTCGCTTGCAAGCAGGTCATGCCGGTGACCCCCGTGCTTCCCCGTTGGCCCAAGTTGCCTCGCCCAGTGCTGGTGCGTCCGGTCGGCGAAACGGCGCGCGAACGACCCCACGCGGCGAAGGTCACCCTCAAATCATGACGCGACTGGGTTGTTTTCGGGGAATCTCGGCGTGAGTACACCTGTTCAAATGTTTACTGACGGGGCCTGCAAGGGAAATCCCGGGAAGGGCGGATGGGGCGTTCTGCTCCGGTATAATGGGCACGAAAAAACCCTCCATGGCGGCGAGGCCCATACCACAAACAATCGCATGGAACTGATGGCTGTGATCGAAGCATTTCGCGCGCTCAAGAAGCCCGGATGCCAGGTCCAGGTATTTAGCGATTCCAAGTATGTCCTAAACGGCATTACCGAATGGCTGCCCAACTGGAAACGTAAGGGATGGAAAACCGCTGCGAAAAAACCGGTGATGAATGCCGATCTGTGGCAAATACTTGACGCACTTGTTTCCGCACACGATGTGCAGTGGGAGTGGGTAAAAGGACATAGTGGCCATCCGGAAAATGAAAGGGCAGATGCGTTGGCCAACCAGGGGATAGAGGAACTCTCCTAACAGGAGAGACATCGAGACAACACCATGAGACAGATTGTGCTGGATACGGAAACAACGGGTCTTGATCCCCTGCAGGGGCACAAGATCATCGAGATTGGCTGTGTTGAAATCGAGAATCGACGCCTGACGGGCCGGCATTTCCATTGCTACCTGAATCCGGATCGCGACATCGATGACGGTGCCGTGCAGGTACACGGCATAACCTCGGAGTTTCTTGCGGACAAGCCCCGTTTCCACCAGGTGGCTGAGGAATTGTTGGCCTTTATCGGCGGCGCTGAACTGATTATTCACAACGCTGCGTTCGATCTGGGCTTTCTGAATCACGAACTGAGTCAGACAGGGCAACAATTTCCGCCTGTTGAATCGCAATGCGCCATCGTGGATACCCTTTTGATGGCGCGCAAGAAACACCCCGGTCAGCGCAATAGTCTGGATGCACTGTGTAAACGCTACGAAGTGGACAACTCACAGCGCGATCTTCATGGGGCACTTCTGGATGCCGAGATTCTGGCAGACGTTTACCTGCGGATGACCGGCGGGCAGACAACACTGCAATTGCAGAGCGATGAAAGCGCCCCACGAGAACAGGAACGTACCCTGTCTGCCGGGCTCACTATCGGGGTTTCACTACAAGTTGCGCAGGTGAGTGACGAGGAGCATCAGGCGCATGAGGCCTTTCTTGCCCGCATCGATGCGATGAGCCAGAAGCGCTGCCTATGGCTGCAGGATCCGGAGCGACAGGCACGAGAGTCATGACGGGAGACAACACGTTTTTCTACCATGCCGATGAAATGAACGGATCCGAACGCGTCATTCTGTTCCATCAGGGGCAGGTGCTTTTGTATCAAAATTCATTTCTATGGCCTGGCAAGATGCTGGGAAAACTCCAGAAGGCCTGGTATCCCTTGCTCTTTGTGGGCGACTTTGCCGGCGAGCGGGTCTTGGCATTGCACCTCCCCACCGACTGGGAGCAGAACGATTTTGAGGGTGAGCGTGCCACACTGCGGCACATGCTGCTTCATCATCAGCATGAGGATTTTACGCCTCTCGGGCGCGCGAATCAGTTGATCCACTGGGCAGATTCCCATCGTTTCTGTGGTAGCTGCGGCGCACCGACGCGACCACACCCCAACGACAGGGCACTGGTATGTTCGGTGTGTGAAAAGAGTTTTTACCCTCGCATCAATCCTTGCGTCATTGTGCTTGTCACCAAAGGAGACCAGTTTCTGTTAGCCCGGCATGCGCGTGCGGGATCCTCCTACAGCAGTTGTCTGGCGGGCTTCATGGAAGTGGGGGAAACGCCCGAAGAAACGGTCATGCGGGAGGTGATGGAAGAGGTGGGTCTTGAGGTCGACAACATCCGTTACGTCAAAAGCCAGTCCTGGCCCTTTCCTTCCCAGCTGATGTTGGGTTTTTTTGCCGATTACAAGGCGGGCGAAATCCGTGTTGATGGCGTCGAAATCGCTGAAGCCCGTTGGTATACCCGCGATGACATCCCTCAGGTGCCATCTGCCGGGGTGAGTGTTGCCGGGCAACTCATTAGGCTATTCTTGCAATCCCTTGCGTAGCGCTGTGTATCCCTGACTGAAAGGAGAAGCTTTTTGGAGTATTTGAGTGAATATCTGTTGTTTCTGGCGGAAGTCGTCACCCTGGTGCTGGCGCTGATCTTTATTCTCGGGGCGCTCGTGTCAGCGGGTAACCGCAACAAAAAGGCCGGAGGTGGACGCGGCGTCATCAGCGTGACCCACCTCAATGCGGAATTGGACGAGATGCGCGATGCGATTCGCAAATCTGTATTGGACAAAGAAGAGTTCAAAACAGAACTGAAACTGGAGAGAAAGCAGCAAAAACGCGATGCAAAGGAGCGCAAAAAGCAGCTCAAGAAGCATCTGGAGGAAGAGGATTCTGCTGAAAACGACATCAAGAAAAGAGTGTACGTTCTTGATTTTAATGGTGATATGGAAGCTAGTGATGTGGACTCTTTGCGAGAGTCGATTACGGCTGTGCTCTCGATGGCAAGCAATAAGGATGAAGTGATGTTACGGCTGGAAAGCCCGGGCGGCATGGTGCACGCGTATGGGCTAGCCTCCTCGCAGTTGCTGCGCATTCGGGATAAGGGCATTCCGCTCACCATCTGCGTCGACAAGGTTGCGGCAAGCGGCGGGTACATGATGGCGTGTCTTGCCGATCGCTTGGTGGCCGCGCCATTTGCCATTCTCGGGTCCATCGGCGTCCTGGTCCAGTTGCCCAATTTCCATCGCCTTCTCCAGAAACACGATGTGGATTACGAGACCATTTCAGCCGGCGAATTCAAAACCACGCTATCCACCTTCGGAGAGATCACCCGTAAAGGGCGTGAAAAGGTGAAGGAAGATGTAGAGGAGATGCATGGCCTGTTCAAAGACTGGGTCAAACAGCATCGGCCTGTCGTCGATATCGACACGATTGCCACGGGGGAGACCTGGGTCGGTCTGCAGGCGCTGGATCGCCACATGATTGATGCCGTCATGACCAGCGACGAGTGCATCATGAATGCGTGTGCAGAGGCCGACGTCTATGCCGTTCATTATGAAATTCGTTTGTCCATCGGAGACAAGTTGGGCGCAGCGATTCATCGCACCGTGGACCGCACAGTGATGGCCTGGTGGAAGCGGGTGCGCGAATCCAGTTTTTATTCCTGAGGAGGCCCCGTGCAGCCGATTCCCGACACATTCCGCGCCTGGCGGGTAGAAGAAACGAGATCCGAAACCAGCAGCACTTTTGCCGGAGGCGTTAGGACGTGCAGTCTGTCTTCACTTCCTGAGGGGGAAGTGCTCGTGCGGGTACAGTATTCCTCGCTGAACTACAAAGACGCGCTGTCAGCCAGCGGAAACCGCGGTGTCACGCGTCAGTATCCCCACACCCCGGGAATTGATGCCGTTGGCGAGGTGATGCACTCCCGTGTGGCGGGGTTTGACGTGGGAGATGAGGTCATCGTGACTGGATATGATCTGGGCATGAATACGGCTGGAGGGTTCAGTGAATTCATTCGGGTTCCTGCCTCGTGGCTCGTTCGACTGCCGCCCACGCTCACAGCCTTTGATGCCATGGTGCTGGGCACCGCGGGACTGACCGCCGCCCTGTGTATCCAAAAGTTGTTGCGCAATGGCATGCAAAAGGAGGGGGAAGTGCTGGTGACCGGCGCGAGTGGGGGTGTGGGGTCTCTCGCCGTGGCCTTGCTCGCCCATTTGGGGTTTAGTGTGTGTGCCAGTACCGGGAAAAAGGAGGCGCACGCGATGCTGACCGGATTAGGTGCTTCCCGCATTATCGACCGTCATGAGTTGCAGGCAGATTCGCCCAAACCTCTTTTGAAGGAACAATGGGCCGGCGTCGTGGACGTGGTAGGAGGAAAGACTCTGTGGGCGGCGATGAAAGCACTGCGATATGGCGCCAGTGCAGCGAGCTGCGGACTGGTGGAATCCGCCGAGTTTCCCGCGACGGTGTACCCGTTCATTCTGCGGGGAGTGAATCTGCTGGGCGTTGATTCCGTGAATGTGCCCTTGCAGGAGAAAGAAAAAATCTGGCACCTGCTCGCAACGGACTGGAAACTGCCTTCGCTGAATACCCTCGTTACTGCCATTGGATTCGATCAGCTACAGGCGTGTCTCGATGCCCTGATGGCAGGGCAAAGTATCGGGAGAGTTGTCTTGGCGGTCACCGATTAGGCGAGTTCGCCCCGGCGCCGGAACAAAGGTTCCGGTCGGTCGATACTGGCCTGATACCCTTCCTGAAAGTCTTCGAAGGCGGCAAGCGCCGCATCCATCGATTGATCTTCCCGCAGCACAAAGGCATCAAATCCACAGCGTGACATGTAAAAAAGCTGATCGCGCAGCACATCGCCAACCGCCCGAAGTTCCCCCTGATAGCGATATTTCTGCCGCAATTCACGTGCAGAAGAGTAGGGTCGTCCATCGGTAAATACCGGGAAATGCAGCGCGATCACTTCCAGTGAATGCACATCGTCTGCGAGCGTCGCGGGAACCTCATGACTGTCCAGCCAGACTCCGATCTTGTAGGGGGACGCGTTCAAGGCGTCCCTGTTCTGCATCCAAAAGGAAAGCGGCACGAGAACGCCGGGAGTCTTCGCATCGTCGAGCGAGCTAATCGACTCGGGAGAACGAAGCAGCGTCCAGTCATCCGCTGCCTGTGCTCTGTTCTTAATGAGGACTGCCATAAACCGCTTCCTTGAACGGGTCTATTCCCACTCGGTTGAAGGTGTCGATAAAACGCTCGCCGGCAAGTCGTTGCTGTGTGTACACCGTCAGAATCTTGTCGATGACATCCGGGACATCTTCCTGCGCGAACGAAGGGCCGACGATCTGCCCGAGCGCGGCGTCGTGATCTGCCGCCCCGCCGAGTGAAATCTGATAGAACTCTTCGCCTTTCTTGTCCACCCCCAGAATACCGATGTTGCCGACGTGATGGTGTCCGCACGCATTCATGCAGCCGGAGATGTTGACGCTCAACGCACCGATGTCTTGCAGTCGCTGTGGATCATCAAAACGGCGTTGAATGGCCTCGGCGATGGGAATGGACTTCGCGTTGGCAAGCGCACAAAAATCACCGCCTGGGCAGCAGATAATGTCGGTGAGCAAACCGAGATTGGCTGTTCCCAATTGCTGCGCGCGCAGGGACTGCCATAAGGCATAAAGCTGTGTCTGTTCAACATCGGCCAGAATCACATTCTGTTCGTGACTGATCCGTAATTCACCAAAGCTGTAATGATCGGCGAGATCCGCCAAGGCGCGCATTTGATCCGCGCTGACATCTCCCGGGGGAACGCCCGTGGTCTTCACGCTGACGGTCACAATGGCATAGCCGGGCGTCTTGTGTGCATGGACGTTGTGGGCGACCCAGCTGGCGAAAAGCACATCTTGGGAGACAGCCTTCGTCAGCGCATCACAGGTACTCGGAAATTGGCGATAGGCCGGGTCCTGAAAATATTGCGCGCAGCGGGCAATCTCGGCGTCGGTTAAGCGCAGCGCCCCCCCTTTAAGGGCCTGCCATTCGGCTTCCACTTTATCGCGGAAGGCATCGACTCCGGTCTCCTTGACCAGAATCTTGATGCGGGCCTTGTACTTGTTGTCGCGCCGCCCTTCTCGGTTGTACACACGCAGAATGGCATCCAGATAGGTCAGAAGCTCATGTTCCGGGAGGAAGTCCCGGATCTGTTTCCCGATGATGGGCGTGCGGCCCAAGCCGCCGCCGACCAGCACGCGGAAGCCCAGTTCCCCTGCGGCATTGCGGACAATGTACAGCCCGATGTCGTGCACTTGGGTCGCCGCCTGATCGTCCTGCGTCCCGCACACGGCTATCTTGAATTTGCGTGGCAAAAAGGCGAACTCGGGATGGAAAGTCGACCACTGGCGAATAATCTCGCAGTAGGGGCGGCTGTCAGCGATTTCATTCGCGGCGCATCCTGCAAACTGATCCGTTGTCGTATTGCGAATGCAGTTCCCACTTGTTTGTATGGCATGCATTTCCACTTCGGCGAGGTGGGCAAGGATATCCGGCACCTCCTCAAGAGCGGGCCAGTTGAACTGAATATTCTGCCGGGTTGTGAAGTGGCCGTAGCCCTTGTCGAAGTGGTCGGCGATAAAGGCGAGCTTGCGCAATTGCGTGCTCGATAACATGCCGTAGGGAATGGCTACTCGGAGCATCGGTGCCAGACGCTGCACATAGAGACCATTCTGTAAACGCAAAGGCAGAAATTCAGCAGGTGCCAGTTCGCCTTTCAAAAAGCGTTGGGTCTGGTCGCGAAATTGCGCGATGCGATCCTCCAGCATGCGATGGTCGTAGTGGTCGTATCGATACATGTCACAAGTCTTTTTTATGGAGTCGAAGAGAGTGTCGTCCCGTCATTTGCCTTTGTTATGCCTTTCAACGGGGCGTGCATTGTAAAGTGAATACCCGGGACAGTGCCAGCGCCTGAGCCCCCGGAACTCAGACCGATGCGGGGATTTTTTGCTTGCATCTCAATGGCAAGCCATTAAAATGCCGCATTGAAATTTTCAGACGCCACAGGGATATTTATGAGCCATCACGATCATCACGAGACCGCGCACTACGACGAAGCAACAGCCGAGGCGAACAGCAAGGCAGACGTCCTTGCGATGCTCTCGCTCGTCGCAATTATTGTTGTACTGGCTGTATTTTACGTCGGACAATAAGTCCCGACGCGGGGAGACAAGACGCCAGTGCGGAGAAATCCGCGCTGGCGTTTTTGTTTCAACTCAGCACACTTCTCACCACCACCACGATAGTCAGAACGAAAAGCACGGTGAATATCAGCGCGGCGACAACAAATCCCTTGATGGACCCGTTGGCAAAATCGCGCTCCTTGTTTGCCTCACTCTGCACACCAAAGCTTGCCTGCATCACGCTTAGCAACATGCGCCAGAAAGGCAGTTTCTGTCCTGAGGGCGAATCCGGAGTAGGGGAGTTCTCATGCGACATAGGGTGTATTTCCTCACGAAAAGAGATTGGGGCCCAATAACTGCGTGGCATGCTCCACGGATATTCCTTTGCGATGTGCAAAGGAGGTGAGTTGATCTTCGTCGATCTTGCCCACTGAGAAGTAGCGCGCCAGCGGATGAGCGAAGTAAAAACCGCTCACGCTTGCCGCAGGGTGCATGGCGAAACTTTCCGTCAGTGTCATCTCGAGGCGGTCCTCAACCTCCAGCAGCCGGAACAGCGTGAGCTTGTCGGAATGTTCCGGACAGGCGGGGTACCCGGGCGCTGGCCGGATGCCACGATATTTTTCCTCGATCAAATCGTCCGCACTCAGTTTTTCATCGGGGGCATAGGGCCAGAATTCAGTCCGCACGCGCTCATGCATCCGTTCGGCAAAGGCTTCGGCAAGACGATCTGCCAGTGCTTTCACCATCAACGCGTTGTAGTCATTATTTTCGTCTTCGAATTTCTTGGCCAAGGCATCGGCGCCAATCCCCGTGGTTACGGCGAAGCCTCCCAGATAGTCCTGGACGGCAGAGTCTCTCGGCGCAACATAATCTGCCAGTGACAGGTTGGGCAGACTGTCGGCCTTGATGGCCTGTTGACGCAGGAAGGGGAAGGTCGCGACGACATCCGTCCGCGCATTATCGCTGAACAGGGCAACATCATTGCTGTTCTGCGACGCGGCGGGCCAGAAACCGACCACAGCCTGAGCCTTGAGCAGGCGATTCGCAATGATGTGCTCGAGCATTTCCTGGGCATCTCGAAACAGGTCGCGCGCTGCCTCACCGACAACAGCATCATTCAGGATTGCCGGGTATTTCCCCGACAGGCTCCAGGTGATGAAGAAGGGCGTCCAGTCGATATAGGGCACCAGTTCTTCCAGCGGATAATCATCAAATACCCGCGTCCCCAGAAAACGGGGTGGGACAACCGGGTACGCTTTCCAGTCCGGGCGATAGGCATTGGACGTCGCAGCCGCAAAGGAAAGCAGGTTTTTACGCTGATCGCGATTCGCATTGCGGGCCCGCACAGCATCGTATTCGCTGCGAATCTTCTGTTTGAACTCTTCTGCACCGTCGCTGCTGAGCAGGCTGCTCACGACCGTGACGCTACGCGATGCATCCGGCACATAGACCGTCGCATTGTTGCGGTAATGCTCTTCGATCTTCACAGCGGTGTGCGCTTTGGACGTGGTCGCGCCGCCAATGAGCAGGGGAATAGTAAAATTGAGGCGTTGCATCTCTTTGGCGACATGAACCATCTCATCGAGTGACGGCGTAATCAGTCCGCTCAGGCCTATCACATCGACATTTTCCTCACGCGCTGTCTGCAGAATCTTTTCGCAGGGCACCATCACGCCGAGATCGATGATGTCGTAGTTATTACACCCAAGGACCACTCCCACGATATTTTTTCCAATGTCGTGCACGTCGCCCTTGACCGTGGCGAGCAGAATTTTACCTTTGGCTTTTACCACCTGGCCCTGTTTGCGCGCCTCGATAAAGGGCAGCAGATACGCTACGGCTTGTTTCATCACCCGCGCACTCTTGACCACCTGGGGCAAAAACATTTTGCCGCTGCCGAACAGATCGCCAACGATATTCATGCCCGCCATCAACGGGCCCTCAATGACCTCGATGGGTTCTTCACATTGCTGGCGCGCTTCTTCGGTGTCCTGTTCGATATAACGGGTGATGCCCTTGACCAGCGCATGGGCAATTCGATCTGATACCGGCGCGTCGCGCCAGCTAAGATCCTCGCGGGACTCCGTCGCGGCCTCGCCGTTGTACTTGCCGGCAATTTCCATGAGGCGATCTGTGGCATCAGGACGACGATTCAGCACGATATCCTCTACGCGTTCGCGCAGCTCCTCAGGGATTTCATCGTACACCGCCAGCTGACCGGCATTGACAATGCCCATGCTCAAGCCCGCTTTGATCGCGTGATACAAAAAGACGGAATGGATGGCCTCGCGCACCGGCTCATTCCCCCGGAACGAGAAGGACACATTGCTGACGCCTCCGGAAATCAGGGCATGCGGCAGTTCCCGGGTGATGTAGTCGCAGCTGTTGATGAAATCGACAGCGTAATTGTTGTGTTCTTCGATGCCCGTGGCGACGGCAAAGATGTTCGGGTCAAAAATGATGTCCTGTGGCGGAAAGCCCACCTCGTTCACGAGTAAATCGTAACTGCGTTTGCAGATGGCGCACTTTTTCTCGAAGGTATCTGCCTGCCCGGACTCGTCAAACGCCATCACAATCACCGCAGCACCGTATTGCAGGCAGAGACGTGCCTTCTCAATGAAATCGGCTTCACCCTCTTTGAGGCTGATCGAGTTCACAATCCCTTTGCCCTGGATGCACTTCAGTCCCGCCTCCAGAATGTCCCATTTTGAGGAGTCGATCATGATGGGCACGCGGCTGATGTCGGGCTCTGAAGCGATCAGGCGTAGAAAGTGTGACATGGCGGCTTTGGATTCGAGCATGCCCTCATCCATGTTGATGTCGATCACCTGGGCACCTGCCTCTACCTGTTGCAGCGCGATATCGAGCGCTGTGGTGTAGTCACCCTCGCGGATGAGCCTGGCGAATCGCTTTGAGCCCGTGATATTCGTGCGCTCTCCGACGTTGACGAAGAGAGACTCTGCGCCGATGTTAAAGGCTTCCAGTCCGCTGAGCCGACAGGCCGGAGGGATTTGAGGAATCTGGCGAGGAGGGAATTGTGCCACGGCATCTGCAATGGCACGAATGTGCGTAGGGGTCGTTCCGCAACACCCGCCCACAATATTCAGAAAACCGCTCTGTGCAAATTCCTGAATAATCTCGGCCATTTCGCGGGCGCTCTGATCGTATTCACCAAACGCATTCGGAAGTCCCGCATTGGGATGCGCAGACACATGTGTTCCCGCAATCTTGGCAATTTCGGCGATATGCGGACGCAACTGGCTGGCCCCCAGGGCGCAATTGAAGCCGATGGACAGGGGACGCGCATGGGCCACCGAATTCCAGAACGCCTCCACCGTTTGCCCGGAGAGTGTGCGCCCGCTGGCATCGGTGATGGTCCCTGAAATCATGACAGGGATGTGGATCCCAATCCGCTTGCTGTACTCCGCCACAGCGAATATTGCGGCTTTAGCATTCAGGGTGTCGAATACGGTCTCGATTAGCAGAAGGTCGGCGCCTCCGGTGATCAGACCTTCCGCACTGACGAGGTAGTTGGCTACCAGTTCATCGAAGCTAACATTGCGGAAGGCGGGATCATTCACGTCAGGAGAGATCGAGGCCGTTCGACTCGTAGGTCCCATGACCCCGGCGACAAACCGCGGCCGCTCAGGAGTGCTGAGCGCATCGCAATGCGCTCGCGCGAGCCGCGCGGCTTCCAGATTGAGTTCGTACGCAAGCGCCTCAAGACCATAATCGGCCTGCGAGATCGCCGTGGAATTGAAGGTATTGGTTTCGATGATATCCGCACCTGCCAGCAGATATTCACGATGAATGCCACCGATCACATCCGGCCGTGTCAGCGTCAACAAATCATTATTGCCGGCAAGGTCGATCTGACTGTCGGCAAATCGCAGGCCGCGGAAATCTGCTTCTTGCAGCTTGTGCGCCTGGACCATGGTTCCCATGGCGCCATCCAATACCAGAATACGTTCGCTCAACGCTTTTTGAAGAAGGGGGAGGGAGCTTTTAACTGGCATGATAGTCGTCCGCGCGTTCAGGGGAGTTTTCGAAAAGGGCGCATTCTAACAGATGCCAACAGGGCGGGCATGCGCAAATCCTGCGCACACACTATGAAGAAAATGCATACTCAATACCTTAGTGTTTTAGTCCAGTATTCCCCTCGATCACAACATAGCGTACACTTGCGCCACCACTGACCCCGCTCAGGATCTCTTATGATCACGATTACCGAATCTGCCCAGGAATACCTTGCGGCGCTTCTGAAAAAACAGGATTGCGACGGCATTGCGGTGCGCATTTTTATTCTGGATGCGGGCACCCCCAAGGCAGAAACCTGCATTTCCTTTTGCCGTCCCGGGGAATCGCAGGAGTCAGACGAACTGAGGCAGTACGCCGATTTCAACGCCTATATTGAAGCCAGAAGTATTCCGTACCTGAAAGACGCCGTAGTGGACTACGCCAAGGACGCGATGGGAGGACAATTGACCATCAAGGCGCCCAATTCCCGGCTTCCCCAGATTACCGATGACAGTACGCTGGAGGACCGGGTGAATTATGTGCTGTACAACGAGGTGAATCCCTCGCTGGCAGCCCATGGCGGCGTCGTGACGCTGGAAGAGATCTTTGATAACAGCATTGCCATTCTTAAATTTGGCGGCGGGTGTCAAGGATGCGGCATGGTGGATCTGACCTTGAAGGAAGGCGTTGAAAAGACGCTTCTCGAGCAAATCCCACAACTGACGGAGGTGCGGGATATTACCGACCACAGTCAGCGCGAAAACGCCTACTTCAAATAATCCGCTTCATTGAGCTGGGGGATAGCGATCCGCCAGCCCCTGATAGAGCAACTCCGGATACCGTGGGTCATTAGCATCCAGCGAATCCATCAACTCCACCAGGTGTTCATTGTCCTCGCGGCCTGCCCAGAGTTTCTGATACGTCCCTTCCTTATAACCGTAATCCTGGCGGAAGAAATTCAGCACATTTTTACTGACATATTGTCGGTACAGCGTGCCCCAGTCTAAACAGCAATCCCGCATGACGGTGGCGAACAAACCAAGTTCCACCCGCCGCGCGACGCTCACCCCGATCAGCAGTTCGAGTTTTGCCACCAGGCTCATGGTGTCGAGACGATATGATCGGCCATCAAAAACGAGAGTGTGTTCCTGGGATGCGGCATGCGCGGCTCCCAAAAGCCAGTGGCGCGACGCTTCCTGGTCGTCTTCGTGGGTGAGCAGGATCTCGGAAAGCAGGAAATGCCAGATATCGATAATCTCCATCTGCAGCTGCGCGGTATCGCAGTCCTGCTTTTTCCACCATTTCCACCCGTGATGTTCAATCGCTTCGGCCGCTTCGATGACCACTGCCCGCAAATAGGGAAAGCGCTTCGAGACCCAGAGGGGATCCACTTTGGTATTCATGCGGGATTGCAGAGTCAGCATCTGGCGAGCATGGGGTTCGAGTAGCGTGGTCATGGTGTCCTCAGGTTTTGCTCCGGTGGAGCGACTAAAGCGGCAGGTGTGTTTTGCAGAATCAGGAGCATTTCCTGACGACTGCGGAGCATGTCCTGATAAGTGCGAAGGCGACTCCTGTGCACTGGGTCCGAGGCGTCGGCGACTTCGAGTGTCCTGATCCAGGTGGTCAACAGGGTAATCTCGGCCTGCAACTGCTGCTCTCCCTGGGAGAGAACGACAGGGTCCGGTGGGCGGCTTCGCACTGGTTTTCGTTGGTCGTTCATGGGCACGTTGGAAGTGTTGATTTAAGGGCTGTCAATGCAAAGGGTTCGTCGTGACGGCACGGCATCCGGAGTTGAACGCGCCCAGATTCGCATAGTCACAGAGGGCGGTCAAGGATGCTCAAAATTGAATCAAAGTGATTGATAATTCAGCGGTTTTGATTAATTTTTAACCCCGAGCCGCGAACAGAGTGTCTGCCACTTTTCTGGGAAAAGATCGCGCATGTGGGCGTGGGCATTCGGGATTCCCCATGCCTGTTGCAGGTCTCTCACATCAGTTTTTGTCAGGAGCGAAAGTCGGTCGACCCCCAGTGTGTCATAGGGACATTCCAGGGCCTTCCAATCGGCCTCCGTCACTTTTTTCAGTGCACCGGGAGAAAGGGGACCGGTTGATGTCGTCCGCCCATGAAAAAAATCGGCCAGAGCTGCGGTGCGGTAGAGGGTCTGTAAGGCATGCTCAGCCGACGTGCACTGCTTTTTCAAGGATTTGATCTCTGCTCTTTGCACCTGACAGGCCTGGCGAAACGCCCCCATCTGGGGAAATGCGCTGGACGCGGCCGCATAGGCAGAAGCAAACTGCCCCTCCTGCAGAAGCTGCTTACTGGTGTCGAGCCAGTTGTCTGTCGTGAGGGCCGGTGAGGTGAGAGGATCCTGCGACGTCACGATGGGGGCGTTCCTGACAGTCTCGGGGCCAGGCGACAGCCCTAGAATATCTTCCGCACTGACGACGGCTTCTGAATCACGCAGTTCGAGCGGGGGCAAGGGCAGGGTGCGATCCACAGATTCGGCATTACGCACCTGTTGATTGCGGTGCAGCATCCAGACGATCAGCACCAGAAGTGCCAGTCCTGCACTTACGCTTATTCCAACCCACATCGAACAAACACTCCCTCTGCGTGAATTTCCAGAGCTGCCTGTTGATCAGGGCGTCACGCAGGCCCGAAATTCTAGCAACCTTCCGTGTACGGGGTCGAATGCTGTTTGTCCAATTCAGTACTGGAATGTGGGAATGCGATCTCGTCATAGGCGGTGAGCAAGGGCGCGCATGGAGGAAGCAATATTGGCCAGAATCGCTGAAAAATTTACACAATAAAGGCTTGACGCGAGCCTGCTGGCTTCCTAAAATGCGCCGCTTTCTGCAATAAGGCAGAGAGATTGTTTGACTCTAGTCCCCTTCGTCTAGAGGCCTAGGACACCGGGTTTTCATCCCGGCAACAGGGGTTCGAAACCCCTAGGGGACGCCAAATTTAAAAGCCTGACTTCGGTCAGGCTTTTTTTTTTGCCTTCTTGAATCAAGGCCGTGAATGGCAACGCCATGTATGCCCACCCGAGGGATAACGGGCGGTGTCCATATCGCAATGAGCAGTCCTATTTGCTAGCATGGCCGCCCGCTGTCGTGATGCCGAGAGGGTCACGTGTCTTGCCTCCCAACCGGGCCGTCAGGCTCAAAAGTGGACGATATGACGATTGCTATTTCGATTAAAGATTTGCACAAAACCTATGCCAATGGACATCAAGCGCTGAAGGGTGTGGACCTGGACGTCAATGAGGGCGATTTTTTTGCGTTGCTTGGTCCTAACGGCGCGGGAAAATCGACAACCATCGGAGTGATCTCCACGCTCGTCAAACAAACCTCCGGCACCGTGACCGTTTACGGCAAGAATGTCGAAACCCATGTGTACGAGACCAAGCTTGATCTTGGCATTGTGCCTCAGGAGGTGAACTTCAGCCTCTTCGAAAAGGTCTATGACATTGTCATGACGCAAGCCGGTTATTACGGTTTGCCGAGACCACTCGCCCGAGAAAGAACAGAAAAGTATCTGACCAAATTAGGATTGTGGGATAAACGCAATAATCGAGCCCGCATGTTGTCCGGCGGAATGAAGCGGCGATTGATGATCGCGCGCGCCTTGGTCCATGAACCCCGCCTGCTGATCCTCGATGAACCAACTGCCGGTGTGGATATCGAGCTGCGGCGCTCCATGTGGGATTTTTTGCAAGAGATTAACCGTAACGGCACGACCATCATTCTGACGACTCATTATCTGGAGGAAGCAGAGCATCTGTGCCGCAATATTGCCATCATCGATGAAGGTCGCATTATTGAGAATACCAGCATGAAGAAATTGCTGGATAAACTCGATTCGCAAACGCTGGTTTTTGATTTACGCCAGGAAATCAGTGAATCCGATTTTGCAGCGCTCGGATTGGCGCGCAGCCGTTGGGTGGACGCCCATACCTTTGAGGTCGACATCGGACGAGACGAGGATATCAATGGCGTTTTCGATCATCTGCAGTCGCGTCACGTTGGCGTGAAGGGGATGCGAAACA
The DNA here is from genome assembly GCA_964538025.1 of uncultured Klebsiella sp. GTDB lineage: Bacteria > Pseudomonadota > Gammaproteobacteria > Pseudomonadales > Pseudohongiellaceae > UBA5078. The sequence continues at coordinate 127,789 of CAZICZ010000002.1, read as the reverse complement.
AGACCAACCGGCTCGAACAACTGTTCCTGTCACGATTGAAATCAGCGTGATTTTTTCACCCGTCTTCCGTGAGTGCGTTCACCATGCAATCCAACTATAAGTACATCGCCTTTGAAACAATTCTTGTGAAAGAAGTGCGCCGATTCGCGCGCATCTGGGTGCAGACGCTGGTGCCCCCGGCGATCACGATCGGTCTGTATTTCATGATATTTGGCAACCTGATCGGACGGCGAATTGGCGATATGGGCGGCTATGACTACATGGATTTTATCGTTCCCGGCCTCGTAATGATGGCCGTTATTCAAAATTCGTACGCAAACGTTGTGTCCTCTTTTTTCAGTCAGAAGTTTCAGCGCAGTATTGAGGAGCTTCTCGTTTCTCCCGTACCGAACTACGTCATTCTGTGTGGGTTTGTGGCAGGAGGCGTTGCACGCGGACTAGCGGTCGGCATTATCGTCATGCTGATGTCCTTTGCGTTTACCGACCTGAACATTCACAACTATTCCATCACGATTCTTGTGGTGTTGATGACTGCCGTCGTGTTCTCGCTCGCAGGGTTTCTGAACGCGTTGTTCGCGAACAGTTTCGATGACATCTCGATCATCCCGACTTTTGTACTGACCCCTCTGATCTATCTCGGCGGAGTCTTTTATTCAGTAGAGATGTTGCCTGCAGCAGGAAAATTCGTGTCGTCCCTGAACCCAATCTTCTATATGGTCAATACCTTCCGCTTCGGCATTCTAGGGGCCTCTGATGTCAACATTTATGTGTCCCTCGGCATGCTGGCCTTATTCGTTCTGATACTTTTTGTGGCGTGCATCCTCCTTCTGCGAAAGGGAACCGGGCTGCGCCACTGACCGTCCTTGCGGAGCTGTACGATGCACGAGATTCCCTTGGGAAAACACACTGCCTATCCTGAGCAGTATGCACCGGAGATACTGTTCGCGATTCCACGCGCGCACAATCGCCAGAGCATCCAGGTGCTCGATGGCGCATTGCCGTTTCGGGGCTACGATCTATGGCGTGCCTATGAATTGTCGTGGCTCAATGCACGGGGGAAGCCGCAGATCATGCTCGGTGAATTTTTGGTGCCCGCGACAAGTCCCAATCTGGTGGAATCCAAATCCCTCAAGTTGTACCTGAACTCGCTCAACCAGACTCGCTTCGACTCCGCCGAGCACGTGAAAGAGACGATCGCGCACGACCTGTCCGCAGTAGCAGGTGCGCCCGTCATGGTGCAGTTCACCGCGGTTCAAGACCGCCATCACTTTTCAATCACGGCGCCTGAGGGTGAGAGTCTTGATTCACTGGAGATCACGATTGAAAAGTACACGCCCTCTGCCGCTTTATTACGCGTGCACCCAGTGGACATCGCAGACGAGAGTCTGTATTCAGATTTGTTCAAGTCTAATTGCCCGGTCACCTCTCAACCTGATTGGGGGACAGTTGTCATTCAATATCGAGGGCCGCGAATCGAGCGGGAGAGCTTGTTGGCGTATTTAGTGTCCTACCGTCATCATGAAGGCTTTCATGAGGACTGCGCAGAACGTATTTTTGTAGAAATACTTCAGCAGTGTCGCCCCGAATTTCTCGGCGTCACAATTCACTTTCTGCGCAGGGGAGGGTTGGAGATTGTGCCAGTGCGCAGTACGGAACCTGCACTGCTTGACTTCCCTGCGAGCCGCCTGATCCGGCAATAGGCTGGCGCTTGTAATTGGCAAGTCTCTGGTATACAGTGTCGCGCCTTCAAATCAGCGAATATCGCAGAATTGAGTACATACGGTGAGGTGTCCGAGTGGTTGAAGGAGCACGCCTGGAAAGTGTGTATAGGTTAACCCCTATCGAGGGTTCGAATCCCTCCCTCACCGCCACTCAACTGCACGTCCTCGCCCAGATTCTCTTGCACTACGCCCCCGATTGACGCCTTACGAACCCTGCTCCAACACGACCCATTCCCCTGTTTAGACGCTTGCAGTAGTATCCCTCGCACAAATAACAATAAAAGGGACTACTCCCATGCCATGCCTGTCGCGCCGCGTCCTCGTTTCCCTGCTCCTGTTCTGCAGTGCTTGTCTGTCTGTCACGTCATATGCCAATGACTGGCCCTCCTACGGAGCGGATGCAGCGTCCACCAAATACGTTGATTTTTCCCAGATAAATGAGGCCAATGTTTCGCAGCTGGCGCTGAGCTGGTCGTGGGCTTCTCCTGATAATCTGACCGTTGCCGAGAATCAGGCGAAGCAGGATTTTCGGGCGAGTCCAGGCACCTACAAAGTGACGCCAATCGCCATCGACGGGGTTCTTTACGTGAGCACCTCGTTTGGTCGGGTGGCTGCCATCGACGGGGAAACGGGCGCTCAGCGGTGGGTCTTTGATACCCGGGCATGGGAATCCGGTCGTCCTGCCAATTTGGGCTATAACCACCGCGGCGTTTCCTATTGGAGCGATGGCGCGAAGGGGCGGATTCTCATGCCCGGCAACGATGCGTATTTGTGGTCCCTGGACGCAGCGACGGGCCTGCCCGATCCTGCCTTTGGGGAGCAAGGCCGCATCGATCTGACACAAGGGCTGGGGAGAGAGGTCGATCGCAGGGCGTATACCCAGATATCCGCACCGCTGGTGATCGGGGACATCGTCGTAGTTGGCTCCTCCATCAATGATGTGCCTCGTTTCAAGGAGGCCCCTCCCGGGCACGTGCGCGGGTTTGATGTGCGTACAGGTGAACAGATCTGGATGTTTCACACGATTCCCCAAGCGGGCGAGTTTGGCAACGACACCTGGGAGGAGGGTGCCTGGGAATACACGGGGAACACCAACGTGTGGACAGTGATGAGCGCTGATCCGGCACTGGGGTATGTGTATCTTCCCATCGGCACTCCCACCAATGATTGGTTTGGAGGTCACCGTAAGGGAAACAATTTGTTTGCGGAAAGCCTGGTATGTCTGGACGCGAAAACGGGTCAACGAGTCTGGCACTATCAGTTTGTGCATCACGGGGTATGGGATTATGACCTTCCGGCAGCCCCCAATCTTGTTGATATCGAAGTGGACGGCCGGCCAATCAAGGCGGTTGCCCAGATTACCAAGCAAGGCTTCGTCTTTGTATTTGATCGTGAGACGGGAGAACCCGTGTGGCCGATAGTGGAAACACCTGTGCCGGGCAGCAGCGTGCCGGGGGAGGTCCTTTCCGCGACGCAACCCATCCCGAGCAAGCCCGCGCCGTTCGAGGCACAGGGCATCTCTGATGACACCCTGATCAACTTCACGCCGGAGCTGCGCCGAGAAGCCCTGGCAGCCTTGGAACAATTTGATTACGGGCCGCTGTATACCCCGCCCTCGCTGCGGGGGACCGTGAACCTGCCGGGATGGTTTGGGGGAGGTGGCTGGCAGGGTGGGGCCGTGGATCCCGAGACCGGTATGTTATACCTCCCCTCGGCGAGCAGCCCTATGGTGGTGCAACTTCAGCAACCCGAGGCAGACAGTTCGAATTTCACGTATGTGCGCGGCGGAGTGACCTCTGCACCGAGCCCCGGAGGCCTTCCGCTGATCAAACCTCCCTATGGCCGCATTACGGCAATCGACCTCAACACGGGGGAACATGCCTGGATGGTCCCGCACGGGGAGGGGATTCGGGAGAGAATTATCGCGCAGGGAATTCTTGATCCGGGCCCTGTAGGTTCTCCCTCGCGTACGGGTCCTTTGCTGACGAAAACCCTGCTGTTTTTGGCGCAGGACGACAACAGCCGGTATGTCTTGCGGGCCTACAACAAGCAAAATGGCGACGTCATCCACGAAATCGATCTTCCTTTGCCAACGGGTGGGACACCGATGTCGTATCAGGTGAACGGAAAACAATTTATCGCGATTGCGGTTGGCGCGGGGCCGGATTCCCGTATTTTGGCCTATGCATTGCCCTAGGAGGCGCCCGGCTTTGTGCTTGATTAAGCGGGACGTTTTACCCATAATGCGCCGCTGTGATGGCACTGACAGGTGTATTCACGCTTGATGGTATCTCCTGCCGGTCCCCTCGCAATGATAGGCCGTGAACCCCGCCAGGCCCGGAAGGGAGCAACGGTAGCAGCTGACTCATGTGCCGTGGTGCGGCTGGCAGGGGGTACCTCCAATTTGTCTTGTTTGACTGCATCTCCTCCACCTGAATCCGCATTCACCTTAATCCCCTTGATACGCCTTTGGCAGTGACCGGAACAAGATGACCTATCAGGTATTGGCAAGAAAGTGGCGGCCCAAGACGTTCAATGACATGGCCGGGCAGGAGCATGTTCTCCAGACCCTCATCCATGCCCTCGATCACCAGCGACTCCATCACGCCTATCTTTTTACGGGGACACGCGGTGTCGGCAAGACCACCATTGCGCGAATCTTTGCCAAATGCCTTAACTGCGAAAAGGGTGTCAGTTCCACGCCCTGCGGGAAATGCGGCGCATGTCAGCAAATCGCGGAAGGACGCTTCATCGATCTGATTGAAGTGGACGCAGCGTCCAAGACCAAAGTGGAAGATACCCGCGAACTCTTGGAGAACGTGCAATACGCTCCGTCGGTAGGACGCTACAAAGTGTACCTGATCGATGAAGTCCACATGCTCTCCACGCACAGTTTCAATGCACTGTTGAAAACGCTGGAAGAGCCGCCGCCTCATGTGATTTTCCTGCTGGCCACGACCGATCCGCACAAACTTCCCATCACAATCTTGTCGCGTTGCTTGCAGTTCAGTCTGAAAAACCTGAGTCCGCAAATTATCGCGGAGTATCTGAAGTCGGTCATGCTTGCGGAACAGATTCCGTTTGAGGAGCCTGCCCTGTGGAGTATTGCCAGAGCCGCTCAGGGCAGTATGCGCGATGCACTCACCTTGCTCGATCAAAGCATTTCCTTTTGCGCAGGAAATGTTACTGAGGCGGAAGTGAGCGCGCTCCTTGGAACGCCCGATCAAGCATTGATCTTTCAGGTGATAAGCGCGCTGATTGCAGAGGATGCTCCGGCACTTCTGGATACCGCCGGTATTATCGCCGCGCGTGCGTTTGATTACTTCATGCTGCTGGATAACCTGTTGTCCACGCTACACAGAATTGCCATTGCCCAACTGGTGCCGGGGGGAATCGACAACAGTCAGGGAGACCGTGAACAGGTACTCTCGCTCGCACGGGCCATGACGGGAGAACAGGTACAGCTTTATTATCAGATCGCGCTGAATGGACGCAAGGACATGGGGGCCGCGTTTGACCTCCGCATGGCATTTGAGATGCTGCTGCTTCGGTTGCTGGTGTTCTCTCCACAAGCGCCATCTGTCACGCAGGTCGCTGCAGGAACCCTTTCTGACAGCGTGCCCCGTGATTCGGAGCAAAAAAAAAAGCCTGACGATTCCCCTGCAGTCGTCAGCTCCCCGCTCAACGCCGTGAATGAAATGGCGCACGCTGACGCAAGCAGAGTAGTGCCACAGAAATCGGAAAACACATTCTCTCCCGAAGCACCCGAATCACGCACGGAAAGCCATTCAGAGCAAGGCCAGCCCGAGTCGGTGAGTTCCCCTCAGGACCCGGTCATTTCCGATACGGTCATTTTCGATACGGTCATTGAGAAACAGGCTTGGTGGAACGCACTGGTGACCACCATGGGACTCACCGGCATGACTGGCAACCTTCTGTCCAATTGCGTGCTTGAGGCGCGCACCGATGACACACTGACTCTGCGGCTTGATGAAACACAAAGCGCGCTTTACAACCGGGAACAAGAACAACGAATTGCGCAGGCCTTACAGCGACATCTTGCGCGCCCACTGGAAATCAGCATTCACGTGGGCGCACTTGATGCGGAGTCACCGGCGCAATTTCGTGGCCGTCTCGCCGCCGAGGCACTTGAGCGTGCACGGCAGGAATTTTCGAACGATGAACATGTGCAGGCATTGATACATCACTTCTCGGCTCATATTGTGCCGGGCAGCGTACAAAGAACAGATGAGGGAACGGTATGACCGATTTCAATGAATTGTTGAAGCAGGCAAAGATGATGCAGGAACAGATGCAGCGTGCCCAGCAGGAGGCTGCAATGTCCGTCTTGGTGGGAGAGTCCGGTGCAGGATTGGTCCGTGTTCATATGAATGGTCGGCATGATGTGCAACGTGTAGAGCTCGATGCCAGCTTGCTACGTGAGGACAAAGACGTCATTGAGGATCTGATTGCTGCCGCGATTAACGATGTCGTCAAAAAACTGGAAGACAAGAACCGTGACAATTTATCCGGCATGGCCGCTGGTCTGAAGTTGCCGGAAGGATTCAAGTTTCCGTTTTAATCGCCAAGGGATAAGTAGGAATGTTTGCCAGCCCATTGATTGAAAGACTGGTGGAGTCGCTGCGGTGTCTGCCAGGAGTCGGTCCCAAGTCTGCCCAGCGCATGGCGCTGTATTTGCTCGAACGTAATCGAGAAGGCGGCCAGCACATGGCCAGTGTGCTTCAGGAAGCACTCGCGCGGGTAGGGCACTGCGAACAATGTCGTACACTGACTGAAGAGCCTGTGTGCCGGCTGTGTTCAAATCCTTCGCGAAATCGGTCATTGCTCTGTGTCGTGGAGTCACCTGCCGATGTCCACGCCATCGAGCAAACCGGCACCTACAAAGGGTTGTACTTCGTGTTAATGGGGCACTTGTCGCCCATTGATGGCATCGGGCCGGACGAGATTGGCATTCCCGCACTGATTCAGCATTTAACGGCTCATCCTGTGGAAGAATTAATTCTCGCGAGCAACCCGACTGTGGAAGGGGAGGCCACCGCCTACTATATCGCCGAACAGGTAAAAGGGTTTCCGCTCACCGTGTCTCGCATTGCGCACGGGGTTCCCGTGGGTGGCGAGCTTGAGTTTGTCGATGGTGGCACCCTGAGTCATGCATTCAATGGACGATTGAAGATTCGAGAACCATGATCAAGGAACTGATTTCAATTTCTCCCCCCATTGTGGTCGCAGACAATGCCACGCTGGAGCGACTTTGCTCGGTCTGGCAGACACTGCCGATGATTGCGCTGGACACCGAGTTTGTCCGAGTAGACACGTTTTTTCCTCGGCTCGGGCTGATTCAGGTGGGCGACGGCGAGCACAATTACCTGCTGGACCCATTGCAGTTGACGGACTGGGCACCCTTTGTCGCGTTGCTTGCCGCACCGGGAATTACCAAGGTGCTGCACTCCTGTTCCGAAGACCTCGTCGTGTTCAAAGACTGTTTTAACCAATTGCCGACCCCTTTGTTCGACACACAACGCGCCGCAGCTTTTCTGGGGTTCGGATACAGCATCAGTTACCAGAATCTCGTGAAAGAACTGCTGGAGATCGAGGTCAGCAAGGACCAGACAAGATCCGATTGGCTTCAGCGACCATTGTCTGACGCCCAATTGGAATATGCAGCCCTTGATGTGGCGTATCTGCCGGCAATGGCACGTCATCTTCAGCAGATGCTGATCTCTAAAGGACGATGGTCGTGGGCCCAGGAGGATTTCGCCCAGATGCTGCAGGCCGCGGCGCCGGATTCGGATGAAACCGTCTGGCAGGAGTATTACCTGGGACTCGGCGGCGCATGGCGTCTGAATTCGTTGCAACTCGCGGCCCTGCAGCGCCTGTGCGTCTGGCGCGAAAAGGAAGCACGCCAGCGCAACAAGCCACGCAACTGGATCGCCCGCGACAACGAACTCATCGCCATCGCCACGGCTTTGCCACCCGACCGTACGGCCCTTGCCAACATCTTCGAGCTGCCCAAGCCGCTGGTGGCGCGAGATGGCAGCGCAATTCTCGCGCTGATCCAGGCTCCCCACACGGGACCTGCGCCTCGCCCCGAGTTGATGGAACAACCCCTGAACGGTCCTTTGCGTGCAGCGTTAAAGCGTGCACAGGCGGAAGTCAAAGTGTTGGCGGAAACGCTGGCCATGGCACCTGAATTGTTAGCCCGTAAAAAGCAATTAATGCCCCTTGTGTTGCGTGCAGAGGAGGGGGCGGCGTACTCCTGGCCAACGGAGTTGAGCGGGTGGCGTCAGGAGCTTTTGGAAAGCCCCCTGCGCCACGCACTCCAGAAGCGATCATCATGAGCACGATACCGATAGAGACTCACGATGCGCGGCCAGTGTGGGAGCGTCCATTGCACTCACTCTCACGGGAAGAATGGGAGTCCCTGTGCGATGGCTGTGCGCGTTGCTGTCTGAAAAAACTGATTCATCACAAAGATGCGTCGGTGCATTACACCCGCGTCGTATGCCGGTATCTGAACACACAAGCCTGCGCCTGCACGCAGTACACAAAACGCCAGAAATTGGTGCCGGACTGCCTGGTGCTTGATCCGCAGATGTTGCCGGACTTGCACTGGATTCCCGACACCTGTGCCTATAGACTTCGAAGTGAAGGCAAACCTCTGCCTGAGTGGCATCCGCTTTTGACAGGCTCCCGAGATGCCATGATTGCGGCGCAGATTCCGGTCACTGGCAAGGTCATTTCCGAAGAGTACGTCCATGAGGATGGCTTGGAGGAACACATCATTCGTTGGGTGAAAGCAGCATGTTAGACCTGTATGACTATATGGCGGGATGGACGGTATACCTCGTTGCAGGGACCGTGTGTTACATGATCTTCTATCGCTTTACCGGCATGTTGAAATCCAAGCCGGTGGCCAACTCCCTGCGCGCAATTCTGATCGCGCTGATGTTCACTCCCTGGTACGTCGCGCCAGACGCTGATCTGATGGCTCCCGCCTTGATGGTCATGATGTTGGACATGATTACTTTGGGGGGATCGCATTTTGTCCGTGCATTGGTTCCTCTGACACTTGCAATCGCCTTCGCCGTGGCCATTGCACTTTCAGGCACATTCCTCAAACTGATGCTGAATCGCAAATCAGCCCCTTGAACTGAAGGCACAGCAGCATGAAAAAATTTACCGGCACTGCCTCTTATGTGGCCACCTCCGATTTGCAGATGGCCGTCAATGCGGCCATGACATTGCAACGCCCTCTACTGATCAAAGGGGAGCCCGGCACTGGAAAAACCCTGCTGGCAGAGCAAGTGGCGCAGGCAATTGGCGCGCCTTTGATTCAGTGGCATATCAAATCCACGACCAAGGCGCAGCAAGGCTTGTATGAATACGATGCTGTCTCTCGCCTGCGGGATTCCCAACTCGGCGATGAGCGTGTTAAAGACATTCGTCATTACATTATCAAGGGCAAGGTATGGGAAGCCTTTGAATCGGCAACTCCGGCGGTGCTGCTGATTGACGAGATTGACAAGGCAGATATCGAATTCCCCAACGATTTGTTGCTTGAGCTCGACAAGATGGAATTCTATGTCTACGAAACCCAGCAGCTGATCAAGGCCCGGCATCGCCCGATTATCATCATCACCAGCAACAATGAAAAGGAATTGCCCGACGCCTTTCTTCGTCGCTGCTTTTTTCACTTTATTGCGTTTCCCGATGCGCTCACCATGGAAAAAATTGTCCAGGTACATTTTCCAGGCATCAAGCAGTCACTGGTACAGCAGGCCTTGGAGATTTTTTTCGATGTGCGAAAGGTGCCTGGCATGAAGAAAAAGCCTTCCACATCGGAACTCATCGATTGGCTGAAACTTCTGCTGGCGGATGATATTCCGGAAGACGTCTTGAAGAATCACGATAACAGCTCGGCAATTCCCCCGCTTTATGGCGCGCTCGTCAAAAATGAGCAAGATGTTCATCTTCTGGAACGTTTGGCTTTTATGCATCGAGCAAAGCGTTAAGAAATCATGCTGATTCGATTCTTTCAGGCACTGAGAGACGAAAAAATTCCAGTCACCCTCACGGAATTGTTTGCGCTGCTGGAGTGTCTGGATCGTCAGATGGTGTTTGCCGATCTCGATGCCTTTTATTCTCTCGCCCGGCTGTGCATGGTCAAGGACGAAAAGTATTTCGACCGCTTTGACCGGGCTTTCTCGCGCTATTTTAATGCTCTGGAAACCCTGAATGCCTTTGAAGCGAACACGCTGCCGCACGACTGGTTGCGGCGTGAATTCGAGGAAAGTCTTACAGCAGAAGAAAAAGCGCGCATCGAGGCCATGGGAGGGCTGGATGCCCTGTTCAAGGCCTTCCAGGAACGGCTTACGGAGCAAAAGGAACGGCATCAGGGGGGGAGCAAATGGATTGGCACGGGGGGCAGCTCACCGTTTGGTGCCTATGGATTCAACCCCGCAGGAATTCGCATTGGGCAGGAGAACTCACGCTCCCACAGGGCAGTGAAAGTCTGGGACCAACGCCAGTTCCGGGACTTGGATGAGCAGGCTGAGATCGGCCCCCGCAATATGAAAATGGCGTTGCGGCGGTTGCGCAAGTTCGCGCGGACCGGCGCCGTGGATGAGCTTGATATTCATGACACGATCGCTTCCACCGCCAAAAATGCCGGATACCTCGATCTCAAAATGGTGCCAGAACGCCATAATGCTGTAAAAATCCTGCTGTTTTTTGATGTTGGGGGGTCGATGGATCCGTACATTCGCGTCTGTGAATCCCTGTTCTCCGCGGCGCGTAGTGAATTCAAACATCTGGAATATTTTTATTTTCACAATTTCATTTATGAAGCGGTCTGGAAGAAGAATTATCGACGTCAGAACGAAACCATGCCGCTGTTCGACGTGCTTCACCGCTACGGGAAAGACTACAAGGTCATCTTCGTCGGGGACGCCACCATGTCTCCCTACGAAATCAGCCATGCGGGCGGCAGTATCGAGCACTACAACGAAGAGGCCGGGGCCGTGTGGATGGCACGCATGACAGAGACGTTTGAAAATCTTGTCTGGCTGAATCCGGTCTCCTCTGCAGCATGGGACCATCAATATTCCATCGGAATGGTCCGTGAACTGATCAATGATCGTATGTACCCGTTGAGCGTAGGCGGCCTGGAAGCAGCAATGGCGAGCCTGAGTGGAAAACGGACGGCCATTGTCAGCCCGGTGGCCCCCTAACTGACCCACACTAAAAAAACCAAGAGACGCGTATGACACAGCCAGCCACCACCCTTACCCTGACAGGCAAGTTTGATCCTGCACAGTTCACTCACCTCTCCGAGGTGTACGCGTACGCATTCGCGCAATTCCCTACATTGCCGGCGTTTACGGCACTGGGCCATACCCTGAGTTTCGCGGAATTGGAGAAGATGAGTGACCAGTTCTGCCTCTTTCTGAAAGAGAAATCCGGATTGCAGCCTGGTGATCGCATCGCCATTCAATTACCCAATATCCTGCAATTTCCCATTGTCGCCATCGGGGCCATCAAGGCAGGACTTGTTCTGGTGAATACCAATCCCCTGTATACCGCGCGGGAGATGAAGCACCAGTTTCAAGATGCCGGTGTGAAAGCCGTCGTCATACTGGTGAATTTTGCGGACAAGCTTGAGGAAATTCTTCCCGAAACAGAGATTCAGTGCATCATCACGACGGAACTGGGGGACTGCTTGCCCGGTGTCAAACGCTGGGTTCTCAATGCGGGTGTGCGCTATATTAAACGCCTGGTGCCACCGTACCGACTGCCACAGGCGGTTCGCTGGCATGACGCCTTGCGTCAATCGACACCCGTCGGGAAACTATCCCCCGTCGATTCAGGGACGGATGTCGCCATTATTCTGTATACCGGCGGCACTACGGGCGTGTCCAAAGGGGCCATGCTCACGCACAAGAATCTGATCGCCAACATGATGCAATTGCGCGCTGTCAGCAGTTCCGTTATCCGCGATGGCCAGGACAGCATCATCAGCCCGTTACCTCTGTATCATACCTATGCCTACATGATGCATTGCCTCGCCATGATTCATGCCGGGAATCACAGTGTCCTCATCCCTAACCCGCGGGATATCAACGGTCTGGTGAAGGTCATGAAAGACGTGCAACCGAATGGATTTCTCGGCATCAATACCCTTTACCTCGCCTTGAGCCGCCATCCGGAGATTTCCCAGGTCGATTTCTCGCAATTGCGTTTTTGTGCGGCCGGTGGCATGGCCCTGACACCCAGTGTTGCGAAGGAATGGACAACGCTCACGCAGTGTGAAGTGTATGAGGGGTACGGTCTGACAGAATGTTCGCCGGTCGTTTCCGTGAACCTGCCCGGTCATGTCAAGCTGGGCACTGTTGGATTCGCGGTTCCCCAAACAGAATTGAAAGTCGTTGACGATGACGGCAATGCGCTGCCCACGGACGAAAAAGGCGAGTTGTGGATTCGCGGACCGCAAGTCATGAAGGGCTATTGGCAGAATCCGGAAGCGACAGCACTCGCCATTACCGACGATGGCTGGTTCAAGACAGGAGATTTTGCCCAGATTGATGCACAAGGCTATATCCGCATCGTCGACAGAAAGAAAGAACTGATCATCGTTTCGGGATTTAATGTCTTCCCAAGCGAAGTAGAGGAAGTGGCAAACGCACATCCCGAGGTTTTTGACAGTGCCGCCATCGGGTTGCCCTGCGAAAAAACCGGTGAAAAGGTAAAGCTCTTTGTGGTTCCCAAAAGCGCCACCCTGACACAGGAAAGTGTGCGCGAGTATTGTCGGGAAAATCTCACTGCGTACAAGGTTCCCAAAGAAATCGTGTTCGTGAACGAGCTGCCCAAATCCAATGTCGGCAAGATACTGCGTCGTGAATTGCGTGATCAGGAACTGGCGAGGCTGGCAGGCGAGAGCGCTCAGCGCGCCTGATCGTTGATGCAGAATCACCCGAGGACGCCATGTCAGACCCCCAGGATGCTATCCCCACTCGTATTTCGCAGTGTTTGCTGAAGGATCAGCATGGCCTGCGTCAACAATGGTCCCGCTCGCGCGACACGCGCCTGACACCGTCCCAGCGTCAGGAAATTAAAATCGCTCTCGATGCTGCGATTGTGCAGTCTGAAGAACGCGTGGCCCTGCGACGCGCGATGATCCCTGCCTTGCAATTTCCGGACGCTCTGCCCGTGACGCAGCGACGGGAGGAGATTGCAGAGGCCATTCGCACGCACCAGGTGCTTGTGCTGGCAGGCGAAACGGGGTCGGGGAAAACCACTCAGTTGCCCAAAATCTGCCTCGAGCTGGGATTGGGGGCAAAAGGTTTGATTGGTCACACGCAGCCACGTCGGATTGCCGCGCGTGCCGTCGCCTCCCGGGTTGCAGAAGAAACACAAACAGCGCTTGGTGGTCTCGTGGGTTACCAGGTGCGCTTTACCGACAACACCGCGCCTAACACGCTCGTCAAACTCATGACCGACGGCATATTGCTGGCTGAAATCCAACAGGATCGGTTTCTGTCGCAGTACGAGGTGCTCATCATTGATGAGGCACATGAACGCAGCCTCAATATTGATTTCCTTTTGGGTTACCTCAAGTCCCTGCTGAAGAAGCGTGCGGATCTCAAACTTATTATCACGTCCGCCACCATAGATGTGCAGAAGTTCTCCCACCATTTCGATCAGGCCCCGATCATTGAGGTATCCGGGCGCAGTTTCCCGGTCGATATTCTTTACCGTCCGCTACCTGTGGGGAGGGACGCCATGGAGTCGGCAGGAGAGGGCGATCCGGCGATCGAGGGCATCATGGGTGCACTGCGGGAGATCGAATCTCGCGAAAAAGCAGAGCGAAAAGGCCCGGGAGATGTGCTGGTATTTCTGAGTGGAGAGAGAGAGATTCGCGACACCGCGCTCGCACTGCGGAAACACCCAATGCGCGATACGGAAGTGCTTCCCCTTTACGCCCGTCTCACGCCTGCGGAGCAAAATAGGATTTTTGCCCCGCATCGGGGGCGTCGTGTCATTCTTTCGACGAACGTGGCTGAAACCTCGCTGACTGTTCCCGGCATTGTGTATGTAATTGACACGGGAATGGCCCGCATCTCGCGCTACAGCGTGCAAAGCAAAGTGCAGCGCTTGCCCATAGAACCCGTCTCTCAAGCCAGTGCCAATCAACGTGCAGGCCGTTGCGGCCGTGTGAGTCATGGCACGTGTATCCGTTTGTACAGCGAGGAGGATTTCAGGAGCCGTGCACTCTTTACCGATCCCGAAATACAGCGCACCAATTTGAGCGCCGTGATATTGCAGATGTTGACCTTGGGATTGGGCGACATCGAGGCGTTTCCTTTTCTCGACATGCCGGAACGCAAAGCCATCAATGACGGTTTCAAATTATTGCAGGAACTCGGCGCCATCGATGATCACCGACGCCTGACGCGCACCGGGCGCAAAATGGCAACAATTCCGGCAGATCCACGTCTGAGCAGGATGCTGATAGAGGCGGCGGGTCGAGGCTGCCTTCAGGAGCTGCTGATCATCGTCAGTGCCATGAGTGTGCAGGACCCGCGGGAAACACCCGCTGACAAGCGACAGGCAGCAAGAGAAATGCATGGCCAGTTCATGCATCCCGAGTCGGATTTTCTCTCCTGGGTCATCTTGTGGCAGACATACGAACAACAGCGACAGATGCTCTCACAGAGTGCCCTACGGCAATTCTGTACCAGGCATTTCCTTTCTTTCCTGCGCATGCGTGAGTGGAGAGAGACGCATCGGCAGTTGCATCTGACCTGTCAGCAGCAGGGGTACCACGAGAATCGGCGCGCCGATGTACCGGATCTGTGTGAGGCAAGCGATTATGAAGCGGTGCATCGCGCGATATTGAGTGGTTCGCTCAATCAGCTCGGCGTACGTGGAGAAGAGGGCATCTACACGGGAAGTCGGGGACGAAAGTTCGCGATATTTCCGAGCTCGACATTGGCAAGGAAGTCGGTCAAGTGGATTGTGACAGGAGATCTCATTGAAACCTCTCGACTTTTCGCAAGCAGCGCAGCACGCATTCAGCCACAGTGGGCGATCGACGCCGCAAAAACACTGGTACGGCGCGACTATGCAGAGCCTCATTGGGAAAAGTCTCGTGGCCAGGTGATCGCCTTTGAAAAAATCAGCCTGTTTGGTCTTGTGCTGGTAGAACGTCAACCCGTGCCTTTCGCGCCGATAGATCCCGTTGTCAGCCGCGACATTTTCATTCGCGAGGCGCTGGTTCCGATGGCGATAAAAACGCAGGCGGCGTTCTTTGCACACAATCGCGCGTTGCTGGCGAGTCTCAGGCAGGAAGAGGAAAAGCTGCGTCGTCCCGATCTGATTGTCAGCGAGGAGGGACTCGTGGAGTTCTATGCGTCTCGCCTTCCGCAAGGGATTTGTGATTCGCGTTCACTCGATACCTGGCTAAAGCAGGAGACACGACACGGCAGAGCCGACATTCTGCATATGCGCAAGGAAGACCTGCTGACGCGCGACACCGAGGCCGATCTTGCGCATTACTACCCGGATGCCGCCGTCGTCCAGAATAATCCGTTGCCCATTCGTTATGCGTTCACACCGGGAGAAGAGGGGGATGGTGCGCTTCTGGAGGTGCCTGTGGGAATCCTGGCCCAGATGCGTCAGGAATCTCTCGATTGGATGATTCCCGGGCTTTTGCGCGATCGCTGCATTGCGACGCTGAAAGGACTCCCGAAACAATTGCGAAAACAGTTCATTCCTGTGCCTGATTTTGTGGATAGCTTCCTCGAGACGCTGGGATTTGCCCCCGGAAAGGAAGCCCCTTCACAAGGCCTGTTACTTCTTTTGCAGACGTTTATTAAGCGCACACGGTCGCTTCACATCCCGTTGGACATTCTCGAGGCTGTCGAAATCCCTGCACATCTGCACCCGCTCCTGCGCGTCATCGACGAGCAGGGCAGGGAAATGGGACGTGATCACGCGCTGGCCCCCTTACAGGAACGCCTTACACACGGCGCACGGACACAGATGTCCCATCAGGCCCGGCATCCTCTCGAGCGCAGCGGTTTGACCGACTGGGACATGGAGAGTTTTCCGGAACAGGTCATCCTCGACGACAGGATTCGTCTGACGCGATTTCCTGCCCTTGTCGATCAGGGGACGGAGGTGGCGGTGGTTCTGCAGGAGACGCAGGAAATTGCAGACTCGTTGACCCGCCAGGGAATCGTCACGTTATTGATGCTGAAAACGCCTCAGCAAAAACGTGTGATTCAGGACCAGATGAAGGCTCTGGGCAAGCGTTTAGCCCTCAAGATCACCGAATTTACGCTGCCCCTGGAAACGGAAGGGGTACGCGCCATTTATCAGCTGGCCTTTGAGTTGGCGGACATCCCGATACCTCGGAGTCGTGCGCAATTTGAGGATGAGCTCGCGCGCGGCAGATCGGAGCTTGTTCCCACTGCGGAGCACTTTGGGCGTCTGTTTTCGGAAATCATTGAACTGGTTTTTTCAGTGACTCGACAGCTTAAAGCCTGCGAAGCCCCTGCCTTGCGCTATGCGAAGACTGATATGACGGCTCAGATGGAGTTTCTGCTAGGTTCTGGCTTTTTGTCCCGCGTCCCGGCACCCGTGTTAAAGGAATATCCCCGCTACCTGAGCGCGGTCCTATATCGCTTGGACAGACTCTCGGGAAATCGTCAGAAGGATGAAGATAATACATTTATTATCAATAGATTAGAGAACATAATTAAGGTAGAAAAAGAACGGCAAAAACGCGCATCTCATGCGTTGGACACCCTTGAGTGGTCCTTGCAGGAACTGCGCGTCTCCCTTTTTGCCCAGAGTCTGGGGACGCGTTTCCCCGTGTCTGAAAAACGGATCGAAAAGCAGCTTGACGCGCTACGCCATCAAGGAGCTGTGTAACGCGCTGGCGCCTGGTTAGTCTCATGCCCAGGCAAATCTGGCGTAAAGCGGGCGTAATCCTGATCGCTCCCCGTTCAATTATGCATTTTTGCCGAATCCCCACTTGAGGGGATGTCTTTCAAATGCCGTGTTTGTGATAATACGCGCGTCCTGCATCCCTCATGCGGGACGTAGTAAAGGCAGGACTGCCTGCGAAGGAAATGACGATGGAATCGCTAGTTCACATTCCCCTTGGTTCAGTCAGGATGACCGAACGCAGCTCATTGTTCCGATGCTGTGTTTTGGGGGCCTTCCTGCTCAGCAGCCCGGCGGCATTGGCGTCCGATCCGTGGGAAAGTACCAATATCCGCATCTATCGCTTCAATACCTTTCTCGACAGTTGGGTGTTGCGCCCCGTAGCGTCCACGTACACCACACTGGTGCCTGGCTTGGTCAGGCAATGCATCGGGAATTTTTTCAGCAATGTCGATGACGTCAACGTGCTCGCCAACGACTTGCTACAGCTGAAATTCAGAGACGCTGCCTCGGATTCCGGACGTCTCATCATCAACACAACCGTCGGCATAGGCGGGGTGATCGATGTGGCTTCCTCAGTGGGGCTTTCCAAAAACGAAGAAGATTTTGGTCAGACGTTTGGCCGCTGGGGAGTAGGGGCAGGACCGTACGTTGTATTGCCATTCTTTGGACCGAGCACTGCACGCGACACCGTGGGCCTTGTGCTGGACACCCTGTTCAATCCGATTCAATACACTCAGGAAGAGGGAGTCCGAAACTCACTGACGGCACTCGGGTTTATTGATGATCGCGCTTCGGTGATGTCGATGGAGGGGCTGATCTCTGGAGATGAATATCTGTTTGTCCGCGAAGCCTACCTGCAGCAACGGGAATATCTGGTGAACGACGGCGCCTATTACGATGACTTTGACGATTTTTAAGTCTTAGTTCAGGCCGCCAATCCCCAAAGACTCCTTGACCTTCAATTTCGATTTAATGAAATCACTGTGCTTGATATAGATAAGGTCGCCTACCTTGCGAATCAGGTGTTCTTCGTACCTGTCCAGTGCGAAATCTGAAAATGCCACGCGCCAGAGATTTTCAATGAGAAGCACCCGATCCTCGTAGCTGTAATGGGCATTCACAAGGGCGGTGAACTCATAGAGGGAGGTGGCATCGTGGGATGCTTTTTCGGCGAGCGTCACAATGTCATTCACGTTTACTTCATCCAGAGAAAAGGTGTCAGCGAGCACCTGACGTAACATCAGTTCTTCTCGCTCATCCACACGCGAATCGGTTTTCATCAACTCATACATCAATGCAGCGCTGGCTAATTCAATTTTACGGTGATGCTGCTCATCGCCTTCCCCTGAATCGAGTGAAAGACGTTCTTCAAAAAATTTCTTGATTGTAGAAAACATGGAAGGGGCCTGTTGTCACTGTGTTTCGCGAGAGTGGTGAGAAGTGATACCCGCGACATCGGCGTGGGCATGCACGAGTGATATCGCATCCTCAAGCACACTGATCCCCGCGTCTTTGCGAAACGCATTTTCACTCAGATGTCGACGAAATGCTTTGCCTCCCGGCATCCGGTGAAAGATGCCGAGAATATGGCGCGTCATGTGTTGCAGAGGAACGCCATCGGCCAACTGAGCGCGGACATAGGGCAAAAACGCCTGCAGGATATCAAAACGCGTTTTGTCAGAACGCGCAGCGTCATAAAAAATTTCATCGACCTTGGAAAGTATCCAGGGATTTTGATAAGCCTCGCGGCCGACCATGACACCATCCACCTGCGTCAGCAGAGTCTTCGCTTCTTCCAGATCTCGGATACCGCCATTCAAGATAATCTCCAACGAGGGATAGCGCTGTTTCAATCGGAAAACCCGCTCGTATTGCAGTGGCGGAATCTCCCGATTCTCTTTGGGACTCAAGCCACTGAGAATCGCGATTCTGGCGTGAACAAGAAACGTGTGGCATCCCGCCTCGGCGAGTGTTTCAACAAAGTGAAACAGAAATTCATCGCTGTCATGATCATCAATGCCGATCCGGCATTTCACGGTCACAGGCAAGGAAACATCACGTCGCATGGCACGCAGCGCCGCTGCAACAATGGCAGGCTCCGCCATCAGACAGGCGCCAAATCTGCCCGACTGCACACGATCACTCGGACACCCGATATTGAGATTGACTTCGTCATATCCCCACTCCATTGCCAGCCGGGCACTGTGCGCCAGTTCTTCGGGGTCACTGCCTCCCAGTTGAAGCGCTACGGGATGTTCTTGCGGGCTGAAATCCAGGTGGCGGCGCACATTCCCGTGCAGGAGTGCACCGGTTGTCACCATCTCGGTATACAACACGGCATGTTGGGACAACAGCCGCAGAAAGAACCGCTCATGACGATCAGTCCAGTCCAGCATGGGGGCGACACAAAAGCGTCGTGATAGAGGGGCAGGGTGCATAGGGATGGAAGACGACACTCATTTTTAGCGGGTTCGACGGGCAAGTATACCCAATGAGACGCGTCAGGACACCGCCTTGCGTATTCCGGCAACAGGGTCCATGTCGTATACTCACCGCCTTTGTTTCGCTGCATCGATTGACAGGACTGTTATGCAAAAAGTCAGAACTCGCATCGCCCCATCTCCCACAGGTGACCCTCACGTTGGAACCGCCTATATCGCTTTGTTCAATCGGTGCTTTGCCAAACAGCATGACGGGGAATTCATCCTCCGGATCGAAGACACTGATCAGGTCCGCAGCACCGCCAAATCCGAACAGGACATTCTGGCGGCGCTAAAGTGGTTGGGACTCACGTGGAGTGAAGGACCGGATGTCGGCGGGCCGTTTGGGCCGTATCGCCAAAGTGAGCGCTCCGCCCTTTATCAGGAGCAGATCAAACACTTGATTGAAACCGGCCACGCCTTCCACTGTTTCTGCACATCCGAGCGACTGGCTCAGTTACGTGAAGAACAGATGGCCCAGAAAAGCCCTCTGGGATATGACGGCCATTGCCTGGGAATGCGGCAAGAGGAGGTCGCAGCCAAGCTGGCTGAGGGACAAGAACATGTGATACGTATGCGCGTTCCCCGGGAAGGCGACTGTGTGTTCACCGATATGCTGCGTGGCGAGATTCGCATCAACTGGCAGCAGATCGATATGCAGGTGCTCATGAAATCCGATGGGCTCCCCACCTACCATTTTGCCAACGTGGTAGACGATCACTTCATGCAGATCAGTCATGTGATCCGCGGAGAAGAATGGATCAACTCCACGCCGAAACATTTATTGTTATACCAGTACTTCGGGTGGGAAGCGCCTGTGTACTGCCACATGCCACTGCTGCGCAACACGGATAAAAGCAAACTGAGTAAAAGAAAGAACCCGACCAGCATCAATTACTATCGGGACATGGGCTACCTTCCTCATGCACTTGTCAACTATTTGGGAATGATGGGCTGGACGATGCCCGATGGACGTGAAATGTTTACCGTGGACGACATGATTGCGCATTTTGATCTGTTGCGCGTGTCGCTGGGAGGCCCAGTCTTTGACGTGGAAAAACTGAATTGGCTGAATGGCAAATATCTCCGGGAAACACTCAGTACCCAGGAATTCATCACGCACTTTTCCGCATGGGCTTTCGATCTTTCCAAAATGGAGAAGATTGTTCCCCTCATCAAAGAGCGTGTGGAGCGTTTCAGCGATGTCGTCCCCCTCGCGGGGTTCTTTCTGGCAGGACTCCCCGACATTTCACCGGAAAGCTTTTCTCATAAATCCGTGTCCCCGGAACTCATGCGAAAGTGCCTGCAATTCACCCTGTGGAGCCTGGAAGAAAGTCGAAAATTCGACAGAGAGACGGTGGAAACGCTCTGCATGACGCTAGCGGAACGATTTGAACTGAAGATACGTGATTTTCTTTTTCCCTTGTTTGTCGCGATTACTGGAAAATCTGTCTCTACGTCTGTGATTGATGCCATCAGCATTCTTGGTCTGGACATCACGCGTGCACGAATTCGGTACGCCATCGAGGTCCTTGGTGGTATTTCAAATAAAGAAAACAAGGCAATGGAAAAGGAGTTCAGGGACTTTTCATCGTCGACGGAGTAAAGATTGACAGTCTCAGGTTCGGTGCTTAGAATGCGCGGACTTTTGCTACAGGGGTCTTAGCTCAGCTGGGAGAGCGCAACGCTGGCAGCGTTGAGGTCATCGGTTCGATCCCGATAGGCTCCACCAAATTTCAACATGAAAGACATAAAAAAACCCCGGTTGATTTTGCATCAACCGGGGTTTTTGTTTTAGCCTACTTTTTAGGGTAATCGCGCATCTCATGCCCAGTATACAGCTGGCGTGGACGCCCGATCTTGTAAGGGTTGCTGATCATTTCATTCCAGTGAGAGATCCAGCCGGGTGTACGCCCAATCGCGAAAATCACAGTGAACATCGAGGGCGGAATACCGATGGCTTTAAGAATGATGCCGGAATAGAAATCCACGTTCGGATAAAGTTTGCGTTCAATGAAATACTCGTCTTCCAGCGCAATTTTCTCCAGACGTCGTGCGATACGGAACAGCGGGTCGTTCTCCACCCCGAGGTCGTCCAGCACCTCGTCACAGATCTTGCGCATCACTTTTGCGCGGGGATCAAAATTTTTGTACACACGATGACCGAATCCCATAAGTCGGAACGGATCGTTTTTGTCCTTTGCACGATTAATGAATTCTTCAATGCGCGATTCATCCTGAATTTCATACAGCATATTCAGCACCGCTTCATTGGCCCCACCATGCGCTGGCCCCCACAAGGCAGCAATGCCGGAGGCGATACAGGCGAAGGGATTGGCGCCGGTTGATCCTGCCAGACGCACTGTCGAGGTTGAGGCATTCTGCTCATGGTCCGCATGTAGCAGGAAAATGGTGTCCATGGCCTTTGCCAGAATAGGGCTGACCTTTGCCTCTTCACACGGCGTGTTGAACATCATGTGGAGGAAATTCTCCGCGAAACTGAAATCGTTGCGGGGATACATAAAGGGCTGGCCAATCGAGTGCTTGTAACACATGGCCGCAATGGTCGGTAATTTTGCAATCAGACGATGCGCTGCCAGCTCGCGGTGCTGCTCATTGGTGATGTCAAGGGAGTCATGGTAGAAGGCAGACAGCGCTCCCACGACCCCGACCATAATGGCCATTGGGTGGGCATCGCGCGGAAAGCCTTTGAAAAACTGATACAGCTGTTCATGCACCATTGTGTGATAGCGAATGCTCGTGGCAAATGCACTCTTTTGGTCTGCCGTGGGCAACTCTCCATTGAGGAGGAGGTAGCAGGTTTCAAGGAAATCGGACTTTTCAGCTAGTTGTTCGATAGGGTATCCGCGGTGCAGAAGGACCCCTTTGTCCCCGTCGATGTAGGTGATATCGGACTTGCAGGAAGCTGTTGACATGAAGCCGGGATCGTATGTGAAGTATCCCTTCGCCGTAAGCCCCCCAACATCAATCACATCCGGTCCAATAGTGCCGCTGTATACCGGTAAATCGATTGAATCGGCGCTGCCATCGAGGGTCAATTTGGCTGCTTTGTTAGTCATGCCATACTCCTGTGTATTACAAGGCTCTAAAAATTCAGGCCTGCTAAGATAAGGCGATTTAACCCACACTACAAGCCGTGAGCGCGCAATATAGCGGGTTCACCTCGCCCAAGCCATGCCTTTGGCGTACGATTTTTCATGGTTTT
This sequence comes from uncultured Klebsiella sp., assembly GCA_964538025.1. Taxonomy (GTDB): domain Bacteria; phylum Pseudomonadota; class Gammaproteobacteria; order Pseudomonadales; family Pseudohongiellaceae; genus UBA5078. Next base: position 105,389 of record CAZICZ010000002.1, on the reverse strand, counting down.
CCACCCCGCGTACTCCGCATTGACAATCCATTGTCATCATTCGCGAAATTGACCTCGGTTTTATTGTATTCCCCCGGTCATGAGTCTATACTCCACCCCCTAATTACGCGCGCATTAAATGTACGCATAATCAAACAGATCGGCTTCTTTACATGACCGATCACTCCCATTAACCGCGCCCGTTTGGGCCTCACGAAACCCTAACCTCTGTGAAAGATAATCGACCCAAAAATCTAGATTTTTCGACCCTTCGACTACCTCTCCCGGCAATCACCTCAATTCTTCACCGAATAAGCGGGGTGTTTATTTTTGCAGGCGTCGCGGTGCTGCTATGGCTGTTTGCTGAATCGCTGAGTTCGGAGCAGGGATTCTCCAATGTTGGGATGTGGCTCGACATGCTCCCCGTGAAATTACTGGTCTGGGCTGTTCTGGCCGGTCTTCTCTACCACCTGATCGCCGGGATCAAACATTTGGTCATGGATCTTGGTATCGGTGAGACCCTCTCGGGAGCGCAGACTGGCGCGAAGCTCGTCATTGTCTTCTCAGTAATCAGCATCGTGCTGACAGGAGTCTGGCTGTGGTAACGAACGTCACAAGTTTTGGGCGCAGCGGCCTTTACGATTGGGTAGTACAGCGCATCACCGCCATCATTCTGGGTGTTTATTTTGTGGGGCTCCTCGGCTACCTCGTGCAACATCCTGACCTGACATATTCCCAGTGGCATGCCTTGTTCCAGACAACCTGGGTCCGAATCGCCAGTCTGGCGGCGTTGATTGCGCTATGTGCTCACGCCTGGGTTGGGTTGTGGACAATCTCAACAGACTATCTCACCACCTACCTGATTGGCGCGAAGGCAACAGTGCTTCGACTTCTCTTTCAGGCTGGCAGCGTTGTCCTGATGTTCATATACCTCGTTTGGGGTATTCAGATTCTATGGGGTATGTAAATGTCTGGTATGCGGACTCTTTCGTTTGATGCGGTAATCGTCGGTGGTGGTGGAGCCGGCATGCGTGCAGCGTTGCAGCTTGCACAATCAGGATACAAAACTGCCGTTATCAGTAAGGTTTTTCCAACCCGCTCACACACCGTATCAGCCCAGGGTGGTATCACCTGTGCTATCGCCAGCGCAGACCCCAACGACGATTGGCGTTGGCATATGTACGACACCGTGAAGGGGTCTGATTATATTGGTGATCAGGATGCCATTGAGTACATGTGCAGCGAAGGCCCCAAGACGGTTTTCGAGCTGGAGCACATGGGATTGCCGTTTTCCCGCACGGAAAACGGTCGCATCTATCAACGTCCATTCGGCGGTCAATCCAAAGATTACGGCAAAGGCGGGCAGGCTGCACGGACGTGTGCCGCTGCCGACAGAACTGGCCATGCGCTGCTGCACGCGCTGTACCAGGGAAATCTGAAAAACAAAACGGTCTTCCTTAATGAGTGGTATGCAACGGATCTGGTTCGCAACCAGGATGGCGTTGTCGTCGGCGTTGTTGCCATTTGCATTGAAACGGGTGAAACCGTTTATATCCAGTCAAAAGCCACTGTTTTCGCAACAGGCGGTGCAGGGCGAATTTATGCGTCCACCACGAATGCGATGATTTGTACGGGCGACGGTGTCGGTATGGCTTTGCGTGCGGGTTTTCCTGTGCAAGATATCGAGATGTGGCAATTCCATCCCACCGGCATTTACGGCGCGGGCACGCTCGTCACTGAAGGCTGCCGGGGAGAAGGGGGCTATCTGATCAATAAAGATGGCGAACGATTCATGGAACGGTATGCGCCCAATGCGAAAGATCTTGCCGGACGCGATGTTGTGGCGCGCTCGATGGTTCTGGAAATTCTCGAGGGGCGCGGCGCTGGCCCGAACGGAGATCACGTGCTTCTGAAGCTGGATCATCTTGGAGAGAAAGTACTGAACGCGAAACTGCCGGGCATTCTTGAGCTTTCGCGGACATTTGCCCATGTTGATCCTGTGAAGGAGCCCATTCCCGTCGTTCCAACATGTCACTACATGATGGGCGGTATTCCCACCAACATTCACGGCCAGGCGATTGCCCAAGACAGCAACGGGAAAGACAAGATCATCGAAGGCCTGTTTGCCGTTGGAGAAGTCGCGAACGTATCCGTTCACGGTGCAAACCGGTTGGGCGGCAATTCCCTGCTGGATCTCGTGGTCTTTGGTCGCGCGGCAGGTATTCATATCGAGTCAATGCTGCATCAGGGAATTGAACAACGTACCGCCAGCCAATCTGATATCGATCAGGCCATGAGCCGTCTCCAACGGTTGAATGCCACGACTTCAGGAGAAAGTGTTGCGCAGGTAAGAACTGAGTTGCAGGGCATCATGCAAAATCACTTCGGCGTTTTCCGCAGAGGAGATTTCATGCGTGAAGGCATCAAGAAACTTGCCGACCTTAGAGAGCGTGTTGCCAACATCAATCTGACTGACAAGAGTAATGCCTTTAACACTGCGCGCATTGAAGCACTCGAATTGGAGAACCTCTTTGAAGTCGCCGAAGCGACAGCGATAGCAGCGGAAGCACGAACCGAAAGTCGAGGAGCTCATGCACGGGATGACTATCAGGAACGCGATGACGAAAACTGGCTATGCCACTCCCTGTATTTCCCAACAAGCAAGTCTGTTGGCAAACGTGCAGTGAACTTTGCACCGAAAACCGTGCCGGCTTTTGAGCCAAAGGTCAGAACCTATTAATTTATCCCCGTATACAAAACGACCTGAATTTGTCAGGCAAGGGAATCAAACGTGTTAGTAAGTCTGTATCGCTACAATCCAGAAGTCGATGACAAGCCGCGTATGCAGGATTATGAAATTGAACTTCCTGGAGGAAAGGATTTGATGGTACTGGATGTTTTGGAGCTTCTGAAACGTCAGGATCCAAGCATTGCTTATCGTCGCTCTTGCAGGGAAGGTGTCTGCGGCTCCGATGGAATGAACATGAATGGAACGAATGGTCTTGCGTGCATTACCCCCGTTTCATCAGCAGCGAAGAACGGCAAATTGATCTTACGTCCACTACCGGGAATGCCAGTGGTGCGCGATCTGGTTGTCGACATGTCTGTGTTCTACAAGCAGTTTGAAAAGATTCAACCTTACTTGATCAATAATTCTCCTGCTCCTGCCATTGAACGCTTACAGAGCCCCGAAGAACGCGAGAAACTTGACGGCCTTTACGAATGTATTCTGTGTGCATGCTGCAGCACCAATTGTCCTTCTTTCTGGTGGAATCCTGACAAGTTCATCGGTCCCGCTGGGTTGTTGCAAGCCTATCGATTCCTTGCGGACAGTAGAGACACGGCAACTGATGAGCGACTTGCAAATCTGGAAGATCCGTTTTCAGTGTTCCGATGCCGAGGCATCATGAATTGCGTGGCGGTTTGTCCGAAGGGATTGAATCCCACCAGAGCCATCGGACACATTCGTTCGATGCTTTTGCAAAGAGCCAGTTAATTTTTATTTGTAGACCTTCGTCAGATTGAATCATCTGACGGCTTCTGAACGTGAGGCGTCTACCTAAACCCCAGGATCAAATCAAATGCACGAAAGCATTATGGAATTAATGTGGAAGTCTGGACATCTCTCAGGCGGGAACGCGGGGTATGTCGAGCAGTTGTATGATCAGTATCTTCAGGATCCGGATTCGGTTCCGCAAGAATGGCGATCATATTTCCAGTCCCTCCCGAAAATATCCGATTCAACGCAATCGGATATTTCACATTTGGAGGTCCAGGAATATTTTAAAAAACTGGGTAAGACAAGCCGGTTCAAGCCTGTCCTGACCAGTGACGCAGTCGTTAATTCAGAGCATTCAAACAAGCAGGTTCAGGTCCTTCATCTCATCAGTTCCTATCGCGTACGAGGACACCAGAAGGCTTCGCTCGACCCCTTGCACCTGATGCGACGCGAACAAGTTCCCGATTTGCAACTTGATTTCCACGGACTGTCACCCGTCGACCATTCCACTGTCTTTCAAACGGGCTCCTTGTTCATCAAAAAAGACAAGGCGTCGCTAAGGGAAATCGTTGAAATCCTCGAAAAGATTTATTGTGGTTCGATCGGCTATGAATTCATGCACATCGTCGACCTGGCGGAAAAGCAATGGATTCAGAAGCGCATCGAAACCAATCACGGAAGCCCGGATTTTCCTGCCGATGTAAAACGTCATCTTCTCGAAAGACTGAGCGCCGCCGAGGGTCTTGAAAAGCATCTGGATTCAAAGTACCCCGGAACCAAGCGCTTCGGCCTTGAAGGAGGCGAAAGCCTCGTTCCCTTGGTTGATGAATTGATACAGCGCTCCGGTAGCTATGGCGCCAAAGAGATTGTCATTGGCATGGCACATCGGGGGCGTTTGAATCTGCTCGTGAATACCCTTGGAAAGAATCCTGCTGACTTGTTCAGCGAGTTCGAAGGGCGAGCCACCTATAAAAGCTCAGGGGATGTGAAGTATCACCAGGGCTTCTCTTCAAACATCATGACCCCAGGTGGGGAAGTACACCTGGCCATGGCGTTCAACCCTTCTCATCTTGAGATCGTGTCGCCTGTAGTAGAAGGGTCTGTTCGAGCGCGTCAGGATCGTCGAAATGACAGGTCGGGTAATAAAGTAGTTCCGATAATCATTCATGGCGATGCAGCGTTTGCCGGACAGGGCGTGGTCATGGAAACCTTCCAGATGTCACAGACTCGTGCGTATTCCACGGGCGGAACTGTCCATATCATCGTGAATAATCAGGTAGGGTTCACCACAAGCCGCCGGGAAGATGCTCGTTCAACGGAATACTGTACCGATGTAGCAAGAATGGTTCAGGCTCCGATTTTCCACGTGAATGGTGATGATCCTGAAGCGGTTCTCTTTGTAACGCAATTGGCGTTGGATTTCCGATACGAGTTCAAAAAGGATGTCGTAATCGACCTGATTTGTTACCGCCGACGCGGTCACAATGAAACTGATGAGCCCTCCAGCACGCAACCTCTGATGTACAATCAGATTCGTCATCAGAAAACTACGCGTACGCTTTATGCCGAGAAGCTGATTGCGGAATCCATAATTACCGAGGAAGAGGCGGAGTTTCTTAATACTTCATACAGAAAGGCGCTGGACACGGGGGAGCATGTTGTAAAGTCATTGGTCAAGCAGCCTTCTGTCGAGCTGTTTGTGGACTGGAGTCCCTACCTTGGTCATGAATGGACGCCGCACTATAACACCACCATCAAGATCAATACCCTGCAAGGACTTGCCCGAAAGCTGGTCGTGATTCCTCCGAATATCAAACTGCATAAACAAGTGCAGAAGATCATTGATGATCGAATCCAGATGGCAGAGGGAGAAAAACCTGTCGACTGGGGATTTGCAGAAACCCTAGCGTACGCCAGCATTTTGACGAGCGGAAACAAGGTCCGAATCACTGGCCAGGACGTTGGACGTGGAACATTCTCCCATCGTCACGCAGTACTCCACGATCAGGAAGACGATTCGGAATACATCCCCCTGCAGTCATTGACTCCCGACGAACGGGCGTTTTCTATTTACGATTCGCTCCTTTCAGAGGAAGCGGTGCTTGCCTTTGAGTACGGGTATGCGACGACAACCCCTAATGCTCTCATTATTTGGGAGGCACAGTTTGGAGACTTTGCCAACTCTGCACAGGTTGTAATCGACCAATTTATTACCAGCGGTGAAAATAAATGGCAACGGCTTTGCGGCCTGACCATGTTGTTACCTCACGGATACGAAGGACAAGGCCCTGAGCATTCATCGGCCCGCCTTGAGCGTTTCCTGCAATTATGTGCAGAACACAATATTCAAGTGTGTTTGCCAACGACGTCCGCTCAGGTCTTTCACATGCTGCGTCGACAGGTGCTATGCCCACTTCGAAAACCACTCGTGGTCATGTCGCCCAAGAGCCTCCTTCGACATAAAGAAAGCACCTCTACATTGCAAGAATTGGCCGAAGGCACTTTCCAGGTAGTGATTGGCGAAACCGATGAAATCAATGCTTCTTCGGTCCAGCGCATCATCCTGTGCAGTGGAAAAGTCTATTACGACCTTCGCCAAGAGCGTCGCGCAAGGGGGATCGACAATATCGCCATTATTAGACTTGAGCAGTTGTATCCGTTCCCGTCGGATGACTTGCGTACCGCGATGTCGATTTATCCGAATTTTACGGAAGTTGTTTGGTGTCAAGAAGAACCAATGAATCAAGGTGCTTGGTATTCGAGCCAACACCATATGAGACGCGTTGCCGAAGAACTTAAACCCGGAGTGCCCTTGAATTATGCAGGCCGGGAAGCGTCAGCATCTCCAGCAGCAGGATACCCTGCGCTGCATCTGGAACAACTGCGCAAGTTTCTTGATCAAGCGTTAACACTTAGCAAATAGATATCTAAATAGCAGAGCGAAGGATTATAAAAATGACTATTGAAATTAAAGCGCCAACCCTCCCTGAATCAGTACCTGATGGCACGATTGCGACTTGGCATAAAAAAGCAGGGGAGATGGTGAAGCGAGATGAGCTTCTCGTTGATATCGAGACCGACAAAGTTGTCATTGAAGTTGTGTCGCCTGCTGATGGTCTCTTGCAAAAAATTATTAAAAATACGGGCGACACGATTGTCAGTAACGAGCTCATCGCTTTGGTAGAAGCAGGAGCAGTCTCTGCCGGCACAACTCCCGTTGTGGCAGCGGCAAGTGCTGCAGTTTCCGCCAAGCAGGAAACAACGGCAGAGGAGCCACTTCTGAGCCCTGCAGCCAAGAAAATCGCACAGGAAAACGCCATAAACATTGATGCGATCAAAGGCACAGGAAAGAACGGACGTGTGACCAAAGAAGACGTCCTTGATGCTGTTGCCAAAAAATCGACAGGCGGTGGTGATACCGAAGTCCGCGCTGCAATCGATACCTCATCAGGTCGTGTTGAAGAACGTGTCCCCATGAGTCGGCTTCGCGCCAAAGTGGCGGAAAGACTTCTACAGGCCAGTCAGTCAACTGCCATGCTGACGACTTTTAACGAGGTCGACATGGCTCCCGTCATGGCGTTACGTAATAAATACAAGGATCTTTTTGAAAAGAGCCATGATGGCGTTCGACTTGGCTTTATGTCCTTTTTCGTACGAGCCAGTATTGAGGCTCTCAAGCGATTCCCGGCGGTCAACGCATCCATCGACGGCAACGACATCGTGTACCACGGGTACCAGGATATTGGTGTCGCAGTTTCATCTCCTCGCGGCCTAGTAGTTCCCGTACTCAGAAATGCCGATCATATGGGCTTGGCACAGATCGAAGCACAAATTCGGGAGTTTGGCGTCAAGGCGCAGGACGGAAAGCTGTCGATTGACGAAATGACTGGGGGAACCTTCACTATTTCCAACGGGGGCGTATTTGGCTCTCTTCTTTCAACGCCAATTCTGAACCCTCCGCAGACCGCCATTCTTGGAATGCATAAGATTCAGGACCGACCCGTCGCCGTGAATGGCCAGGTGGTAATTCGCCCCATGATGTATCTGGCTCTTTCATACGATCACCGCATGATCGATGGCAAGGAGGCCGTTCAGTTCCTGGTAACTATCAAGGATCTGCTTGAAGACCCAGCACGAATTCTTCTGGAAATCTAATTCAACCGCCCAAAAGTATGCGAGTAAATTATGACTGATAAATACGATGTTATTGTGATTGGTGCCGGACCCGCAGGGTACGTCGCAGCGATTCGTTGCGCACAACTCGGACTGAAAACCGCCTGCGTAGAGAAATGGCACGATGACAAGAACAACGCTGTGTATGGTGGGACTTGCCTGAATGTAGGATGTATCCCCTCCAAGGCACTTCTGGATTCTTCCCATAAATTTGTCGAAGCCCAGAAAGATTTTAAGACTCACGGCATTAATGCCACAGGTATTTCAATTGACGTGCCTGCGATGATTGCCCGAAAAACCAAAATTGTTGGTCAGTTAACGTCAGGAGTTAAGCAACTCTTCACTGCTAATAAAGTGGAAGGTATTGCTGGCTTCGGAAAGCTTCTGGCGGGTAAGAAAGTGCAGGTTACAAAACACGATGGCAGTGTGGTCGAGTTGCAGGCAGAGAATGTCATTCTTTGTGCAGGATCGACGCCCATTAATATTCCGCCAGCACCCATCGACAACGACACCATTGTTGATTCGACTGGCGCTCTCGAGTTCAGCAGTGTTCCCAAGCGTTTGGGTGTGATCGGCGCAGGCGTGATTGGATTGGAACTTGGTAGCGTTTGGTCTCGTCTGGGAGCAGAGGTGACCGTCCTGGAAGCGATGGACGCATTTCTGCCGGCAGTAGACGGGCAACTTTCGAAGGAAGCCCTCAAGATCCTGACAAAGCAGGGGCTGAACATCAAGTTGGGTGCAAAAGTCACCGGAAGCAAAGTTTCAAAAGGAAAATCAAAGACAGTCGTGGTGAGCTACACCGATAAAGACGGTGAACAAGAGGCGACATTTGACAAATTGATCGTCGCAGTAGGACGTCGTCCCGTGTCGGAAAACCTGCTGTCTCCCGATGCCGGTATCGAATTAGACAAACGGGGTTTTGTCGTCGTTGATGAAAGTTGTGCCACCTCCGTCCCCGGTGTTTATGCCTGCGGAGATCTCGTACGTGGACCGATGCTTGCCCATAAAGGGATGGAAGAGGGCGTTATGGTCGCGGAACGAATCGTCGGTAAAAAGACTCAGGTCAACTATGACCTTGTCCCATTTGTTATCTACACGCATCCAGAGATTGCGTGGGTTGGAAAAACTGAAGAGCAACTTAAAGCAGACGGGCGTGAATACAGCGTTGGCACTTTCCCCTTCAGTATTAACGGCCGAGCGATGGCCGCAAACGAATCAGAAGGCCTTGTGAAGATTATCGCTGACGCGAAAACAGATCGCATTTTAGGTTGTCATATCATCGGCCCAAGCGCCGCTGACATGATGCAACAGATGGTCATCGCAATGGAGTTCAGTGCAAGCGCTGAGGATATTGGGCTCACCATGTTCTCTCATCCCACATTGTCTGAAGCCGTGCACGAAGCAGCACTTGCTGTCGGGGGACATGCAATTCACGGCGTGAACAAACGAAAGAAATGAATTAATTCGCTCGATTTTTTTGAATTTCAAAATGCATGAGGAAGCAGTATGAATTTACACGAGTATCAGGCTAAGCAGTTGTTTGCCGAATATGGATTGCCTGTTTCGACGGGATTCGCGGTAGATACGCCCGAGGAAGCTGCTGCGGCGGCGGACAAAATCGGAGGCAGCCAATGGGTTGTTAAGGCGCAAGTGCATGCCGGAGGTCGTGGCAAAGCAGGGGGTGTGAAGCTTGTCAGCAGTAAAGAGGAAATCAAGGCATTTGCAGAGAAATGGTTGGGTAAAAACTTGGTGACCTACCAGACAGATGCGAACGGACAACCCGTTAGCAAAATTCTCGTCGAGACCTGTACAGACATCGCCAAAGAGCTGTATCTCGGCGCCGTTGTGGATCGTTCCACTCGTCGCATCGTTTTCATGGCGTCTACCGAAGGCGGCGTTGAAATTGAGAAAGTCGCGGAAGAAACCCCCGAGAAAATCCTTCGTGCCACTATAGACCCACTGGTGGGTGCGCAGCCTTTCCAAGCCCGTGAGCTCGCATTCAAACTGGGCTTAAACGAAACCCAAGTGAAACAGTTCACTAAATTGTTTTTAGGGTTGGCCAAATTGTTTGCCGATTTCGATCTGGCCCTGCTGGAAATCAACCCGCTTGTGATTACGGCGCAAGGAAACCTTCATTGTCTGGACGGCAAAATCAATATCGACGGCAATGCCATGTTCAGGCAACCAAAGTTACGGGAAATGCATGATTCCAGCCAAGATGATGCCCGGGAAGCCAGAGCCGCAAAATGGGAGCTGAATTACGTCGCATTGGACGGCAACATCGGATGCATGGTCAATGGTGCAGGACTCGCAATGGGGACCATGGATATCGTGCAATTGCACGGAGGTGCCCCTGCAAATTTCCTGGATGTTGGGGGAGGCGCAACGAAGGAGCGCGTCACAGAAGCATTCAAGATCATTTTGTCTGATCAGAATGTTAAAGCAGTACTGATTAACATCTTTGGCGGCATCGTCCGTTGCGACATGATCGCTGAAGGCATTATCGGGGCGGTATCGGAAGTCGGCGTTTCCGTCCCCGTGGTTGTGCGTCTGGAAGGCAATAATGCCGAATTGGGTCGCAAAGTCCTTGGTGAAAGTGGATTGAACATTATTGCGGCTACCAGTCTCACTGACGCTGCGGAAAAAGTAGTAGCAGCGGCAGGAGGTGCAAAATGAGCATTCTGTTAAACAAAAATACACGCGTGATCTGTCAGGGGTTTACTGGTTCTCAGGGGACATTCCATTCTGAGCAAGCAATTGCCTATGGCACCAAGATGGTGGGAGGGGTGACACCGGGAAAAGGCGGCCAGATCCATTTGGGACTGCCCGTATTCAATACTGTTTCCGAAGCGGTAAATGAAACTGGAGCAGACGCCTCAGTAATTTATGTGCCAGCGCCCTTTTGTAAAGATTCCATCCTTGAAGCGGCGTTTGCCGGAATCAAATTGATCGTCTGTATTACAGAAGGCATACCAACTCTGGATATGCTGGATGTGAAGGTCAAATGCGACGAGCTGGGCGTTCGATTGATTGGCCCTAATTGTCCGGGCGTGATCACACCGGGGGAATCCAAGATAGGAATCATGCCAGGCAATATTCACAAGCCCGGCAAAGTGGGCATCGTATCCCGTTCTGGGACCTTGACTTATGAAGCTGTAAAACAGACTACGGATTTTGGGTTTGGGCAATCGTCTTGTGTAGGCATTGGAGGCGATCCTATCCCGGGGTCAAACTTCATTGACATCCTCTCCTTGTTTCAAAAGGACGATCAGACTGAGGCCATCGTCATGATCGGCGAAATTGGTGGAACAGCGGAAGAGGAGGCGGCAGCCTTTATCAAGGCGAATGTCACCAAACCTGTTGTCTCCTATATCGCGGGAGTCACTGCGCCCGCAGGGAAGAGAATGGGACATGCAGGGGCCATTATTTCTGGTGGCAAAGGAACAGCGGCGGAGAAGTTTGCTGCCCTTCAGGACGCCGGAGTGAAGACTGTAAAAAGCCTTGCTGACATCGGTAAAGGCATCAAAGAAATTACAGGTTGGTAGAAATTTTTTCGAATTGAACCCCCTCCTTTCGAAGGGGGTTTAGTATGAAAATTTGTACGTTAAGTGGTTCTAAAAATCGGATAGGTTGTGATAGGCTTAACGAAGATTTCTGCACGGAATGCGGGATTTCGCACAATAACTGGCGCCAAAGTTCGCCTAAGTTACCAAACCACTCAATATGCAAAATAGTGAGTAGAAAGGTAACTTCTAGCGGCTGTGGTGACACAAAGGAAGATCTGCCGATTTTGCTTTTAGGAAGGCACTAGGAGAGCGGTTTGGCAGAAAACAGGATTTGTTTCACTTAAACACAAGTTGTCGGGTTTGTTGCAGTTGGTAGAAGTAAGACTGTTAAGCGAACTTAGATTGTTCAATAAAATAATAGGATGGCACATGAATAACCGTCGATTATATTACAAGGTTCTAGCTCCTTTCGCTTCGTTGATGGTAGCTGGTGCGACACAAGCAGCTGAGGTTGATACAAGCATCATAGATCAAGCCTTGAATATCATAGATCAGCAAAATCAGGCCGCTGTAACATCGCAAGAAACTATTACCAGATTGTCTAACTCTGCATCTTCACTTTTCGAAGAATTCAAAGTCGAAAACGACAACCTGGAGGCCATGCTGGTGCTGAACGCCGGTTTGCGCAAACAGATTTCCATTCAGGAAGAACAAATCGCAACAATTCAGCAATCCATTACTGACGTTGCAATTGTAACGCAGGAAATGCCCTTGCTTATGACCAAAATGTTGGCGAGCGTAGAGCAATTTGTTGAATTGGATCTGCCATTCCAATTGGAAGAGCGTAGAAACCGCCTTCAGTTTGCTCGTGATGCGATCGACAGCCCCGACGTATCTATTGCTGAGAAGTTCCGTCAAATCCTCGTTATTTATCAAAACGAAAATAACTACGGCCGTACTCACCAGACATATCCGACAACTCTAGAAATTGGAGGTGTTGAACGCGATGTCGACATTCTTCGCGTAGGTCGAATCGCTCTGATGTATCAAACAAAAGACCGTACCATGACTGGTGCTTGGGATCAGCAGTCACGCAGCTGGGTTGAGTTAGACCCCGTTGAGTACCGTACAGCAGTCCAGCGCGCGATTGCCGTATCAAGCGGACTTGTGTCACCCGCCATCATGGACCTTCCCATTGTTGCACCGGAGTCAGTACAGTGAAAAAAATAATTCAATTAGCAGGTATCTCAGTGACCGGCCTTTTCCTGGCCATTTCGTCACAGTCTTATGCCCAACAACCAGCTTCCTCACTTGCTGAGCTGCTCAATAACGTTGAACAAGACCGTGTTGCTCAATCTCAAGAGCATCGCGAAAGAGAGCAACGATTCCAGCAGCAAGCTAACCAGCAGCAGCAGATTCTGGATGAAACAAAGGCACGCATTGAGCAAGAGAATCAGACCAACACACAACTGACTCAACAGTTCGATGCCAACCAACTCACAATTGCTGAACGACGTGAAGCACTGCGAACTGCCCGTGCGGATTTGAACGAACTGCTCGGCACAATCCAAGGTGTAGCAGGGGACTTCCGCAGCATCTTCGAAAACTCGCTGATCAGCGCGCAGTACGATGGTCGCGAAGAGTTTCTTGATGAATTCATCGAGCGAGTCGCGAGTGATACAGAGCAAGTGCGTATCGACGAGATCGAACGCTTCTGGTTCTTCATGCAGCAAGAGCTGATTGAATCTGGCAAAGTCGTCAAGTTTACCGACATGGTCAGTCTCCCTTCAGGGGAACAGTCCAGCCGAACCATCACCCGCATTGGTTCCTTTAATGCAATCTCCGAAGGGGATTACCTAAGTTACTCTGGTGCAATAGGTCACCTGCAAGTATTGCCACGTCAGCCTGGTGCCGATGTAGTAGTACGCGCTTCTGCCCTTGAAAATGCAACGAGTGGTTTGCATAAAGTAGGCATCGACCCCACAGGTGCGCTTGGTGGAAGCATGATGGCCAACCTGATCAACTTCCCAACAGCAACTGAGCAAGTCCGCGACAACTCAGGCGTTATCGGTTTCATGATTATCGGAATCGGTGTCATTGCGGTGTTGATTGCCTTGATCCGCTCACTGATCCTGACCTTGGTTGCGGCAAAAGTGAACGCACAAGTTAAATCTGACAAAGCCAACAAGAACAACCCACTTGGACGTGTTCTGCTGGTTGCTGAGTCTAATCCAAATGTGGATACCGAGACTCTGGAACTCAAGCTTGGCGAAGCGATTCTGCAGGAAACTCCTGCGTTAGAGCGATTCCTGACCCTGATCAAGATCATTTCTACCATTGCCCCATTGATGGGTCTGCTGGGTACGGTGACAGGTATGATTCAAGTGTTCCAGCAAATTACCGTTTACGGTGCTGGTGACCCAACGATCATGGCCGGCGGTATCTCCATGGCACTGATGACTACAGTTCTGGGTATCTGTGCTGCAATTCCTGCGATTCTTATGCATAGTTGGGTGAAGAGCAAAGCAGACCGCATCATTCACATCATGGAAGAGCAAGCAACAGGAATTATCGCAAGAAAAGCAGAAGCGTCATCGTCCACAAAAGCGTAATAACTAGAGGAAGCTCAACATGTATTTCGCTCTAATGGATGCTTTTGATTCCGTATCGGGCTTTATGGACAGGGGAGGCGGTGTTCTTTGGGTCATCGCTACCCTCCTGCTCGTAAAGTTTTCTATGGTATTCGAAAGAGTATGGTATCTGCATTCCACGCACGCCAAACGTGTTAAGCAAACACTGGCAACATGGAATTCGCGTTCCGACAAAAAATCTTGGAGAGCTCGGCAGATCCGTATGGCAATGATTTCTGAGATATCTCTTGATCTCAAAGGTTCTATGCCACTAATCGAGTCTCTCGTGGTTATCTGTCCTTTACTTGGTCTTCTCGGAACTGTAACGGGCATGATTGAGGTCTTCTTTGTAATGGCACTTACTGGCGGTGGTGATGCTAAATCCATGGCCGGCGGGGTGTCTAAGGCAACTATTCCTACCATGGCAGGCATGGTAGGAGCGTTGTCCGGCATTTTTGCGACCAACTGGCTTAAGCACAAAATGGATCGCGAAGTGGAACTTTTGGAAGATCACTTAGCTCTCAATAATTAACCTCTTAGAAGGCAAAATAATGAAAAGCGGTTTAATGAAGAAAAGGAATGACGACGGCCCTGGGGAAATTGACTTAACCCCAATGCTGGACGTTGTGTTTATCCTTCTTATCTTCTTTATCGTGACCTCAGTATTCGTAACCGAGGCAGGTATTGAAGTAGCCAAACCTGAAGCTTCTACTGCTGAACCTAAATCAAAAGATTTGATTCTTATAGCAGTGACATCAGATGGGGAAATTTGGATAGATGGCGAACCAGTAGATCCACGTTTTATTCGTGCAAGATTTGAGCTTCGCTTAGCAGAATCGCCCAACTCATCTGTTGTAATTCAGGGAGATCGTGCCGCTCAAAACGAGCACGTAATGGCGATTTTAAGGGCAGCACGCGATGCTGAAATAGCAAACGTTTCAATTTCTACGGAGGCCTAAACTATGATCGCTATTCGATGGTTAGTCTCGATGATGTTGGCTCTTCTGATTACTCTTGCGCTGTTTTATGTGATGCAGGCGCTAATTGCTACAGGTGCTCAACTCGAGCAACGTGTAGAAGTAGTCAAAATTGTCGATGCAACAATGCCAGAAATTGAAATGGAGGTCGTTCGCGAAGTTGAGAAACCTCAACCGATTGAACAACTCGACACTCCACCGCCTGATATTCCTGATCGACAGTTGAATATGGATTCAGGCCCAAGTTTGTCAATTCAACGTGCAGCAGTAAATATTGATGCAGACCTGTCAATTGGTGGTGCAAGTATTTCCATCACTGACGGTGAAATGCTTCCATTGGTAAACGTTACACCACAGTATCCAACTCGCGCTGCATCGAGAGGGATCGAAGGATGGTGTCAGGTTGCCTTTACAGTGACCGAGACTGGTGGAGTTCGAGATGTATACGTAGTGGATGCTGAACCAGCAGGCATTTTTGATACATCATCAATTCGCGCAGCTGAAAAATTCAAGTTTCAACCTAAGGTAGTTGACGGCAAAGGGGTAGAAGTCCCCAACGTGCAATACGTCTTCCGCTACCAACTTGAAGGTGAGCAGTAATGAAAAGCGTATTTATGATATCGAAACTGACTCGAGACATCGTGTCCGCGCTTACCATGGCGGGCATTCTCGTCGCAGGCACTGCATACTCTGTGAGCACTTTTGCCGCCGATGAACCAAGAGCACCTCCCCCCACACGTTCTTCTGACGTGTTGACGGAAAGGGTTTTCAAGCAGATCTCGGAGATTCAGGCACTCATGAGTCCCGAGGAACCTGGTGTTGAACCCAACTATCCTCGTGCAAAGGAGTTGTTGGATGAATTAAATGAGCGATACGACAGACTTAACGATTTCGAAAAGTCTACGCTCCTCAATTTCTACACCAACTACTATTTGAGCAACGAGCAGATAGAGCTAGCGCTTCAGACGTTTGAGCGAATTCTTACTATCGAAGAATTGCGGCTTGAGTCTAGACTGCGTGCATTGATGGCACTCGGTCAATTGTATATGGGAGAAGAGCGATACGCTGAAGCGATCGATTCCTTTAATAAGTGGCGCGATATTTCTGAAGAAGAAAACGAGAATGTCTACTTAGGCCTCGCGAACTCGTATTACAACCTTGCCAAGTACAACGAAGCAATTCCGTTTCTGATCGATCATATGGAATTGGTTCAAGCAAATGGTAAGACGCTTCCTAAAAATATCTACGGCCTGCTGAATCTGATGTATATCGAGTTAGAAGATTACGTCAACGCAGAACGTATTACTAAGCAAATGGTCACCTTGTTTGATGAACCAAGTGACTGGAGGAACCTGTCCGCTATTTACGGTTATCTAGATAACGACAAAAAGCGTATTGAAACTCTTTCAATCACCTTTGCAAAAGGCTACATGGAGAACGAGTCAGAGTATCTCAATCTGGCTCAGTCACTCGCAGGTGCCGATGCTCCCTACCAAGGTGCACGCGTTCTGGAAGCAGGCTTCCAGGCAGGCAAAGTGGAAGAGACTGAAGAGAATCTGGAGCGCTTAGTACAAATGTATATGCTGGCAAACGAGTTCGAAAAAGCTCTTGCACCAGCAATTAAGGCTGCTGAAATGTCAGAAACTGGCGGTGCATATGACCAACTTGGATATGTGTACTACATGCTTCATGATTATCGAAACGCTGCGGATGCCATGGCTAAAGCTCTAGAAAAGGGTGGTCTGGAGAATGCTGGGGATGCACAATTGTTCCTTGCACGTTCTTTGGTTGAACTTGACGAGTTCGATGCGGCCGCTTCCGCTGCTCGTAAAGCTCAAGATTTAGGTGAGAATTCGGCTAGATCCTTCCTGAACTATATCGAAAATAGCAAAGCTCGTTTTGAGAATCTCAAACAGCGAAAGGAAGATGCCATCGATTTCTATCGATCGTAATTTCTAACCTTGAAAACCGGGGATAGCATCCCCACTTAAAGCCCGGACTCTTATAGAGGAACCGGGCTTTTTATTTTTGATATCTGAGGAGTGGATTTCATGGAAAACGAATCTATCAAAGAAACCAGAGGCTTTGAAACAGAGGCCAAGCAGCTACTGCATTTGATGATTCATTCTTTGTACAGCAACAAAGAAGTATTTCTAAGAGAACTGATTTCTAACGCATCCGATGCCGCAGACAAGCTTAGGTTCGAAGCTCTTTCTAATCCAGAACTTTACGAAAATGACACACAATTGAACGTCAAAATCGATTTTGATGAAAAAAATGGCACGATTACCATCTCCGACAACGGCATAGGAATGAGCCGTGAAGAAGTAATCAGCAATCTAGGCACAATTGCTAAATCAGGAACAGCGCAATTCCTATCAGGATTGTCAGGAGATCAAAAGAAAGATTCGCAACTAATTGGACAATTTGGTGTTGGATTCTACTCCGCATTTATTGTGGCCACGGAAGTAGAAGTACTCACACGGCGAGCCGGCACCCCTGCAATATCCGGGGTGCGCTGGGTTTCAAAGGGCGAAGCAGAATACACAGTTGAAACAATTGAAAAGAAAACGAAAGGGACAATTATCAAACTCACGCTTCGTCCTGAAGAAAGAGAGTTTGCTCAATATTACCGGTTGACCAATATTGTTAAGAAGTATGCTGATCATATTTCCATCCCCGTAATGATGCCAAAGCAAACTTCTGTTACGGAGAACGAGCCGGAAGTAATAGAGAAAGAATACGAATCTATAAACGCAGCAAAGGCTTTGTGGACTCGCTCACGCAATGAAATCAAAGACGAAGAGTATGAGGAATTCTATAAGCATATTTCTCACGACTATGAGTCTCCGTTGTCGTGGAGCCATAACAAAGTCGAGGGAAAGTTGGAATACACTAGTCTTCTTTATGTTCCCTCTAAAGCTCCATTTGATCTATGGAACAGGGAAGGTGCTCGAGGACTGAAGCTTTATGTTCAACGCGTCTTCATTATGGATGATGCTGAACAATTTATGCCCTTATATCTACGTTTCATGAAAGGGGTCATTGATTCCAATGACATCTCTTTGAATGTCTCACGTGAAATTCTACAAAAGGATCCTGTCGTCGATTCAATGAGAAGCGCTTTGACGAAAAAAGCGCTGGAGTTACTTTCAAAGATCAAAAAAGATGAGCCAGAAAAGTACTCAACGTTCTGGAAGGAATTTGGACAGGTATTAAAAGAGGGGCCTGGAGAAGACTATTCGAATAAAGAAAAAATCGCGAGCCTTCTGCTCTTCGCCAGCACGCATAATCACGGCGTTGCTCAGGATCAATGTCTGTCCGATTACCTATCGCGGATGAAACCGGAGCAGGAAAAAATATATTACCTTATCGCCGAATCAGCATCTGCCGCCAAGAACAGCCCTCATCTTGAAATTTTCAAGAAAAAAGGAATAGAAGTTCTGCTCCTTTCAGACAGAATTGATGAGTGGTTGATGAGCCACTTATTTGAATTCGAGGGAAAGAAGTTTCAGGACATTTCGCGAGGCTCTCTTGACCTTGGCAAACTCGAAGATAACGAGGACAAAGCTGAGCAAGAAAAGACTGAAAAACAATTTAGCTCCTTGATTATGCGAATTCATAAACACCTTGAGCAAAAGGTGAAGCAAGTTCGTATAACACACAGGCTCACGGAGTCACCTGCTTGCCTCGTCATAGATGAGCACGACATGGGAGCCCAGATGCGCAGAATTATGGAGGCTGCAGGTCAATCTTTGCCAGAGAATAAACCAATTTTCGAACTCAACCCAAAGCATCCATTGATTATCAAATTGGATGCTGAAATTGACGAAGCACGGTTTGAAGATTTGGTGACTGTATTATTTGATCAGGCGAGTCTTGCGGAAGGACGACAATTGGAAAATCCCGGAGACTTTACAAAACGATTGAATAAATTGCTGATGGAGTTATGTAATTAAACTTCATAAGGGTGTCAGAGTTGTCTATCTCTGACACCCGCTTCTACATTTTTTCAAGTGATTGAAGACCGAGTAACTCAAGCCCCTGTGACAGGATTTTGGCTGTTAGTGATACCAAGATTAACCGGGATGTTCTCATGTCGCTCTCTGCTTTCAAAACGGGGCATGCTTCGTAAAAGCGCATAAAAATTCCGGCGAGCTCATAAAGATAGGAGCAGAGGGTATTGGGGAAAGCATCCTGTGCCACGCTTTGAACCGTTTCCTGATACTGAAGTATTTTCAGTGCAAGATTCCTTTCTTCCGGTTCTTTGATGTGAAGACTACTGGTCAGTTCTAGATGAATATCCTGTTTGCGTAAAATACTTTTTATTCGCGCATAGGCATACAGCATGTATGGCGCTGTATTTCCTTCAAACGATAACATCGTCTTCCAATCAAAGATGTAGTCACTAGTTCTATTCTTGGAAAGATCAGAGTATTTAACAGCAGATATACCAACTGCTGACGCGATCGAACGACGCTGTTCAATATCCAATTCTGGATTTTTCTCATTCACAATCTCGAATGCCTGACGAATTCCTTCATCAAGCAAATCAATTAATTTGATTGTGTCACCGCTTCGCGTCTTAAACGGTTTTCCATCTTCTCCCATCATCGTGCCATACGCGATATGTTCTAAAGAACAATGAGGTCCTGTAAAGCCTGCTCTTTTGGCAATCGCAAAAACCTGCTGGAAATGTAAACTTTGACGAGCATCCACAACATACAGAACGCGGTCTGCTTTCAGTTTTTGTGATCGATGTCGAATCGCTGCGAGATCTGTCGTAGCGTAAAGAAATCCGCCGTCCGATTTCTGAACGATTGTCGGTAAGGGTGTGCCATCTTTACCAATAAACTCATCCAAGAAAACACACTTGGCTCCATCGGAAATTTGCAGAAGATTCTCTGCATCCAGAGCTTCGATAATATTATTGAGTTCGCTGTTATAAAAACTCTCAGCTTTAATATCTTCCCGTTTTAATGTAACGCCGAGTTTTTGATAAACCTCTTCACAATGTGCGAGTGATTCATCAATAAATATTTTCCAAGCGTTAAGGCACGCAATATCTCCTTGCTGCAATTTCACAACATAGGATCTGGCGAGATCTGCAAAACCGGGCTCATCATCAAATCGTTTCTTGGCTTCCCTGTAAAAGGATTCGAGGTCGCTGAGAGCCGTGGATAGATTGGTCTTCTTACTTTGCAATGATTCCATGTGCGCGATAAGCATGCCAAACTGCGTTCCCCAATCGCCGACGTGATTCTGACGAATTACCTGGTGCCCACAGGCTTCCAACACTCGGACTATACAGTCACCAATAATCGTGCCACGTAGATGACCCACGTGCATTTCCTTCGCAAGATTTGGACTGGAATAGTCCACAACGATAGTCTGGGGATGAGGGGAGGGAGACAGTAGTGGCGTATCCTGCTGCGCAAAATGCGCACACCATCGTGAAATATTGGCATCTTTCAAAAAGAGATTGATAAATCCAGGACCCGCGACTTCCGCTCTCGCAATCAATTCATTCTCAGGTATAAGAGAGACTACTTTTTGCGCCAACTCTCTTGGATTCATTTTCAATTGTTTGGCAACAGCCATCACGCCATTTGCCTGATAATCGCCAAACTCGGGACGACTTGAATAAATCACATTTCCTCTGGCATCCGAAACTTGGGTAGCCCGACATAGCGCTTCGCTCAGTAAAGATTCCAATGAGTGTTTCAAGTTAAACATGCTGCGTTCCCGTTAATCCAAAAAATGGCCGAAATTGTACACCATTCGGGTTGCTCGTTTAGTTATGGTCGAGAGGAATTGCTACAATGCCATCCTTTGATCCTGTTTATCCCACTTGAATTCCGAGGCTATCCGCTTTGTCACTTACACCCGAATTGACACCCACCAGCGAGCCTTCAGGGGGAGTCACACAGATTCAAGTCCCCTCCCATGCAAGTGGTCAAAGATTAGACAATTTTCTAATCACTACACTTAAGGGAGTTCCAAAAACCCGAATCTATCGAATCATCCGCAAAGGGGAGGTTCGACTCAACAAGAAACGGGCAAAACCTGACAGTCGAATCCAGACCGGGGATGTGGTTCGCGTCCCGCCAATCAGGTTTTCTGCGTCAGAAACTTCTATCACCCCGAGCGAATCCCTGATCAACTTGCTGAAAAAATCGATATTGTTCGAAAACTCATCGCTATTGATTGTCAACAAACCTCAAGGTCTTGCTGTTCATTTAGGCTCAGGTCTGCAGGTTGGGCTCATCGAAGCATTGCGTTGGATGAAATCACAGGAGTGTAGTGAGGCGCCGTTTTTAGAATTAGTACATCGCATTGATAAAGACACTAGTGGATGCATCGCCATTGCCAAAAACCCTCTAATTTTAAAAGAGTTACAAAATAAATTTAAAGAAAAAAAGATACAAAAAACTTACCTCTTGCTGGTTCATGGAAAGTGGCCTGACACACTGCAGGAAGTCAATGCACCGCTGCTCAAGCGAGATGTTCAGGACAGTGAAAAAATCGTGACTGTCAGCCCTGAAGGAAAAATATCGCAGACAAAATTTGCGATCCTAGAGTCCTTCGCATGCTGTACTTTGATGAAAGCAATGCCAACAACGGGGAGAACTCATCAAATCCGAGTTCATGCCCAGTTCGCCGGACATCCACTGATTGGCGATACCAAGTACACCTGTGAGCGAAGCAGTGGATGGCAAGAAAAGGGCGTTCATCTATGCTTGCATGCCTATGAATTGGCTTTTGAGCTCGCAGATGGTACGAAAATCAATGTCCGAGCCCCTCTGCAATCCAATATGCAACGACTACTGGTCGAACAGCGCAGCACCACTCTGTCCCAATGGGTAAAATCTTGAAAAATCATGTTGTTGAAGCGAGATTTTTTTGACAGATCGCCCCTATACGCCTATTATTGCGCGCCTATGGCTGATACCCCAATCCCAGACTACGTTGATTCAAAGAAAATCTTTAATCAACAAGCACTTATCGAAGGGAGTGTCGCAATTTCCCACTTTGGGAGGTTTGTGGACTTACTTTCTTCAGCAGAAGGGAGGGTAGACGTAAGTTTCCGGTTTCATGTGGATGATGAATATCGACGAGTCATCAGTGGAACGGTCAAGACCCAGGTATGGGTCATTTGCCAGCGCTGTTTGGAACCCACGAAAATTTCAATAGACGACACATTTTCGTTGGCAGTTGTAGAAAGCGAATCGCAAGTAGCGCGCCTTCCCTCGCACCTGGATCCATGGCTATGCGAAGAAGATAATCGCTTGTTTTTGCTAGACATTATTGAAGAACAACTCATGCTGTGCATGCCCATTGTGAGTGTACATCCGGAAAATTGTCTGGATATCTCACAGCTTCACGATCAGGTAGATGCACAACAAACGACAGGGAATAAGGGGAAACAAGGGAAACCTAACCCGTTTGATATTCTCAAAACATTGAAAGAGACACACTGAGATTTACATTACGTGCATTCCCTCGCGAATGCAGTCTTACTTCAGGAGCTAAAAGATGGCCGTACAACAGGTAAAAGTTTCCCGCTCACGACGAAATATGCGCCGAGCACATGACGCACTGACTGGTCCAACACTGTCTACAGATCAGACTACCGGTGAAGTGCACCGTCGTCATCACATCACTGCAGACGGATTCTATAAAGGCAAAAAAGTCCTGGATCTTGGTGACAAGTAAATTTGCTTAAGCCAACGCGAATTGCAATAGACGCCATGGGAGGGGATTTTGGCCCCTCTGTGACAGTGCCTGCGGCAGTTCGCGCTCTGGCAATGTATCCTGATCTAAATCTCGTGCTACTCGGTGATCGAGGGGCGATTACGTCCCTTCTGAATTTGGTTCCAGCCCAAGAATTGTCCCGATTGGAAATAGTTCACACCGATTCTGTCGTAAGCGATGACAGCAAACCCGAGACGGTTCTTCGCCATTCGAAAAACTCTTCGATGTTCCTCGCCGTTAATCTTGTTAAAGAGGGACGCGCTGACGCCTGTGTCAGCGCTGGCAATACCGGCGCGTTACTTCTTGCTGGTCGTCACCTCTTGAAAACTATTCCTGGTGTAATAAAGCCGGCGATGATCGCACAAGTCCCCCTGAACGGCGTCAACCGAAAAACATACATTCTTGATGTGGGTGCCAACGTGAGTTGCGATGCAGAAGATCTCTGTGGCTTCGCTGTCATGGGATCGGTGCAGGCGCAGTGCGACAAGAACGCACTGGCAAGTATTGCCTTACTCAATGTCGGTCAAGAACTTCACAAAGGGACATCAGTTATTCGAGAGGCTTCGGCGGCTTTATCTCGAAGCTCCACGGTGCGGTATGTGGGATTCATTGAGGCAAATGAAATTTTCTCCGGTAAGGCAGACGTAATTGTATGCGATGGCTTCTCAGGCAATGTCACGATCAAAGCAAGCGCAGGCGTTGTCCGATTCATCGAACAATTGGTCCAGGTTTCCCTTAAAAAGAACCTGTTAACGCGCCTCTTTGGTCTATTGGCATATCCCTTTATTTCCTCCATGAAGCGTCAAATCGACCCAGCCCAGTTCAATGGCGCAAGTGTCATTGGCCTTCAGGGAATCATTGTAAAAAGCCATGGTCACGCCTCGCAAAGCGCATTCTTTCATGCGATTGAGCAGGCTTATCGTGAAGTGATGCATCAAATACCATCAAAAATTCAGGCACAGATCGCTTCTTTTTCCCGCGAGTTACATTCTTCCGCGTCTGACGAGCGTCATGTCGTGAATTAAAACCGAGACATCTACTATGAAAAAATTTGGATTTGTATTTCCGGGTCAGGGTTCTCAGAAGAAAGGCATGCTCAGTGAAATCGCCCAAGGGCATCCGGCAATTCTCGAGACCTTTGAGGAAGCTTCGGAGGCAATTGGGGTGAATCTTTGGTCCATTTGCCAAGATGACCCAGAAGGCCTGCTCGACCAGACTCATATTACGCAACCCGCCTTGTTAACTTCGTCTGTTGCGCTCTGGAGACTCTGGCGTTCTCAGGGAGGAGCCTTGCCGTCCCTCTTCGCCGGGCATAGTTTAGGCGAGTATTCTGCACTTGTTTGCGCAGATGTGATGAGTCTTTCTCAGGCAGCATCGCTCGTTCACAAGCGTGGCAAGTACATGCAGGATGCTGTGCCATCAGGAACCGGCGCGATGGCGGCAATATTGGGGCTTGATGATGACAAGATTCAAAGCCTTTGCGATCAGGTCGCCGCAGGCGAAGTCGTGTCAGCTGCCAATTACAACTCGACAGGGCAGACCGTTATTGCCGGAAATACTTCCGCTGTTGAACGAGCCATGGCGGCATGTAAGGAAGCGGGAGCCAAACGTGCACTTTTGTTGAATGTCAGCGTCCCTTCACATTGCGCACTGATGCTTCCTGCGGCAGAGCGTTTGGCGGCAGACTTGGATAACGTCACGTTCCGAACGCCAAGTGTTCCCGTCGTCCAAAACCTGAACGGGCGCGTGGCACGTTCAGAAGAGGAGATCAAACTAAATTTATTGAAACAGCTTTATCTGCCTGTACAGTGGGTAGAGAGCATTGGCTGTATGTGGGATCTCGGCGTTGTGCAGATTGCAGAATGCGGCCCAGGCAAAGTGTTAGGGGGCTTAATCAAACGTATCGAAAGCAATATGGAAACATTTTCGCTTGAAGAGCCTGATTCCTTCGATCACGCCCTTACCATCCTCAACTAAAAGGACATCAAAACACCATGTCGGACTCTCTGGAAAAAGTAGCTCTCATCACAGGCGCCAGCCGTGGAATCGGGAAAGCTATTGCGTTAAACCTTGGAAAACAGGGATTCACCGTGATCGGAACGGCTACATCTGAAAAAGGCGCACAGGATATTGCCTCCTATTTGCAAGAGGCAGGAGTCAAGGGTACAGGACTGTGTCTGAATGTTGGTTCAGATGAATCCGTCCAGTCCGTCATAGACACCATTGAATCTCAGTTTGGCGCACCGCTTGTTCTAGTCAACAACGCGGGGGTGACCAGAGACAATCTGCTGATGCGAATGAAGCCCGAAGAGTGGTCTGATGTCATCAACACCAACCTCAATTCGCTCTACCGCTTGTGCAGAGGAATCGTCAAAGGCATGACAAAGGCACGTTGGGGACGCATTATCAACATCAGTTCTGTCGTTGCCTCTAGCGGCAACGCCGGACAAACAAATTACGCCGCGTCAAAGGCAGCGATTGAAGGATTCTCTCGGTCACTTGCGCGTGAAATCGGATCACGCGGAATTACCGTGAATTGTGTTGCTCCTGGGTTTATAGACACTGACATGACCAGAGCACTCAATGAAAAACAAATGGAAACATTCTTGAGTCAGATTCCATTGGGCCGTTTTGGTCAGGTAGATGAAATTGCAGCGGCGGTAGGATTTTTGGCCTCGGAATCGGGTGCGTATATCACGGGTGAAACCTTGCATATAAACGGCGGAATGTACATGCCGTAATACGCGCAGTCCACTCTGTATCTTATTGATATAAATATATTTTAAGGGAGAATCCCGAATTATTTTAGTCTTAAAGATTACAACCCGGGGAAAATAGATGTAAACTTGCGTTTTGGATTATCTCGGTTGTTCAAAAAATAGCCACATAATCAAAAGGCAGTACCAAAAAATTAGTATTTAGGAGCTAATAATAGTTATGAGTAGCATTGAAGATCGCGTTAAGAAAATTGTCTGCGAACAGCTTGGCGTTAAGGAAGAAGAGGTGAAGCCGTCTTCTTCATTTGTAGAAGATTTAGGCGCTGATTCTTTGGATACTGTGGAATTGGTTATGGCTCTGGAAGAAGAGTTTGAAACCGAGATTCCGGATGAAGAAGCCGAGAAAATCACGACGGTTCAACTTGCTTGTGACTACATTAACTCACACCTGTAAGCAATTTTAAGCCCTTTTCCTAAGCTACTCCAGGAACGTTCTGGAGTAGCTTTTATTTTGCCTGTCATAATGTCCCCGCAAAGATGCTAACAGCCTGTTTTGGAGTGCCTCACAGTGAACGGTAGAAGAGTGGTAATCACCGGCCTGGGTCTCGTAACACCATTGGGAAACGATGTTGAATCATCCTGGCAAGGACTAAAGGAAGGTCGCAGCGGGATCAACATGCTGACGCAGTTTGATACCAGCGACTTTAGCACCCGATTTGGCGGTTCTATCAAGAATTTCGATTGTGAGCCCTACATGAGCGCCAAAGAAGCACGGCGCATGGATGTCTTCATCCAGTATGGATTAGCGGCGGGCGTTCAGGCTGTCACAGACTCAGGTCTAACTTCCAGTGATTTCAATGTCGAACGGGTCGGTGTAGCAATTGGTTCCGGAATCGGGGGAATTAACTCGATCGAAGAGACCTCCACATTGATGCGTACTGCTGGGCCTCGAAAAGTATCGCCATTTTTCGTACCCGGATCGATTATCAACATGATTGCGGGCGCTTTATCCATTCGTTACAACTTTCAAGGGCCTAATATCGCGATTACCACGGCCTGTACAACCGGCACTCATAACATCGGTGTTGCTGCCAACATGATTTGCATGGGACAGGCAGACGTGATGGTGGCCGGCGGTGCCGAGATGGCAACCTCACCGGTTGGGCTTGGGGGGTTCTGTGCAGCACGAGCCCTGTCTTCCCGCAATGACGATCCTCAACGTGCAAGCCGCCCTTGGGACAAGGATCGAGATGGTTTCGTTCTCAGCGACGGTGCAGGCATCATGGTGCTGGAAGAATATGAGCATGCCAAAAAACGAGGCGCAAATATCTACGCTGAACTGGCCGGGTTTGGTATGAGTGGTGATGCCTACCACATGACATCACCGTCAGAGGAGGGCAGAGGTGCCGCACTTTGCATGCGCAATGCCCTTCGAAGCGCGGGCGTAAACCCGTCTGACGTTCATTACATCAACGCTCACGGCACCTCCACACTCGCAGGCGATATCGCGGAAACTCAGGCTATCAAAAGTGTTTTTGGAGCAACAGCACACAAGGTGGCGATTAGTTCGTCTAAGTCGATGATAGGCCACTTGCTGGGCGCTTCGGGAGCTGTAGAGGCCATCATCTGTGCCTTGTCTATCCGCGACCAGATTATGACTCCGACAATCAATCTCGAGTCCCCCGACACGGAATGTGATCTCGACTACATTCCCCACCACAGTCGCAACGCCACGGTGGAAGTTGCACTCAGTAATTCATTCGGGTTTGGCGGGACCAACGGCAGTCTGGTGTTCAAGCGGCTTCATTAACGCGCTGGGTTTACCCCTTACGAATGTCACGCTCAGGGAGATGTCATGCTCGTTAACGGGCACTATCAGGATTCCCTTCCTCTCAGCGATCGCGCTATCCATTATGGCGATGGCGTCTTCGAAACCCTTCTCGTTCGGCACCGCGTCCCATTGTTGCTCAATTTTCACCTTGAACGCCTCGTCGACGCGTGTCATCGACTACGTCTCCCGCTGGACCTTGCACCACTGGAAAAGGAGATTCACCAGGCTATTGTCCACGCGAAAGACTCACATGGGGTTCTGAAGATCATCATTACCCGAGGTTCCGGGGGAAGGGGCTACACACCTCCCGCCTCTCCGCAGCCCTCTCGGATTGTGCAATGGCATGGCATTCCCCCCGATCTTCGTCTTCATGCAGAGCAAGGTATTTACGCCAAGCTCTGTCGACATCCTCTCTCTGAAAATTCCGTGCTGGCTGGTCTCAAGCATCTGAACAGGCTCGATCAGGTCATGGCCAGTGCTGAACTAGATCCGCATGTCCAAGAAGGTCTGATGTGTGACTCAAAGGACAGAGTGATTGAGGGAATCAAGAGCAATCTGTTTATCAAGCGGTTAGGCCACTGGAGCACGCCCAGCCTCGAACATTGCGGAGTTGCAGGCGTCATGCGTCGATTTCTGCTCGAGCACGGCTTTGCACACGTGAATGTGCCGATAGAAATTGCGCCCCTAAAGGTAGCTGACCTAGAACATGCAGAGGCACTGTTCGTCTGCAACAGTGTGATTGGTATTTGGCCAGTGAATGTCCTTCTCACCAGTGAGAGCACGTTGGACTATCCGATCCCTACCGAAGTTCGTGATCTTCAAGCTCTCTGGGACGGATGGGGAACATGAAGCGCACGAGGCTTACTTCCGTCGTAGTGGCTCTGCTGCTGTGCCTTTTGATCATAGCAGGGGGCGGCTTTGCCTACTGGCGCTCCTATCTTCATCGCCCTCTCCCTATCACTGCTCCCGTCATTATCGACATTCGAGCCGGTATGTCGCTGCGGCAGGTGAACGCCTTGTTGGCGCAGCAAGCCGGATTGGCACATCCACGACTTCTGGCGCTTTGGGCACAGCAACAAGGCCTTGATCGTGCAATTCGGCGTGGGGAGTTTGCTATCTCGCCAGGAATGACTCCCCAAAGCGCATTGGGTCACCTCATCAGCGGACAGGCGATTCAATACCCTGTCACCTTCATTGAAGGCACGACCGTAAGAGAGGCACTGAATACCCTGTGGACGAGTCCCAAGGTGGAGAACCTTCTGGCGTCAGCGGACGACGCTACCATTCTGGAGGCTTTGGAAAGCCCCTATGAGACATTGGAAGGGCTGCTGTTTCCCGATACGTACTTTTACACGGCAGGGACAAGCGATCTTGATATCCTTCGCCGTGCGCAGCGCCGTCTTGCGCAGGTCCTTGATCAAGAATGGGAGAGTCGGGCGGATAATTTGCCCCTGCAGTCCCCTTACGAAGCCTTGATTCTCGCCTCGATTATTGAAAAGGAATCCGGTCTGGTCAGCGAACGAGAGCGAATTGCAGGAGTCTTTGTGCGAAGATTACAGCGCGGCATGCGACTGCAATCCGACCCAACCGTCATATACGGGATGGGGGAAAGCTTCGATGGCAATTTACGTCGCGTCGATCTGGAAACCAGTACCCCTTACAACACCTACCGGATCAATGGACTGCCTCCAAGCCCCATCGCCATGGCGGGGCGCGACGCCATTCATGCCAGCCTGCATCCTGCAGAGGAGGACGTGCTGTACTTCGTGGCGACTGGCGATGGCGGCCACTATTTTTCAGTCAGCTTGGACGAACACAACGCGGCAGTAAGACGCTACCAACAGACCCGATAATGCACGCATCACTGTGGTATGCGTCGGACACAATATGAAAGGAAAATTCATCACCATAGAGGGCGGGGAAGGGGTCGGGAAGTCGACCAATATCCAGCTCATTACCCGGCGGTTGGAACAAGCCGGTATTCCGTTTGTTCTCACACGTGAGCCCGGCGGCACGCCCTTAGCGGAAACGATCCGGGGAGTGCTGCTCGAAACACGCGAAGAGCCCATGGCGGAAATGACAGAGCTGTTGCTGATCTTCGCTGCTCGCGCACAGCACCTCGCCCGCGTCATCGTCCCTGCCCTGGAAGCGGGCAAATGGGTTGTTTGCGACCGCTTCACAGATGCCACCTATGCCTATCAGGGAGGTGGCAGGGGACTCAGTAAAGCCGCAATCTCCGAATTGGAAACCTTGGTTCAAGGCCTCTTGCGCCCTGATCTCACCTATCTGCTGGATCTTGCTCCAGCCGTCGGTCTCGAACGTGCCAGCAAACGCGCAAGCCTTGACCGTTTCGAACAAGAGAAAGTGGAATTTTTTGAACGCGTCCGTCACACCTACCTCGAAAGGGCACAGCAGGACGCACAGCGCTGCGTTGTGATTGATGCCGGTCAGGCGTTGGAAGATGTTCAAGCAAGCCTTTTGCGCCATCTGGAGACCCTCCTGTGAGCGCACTGGTTTCCCAAACTCTGCCCTGGCATCAGGACGCCTGGGACGCCCTCGCGAGTCAAATCGACAGCAATCAGCTGCACCACGCCTATCTGCTGTGCGCGCCACCTGATACAGGAAAACGGCACTTTGCCACCATGCTGGCACACCGACTGCTGTGTCGCAGTCCTCTGCAGGGAGTTGCCTGTGGCACGTGTTCAGCGTGCCAATGGAACGCGGGTGGCAATCATCCCGACCTCCTGATCATCACACCTGTGGAAAAATCAAAAGTCATCCGAGTGGAGCAGGTCCGCGATCTCAAGAAATACATTGAAACCAGCTCTCATGCATTTGGAAGGCGCATTGTCATCCTTGATACCGCGGAAAATCTGAATGCGAGCAGTGCAAATGCCTTGCTGAAGAGCCTCGAGGAACCTCCGGAAAATGTGCTCTTTTTAATTCTGAGCGATCGACCCAAGTCCGTCTTGGCAACGATTTCCAGTCGTTGCCTTAGGCTGAAATTACCTTCGCCTCCGCAGAACCAGGCCCTGACATGGCTGCAATCACAATTGGCGGAAGTACCGCGCGAAGAACTGGGCTTTGCCCTAGACTTTGCACAGGGACGTCCCTATGCCGCTCTCGCTCTGCTTCAGCAAGGTGAGGACAGTGAAGCCGTGCAGCTCAACGACGCGCTGTTAATGATTTTGTCGCGCAAAGAAATCGTGTCAAAAGTCGCCGCGAGGTACTATAAGACGCACGCAGTAGAATTGTTGGATACTTTGGCCTATTGGCTCAGTTCTCTGGCGAAATACCGGGTGTCTGGAAATCATCTTTATCTCAAAGGAAGCGCCTTGCAACAGGCTGAGGCAGTGTTGGTAGCCAATCATCGAGATCAAGGCCCAGCACCGCGAGTCCTGTTGGCGCTCTATGAACAGGTCATCGAAGCGCGAACACAACTTGCCAGTGTGTCCAACCCCAATCTTCAATTGATGCTGGAAGACCTGCTCCTCCAGCTGCAGGCCCTCAACGCAGTACGGACGTAATTATTCTCTATGGAAGTTGCAGAGACACCACAAGCCGCCGCCAGACACGGAATCCTGTCGTTGTCGATCAAGGACAAAGCGGTGTTATATGCTGCCTACATGCCCTTCTTGAAATGCGGCGGCCTGTTTGTGCCGACCACTCGCAGCTACCAGATCGGCAATGATGTTTTTATGCTCCTGAAACTGCTCGAAGAAGGTGAACGCATTCCCGTCGCTGGCACAGTGGTGTGGATTACCCCTGAAAAAGCGCAAGGCAATCGTGCTGCCGGTATTGGAGTGCACTTCAAAGACCCCAAAGGGCATGTCCGCCAGAAGATTGAAACTCTGTTGGCAGGGCATCTGCTCTCTGACAAACCCACAAACACCATGTGAGAACCATAATGAAAACCAACACGTTCAGTTCGCTCTCATTGAAAAGCTGTTTCCATTTTTTGGTTGCTTTCGTCTTGGGGCTTGCTCTGACCAGCTGCCAGCAGGACACAGCGCAATCGACAGCAATTGCCCAAAATGAGGCGACACCGGTTCTGGAAGTATTAAAAGACCCCTCGTGCGGATGCTGCGAGGGATGGGTTTCCCATATTCGTGAGCGGGGATTTACCGCGCAGATCAGTCATCCAGAGAATCTCGCTGCCGAAAAACTGAGAAGAGGTGTCGCTCCCCAATATCAGTCTTGCCATACCGCGGTCTCTGCCGAGGGATACGTGTTCGAAGGGCATATTCCTGCGGGTCTCATTCGACGTTTTCTAGAGGAAATGCCCAATGATGCTGTGGGTCTCGCGGTACCCGGGATGCCCTTGGGTAGCCCAGGCATGGAAGTAGGGGATCAGTTCCATCCATATGATGTGTTGGTACTGAAAACCGATGGCAGTGCTGAGGTATACGCACACATCAGCAGCAAAGAAGAACAGTACTGAGACACGCGCATCAACGCATCTCGGGGTGAAGGGCGAGCTCTCCGGCCAAGGCAAGACTGGCAGTCAGGCCGGGGGATTCGATACCAAACAAATTAATCAATCCCGATAGCCCATGCTCCCCTGCATCCTGAATGACAAAATCCAGCGGCTGCCCACTCTCGGAGAGCAGGCGGGGACGAATTCCTGCATAGTCGGGGACTAGTTGTGCCTCGTTCACCGAGGGGAAATAAGGCGCAATGGCCCGCACAAACGCCTCCTTTCGCTCTGGGTTTACGGAGTAATCAATTTCACTGATTGCCTCGACATCAGGACCAAACCGAACATTTCCCCCCAGATCCAGCGTGGCATGAATGCCAAGATTTCGTCGCAGTGGATCAGGCACGGGGTAAATCAAATGTCGGAAAGGGGCACGCGCATTCAGGCGAAAATAATTTCCTTTCAAGAGACCGAGTTGGGGAAGCTTCGCCAGAGGCATCTGATCAATCGCAGCGGCCACATCACGCGCCCAGAGCCCGGCAGCATTGATGACACGAGCGCATTGAAACCGATATTCCTCTCGCTCCTGACCACATAAGGCTGTCAGAGCGAACCCCTGTGCCTGTGCTTCAATTTTCACCACCTGTGTTCGCGGTGCGTAGACTACACCCCGCGATTGCGCTTGATGGAGCAGACTTTCGATCAGGCCATGGCTATCCACTATCCCCGTGGAGGGAGAGAAAAGTGCCTCTTCGCCGCTTATCGAGGGTTCTGCTCGTTGAAGCTCCCGCTTGCTGACGCGGACAAGGTCTGAGACACCGTTGCACTGTGCCATGGCAATGATCTGCTCAAGAATCTCCTGCTCACCTTTTTGCGCAAGGATGAATTTGCCAAGCCGTCGATGCGCTATGCCAAACCGATGACAGTAGTCATAAAGTGCCTGTTTGCCCTCAACACACAGGCGCGCCTTTAAGGACCCTTGTGGGTAATAAATTCCGGCATGAATGACTTCACTGTTTCGTGCACTGGTTTCCTGTCCACAGCGTGCATTTCTTTCGACCAGCAAAAGTGAAAAATTGGCAGGACGCAGCGCTGAAATGCGTTCTGCCAGGGCTACGCCGATAACGCCTGCACCGATGATGCACAGATCAAATGAATCCAAGGGTGTCCCCACAGTACTAAGTCACAATATGTCGAAATGTAAAATTCACGCGGGGAAACGACTCCCGGGGAGCCTTCGGTAATCGATGCACCCAATACTCTTGAGTAGGAGCATGCATCACGAGAAGACTGCCATGCGCAAGCGTCAATTTACATCGAGAAGTCGGGAGGCGATAACGGGACTTCAATTGAAACTCCCGGGGGGCTCCAAGACTCACAGAGGCAATCACAGGAGTCGTTCCAAGCACTGCTTCATCATCGCTATGCCAGTCCACACTGTCTCTGCCATCCCGATACAGATTCGCCAGGACAGCATTGAACCTCTGCTCACACAATGTCTCCAGTCTCTGGGCAAGTTGGCGCAAAGGTTCTGGCCAGGGCAGGGGAGTGAGAGGAATACGGGAATAGGCGTACTCGGTGCCGGTATCGCCATAGTAATTCTGTAATCGAGGGATAGGAATACGTCTTCCTGCGATCACAATATCATCATGGCGCCATGCCAGCTGATGCAGACTGAAGTCCAAGAGGGCATCGGCTTCGTCACGCAGTAAAAATTGTGGGTAATAGCTTAGGCGGCCATTCTCTAATGGAAGATCAAGACACGGCACATGATTTTCAAACAGGGAGAGGGCTGTAGGAAGGAGGCTCTGAGCTGTAATTTTCGTAGGCTTCCCCTAGTCAAGCAAATCAAGTAACGCGTCTATTTTCTGCGGCGACAATCCACTGAGTTTGTGAAGTAACTGGGCGTTCAATTTCATATGTTCATCTGCGCCGGGCCGACTTTCGCCATTCAATTGCTCAAGATAGCGCCCCAGCAGGAGATTGATCTCAGTATTCATGCTCCTGTTGTGGTGCCGGGACACCCGTTTTAATTGTTCAAGGATCTCGGGGGGGAGCCGCACAACAAACTTGCTCATGCTGGCCTTTGCGGTGGGCAGGGCCTCCTCTTTGAATAATTCAGGTCCGGCATCTCCTGCCAAAGACAGCTCCTGCTCTGTCATATCGTTCTCCTTAACCTTGTGACGTTTCATCAACCCAAGAGGATTGTCATGGGTTTGTTGCTGAATTTTCACCCTTAATCTGTGATCATAACGGTAACATTATAGCGACTCAACACTCTGTTCCAGACAACATCGGCTTTTAGGAAAACAGCTTGTGACCACATACGATTATGATTTTTTTGTCATTGGCGGCGGCTCGGGCGGCGTCAGAGCGGGGCGCATTGCGGCAGGCCTTGGCGCTAAAGTCGGCATGGCCGAAGAACGGTTTATGGGTGGCACCTGTGTAAACGTCGGGTGCATTCCCAAAAAGCTATTCAGCTATGCCTCGCATTACGCGAAAGATTTCGCGGACTCACAAGGGTATGGTTGGTCACATGCCGCCGCCCCGAAGATTGACTGGCCAACGCTTGTCCAGCAAAAGGACAAGGAAATTGCGCGTCTCAATGGCATCTATGAATCCTTGATGTCAAAAGCGGGCGTCGAGGTCTTTCATGAGCGGGCTCGCGTCGCGGGACCTCATGAGCTCGTGCTGCAGAGCAGAACCGTGACGGCCAAGCACATTCTGATCGCGACAGGGGGGTGGCCATTTGTTCCTCACTTTCCGGGAAGCCAGCATGTCATCACATCGAACGAGGCATTCTCTCTACCGCAGTTACCCCGCTCGATCCTGATCGTGGGCGGGGGCTACATCGCTGTGGAATTTGCAGGCATTTTCGCCGCCCTTGGGGTCAAGACCCGTCTGAGTTACCGCGGCGCCCATTTGTTAAGAGGGTTCGATCATGATCTGGTGGAAAATTATACTCACCACCTGCGTCAGTCGGTCGATGTGCATCTGCATTCTCAGGTTCTGTCTGTCACTCCGGAAGCATCCCAGTATCGCGTTCATTTTGCCGACGGGGATTCATGCCTCGTCGATAAAGTAATGTTCGCGACCGGACGCCTTCCCAATACTGCCAAGCTCGGGCTTGAGGAGGCCGGCGTTGCACTGGCGAAAAACGGCGCGGTGATTGTCGATGAGAATTTCACGAGCTCCGTTCCTTCCATTCACGCGGTTGGCGATGTTATCGACCGGGTCGCGCTTACCCCAGTGGCCCTCGCGGAAGGACAACGTCTGGCCCACCAGTTGTTTGGAAGCGGGGGGCGCGCAATGCATTACCACAACATCCCGACGGCAGTCTTTAGTCAGCCCGAGTTGGCATGTGTGGGGCTCGATGAACATACCGCTCGCGAGCAAGGCAACGCCATTTCCGTCTTTCGCAGCCGCTTCACGCCCTTGCGACACACCCTGAGTCAGCGCGATGAAAAGGTCTTCATCAAACTGATCGTGGACAACGCGTCCAGCAAGGTTCTGGGAGCCCACATGATGGGAGAAAATGCCGCCGAGATCATTCAGGGGCTCGCCATTGCGATGAATGCTGGCGCTACCAAAGCCGATTTCGACGCGACTCTGGGCATCCATCCCAGCACCGCGGAAGAATTCGTCACTCTCCGAACACCTTCATGACGTCAGTTCGTACGCCTTGAACCTGCGCAGTCGCAGCGCGTTGCCGACGACAAAAACGCTCGACATTGCCATAGCGCCTGCGGCAAAAACGGGAGACAGCGAGATCCCGAGGAGGGGGGTTAAGGCACCCGTCGCCAACGGAATAAGCGCGATATTGTAGATGAACGCCCAGAAGAGGTTTTCATGAATGTTGCGCATCGTGGCGCGCGCCAGCAAAAGTGCATTCGCGACACCCAGAAGGTCTCCGTTGACTAAGACAAGATCTGCGCTTTCGATCGCGACATCGGTGCCACTTCCCATGGCAATGCCCACGTCGGCCGCTGCCAGTGCGGGCGCGTCATTGATGCCATCCCCGACATACGCAAGGGTGGATCCCGACGATTGCAGCTGACGCAGGACGTCCACCTTGGTGTCAGGCAATTGTTCTGCGAATACCCGATCAATCTTCAATTCCGAGGCTATGGCGTCCGCCGTTCGACGATTGTCTCCGGTAATCATGACGCTTGTGCAGTCTGCGGCATGGAGTGCTGCGAGTGCCGCGATACTCGAAGCTCGCACCCGATCAGCCACGGCGATGACAGCGGCGACCTCATTGTCAATCGCCACATAGATCGGAGTCTTGCCCGCCTGTGCCAATTGGGCACCTGTTTCCGTTGCAGCTCCGAGCGGGATGCCGTCACGCTGCAGGAACCGGTCAGCGCCAATGCGAATCTGCTTTCCTTCCAAAAACGCTTTGAGGCCAAATCCGGCGATTGCTTCAAACTGCTGTGGCGATGAAACCTGAAGTCCCCTGGCCTGCGCTGCCGCCACAATCGCCTTTGCAAGAGGATGTTCCGATTTGTCCTCCACCGACGCCACCCATGCCAGAACCTGATTTTCTTCAAATCCGGGCATCGTCACGAAATCGGTCATATCAGGCTTGCCTTCCGTGAGAGTGCCTGTTTTATCGAAGGCCAGCACCCGAATGCGGCTGAGTGTCTGCAAGGCTTCGCCATTGCGAAACAGAACGCCCAGTTCGGCAGAGCGGCCCGTGGCGACGAGAATGGACACGGGAGTCGCCAATCCCATCGCACACGGACAGGCAACGATCAGGACAGCGACCGCATTGATCAGGGCCAGACTCAGCCCTCCGCTGGGAACAAGCCACAACCATGCACAGAAGGTGAGCAGGGCGATGCTCATGACGGCGGGCACAAACCACTGGGTAATCCTGTCGACTACAGACTGAATCGGGAGCTTGGAACTCTGCGCAGCGTCGACCATGTGAATGATCTTTGCTAAAACGGTGTCCTCGCCCACGCGAGAAACCACGAAGGTAAATGCCCCGTGTGTATTGATCGTGCCGCCAATGACGGTGTCGCCTATCTCTTTTCTGACGGGAATCGGCTCTCCGCTGAGCATGGACTCGTCCACGAAGGACTGCCCCTCGATTAATTCACCATCCAGTGCTATTCGCTCACCCGGCTGAACTTCGACATGGGCGCCGACCGGAATCTCGGATATCGGCACGTCCCGGGGGCCTTCGGGTGTCCGGACTCGCGCAGTCTCTGGTTGCAGACTGACCAGTCGGGCAATCGCTTCGCCGGTTCGCCCTCGGGCACGTGTTTCCAAATACCGTCCCATCAATATCAGGGTAATGATGACGGCCGCCGCCTCGAAATACACATTGGCAGACGGCTGCGGTACCCAGGACGGGAAAAACAGCACGACGCAGGAAAAGGCCCACGCAGCGAGCATTCCCATGGCAACCAGCGAGTTCATATCCGGCCCCAGACGCAGCAATGCGGGGATTCCATGAACATAGAATCGTCGACCTGGAAACAGCATGACTCCGGAAGTCAGAACAAATTGCAGGAGCCAGCTGTTGCGCATGCCAATATTCTGGTGAATCCAATGTCCCACACCCGGAATGGCGTGGCTTCCCATTTCAAGCAGAAAAACGGGAAGCGTTAGCAACCCAGCGAGGATAAACGCGTGGCTGAGCGCTTTTAGTTCCTCCGCCTGCGCCTGGGCGCGCTTGAGAGACTCGGCCTTATGATCCACCGCGACACGCGCTGGATAGCCAGCCGCCTTGAGGGCGTCGAGATAACGAGAGATATCACATTGCGCCGAATCGATTTCAACGCTGGCACGCCCGCTGGCAAGGTTCACACTGGCACTCTGGACCTCCGGAAATTTCTTCAGGGATTTTTCCACACGCCCAACGCATGACGCACAGGTCATCCCGTCCACAATCAGATCAAGATGGGCAGTCTCTGGCATCGTCCTGAATCCTCGTATGTCTTAGGTGTGAATATCTGCCTGTTTCCCAAGTGAAAGCATTTTCGCAGATTTCATATTTAACTCATTGTAATAATAGATGAAAGGCAAATTTTTGCCGCTCTTCTATTTCCGGTAATAAAGATTACCGGAAATAGTGTAAGCCTCATTAGAGATCATTCCGGCGCTGATGATACCCCGCCCTTGCTACCCCGCTTTCCGGAATGCCGCGTGATCGCGACAAATTTCCTGAGCATGCTCAAACTCAATCGTGGTGTGAGCCAGCTGAAACGGTGCCAGCGTTTCCGCAATTCTCCGTTTCAGCGCAGACTGGTCATCGAGACTGATATGACTCTGCAGCACCACATGCGCACTCAGGACATGGTGTTCGCCATCCAAAGACCACACGTGGACATGATGAACGGAATCCACACCCTCCAGAGATTGCAGGCGCGCGCTCACCCGAGTGACTTCCAGTGTCTCGGGCGTTGCCTGCAAAAAGACTCGCAAGGTCTTCCACAGCGTTTTAAGCACATTGCTGACGATGAAAACCGTGAACACGATCGAGAGCAAGGGGTCCAGGATGGGCCACTCCACCACCATCAAGACGAGAGACACAATCAACACGGCGAGCCAGCCCAGGACATCCTCCAACAGATGCCAGTTCAACATACGCTCATTCAGCGACGTCCCCTTGCTGAGTTTGTAGGCCGCCACACTGTTGACCAGCACACCGAAAATCGCGAGCCCGAGCATTCCCTCGGTGAGGGGCATTACGGGATCCTGCAGTCGCGGGATGGCAGTGCTCAATACCCAGAAAGACCCCACCAACAGGATAATGCCATTGAGCAGTGCGCCAAGAACTGAAAATCGCCGATAACCATAGCTGAAGGTGTCACTGGCAGGTTTCTGACTCACTTTGGACAGCCACCAGGCCAGACCGATGGACAGGCTGTCACCAAGATCGTGGACCGCATCCGCCATGATCGCGGTGCTGTTTGTCAGTATCCCTCCCACAAACTCAATAACCGCAAATCCGGCGTTGAGAAAAAACGCCCAGGCCATCCGACTCCCTGTTTCATCAGACCCGCCATGAGGCGCGTGCGAGTGACCATGGTGATGATCGTGCATGAGTCAGGGCTCTATTGGGGCGTTGGCGCGGGAGGTGTCCAGTCACATCCGGGGCATTGGGCCGAAAGTCCACGATCCGCCATCACCTCAAAGATGAAATCGCGCCATACGGCATTGGGAGTCCAGACTGAGTTCATATCTGCCTTGGCCGCCGCGATATCAGCACCCTGGTAAATGACCCTGTAAAGAAAACTGAACGCCGTTGCCCGAGCGTTCACCTGACAATGCAGCAAGGTCTTGCTTTGGGGCTCTCGCTCCATGGCATCGGCAAACGCATTGAAATCCCGCAGTGTCGGCTTGTTGAAATCGACTGGGATGTGCAAATAATCCAGCCCCAGATCCTTGATCAACTGATCTTCCTCGGGGATTGCCGTCCGCCCGTTGCTGAAGGCGATATAAATGACGCGGTCGTAGCCCGCCTCTTTAATCAGCGGCAATTGTTCCCGCGTGGGCTGTCCCGAACTGGCGAACTGCGACGTATATTGACGGTAATTCAAGATTTCGCTGACGCTCTGCCCGCCTTGTTGCGCGAAACTGGCCCCAGAGGCACTTACGAAACTCAACAACAGCACCGCGGTCGAGAGCCAAGACGGAACAGCGTGTGGGGACGTGTGTCGATGAAAGGGCATCGTGAGAACTCTCCATGATAAAAGAGGAAAACGGGACGTGATCTGCGCGCCAGAATAGCGTGAAGTGACAGGCGGTGCCAGTGACCGAAAGTCGCAGAATCGGGTCCCGCTGCCCTGTCCATTTCCCGGCTGCCAGGCACTTCTTTACAAATGCTCCGGAAACCTCCATAAAGACGCCAGTATGAGTAAATCGCCTCCCCCTCGCGCACTGTTCGACACCCTTGAAGAGATGCCCAATCCCTTCAAGCACCCTGCCCGCTCTCTCTCCCATCTCTTGGAAGACGCACCGGACACCGCGCTTGCCGATTACCAATTCGCGTGTGAATTTTTGTACAGCTACCGCGGGAGCCCAGACACCTTCTCGACATACCGAAGAGAAATCGAACATTTTCTGCAATGGTGCTGGATGTTCGGCAACCGATCTCTGAAATCGATACAGCGCGAAGACATCGAAGCCTACGTCGAGTTCGCCCGCACGCCGCCGCCCCATTGGATTGGCCAGAAAACCGTGGCCAGATTTTTGACTTCCGGGGGAGACCGGGTACCCAATCCTGAGTGGCGCCCCTATGTCAGTGTGCAGGGAGACTATGTGTGTTCGCAGTCCGCCATCCAGTCTCTGTTCAGCGTGCTGAGCAGTTTTTTCAATTTCCTGATCCAGGAACAACACGTCAGCGCCAATCCGGTGTCGCAGATTCGCCAGAAAAGCAAATTTGTGCGCAAACACCAGAGCAAGGGCCAAATCCGCCGGTTGTCCCCCCTGCAATGGAATTTTGTTATCGAGGCGGCAGAATCCTTGGCCAAGGCCGACCCGGTCGTGCATGAGCGCACCCTGTTTATCATGAATGCGCTGTTTGCGATGTATCTGCGCATCTCGGAACTGGTGGAAACTCCCCGCTGGTCGCCGCAGATGGACCATTTCCAACGCGATCCCGAGGGAAACTGGTGGTTTCTGACCGTTGGCAAAGGAAACAAGGAGCGAGAGATTTCCGTCAGTGACACCATGCTGGAGGCTTTGCGCCGCTATCGCCGTTCGCGAGGCATGTCTCCCCTGCCCCAACCCGGCGACAGCGCTCCTTTGATTCACAAGACCAGAGGCAGCGGTGGTATTACCAGTACACGGCAGATCCGGGGCATTGTGCAGCATTGTTTCGATGTCGCCGAAGAGCGCTTACGGCGCGAGGAATTTCCGGAGGAAGCGGACCGACTTGCGGCCGCCACAGTTCATTGGCTTCGCCATACCGGCATTTCGGAAGATGTGAAATTCCGTCCCCGGGAACATGTGCGGGACGACGCCGGTCATGGCTCAAGTGCCATCACTGATCGCTACATCGATGTGGAGCGCGCGGAGCGTCACGCCTCTGCACGCAACAAACAGATCAAGAGCTGAAACTGGAGGAAATCTGGACATTGCCCGCTTCCAGGGTGCAAGGCACTCGGGCTAGACTCGACCCCAGTCCGAGGCGTGAAAAATGTCCTCACGAGCCACTGGCAATCTATCGCTTCCTTGGTTTATAAGTAGCCATCGACTTTACAAAAATCTAGATAAAACGGTGTGATGCAATATGAAGAGAGCAGAACTGGCACTGGTGCGAAACAACAGAGATGTGCTTCTGAAGCGCCTACGTGGTGTACCCCCTGCAGTCGCGTTGATGCTGAGCCTGAGCAGCTCCTCACTGTTGGCTCAGGAACCCCCCGCCCTCCTCCCGGTCCTCGACGTTGACGCTCTGTATACCGAACTCAGCTCAGAACCAGTGTACGGTCAGACAGCTGCGGAATTGCTCAAGGAGCTGGAGGACAAACACTATTCCCGTATCCTCTTCGATGATCAGTTCTCCCACACTGTTTTTGATGCCTACCTCAAGGCCTTGGATGGCTCACGGCTGTATTTCCTGCAATCGGACATTGATGCCCTCAATGTTTATCGGGATGCCCTGGACGACACGCTGCGCAGTGGCACCATCGACCCGGCGTTTGAAATCTACAACCTGTATCACCACCGGCTGCTTGAGCGCATGGTCTATGCCATCAACCAGGTGGAAAACAATCTCGACAGCATCGATTTCAACGTTGATGAATCGATAGAAATTGACCGCGAGGAAGCCCCTTACGCGCGCACCGAGGCCGAGCTCGACGAGCTTTGGCGACTTCGCGTTAAAAACAGCGCGCTCAGCCTGAAACTGGCGAATCTGGACATGGACACCATTAAGGAGCGCCTGAGCAAGCGCTACCGAAACCAGCTAAACCAGGTACTTAAAACCAACAACCGCGATGTGTTCCAGTCCTATCTGGCTACCGTGGCAAGTACTATCGACCCGCACACCAGTTATTTCTCCCCGCGGGATTCCGAAAACTTCAATATGAGCCTGCGACTTTCCCTTCAAGGGATTGGCGCGCAACTGACCACTGAAGATGAATACACCAAGGTGGTGGAACTCATCAAAGGGGGACCCGCGGAACGTGGCAAGGAGCTGATGGCGGGAGACCGCATCATTGCCATTGCGCAAGGTGTGGATGGCGAGATGAAGGACGTCATTGGTGTCCGTCTGGACGATGTCGTCGATCAGATTCGCGGTGAGAAAGGCACCGTGGTGCGCCTGACGGTCATTCCGGCCAATGCCACGGGAGAGTCACAGGCGCATGAGGTTTCCATCACGCGCGACACGGTCAAACTGGAGGATCAGTCTGCCAAGAAGGAAGTGCTGGAAGTGAGCTACAACGGCAATCCTTACAAAATCGGCGTAATCAAGCTGCCGACCTTCTACTTCGATTTTGAGGCAGCCTCTGCCGGTCAACCCGACTTTAAAAGTTCGACACGCGATGTGAAGGGTTTGCTCGAAGAACTTAAGACTGAGGGCGTGGATGCGGTCATCATGGACCTGCGCGATAACGGTGGCGGTTCTTTGACCGAGGCCAATGACCTGGTGGGCCTGTTCATCGATACGGGAAATACCGTGCAAATTCGTTACTCGGGGCTTCGCAATGGTTTTGTTCGTGCCTATGGCGACGGCAATCCGGAAGTGACCTACTCAGGCCCCCTGGGCGTTCTGGTGAACCGGGCAAGTGCGTCTGCGTCTGAAATTTTTGCCGGTGCGATTCAGGATTACCAGCGCGGCATCATCATGGGCGGCCAGACCTTTGGTAAAGGCACCGTGCAGGAAATCATTCCGATGAACTACGGACAGGTGAAATTGACCCGCTCCAAGTTCTATCGCATCTCTGGCGCCAGCACCCAGCACCGCGGTGTGATGCCCGATATCCTGTTCCCGGACCGCTATTCTGCGATTGAAGAAATGGGCGAAAGCAACCTGGACGGGGCCCTGCCGTGGGATACCGTGCGCCCTGTCGAGTACAATACTTATTTTCCAATCAAGGATATACTTACTGATCTTCAGGTAAAACATGATGAAAGGGTTGCCAATGATCCTGACTTCATTTACCTCGCAGAACAGATCGAACGCTCCCGTGAACTGCGCGAGCGCACCATCCTTTCCCTGAACGAAGAAATCGTGCGCAAAGAGCGCGATGAAAGCCGTCGCGCTGAGTTCAATGCGAACAATATGCGTCGCTTCCTCAAAGGCCTGCCGCTGGAGG
This sequence comes from uncultured Klebsiella sp., assembly GCA_964538025.1. Classification (GTDB taxonomy): domain Bacteria; phylum Pseudomonadota; class Gammaproteobacteria; order Pseudomonadales; family Pseudohongiellaceae; genus UBA5078. The sequence goes on along the minus strand of CAZICZ010000002.1, from coordinate 62,629 downwards.
TCTGGGAGGAGTCCTCTGAGGAAGACCTCGACCCGGATGCAGTGGCCGCAGTCACGCCAGAGGCAGAGGAGGAAGAAAACAAGGAGGAAGACCCGCTGCTGGTCGAAAGCAGTTACATCCTGATTGATATGGCCAAACTGCTGGGAGCGACTCTGACGGCAGACAATGGTGCACTGCGCGCCGCAAGATGACATAAAAAAGGCCCTCTTGGGAAAGAGGGCCGAAACGGCACAATGGGTCATTAACAAAAACGCTCAATAGATCCTCTATTGAGCGTTTTTATTTCACCATCTAAAAAGAGTATTTCGATTCAAAGAGCGAGGCGATCTGCCGATCAAATCTGTCCGCAGTGTGGCAACGCTCCCATCCTCATGTCCCCAAGCGGTAGCGCAGCTTGATGACCAGCTGACTGCCCAGAGGATTGTCCCAGGAATTTTCGAAGAGTTCGTCGAACGCCATCAAGGCACTGCGACGATTGTCCCCTTTGGTATACACCACAAACAAATCGGAAAGCGGTGCAATCTGCCAGCGGTATCGCAGCTGGAAGTTCAGTTGGGACAGCCCGAAACTGTCCGATGGCCCTGCGGGCTTGCTGACCTTTTGCAGGTCACGATTGCGCGTCACAGCGCTCGCTGGCAAAAAGTAGAACTCGTCTTCGACGGCTTCGATTCCGACCCACTGCAAGGCCATGCTCAGCTGCTGCCGTGCCGTCAGGAAGTACTCGAGCCCCGCGTCGAAGCGCCACTGATCCGCCTGAAAGGTGGTGAAGTTCTGTCTTTCCTGCCACAACAGCCAACCATCACGGTCATCGAAGTTCACTTCGGTATTAAAGGCAATATTGTCACGTGGTCGCCAAGTAATGCCGGCATTCACGTTTTTACTGTCCCCCCCGACAAACTCTCCGGAGGTGCCTACTCCCACACTGAAACTGACCGGCCGCGCGGTATTGGTCTGGTAACTGAGATTGGAATTTGTGCGTTCGGAGGTTGCAAACGTCCCGTTACCAAAGCTGTTTAGATCGTCGTAGCGTTTGGGAAAATGTTGCAGACCCACATTGATACGATCGAGATTGTTAAGCGTTATCGAGGCGCTCAGGACCGGAAATGCATTATTGGTGCGATCACCCTTGCCGTTTTCCTCATAGCGCAGGAACGGGGTAAAGCGGAAATTTCGCACGATTTTCAGATCGGACTTGACCCATTCAAAGCGATACCACAACTCGCGTGAGTCATTGCGCTCCTGGAATCCAAAATCATTTACATTGAAGGTATCGTCCAGATAAGTCATCTGGAAGTTATGACGGACTCCCTGACGAGGGGTATACACCACATCGGCAAAGACACCGTTGCCCGTGCCAAGAGGATCGGTGTCGGTGCGAATAATCTGTCCATCCACGTTCCACCGGCCACCGGTTGTCAGATAATGAAAATCGACAGCGTGCACTTCGGCATCAGCCTCTGGGTGCTGTACCAGCGAACCGATATACCCCAGACCGCGATACGCCGCCCCGCCCTTGCTGTCTTCGTAAATCATCCTGAACGTGGCGAAATCGCGCCCATCCTGGAAGTATTTTTTACCGCCGGCGAGAAACTCACTCTCGTCCTCAAATGCCGTCATGATGCCGTAGCGCACTGCGCCTACCTGTCCCGTCGCCTTGACTGCCCCCAGCAAGTCTGCCGGACGAATTCGTTCCCGGGTGGGAAGGCTGACGCCAGCAGGCAGCTTGGGTGGGCGGGGTCTGGCGCCGATTCGGCGGGTATTGACGATCGACAAGCGCTTTCCATTGCTGCCCGTTGAACGGGGAGTCGTGTTGAAAACCTCCTGCCCTTCCAGGAAAAACAAGCGCTTTTCAGGAAAAAAGGTTTCACTGGCCGTCAAGTTCACCACCACGTTGTCAGACTCGGTGGACCCGAAATCAGGATTGGCCGCCGCCGTCATCTGGAAATTGCTGGAGGGGCGCCAAAACACATCGAATCCGGCTTTGTAGTCCACGTCACTGTCGATCTCATCGAAAGTTGAGGACACATAGGGGAACACACTCCATTGCTGGCGGACGCTGACACCCTCCAGTTCGAGCAAGGGCAGGCTGCTCATGAAAATGGAGCTTGATTCAGGAATGGCCGGCCATGCCCAGGTCTGGTTCAGGTATGCCACTTTGCGCTCAGTGTAGATGCCGATCCGGCGCACCCCCTCCTCGCTGGGCATCGCCATCTGCCCCCACGGTACATAAAACTCGGCGCTCCATCCCGTCGACGTCTGCTGGGTCGCACCATACCAAGCGCCATCCCACTGCGTGGTGTAATTGCGTTCAGGCAGCACAGTGCCGTCGGCCTGGTTGTCCCCCAACGCTAGTGTCATCCAATACGCAAACAGTCCCTGCCCGGAAGTGTCCAGGGTGATCGATACCGAATCCCGGTTCAGTTGCGTGTTATCGCGTGTACTGATCCGTTGGACAATCGTGTCCTGGGGCTGGGTCAGATCAAAGGAGACGTAAATGCCGCGCTCCGTGTAAAAAATACGGACCTGAGAGTCAAACCGTGTTGCTTCCAGCGTATCCGGATCGATCACTTTCATCTCGTTGATGGGGGCAATCCGGCTCCAGGCCGACTCGTTGATTTGGCCATCGATATCGATATTGGCCGCGTCATGGTCGAGTCGTTGCAGGGTGAGTGCACTGCCATTGTTCAGCGAAAGCTGCACCGGCGTCGTGGGAGACGTTTGCGCAACAGACACGCCAGGCAGAAGTATCAGGGAACAGAATGCGGAAACAGCAACTCGGAAATTCAATCAATTCACCTTGGTGTATGTGGGGTTAAAGGCGCCAGCAGGCTCGAATTCGAAATAAAAAAAGACGGCTAGCTTAAACGCTGCGATATTTCGAGTCCAGCAGAGGGAAACAGCGACTCCGCGCCCGCAGCAGTGCCGCGGACACGGGTATCACAGAAACGATTGAAGTAATGCCATGGAAAGCCACACATCTCAGGCCGGTGGAGAGCACTCGTCCCCAAGATATCCCCCCCCACCGCAATAACGCGCGTCCTGCAACTGGATATGCAAGCCGTCGGGGTCTGAAAAATACAGTTCGGGCGTTCCGCCCTCCGCACCGCCACGGTTGGGCATTCGCATGCTGACCCAATGGACAAGCGGAGGCGTTACGGCAGGGTCGGTGCGCGGACGGATCCCCACGCTTTCAAGTTTCGCCTGAATAGCCTCAACACCAAAATCAGCCACTGCCAGGCTCACGTGATCAATGCGGGCGGGCTGTGCTGGAACACCTTCCTGCGCGGGCCCGACAAACATCAGGAACTGTTTTCCATCACCTACGCCAACGGTAGGGCTCGTTGGCCCCTGATAGGACTGCACCCTCAATCCAAACAGATCGAGGTAGAACTGATTGGTGCGGGGCGCGTGGCTCATGTAATTGGTGAAATGATTCAGATCAAGCAGGGCCATCAAGCCCGGCCCTCTCGGAGCCGCCGTGGTGGCGCATTGCCCGTTGTTACTGCCGCAATAGCGGGGATGGCAGAGCTGAAACATCAGCCCTTCCTGGTCGGCAAATCCTATGAGGGATTCATTGATTGGCCATGCCTTCATGGCATTGCGCAAGCCGCCGGCGGGATCTGGGGTGGCGACCTCAGCAAACCCCTTTGCCTGCAACTGGCCCAACAGTCTTTCCGCATTAAAATCCGGAACACTCAGCGTAATGTGGGTAATGCCTGGCGCCTCGCCCATTCCGGCAGCCTTCAATGACAGAAAACGTGGTCCGTCCCCGATGCCGAGGCTGACCCGCCCTTCTTCTTGGGCCTGAATGGGCATGCCAAACAGTTGTTGATAGAAAGACACCGAACGCCCTACATCGGAAACTCGCAGACCAAAACTGTGAAGTTTGGAAATGGCAATCGGTTGTGCCGCACCCTGTCCGAACACAGCGCCAGAAAAAGGAGCAAAGGCCGCAAGGTGAAGCAGCAGGCGTCTACGCAAATCCGGCAGCTGTGCAGCATGAGTACCAGAAGGCGTGTTTTTCATGGGTCTTTTCATTATTATCTCCGGGTCTAGTTTTACGCTGGAATTGCCAGTGCTCTTTTTCACAAGGACTATACGTGCGCCTCGCATTTTGCACAATCTCACACGGGCTGAGGCCCGATTTCGCTGACTTTTTCTCTTGGTAACGCTTATGCCTCCACATCCACGGACCGCCACTCGCCCCCTTACCTTCACATTGCTCGCGGCCTGGGTCAGTGTCTGCGCCCATGCGCAAACAACGCTGATCACCGATGTACAGGGATACACCGTGGATGATTCCCATCGCATGGTGCGTTTCCAGGCGCTGCAATTTACTGACGGCCGCGTAGACCGTGTCTATCAGGAAGGAGAGGCCCTGCCGCAAGACCCCGCCATCACGCGTCTGGATGGCGGGAACCGGACGCTGCTGACAGGCCTCGTGGACGCCCACGGTCATGTCCTCAGTTACGGCCTGAGTCTACTGCGGGTCGACCTGACTGGCACTCGGTCGGAACAGGAAGCCGTTGCCCGAATTCAGGCATTTCGAGAAGCCAATGGCAATCTGGAATGGATTCAGGGACGAGGGTGGAATCAGGTGTTGTGGGACAGCAATGCCTTTCCCTCCGCCGCCAGCCTCGATGAAATTTTCGGCGACACACCGGTGTGGTTGAGTCGCGTGGACGGTCATGCCGGATGGGCCAACTCCGCTGCCATGGCGCTCGCGGGCGTCAACGCCGCAACCCCGGACCCGGATGGCGGACAGATCATTCGCGACGCAGAGGGACGCCCGACGGGGACCTTTGTCGACAATGCCATGGATCTGATTACCGCCAACATTCCTCAACTGAGCGTCGAGGAACAGGCTTTCGCGCTTCGTCGCGCCATGCGCGAGCTGGCAGCCCAGGGACTGACTAGCGTTCATGACGCCGGGATCTCTGCCCGCACCGTGGAGGCGTACAAGTTGCTACTACAGGAGGGCCCGCTGCCGATTCGTGTCAATGCCATGCTCGGGGCAGGTGATCCCGAACTCCCCGCCCTGCTCGCCGCGGGCCACTACACCAGCGACGATGGCAGCTTCACTATCAACAGCATCAAAATTGTGGCCGATGGCGCACTTGGAAGTCGGGGCGCCGCCCTGATTGAGGACTATAGCGACATGCCAGGGCATAGAGGACTCCTGCTGTTGGAGCCACAGCGTCTCTATGAAGTCATGGAAATGGCCATGAAGGCAAATTTCCAGGTCAACGTGCACGCGATTGGCGACAACGCCAATAAACTGGTACTCGACCATTTTGCCACGCTGATTCCCGCCACCGGAACGCGTGGATTGCGGCACCGTATAGAGCATGCCCAGGTGCTGCGTTATGAAGATATCCTGCGGTTTGCCGAACTGGGCGTGATCCCGTCCATGCAGGCGACCCACGCAACCAGCGACAAAAACATGGCACAAGACCGTCTGGGTGAGGTCCGCATTCAAGGGGCCTACGCGTGGCGCAAACTCATCGATGCCGGTGCCATTATCGCAAACGGATCCGATTTCCCTGTGGAATACCCCAATCCGTTTTTCGGTTTGCATGCTGCAATAACCCGACAGGACCACGAGAATCAGCCTCCCGGTGGGTGGTTTCCTGAGGAGCGCATGAGTCCCACGGAAGCCTTCGCAAGCTTCACCTTGGATGCCGCCTACGCAGGCCATCAGGAAACCCTGATCGGCTCCCTGACACCCGGCAAATCCGCCGACTTCATCCTTGTCGATCAGGATATCTTTGCGCAGCCGGAGACCGAGATCTGGAAAGCGACGGTGTCGGAAACCTGGGTAAATGGCGTGCGAGTATTCGCGAAGTAAGGCAGGAAAATCGTCACCCCTGCCACGGCAGGGGTGTCAGAGAAAGGGTCACTCCCCTTTCGTTTTGTGTTCCAGCAAAAGATCTCTGGCCGTGCCAGGAGCAAATCCTGGCCACTGTACTCCCCCCACATTGGCATCGGCCTCGACCGTAAAATAGGCCGCACGGTCTGCCAGTCCTTTCAGATGGTAATCGAGAAAGGCGGATGCGAAATGCTGGAGGATGTTGTTTGATTTCACGCTGTCCCAGGTGCTGTCCGAATAATGACTGACGCCACGTGCTTCCGGCGCAGAGGCAACTTCATAGGGCACTGGGATGGGGGCAGCAACACTGTGCCCTCCACCCGTAAACGTCAACAGATAGCGGTCGGCATTGACCGTGCTTTCGTAAATGGCGCGCGTGCCGTTGTCATAACCCGCAGTGGCATCCACGCTGCCCGCCACAAACAAAATGGGCGTTTCAATTCCCTTTAGCGTTTCGGGGGTGAAAAAATTGGTGTTCATTCCCCAGGGAGCGATAGCGATTGCCACCTTGAATCGCCCGTCGAGATTCCGCCGGTAATTGCGATTACGCAGGGTGTGATCTTCCAGCAATTCATTGGGCGGCGAGATCGAATTGCTGACGGCTTCCGGATTGATGGCGCCGCCAAGATTGTTGAGTAGACCGTAGCCTCCCATGGAGAAACCGATCAGACCCGTGTTTTCGGTGTTCACCAAGCCCTCTAAAAAATGCCCGGATTCCTGATTCAGTGCCGCAATACTGTGAAGCACAAAACGTTGATCAAGCGGTCGGTTGTAAAGCGTACTGGCGATAGGGTCCTGACGACGATAGGTACTGTCGGTGTGGTCAATAGAAGCTACTACGTAGCCTTTGCTGGCGAGGTTTTCGCCCAGATGGCTCATCAGGAAGCGATTACCGGGGTAACCATGCGAAAGGATCACCAAAGGGTAAGCTCCCTGTGACCGATCCGGGGCAGCCTCCCTGACGGCCCGGCCGTGCAGGGTGGCGAGAACATCCACATTGCGAGTTTCGGTGCTGTAATCGGCCCCCGGCACCTGCCCGGAGGCAAGCGTTGCCGGGTACCATAGCTCGACGGTGAGGGGGCGGTCGTAGTAATTGGTGACCTCGCCGTCCACGGAGTTAGTGACATCCACCTGCTGCGGATTCACCAGAGTCAGCGTCCGGACACCGATATCAAAAGGGCCGAACGCACTCAGCGCCGGCGCCTCTGGACCCACCTGATCGATGCGGTTCTCCTGTGCCAAAACCCCTGTGGACAAACTGAACATTAGCAATATCCGAAGCAAACCCATCTTTTCACTCCCCCTCTCACTTTCCTATTTCTGCTCGTAATGGCCCATCAACATGCCAGTACCCAGAACATGCCCCTCAATAGCCTCGAGCAAGGACTCTTTGTTGAGACCTTCCGGCAGGTTCAGGGCGCTGTCGAGTGCGTAGAATCGGAAGTGATACGCGTGCAGCTTGCCGTCCACAGGAGGACGCGGGCCGAAGTACCCCGCCTGACGCAAGCCATTGAGTCCGTTCACCATGCCTGCCAGCGCTGGAACGGTGGTTACGGCAGGGTCCTTGCTTAGTGAGGCGGGCAGTTCAGTGGCGGCAGCCGGAATGTTGTAGGCCACCCAGTGCACAAATGGCTGGGGGGTTGGTGCCACGGGATCATCAAGTACCAGTGCAAGCTGAACCGTCCCTGCCGGCAGATTGCTCCACGCCAGCTGAGGCGACACATTGTCTCCATACGCGGAATTCGCCAGGGGAATGGTCCCATGATGCTCAAATGCCGTGCTGGTGATCGTAATGGTGTCCTCCATCTCAGCGGCAAGGACAGAGGCGCTCAGGCTCAGCCCAAGAGCGATGGCGGACAGGGTTTTGGTCATCAGATTCATAACACGCTCCGTTTTATTATCGAAATTCAAAGGTCGTCCTGTGAGGCCCGATAACACACGGGTGTGTTCCCGGACTGTGCCGTCACTATACCCGTGATCCCCTTTCTACGGAATGCAGAGCCGGGCAAATGAATGCCTCCTTCACTGTCCTGTCTTGCCCTTGCACTGGTTCCGCCATAACGTTAATTTGGTAAGCAATTGATTACCTATGAGCCATTCCCCAATGCGGCGCGATGTGTTTCAAGCCCTTGCCGCCCGCACTCGACGCGACATCATCACGATCCTGTGCCGGGAACCCCAGAATTTGAACACCCTTGCCAACCGATTCCCGATCAGCCGCCCGTCCATATCGCGCCATATCAATATTCTGGTTGAGTGCGGGCTTGTCCTTGTTGAGAAACAGGGGCGGGAAAGTTTGTGCAGGGCGACTCCCGAAAACCTTGATGCCGTGCAGCAATGGCTCAAGGACACCGAACAATTTTGGAAAACACACTGGGGGCACCCGCTGCGCATCTGGAGGCGCAAAGTACTGCCTCCTCTGACACTGGAGATAGCCAATGAACACACCGTTTCCCCCGATAGTCGTCGAGCAGGTTTTAAATGCCCCCATAGAACGCGTGTGGCGCGCAATCTCGGAGCGTGACGAAATGAAACAATGGACCTTCGAATTGACGGAGTTTGAAGCCAGAAAGGGATTCTGCTTCGAATTCAGCGGCGGTCCGCCCGACAGAATCTACCGGCATCTGTGCGAGGTGGTGGACGTGATTCCAGGCCGGAAACTGTCGTACACCTGGCGCTATGAGGGATACGAGGGCAATTCACTCGTGAGCTTTGAATTGTTCGAGGAAGGGGCCAATACGCGTCTGCGATTGACACATGAAGGCATCCACACGTTTCCCGTCGACAATCCGGATCTTGCCGGCGCCAATTTCCAAGCGGGGTGGAATGCGATTGTCACGAGCAATTTGCCGCGTTTTCTTGCAACACCATAGGCTGATCACAGCGCGTGATCGCAGCCTTACAGAAGAAATCGAATCCCGGGCAGGCGCCGTTCGTGGTTCTGAAAGCGTCCGTCAGTTGCCCAGAAAAATGGTTTGAATGATGCGGGAGTTCTCGAGGGTATTGCCAAAGGCGGGACCAGGCGAATGAAGCAACCAAGGTCGAAAAAGCACTAGCCGGTTATATTTGTAGGGAATGGCGAACGTCTTTTCCCACAGCGATTCGTCAAGCCCTTCCACTTCGAGAAACGCCTTCAAATCGAGAAATGATTTCCAGCCATATTTGGCAAAGCCCTCCACCGTGTTTGGCGCTATTTCCAGACCCGTGCGTTTGTGACGCCAAAAACACGTGCCATCCGTTTTAGGATGTTCTTTCGACAAATAAACGACCCCTGCCCATCTGGTCGCGACATCGACATCGTAATGGATGTGAAACCGAAACGTGTCGTGCTCCTTCGTAAAACGGAGCCGGCCATTGGCATTGGTCGATGAATTGATAGAAGGCTCCATCGTCAGCTTTTTAAAAATCTCTCTCTGCTGCTCACTGAGGTAGGCATTCGTTGTCATGACGCCAGCGTAATTTCCCTCCGGCGAATCCTCCTCTCGCATGGTGCTCAACGCAGTTTTTACCAGCACATCCGGATTGCTGTAAAAGTCGTCCACGATGATAAATCGATTCTGCATGGTCATCCTGCTGGTTTATAGAAACGCGCGATTGGGGAGTGTGAGTTCTGACGCTCGTGGGTAAACGAGGCTGCCTCAGATCAGCGCCCGATCATAAGCCAAAGCCGAATACAGGTTCAAATCGTAATACCCTTGCGATCTGTCTTTGTGCCTGAAATCGCGTGCAATGACCTAAAAGCCATCACTCATGACATCTGTGATGAAAGCAGGATATCGGCGTGAAGAATCGGACGAGATAGAAACGGCAATGGGAGGGGTTCGGAAAGGAAGTTGGCGGAGGGGGAGAGATTCGAACTCTCGAAGGACTTTCATCCTCGCCGGTTTTCAAGACCGGTGCATTCAACCGCTCTGCCACCCCTCCGCAACGGGGTGCAATCTTACTTGAAAATCCGTTTCAGTCAACCTCGGAATGCCGACAACAGGCGAATTCCGAGCCCTTGCTTTCACCCGGTACCCCGGTATGATGACCCAGCCTGAACGGCCGTACCAGCGATTGAAATCAGCCCGCGGAGACCGCATATTTCCCCTTGCGGCCCTCTTTGTTCAATGAAACAGTTCGCACCACTGGCCGGTCTATGTGTGCACTGACGTTACAACGGAGAATGCTATGAGCCAACTAGATGTTTTGACCACCTCACGTACCCACGAGTCGGCCCTTGCCGTCAACAAGGTGCTGAAGAACACCTATCTGCTTTTGGGAATGACTCTGGGGTTCAGCGCCCTGATGGCAGCCCTCAGCACCAATGCCGCCCCGATGAATATGTGGGTGTACATTATTGGGGTCTATGGCCTTCTGTTTGCGACGCAGGCACTGGCTCGCAGCGCATGGGGTCTGTTGACAGTTTTCGCGTTTGCGGGGCTGATTGGCTACGGCACCGGGCCTCTGATCGGCATGTTGACCTCTACTGCCGCTGGCAGCCAGGTCCTGAGCACCGCTCTCGGGGGCACCGCCTTTATCTTCTTCGGGCTCTCAGGGTACGCACTGGTCTCCCGTAAGGACTTCAGCTTCCTGAGCGGCTTTATCACCGCAGGATGCTTTGTGTTGCTGGCCGCCATGATTCTCGGCTTCTTCTTGCAGGTCCCTGCCTTGCAATTGGCCATCTCTGTCGGTTTCATGGTATTTGCAAGTGCCATCATCCTGTATCAGACAGGCGAAATTGTGAACGGTGGTGAGCAAAACTACATTCTCGCGACCATTACCTTGTTCGTCTCAATCTATAACCTCTTCATGAGCCTGATTCATCTGCTAATGGCTTTTTCCGGCGACGAGTAATCGCGACACCGCCAATCAACGCTCAAGCCCCGGCACCGACCGGGGCTTTTTTTTGGCAGCCAGACTATAATTGCCCGCATTTCAACATTCGGTATCCCCCGTGAAACTGACGATTGTGGTCTTCGCTGCCCCCGGCTCTCAAGCCGCCTACAGCGCCTATCGCTTCACCCTCGCAGCCTTGACTGCGGGACATGCGGTATACCGCGTCTTTTTCTATCAGGAAGGTGTCCACGTCGCGAATGGCGCGTCGGCACTGCCACAAGATGAATTTGATCTTCCCAAGGCCTGGCAGAATCTGATCGAGTCTCATTCCCTGGACGCTGTTGTCTGCGTCGCCAGCGCGCTGAAACGCGGCATCATGAATGCAGAGGAAGCGCGGCGTTACGAAAAAACGGCAGCCACCCTGGCGCCTGCCTATACCCTGTCCGGACTTGGGCAGTGGGTAGATGCGTGTCTCGAATCCGACCGCGTCGTCAGTTTCGGAGCCAAAGGATGAGCAAGCGCTGCACGTTGAGTTTTATTGCCCGCAGCGCCCCACATGGGAGTGGCCGGGCAAAAGCGTTGCTGGACATGGTGCTCTCGGCGGCGGTATTCGAACAACGCGTCCTGCTGATGTTTATGGGAGATGGCCTCTGGCAACTCACGCGCGGGCAACATCCTGCGCATATCCAGGGAAAAGATCTCAGCGCTGCCTTCGGGGCGCTGCCGCTCTATGACGTGGACCAAGTGTTTGTAGAGGCGGCCGCGCTGGCTGAACGTGGCCTCAATGTGGAGGATCTGGTCATCCCCGTGATCCTGTGTTCTGCGGCCGAATTGGCAGCCCTGATCGCAGATTCTGACGAGGTGTTTGCACTATGAACACCTTGCATATACTCAACCAAAGTGCACCGAGCGGTGCGTTGTCGGATTGCCTTCGTGTCCTCCAGCCACAGGACAGCCTGCTGCTGATCGAGGACGGGGTTTATCTGTGCGCGTGCTGGGAGGACCTCCCTCTGCCAGCGGGCGTGAATTGCTATGTGCTGCAGGAGGACCTGTCAGCTCGGGGTCTGTCTCTTCCGATAGCGACTCCCTCTGTGGAACTGGTGGATTACGCGGGCTTTGTCGCTCTGGTGACACGCTGCCAACGTAACCTCAGCTGGTTCTGATTCAGATGAGCGACCTCCTCCTTCCAAGTCGTCGCAAAATTCCGCTCGACCGAGACGGATATCTGCGAAATCTGGAGGACTGGTCTCCGGAAGTAGCAGATCTCCTTGCCCAAAAAGCGTCGCTGGAACTGACAGCCCAACATTGGGAAATCCTGACGGTGCTACGCGACTTCTATCGCGCGCACGGACTCTCGCCGGCCATGCGTCCGCTGGTCAAACTGGTGTGCCAAACATTGGGTCCTGAGAAAGGACGCAGTCTTTACCTGATGACGCTGTTCCCCGGAAATCCCGCGCTGCTGGCCGCCAAAATTGCTGGTCTTCCACGCCCCAGCAATTGCTTCTGATCTGGCGACTCAGGGGATATCTGCTATCATTCGCGCTCGCTTTTCACTGATTCTTTGACGCAATTTTTCAGGACTTTTCACCATGAGTCTCGCTACCCGTGTGCTTGCCATCAACAACGATCTGCCCATCCGAACCCACCAGCCCGTGCACAGTGGCAAGGTGCGGTCAGTCTATTGGCTCACGCCTGAAGACAGTGCCCGATTGATTCGTGAACGTGGATACGATGTCGCCGCAGACGCTCCATTGGCCATCATGGTAATCAGCGACCGCATCTCTGCATTTGACTGCATCTGGCACGGTGAAGGTGGCTTGAACGGAGTTCCAGGCAAAGGGGCTGCACTCAATGCCATCTCCAACCACTGGTTTGGCATGTTCCGCGAACAGGGGCTGGCGCAGAGTCATATTCTCGAAATCCCGCACCCTTTTGTCTGGATCGTGCAGAAGGCAAAGCCGGTCATGATCGAGGCAATCTGTCGCCAGTACATCACCGGCTCCATGTGGCGCTCCTACACCAAAGGTGAGCGTGAGTTCTGCGGTATCAAGATTCCAGACGGCCTGCAAAAGGATCAGAAACTTCCCGAACTGCTGATCACCCCCTCCACCAAAGGTATTTTGAAGGGGATTCCCGGTGTCCCTGAGGCTGACGACGTCAACATCACACGCAAGGACATTGAACACCATTACGCGGCGTTCAACTTCCGGCGCTTCGAGGACATTGATTTCTACGAGAAGCTCTTGCGGGAAGGCTTCCATCTGATCAGTGACGCGCTGGAAAAAATCGATCAGGTCTTTGTGGATACCAAATTCGAATTTGGCTACGTGCGGGACAGCCACGGCAAGGAAAAACTGATTTACATGGATGAAGTAGGCACACCGGATTCTTCCCGAATCTGGGACGGTCCTTCATACCGTGAAGGCAAGGTCATCGAGAAGTCCAAAGAAGAGTTTCGGCAGCAGCTACTGTCCTATTTCCCCGATCCGGACATTCTGCTGAACAAGGACAGAATGCCGGAACGCAGTGCGCTAGCGCGGGATAACGCCTTGCCGGAGGATATTCTGATGCAGGTGTCCCGCACCTACCTCGATATTGCCGCCAAAATTACAGGCAAACCCATCACACTGTCTGAAAATCCGAAACAGGAAATTCTGGACGTTCTGAACAGCCGTTATGGACTGATTGTGTGAACCCTCACCGTGCAAGGTCGGCCTGTTCGATACGGGCCGATCTGCGGTACCACGCGTAGCGCGACTGCAGTTCAACCACTTTGCCCACAATGATGATTGTTGGCGCTTTGACTTCATGGCGTTGCACCAGTTCAGGCATGGATGCCAAAGTGCCTGTCAGCACTTGTTGTGTGGCCCGTGTTCCTTGCTGAACAATCGCTATCGGCGTGCCCGGATCGGCGCCATGCGCCACCAGCTGTTCGCAGATCATGTGCAGCCCAACCAGTCCCATATAAAAAACCACGGTCTGGTGCTCGGCTGCCAGGGACGTCCAATCCAGATCGATCGCGCCGTCCTTCAGCTGTCCGGCAACAAAACGCACCGACTGTGCACAATCCCGATGCGTCAATGGAATGCCGGCATAACAAGCACATCCCGATGCGGCGGTGATGCCGGGAATTACCTGGAAAGGTATGCGCGCTTCCGCGAGGTGGTCGATCTCCTCACCTCCGCGACCAAAGATGAACGGGTCACCTCCTTTGAGACGCACTACCTTTCGCCCTTCATAGGCAAGGCGAACAAGCATGACGTTAATCTCTTCCTGCGGCACCAGATGATGGGACCGTTCCTTGCCCACATTGATGCGTTCGGCATCGGGACGAATGCGCTGCAGTATTTCGGGAGACACCAGTCGGTCATAAAGCACCACATCGGCTTCCTGCATCAGTCGTAGTGCTTTCAGGGTTAACAGATCGGGATCGCCGGGGCCTGCGCCCACGAGAAATACTTCACCGGTAACGGTTTCTGCCGGAGCACTCGCCAGATGCTGCTCCAGAAAGCGGCGGGCGTCGTCGTCTTCACCCGTCAGCACCATTTCCGGAAATGGTCCGGACAGCAAAGACTCCCAAAATCGCGTGCGAGCGCGAAATTCGCTAATCACCGACTTGACGCGACCCCGGTAGGCACCCAGCATGTCGGCGAGACGGCCATAGGCCGCCGGCAACATGGTTTCAATTCTTTCCTTGATCTTGCGGGTCAAAATGGGCGATGTGCCACCACTTGAAATGGCGATGACCACCGGTGAGCGGTCCACGATCGAGGGGACGATGAAACTGCACAGGGAGGGCTTGTCGACTACATTGACGGGAAGTCCGCGATTGCGTGCTGCATGGGACACCTGTGCGTTGACCTCTTCATAGTCAGTCGCCGCAACTACGAGAAAGACTCCGTCCAGATCGCTTTCACTGAATGCCCGTATCCGAAGTTCCCCGGCGCCGGCGACGACCAAGGCTTCAAGCTCGCTATCAATCCGGGGAGCAACAACCCGCAGTCGCGCGCCGGCGCGATCCAGAAGCGTCGCCTTGCGAAAAGCCACTTCTCCGCCCCCGACTACGAGGCAGTATTGCGCACGGACGTTCAAAAAAATAGGTAGAAACTGCATACTGCCGACTCCTCGGATGCGCAATTGGGCTCAGAGATACATGCCCGTCAGGCCAATCGCTCAAGCCCGTTCATGTAGGAGCGCAGCGCCGCAGGAATGGTGACGGATCCGTCCGCATTCTGATAATTCTCGAGAATCGCAACCAAGGTCCGACCAATGGCCAATCCGGATCCATTAAGAGTGTGCATGAGTTCCGGCTTGCCCGTTTCCGGATTGCGCCAACGTGCTTGCATGCGACGCGCCTGGAAATCCTCAAAGGTACTGCAGGAAGAAATCTCGCGGTAGCAGTCCTGAGAGGGCAACCATACTTCCAGGTCGATGGTGCGCGCCGCATTGGCGCCCATATCCCCGCCGCACAGCAGCATGGCGCGATAAGGCAGTTCGAGCAATTGCAGAATTGCCTCGGCATGGCCCGTCAACTCCTCCAGCGCCGCATCCGAATGCTCGGGCAATACCAGTTGCACGAGCTCTACTTTTTCAAATTGGTGCTGGCGAATCATCCCGCGCGTATCGCGACCGTAGCTGCCCGCTTCGCTGCGAAAACACGGCGTGTGACACACATACTTGAGCGGCATTTGCTCTGCAGGCACGATGCTGTCGCGCACCAGATTGGTCACGGGAACTTCAGCCGTTGGAATCAGGTAATACTCATTCTCGCCTTCCAACCGGAAGAGATCCTCGGCGAACTTGGGCAACTGCCCTGTGCCCAGCAGGGAGTCGCGATTGACGATATATGGCGTATACACCTCGGTGTATCCGTGCGCCTGCGTATGCTGATCCAGCATGAACTGAATCAGGGCGCGGTGCAGTTTAGCAATGCCGGCCTTCAGGACGACAAAGCGGCTTCCTGTCAATTTTGTGGCGGTCGCAAAGTCCATGGCGCCCATAGCCTCACCGATGGCCACATGATCCTGCACATCAAATTCAAACCGTCGTGGGGTTCCCCAACGACGCAGCTCGACGTTGCCATGCTCATCCTTGCCCTCGGGAACACATTCCTGTGGCATGTTCGGGAGTCGCATCAGCAGGTCATTGTAGGCGTCCTGTACCTGCGCCAAGGCTTTCTTATTGTTCTCGAGTGAATCCCCCAGACTTGCCACTTCCGCCATCAATGGGGCGATATCTTGACCAGAAGCTTTTGCCTGTCCGATTGATTTGGAACGGACATTGCGCTCGTTCTGCAGTTTTTCCGTTTCCTGCTGCAGCTCACGTCGCCGGATATCCAGTGCATTCAACTGATCGATATCCAGAACAAAGTGTTTTTTCTTCAGCGCGGCAGCGACTCGGTCCGGGTCGGTGCGCAACAATTTGGGATCCAACATTGCCTTCGGGTTTCCTGTAGGTAAAAGTAAAAATTTACAGCGCGCGCATCATCAGCATGCCAGCCCACGCACTCAATAAACACAGCAACACACTACTGACGAGATACGTGGCCGCTTTGAACCATTGACCATTTTGCAGAAGCAAAAGCGCATCGAGCGAATAGGTGGAAAATGTCGTAAAGGCGCCTAGAAAGCCCACGACGATGATCGCACGCCACTGATCCGACAGAAGTAATCGCTCTGTGATGGCGACATAAAACAGGCCGATCAACAGCGAGCCCAGCACATTGACAAGCAAGGTCCCCCAGGGAAACCGGTGAGCGCTGAAAACGCTCATCACCCAATAACGAGACATTGCGCCGAGCGCTCCCCCTACGCCTACGGCAAGTGAAAACATCATCGTGCTCTCCCTTTTTGACCCTTGCCCGATTCGTCATAGCGTCGGGTGTCTCTCGCCGCATCTCGTTCACGCAAGGCGTCCAGTTTCTCGCGTATTCTCGTTTCCAAACCACTCTCGCGCGGGAAATAAAACCGTGTGTCCTTCAAGGCCTCAGGAAAATAGTTTTCACCAGCAGCATAGCCCCCCGGTTCATCATGGGCATAGCGATAATCAGCGCCGTACGCCATTTCACTCATCAGTGCGGTAGGCGCATTGCGCAAATGCAGCGGCACCTCCCGTGAACTATCCTTTCTTACCAGGCCCATCGCCGCATTGAAGGCTTCGTAGACGGCATTGCTCTTGGGGGCACTGGCAAGATACAGCACGGCGTGTGCGATGCTCAATTCGCCCTCGGGACTGCCCAAACGGGTCAGTACATCCCACGCACAAAGGGCTATCTCCAGGGCCCGCGGATCCGCGTTGCCAATGTCTTCGCTCGCCATCCTGACCAAGCGGCGGGCAATATATAACGGATCGCAGCCACCGTCCAACATGCGGCAACACCAGTACAAGGCGGCATCGGGACTCGATCCGCGCACCGCTTTGTGCAGGGCGGAGATCTGTTCATAGAAGACATCCCCGCCCTTGTCGAATCGACGGGGATCTCCTTGCAGCACCTGATCAAGAACCTCGTCATTGATCTCCCCTGTACCGGCCATGTCCATGGCGAGCTCCAACAGGTTGAGCGCTCGGCGGGCATCACCATCTGCGGCAGAGGCAATTCGGCGTTTGGCCGACTCCGGGAGTGTGGGGGAGAATCTTGCCAGCCCGCGCTCCTGATCGCTCAAGGCGAGCTGGATGAGGCGCTCAATATCGGCATTCGTGAGCGAGGTCAGCAGATAGACGCGCGCGCGGGATAGCAGCGCGTTATTCAGTTCAAACGAGGGATTCTCGGTGGTAGCACCCACAAAGATTAGCGTCCCCTCCTCCACATGCGGCAGAAAGGCATCCTGCTGGCTTTTGTTGAAGCGGTGCACCTCGTCCACAAACAAGACTGTGGGAACTCCTTTGGTGTGCCGCAGGAGCTGTGCCCGCTCGACTGCTTCCCGAATGTCCTTCACACCGCTGAGAACGGCGGAGAGGCTTTCAAAGTGTCCCCGACATTCCTTCGCCAACATTCTGGCAAGTGTCGTCTTACCCACTCCGGGCGGGCCCCACAAAATCATGGAATGGGGGAGCCCCTTGCGAATAGCCTCTCCCAGCGGTTTGCCGGGTCCCAGCAAATGGTCCTGCCCGACAAACTCGACAAGCGTCCGGGGACGCATACGCGATGCCAGAGGGGAAAACGCAGAGACGGTGCCGGCAGACGGAGTGTCGAGAGAATCAAACAGAGAGGGCGCCATGGATCACCTTTTCTCCGGACACCTAAGGTGTCTTTCGGTTATCGATGACATCGATATCATCCGGGGCGACGAACTCGAATATCGCCTCATCAATCGGCTCATTCAGGATCGGCTCGAAAAACTCCCAGAATGTCCGCTGTCCATTGCCGTTATCAATGTGTATCGAACTTAGCTGCCGATCCCGGAAGTAGAGGGTCACGCGTTCGTAGGGGCTGCTGGGGTCCACCGGTTCGAGAATGAACTCAAATGCCGTGCCGCTCCCGACGTCTCCCCCGGTAATGAAATAGTCTTCATTAATCTGGTCGATCTTGCCGTTCAGCAACTGGGCTGCAAGTTCTGCCTGTGCCGGATCCCAATCTTCCAGAGTCACTTGCAGGAGGTCGGGTTGATAGTTCCACAGCACACGGCCATTGGTCACGATCAGTTCAGGGTACGGAGCCAGCGTTTCCCAATAGAATCCATTGGGACGTTTCAGTTTGAACACGATGGTGCTCTCTTCCAGCAGCCCCCCCGTCGATTCAACAATGAGTTGCCTGACCTCCGCCTGATACGTCTCGATGTCGCCAAGCAAGTCGGCCAGCTGACTGACAGCCTCGTCCTGCGCGCGACTGACAGCGGGCTCCGAGAGAACCAGCAGAAGGGCGAAATATCGCAAGACGGTGCGCAAAAAGGACATGTTCTTCTCAGCGGGGCGGGGGCGGCGCGATGACTTCGCGACTGCCATTGGTGTTCATGGCGGACACCACGCCTGCGGCCTCCATGGCCTCAATCATGCGTGCGGCACGGTTATAGCCGATACGCAACTTGCGTTGGACGGCCGAAATGGACGCCTTGCGGGATTCCGTCACAAAGGCCACCGCCTCGTCATACAGGGCATCGTCCTCTTCGCCACTGCCCCCGTCCTCGTCGCCACCGAAACTGCCGCCAAAGTCGCGTTCATCCGCTCCCTGGGTAATCTCGTCCACATACACGGGTTCTCCCCTCGCCTTCCAGTCGGCTACCACGCGGTGCACCTCGTCATCACTGACGAAGGCGCCATGCACACGGGTTGCCACACCGCCCCCGGGAGGCAGGAACAGCATGTCCCCGTTGCCCAGCAACTGTTCAGCGCCTCCCTCACCGAGAATCGTGCGGGAATCAATCTTGGACTGCACCATGAACGAGAGGCGGGTTGGAATATTGGCCTTGATCAGCCCCGTCAGCACATCCACGGAAGGACGCTGGGTGGCGAGGATCAGATGGATGCCGGCGGCCCGAGCCTTCTGGGCAATACGCGCAATCAGCTCCTCCACCTTCTTGCCAACCACCATCATCATGTCGGCGAGCTCATCGACAATCACGACAATCATGGGCAAGGTTTCCAGCACCGGCGCCTGCTGCTCCTCCAGAAGTTGCATGGGATCGGGCCGCCACAAGGGGTCCAGAATCGGCTGACCCGCTTTCTGCGCATCACTGACCTTTTTGTTGTAGCCCGCGAGATTACGCACACCGAGGGCAGACATGAGCTTGTAGCGCCGCTCCATCTCCGCGACGCTCCAGCGCAGTCCGTTGGCCGCGTCCTTCATGTCGGTTATCACCGGAGTCAGCAAATGCGGGATCCCATCGTAGACCGACAGCTCCAACATCTTGGGGTCAATCATGATCATCCGCACCTGTTCCGGCGTGGATTTGAACAGAATGCTCAGAATCATGGCGTTAACCCCCACCGATTTTCCGGAACCGGTGGTTCCCGCAACCAGCAGATGGGGCATTTTGGCTAAATCCACGATCACGGGTTTGCCCACGATGTCATGTCCCAGCGCCATGCTGACTGGAGAAGGTGATTTGTCAAAATCCGGCGAAGCCAGCACCTGACTAAGCATGATGGTTTCCCTGTGCTCATTGGGGATCTCGATGCCGATCACCGTCTTGCCAGGAATCACTTCAACGACGCGCACACTGACCAGCGCGAGAGACCGGGCGAGATCTTTCCCAAGACTTGTGATACGGCTGGCCTTCACCCCCGGGGCGGGTTGCACCTCGAAGCGCGTAATGACAGGGCCGGGATTGACCTCGGTGACCTGGATATCGATACCAAAATCGCTCAGCTTAAGCTCTAGCAGGCGAGACATTGCCTCCAGCGAATCCTTGGAATACCCCGCCTTGGTAGGCCCTTTCCATTCATCAAGCAGGGAAATGGGTGGCAGGTCCCCGGGATTCGGAGCGGCAAACAGACGCCCCTGACGCTCCTTCTCGACACGCGCACTTTTGACCGGTGCCTTCTTGACGACCGGGGCAATGGTCGGCGGCACCCGGGTCTTTTCCTTTTCGATATACACATCCAGGGCCCGCTTGCGGGTTTCCAGTATCTGACGGGTGTCACTCTCCTCTTTGCGGGCGGCCCACCACCGGGACCAGGTCTGCCGCAGCCAGGCCAAAGAGCCCAGTGTCACCGCGCCCGTTTGATCCACAAAGCGCAGCCAGGAAATTTCGACACACAGGGTGAGACCCAGCAGGAAAATGGCAAAATACAAAAGCGTGCTGCCAATAACGGCAAACACCGGCACAGTGACATCCACCATCATGGATCCGACAACGCCTCCGGCGAGCCAGGGCAGTGATGGGTCGATCTCGAAATGCATGGTGGCCAGCGCACAGGCGCCGATGGCCAGCAGCAGAATACCCGTCCCTTTCAGCGTGAAGATGGCCCATGAGAACGGCTCTATCACCTCATCCTGCTGGCGCAAAAATCCAATGGCTTTGATGCCTAAGGTCAAGGGAAACAGATAGGCGAAATAGCCAAAGAGATGAAACAGCAAGTCCGCCATCCACGCGCCAAGTTGGCCTACCGCGTTCTCCACATCGGCCCCTGTGCCGGTCGTCGTGAAACCAGGATCGGTGGGGGAATAGCTAAGCAAGGCGATGAACAAGAACAAGCCCAGCAAGAAGCAGAGGATAAGCGCACCTTCCCGAAGAACGCGCTGCGTTACTGCCGTTAAGCGTTGTTCGTTGTCCGGCTTTGATTTGGGTTTATTTTTCAAACTTTTCAGAGACCTGCATTAAGATTTTATATCTGATTCTAGATATGGCGGGGCTATCATAATCAATTTTCCGCCCCCCGAAAACAAGGCATTTAGCCCCCTGCCCAGGAAAATCCCGAAAAACCCATGTCGAAGCGGAAACGATCCACTAGAATAGGCCGGATTTTGAGGCAGCCCTTTAAATGAGGCCACCAAAGCCACATTAAACAGCCCAATACCCAAAACGTTTTACTGAGCACTTTGCGCCGCTGAAGGCGCCACCACTGAATACAGGAAGTCTTGCATATGAGCTCTACCCAACACCACCGATTGATCATTCTCGGCTCCGGCCCTGCAGGTTACACGGCGGCAGTCTATGCCGCACGCGCCAATCTGAATCCAGTGGTGATCACCGGAATGGTGGAAGGCGGGCAACTGACCACGACGACCGAGGTGGACAACTGGCCCGGCGATGTGGAGGGACTGCAGGGTCCGGCTCTCATGGCACGCATGAAAGCCCATGCCGAGCGTTTCGAAGCCGCGATTGTGTTTGACCATATTCAACGCACCGATCTGTCCAAACGCCCCTTTACCCTGTGGGGCGATGCCGCCACCTACACCTGCGATGCACTGATCATTGCGACCGGTGCCTCGGCCCAGTATCTGGGCTTACCGTCAGAAGAAGCCTTCATGGGCAAAGGGGTTAGCGCATGCGCGACCTGCGATGGCTTTTTTTATCGCAACAAGCCCGTCGCGGTGATCGGAGGCGGAAATACCGCCGTGGAGGAGGCTCTCTATCTTTCCAATATTGCCTCTCACGTCACTTTGGTGCACCGCCGCACCACGCTCAAAGCGGAAAAAATCCTGCAAGACAAGTTATTCGAAAAAGCCAAGGCAGGCCTCATTACGCTGATGTGGGAACACACGCTGGACGAAGTCCTCGGTGATGACATGGGAGTCACCGGCTTGCGGCTTGCCCATGCCCATACGGGCGAAAAGAAAGAGATTGCCGTGGACGGCGTCTTTATCGCTATTGGACACAAACCGAACTCCGACATTTTCGAAGGCCAGCTCGCCTTGAAAAACGGGTACATCGTGATCAACAGCGGAATCGAGGGAAACGCCACCCAGACGAGCGTTCCGGGGGTGTTTGCCGCGGGTGACATCGCGGACCATATTTACCGTCAGGCGATAACCTCAGCTGGCTTTGGTTGCATGGCAGCCCTTGATGCGGAGAAATTCCTGGACCACTAGGATCGGGAAACCCCATGAGCAGACTCCCCTGCCTGAGCCCGGACTCGCTGGATTTCCCTCCTGTCAGCAGCGCGTTGCGTGATCCGGACGGCCTTCTGGCCTACGGGGGGGATCTTTCCCCCGAACGCCTGATTGCCGCCTACGAACGCGGCATCTTTCCGTGGTATCAGGACGATCAACCGCTCTTGTGGTGGTCTCCGGGCATCCGGATGGCGCTTCATCCTCAGGACCTGCGCATTTCCCGCAGCATGCACAAAGTGCTGCGCAAAGGATCCTTTCACGTCACACTGGATCAGGCCTTTGCGCAGGTTATCGCCCTGTGCGCGGGCACGCGCGAATCCTATCCCGGCACCTGGATTACTCCTGAAATGCAGCACGCCTATTGCACGCTTCATGAAAGGCACATTGCGCACTCCGTCGAGGTCTGGGAATGCGGAGAGCTGGTTGGTGGCCTTTACGGCATCGCCCTGGGCCAGATTTTTTTCGGGGAATCCATGTTCAGTCTTAAGGCCAATGCCTCCAAGACGGGGTTTATCCGCTTGGTAGAGCAATTGGCTCGCTGGGGATACCAGTTGATTGATTGCCAGGTCCCCTCAGCACATTTGGCGAGTCTAGGCGCAACGAAAATTTCTCGGGAAAAGTTTTTAATTCTTCTTCGGCACGCCCTGCAGTCACCGGGGCGGTCGGGCCGCTGGCAACTGGAGCAAACCGACCATGCATCCTGATGACATCCAGCGCCTGCAGTTCTTTCAAACCTCACCGCACCCCTGTAGCTATCTTGATGATCAGGAGGCGCGCACGATTTTCGTGGACCCCGCCGTGCCAGTTACGACGGCCCTGTACAGTCGTCTGGTGACGGCAGGATTTCGTCGCAGCGGTGCCCATTTGTACCGCCCTGCCTGTGATCACTGTCAGGCGTGTCTTTCCTGTCGTATTCGCGTTCCCGAATTCCGCTTCAATAAACGGTTTTCTCGTTGCTGGCGGCATAACACAGACGTGCGCGCCATCACTCTTGCCCATCTCGATGCCCCGGAATTCTATTCTCTGTACGCGCGCTACATTCTGGCGCGACATGCGGGCGGTGACATGCATCCGCCAAACCCGGAGCAGTATCAGGCGTTTATCGAAACGAAAACGGAAAGTTGCCAGTACCAAGGGTTTTACGTTCAGGACACGCTGGTCGCCGTCGCCGTGATGGACATTCTCGATCATGGTGTCTCAGCCATGTACAGCTTCTATGACCCGGCGCTGGCATCTCGGTCTCTGGGCACCTATCTGATTCTTTGGCAAATAGAGCTGGCGAAAAGCAAAGGTCTTCCCTATGTGTATTTGGGCTACTGGATCAGGGAATGTGCCAAGATGCGCTACAAAACAGATTTTCGGCCGCTCGAGCTCCTGATTAATGACAGATGGGTAGTCCTGACCTAGCCTCATCGCATCGGGGCACGTCATCCTCCCTCACAGGCCGAGTCGCCCTTTTGCTTATCTGGCCCATTTAAGGCAGAATGCGCGCACGTTTTTGTCCGTCCGCCGCAGAACACGCAGGTTCACCCACTCAGGATAGAATACTTAATGGCAAAAGAAGATCAGATTGAAATGGATGGCGAAGTGGTCGATACCCTTCCCAATACCATGTTTCGCGTCAAGCTGGAGAATGGTCACATCGTCACCGCTCACATCTCTGGAAAAATGCGAAAAAACTATATCCGCATTCTGACGGGGGATCAGGTGAAGGTTGAACTGACACCCTACGATCTCAGCAAGGGACGCATCACCTACCGCGCCCGCTAATGCCTAAGAGCGAGAGTTAATCACTCTCGCTCCGGCTCAACTCCTTTCCCGCGGTTTTTCGGCGCCCCGAAATCGACAGCTTGACCTCGTCTTTTTCGATCGACACCAGCACTTCTCCCCCTTCCATGAGTTCACCAAAAAGGATCTGCTCGGCCAGTGCTTTTTTGAGCTTGTCTTGAATCAAGCGAGCCATCGGTCGTGCCCCCATCGTGGCGCTGTAGCCATGTTCGACAAACCACTCACGGGCGCTTTCGTCCACCTGCAGACTGACTTTCTTGTCGTCCAGTTGCACCTGCAATTCAACGAGGAATTTGTCGACCACCGTCCGAATCGTGTCAGTGCTCAGCGCACCGAATTGCACGATCGCATCCAACCGGTTGCGGAACTCCGGCGTGAAGGTCTTTTTGAGCGCCTCCATGCCATCGCTACTATGGTTTTGCAGTGTAAATCCGATCGACGCGCGAGACATTTCCTGCGCCCCGGCATTGGTTGTCATGATCAAAATGACATTGCGGAAATCGGCCTTGCGCCCATTGTTGTCGGTCAAGGTGCCGTGATCCATGACCTGCAGCAACAGGTTAAAGACATCGGGATGTGCTTTCTCTATCTCGTCGAGAAGCAGGACGCAGTGTGGTGCCTTGCTGATGGCTTCCGTCAGCAATCCGCCCTGATGAAAGCCAACATAGCCCGGCGGCGCCCCGATGAGCCGGGATACCGTATGGCGCTCCATGTATTCGGACATATCGAAGCGCACCAGCTCAATGCCGAGAATCTTGGCGAGCTGGCGGCTGACTTCCGTCTTGCCCACGCCCGTGGGTCCGGAGAACAGATAGGAACCAATCGGTTTGTCGGGATGGTTAAGCCCAGCACGCGACAGCTTGATCGCAGAGGCCAGATTCACGATGGCCTCGTCCTGCCCGAAGACCACCATGCGCAGATTTTCCTCGAGCGTCTTGAGCGCCTCGACATCCGAACTCGACACATGCTTTGGCGGGATGCGGGCGATGGCGGCCACCACACGCTCCATATCCTGTACCTGAATCAGCTTCTTGCGCTTACTGGCCGGTTGCAGGCGTTGATAGGCGCCAGCCTCGTCGATGACATCGATGGCCTTGTCTGGCATGAAACGGTCATTGATGTAGCGTCCGGCGAGTTCGGACGCAGCCCGCAAGGCACTGTCGCTGTAGCGCAGGTCGTGGTGCTCTTCAAAGCGTGATTTGAGTCCCTTCAGAATGCGGTAGGTGGTTTCGACGTCCGGTTCCAGTACATCGATTTTCTGAAAGCGACGTGACAAGGCGCGATCTTTCTCGAAGATGCCCCGGTATTCCTGATAGGTTGTGGATCCGACACACCGCAGATCGCCCGATGTCAGCACCGGCTTGAGAAGGTTGGAGGCATCCATCACACCGCCGGACGCCGCGCCCGCACCGATGATGGTATGAATCTCATCGATGAACAGGATGGCCGACGGATTCTTTTTCAATTCCGACAGCAGGGCCTTGAAGCGCTTTTCGAAATCGCCACGATACTTGGTCCCCGCCAGCAAAGAACCCAGATCAAGGGAATAGATCACGCTTCCCTGAAGGATGTCGGGCACTTCGCCCTCCACAATCTGCCGCGCCAGCCCTTCGACAACTGCCGTCTTTCCGACGCCAGACTCCCCAACCAGCAAGGGATTGTTCTTTCGGCGGCGCGACAACACCTGGATCAGGCGCGTCACTTCCTCTTCGCGTCCGATCAACGGATCGATTTTGCCTAATTCCGCCTGCTGATTCAGGTTGGTAGCATAACTTTCCAAGGCACTTGCGCCGCGCTCGCCGCCCTCCTCCTCGGCTTCCTGCGGATTCGGTGCCGGTTCTGGATGTCCCTCATGACCGTGCACTTTGGACGTTCCATGGGTGATGTAATTCACGACATCGATGCGGGCAATATCCTGCTGACGCAGAAGAAAAACCGCCTGGCTTTCTTGTTCACTGAAAATGGCTACCAGGACGTTAGCCCCTGTGACTTCCCGCTTTCCCGACGACTGGACATGGAACACAGCGCGCTGAAGTACACGCTGAAATCCCAGGGTAGGCTGGGTTTCACGGTCTTCCTCATGCTCGGGAATCAAAGGGGTGGTGGCGTCGACGAAAGCAACGAGCTCTGCGCGCAGTCGGGCGAGATCAGCCCCGCAGGCCAACAGCACATCCGCTGCAATCTCGTTATCCAGAAGGGCGAGCAGGAGATGCTCGACTGTCATGTATTCATGGCGCTTCTTACGGGCACCGGAAAAGGCACTGTTCAACGTAATTTCGAGATCTTTGCTCAACATCTTAATGCCATCCCTTATCTGTCCACTTCAACGTTACACAGCAGCGGCTGTTCACATTCACGGGAATAGTCGTTGACCTGCTGGGCCTTGGTTTCTGCGACATCCTTGCTGAAGACGCCACATACCGCCTTCCCTTCCGTGTGTACCTTTAGCATGATCTGCGTCGCCTTCTCTACATTCATGCCGAAAAACGAGCAGAGAACATCCACCACAAAGTCCATCGGCGTGTAGTCATCGTTGAACAGGACGACTTTATACAAGGGGGGCTGGGCTAGCTTGGGTTTGACATTGGATGTCGCCAATGCGCCATCCCTGCCACCGTCCTCGCCGTGACCGTCCCAATGGGCCATGATTTTCCCCGCTAACGTCAGGGAGCCCTTCGGCTCATACTCACTCTTCCACATCGTTTAAAAAACCTGCTGATGTCCGCCACGCAGCAATGATGTCTGTGCGGAACTGCTCGACTCTTGGAATCCATAATACGCTGGAAAAGAGCCATTGAAGAAAAAAATTTGCGCGGCCAGACCGAGATTCATCCTGCTCTCGCCCCCGGTTTACATGCGCCAGAAAGCGATATGGGGACGGCGGGTGACGCTATCAACGTTGACAAGTAATTTTCAGTGCGCTATACGAACGGTTGCTAGTGGTTATCCTAGGTAAAAAATAACAACAACACGTTACACGGGAGTTTTGCCATGAGTACTGGGCAAGTGAAGTGGTTTAACAACGCAAAAGGGTTTGGCTTTATTCTGCCTGACAATGGCGGTGACGATCTGTTCGCACACTACTCTGCCATTGGAATGGAAGGGTATAAAACATTGAAAGCCGGGCAGACGGTTTCATTTGAAACCATAGAAGGTCCCAAGGGCCTGCACGCTGCCAACATCGTCCCCCTCAATCAGGAGTCTTCGACCGACTAGACTCTGCTTTCTGGACACGACGATACATTTTCAGGCAAGCAAATCTCTGAAACGCCCTTTCCCTCACGCTGGCGGCAAAGGGCATCCAGAACTCTCTCAACGACTCTGACGGACCCTGCATCAAATGCTGGCCAAGGCCTCGTTGAGGATTGCGCTCGGCCGCATGGCGGCAGACGCTTTCACATTGTCGGGCTGATAGTAGCCCCCAATATCCACCGCCTTCCCTTGAACACCGTTCAGCTGCGCCACGATTTCAGCCTCTTTGGCTGACAGAGTGGCGGCAAGCCCGCTGAATTTTTGCTTCAGGTCCGCATCCTTGGTCTGCGCAGCCAGCGCCTGGGCCCAGTAGAGCGCCAGATAAAAATGACTTCCGCGGTTATCCAATTGCCCCACTTTGCGCGTAGGGGATTTATCGTTGTCCAAGAAAAGTCCTGTCGCCGTGTTCAGTGTGTCGGCGAGCACCAGCGCCTTGCTGTTGCCGGTTTTAAATCCCAAGTCCTCCAGTGATACCGCAAGCGCCAGAAACTCGCCGAGGGAATCCCATCGCAGATGTCCCTCTTCGACGAATTGCTGCACGTGCTTGGGGGCAGAACCGCCGGCGCCGGTTTCAAAAAGGCCGCCACCTGCCAGCAAGGGCACGATCGACAGCATCTTCGCGCTGGTCCCCAGTTCAAGAATGGGGAACAGGTCGGTCAAATAGTCACGCAACACGTTACCGGTAACTGAAATGGTGTCTTTTCCTTCGCGAATGCGTTCCAGTGAAAACCGAATCGCCTCCACAGGGGATTTGATAAGTATCTCCAGACCCTGGGTGTCATGGGCCGGCAAATACTGTTTCACCTTGGCAATGAGCTGGACATCGTGCGCACGGCTTTCATCAAGCCAGAAGACGGCGGGCGTTTGAGTAGCGCGTGCGCGCGTGACCGCGAGCTTTACCCAGTCCTGGATAGGCAGGTCCTTCGTCTGGCACATACGCCAAATATCGCCTTGCTCGACCGTGTGTTCAAAAATAAGGACACCGGCGTCGTCGATGACGCGCACAGCTCCATCCGCCGGGATCTTGAACGTCTTGTCGTGAGACCCGTATTCTTCAGCTTTCTGCGCCATCAGCCCCACATTGGAGACGCTGCCCATGGTGCTGACATCAAAGGCGCCGTGCTTTTTGCAGAACGCAATGGTTTCCTGATAAATGCCTGCGTAGCAGCGATCGGGGATCATCGCCTTTGTGTCGTGCAACTTGCCATCCGGCCCCCACATCTGTCCAGACGCGCGAATGGCCGCTGGCATGGAAGCATCAACAATCACATCGCTGGGGACGTGCAGATTTGTAATGCCCTTGTCCGAATCCACCATCGCCAATGCGGGACGTGTCTCGTAGACGGCTTTCAGATCGGCTTCGATCCGAGCCTGCTGCTCGGCTGGCAATTGCTTGATCTTTGCGTAGACATCTCCAATGCCATTGGCCTGATCAACACCGATGGACGCGAACACATCTGCATACTTGGCGAAGACATCGGCATAATAGACGTTGACGGCGTGACCAAACATGATCGGGTCGGACACTTTCATCATGGTGGCTTTCAGGTGCAGGGACAGCAAAACACCCTGCGCCTTCGCGTCGGCAATCTGATCTGCATAGAATGCACGAAGCGCCTTGCAGCTCATGACCGCCGCATCGATAACCTCTCCCGCCTGCAGGGCCGTATTTTCCTTCAGCACGGTGATGCTGCCATCCTTGCCTGCAAACTCGATCTTGACGCTCCCTGCCTTGGGAGCGACATAGGATTTTTCGCTGGAATAAAAATCCCCATCGGCCATATGAGCAACGTGAGATTTCGAGTCCGGACTCCATTTCCCCATTGAGTGAGGATTCTTGCGAGCATATTCCTTTACCGGGGCTGCCACGCGACGATCCGAGTTGCCTTCACGCAACACCGGGTTCACTGCGCTCCCAAGGACCTTGGCATAGCGTGCCTTGATTTCCTTTTCGGCGTCATTCTTGGGATCTGCAGGATACTCTGGCACAGCATAGCCGTGCTCCTGAAGCTCCTTGATGGCTGCCTGCAATTGTGGAATGGAGGCGCTGATGTTGGGCAACTTGATGATGTTGGCCTCGGGCGTCTGCGCCAAGGTCCCCAACTCGGCCAGGTCATCCGACTGGCGCTGTTGCGGGCTAAGATGCTCCGGAAAATTGGCAAGAATTCGGCCAGCCAATGAAATATCCTTGGTCTCCACATTGACACCGGCGGGTTTCGCAAACGCCTGGATGATAGGCAGCAGGGAATAGGTGGCCAGTGCCGGCGCTTCATCAGTAATGGTGTAAATAATCGTTGGAGCATTCGTCATAGTTATTCCTTGATGTGGTAATCCGGATTCACCAGAGGGTTTCAGTGGCGGGATTGGGGGAGTCAGATCTCTACACTGCGGGGAGGCGCATGCCTCGCACACGCCAATTTCTGCGCCGGATTATAGCAGCCAGCGGTTTGTTAGAATAGCCGCCAGACCATGGCGCCACGGACTGCCTCCGCGCGCTTTTCACTCCTTTTTGCAGGAAACCAGGGCATGTCCCGCGTCATTTTGTTTAACAAACCTTACGACGTTCTCTCCCAATTTACGGACCAGGAAGGCCGTAAAACCTTGGCAGATTACATCCCCCTCAAGGGCTTTTACCCCGCAGGTCGTCTTGACAGGGATTCGGAAGGACTCCTGATGTTGACGGACGATGGTCGCTGGCAATCACGCATCAGCGATCCGCGGCACAAGATGGGGAAAGTCTATTGGGCGCAGGTAGAGGGTGATATCTCCGAAGAGGCCCTGTCGGCGCTTTGCTCCGGCGTTACCCTCAATGACGGCCCTACCCGTCCAGCGAAAGCGGAACGCCTGACCGAGCCGATGCTCTGGCCCCGCAACCCGCCTATCCGCCAACGTCAACACATTCCGACGTCCTGGCTTGCATTGACACTGTTTGAGGGGCGCAATCGTCAGGTCAGAAGAATGACTGCCGCCGTGGGGTTTCCCACCTTGCGGCTGATTCGTTGGCGGATTGGGGAGTGGGATCTGACGGGACTGGCGCCGGGGGAATACCGGGTCCTGACCGTCTAAGGACGGGATTAGCGTTGCCAGCGCGACAGAGCGGATTCGTCACTGGCGCGACTTTCAATCCACTCGGAGTGCTCCCCTGCCGTCTGCTTCTTCCAGAACGGGGCGCGGGTCTTGAGGTAGTCCATGATGAATTCCGCGGCCGCGAAGGCGTCGCCCCGGTGGGTGCTCGCAATACCGACATAAACGATCTGGTCTCCGGCCTGCAGTTCACCGACCCGGTGAATCACCCGGGCCGCCAGCACGTCCCAGCGCGCCTGCGCCTGTGCCAGTATTTCTTCGAGCGCTTTTTCCGTCATGCCGGGGTAATGTTCCAGCGTTAACGTGCGGACCGCGTCCTTATGCCCCCTGTCCTCGGGTTCGTAGAACTCCCGCACCAGACCGGTGAAGCTCGCAATCGCGCCTGCATTCTGGGCTTCCTGTCGCAGCACGGCGTACAGAGCAGCAATATCAAAATCCTCTGTCTGGACGCTGATCATGGCTAGCCTCCGGTCATGGGGGGAAAGAACGCGACTTCTTCCTGGCCCTGCAGACGGTGTTGCCGGTCCACGACAGTCTTGTCCACGGCAACCAATACCCGGCTGCTGTCCTCCAGCAGGGACCAGGAATCACCATGCTCGCATACCAGATGGGCGATCAGATCAGCGACGCTCATGCCGGCCGACGGCAGGCTCAGCGTTTCCTGGGAAAGCCCCAGGGTTTCCCGCAGGCTTGCAAAATAATGCACTGTCAGCATATGGCGTCCTATGCGGAAACTTCCGACTCTCGACGAAGATAATGCCCGGACTTGCCGCCCTGTTTTTCCCGCAGGCAAATGTTCTCGATGACCATGCCCTTGTCCACGGCCTTGCACATGTCGTAGAGCGTCAGGGCGGCGACCGAGACTGCCGTCAGGGCCTCCATCTCCACGCCGGTCTTTCCTTCCAGACGGCAGGTTGCGTATATGTGGACACGGGAAGCAGGTTCATCGATCTCAAAATCGACGACCACTGAGGTGAGCATGAGCGGGTGGCACAGCGGAATCAGATCGGGCGTTTTTTTCGCGGCCTGAATACCTGCGATTCGGGCGACGGCGAGGACATCGCCTTTCTTGTGGGAGCCACTGAGAATCAGGCGCAGCGTTTCGGGCTGCATGGCCACACAGGCGCTGGCTGTGGCAATGCGGATGGTCGCGTCCTTTCCGCTTACATCCACCATGCGGGCATTTCCCTGCTCATCCACATGCGTCAATTGCCCCATCGTAATGTCTCCGTGTGCCCTCAGGCGTTCAATGAGCGGGCTATTATCCACAGTTTGGTGTTCGGCATGAAGCCTTGGCGTGTCCCGGTGTCTCGGGAAGCAATTCTGGCGTTTTTACGGTAGGATTGCGCCCTTGTTGAGTTCTGCGGAGTCCCTGGGTGCAATGAGTCAATGGCTACCCCACAAAACCGTCGCCACGGTGGTCGAACAAGCGGGCCGTTTTCTGATGGTGGAGGAACGGGTGAACGGGGAACTGGTCTACAACCAGCCCGCTGGCCACCTGGAAGCCAATGAAAGCCTGCTAGAAGGAGCCCTTCGGGAAACCCTGGAAGAAACCGCGTGGGAAGTCGCCCTGACAGGATTCCTCGGGCTTTATCAGCAAACCTCCTCACGCGAGAATATCTGCTATGTCCGCAGCTGCTTTATTGCGACCCCGGTGCGCCATCATGCACATCGGTCACTGGACAGCGGCATTGTCAGAGCGCTGTGGCTCAGCCGCGAAGAACTGGAGGAGCGCCGGGAGCAGATGCGAAGCCCGGTGGTTTTGCGAGTGATTGACGATTACCTCCGGGGAATCCGTTACCCACTCGAGGTCATCACAACCCTGTAATTGTCGGCCCCGGTCACCGCACCCCGGCTTGCGAAGAAAGCGTCATCATGCCAACACCCTCTCTCCACCCCTCCCGTCCAGAGCAGACCCGCGTCATCGTGGGCATGTCCGGCGGCGTCGACTCGTCCGTCGCCGCCCTGTTGCTCCAGGAGCAGGGTTATCAGGTCGAAGGCCTGTTCATGAAAAACTGGGAAGAGGACGATGACACGGAATATTGCACCGCCAAAGCCGATCTGGCGGACGCGGAATCCGTCTGCCGTCGACTTGGTCTGACACTGCATACCGCCAATTTTGCCGCTGAATACTGGGACAATGTGTTCGAGCACTTTATTCAGGAATACCGGGCGGGCCGCACCCCTAACCCCGATATCCTGTGTAATCGGGAGATCAAGTTCAAAGCGTTTTTGGACTATGCAACAGTGCTGGGTGCCGACTGCATTGCCACCGGGCACTATGTGCGCCGTCGCGACGAGCACAGCGCCACCGGCACGCGGACACTGCTACTCAAGGGTCTGGACGACAACAAGGACCAAAGTTATTTCCTTAGCGCGGTCAACGAACAGAGCCTCGCCCGCAGCCTCTTTCCGGTCGGCGACCTTGCAAAGAGTGACGTGCGTTCCCTGGCGGCAAAACACGGCTTTATCACGCACGACAAGAAGGACAGCACCGGCATCTGCTTTATCGGTGAACGCAAATTCAAGGATTTTTTGCAGCGTTATCTTCCCGCCCAGCCCGGCGACATCGAAACCGTGGACGGTGAGATTATCGGCAGGCATCATGGCCTCATGTACCACACCTATGGCCAGCGACAGGGACTCGGTATCGGTGGTCTGGAAAAGTATTCCGAGGCGCCGTGGTATGTCGTCGGCAAGGACCTTGCGCGCAACGTCCTTCTGGTCGCGCAGGGCAACGACAATCCGCATCTGTTCTCCAGTGCGCTGGTAGCCGGACAGCTGGCCTGGATCAACGCGCCTGCACCGGAACTGCCCCTTCGCTGCATGGCGAAAATTCGGTACAGACAGGCAGATCAGGCATGTGTTGTGAGCGCGCATGCAGACGGGGGTGTGCACGTTCAGTTCGATGCACCGCAGCGGGCGGTGACACCGGGCCAGACCATTGTGTTTTATGCGGGAGAAGTGTGTTTGGGAGGCGCCGTCATTGAACAGTTCATCCGCTAGTTTCAGCGACTGGGACCACCGCACGATTGCCTTGGCCGTCACGCTGCAATGTGCACAACTGGTGCACACACTCGCACATACCGGCAAAGCGGATGCCGCACAGATCCGAGCCTGCATCGATCCCCTACTGGTGACCGACCCCGATACCGTCGCCGATGTGTACCCGGACATTTCCCGCTACCGCAGCGGCTTGGCCGCCTTGCAGAAAGCACTAGACGGCAGCGGCATGCAGGAGTTCGCCGATGCCATGAAATATGTGTTAGGCATGAGCGTGTTGCAGCAACAGTTAATGGGCGTCCCTGCCATGCAGACAATCATTCGTCAGCGCATGCTGCAGCGCCACACCCTGTTTCTGGACAGAGAAGAGCTCGAGCCGGGGGAAAACCCACTGGCGCCTTCGCAGAAGTCCGACGAATATGATTTCGCAGTGCTCGCGGCTCTTTATCAGGACACCATCAGTAAACTGTCGTTTCGCATTCATGTGAAGGGCAATGTTGAACATTTGCGGAACCAGAACGTCGCGGACCAGATCCGTGCGCTGCTGCTCGCAGGCATCCGCTCGGCCATGCTCTGGCATCAGCTGGGAGGGCGCCGGTGGCATCTTTTTATTTACAAACGGCGAATCCGGGACAGCGTCGCGAGCATCCGCCGCTCGCTCATGACGCTACATTAATTTGACCCTGTTAGGAACATGACATGACTGCACTGCCCTTGACTGGCCTTACTGCCATCTCCCCCATCGACGGACGTTACCGCAACAAGGCCGACGCGCTTGGCGCGTATTTCAGCGAGTTTGCTTTGATTCGCTATCGGGTTCTGGTGGAAGTCCGCTGGCTGCAATGTCTGGCTGCGCACCCACAGATCACGGAAGCACCTCCCATCAGCGCTGCCGGCAATGCCCTCCTGGAATCAGTGATTACCTCGTTTTCACTGGCGGACGCGCAACGGGTGAAAGAGATAGAGGCCACGACCAACCACGACGTTAAAGCTGTCGAATATTTTCTGAAAGAAAAGGTCAGTGCGCATCCCGATCTTGCGACGCAGATGGAGTTTGTGCATTTCGCCTGCACCTCGGAGGATATCAATAATCTTTCCTACGCCCTGATGCTCAGAGAAGGTCGCGACGAGGTCATGCTGCCGCTCATGCGACAGGTGATCGACGCATTGCGCACGCTCGCCCACGAGCATGCCGAACAGCCTTTGCTCTCGCGCACTCATGGCCAGACAGCCTCTCCTACCACCGTCGGCAAGGAATTCGCCAACGTGGTGGCGCGTCTGGAGCGCCAGTACGCCCAGTTTGCCGCCAATGACATCCTGGGAAAGATCAACGGCGCCGTCGGCAATTACAATGCGCACCTGAGTGCCTATCCGGATATAGACTGGCAGGCGAATGCCCGCCAGTTTGTCGAGTCCCTCGGCCTGGTCTGGAACCCCTATACGACACAGATCGAGCCCCACGACTACATTGCGGAACTATTTTCCGCACTGTGCCGATTCAATACCATCCTGATCGATCTGGACCGCGATGTGTGGGGCTACATCTCCCTCGGCTATTTCAAGCAGAAAACCATCGCGGGCGAAGTGGGATCCTCCACCATGCCCCACAAGGTCAACCCGATCGACTTTGAAAACTCGGAAGGGAATCTCGGCATCGGCAATGCCGTGATGCAACACATGGCAGAAAAACTGCCGATCTCCCGCTGGCAACGCGACCTCACCGACTCTACCGTGCTGCGCAATATCGGTGTCGGATTCGCACACAGTGTGATCGCCTACCACGCCACCCTGAAGGGGCTGAGCAAGCTCTCGATCGCCCCCAGCACGCTGCTGGCCGACCTTGATGCCAGCTGGGAAGTGTTGGCCGAACCGATTCAGACGGTGATGCGACGCTACAAGGTCGAACAGCCCTATGAAAAACTCAAGGCGCTGACCCGTGGCCAGAAAATCAATCAACAGGTACTGGAACAATTTGTCGACAGTCTCGACATTCCCGAAGAAGGCAAGGCACAGCTGCGTCGCCTGCGGCCCGAGAATTACATCGGCAATGCGATCGCGCAGGCTCGAAAAATTTAAGCGCTGCATGCAAGGAATTTTGTCCCGTGATACCACCTCTGCTGCCCGCTAGCTTCGATGCTGCTGTCTTCCTGCGGGACTACTGGCAGAAGAAACCGCTCTTGATCCGGGGCACCGGTGCGTTTCGTGATCCGATCAGCCCGGAGGAACTTGCCGGTCTGGCGTGTGAAGAGGGGGTTGAGTCTCGCCTCGTACGCTCCTGTGCCGAGGGCACCCAGTGGAGCCTGTCCCACGGCCCGTTCACCGAGAAAGCGCTGGGCAAGTTGCCCACCTCACACTGGAGCCTGCTGGTTCAGGCCGTCGACCAGTGGCACGAAGGAGTGCGCGCCATGCTGGCCGCGTTCCGGTTTATTCCCCAGTGGCGCATCGACGACATCATGATCAGTCTTGCTGCCGAGGGCGGCGGCGTCGGGCCGCATTTCGACTATTACGACGTATTTCTGATTCAGGGCCATGGCCGCAAACTCTGGCGCCTCGGGGGGCATGCCGATGCCCGCAGCCCCCTGCTCCCCAACACGCCCCTTCGCCTGTTGCAGGACTTCACGACAGAGGAAGAATGGATCTTGGAGCCCGGGGACATCCTCTACATTCCACCGAATATTGCCCACTACGGGGTCTCGATTGGCCTGTCGATGACCTATTCCGTCGGCTTTCGGGCTCCCTCCGTGACGGAAATGGTAGACGCCCTCGGCCAGGACCTTCTCCACAGCCTGCCAGAGGACAGTCGCTTCGTGGATCTCACGCCACAGGTGCCCGCGCACCCCGGGGAGATCCGGCCCGATACCGTTGCCCATGTGATGTCGCTGCTAGAGAAACACCTGAAGGATCCGGCGACAATCATGCGCAGCTTCGGGCGCCTGATGACACAGCCCAAGTATCCGGAGCTTCTGGAGCCCGAGTCCTCCCGCACTGCCGCTCAGATCAAGAGGCGCCTGCAACAGGGAGAGACGCTCGCACGCCACCCGGGTGCCCGGTTTGCCTATGCCGGTGCTGACGCGGCGGTGACGCTGTTTGCAGATGGGCAGAGCTTTCCCTGCCCGCCGGGGCTCAACGCCCTCCTGGATGTCCTGTGTGACCCGCTGGCGGAGGAGCCCGATTGGCTCGCAGTGCTGATGGCAGACAAATCCCACGCGTCCCTCATCGAGGCGCTATATAATCAGGGCAGTCTGTGGTTTGCCGAAGACGACGAGGAGACAGAGTGATGTACACCCGCCGGGACCGCGTCCCCCTGATTTGCTGGTATCTGAACACCGTGCTCGGCTGCCTCTTTTTTGCCCTGTCCCTGCACGCGGTCGCGCAGGACACTCCCGCGACCCAGCAGGCGGTCATTGAAATTGTGCGCCTGCAACATCGTGATCCCGCGTCGGTCCGTGACGCCATTGCGCCCCATCTGGATCCCAGGGGAGCCATCAGCCAGATCGACCGCAACCTGATCATCAGCACGTCACGCGCGAATTTTGACGAACTGGCGGACCTCATTGCCACTCTCGATGTACCGCTGCAGCAACTCCTCATCCGGGTCGATTTTGCCTACGGAGTCGCCGCAGTGCAGGTGCAGGCGGACGGCAGTCAGGTAAACACCGTCAGCACGCAGACGGTGCGCGAGTATCCGCAGCAGAGCATCGTGGTCACCGAGGGTCAATACGCTTATTTCAACCGCTTCCAGTCCACTCCCCGCGTCAACGCGGAGTTTGGCCCTTATGGTCTGCAGTTACGTCAGGACTTGCAGCGGGCCGAACAGAGTCTCGCCGTCCGCCCTGCCGTGCAGGGTGATCAGGTGATGCTCGACATTACCCTGTCCGTGCAGAACCTTGATCCGGTCACCGGCGCGACGCAGGGGCAGCAGGTCCAGACACAAATCACGTTGCCCTTGAATCAGTGGAAACCCCTGACGCCCGCCGAGCAAGGCACATTCGACGCCTCGGTGACACGGGTCAGCACCGGGGACATTGCCTCGGGTGTGCTGGCCGTTCGTGTAGAAGCAATGCCCTGACGGGGTCCCGCGCCCCCTGCCCCGATTGTGAGCTGCCCCTATGCGCCCGAGTGTTCTGCAGGACCTGCCCTATCACCGCGACTCCGGCGCACTCGTGCAGCAGTGCGCGGCGCTACCCGGCCTGGCGTTTCTGGACAGCGGGCTCACCACGACGCCTTTGGCGCGTTATGACATCCTGAGCGCCTTGCCGGATGTCTGGATTGAACAGTCGGCGCCGCAGGCATTGGCTGACGCAGGGCTTGCGGACCTGCGGCGCGCTCTCGACGCACATGCCCCCCGCGCACCGCTCCCCTGTGCCCTTGCAGCCCTGCCGTTTACCGGGGGGATGATCGGCATGCTGGGGTATGAGGGGGCAATCCGTGCCGGTCTGTATTCCTGGGCGATTGTTGTGGACCACGAGGCGCGCACCAGCACGCTGTTCTTTTTGCCAGAATGCCCCTCCAGTACCGTGGAGCGCGTCCGTTCTGCGCTGAAAACACCTCCCGCACCCCTGCCCCCCTTTGTGCTCTCCACGCCGCTGCACTCGAATTTCACCCCGGCACAGTATGCCGAGGCGTTTGCACGGATACAGGACTACATCCACGCGGGAGACTGTTACCAGGTCAATCTCGCCCAACGCTTTTCGGCGGGATTTCACGGCTCTCCCCTGTCCGCGTATCTGCGCTTGCGACAGGCCATCCATAGCCCCTTTGGAGGGTACTTTCAGGGTACGCATGAGGCCGTGCTGAGCTACTCGCCAGAACGCTTCCTGCAGGTCAGCCACGGCGAAGTGCTCACCCAGCCCATCAAGGGCACCCGTCGCCGCGCTACCGATGGCCGCGAAGATGCCGCCCTGGCCCGAGAACTCGAGACGAGCGAGAAGGATCGGGCGGAAAATCTCATGATCGTGGACCTTCTGCGCAACGATCTCGGCACGCTGTGTACCACCGGATCAATTCGCGTTGACGCCCTGTTTGCCCTTCAGAGTTTCAGCAATGTCCACCATCTGGTCAGCAGTATTCGCGGCACCTTGCCGCCCGCTTACCATGCACTTGACCTGTTGGCGAAGTGCTTTCCCGGCGGGTCTATTACGGGCGCGCCGAAACGGCGGGCGATGGAGATTATTGCGGAGTTGGAGCCAGACCCGCGACAGGCCTATTGCGGAACCTTGTTCTATGCAACGCATCAGGGGCAGCTGGACGCCAATATCCTGATTCGCTCTCTGGTGTGCGCAGACGGTCAGGTGCGCTGCTGGGG
Organism: uncultured Klebsiella sp.; assembly: GCA_964538025.1. Taxonomy (GTDB): domain Bacteria; phylum Pseudomonadota; class Gammaproteobacteria; order Pseudomonadales; family Pseudohongiellaceae; genus UBA5078. The sequence continues at coordinate 24,019 of CAZICZ010000002.1, read as the reverse complement.
AGGCGGCGGCATCGTTGCCGACTCCGCCTGCGCACAGGAATATCAGGAATGCTTCGATAAAATCAACAATATAATCAGAAACTTATGATTATTTGTTAATCCTTGGTGAAGTGCTTACTCAGGAATGCTGCGCAGGCTGCCTTTGATGAACTCCTGCTTCAGCTGATCGTATTCGGTGACGGACGCGAACTGCGGGAACTCGGCGATCACGTTGGCGGGAGCGCGGAACAGTACGCCCAGATCAGCTTCGGAGAGCATGCTGGTGTCGTTGTAGGAATCCCCGGCGGCCAGCACGCGGTAATTCAGTGAATGGAAAGCCTTGACGCTCTCACGCTTCGGGTCCTTCTGACGCAGCTTGTAATCCACGACCCGGCCATTTTCATCGGCGATCAGGCGGTGGCAGAACAGCGTGGGAAAACCCAGCTGCCGCATCAAGGGCTGCGAAAACTCGTAGAACGTGTCCGACAGAATCACCACCTGGAAACGTTCCCGCAGCCAGTCGATGAATTCCCGTGCGCCTGGCTCTGGTCGCATGCCGGCGATGACGTCCTGAATGTCCGGCAGCCCCAGCTTATGCTCTGCCAAAATCCGCAGACGCTGCTTCATTAGCACATCGTAGTCAGGGATATCGCGTGTGGTGGCCCGCAATTCGGCGATGCCGGTGCGTTCGGCAAAGCCAATCCAGATTTCCGGAACCAACACCCCTTCAAGGTCAAGACAGACGACTTCCACGCAATACCTCTGGCCACCGGCCCTCATTATAAGGGCGTCAATTTACCCATATCCCCCAGACGATGCAAGGCGTCGGCGCTGTTTACCCGCCCCGGCATTTGATGGAGAATGCCGCGCAACACGCCCATTTTGCCGAGTCACAAGGACGCCATGATTACGCCGGACACCATCGCCGCACTGGATGCCAGTTTTCAGACACAGGAGCCCAAGGACATTCTGCGCCACGTCCTCGGAGAGATTCCCAATATCGCGATTTCCTTCAGCGGCGCGGAAGACATCGCGCTGGTCGTCATGGCGTGGAAATTAAAAAAGGACGTGCAGGTCTTTAGCCTGGATACCGGGCGGCTGCATCCGGAAACCCTGCGTTTCATGGAAAAGGTGCGCAAGCACTATCAGCTGAACATGCACGTCCTGAGCCCCGACGGGGAGGCACTTGCCGCCTTTACGCGGGAAAAAGGACTCTTCAGCTTCTATGAGGATGGACACGAGGCCTGTTGCGGCATTCGCAAAATTGCGCCTCTGCGGCGCCATTTGAGCGGTGTGGATGCGTGGATCACCGGTCAGCGCAAGGACCAGAGCCCGACCCGCACCCATGTCCCGATTGCCCAGGTGGACCCCGCGTTCTCCACGCCCGATCATCCCCTGCTGAAATTCAACCCGCTGGCCAACTGGAGCTCACGGCAGGTCTGGGAATACATCCGCATGTTCGATGTTCCCTATAATCCCCTGCACGATCAGGGCTTTATCAGCATCGGCTGCGAGCCCTGCACGCGCCCCGTAGGGCCCAATCAACACGAGCGCGAGGGGCGTTGGTGGTGGGAGGAAGCGACGGCTAAGGAATGTGGCCTGCACAAGGCAGCGCTGATCAGCACGGATCGTTGACAGCTTACAGCACCGGAATTTTCACCGAGGTAAAGAGCTGCTCCACCTCCTGCTGGTGCGCGCAGGCCAGGGTGGCGTCGATCAGTCCGCTCTCCAGATGGGGAGCGAACAGAGTAATGAAATCCCGCAGGTAATGACGCAAATAGGCTCCCCGCCGAAAACCAATGCGGGTGGTGCTGTAGTCAAACAGGTGGCTGACATCCACCCGCACCAGATCGCGGTCCATCTGGGCATCCCAGGCCATGCTGGCCACAATGCCGATGCCCACTCCCAGGCGTACATAGGTTTTGATCACATCCGCATCGGTCGCGGTCACGACCACGTGGGGCGAAAGCTCCTGCGCGCGAAACGCCTCATCCAACTTGCCCCGGCCAGTCATGCCCGACACGTAGGTCACGATGGGATAGGCGGCAATATCCGCCAGTTGCAAGACGGGCTTGGCCAGCAGGGGATGCCCTGCGGGAAGCAGCACGACGCGGTTCCAGCGGTAACAGGGCATCATCACCAGATCGCCCACCAGCTCCATGGACTCGGTCGCAATCGCGAAGTCCGCCTGTCCGCGGGCTGCCATCTCGGCAATCTGGAGCGGAGTGCCCTGATGCATCTGCAGTGAAACGGACGGATAGCGCGCAACAAAGCGCGAAATCACCGCGGGCAACACATAGCGCGACTGGGTATGCGTGGTGGCAATCGAGAGGGTGCCGGCATCGTCACTGGCAAACTCCTGCGCAATCTGGCGGATGTTATCCACCCGCAGCAGTACATCCCCTGCCGCCTCCAAAATCTTTTCGCCCGCGCTGGTCAGCCCGGTAAGATGCTTGCCGCTGCGCATGAAGATCTGCACCCCCAGCTCCTGCTCCAATTGCAGTATCTGCTTGGAAATACCGGGCTGCGAGGTATACAAGCTCTGTGCCGCGGCGGAGACATTCATGCCCTGACGGGCCACCTCCCAGATATAGCGCAGCTGCTGCAGCTTCATCGCCTAGGCCTCGCTTTTCGTGGGGGGCGGATTGTTGGCAACCCCGCTGGGCACATGGCCGGTGGCGACATGACTGCGCGCGGACTCGCAGTGGGATTCCTGATCGTCGAAGAAGACATCGGCCTCGAAGGCCCGTAAAAACTCCCCCTTGTCACGCCCGCCTAGAAACAGCGACTCGTCAATGCGGATGTTCCAGGCCCGCAGGGTTTTCACCACCCGCTCGTGGGTGGGAGCGGAGCGCGCGGTGAACAGCCCGGTACGAATGGGAGACTCTCCTGGGGCGAACTCCATCTGCAATTTCTGCAGGGCCGCCAGGAAGGGCTTGAACGGCCCGCCGGACAGGGGCTGATTCGCCGCCAGTCGTTCACTCGCAGTGAATGCCTCAAGACCACTGGCCTTGTAGATTTTCTCGGCCTCGTCTGAAAACAGCACAGCGTCGCCGTCGAAGGCGAATTTCAGCGGCCCGTCGACGCGCGACTGCACTTCCGAAGGGAGAATGGTGGCGGCCGCGATGCCAGACTCCAACGCGTGTCGCACATCGCCGCCATCGGTGGACAGAAACAGATGGGAATTGAAGGCGCGGATATACCGGTAAGGGCTGTCCCCTCCGCAGAACGCCGCGCGCGTGATGGCCAGTTCATAGTGATTGATCGAATTGAACACCCGCAGACCGGTGTCGGCGCTGTTGCGCGAAAGCAGGATCACTTCCACGCGAGAAGAACCCAGCAACTGATTGATTCTCAGTAATTTTTTAACCAAGACGAAGGCATCGCCCGGGGCAAGGGGCTCCTCCTCATGGGCGATCTGATAGCGCTGATAGGCCTCTAGCCCCTGCTCCTCGAAAACCCGGTGACTTTCGCTCAGATCGAACAGTGCACGGGAGGAAATGGCGATAACCAGTTGTTCGGGAGCATGTGCCATGAAGGACTCTCTCGGGCTCTTGCCTTTGCGCATCTACAACGCGCGCAAAGACGGGACAAAGGGGGTGGGCGCAGTATAGTGCATCCCGCGGCGCTGCACCCCCTGCAGACCGGGAAAAACATGGATTAAGGCTACGCAGCTGGCTAGAATCCGGGCAGCTCACCTGCCCGGCCGCCTTCAGGGATGATTTTACGATGACCGACACTCGCCCCCCTAAATTAGCGCTTGTCCTCTCCGGCGGAGGGGCGCGTGGCGCCTATCAGGTCGGCGTCCTGCGAGCCGTGGCGCAACTGCTCCCTCATCAGTCCCCCAGCCCCTTTCAGATCATCACTGGCGCCTCGGCAGGCGCCCTCAATGCCGCCTCCATCGCCAGCAGTGCCCAGCGCCTGCGTACCGGTGTGCGGGCGCTGGAATATGTCTGGCGGAATATCAGCAGCGAACAGGTCTACCGTCTCGATTCGACCGGCTTGATCGGCAACGCCTCCAACTGGGTTTTTTCCTTTCTGAGCAATCGCCGGCGAAATACCCCGACCTCGCTGCTGGACAATTCCCCGCTGGAAGCCCTGCTTGGGAAAGTGATCAAATTCGAGCGCGTCCGTCGAAACATCCGGGCCGGCCATCTGGAGGCACTGGCAGTCACCGCCTCGGGCTACACCAGCGGTGAATCGGTGTCCTTTTATGAAGGCATTGATAGCCTGAAGAACTGGCAGCACCCCCATCGCATCGGCCTGCGCACGGCGCTGGGCATTCCGCACCTCATGGCCTCGACCGCGATTCCGACGCTGTTTCCTGCCGTGCGCATTCACCGGGAATATTTTGGCGATGGCGCCATTCGCCAGCTGGCGCCCCTGAGCCCGGCGATTCAGCTGGGTGCGGACAGGATTTTCGCCGTGGGCGTGAGCAGCCAGAGCAAGCGGCCGGTGAAAGGCATCGAACCGACCCATCCGTCACTGACGCAGATTCTGGCGCATATCCTCAACAGCGCCTTTGTCGACACCTTGACCAACGACATCGAAATCCTGCGCCGTTACAACAAGATGGTGCCTCTGATCCCCCCCCCCGAACTCGCCGCCCAGGACCGCGCGCTGCGCATGCGGCATATCGAATTGCTGGACATTACGCCCAGCGAGAATCTCAATGACATTGCCGCCGAAACCTTCGACGACCTGCCACGCGCACTGAAGATATTCATTCGGGACGCGGGCTCCAGCACCGTGCTGAGCCTCCTGATGTTTGAAAAACGCTATTGCAGCCGCCTGATCGACCTGGGGTACCACGACGCGCTCGAACGGGAGCAGGACATTCGCGCGTTCTTCAGCGCCTCCGGAGGCTAGGGAGCGGGAATCGGACAGGCAAGGCCCAAACCCCGTATGCCGCAGTACCCGTCTGGGTTCTTGGCGAGGTATTGCTGATGGTAATCTTCTGCATAATAAAAACACTCTAATTCTTTGATTTCTGTCGTAATATCTCCATAGCCTTCTCGCGTGAGGCTTGCCTGAAAGCGGGCCGCAGAGGCCGTCGCTGCAGCCGCTTGCTCCGCCCCCTCCACGTACAGCGCGGACCGGTACTGCGTGCCGCGATCATTGCCCTGCCGCATGCCCTGCGTGGGATCGTGATTCTCCCAGAACACCTGCAGCAGCGCGTCATAGGAGATAACAGCGGGATCAAAGAACACGCGCACCACCTCTGTGTGCCCTGTCATGCCGCTGCACACTTCCTGATAGGTGGGATTCGGTGTAATGCCCCCGGCATACCCCACCGCCGTGCTGTAGACCCCCTCAAGGCGCCAGAACAGCCGCTCGGCACCCCAGAAACACCCCATCGCGACGACCGCAGAGTCGATGCCCGCCGGCATGGGGGGCATCAGCGGATGCGCATTCACATAGTGTTCGTTATGCACGGGCATCGGAGTATTACGCCCTTTCAGGGCCGTCTCGATCGTGGGCAGATGAAGGGGGCGGAGTGTGAACATAAAAGCGTCCTCGCGGGTTTCCCGCCAGCCCCAAAATTCGCTGAAACTGCCGAATTTACTGGGGGTTGCGGCTTGAATGAAACGGGTCATTAGGGCATCATCGCCAGCAGTTTCACGGACAGGTGAGCGCGCATTTTCACGCTGAAGCAATTGCAGGCCCTGCCCAGTATACGCTGAGCAAACCCTTAGTGGCTGAGTGCCCGACACATCACTCCCCTGCTCCGTCCCTTTCCCCGATCAACCGGCGTTCCCGCGACGCCAACGCATACGTAACAGGATTTTTCATGACCTCAGCCCTGATGAGCAATTACGGAAACCCCGAACTGGAATTTGAACGCGGTCAGGGCTGCTACCTGTACACCGCGACCGGGGAGCGATACCTCGATTTCACCATGGGCATCGCGGTGAATTGCTTGGGCCATTGCCATCCTCATCTCGTGGCGGCCCTGCAGGAGCAGTCCACCCGCATCTGGCACAGCTCCAACCTGTTCCGCATTCCCCAGACGGAGCGGCTTGCCAAACGGCTGGTGGAGCTGACCTTTGCGGACAAGGTGTTTTTCAGCAACTCCGGCACCGAGGCCGTTGAAGCAGGCTTCAAAATGATGCGACGCTACCATTACAGCCGGGGTGAGCCTCAGCGTATGCGCATCATCGCGCTCTCCCAGTCCTTTCACGGCCGGACGCTGGCACCGATCGCCGCGTCGGCCAACCCCCTGCATATCGAAGGTTTCCTGCCCGGCGACACGGGCTTTGATCAGGTCCCCTTTGGTGACATCCATGCCTTGCGGGCGGCCATCACCGACAAAACGGCCGGGGTCATTCTGGAACCCATTCAGGGCGAAGGCGGCATTCGCCTGACGCCTTTTGAATACCTGCTTCAGGTCCGACAGCTCTGTGACGAGCTGGGGATTCTGTTGATGTTCGACGAAGTCCAGTCCGGCGTGGGCCGTTCAGGGCATCTGTACGCCTACATGGCCTCCGGCATCGCCCCCGACCTGCTGGCCTCCGCCAAGGGTCTCGGGGGGGGCTTCCCCATTGGCGCCTGTCTGGCCACGGAGCGCGTGGCAGCGCCCATGGTGGCAGGCTCCCACGGCAGCACTTTCGGCGGAAACCCGCTGGCGACCGCGGTGGGCAACGCCGTGCTCGACGTGATCACGGCCCCGGGCTTCCTGCGGGGCGCCATGGAAAATGCCGCCGTCCTGCGCGCGGGCATTGCCAAACTGATCATGCGTTTCCCACAGGTGGTGTCCGAACAGACCGGCATGGGCTACATGATCGGCCTGAAATGTGTGGTGAGTAACGCGGATTTCATCAAGGTGCTTCAGCAGCATCGCCTGCTCGCCGTCAAGGCCGGCGGCAATTCCATTCGCCTGCTGCCACCGCTGAACACCACCCTCGATGAAATCGAGGAAGCTCTGGGCGTCTTGGCTGCCGCCTGCGAATCCTTCGCCTCATGAGATTCTGAGCCATGATTATTCCTGACGGCGGCAAATTCACTCCAACGAGCAGAGACGAGGTCTGGTCTCTGATCGGGTGTTTTGCCGATTTTTACTGGCAGGAAGACACCCATTTCCAGTGCACGGCGATGCGCGTGAGCAAAGCCATGCAGGGACGTGATAACCCTCTCGCTGCCCTGGAAGGGTCCACGCTCTGGGACATCGGCTGCCTCGTCACCGGCCGCGGCCAGAGCTGGCGCGCACATCTGACCGACCGCAAGCTGCAACGCGACTTCAAGGAACTGATCTGTCGCCTTCCTCACGCCACACCTGAATCCGGTGCGATCTACATCAGCATCAGCGGCAAAGCCCGCTTTACCGAATAGGGTGAGTTCATCGGCTATCACTGTTTCGGGCGTGAAATATCCCAGAGGTCGAAACGGAAAACTCGCTGCGCCGATTCCGGGCGGCCATGGACATGTCGGGCGACATGATCTACCTGGTCGACCGCAAGACCCTTCAGTTTCTGGATGTCAACGATACCGCCTGGCTGAACCACGGCATGACGCGTGAGGAGATGATGCGTGGCGGTGTGCTGCCCACCGTGGCCCCCGAAACCCGCGAAGAAGTCGAAAAGCGCTATGACCGCCTGATTATCGAGGGCGGCACCAGCCGGGTGGAGCGCGAGGTCTCCGACCACCAGGGACATCAGGTCTTTCTGGAAACCTACAGCCGTGCCAGCTGCATCGACGGCAACTGGATCATCATTGGCGTCACCCGCAACATCACGCGTCGCAAACGCATGGAAGAGACCACCCAGAAGCTGCACCGCATGTACTCCTCGCTGAGTGAAACCAACGCCGCCAGCCTGCGTGCGGTGTCGGTGGAAAGCCTCTATCACAGCGTGTGCGATGCAGCGCTCAAGGGCGGGCGTTTTACGGTGGCATGCATCTTCGCGCTGGATGCCGACGGGCGAAATCTGCGCCCCGTGGCCTACGCCGGCAATCACACCGATGCCCTGCTGAGCATCAGCATTCCCACCGATCCCACGGAGCTGAAAAGTCAGGGGCTGATCGGCAGCGCCTTTCACAGCGCCCGCGCCTGCATCAGCAATGATTTCCTGAGCGATACCCGCACTGCTCCGTGGCATGAAATGGGTGCCGCTGTACACATCGCCAGTGCCGCGGCGTTCCCCTTGCTGTGCGACGACGAACCGGTGGCCGTCCTGTTGTTCTATGCGGCGGAAACGCGCGTCTTCAATGATGAGATGGTGACGCTGCTGCAAAGCATGGCCGATAACGTGTCCTTTGCGCTGGATAACTTTCGCAACGAGAAGCAGCGTCAGGAGGCAGAGGAGATTCTGCGGGAGAGCGAGGAGCGCTTTCGCAGCCTGACCCACCTGTCATCGGATTTTTACTGGGAAATGGACGCGCAGTTTCACATGCAACTGTATGAAGGCCGTATCCTGGGCGACAGCAACCTGCGCGCCGTCGCCGCCATGAAGGGACATTGCCTGTGGGAGGTCGAAGGCGTCGTGTGCACCTCGCATTCCTGGGAAGAGTTTCGCCGCAAGCTTTACAACCACGAACGCTTCAAGGATCTGGAAATCAGCTTCACCAACAGCGAGGGGGTGGTGTATCACCTCTCCATGTCGGGAGAGCCTGTCTTTAACAACAAGCAGGTCTTCAAGGGCTATCGGGGCATTTCGCGGGATGTCACGGAGCGTCGGCGCATTGCGGACCATATCAAGTACCTGGCCACGCATGACAACCTGACCGGCCTGCCCAACCGCACCAAATTCACCGAATTGCTGGGCACCAGCGCACGTCTGGCGGAGCGTTACAAGGACCGGGCCTTCGCCCTGTTTTTCATTGACGTCGACCGCTTCAAAAAGGTCAATGACACCTACGGTCACCACACCGGTGACGAACTCCTCAAGGAGATTGCGCGACGCCTCAAAACCCCTCTGCGCACGACCGACATCGTGGCACGTCTGGGCGGGGATGAGTTTGTGATTCTGCTCAACGGGGTCAAGGATCGGGCGGCGATTAGTACCGTCGCGGGCAACGTGCTGGCCGCCTTCAAGGGCGGCGTCATGATTGGCACCATCCACTGCGACATTTCTGTCAGCATCGGCATCAGTGTGTATGGCGAGGATGCCGATAGCGAGGAATCCCTGCTTCGCCATGCCGATGCCGCCATGTACATCGCCAAGGAGATGGGCAAGGACAACTTCCACTTCTACCAGGAATCGCTGCCCCTTTCGGAGGCCGCCCAGGCTTCATAGCCGCCGTCCAGACTGCAGGCCTGCGAAAACCCCTTGTCTGCAAAATACGCCGCCGCGCCCTGACTTGAGTTGCCATGGTAGCAACAGACGATCAGCGGGCGCGCCGGGTCCGCCTCCGCAAGAAAGGCCTCTACATTGCCCCCGTGCAGATGCACAGCGCCCGGCATCGCACCGGCGGCAAAGGAATGTGCATCCCGAATGTCCACCACCTGCGCATCCGCTGCCATCAGCGCCCGTGCCTGCGCCACATCGATTCTGCTGAAATTCATGCGTGTTTCCTCTTCGGCGTGAAAGCCGTTCGACCCGTGGAATAGAGGTCCAAAAGCCAGTAAGCTGTCCGCCACTTTTCATAGACCCGACCGCAAGGCCCGCGGTGTGCCGGGACGTCCCCTGGGGGCGAACCCCGATAGCAGTCCCTTTGGAGCGACCCCCGATGACAACCCAGAGCCCACCACTTTTGTCTTTCTGGAATTTCCTGCTGCAGGCGGCGGAATCTCTTGAAGCCTGTGATGACGCGGCACTCCGGGAGGCGGCCATGACCCAGTTGGTGACCCTGCAGGAAGGGTTTGGCGAACTGGCTGACCCGGTTGATCACTTTGAGGCCTATGTTGTCCTCACGCTCGGCGCGCAACTCGAGCGAGCATTGCGCCTTCCACCTGGCCCCTGATCAGGCCACCACGATCTGAGAAAAATCGGTGACCACCGGGTGACTCGTTTTGGTGCGCACGCGCTCCGGGTCCAGCGATGTGTCCTGCGCGCGGATGACCCAGGTGGTTTTCATGCCCGCGGCCTCGGCCGCATCCAGTTCGTCCTTGTCATCCGACACATAGAGAATCGCTTCCGGCGGCAGGGCGATCGCGTCCGCGATGGCTGTGTAGGTCTGAACGTCCTTGCGATCCCCCATGGCGGTATCGAAATACCCCGAAAACCGCAGCCGCATGTCGCCAAAGTCGGAGAAGCGGAAGAACAGCTGCTGCGCCTTCACTGACCCGGTGGAGAAGGTATACACGTTGTATTCCTTGTCCTGCCAGGCCTCCAGGACTTCGGGCACGTCCGGATACACATGCGCCTGAAACAGCCCCTGTTTGTAGCCCTTATCCCAGATCATGCCCAGCAGCAGCTTGAAATCGGCGTCATCCTTGGCCTCCCGCGTCCACTGCTGCAGCAGTTTGATCAGGCCATCAAGATTGTGAAGCGGAATGCCGGTGGCACCGCTGATGCGCCCCAGTACCCGCGTGACATCGCGTTCGTCCTGGTGTTCGCGGACAAAATGGCCAATCTGGCGCAAGGCATAGGGAAACAGCACCTGATGCACAAACCCGATACTGCTGGTTGTGCCTTCGATGTCTGTCACGATGGCGGCAATCTTCATGAAATCTCCACGCGGTGTAGGACTGGCAGGACACTGAGCCGGATACGCACTGACTTAGTGCATAGACCACCCCAATTTCCGGGGCACCCTGCCCCATTGTCATCAAAGCAGGATTCGGGCCAGATCACAGCGTGACTCCGGTCGCCTCCCGCCAAAAACGGGCGAAATTATAGCCTGATTTCACTCCAGCAGGGTGACCAGCCCCTTCAAATAGAGGCTTTCGGGAAACGGCAACCCGACAGGGTGATCTTGCGACTGATGCAGAAATTGCAGAATTTGCCCCTGGCGCCCGGCGTCGAGCACTGCATCCGCCGTGATCTTGTGGAACAGGGGAAGATCAATGGCCCCGGAACAGGAAAAAGACACCAGCAATCCACCGGGGGGCAGCAACAGGCTTGCCTGCAAGGCGATGTCCTTGTAGGCCCGTGCTGCCTTTTTGAACTGCACTTTGGTTTCGGCAAATTTGGGCGGGTCGAGCACGATCAGGTCGTAGTGTTCCCCTCGCTGACGAAAATCCCGCAGCACATCGAAGACATTGGCCGTCAGCGTCGCGTACTGCGCCGTGCTGAAACCATTGCGGGCGAAATTGGCGGCGGCCAGCGCCAGCGACGGCGCCGAGGAATCGACATTGCAGACAAAATCGGCGCCGCCCTTCAGCGCGGCGATACCAAAACCTCCCGTGTAGGAGAAACAGTTCAGCACACGGCGTCCCCGGCTCAGGGCGCGCACCACATCGCGATTATCGACCTGATCCAGGTAGAAACCGGTTTTGTGACCATGGGCAATATTGACCCCCAGCAGGCGGCCATTCTCCCGGATTTCCACCAGCTCCGGCGGTTCCTTTCCCCACAGGACGCCCTGAGACGCTGCCAGGCCCTCCCGCTGGCGGGCACTGGAATCCGACCGCTCATAGATCCCCTCACAGGGAAACAGGTCGCGCAGAGCCTCGACGATCTCGTGTCGCCAGCCCTCGACACCTACCGCATTGAACTGGCACACCAAAAATCCGTCGTAGCGATCCACCACGAGCCCGGGCAATTCATCGGACTCCGCGTAGACCAGACGGCAGGCCGTGCGCTCTGGATTGGCGAGCAGCGATGCCCGCCGGGCAATGGCGCGCGACAGACGAGCGCGCATAAAATCGGCATCAATGCGTGCGTTGGGGTCAAAACTCCACACGCGGGCACGAATCTGCGAGTGCGGGGAATAGGCGGCGAGCGCGATGGGATTGCCCACGGCATCCACTACCTTGATGGTTTCACCCGCGGCGGGCTCCCCGCTCAGGCGTGCGATGGCGCCGGAAAAAACCCAGGGATGACGGCGCAGCAGCGAGGACTCGCGGCCCTTGTTCAAATGCAGTGTTTTCATGAATGCCAACGTGTGGTGTCAGGGACGGCGACCTCTGGGGTCCGCCGGGAAAAAGGCCTGCGATTCTACTCTGTTTGCCCGGCAGGACAAAGCCGGCGCGCCAGCAGATGCTGATAACGTCCCAGGGCGCGATAGGGCTCCTGCCGGGAGAGTTCCAGCTCGGTGCGCATCAGAAGATCCTCGGGCATGGCCCGCCCTTCCTCTGTCAGCAGATAATCGTGAAACACGCGAATGCCGCTGTGGCAGGTGATCGTCCAGGGGCCCTGCGCCATTTGCGCCAGCACCCATTGCGGGTCGAGCGGGCGGGTGGGAGTCAGACTGCCGGCGGAGGGCGCAAAGTCGCCGTCGAGAATGGGGGGGCGCCGCCCCCGCAGCAGATTCTTCATGATCAGCCCATGCCGGTTGTAAAAACTCAGAGAGAGCATGCCGTCTGCACACAGCAGATCTGGCAACTGGGCAAGCAAACCAGCTTGATCCGCCACCCACTCCAGCACCGAATGGCAAATGACCAGATCGAAGGGCGGACGGCGGCCTCCGCGCACGTCTTCGCGCAGCTGTGCAATGGAGGCATGGACAAAATCAACGTCATGTAGTCCCAGACGGGCTGCTTCCTCTCGCGCCAGCGTGAGCATTCCCGCGGAAATATCGCAGAGCGTGAGGGCGTGACCCAATGCCGCCAATGCCAGCGAAAACTGCCCCTGCCCGCCCCCGGCATCGAGGATGCGCAATGCCTTGCCGGACGCGGGGGCCAGCGCTGCGGGGCAGTAGTCCGCAAAGTCCTGCCGCAACACGGCCAGACGCACCTGCCCCTTGAGCCCGCCGTAAATATTGCGGGCGAACCGGGGAGCGAGGTCATCAAAATTGCGGTCCGTGTCAAAGGACACGGGCGTCCGGCGTCGAGGAGGCTGCGTCACGGCAACGGCTGCCCCGCACTGTCCAACATCTGGACGGGATAGCCGAGCGCACGCAGGCCCTCCCCCACAACGGCCATGTCGCCCACTACCAGCAGGGTCATGCGCTCGAAGGGCAGCCGCTCCCTCGCCAGCGCATCGATGTCCGCCTTGCTGATATTCCGGATGATCTCGCCCTGGCGTGCCACCACATCCTCGGGCAGCTCATAGCGCAGGATGCGGCCAAGGAAGCCCGCCTTTTGCCCCGGCGTTTCGTAGTTCAGGGCATCACTTTGCCCGATGGCGGAACGCATGAACGCGAGCTCTTCCTCGCGAATGCCGCCTTCGCGATAGCCGGTGATTTCATTCACAAACTGCACGACGGCGTCCGGGGTGCTGTCCATGCGCACGCTGGCGGAGGCGACATAAGGCCCCGGAAGTTCGGTGCTGTTGAAAAAGCTCCGCGCGCCGTAGGTATAGCCCTTGTCCTCGCGCAAATTGAGGTTGATCCGGCTGCTGAACGACTCTCCGAGGACAAAATTCATCAGACCGCTGCGGAAAAACGCGCCGGTGGCATCGAAGGGCATGTCGGTCAGATAGCCGATGCGGATCTCCGACTGGGCGATCCCCGGTTTATCCACCACGTACAGGGTATTGCCTCCGCTCTGCGGCGGCACGGGCTGTTCCCGCAGCGTCAGCCCCTGACGGGGCAGCGCGTCGAGAAAGCGCAAGGCCTCCACCACCTCGGCCTGCTCCGCGTCTCCGACGGCGACAATGCGCAGGCCTTGCGTGGCAAAACTCGCGCGGGCAAAGGCCTGCACCTGTTCCAGGGTCAATGATTCCAACGCTTCAATGCGACCGTTCATGGGAACCGCGAGGCTGTGCTCACTGCCATAGAGCAGGCGGTTGAACACCTCCGTGGCGATGCTTGAGGGACGCTGCTGGGCCGCCTGCAGTTCCTCGATTTGCGAGCGTCGCAGGCGCTGAAGGTCCTCTTCGGTCAGGACCGGATGCAGCAGGCGCTCCTCGAGCAGCGCCAGGGTAGGCGCCAGATTGCGTCGCAGAGCGGTGACGGACACCACCATGCTGGATTGGCCCGCACTGATGCTCATTCGTCCGCCCAGCTTTTGCAGTTCCCGTTCAAACGCTTCCGCAGAGTACTGCGCTGTCCCCTCCGAGAGCATGGAGGCCGCCAGCGTGGCGATGCCGTAATGTTCGGGTGACTGGGCAAGCTGCCCCCCGACAAACTCCATCCGCAGCGTGACCGTGGGCATCTCCGTGCTGTAGGTGCCTATGAGGTGAGCTCCGTTGTCCAGCGTGCTGCGCCAGAACGGGGGAACCTCCACCAGCGGTGCCGGCCCCACGAGCGGTCGCTGGCTGCGGTCCAGTGTGTCGGCCACGGGGCGCGGCTCCAGCGCGTCGAGATCCGATTCGGTCACCCGGATGGCCGGCACCGGGGTGAAGTCATCGGGCTGCACGGGCACATCGGCGGCATCCGAGGTCAGCACGCTGAGAATGACGGCGGGCTGATCGGCAATATAGGTGTCAAAGACCCGCAGAATGTCCTCGCGGCTCAGCGCCTGGAGCGCGGCAAGTTCTGTCGCCAGGTAATTCGGGTCATCGAGCAGGTAGTCGTAGAGCGCAAGGCGCGAGGCCTTGCCCTGCACACTGGCCAGACCATTGATCAGGTTCGCCTCGGTATCGCCCTTGAACATCGCCAGATTTTCGTCGTCGATGTTCTCCGCCGAAAATGCGGCCAGCATGGCCCTGATTTCCTCCACAAAGCCGGCGAGCGAATCTCCGGGAAAGGCCTGTACTTCCAGCGTGAAGAAGCCCCCCAGCTCCTGGGAGCTGTTGGAGGCGCTGGCGTCCACGGTGCGCGAAGAGGCGACAAAGCGCTGATAGAGCAGCGCGTTCTTGCCCCCGCCCAAAATGCTGGCGAGCGCCTCCAGCGGAACCCGGTCGGGATGGGAATACGGCACACCGGGGAAAGCGATTTCCAGCAAGGGGAAACGAATATTCGGGTCCACGTAGGAGACATGCCGGTCCCGATCGAGCGTCACCGGCACAGGCTGCGCCCTCTCCACCGCAGGCCCGGCGGGAATGGCACCGAAATAGGTGTCGACCAGCTGCAGGGCGCGCGCCTCGTCCACATCGCCGGCAATGATCAGCGTCGCGTTGTTGGGCCCGTACCAGCGCAGGAAGAAGTGCTTCAGATCGTCGAGCGTCGCAGCATCGAGGTCCTCGGGGTATCCGATCACAGGCCAGGAATACGGATGTCCCGTGGGATACAGCGCGGAGATGAGTTTCTCGTAGACGCGGCCATAGGGTCGGTTTTCGACATTCTGCCCCCGCTCGTTCTTGACGGTGGCGCGCTGGATCTCGAACTTCTCCTGCGTCACCGCTTCCAGCAAGAAGCCCATGCGGTCAGCCTCCAGCCACAGCGTGGTTTCCAGCTGATTGGAAGGCACGGTCTGGAAGTAATTGGTGCGATCGGTGCTGGTGGAGCCATTCATGCTGCCCCCCGCCTCCGTGATGATGCGGAAGTGCTCATCGTCGCCGACGTGGGCGGAGCCCTGAAACATCATGTGCTCGAAGAAATGGGCAAACCCGGAACGCTGCGCCTCTTCACGCGCGGAGCCCACGTGGTAGGTGATATTGACGTGTACGAGGGGGTCGGAGCGGTCCTCGTGCAGCAGCACAGTGAGGCCGTTGGGGAAGACATATTTCTTGTAGGGGATGGCGATCTCGTCCCCCTGACGCACCACCGTTTCCACGAGCTGAGCCCGACTGGCCATCGCCGCGTCGGCGCCCGGCGATGCCTGCGGCGCTGGAGTCTCCGTCGCCGGTGAACACCCCGTTAAAAGAGCGCCGGTCAGCAGCATGACTCCCCCGATATAGCCTGCGAGTTTCTTCATCCGTTCTTCCTCCCGAGCATCACATTAGCCCCCGCTTATAGCCTGTAATCACGTAAAAGACCAGATTGCCTCAGGCGGGACGCGCCGGCGCCGGGCGATCCCGCACCACGAGGATCAGCGCCACAACGGTCAGCGCCGTCCCGGCCAGGGTCAGCGGTGTCACCAGTTCGTCAAACAGCACCCAGGCCATCAGCGCCGTCGTCGGGGGCGTCATGTAGAGCAGGCTCGTCACCTTGGTGGCGGCCCCGTTGCGGATCATCAGGAACAGCAGGGAAATGGCGCCAATGGACAGGGCCAGTATCGACCACAGAAGCGCGGCAATCATGGGGAACTGCCAATCGATGACCCGGGTTTCCAGACCGAACATGAACGGCAGGCACACCAGCGCCGAGGCACTGAACTGGATAACGGACCCGGCGCGCAGATCGAAACTCGGGCAGAAGCGTTTCTGGTAGAGGGTTCCCAGCGTGATGCTGGCCAGGGCGAGCGCGCTCAGGAACAGGCTGGTGGTCGTAAGGCCGGTCAACGAGAGCTTGGCGGCTACCACCATGGCAACCCCGCCCAGACCCGCCAGCAGACCGAGCCATTGGCGGGCACTGACCCGCTCCGCCACCGCCGCGGACAACCACGCCGTAATGATGGGTTGCAGCCCCATGATCAGGGCAACCAGACTGGCGGACATCCCACCTTTGACCGCTGCCCACACGCCGCCAAGGTAGCCCGCCTGCAACAGCACGCCGGCCAAGGCGATGTGCGCACTTTGACGTTTTGAGGGCCACGCGGTCCTGGACAGCAGCACGACCGGCCCCATTACCAGAAGAACCCCACAGAAGCGCAAGAACAGAAAAGTCATGGGTTCCGCATAGGGCATGCCGTAGCGCGCCACAATAAAGCCGGTGCTCCACACAAAGACAAACACGATGGGGATAAGGCGTTGGACGGCGAGACTCATGACGGGGAACTCACTGGTGTCGAACAAGGGGGGCCGGCTGGCACTCAGAGCAAGGGCGCATAGAGCTCACTGACATAGCGGGCAATCGCCACGTCCCAGGTAAAGCGTGTGGCGGCTGCCTTGCGCCGCAGACCCTGCCAGATCGCGGGCTTCTGTGTGGTGGCGCAGGCCGTGCGGACCGCTTCCAGCATCGCTTCCGCCTGTTCCCGTGGTGAAGTGCCGGTAAACACAAAGCCATTGACCCCGTGCTCCACGGTGTCGCGCAGCCCGCCGACGTGGTGCACGATGCACGGCGTGCCGGCGCGCATGGCGAGCATCTGACTGATGCCACAGGGCTCGAAACTGCTGGGCATCAGAAACAGGTCGCCCGCGGCATACAGTGCGTCGGCCAATGTCTCGGAAAACCCGCGCAGGAACAGGAAATTGTCATGGCGCGTCATGGCCCGGGTCAGAAGCTGTTCGTACTGCTCATCGCCACTGCCGATCATGACAAAGACTCCGTCGCCCAGATCCTCCAGTATCCGGTCGAGGGCCATGCACTCGCCGCCCTTGCCATCGGCGACCGGTTCCATCAACAAACGCGCCTTTTGCGCGGTGACGCGCCCCACCGACGTCAAGGTGCAGGTCACCGGCTTGCGGCGCCGGCGCCACTGGGCGACCCGCAGCTGCGCATGGAAGTGGGCAGCCGGCACGCTGGCGTGCTCGCCCACCCACTCGAGAAGGCTGGATTCGATGAGATCGAGCATCTGAGCCAGGGAGCGATGAGGAGCCGGGGCCTTGTGATAATCGCAGCCATTGAGAATGCCGACCAAGCGGCCCTGGTCCTGGACGCGTCGCAGGTCTGCCTCCAATCCCTCCCCACCAATGAAGCCATGGGCGAGATCGGTTGGCTGCAGAATTTCCTGCGCATAACTGGGCGAGACAGCATGCACGCGATCGGCCAGCGTGATGCCGGCGCGCATGAGGTTCACGCAGTCCCAGTAATGAGGGTCCTGGATCAGTGTCAGGTCGGGGACCAGTTCCGGAAACCACCCGTGCAGCGAGGACGCGTGCCCGGAGAGGGGACGCACGCCCTGCAAGGACAGGTTGTGAATGGAATACACCACGGGCAGTGTCCGCAACGCGCGATAGGCGGGCATGTAACGTCTCAGGACGGCGACCAGGGAGGCATGCCAATCGTGCAGGTGCAGCAGATGGTTCTGCACCATGTCACGCAGGGCACCGGCCTCGTCATAAAACTGCCAGCGCCCCCCCGCCCCGACCGATTCGGCGGCGGTAATCTGCACGTGGTCGATGTAGTGGCTGTTCCACAGGGGTTCAAAGAGTGCATTGGCAAAGCGCATCGCGAGCAGGTTCTGCACCGTTTCCTTGCCCAGGTAATGGTCGATCCGGTAGATCTGCTCCTCCTTGAACAGCGCCTTGAGGTTGTCATTGATCTGCAGAAAGCTCTCGCGGTCATGCCCCAGCGGTTTTTCAATGACGATACGCATGTTCTCGCGCACCAGGCCGACCGCCCACAGGGACTGGCAAATGGGCGCAAAAATGGCGGGCGGCGTGGCGAGATAAACAATCAGGTCTCGTCCGGTGTCGCTGAACACCTCGCTGCGCAGCTTCGCGAGTTCGGCCTCGTTGGTGGCGTTCATTTGCTTGTGAATCAAGCGCTTGGCGAATCGACTCCACACCGCCTCATCGACCGTGCCCTCGGGATGAAAGGCCTCGAATCGCTCCCGCACGCGGGGCGCAAAGCCGTCGGGCGGCGTCGGCGTGCGAGAGACACTGACAATCTTCAGACAGGGCGGCAGACAGCCGTCGAGATCCAGGTGATAGAGCGCGGGGTACAGCTTGCGGAACGCAAGGTCCCCGTCGCCTCCAATAATCAGAAGATCACAAATCATGTAAAGCGCTCCGCGGCAAGATGGCCCTACCCAAGTCTAAGCAACTCCCTTGCCAGCTTGTATGACAGGCACGGGACTTGCCACAAATAAATGCATCTTGTTCCTTATAATAAGCTAGCTTATTATATGCACCATTATGAAAACGGCCTTCGACAAGAGTTTTGGCTTTGCCATCCACGACGTTGCGCGGCTGCTGCGGCTGTCCTTTGACCGCCAGGCGGCGGGCACCGGCATGACCCGCGCGCAGTGGTCCGTGCTGGCCCACTTGCGACGCAGCAACGGCGTTCAGCAGAAGACGCTCGCCCAGCTGATGGACATCACCCCCATTACGCTGGCCCGCCATCTCGACCGCCTGGAGGCCGACGGCTGGATTGCCCGCCGGGATGACCCGGAAGATCGCCGTGCCAAGCGGGTGTTTCTAAACCCCAATGCCGAGCCCATGCTGGAAACGATGTCGTCACTGGGCCTCACCGTCCTGACACAGGCCATGCAGGGCATATCAGCACAGGAGCAAGCGGCGTTCATGGACGTGCTCCTGCGCATCCGCGCGAATCTCTGCCCTGCAACACCCGAGACCGACAGCGCACCTGTCACTCCCCATTCGACCACCGAGGAAGCAACACACCTATGAAAGCACGTGTCCTGATCAGAAATCTGCTGACGCTGATACTTGGCCCGGCAGTGATTGCGGCGATCTCCCTATGGGTCTATCTGCAGGGCGGACGTTACGTCAGCACTGACAATGCCTACGTGAAGACGGATATTGTCACGGTCAGCAGCGAGATCACGGGCCGGGTGGTGGAGGTCATTCCGCGAGACAACGAGCGCGTCAGCAAGGGGCAATTGCTGTTCCGTCTTGACGACCAGCCCTATCGCATTGCGCTGGCAAAGGCCGAGGCGAATCTGGCCACCGTGAAGGCCAGCATTGAGGGCGAGAAGGCCGATTACCTCAGTGATCAGCTGGCGCTGGACAATGCCCACACCGACGTGGATTTCCGCTTCAAGGAAATGGAGCGCATCCGTCAGCTCGTTGCCACCCACTCGATCCCTGCCGCGCAGCTGGATCAGGCTGAATATGCCTGGCGTACCGCCAACAACGCCCTGGAAACCCGCAAGCAGACCCTGCAGGTGGCCCGCGTGCGCCTGATTGACCCGGCCCTGCCGACCGAGCAGCATCCGCGCTACCTGCAGGCAGAGGCCGAACTGGAAAAAATACGGCTGGACATCAGCCATCTGGAAGTGACCGCACCCTGCGATGGCATTGCCGTCAATGTCAGCCCCCACCCCGGCGAGTACATCATGGCCGGCACGCAGCTGGTGAGCATCGTGGATGACAGCCACCTGTGGCTGGAGGCCAACTTCAAGGAAACCGACCTGACCTATGTGCGGCCCGGGCAGGCCGTGACGGTGAGCATCGACGCCTTTCCCGGCAAGGCGCTGAAAGCACACGTAGTCGGCATTACCCCCGCCACTGGCAGCGAATTCTCCCTGCTGCCCCCACAGAACAGCTCCGGCAACTGGATCAAGGTGGTGCAACGCATTCAGGTCAACATCGCCATTGATTCCAGTGAAGCGGACATGCCGCTGTCGGCCGGCATGAGTGCCGTCGTGGACATCGATACCGGCCGCGTGCGCACCCTCCCCTGGGTCGCCGCCAACTAGGACGCTGCGCGATGTCTGACACTGCTGCCGCCGACGTCAAGCCCGAGATTCCCTTCCGGGGCTTCATCACGCTGTCGATCATGCTGGCCACCATCATGCAGGTGCTGGACACCACGATCGCCAACGTGGCCCTGCCCCACATGCAGGGCAGCCTGACGGCCACGCAGGAGCAGGTGACCTGGGTGCTGACCTCCTACATTGTTGCCTCCGCCATCATGACCCTGCCCACCGCTTGGCTGGCCGGGCGCTTCGGGCGCAAGAACGTCTTCCTGTTTACCGTCGGCGGTTTCACCGTGAGCAGTGCCCTGTGCGGCATGGCCATGAGCATTGAGCAGATGGTGCTGTTCCGCATTCTTCAGGGCTGCTGCGGCGCGGCGCTGGTGCCACTCGCGCAGGCAACCATGCTGGACATCAACACGCGTGAGCAGCACGGCAAGGCCATGGCCCTGTGGGGCATGGGCGTGATGATCGGCCCGATTCTGGGCCCTACACTGGGCGGCTGGCTGACCGAGTCCTACAACTGGCGCTGGGTGTTTTACATCAATCTGCCGCTGGGCATCATCGCCTTCCTCGGCATGCTGTTCTTCATGCCGGACAGTGCGCGCAGTGACCGCCCCTTCGACAAGTTCGGATTCCTGATGCTCGCGCTCATCATCGGCAGCGCCCAGCTGCTGATGGACCGGGGTGAGCATGCCGGCTGGTTCGAATCTCGCGAGATTCTGCTCTACGCCGCGCTGGTGGGTTCCGCCCTGTGGATGTACGTCGTGCACTCCCTGCGGGCCGAGCACCCGTTTTTGTCGCCGGCGATTTTCCGTGATCGCAACCTGATGACGAGCCTGGTCTTTATTTTCTTCATCGGCATCATTCTGCTCGCCACCATGGCCCTGCTGCCCCCCTACATGCAGAACCTGATGGGCTACCCCGTACTGGATGTCGGGCTGATCATGGCGCCGCGCGGCATCGGGACCATGCTGGCCATGATGACCGTGGGCAGACTGAGCAACCGGCTCGATGCCCGCGTGCTGATCCTGTTCGGCCTGGGCTGCACCGCCGGGTCCCTGTACACCATGACGAGTTTCAGCCTCTTTGTGCCTCCCTTCACCCTGATGTGGACCGGCATGCTGCAAGGCTTCGGCCTTGGCTTTATCTTCGTGCCCCTGTCCACCGTCGCTTATGCCACGCTCGCCCCGCAATACCGGGCGGAGGGGGCCAGTGTGTTCAGCCTCAGTCGCAACATGGGCAGCAGTGTGGGGATCTCCGTGGTCATGGCCGTGCTCAGCCGCAACATCGCTGCCAATCAAGCCTACCTGTCGGAGAATATTACGGCGGAGAGCCTGGGCGGCTTCGGGCTGCGGATGCTGCCGCAGGACATGATGAGCAATGCCAGCGGCATGCTGGCTATGGTCAACGGCGAGGTGTCACGGCAGGCCGCGACCATTGCGTATCTGAATGATTTCAAACTGATGATGTGGGTGGTGCTGGGCGCGGCGCCGCTCGTGCTGTTGCTGCGCAAACACGCCCCGCCGCCCACTCCGGCGGCCGCCTGACTCAGCGCGGCAAATAGGCCTGGTGGCAATTCTCGCAGGGAGGATACAGCTCCTCGTTACCGGCATTGAACAGGGCGTCCTCGTCGTGATTCTGGATGGCGGTAATGGCACTGCGGGCCGCGTGCATCATGTCCTGCGTGAAGCGCTGCCAGTCCTCGTTCTTCGCCTGTGTGGCATAGGCGCCATCGGGGCCACCCTGGCTGATCAGGCTACCGGCCGCCAGCACCGTCATCGCCGCCTGTTCCAGTTCCAGCCACTGTGAATCCGTCTGCACACCGCTCGCGGCCCAGATCTTGTTGGTCATGGGCGCCACAATCGAGAGCATGATCTCCCGCATGTTCAGGCCCGGATCTTCCTGCGAGACTGCCGGCATCACCAGCAGCGCGCCCAATGTGAACGCTGCCCCCATTCGCCCTCTTCGTTTCATGTCTGACTCTCCACATCCCCTGACGTGTCTACTTTTTCCGAGCTTATCAGCGCTTGCACGTAGCGGATAAAGCCCGGGTCCTCTCCTCGTAGCAATTTGGGCAGGCTGTGCCTGAAATTCGGTTTGTTGCACCACTCCTGGATGTAGTCCTCCCAGGAGTTCCAGCGACGGGCCTGCTTCGGGCTCATGTCGTCTTCGTACAGGAGCAGATAGGCGCGTTCGAACAGGGAGGTCAGCATGGCGAAGATAATCAGCTGGCGCTCGCCCTGTTCTTCGGTGAGGGCGATATTCTCGTTGGAAAACAGCCGCAGATCGGGGTTCTCCAGGGCGACCTTGAGGAAATCCTGGTAGTTGTCGGAGAGCAGCTGATAGACCTCTTCCTCCTCGTTCTCGCGCTCCTTGCGCTGCTCGAACAGGAAGACAAAGATGGCCAGTGGCAAGCCGATGACGGTTACCACATAACTCAGCCATTCCCAGGTCTGAAGTGTCATTGCGCGTGCTCACGGAAGGTCTTCAGCAGGATGATGACAGTTTTCCGTGCCCCCCGGAAGCCTCCGCGCAGCGGCCTCATTCGGGCATTTCGCGACAAAGCAGCGCGGGCAGCCGACAGCGTGCAACGGAAAACGGCACGCATCCCGTATGATGCTGGCAAACCCGATTACTTCTTCATTTGAGACAGTGCCAATGGATTCGCAAGATACCCCGATAACCGCCCCTCACGACGCTCCCCTGCTCGCCCCTCCCTCGCGCAAACGGCGGACACGCCGCTGGCCCCTGCTGCTAACCGCTCTGGTGCTGGCGGGTGGGGGGTTCTATTACTACAACAGTGGCGAGGAGCAGGAGGCCGACCGTCCCCTGATCGCCACGGTGGAGATCGGCAGCATCGAGAACACCATTTCCTCCGCCGGCAGCCTGAAGCCCAGCCGCTATGTAGATGTAGGCGCGCAGGTGTCCGGCCAGTTACAGACGCTGTATGTCGACGTGGGTGACATCGTGGAGGAAGGCCAGCTGCTGGCAGAGATCGACGCGCGCGCCCAGCAGAGTCGCGTCGAGGCCAGCCGGTCCGCCATCGAGGCGCAGGAAGCACAGATCGCCTCGCGTCGCGCGTCACTGGACCTTGCCCGCACCAATGCCGCGCGTCAGGAGCGCCTGATGGCCGCCAACGCGACCAGTCAACTGGACTATGACAGCGCCCTCACCACGCTCGCGAGCGCGGAATCCAGCCTGATCCAGTTGGAAAAACAGATTCAGCAAGCCCGAGCGAGCCTGCTGTCCGATGAAACGGAACTGGAATACACGCGCATCTATGCGCCCATTGCCGGCACCGTGGTGTCCATCGAAATGAACGAGGGCCGCACGCTGAATGCGAACCAGCAGGCGCCCACTATCCTGCGCATTGCCGACCTGTCCACCATGACGGTCGAGGCCGAGATTTCCGAGGCCGATATCGGCAACCTGACCAAGGGCATGGAGATCTACTTCACCACCCTGAGCGGCGGCAACCGCCGCTGGACAGGCACGCTGCGCCAGATCCTACCAACGCCAGTGATCGAGAGCAATGTGGTGCTGTACACCGGCCTGTTTGATGTGGAAAACGCCGACGGCGCCCTGCTGCCCGAGATGACTGCGCAGGTGTTTTTCGTGACCTCCGCCGCTCGCGATGTACTGACCGTGCCGATGGGGGCCGTGACGTTCATCGACCCCAGCCAGCTGCGCGAAGGGGCCGCTGCGGGCACGCCGGGTCAGGCGGAGGCTCCCGCACGCCCCGCCGGGGCGCAG
>CAZICZ010000001.1:0-429643 GCA_964538025.1 uncultured Klebsiella sp. | reverse complement strand
CCCCGGCTCACCACCACGGCTGTGGCGTCTTGCCGCGCTGCCCCCGGCGTCTCGGCGCACACCCAACCACCCTCGGCATCGGCGCGGCAGGTCCACTGATCCGCAGGCGTTTGAGCCTGTGCAGGCGCAGTGGGTGCCAGCATCGCGGACGTCGAAACAATCAGGGAAATGGAGGAGCACAAAAGGCTTTTTCGAAACTGCATTGTTGCAGGCAATCCAATAGAATAGGGCATCTCGCGAAGGCGCTACGGCGGCCCTTCACACGGGGTGCCGGGGATTTGACCGGCACCGGCATCATAATTCATTGGGCATGGGATAGAAACAGGGGATCAAGGGCGGCGATGGATCAACGAAGAGAGGCGCTTGAGGCGTGGGCGCGTCAGTGCTTGGAAGACATGTCGGGCTGCGGGTGCGTCAATGGCGAGGTGACCATGGTCTCCGGCGATGCCAGTTTCAGGCGCTATTTTCGCATCCGCATGCCGCGCCCCCTGAACTGCGATCAGGAGCTTCTGAACGAGGCACTGCGCGACCAGCTCGACGATTTCCAGTTCATCCTGGTCGACGCGCCGCCCGAGCATGAGGACTGCCAGCGCTTCGTCAAAATCGCCAAGCGGTTTCGCAAGGCCGGCATGATGACGCCCCGCGTGTTGGAGGTCGATTACGAACGCGGCTTCATGATCCTGCAGGATTTCGGCGATGCGCTATACCTGAGTGCCCTCCAGCGTGGCACGGAGGTGGACGCCCTGTATCGCGCCGCCATGAGCGCGCTGATAGAACTCCAGGCCAACGGCAAGACGGAGGGCCTGCCGCCTTACGACAGAGCCCTGCTGCACCGCGAACTGTCGCTGTTTGATGACTGGTTCTGTGACCGCTTTCTGGGCCTGGACCTCGATCAGAACACGCGTGAGATGCTGGATCGCACCTGGACGTTTCTCGAGGACGCCGCCCTGCGCCAGCCGCAGGTCTGTGTGCACCGCGACTACCACTCGCGCAATCTCATGCAGATCAGCATCGACCCGGACCATGCCCCGGGCGTGCTGGATTTTCAGGACGCCGTGGTCGGCCCCAACACCTACGATCTGGTGTCGCTGCTGCGCGATTGCTATATCGTCTGGCCGGATGAAAAAGTGCGCGCCTGGGCGCTGGAGTTTCGCGAAATGGCACTGGCCATCGGCCTGATGCACGAGGACTCCGACGCGGCAGACAACGCTTTTCTGCGCGATTTCGACCTGATGGGAGTGCAGCGGCACATCAAGGTCATCGGCATTTTCTGCCGCTTGAATTTCCGAGACAGCAAGCCACGCTACATGGCCGATTTGCCGGTCGTCTTCGATTATGTCGTCCGGGTTGCCCGAGCGCATCCCGAGTTGCTCGAATTTGTTCAATGGTTCCAAAACGACGCCCTGCCGCTGGCCAATGCGCGTCTGCAGCCCTTCCTTGGCACGGGGCGTCCCTGATGCGGGCGATCGTGCTGGCGGCCGGACTTGGCACGCGCATGCGGCCCCTGACCAACGTCCTGCCCAAGCCCTTGCTCAAGGCTGGTGACAGTGCGCTGATTGAATTTCATCTGCGCAAGCTGGTGGCTGCGGGCATCGACGAGATTGTCATCAATCATTTCCATCTGGGACATCTGATCGAAGAAGCGCTCGGCGATGGCAGCCGCTACGGGGCGCGGATCGCCTATTCTCGCGAATCCGTGCGGCTGGAAACCGCCGGAGGCATCGTGAAGGCGCTGCCCCTGCTGGGCGAGGAGTCCTTCGCGGTCATCAGCGGCGATATCTGGACCGACTTCGATTTTGCCAGTCTGCGGCCCGTGGACGGGAAGACCACGCTGGCCCATCTGGTGATGGTGGACAACCCGGAGCACCATGCCGGGGGCGACTTTGTGCTGGCGCCTGACGGCCGCCTGGCACTTGCCCAGGGCACACCGGCCGCGGGCCTGACCTATGCGGGCGTCAGTGTCATGCACCCCGCGCTGTTCGCCGGGCTGCCCGAGGCTCCCCTGGCGCTGAGGCCCGTGCTGGACGGCGCCATCGCCCGGGGTCAGATCAGCGGGCAGCGGCACGCGGGGCACTGGTTTGATGTCGGGACACCGGAGCGACTTTCCGCCCTGGACAGCTTTCTGCGCCATTCCTAGGCACACCCGGGCGCTGACAAACTCCATGCACAAACGCGCAATCCCTGTAAAATACCGGCAACTTTTCTTACGGACATTCCCATGACCAAGTATCTGATCGCTCCCTCCATCCTTTCCGCCGACTTTGCGCGCCTTGGCGAGGAAGTGGACGCCGTGCTGGCCGCCGGTGCCGACGTCATCCATTTTGACGTCATGGATAACCACTATGTGCCCAATCTCACCATCGGCCCCATGGTCTGCAAGGCCCTGCGGGACTACGGCATCAAGGCCCCGATCGACGTGCATCTGATGGTGTCCCCGGTCGATGCCCTGATTCAGGAATTCGCCAAGGCGGGTGCCAGCATCATCACCTTTCATCCGGAGGCCAGCGCTCACGTCGACCGCTCCCTGCAGTTGATCCGCGACCTCGGCTGCCAGGCAGGTCTGGTGCTGAACCCGGCCACGGGGCTCGACTGTCTGCAGTACGTCATGGACAAGCTCGATGTGATTCTGCTGATGTCGGTGAACCCCGGATTTGGCGGCCAGAAATTCATTCCCTCGACGCTCAAGAAACTGACACAGGTGCGCAAGTTGATCGATGAGAGCCACTACCCGATCCGTCTCGAAGTGGACGGCGGCGTGGGGGTGAAGAACATCGCCGAGATCGCGCGCGCCGGAGCCGACATGTTCGTGGCCGGCTCCGCCATCTTCAACAGCGACAGCTACGCCGCCACCATCGCCGCGATGCGCGCCGAGCTGGGGCACACCCCGACGAATCACTAGGGCAAAACGCAATGAACGCACACGCATTTGCTGCACTGGCGGCACAGGGTTATAACCGCATTCCACTGGTCCGTCAGGTGTTGGCCGATCTGGAAACTCCGCTGTCCACCTACCTGAAACTGGGCCGCGGTCTGCACACGTATTTTTTCGAATCCGTACAGGGCGGTGAAAAATGGGGACGCTATTCCATCATTGGTCTGCCCTGTCGCACCGTGCTGCGCGTTGTCGGGACAGCGATTACCGTGGAAACCGACGGACAGGTTGTGGAACAGGCGGTCAGCGAAAACCCTTTCGACTTCATTGAGGCCTTCAAGGCGCGCTATCGCGTTGCCCCGCTGGACGGCGCCCAGCGTTTCTGTGGCGGTCTGGTCGGCTATTTCGCCTATGACACCGTGCGCTATGTGGAACCCAGCCTCGGCACGGCGCCGGGAGAAGACGATATCGGTACGCCGGACGTTCTGCTGATGGTGTCCGAAGAGGTGGTGGTGTTCGACAATCTGCGCGGCACCCTGTCCCTGATCGTCAATGCCGACCCGGGAACTGCCGATGCCTACGAGGCGGCGCAACGACGGCTCGATGCCCTGGAGGCACGTCTCGCCGCGCCCGCGCCGATGCCGGTGAGCGCCGGCACGCAGCAGGTGAACGAGGCCGATTTCGATTCCCGCTTTAAACAGCCCGAATTCGAGAAAGCGGTGAACCGCATCAAGGACTACATTCTGGCCGGCGATGTCATGCAGGTGGTCATCGCGCAGCGCATGTCGGTGCCGTTCACCGGCGACCCGATGAACGTATACCGCGCATTGCGCTTCCTGAACCCTTCTCCCTACATGGTCTTTTTCAACATGGGGGATCACCACGTGGTCAGCGCCTCGCCAGAGATTCTGGCGCGCGTGGAAGATCGCAAGATCACCGTGCGACCGCTGGCCGGCACACGCAAACGCGGCAAAACGGAAGAGGAAGACCTGGCACTGGAGCAGGAGCTGCTGGCAGATGCCAAGGAAATTGCCGAGCATCTCATGCTGATCGATCTGAGCCGCAACGACTCGGGACGCGTCTCCGAGACCGGCAGCGTCACCGTGCCGCGCAAGATGTTTGTCGAACGCTATTCCCACGTCATGCACATCGCCTCGATCGTGGAGAGCGTGATGCGCGAAGACAAAACGGCGCTCGATGTGCTCAAGGCCACGCTGCCGGTGGGCACACTCAGCGGTGCGCCCAAGGTGCGGGCCATGGAGATCATCGACGAGCTGGAACCGGTCAAGCGGGGAATCTACGGCGGTGCCATGGGCTATCTGGGCTGGAACGGCAACATGGACATGGCCATCGCCATCCGCACGGCGGTGATCAAGGATTCCCGGCTGTATGTCGAGGCGGGTGCCGGGGTGGTTGCTGACTCCGTGCCACGCCTGGAGTGGGAAGAAACCATCAACAAGGCGCGCGCCATTTTCCGTGCCGTCGAGCTGGCCGCCACCGGGCTGCAAAAGCTTTAGGGCGAGCGCTGTCTCGGGCGAGGCAGCGCGGGTCAGGCGGACAGGCCCTTGAATGCCTTCAGCGCGCGTTCCCGCGAATCCTTCAGGTCCACGATGGGCATCGGATAATCCCGTCCCAGCACAATTCCCGCCTCCTGCAGCACGGAGGCCGGCGCGGCAAACGGGGCATGCAGGTACTTGTCCGGCAGCCCTGCAAGCTCCGGCACATACTGGCGGATGTACACGCCCTGCGGGTCGAAACGCTCACTTTGGGTCACGGGATTGAACACGCGGAAATAGGGCGCGGCATCGGCCCCGCAGCCGGCGATCCACTGCCAGCTGGCGCTGTTCGCGGCCAGGTCGGCATCCACCAGGCAGTCCCAGAACCAGTCCTCTCCGTGATGCCAGTGCATCATCAGGTTTTTCACCAGAAACGAGCCCACCACCATGCGCACACGGTTGTGCATATACCCCGTTTGCCACAGCTCGCGCATGCCGGCGTCAACCAGCGGGTATCCCGTCAAACCCTGTTGCCAGGCGCGCAACTGCGCAGCGTTTTCCTGCCACGGGAAGCGCGTGAATTTTTCCTGCAGCGGTTCCCGCATCAGATCGGGATGGTGAAAGAGCTGGGTGTAGGAGAATTCCCGCCAGCCCAGTTCGGACTGGAAGCAGTCCAGATCGTCTTCCACGCCCATCTCGATGCCGCTGTGCTGCGCCTGCGCCCAGACCTGATGCGGGGAGAGTTCCCCGAAATGCAGGGACGGGGAAAGACGCGACACTTTCGGCCTTGCCGGGAAATTGCGGCCTTCCTTGTACCCGGCCAGCCCGTGCGCCAGAAAGTGCGCAAGGCGGTGCAGGGCGCCTTCTTCACCGGGCGTCCAGACCCGGTAGAAGGCGGCATCCCAGGAGAGCGAGGGCAACAGGCCGAGCGCATGAATGGCGGCCTCGCCCACAGGGAAAGGGTCAGTTCCCGCCGCCCGGTGCACGGAAAGGGCGTTCGGTACCGGCACGATGGCCCGTGGCGCAGGGCCCTGCAGAGCGCCGCGGCGATAGAACGGAGTGAAGACCTGATAGGGAGTCCCGTCCTGTTTCAGCACCTGCCAGGGTTCCCACAGCAGGCTGCCATTGTGGCTTTCCACTTGCAGGGACTGAGCGCGCAAGGCGTCTTTGAGCGCCTTGTCCCGGCGCAGCCGCCAGGGTTCATAGCAGCGATTCCAGTGCACCCCGGCGGCCCCGCTCGAGCGCGCGAGAGCCGAAAGCAGCGTGAGGGGATCGCCCCGCAGAACGCGCAGTTGCCCCCCGAGAGACTTGTTGAGTGCCAGGAGCGAGTGGTGCAACCACCAGCGGCTGGCGCCTCCGAGGGCCCATTCGCCGGCATTGCCTTCATCGAGAATATACACGGGGAGCACCGGACCGCCGTGGCTGGCGGCGGTCAAGGCGGGATTGTCGGCGAGCCGAAGGTCCTGTCGGAACCAGAGAATCTGCGGGGCGGTCGTGTCCATGGGGGCGGTCTCCTTGCAACTGTGGCGGTATACGCCGCCACAGCGGATCGGGATCATGGCGCCTGCCTGTCCCGCCGACAGAAGGTCAGACCCTTGTGCCGGATTACGCCACCGGCAGGTAGTCCAGCCCCGCCTGGGCCAGTCCGACAAGGTCGATGTGCTGGGCGTTGAGGTCGGTGTTGGCCGCCAGCACGCCAAGTTGGCCGATACTCATCTCACCTCTGTCGAGGATGCCAGAATACTGCGCCAGCGATGCGGCATCCGGCGCGCTGCCCACCACGTTCTGGAATATCAGGTCCACGACCCGCGCCGACGTGACATTGCCTGCCAGCACGGCATTGATCGCGACCTCCGCCAGCTGAGCCGCGCTCATGCCCTTGTCCAGCAGATCGAGGGCGATGCCCGCGTAGGTTGAGTTGTGCACGGCAGTGGCGCCGCCGACGATGCCGAGAATGCGGGCTGCCGTGCCCGCCGCACCGTCGAGATCGAAGGCAAGGGATTTGTCCTGAAACTTCAGGCGTTCGATGGCGACCAGCGTGTCGGTTCCTTCGCTGCCGGAGGAGTCGTTGACCTGCAACTGCCCCCCGGAGGCGCTGATCTGATAGCGGCTGCGGGCACCCGCATAGACGGCGATATCGGTCCCGCCACCCCCGTTGAGGGTGTCATTGCCGCCGCCACCGGTCAGGATGTCCGCGTCATTGAAACCCACCAGCGTGTCATTGGCGCTCGTTCCCGTGATCTTGTCCACGACTGCACTGATGGACAAAGCGACGGTAGCTGCTGCCGATTCGCTGCTGCCGTCCGAGGCCGCGAAGGTGAAAGAATCCGTGCCGTTGTAATTGGCGGCAGGGGTGTACACAAAACTGCCGTTGGGCAGCACCTGCACGGTGCCGTGCCCGGGGGCGCTCTTGAGCACGTAGCTGATGGCCTGCCCCTCCTTGTCGGTTGCCACCGGCAGCGTGCCGGTCAGCGCTGTGTCCTCGTTCGTGATGGCTGCCATGCCGGCTACCACTGGCGCGCTGTTGCCCGCGGTGGCAAAGGCGTACTGGGGCGGCGCCACCAGTGCATTGCCAGCGATGTCCTGCACCGAGCCCGCACCAAAGCTCAGGCGGTATTCTGTGGCGCTCTGGAGGGAAGCGGTAGGATCAATCGTCAGCTGTTTCGCATTAATCAGCAGGCGGCTGGAGGTGGCGGCGTCGAAGGTTTCCACGACGGTGCCCGCCGCCGTGCTGAGCGTAATCACGCCCTTGCCGCGCGCAATGTTTTCGCTGAAGTCGAAAATCAGGTTGGTATCCACCGCCACGGACGTGGAGGCGCTCTGCAAATTG
The DNA here is from genome assembly GCA_964538025.1 of uncultured Klebsiella sp. Lineage (GTDB taxonomy): Bacteria > Pseudomonadota > Gammaproteobacteria > Pseudomonadales > Pseudohongiellaceae > UBA5078. The sequence continues at coordinate 422,445 of CAZICZ010000001.1, read as the reverse complement.
AAACTGCTAATGCTGGGGGCCTGCACATCCTTGAACATGGCTGCGAGGTCCACAATGTCGCGGTCATTGTTGAAGTGCAGATACTCAACGTTCACGAGTCGCAGATGAAAGGTACTACTGGCACCGCTGACGGAATCCACGTGGATGTAGCCCGTGGAGGCGTCCTGCGTAATCAGGAAGCGGCTGCGCAGGAGGCGGTCAAAGCCCAGACGGTCGATGCCGCCCATGCCGTCGATCAGGGTGTTGCTCGGATCTCCGTAGCGCGGCACGATCCAGGCGTTATTGCTGTTGGTGGCGGGATAATTAGCCATGATGACTCCTTACATCACGAGGGGGCGCAAAGACGCCGTGAATTTGTCGGCCGGGGTGAATCCGATGACACGGGACACTGCCTCACCGTCAGGGTTGAAAAAAATGATGCCGGGAGGTCCGAACAGGGAGAAGGATTTGAGCAATTCACGATCCTGCGCGGTGTTCGCCGTGACATCGGCCTGTAAAAGGGTGAACTGGCCCATCAGGGCGGCCACCTCCGGATCCGAAAAGGTAAATCGTTCCATCTCTTTGCAGGAGACGCACCAGTCGGCGTAAAAATCGAGCATCACCGGCGTCGTGGCTGTGGCCAGCCGCTGCTCTAGCTGCGCAAGGCTTGTCACCCGTTCGAAGCGGGTCGTTTCCTGAGCGCGCGGCGTTGCTGTGCCGGCTCCCGCGAGTGCGAGCGGTTGCAGGGGATTCTGTGCGCCGCTGACGGCGCCAATGATTTCAGCGAGCCCCACTAACAAAAGGCACATGGCCAGCATGCCGGTGAACCGGGTGCGAAAACTGTGTGCCTGAGTCGGGCCATCAAAGATGCCAAGGTACATCGCGGCAAAGATCGCGAGCGCTCCCCACAGGAAGAGCATGACTGCGGCGGGCAGGACGGGGGTGAGCATCCAGATGGCGACGCCGAGCAGCAGGATGCCGAAAAAGATTTTCAGGTGATTCATCCACGCACCGGCGCGCGGCAGCAGACTTCCGGCAGACAGTCCGGTGAGCAAGAGGGGAACGCTCATGCCCATGGCCATGCAGAACAGCGCCACGCCGCCGAGCAGCACATCACCCGATTGGCTGATGTAGATCAGGGCACCCGCGAGCGGTGCGGCCACGCAGGGGCCGACGATGAGGGCGGAGATGGCTCCGATTCCGAACACGCCAGCCATCTGTCCTCCGCGGAAATTGCCGCTCAGCCCGTCGAGCCGGCTTTGCAGCGACGCAGGCATTTGCAGCTGATAGACATCAAACATCGACAGGGAGAAGAGCACCAGCAGGGCCGCAAAACTTGCCAGAATCCAGGGAGCCTGCAGATAGGCGGCAAGACCCTCCCCCAACAGCCCCGCGCTGACACCCAGTGCGGTGTAGACCAGCGCCATGCCGAGGCTGTAGCTCATGGCCAGCCGAAATCCCTGGCTGCGCTTGCGTGCCGCATCGCCCTGAATGCCAACAATGATCGAAAACAGGATGGGCACCATGGGCAAAACACAGGGCGTGAAGGACAACAGGACGCCAAACAGGAAAAACCCGGCGGCAATGGTCCACAGATTGCGTGACTGCAACATGCGCGTGGCAACGCTGGCATCGTCTTCGGGCATTGCCGCCGGCGCCGTGGCGTTCTGCGCAGTGGTGTTCAGGAGCGCAGGCGTTGCGCTCGCGCCGAACAGGGAAGCGCCTTCGGCAGGCAGGGAAACCTCGACGGGGCCGGCATAGCCCGGGCGCAGAGTGACGACTTTGGTGATGGGCGGGTAGCACAGGCCGGCATCCGCGCAGCCCTGGTAACCAATCCGCAGCGCGCTATCGCCTTGCAGGGCAGGCAGCGGCACGTCGACGGCGAAGGAGTGATGGTAGACGGCCATCTCCTCGTCGAAATTTTCATCGTAGACACGTTCCGCCTCTGGCAGCGCGATCGCCGAAGCGTCCAGCCCCGGCATGTCCCAGCTCAACTTGTCCCGGTAGAGTTTGTAGCCCGGGGTGATGTCCCAGGCGACCGACAGACCATTCCGGGTCTGCTCGGCCCGCAATACGAAGGCGATTTCCGGGTCGAGAAATTCCTCCTGCGCCTCGGCAAGGCTCGCATAGGCGAGCAGGGCGAACATCAGGAGGGCACACCATTCAGGCCAGCGCAGACTGAGCCGTATTTTCTTCATTGACATACAGGTTTCCTTCTCGGGAGACGGCGAGAAAACTCACGCCGGTGGCGCGGAGAAAATCGAGGGCACGCTCTTCCATCAGCATGGCGACCGTGCTCAGGCTGCCGGCACTGAGCGTGTCGGGGCAGACGATGGAAATGGATTGCCATGCGCGTGCCGGGTGCCCCGTTTTAGGGTTGAGGATGTGGCAATAGCGTGTTCCCTCGTGAATGAAATACCGTTCGTAATCGCCGGAGGTGGCGAGTGCGCCCTCGCTCAAGGGAATTGTCGCCAGGGGATGCGTGCCCTGACGTGGATGGCGGATGCCGATCATCCACGGGTTGCCATCCGGTTTCGGGCCCAGCACGTGCAGATCGCCGCCCAGATTCACATGCCCGCTTCTGACACCTGCACGGCGCAGCAGCGCGGCGGCGCTATCGGTGGCGTACTCTTTGCCAAAGCCGCCAAAATCAATCTCCATGCCCGCCTCGGGCAGCATGATCTGCGTGCCCTCACGCTGCACCTTGTGCCAGCCGATCAAAGGCAGAACCGCGTTCAGCGCCTGCGCGGAGGGCGGCACGCGGGCGTCAAACTGCCAGGCGCGGCGCAACACGCCGGAGGTGATGTCGAACAGCCCTTCGCTGTGTGCGTACAGAAGCGCCGCATTGTCGAGCAGGGCGAGCGTTTCCTCGTCGCAGGACACGGCTGAGTGTCCCGCGTTTCGATTGATTTCGCTGACAACACTGTCCTCACGATAACGCGAATATTTCCGCTCGATGCGACGCACCTCGGCCTCTGCCTGTCCGGCGAGCGACAGAGCCTCCTCGCGGGATATGCCCGCAAGCGTGACCTGGCACTGGCTGGCCATGGCGGTGAACTCATGCACAAAGACGGTACTGTTCATGCGCGATGTCCTGATCAGAAACGGTGGCTGAGCCCGAGTTGCAGGCTGCGGGCGCCAAAACTGTCGAGCCCCTTGCTGCCGGTTCCCAGTGCCCAACTGCCTTTTTGTTCGTAGCGTTCAAATTTGATATCAGCCGTCCAGTTGTTGCCAAAGCTGTGGCTGAGTTTCAGGCCATAGGTCAGAGCACCGAAGGCCGACAAACGCTGATCCATCGAGGCATAGCCTCCTTCCGCGTAGATCGGATACACCACCGAGATCGGTGCCCCCGCGGTGTCGGCGTCCGCCCACGGGTCGTTGGCGACAGGTCCGTAGTAAAAGTTCGCGGCACTCTGCGTGTAGTAGCGCAGCAATGGCGTGATCTGCCAGGAGTCCCCGAGCGTGAACACGTATTCCATTTCCAGTGTGTGCGAATCGATATCGTTGGTATCCGTGTAGTAGCGGTAGGACGTGCGCAGGGTGTCCGCGGAATCGACGAAGTGATGATTCCAGCGCAGCAGGAGCGAATCGCTGTCGCGGGAATCCGGACGCGCGTCATACAGCTTGTACTGGTCGGAGAAATAGCCATTCCCGCGCGTGTGATGGTAAGTCAGTTGCGCGATGTCGGTTTGGCTCAGCACTTGCGTGACGCCGAGCGCCAAGTCGAACACGTTCTTGCGCTTGCGCGTGTCAAGGAAAATGCTGTTCGGCAGGATCTCGTCCTTGGTATATCCCACGCCCAGAATGAACGAGGTGTTCTGGCTTGGTGTGGCGTAAGTGCCTTGTGCGGAGAAATTACGTGAGACGTAATCGCGCTCTTTCGAATAGGCGCCACTCAGCGCAAGACTGCCCTGCGTGAAGTAGCGGGTCAGCGTGCCTGTATAGGCATCGCGTTTGTCAGTGATCTGCGTCAGCGACGAGGAATGGTATTTCGGCGAGGCGCCGGAAATTGCGTCATGGACGACAGTGCCACTGAGGCTCCATTGTCCGGCAATGGGCACCAGCACACGCAACGATTGGGCATCGATGTCGATGCGATCGCCGCTTCCTTGATAGTCCTGATAGCTCAGGGTTTTGACATCGATCTGCGGGCTTTCAGGGGCTGCTTCGCCAAGGGCTGCCGGGGCAGTCATGATCAAACTGCCGCCAGCGAGCGTGGTCACGAGACGGCTGCGTTGCAGGGCGCTGAGCAAACGTGCGGAAGTCAGTGTCGTCATCTCAGTTGCACCCACAGCCGCCACCGCCAACGCCGGCGCCGCCAAAGGCGGCTTCCTTGCTGCTGTAGGTGTGTTCCACATAGGCGCTGTCCAGGGCGTCTTCGTCAAAAATCATCTCGGGTTTCGCGAGATTGCCCTTCTCCCAGGGCTGCACCGGCTGCACCAGCGAGCAGGCACTCAAGGTGCCTGCCATCAAAATCACCACAAGGTGACGTAAAAGAGATCGTGTCATCGGAGGGCCTCCAGAGCCTGTTGAATGGCAGCTTCAAGGTCAGCCTTCTGCGACGCATTGAAACCCGCGTGTTGGGAAAGAATCTGGCCGTTCTGGTCGATCAGGAAACTGGTGGGCATGCCCTTGACACCGTAGGCGGTCGGAGTTGCGCCGCTGTTGTCGTACACCACGGTGAACTGCGCGGGTGTCTTGGCGAGAAACTTGTCGGCATCGGCAGGGTTGGCATCGAGGTTGACGCCAATGATCACCAGCCCTTTGTCGCGGTATTTTGCGAGCATTTCGTTCATCCAGGGAAAGGACTGCCGGCACGGGCCGCACCAGGAGGCCCAGAAGTCGAGATACACCAATTTGCCCTGCTGCTGCGCCAAAGTGACGGCATCGCCGGCGCTGTCAGGCAGGCTGAACGCGGGAGCAGGGGCGGCGGTGACCATCGCCGGTGCTGCAAACAAAAGAGCACACAGAAGGATTCTGCGCAGAGGGGTAAGGGCAGTCGTGTATTTGATTTTCATGGAGGCTCCTAACGCTGATACACCAAAGTGGTTCGCATCTTCTGCAAGTTTCATTAAGTGAGCCTTAACCCCTCTGGACGAATGTCAAAACCGTGATCTGGCATTGCAACTATTTGTATCTGAAAAAGAATTGACGAAATAAATCGGGTATATTGCGCTGTTTTTGCGTTATGAAAGCGCCTTTTTCTGCGCGCTGATGAGGCAAAATCGATGACTTTTTTCCAATAAAATGAGTGTGTTGCAATGACTAAAAAAACGACCAGAGACTCACGGCGACATGGCATGTGCATGGCACTTGTGCTTGCCGGCGTGGCCTGCGCCGCCACGGTTCAGGCGCAGGATGTGATGACACAACTGCCACAAATGGATGAGGACGCGGCGAATATTCGCCTGGATGGCCGTCTGGACGAAGGCGTGTGGCGCAATGTGCCCTACATCGATGGCATGCGCGTGGTGATTCCCGACACGCTCGCTGAAACCGCTTACGAAACCCATACCAAGATTTTTTATACCGAGCGCGGCATTTACGTGGGGGTCATGAACTTCCAGCCCGCCGACACCATCGTGGCGCGCCGCACCTCCCGCGATACCCGCCTTGAGCGCGACGGCTTTGTCCTGATGATCGATCCTTCCGGGTCCGGGCTCTACGGCTACATGATGCGCATCAACCTGGGCGGGTCGATGACCGATGCCACCATCCTGCCCGAGCGCCAGCTCAACCTGCAGTGGGACGGCTCCTGGGATGCCGAAACGAGTGAAGTCGAGGGTGGCTGGGTGGCCGAGATGTTTGTGCCCTGGTCGATGATGGCCCTGCCGCAGGTGGCGGGCGAAACGCGCACAATCGGCCTCTATACCGAGCGGCAGGTCGGCTCCAGCGGCGAGACCTGGTCCTTCCCCCCGCTGCCAGACACCGTGCCGCAGTTTTTGTCGGCCTTCCACCGTGTGCAACTGCAGGATATCGAGCCTCGCAGACAGATCACCTATTACCCCTATGTGTCGGCCACCCACGATGGCATCAAGGGCGATAACGACGTGCGTGCCGGTGCCGAGGTCTTCTGGCGACCCTCGTCCAACACGCAGGTGTCCGCGAGTTTGAATCCTGATTTCGGCAACGTGGAATCCGATGACGTGGTGGTGAACCTGACAGCGTTTGAGACCTTCTTCCCGGAAAAGCGCTCCTTCTTCCTGGAAGGCCAGGACGTGTTCAACACCTCCCCGCGCTCACAGGGGGCGCGCGGCCCCGGAGGCCCCACCACGATGCTGAACACCCGGCGTATCGGCGGTGCTGCGCCCTTTGTGGTGCCGAGTAATGTCAGCGTCACGGCCACCGACCTCAGCAAGCCTTCCGACCTTATCGGAGCAGTCAAATTGACGGGGCAGAATGGCAACTGGCGCTACGGCACCCTGTTTGCCGCGGAAGATGATTCCGAGATTCGCGGCACTCACCGCACCACCGGACAGCGCGTAAAGCTGCAGGCAGACGGCCGTGATTTCGCCGTGGCCCGCGTGCTCTATGAGGATACTTCCCGCGGCGGGCGACGCGCGATCGGCTGGATGGGCACCGATGTGTCCCACGACAGCGTCGAGGCGTTCGTCAACGGGGTGGACCTGCATTACTTCTCGGCCGACACTCGCTGGGTGGTGGATGCCCAACTGCTGCACAGTGACGTCGATGGCGTGACGGGGGCTGGCGGCTTCGGCGACATCCTCTATCAGCCCGAGCGCGGCCGTCAGCATCGTCTGGCCCTGTCCTATCTGGACGAAACGCTGGACATCAATGATCTTGGCTTCCTGAGCCGCAACGACAACATCCAGGGCGATTACACCTACAGTGTGACGCGCTCGAATGTGGCGGGGCTGCGCTCCATCAACACGAATTACCAGATCATCAACCAGTGGAATGTCTCGGGGCAGCCCACCCGGCTCGGCCTGTTCCTGAACCGCAGCTACACCTTCCTCGACAACAGCTCGCTGCGCACCGGCATCCGTTATTTCAACCCGCGTATTGATGACCGACTCGGCCGTGGGAGCGGCGAATTCCGCATTCCCGAGCGCTGGGCGTTTAACGTGAGTTATAACAGCGACCCCGGCCAGAAACTGTCCTACAACGTCGGCATCGATGCCAACCAGGAAGATCTGGGCAAGAAGTGGCTGACGACCTCCGCCGGTTTCAGCTACCGCCCGGTGGACGTTTTCTCCCTGAACCTGGACGTCGACTACACCGACCGTGAGGCGCTGCTGGTCTACAAGGGCAATGGCCGCTACACCTCCTTCGAGGCCACGCAATGGTCGCCCCGCTTGACGACCGATTACTTCCTCTCTGCCAAGCAGCAGCTGCGCTTCAGCATGCAGTGGACGGGGCTGAAGGCGTACGAGGATCGCTTCCTGCAGGTGAATCCGGCGAAACTGGAGGCCTTGCACGACGTGGTCAAGCCGAATGCGACACCGGATGATTTCATCATCAGCCGCATGACGTTCCAGGCCCGTTATCGTTGGGAGATTGCGCCGCTGTCAGATTTGTTCGTGGTGTATACGCGTGGCGCCAACATCCCCGGCACCATGTTTGACGATTACGGCGGCATGCTGGTGGAAGCCTGGCAGGAACCCGTGGTGGACACGCTGGTCGTCAAGCTGCGCTACCGCCTGGGCAGCTGAGGCGCTTGCCTCAGTGCGCGGAGGGGGGGATGTTTTCGTCTCCCTCCTCGCGTCCGAACAGGACCCGCCCGGGGGCTTTGTCTTCGGGCATCTCCAGCGCGATTCCATGCTGGGAGAGCGCCTCCCGCATTCTTGCCGCATGGTCTTGCGCCTGCGTGATCCAATACAGCCATTCCCGTCGCAGACTCGACTCCACCCGCAGGGCATGGCCCCGCTCATCGACTTCCTGCGTTTCTATCCGCAGACGCTGATCTTCAAACGCCGCTGTCATGACCCACAGCCGCAGCAGCGAGAGCTGCTGCCGTGCCAGCAGGCGGTCTTGTTCGAGTAATGGATCGCAGGCCTGCCGGTCGTAGGCGATAACGCCTTTCTCCAGCCCTGCGCGCAGGGCGCGGGCCTGATCGAAAACGCAATGAAAATAGGCCCCGCCGCGTATCTCCTGATACAGCGTGTCGGCCAGGGCGCTGGGCAGTCGGTCGAGGGTGATCAGAATGTCCTGCAAGAGATCGAGAGCCGCTGTCAGTGCCGTTCGCATCAGGAGGCACCTTCCGGCAGGGGGCAGGGAAGGGCGGCGCGCTCAGTCATGGGGAGACGGCTTCTGCGTGGCGTCCGGCGCGGCGGCGCTGTCGAAAACCGCCTGCGCGATGCGGTCGGCTTCCTCGTCCGGCAGGCTGTTCTGCTCTGCCAGGTGCTGCCCTACCTGAATAGTCGTTCTTAAATGGCGAACAAACTGGCGGCAATAGCCGCAGACAAGCAGGTGCACGCCATAGCGCAGCGATTCCCGAAAAGTCAGTTTCCGGTCGAGGTGGTCGCTGGATTGCTGGGCGATTTCGCGGCAGCTCAACATGTTCCGGTCTCCTGATAATGGTCGATTACCTTCATGAGGCTCAGCCTTGCCCGGTGCAGCAGCACGCGCACATTGGCGTTGCTCAGCTCAAGGATCTGACAGATATCCTCGAGCGCCATCTGCTGGATATCCCGCATGGTAAACACCGCGCATTGATCCGCGCTGAGGGTTTTCAGCGTGTGGTCAATGCAACGACGCAACTGGCTTTGTTCGAGCAATTGCAGCGGGGTGTCCGATTGCCAGTGCACCGGGGCGCGCTGCCAATGGCCATCGTTTTTGAATTGCAGGTCCAAAGCCTCCAGGGTGTCCTCGTGCTTGCCGGTCATGCGTTCGAGCGACACGTAGCGCGATTCCTTGCTCAGGCGGGTGCGCGCCTCGTTGCGAACAATGGTGTACAGCCAGGTTTGCAGGCTGGAGCGTCCCTCGAAGCGGGGCAGGGCCCTATGGATGGAGATCCAGCTGTCCTGCACCACCTCCTCGGCCCAGACGTCTCCCACGATGGCGCGTGCGATCACACCCATCGGGCGGTGATAGCGTTTTACCAGACGCGTAAAGGCCGCCCTGTCGCCACGGCGAAGGTCCTCGAGGTCCTGTTCATCCTGAAGGTGGAAATCCATTGTGCGTCGTCTGTACGCTCCTGTGGCTTAGGGCACGGCACTGGCCGCTTCCAGCACCAGGCTGAAGTCCGGGCGGACCTTGTAGTCCTCTTCGGCCAGCTTGGCGCGGATGGTGCCGCTGCTATCCAGCACAAAGATGCCGGGATAAGGGATGCCATAGGCACGGTGTCCGGGTTCGTACTGGGTGTTCAGAATTCCCATGGCCTTGATGTGAACGCTGTCCTGGTCGTAAAGCAGGGGAAAGTCGGTGCCGTAGTCTTCCTCGGCATCCTTGAGCGTTGCCACCGGGTCATAGGTCATGGTGGCGACATGAAAGCCCAGTGCCTCGAAGCGGTCCCGCACTTCCACCAGTTGCTGCAGCTGGCGGATGCAATAGGGGCACCAGTCGAAGGAGCGGCTCATGACCAGAATCAGGCCCTTTTCGCCCGTGAGGTCGGCGAAGCTGTGCGTCTGTCCGTTTTGATCCACCGCATTGATTGCCGGCAAGCTTGCCCCCACATTGAGCGACGGCGCCCAGACAAATTCCTGTGCGTGGAGCGGCGCAGACAGGATCAATACGGCAGTGGCAAGGCCTGACGGAAGGGCACGGTGAAGCAGGCGAAGCAGAAAACTTTTCATGCGTTACCTCCAAAGCGGGGAAAACGTGAGTAGAATTTGACCAATGTTCCAAGCAGACCTGCGATCAGGCCGAATGTTACAGGAACGGACGGCCGGCCTGCGAGCGCCAATGGGGGGAGACCCATGACACTTGATAAGATAATGAAGCAACCGGTGGCAACCGTTGAGCTGGATGACTCCCTCAAGGATGTCAAAGAGATTCTCGACCGCGCCAAATTTCACCATCTGCTGGTCGTAGAAGGCGGTGTGTTGTGGGGCGTCATTTCCGACCGCGATGTCTATCGCGAGCTCAGTCCCACGCTGGGCACGCCTCTGGAAACGCACCGCGACGTTGCCATGCTGAACAAGCGTGTGCACACCTTTATGACCCGTAAACCGATTACGCTGCGCAGAACGGCAACCCTGTTTGAGGCCATCAGCATTTTCAATCGCCACGATATTTCCTGCATCCCCATCGTGGATGCCGACAACCATGTCGAGGGCATCGTGACGACGCGGGATCTGCTGAAATTACTGGAAGCCAAACGACACCGATTCAATGAGTCCCCCGATCACCCTGCAGGAGTTTCACGATGATCTTCAGGCAACTGTACGACGCCGCCTCGTCCACTTACACCTATCTGCTGGCCGACGAGCAAAGCCGCGAGGCGCTGTTGATTGACCCGGTGTTTGAGCAGGCGACGCGCGACCTGGCCATGTTGCGGGAGTTAGGTCTTCAGCTGAAACTAGTGGCGGACACGCACGCGCACGCGGATCACATCACGGCAGCGTGGCTGCTCAAGCAGAAGACGGGCTGCCAGATCGCCATCTCGGCCAGTGCCGGGGCCAGCCATGCCGACATCCTGCTGCAACATGGCCAGATGTTCGGCATACAGGGCGTGCGTCTTCAGGCGCGCGCCACCCCGGGTCACACCAATGGTTGCACCAGCTTTGTGCTGTCCGACCACAGCATGGTCTTCACCGGCGACGCCCTGCTGATCCGCGGCTGCGGACGCAGCGATTTCCAGCAGGGGGACCCGGCACGGCTGTATCACTCGATCACCGAGCAGCTGTTTTCACTGCCCGATGACTGTGCGGTGTATCCGGCCCACGACTACAACGGCCGCACCCGTTCCTCGGTGGGAGAAGAGCGCCAGCACAATCCTCGCGTTGGGGGAGGCGCCAGTGAGCAGGATTTTGTGGAATACATGAAGGCGATGCGTCTGCCTCACCCGAAAAAAATCGACGAGGCGCTGCCGAACAATCTGCGCAGCGGGATGCCCGAAAGCGGAAAGTTGCCGCCGGAGCCCGATTGGGCGGAACTCAGCATCACCTTCGCCGGCGTGCCTGAAGTGGAGCCGGAGTGGGTACTCACCCATCAGGCGGCGCTGACGGTACTGGATGTGCGCGAGCGCGATGAATTGGGCGAGAAGGTTGCCGGACTGACCCAGGTGATGAGTCTGCCGCTCAGCGAATTGCACGAACGGGTGGGGGAAGTGCCGCGCGACAAACCGGTCGTAACGCTGTGCCGTTCCGGAAAACGTTCCTCCATCGCCACCAGCATTCTCAAGAGCGCCGGGCACGAGAAGGTCGCCAATATCCATGGCGGCGTCATGTACTGGTCTGCCCGCTAGCGTTTGGTGACGAGGTAGAGACCATCGCCGACCGGGAGCAGAAAGGCGTGAACGCGCAGGTCGGCGGCGATCTTGTCATTGAGTGCGCGTAGCGCGCGGGTGTCTTCGTCGTCGGCATCGGCGTCCGCCACACTGCCATTCCACAGGCAATTGTCCAGTGCCATCAGCCCGCCCGGGCGCAGCAGTTGCAGGCAGGCCTCGTAGTAGCCGTCATACCCCGTTTTGTCCGCATCGATGAAGGCAAAATCGAACCGGCCTGCTTCGCCTTGGGCGAGCAGCACTGCGAGCGTGTCTGCCGCCGGCGCCAGGCGCAGGTCAATCTTGTGGGCGACACCCGCCTGTTCCCAGTAGGGGCGGGCGATGTCGGTCCATTCCTTGCTGATGTCACAGGCGATCACGCGGCCCTCTTCGGGCAGGCTCAGGGCGGTCAGGAGCGTGCTGTAGCCCGTGAAAACGCCAATTTCCACCGTCCTCCGCGCCCCGATGGCCGTCAGCAGCACGCGCATGCATTGCGCCTGCTCGTGCGAGATCTGCATGCGGGCGAATTCCATAGGGGCCGTGCGCGCATGGAGCGCCCGCAACACCGGGTGTTCCTCAGGTAAATGCGCCACGAGATAGTCGTGAATGCGGGTGTCCACCTTGATCCAGCGGGACATAGGACCTCCGGTAAGCAGGTGTCAGGATGAGGCGCGGCGCGCCGAGACCTTTTCCGTCAGCAGATACGACCCAAAGCCGAGGATGATGACGATGGCAGCTACCGCAGCTTCCTGCGGACGGTTCACGGTGATGAAGCACAGGGTCCACACCATGATGGCACTGTACAGCAAAGGCGGCAGAGGATAGGCCCACGTGCGGTAGGCGCCTTGTGTCCCCTCTTCCTTGCCGCGGCGTATGCGCAGCACAAAAACACCCAGCACGGTGGCCAGAGAGCTCAGGCCCAGAATGAAGCCGGAAAACACCAGCACGGAATCGAAGGTGGAGGTCACGATGAAGGCGATGGCCAGACCTCCCTGTGTATAGATCGCCGTCCGCGGGACGCCGCCGGCATTTTTGACCGCGAGCAGACGAAACAAACGGAAGTCCTCTCCCATCACCTGCAAGACCCGCGGCCCGGCCATCAACATGGCGCTCACGGTCGAGATAAGCAGCAGCGACAGCAGTCCTCCCATCAGCATGGCACCCGCCGGACCGAAGGCATGCTCGGCCACAATGACGCCGATCTCGATTTTGCCCTCCAGTTCCGCCAGCGGCACCGCGTAGAGAAAGGTCGCATTGAGTGCCAGATAAAGCGCGATCACGATCGCGGTGCCGCCAATCAGCACGAGCGGGAGTGAGTGTTCTGGACGGTCGATCTCCCCCGTGATGTAGGTGGCTGCATTCCAGCCGGTATAGGCGTAATTCACGTAGATGAGCGAGACGGCAAACGCACTGGACATGAGCAGGGTCCCGTCACCGTCCACCGGCAACAGATGGACCTCCTGGGGCTGCGGTGCGGTGCCGAATACGCTCAGGACAAACACGGCAATGAGCAGCACCTTGATCATGGTGAACCAGTTCTGCAGGCCTCCGCTCGCCGCGTGATTGCGGCCGTGAATGAAGGTGATGCTGGCCACGAGAATGACAGCGGCGAGCGTCCGGTTCAGATGAATGTGCTCCCCCAGCGCGGAGTCAAAATAGGCGGCAAAGGTCATCGCGGCCAGGGCCGTGGGTGCGGCAAAGCCCACGGTGAGCGAGACCCATCCGGACACAAAGCCGACGCTCGGGTGATAGAGCCGGCTGAGAAAATTGTATTCCCCGCCCGAGCGGGGTAAACGGCTGGCAAGCTCCGCGTAGGTCAGCGCGCCGCACATGGCGGCGATGCCGCCGACCAGCCAGAGCATCAGCAGAACGAAAGTGGATTTGATGTCGACAATCTGAAAGCCAAGGCTGGTAAACACGCCCGTGCCGACCATGTTGGCCACGACCACGGCGATGGCGGTAGCAGGCGTGTAACGGTGAGCGCTGGCTTCCTTCATGATGTGAACCCCTTGCCGAGCACATAGACTTCCCGTGACCGGGAGCGCGAGGCCTGCGGCTTGCGCACCAGGACCTTGTCGAAGCTGCTGCGCAGTGCCTTCAGGTAGGCCTCATAGCCCTCCCCGTGAAACACCTTGGTTACAAAATTGCCCCCGGGGGCGAGCACGGCACGCGCCATCTCCAGCGCCAGCTCCACCAGGTACATGGAGGACGCCTGGTCCGCGGCATCCACGCCGCTGATGTTCGGGGCCATGTCGGACATGACCAAATCGACGCGCTTTCCCTCCAGCGCGGCAAGAATCCGGTCGAACACGTCCTGCTCGGTGAAATCACCCTGAAGGAAGGTCACGTGAGGAATCGGCGCCATGGGCAGGATGTCGGAGGCCACGGTGCGGCCGGTGGGGCCGACCAGCGGGGCGACGACCTGCGACCAGCCTCCGGGGGCGGAGCCCAGATCCAGCACCACCATGCCGGTGCGCACAAGTTTGTCCTTGTCGATCAGCTCGAGCAGTTTGTAGCTCGCGCGGGAGCGGTAGCCATCCACCTGCGCGCGTTTGACATAGGGGTCGTTGACGTGTTCTTCCAGCCAGCGATGACTGCTCTTTGATCGTGCCATGGTGCCAATTGCTCTGTGGGAATTTGCGGGTGCTCAGGACCGCGTGGTCAGGTGCACCTGATTGCGTCCGGCCTCTTTTGCGGCATACAGGGAAAGGTCGGCCGCTTCGATACAGCGGTCGACATTATCCACGATCAGGGAATTGCACACACCCGCGCTGAAGCTGCAATGAAACTCCTTGTCCTTGTGGCGAAACACGACCTTGCCAAATTCCTCGCGCAGCTGATCGAGCTTGCGCTTGGCATTGTGTTCATCGGTGTCGGGGAGAACCACCAGATACTCCTCGCCGCCCTGCATCATGGCCATCAGCTGCTTGCTCTCGTTGCGCTCGCTGGACAAAAACAGGATCGGAATGTGTATCCAATGCGTGTGATAGCGCACGACCTTGGCCAGCTCGATCCCGGTGCAGGCTGGCATGTGCAGATCGAAGATCATCAGGTCGGGATGGAATTCCTCAATGACCTTAAGCACCTCGTTCGGGTCCGAAAGTGTGCGCGCCACAATATTCCAATTTTCCAGCATCAGCTTGTGGTGCTTCATGGAATAGGTGTCGTCATCCACCAGCAAGACACGGTAAGGAGAGCGCAGTTTCTGCTGCAGGATGTAATCCAGGTTCGACTCAAGCGAGGGAATATTGACCGGTTTGCTTAAAAAGGCGACCACACCGTTGCGTGCTGCCTGTAATTTTCCGTCGAAATGTTCGCGATCGCTGACCACGAGGATAGGCAACTCCTCCATGCCATTTTCTCGAATACTGCACACCGCATTGCGCAGTTTTTCATCGGTAAAATCGCTTTTCTCTGTCTCGATGATCAGCACATCGGGACGTTCCTCGATGGCCTTTGCGCACAAGGTTTCGATGGCGGAAAAAGGGGAAACCCGGTAACCAAAACTGGCTAGGCCAATCTTGAGCATTTCACTGGTGGAGGGATCGTCCTCCAGGACAAAGACGTGCAGATTTTGGGGATCGGAGGTGACCTGCTCGGAATAAGGGGTGGCGACGCTGCTAGGGTCAATTACGTCCGCCTGCAGCGTGTGCTCCGGTGTCAGGGCCTGCAAATGCAAACGCAGCGTCCCGAGGGGGTATGCCGCGGGATTCTCCAGAATTTCTTGCACCAGTCGCTCGGTGTCGCGCAGAGCCTCTCCGGTAATCGAATAACCGAAGGTCAGGGCGGAGCCTGCCAGCCAATGGGTATCCGCCTGCAGCTGTTGCAATGTCTCGCGCTGCGCGAGGCCGGCATCGTCGCGGGTATTGAGCTGTGACAGAGCAAGGAGTTCCTGTTGCAGGCGGTCATGAAAGTCCTTGCGCAGGGACGACATTTCTTCCTGCAAGCTCATCGGGGAATTAGTGCTCATGAAAGTGAGTCCAGTAAAGACGTAATTGATCCGAGAGGCTCATGGCATCAAAAGGCTTGATGATGACATTGCAGGCTCCCATTTTTTTATAGGTCTCGATCTCGGTGGCTTGTACTTTGGCGGTAATGAAAATCACCGCGACGTCCTGGAGATCGGTTTTTTCTTTCAGCAATTTTAACGTGCTTGCCCCGTCCAGCTCGGGCATCATCACGTCCAGCAGGATCATGTCCGGCGCAAACGCGGGGATTTCAGCGATCGCCTGCGCTCCCGAGGCGCAACTGAGCAATTCAAATTTGCCCACGCGCTCCAGTGCGATTTTCACAATGGCGCGAATCGATTCGTCATCGTCCACATGCACAATCCGGTGCAAGGCTTTCATGGCTTATCCTTTTTCATTTCAAAAAGCTGCGTCAGGGTCGACATCAGACGTGTCAGGGTGGTGCCGTCCTTGGGAAGCACGGCGGCCACGTGGGTGGCCAGACTGCGTGGCACCTCATGCCCGGAGAGAATCACGATGGGCACACCGGGCTGGGCCAGGTGCACGGATTCCCACAGACGCTCGGCGTTGCCGTCGGGCAGTTTTAGTTCAAGCAGCAGAAGGTCATAATGCCGTTGCCGAATCAAGGTGTAAGCCTCCGACAAACTGGTTGCAATGTCCACTTCTGCGAGGGTGTTGAGGTGCAAATTGACGACCTGAGCGAAAGCGATATCGTCCTCGACGTGCAGGATTCGGGGTGCTCTAAGTGACGCTTGGCGTTGCAGATTGGCGCGCGGGATCCGCACCCAGAAGTGTGACCCGGCCCCTTCCACGGATTCAAATCCAATCACGCCCCCTAGGCGTTCGACGAGCTCCTTGCAGATGGCGAGTCCCAGTCCTGTGCCTTCCTTTTCGCTGGTATCAGACGCATCGGCCTGAGCAAATTTCTGAAAAATACGGGAGCGAAATTCGGTGGGGATACCATGGCCCTTATCGATCACACTGAAAATGACAGCGTTCTCCGGGCCTCTGACCATCTGTACTTCGACCCTTCCTCCAGGCCGGGAATGCTTGCAAGCGTTGGAGATGAGGTTGGTGAGCACCTGTGACAGGCGGATTGCATCGGTATTGAGCGTAATGGACTCGACCGGGCCGAGCTCCACTGTCACCTTTCTCGCCAGGGCATAGGCCCGCATGCCGGCGACGACGTCCTGAATCAGAGGCAACAAATCCACATCGCGAAGTTTGACCTCCATTTTGCCCGCCAGCAGTTTGTCCATATCCAGCAGGTCATCGACGAGCAGCGTGAGTCGCTCGCTGCTGGCGGCAGCAATGCGCAGCATTTCCATCACTTCATGATCCACAGGGCCAAGTGCGCCCGCGACGACAAGTGACAGCGCTCCGGAGATGGAAGTCAGAGGCGTGCGCAGTTCATGACTGACGGTAGACACGAATTCGTTCTTGATGCGGTCCAGGCGCTTGCGCTCGCTGATGTCCTCGATGAGAGACCAGATCACCTGGCGACTGCTGGAATCCTTCATCAGAATGCCCTGCGCCATGACGGGATAGCGGCTGCCGTCCTTGCGGATATATTCCTTTTCGAACGGTGCATAACGCCCCGCGGCGCGCAATTGTTCCACGGCGGTGTGCATCGCCGGCGCGAACTCCCGCGGTGTCAGCTCGCGATCGGTTTTCTGCATGAATTCCTGCCGCGTATAGCCGCTGGGGGTGATCAGGGCCTCGTTGGCCTCCAGGACACGCCCGGTCTTGAAGTCCATGAGACTGATGCCGATGGGAGAGAGATCGAACAGGCCGCGCAGGCGGGCTTCACTGGACTGAAGGGCCTGGCGGGCCAGATATTCGTCCGTGATATTTTGAATCTTCGATACAAAATGCAGAGGTTCGCCGCGGGCATCGCGCACCAGCGAGACCCACAGGCGGGCGCGGATCAGCTCGCCATTCTTGCGGAAATAACGTTTCAACATCTGGTAGTGGGGAATGTCATTGGAAAGCAATTGCTGGAGCACGTTCAGGTCATTCTGCAAATCGTCGGGATGGGTCAGCGTTTGGAAGTCGGTGGCCAGCAATTCCTCGTCGCTATAGCCCAGCATGTCACACAGGGCGCCGTTGACCTCCATCCAGCGTCCCTCAAGCGAGACCAGCGCCATGCCCACCGCAGTGGAGTTGAAGGCCCCGGCGAATCGCTGTGCCGCCAGGCGTGCCTTTTCCTCGGCAGCCAGCTGCGCGGTCTGGTCAACCGCCATGCCCAGAAAGCCGAAAATTTTGCCGTGTCCGTCGAGCAGCGCGCTGACGGAGAGGCTGACGGTGCGGTGCTCACCTGCACGCGTTACATAGGTCCACAGGCGCGTTTCGGAGCGCCCTTGTCGGGCGGCATGCACAAACACATCAAAGCCACGGATCTCTTTGCCTTCTGCGTCGCTCAACGCGTCGCCGCGGGCAATGACTTCCGATGCCAGATGAAAGCTCTGGGGGGGTCAGCTTGCCCACGACCTCCGCTTCGGTATAGCCCAGCAGGCGTTCAGCGCCGGTATTGAAAACGGTGATGACACCCTCGGTGTCCGTCGCAATGATGGAGACATCGGAGGAAGCATCGATCAGAGTCTGCATATAGGCCTGGGAAGCGCGCGCCCCCTCCTCGGCAGCATGCACACTGCTCACATCGACATGGGTCCCGACGATCTTCAGCGCGCGTCCGTCCGCCGCCCACTTCGACACCCGGCCGCGATAATGAATCCATACCCAGCAGCCGTCCGCATGTTTCATGCGGCACACCATGTCGTAATGGGGCGTCTCGCGCTTCAGATGGCGTGCCAGCACTTGCTGGGAGTAGGCGAGATCATCGGGGTGGACAAGCGAGCGCCAGACATCGATGCTCAGGGGCAGGAGTTGCATGAGCGTGTACCCCAGCACCTGTGCCCACCGTTCGTGAAAACGGATGTCGTTGGTGACCAGATCCCATTCCCACGTGCCGGCGTCCGTGCCCTCCAGAATGATCTCCAACTGCGTTTTTTCTTCTTGCAGCCGCTGCGCCTGTTGCCTGATGTTGCTGATGTCCACCAAGGTCACCTGTGCCCCGACAATGGCCGTGCCACCGGCCGGCGTGTAGGGCGAGGCGCAGCATAAAACGTGCCGCGGCGTCTGGCCGGGAACCCGCAGCGTAAACTCCTGGGGATCACAATGCGTGCCGGTGCTGGCGATCATCCAGGGCAACTGGGAGCGGGGCAGTGCCTCGCTGTCGTGCGCCTTTAAAAGGGAAAAATCCACGCGGGACTGTGCACACAGGGCAGGGATTTCGCTGGTACCAAACCAGCGTGCGGCGACCGGTGAAAACCGGAAAGCGTCGCGGGCGCTTTCGTAAAGGAAAGAGGCGCCGGGAAAGGCTTCGGGAACGGCAGGCGCCAAGAGCGATATCTCGTCGGGGTGAGTCGTCAGGCTGTGGTCTTCCAAACATCAACCCCATTCACATGGCCGGTGCGGCGGGAGGGCACTCGGAAGCATTGAAAAAGAGTGCGTGCAGCGATTCTAGAGTGACTGCGCGCAGGGTGGCAAGGGTACAAGGGCGCGAGTCTGGCGTATAATCGGCGCCTCTTTCCCCTTTGCCGGGAGTCACCGGCCAGGACACCCGCCATGTTGCGCATCACCGAATTGTCACTGCCTCTGGATCATGCGCCCGACGCCCTGCCTGCCGCGATATGCCAGCGCCTTCAGATCGCGCCGGAGGCACTGTTGGCGTTCTCCGTGTTCAAGCGCAGTTACGATGCCCGCAAGAAAAACACGCTCATCACGTTTGTCTATATCGTGGACGTGGCTGTGGCGCAGGAGCCTGATGTGCTGGCGCGTGCCGGCAATGACCCGCATGTCGGGCCTGCGCCTGACACGTCCTATCACCCGTTGCCGGCGGCCCCCGCAACGCTCCCGTCGCGCCCCTTGATCGTCGGCTTTGGTCCCTGCGGCTTGTTTGCCGCGCTCATCCTGGCGCAGGCGGGTTACCGTCCCGTGGTACTGGAGCGCGGGCGTGATGTCCGGCGGCGAACAAAAGATACCTGGGCCCTGTGGCGTCAGAAGACACTGGACCCGGAGTCCAATGTGCAGTTTGGTGAGGGCGGTGCGGGGCTGTTCTCTGACGGCAAGCTCTACAGCCAGATCAAGGACCCGCAGTTTTATGGTCGCAAGGTGATGCAGGAATTTGTCAAGGCCGGCGCGCCCGACGAAATCCTGTACGTCAGCAAGCCCCACATCGGCACTTTTCGTCTGACCGGCGTGGTCGCCCGCATGCGCGAGGAGATCATCGCGCTGGGAGGGGAGGTGCGTTTTGAGTCCAAGGTGACGGACCTGTTGATTGACAATGGCCGCGTCAGCGGATTGCAGCTGGCCAGTGGCGAGACGCTGCACAGTCGCTATATTGTGCTGGCACTGGGCCACAGCGCGCGCGAGACATTTCGCATGTTGCATGACAAAGGCGTGCACATTGATGCCAAACCGTTTGCGATCGGTTTCCGGATTGAGCATCCTCAATCTCTGGTGGATGCGGCGCGTCTTGGAAAATACGCCGGTCACCCCGCGCTGGGTGCGGCCGATTACAAGCTCGTACACCATGTCCGAAATGGCCGGGCCGTTTACAGTTTTTGCATGTGCCCGGGGGGCACCGTGGTGGCGGCAACCTCTGAAAAAGAACGCGTGGTCACGAATGGCATGAGTCAGTATTCGCGCAATGAACGCAATGCCAATGCGGGCATTGTGGTCGGAATTTCACCGGAAGAGGATTTTCCGGGACATCCGCTGGCGGGAATTGCCCTGCAAGAGGCGCTGGAGAGCCACGCCTTTACGCTCGGAGGCGGGGATTATTGTGCTCCCGGCCAGCTGGTGGGGGATTTCATCAAGGGGCGTCCGTCAACAAAGCTCGGGGAGGTCATCCCTTCCTACAAGCCGGGCGTGACGCTGGGGGATCTGTCCTCCGCGCTGCCGACCTTCGCCATAGAAGCGATGCGGGAAGCCCTGCCGGCGTTTGGCAAACAGATCCGGGGGTTCGATCGACCGGATGCCGTGCTGACCGGTGTGGAAACGCGCACCTCCTCCCCCATCCGCATCACGCGAGACCGGGACACCCTGCAAAGCCTTAACACGCGCGGCCTGTTTCCCGCGGGCGAAGGGGCAGGCTATGCCGGCGGCATTCTCTCTGCCGGCGTGGATGGCATCCGCGTTGCCGAGGCGGTCATTACCGCCCTGCGCGACGACATGGGCAAGGAGCGGCAATGACCCTGAGCATTGAGTCACTAAAACGCTTGCAGCACAAAAAGTACCGCGCGGAAATGGGGTTTTTTCTCGCGGAGGGCGAACATCTGGTGCAAGAACTGGCGCGCGCAGCGGGACATCGGCCGGCGCTGCGAGAGGCCATCCTGTATCTGAGTGACGGCATAGCGGCGCCTACGGACCTGTTTCCGATTCAACGCCTTAGCGCCGCGCAGATGGCTAAAATCAGCGACACCCAATCACCGCAGGGCATGATCGCGCTTGTTCCCCTCGCGGCGGTTCTGTCACCGCAGGAGAACGCCACCCATCCGCGCGCGTTTTACTTTCATGAATTGCAGGACCCGGGCAATCTCGGCACCGTCCTGCGCACGCTGGCCTGGTTCGGCCACACGCGGTGTTTGCTCAGCCCGGGCTCGGTAGACCCTTTTAATCCCAAAGTGGTGCGCGCCAGCATGGGCGCCATTTTCCATGTGCCCGTGGAAGTGGATGTCGCACTGACGGAACTTCCCACGCGATACGCTCGCATTGCGAGCCTCGACATGCAGGGCAAGCCGCTTCAGGACGACGCGTTCCATGCCAGCGATGTGCTGGTGTTCGGCAACGAAGCGCGGGGAGTGCCACGTGACGCCTTGCTGCAGATGAAGGCGCAGGCATTCAGCATCGAAGGAAGCGGGGATATCGAATCCCTGAACGTGGCCATGGTGGCGGGAATCTGTGCCTACGAGCTGGCCAGACGCTGATCCGCGCAGGCGACGTGAAGGATCAGTGCGGGGAGTGTGATTTGGCGTATCGGGCAAATTGCGCAATGGGCAGTGGCTTGCTGAAAAGAAATCCCTGGAACATCCCGCAGCCCTGTTCCAGCAGATAACGGTGCTGCACCTCCGTTTCCACCCCCTCGGCGATCACCTCCATTTTCAGCGCGTGCGCCATGTCGATGATGGTGCGCACGATCATGCCATCGGTGTCCACCTTGCCAATATTGCGGACGAAGGACTGGTCAATCTTGAGCTGGTTCATTGGCAGGGTGCTGAGATAGGAAAGCGATGAATAGCCGGTCCCGAAATCATCGATGGCAAATTCCAGATCGGCCTCGTTCAAGCGGCCGATCTTTTCGCGTGCCAGCGCAACATCCCCCAGCAGCATCGATTCCGTGAACTCCAGCATCAGCGACCGCGGGCTGATCTCATGCTGCTTCAGCAGTGCCTTCAGATCGGTTTCAAACCGTTCCTCATAAAACTGATCGACGGTGATGTTCAGGCTGAGTTTCAGATGCTTCGTGTGGGGCTTCTGCTGCCAGGCATGCAGTTGCGCCATCCCGAGTGCCAGCACCTCATCACCGATCTCGATCATCAGCTGGATTTCCTCTGCCAAGGGCAAAAAGTCCTTGGGCGACAACAGGCCGCGAGTCGGATGATTCCAGCGCAAAAGACCCTCTGCCCCCACCATCTCGCCGACAATATTGAGCTGTGGCTGGTAATACAGTTCAAATTGATGTTCCTGCAGCGCCACGCGCAGCTCGTGCTGCATTTGGGCTTGCCGGTTCAAGCTCTCCTGCAGGCCGCTGTCAAAGAAGCGCAACTGATTGCGGCCCTCCGTTTTGGCCTCTGACAGCGCGATATCCAGTTGTTTGAAAATTTCCTGCATGTCGGACGTGCCAGGTTCAATGAGCGTGGCCCCGATACTGCAGGTGGAAAAATAGGGTCTTTCTTCCACAAAATAAGTGTCATCTAGTGTGCCAAGAATGGCCTGTGCCACCAACTGGATCTTGAGGGAGGCCTCCTCAGGGGAGGGCCCGAGGCGATTGAGCAGAACCACAAACTCGTCGCCGCCGTAGCGGGCGACCGTATCGCCTTCACGCACCGATGCCTGAATGCGTTTGGCAATCTGCAGCAGCAGCATGTCGCCCGCGGTATGCCCCAGGGTTTCATTGATGATCTTGAAATTGTCCAGATCGATCATGAGTGCGCCCGAGTAACAAGGTGCCTCTGTGTTGATGAGGCGCGCTGTCAGTGCCGATTTCAGGTTTTCCCGGTTAGGCAAACCTGTCAGGGTGTCGAAGTAGGAGAGTCGGGTAATGGTCTCTTCCGCAGTCTTTAACAAGCTGAGGTCCAGATAATCGCCCACGTAATGCGTAATATTGCCGTCCCGGTCGCGTACGGCAGACACCGTCAGCGACATGGGCACAGTGACGCCCGATTTGGTCTTGTTGCTGATTTCCCCGCGCCAGACACCCTGTTCGCGCAATGATCGCCACAGGGCTTTGTAAAAGGCCTCGTCTTGCGCGCCGGAGCTCAAAATGGCCGGGGTTTTTCCGATCAACTCCTCGGCGCTATAGCCGCTTTGGCGCTCAAAGGCGCTGTTGACACGCAGAATGCGCGAGTGCGCATCGGTAATGATGATGCCTTCCTGAGACGAGAATGCGGCGGCTGCAATGCGGTCTTGCTCTTCATTCCTCATCTCGTCGGTGACATCTTCTACCTGAATGACCGCGAGGTCCGTGCGGGGAATCGGCGCGAGTTTCACGTTGACATAGCGTGTTGGTTTGCCGTGTCTGCGAATGGGAAGCCTTTCCCAGTGATAGCGTTGTGGATCGCCGCTATCCACATCCGCGCCCATGGGTTCGAGCAGGGAGTTGCGCTCCTCGGCGGTTTCGAATGCTGCAGTGACAAAGGAGTCGAGGGTCGTAACGACAGCGGGGGCGACGTCATAAATGGCAGGAAAGCGCTCGTTGAAATATTCAAAGCGAAGCTCACCCTGCATGCGCAGGATGGCAATCCCTACCGGCAGGTTCTCCAGCGCGCTGGCCATCATGACGCGGGTCTTTTCGAGCTGGCGATTGGCGCGCTGACGTTGGATGATCTGGTACAGCTCCGAGGCAAACAGCTCGACGACGCCGATACTGGTGTCATTGTAGGGTGTCTCGGCATTCCCCACGCCGACAATCATGGCCACCCGTGTCCCGTCGAAGACCGGGACGCTGATGAGGCGCTGCAGGGGAGAGTGCCCCTCCGGCAATCCGTGTTTGCCGGGGGCGCTCTCGTAGTCGTTGATCACCACGGGTGCCCGGGTGCGCACGCAATCTGCCCACAGACCGGCGGAGCGCAGGGGGTAATGTTCGTCAAACTTGGCATTGCAGTAGTGCGCCTCGGTCGCCGTGCTCCAGGCAAACAGTTCGATCTCGCGCTCGTCTTCACTTAAAAAATGCAGAAAGCCGATTTTGCTATGTGTCAGGGCTTCCAGGGCATCAAGCCCCGCTCTGGCGATCTCTTGCTCATTCAGCGCCGCGCTGTTTTTAGTCAGGGCAAGCAGGGCTTCCAGGCGCTGAACGAGCGCGTAGCGCTCTGAGATATCGCGCACGATCAGGATGAAATGTTTTTTCTTTTTCCGCAGGGAAAGCGCGGAACCGGAAATCTCGAAACGGCGCTCTCCCTCGTCGGTCATTAAGGAAAACTGCAGGCCATAACTTTTGCCCGCCGAGCGACAGGCCTCGACACTTTGCTGCTAGGCGCTCAGCGCCGCAGGCGGGAGAAACGCAGACAATGGTTTGCCGACGAGATTGGCATTGGCGTCACTAAATGGGATGACCGCACTTCCGGCATGATGCTGCAGTACGACGCCATCTTCTCCCACCTCGAAGACCTGATCGGGCAACGCGTGGAGGGTGGACTCGTAACGGTCATTCAAATGATTGATTTCAATGAAGGGCATCTGGACAAGCGTCATCATCGCAACACGGAGCAGTAGCGCGTAGGCCGCCAGCTTGTAGAGGTGTTCCAGAAGACCCGACAGGTCGATTTCATGCTGTGTGACGGCAAAGAGAATGGCCGACATGGCGAGAAGAAACGACGCACTGGACACACTGAACGCGAGTGGTTGGCGGCTAAGGTCCCGGCGCCACAGGACGATGCCGATAGCGACCAGGCCCCCTGAGCGGATCACCTGAAAGGCTGAGTGGCTGGCACTGACCGCAGAGGGGCTTGCACGCTCAATGAGTGGTGTGAGAGTCGGGATGACAAACAGCGCGACCAGCGCGACGACGAAAAAGCCGCCTGATATGGCATATGCCCGCGGCAGGGTAATAGGCCGTGTCACGCCGAAAATGGCGATCACCATGGCGAGGCTGGCGAAGCATTGAGACGCCACTGCAAAGTGCATGCTGAGCGGCGCAGGGGCCTCATTCACGGAGGTCGCGCTGAAGCCATAGGTCAGGATGTGGGCCATTTCCATCATCGCGACGCACAGGAATGTCCCCGTAAACAGCGCACTGCGAGAGGTGCGCCGCCCTTCCAGCGGGATCAGGCCTAAAAAGAATATGAGCAGAGCCAGGAAAATACCGATGCTTTCCAACAGCTGGTGTAGCAGTTCAAAACGGGAGTGTTCGACATGAAGATCGAAGGGGAGGAGCAGTGCACCGGCGGCCACGCTGCCAAGGACGAACAGAAAAATGGCATTTCTCAGGGCGGCGCGCTGCAGTAAGGGGCTGGGCGCGTTTTTTTTCATTTGGCTAGGAGTGTAGACCTGTGTAATTTTTGTGCAAGTGATCGGGTCAAAAAGGCGAATCTACCGGACTGTGCGCTGATATGACTTGCGATGGATCAGGATTGACAATTTCTTAGTCACAGGTCAAGGTTCTGGCCCACCGCTGCCAACGGGACAGTTCTCCGCTGTCGTGCGGGTCAAGCTCCCTGATAACCCCTACAAAAATGAGGAACGCGATGACTACCCATTTCCTGCCTTCACTTCCGTTCGGCAATGCCGTCCGCCTGACGCTCACGGCCGCCGTGCTGCTGGGAGCCTCTTCCTTGGCGACTGCCCAGCGCGGCGCCATCGGTCCGGCGGAACATGCGAATGTGCCGCCGGTGAATAATTTGCCCAACCCCTATGAAACCGTCCGCAACTGGAGCACGCCACCCGCCGGCCGCACCTGGGGCTCGGTCAGTGCGATCAACATCGATATCGACGGCGAAAGCGTCTGGATCGGGGACCGCTGCGGCGCGAACTCCTGTGCCGGGTCAACGGTCGACCCGATCGTCAAGCTTGATGCGCAGGGCAATGTGGTGACCAGCTTCGGGGCTGGCCTGATCATGTGGCCGCACGGCATGGACGTGGACTCCCAGGGCAATGTCTGGGTCGTCGACTCCCGGTCTGCCACTGCCCAAGAGCTGGCGCAGTTTCCTGACGCTGCCGGCAAAGGGCACACGGTGCTCAAGTTCAGCCCCACCGGGGAACTGCTGATGACGCTGGGAACGCCGGGAGAGGCGGGGGATCCCCCCAACCGTTTCACGGACCCCAACGATGTGGTGATTGGCCCCGATGGCAGCATCTATGTGGCAGAGACCCACGGTGCCCAGTTCCAGGATGCGCCAGGCCCGGATTCCAAGAGCCGTATTTCCAAGTTCGCGCCGGATGGCACCTTCATCAAGAGTTTCGGTGAATGGGGCTTCGAGGATGGGCAGCTGCGCTCGCCGCACTCCCTGGACTTCGATTCTCAGGGACGCCTATTTGTGGCCGACCGGGGCAACCGCCGCATCCAGATTTTTGATCAGGAAGGCAATCATCTGGACACCTGGTATCAGTTCAGCCGCATCAGCGGGCTGTATATCGCCCCCGATGACACGCTCTATGCGATCGACAGCGAGTCCGATCCGAACTACAACCCGGGCTGGCGCAAGGGGCTGCGTGTAGGCAGCGCCCGCACCGGCGAGGTCAAATACTATGTGCCCGAGCACATGTCGGAGCGCGCGTCAGGCATGGGCGGCTTTGGCTCCATGGGCGAAGGGGTCACGGTGGACAGGCATGGCAATGTCTATGCCGGCGAGGTCGGTCCGATTCAGGGCGTGACCAAATTTATCCCGCGTCTGATCGACTGAGCGCAGTGATTTGCATGAACCCGAAGGGCGTCACGCGCAGGTGCGGGCGCCCTTTTTTTAGGGAGAAAAAGGCGGGAGAGCCGTTTCGGTCAGTCTTCGCGCACTCCTTTTCATTGCAGAGCCGGGTCATCCGGGTTTTCTTGATTTAGGTCATGGCGGGGCAATGGGGGAGTTTTACACTGCCTCCCATGACCCCAGAACTTGCCCAACAGATGTCGTTTTCCCCACAACCCGCCCTCAATTCGCTGCGGGTGGCGGAGCTGCTGCGCAAGTATGACAAGCAGGGGCCGCGCTATACCTCCTACCCGCCCGCGACGCAGTTCCGGCCGGTGGACCCGGGCAATTATCTCGATGTGCTGTCGTCCAGCAAGGCATCCGATCCCCTGTCGCTGTATATCCATATCCCTTTTTGCAGCAGCCCCTGTTACTACTGTGGCTGCAACAAGATCATTACCCGCAACCATGAGAAAGTGCGTCAGTATCTGGAGCATCTGCGTCGCGAGATGGCGCTGCTGCGCTTGCAATCCACGCTGCACCTGCGCCCTGTCATGCAACTGCATCTGGGCGGTGGCACTCCCACGTTTCTTGACGACGGAGAGCTGACGGAGCTGGTCCACCTGACCTCTCATTACTTCAATCTGGTGCGCGACGACAAGCGGGATTATTCCATCGAAATTGATCCTCGCACGGTAAACAGTGCCCGCATCGAGCTGATTCGTGGTCTGGGATTCAATCGTATCAGCCTCGGCATTCAGGATTTTGACCCGATGGTTCAAAAAGCCATCAACCGCGAACAAAGCGTCGAGATGATTGCGTCGCTGGTCAAGGACATCCGCGCCCGTGCCTTTGGTTCTCTGAATTTTGACCTCATCTATGGTTTGCCAAAGCAGACGCTGGGCAGCATTGAGCGCACGCTCAAAGAGGTGATTGCCCTCTCGCCGGACCGCATCAGCTATTACAACTATGCGCATCTGCCGGAGCGGTTTGCCGCGCAGCGCGCCATCGCCACGCAGGACCTGCCGGAACCTGCGCTGAAGCTGCAGATGCTCACCTTGTTGATCAAGACGTTGACGGAGGCGGGGTACCAGTACATTGGGATGGACCATTTCGTGAAAGCGGACGATCCTCTGGCGATTGCCCAGGCGAACGGGGACCTGTGCCGTAACTTTCAAGGCTATTCGATCCACAAGGCGGAGGACCTGATCGGGCTCGGCGTCTCCTCCATCAGCAATGTGCACGGGATGTTCGTGCAGAATGCGGTGCAGCTGGACACCTACTATCAAGCGCTGGATCAAAATCAGCTGCCGGTGGTCAAGGGAGTGGCATCCACCGACGAGGACGTGTTGCGAAGGGACATCATTCAGCAGCTCTCGTGCTATCGCTACCTCGATATCGCCCGCATCGAAGGCCAGTATCAAATTGTTTTTGAAGAGCATTTTTCACCAGTTCTGCCAGAGCTGAAGCAATTTGAAGACGACGGCCTGATCAGTCGCTGTGATCCCGGCAAGCTTTACGTGACGGCCGAAGGCAGCCTCCTGTTGCGCACGATCTGCATGGTATTTGACGAGTACTTGCGGCGAGATACGCCCGGTCGCCCCCT
Organism: uncultured Klebsiella sp.; assembly: GCA_964538025.1. GTDB lineage: Bacteria > Pseudomonadota > Gammaproteobacteria > Pseudomonadales > Pseudohongiellaceae > UBA5078. The sequence continues at coordinate 394,392 of CAZICZ010000001.1, read as the reverse complement.
GTTTTCGCGTGTTATTTGATGCCCGTCTCCGGCAGATCGCCCGCGCGCCCTGCTCGATACAAACAGTGCTTTGCCCAGACAACGTGAATTGACTACAATGCCTCCAATTTGGTCCGACAATGAAGGCATGCTCGTGAAATCAGTCGCAAAACCAGTTTCTGGCTCCTCCGTTCTGGCGAAAGATCTGCCGTATTCCGCCCGATCCTGTCACACCAATCCCAGCATCTCCTGCGGTGAATGCCGCCTGGGGGAGTTGTGCCTGCCGATCGCATTGGATGCGGCCGAGATTACGCGCCTCGACGAAATCGTCAAACGAGGACGCGCTCTGAGCAAAGGCGATTACCTCTACCGCGAAGGCGAGGAATTCAAGTCGATCTACGCCATCCGTGCCGGCAGTTTCAAAACGTTTAAAACAACGCAGGACGGCACCGAGCAGGTCACTGGCTTGTACCTGCCCGGCGAAATCATGGGGATGGACGGCATCAGCAGCAACCGGCACAGCAGCTCGGCGATTGCGCTGGAAACCGGGTCGTTCTGTGAGATTCCCTTTCATCAGCTGGAAGAGCTGAGTGCACGCATCCCGTCTCTTCAGGGGCGGTTTTTCCGTTTGATGGGACAGGAAATCGTGAAGGACCAGCAGATGCTCACGCTGGTGAGCAGCAATGCCGCCGAAGAGCGTGTGGCAGCTCTGCTGCTGAGTATTTCCAGCCGTAATCATCGCCGCAAGCTGTCGTCCACCGAGTTTCGTCTGCCGATGACGCGTGCCGATATCGGCAGTTATCTCGGCGTGACACTCGAAACGGTAAGCCGTGTGTTCAGCCGTCTGCAAAAGCAGGACATCGTGAAGGTCGACAATAAGGAAATCCAGGTCCTCGACATGGCGGCGCTCAAGCGCGTCGCGAAAGTGCAGGAACACAGCTGCTAAAAATTTTTGTCGTGGGCCATTCCTATGATGTATATCAAGGCTTTTTCGACATCACTTTTCTACACTAGCTCCAACATCGCAGTTGCAAAGTCATTTGTGATCGCCATGTTGAGTCGGTCGTCTAGTAAACTCAGGTCGTAATAAAGTGCGGGCATTTTATTACGGCCTTTTTTTTCGTCCTCAACTTCTGCGGATGCGCCCCCGTGGCCATTGATTCCGCCCACGACCTCACTCCCATTGCAGACGCGTATCGCACGCGAGGCTTTGTAAAGGTGTCCGGCATTTTAGACGACACATCGCTCAAAGATATCGAGGAGGTCCTGCGTGCTTTCCATGCGCAGTGGTTGGCGCGCCCGGCGACACAGCGGCATCCGCGCGCGATCAACAGCGCCTACCTGACCGAGGAGGGAGTGTTATCTTCCGAGCAGCGCATGACCTTGTTTTCTGTCGTGAGCCATGAGCGAATCCTCGCCCTGCTGCAGGCCGCCACCGGAGCGCCACTTGCGTTTATGAACACGCAATTGTTTTTTAATCCGGTAAACCCGTCCCAGAAAAATTACTGGCATCGCGACATCCAGTACGCGGGATTGTCGGAGGAGGTTCAAAAGGCGCAACTGAGCACACGCCATGTACTGCATGTGAGACTTGCGCTGCAGGATGAACCTGGGCTCGAACTCGTTCCCGGCTCCCATCGTCGATGGGATACCGCGCAGGAGAGGGCGGTGCGCTTGGCGGAAGGACATGAGGTGCATGACGCGCTTTCTACCGGCTGTGTCGTGCCTTTGCAACGCGGGGATGTTCTGCTTTTCAGCGCCAATATGCTCCACCGGGGACTCTACGGTCTGAACCGGTTTGCCTTTGACATGCTGTACTGCGACCCCCTTCCGGATTTATTGCAGTATGCGCGAGCACGCTGCCTGCCATCGGACGAGATGCTTGCACAACTCTCTCACCCCGCGGTGTTTATTCGCACCCGCGATGTGCTGAACACACTTTCTCTATAGCCATTTCTTCCAGCGGAAATAGACGGCAAGCCCAACGCCGATGGTGAGCATGACGCCCATCACGACGGGATAAGCCCAGGGCACCGTCAGTTCGGGCATGTAGTGGAAGTTCATGCCGTAGACGCCGGCAATGAAGGTCAGCGGCATGAAGATGGAGGCGAAGATCGTGAGGACCTTCATGATTTCATTCATGCGATTGCTCACGCTGGAGGCATACAGGTCCAGCATGCCGGCAAGAAGATCGCGGATGGTATCAATGGTGTCCATGATATGAACCGAATGGTCATATACGTCGCGCAGGTAAAGCCGTGTGTCCGGCGTGATCAGCGGGCTCTCATCGCGTGTCAGGCTGGTCAGGACCTCGCGCAGAGGCCATACCGCCTTGCGCAACAACAACATCTCGCGCTTGTAGTGGTGAATCGTGGCCTGCGTGGCAGGGGAGGGCGCACTGAGCAATTCTTCCTCCAGCTGTTCCACCTTGTCACCAAATTGTTCGAGAAGCACAAAGTAGTTATCCACAATGGTGTCGATCAGCGCATAGGCCAGATAGTCGGATCGCAGGCTGCGAATACGCCGCCCGGCATTCAGGCGATTGCGCACGCCCGCAAACATGTCTTCCATGCCTTCCTGAAAGGAGAGCACAAAGCCCTCGCCGATAATCACGCTGAGTTGCTCCACCCGCGCCTGCGAGAGGGTCTCGTCGAAATTCAGCACCTTGAGGACCACGTAGAGGTAGTCTTCATGATTCTCGATCTTGGGGCGCTGGTCGGTATTGAGGATGTCTTCCATTACCAGGGGATGCAGGGCAAACAGTTCCCCGACCGCTTGCACAACGGCGGCATCGTGCACCCCTTCGACATTCAGCCAACGGATGTGATGGGGGGGATTCTGTGCCTGGAGATCGCTGATCTGGGCCAGATGGATGTCCTGAAACGACTGTTCATTGTAAGTGATCAAACGCAGTGTCGTGGATTCTGAATGGGACTCTCCGACGTGCAGCAGGGTGCCGGGCGGTGCGCCGACTTTCCGGCCTCGTTTGCGGACAAGTTTGGCGATCCTGCCTTTTTTTACGGGGCTTTTGCTGCGTTTCGCCATGGATCATCTCCTCGCTTTCACTGCGTTTGCGGCATGGTAGCATGAGCATGATTGGCACTTGCACCCTGCCCCCACAGAAGAGTCCGCCACATGACAGACGCCAGCCCGCACTCCCTGCATGACTCCCACACACCGGAAGCCGTCCGACGTCGCTTGCAGCACCGGACTCCCTCCTCGTTTCTGTCCGATGCGGTTCTCGGCGGCATCGATGGCTGCGTCACGACATTCGCTGTCGTGGCCGGCGCATTCGGTGCGGGATTTCCGGCGAGTGTGGCCATCGTTCTCGGCTTTGCGAATTTGATTGCCGATGGTTTCAGCATGGCGGTGAGCAATTATGAATCGGTCAAGGCGCAGCAGGAATTTGTCGACAGTTTAAGGCGCATTGAGGCGGAGCATATTCGTACGGTTCCAGAGGGAGAGCGTGAGGAAGTGCGCCAACTTTATGCAGAGCGGGGTTTCGAGCCTCCCTTGCTCGATGAGGTTGTGGCGGTCATCACGGCGGATGAGTCGCGCTGGATCGATACCATGGTCAGGGAGGAATACGGCGTGCAGACCGAAATGCCGGATCCGCGAAACGCCGCGGTCACGACCTTTGTCGCCTTCGTTGTCGTGGGCGTGGTCCCCCTGTGTCCCTTGCTGGTGACAGCCCTGTCGCCGGTTCAGCAATTTCAGGCCAGCGCCGCCCTGTCAGCACTGATGTTCTTTGCCATCGGTTCGTTGAAATCGATGGTGCTCTCACAGCCAGTCCTCAAAGCGGGAGTGATGACGCTCGTCACGGGCGGGGCTGCTGCCAGCCTGGCCTACTTTACCGGTTTTGCCCTGCGTGCCCTGTTCGGGATCGACGTCGTTTAAAGTAGATCTCGGATAAAGAGGGTCAGACGCATCGTATCAACGAGGAAACCTGTAGGTGATCAACTAACGTTTTAAAGGAGTGCTCGTGATAGTAAGAGAAATAGAGTTCCTGAACTATAGGCGCGCACGACTCTTATTGGGAACGATATTGCAGCGGTGTGAGAGATGTCTCGCGTTTGAATGCGCGATTGAATGCGGCTGGATCGGAATATCCCAATAGAAAAGCAATTTCTGAAATTCTAGTCTCTGAATTTTTCAGAGCACTCTTGGCTATTTCAATTTTTTTACTATTTTTAAAATCTCTGAAATTGATATTAAGTTCATCTAAAATTCGATAAAGCTTGCGTAAACTTATCCCGAAATCTTTTGCAATAGATTTTGCTGAATCATCTTTAAATCCTATTCTGTTCGCCAAATAAAAATCGAGTTCCTCAATGAAATCAGGAATCTCTTCTTTTTTTGGATTTGAATGGCCTATTTGATTTAAAAAAAATCTATAAAGTTCTTTAGAGGCTCCAGGTATTTTGAATTTCAAAAGATCTCTATCAATTTGAATGAAATTATTATCTTGCGAAAAATAAACATTACAACCTACAAGCTCTTTTAAATAATCGTCTTTACCGCATGAACTGTGTTTAAAACACACTTTGATGGGACGCCAGTCCGATTTTTTTATGAGTGCCCGCGTTGCAAAAATAATTTCTACGATTGTCATTTCTACCTCGTGACGACTTTCCTCCGCTGAAAATCCCTCAAGATAATATATCCACTTTAAATAATTTCCTTCATTTCCAATAAGTGCTCGAGCTCCTGGTGTGATAGTTCTGGCAAAGGAATTGATGTTAGAAACCACTTGGGAGAAAGTGGGTGAATTTTTCAATAGCCCGCTTAAAAGTTCATATGAATTGATATCACGGACCTTCGCAATTTCAACGCCTATACAAGGGATGTCATATTTCTGACTTGCGAGAGTCAAAAGTTGGATATACTTTTTGATAGAAACGCGAGGCAAACCACCTGTCCGGGAAGGCTGGAGTAAGTCTAGGTCGTAATAAAGAGGATAAGGCTCTATGCCTAGCTTGATTAAGGCTTCATGAACCCTGTGAAACATTGGGAATATAGCTTTCTCTACACGCCAATTATCTTGATTCATCGGGGCACCTCGAAATCAACACGCCAGCGTATTTTTTGTCAATCTACCTAGGTTTTGATGCAGATTTAGTGATAGAAAGAAACGAATTTAGATTGGCGCAAAATGATAATAGGTTGGCGCAAAATATCAATATTCCCCCCAAACCCTGTCGTTATAATTAGTGTTAAAAGCGCACAATAATGCGCCTCGCACTCTTCTTTCTGAAAGCATTATTCATATTTAAATATTGTTAAATATATTTTGCGGTATTAGTTCCATAACACCAATTTTAGAAGCTTTCATACAGATTAGTTGAAAGGCGAATACTCTGCAAAGCGTACATAACTTATAGGTTCTAAAGTGTCAAAATCATCGATTTTTCCTTCATTAAAAAATTTCAGAATCAATGAGTTATATCGCGCTAACCACGGAAAAAATATAAGTCATTTTTTAACATTATTTATATATATTATCCTGGGATCTCACTTTTCGCTGCCAGTTCATGCCGACGAGCTAAAGCAGTACGTAAAAGTGACCGCAGGGAATGTCAGGGAAGGTTACCTAACAGAGTACGCAACAGACGGCGATTTAACGACAGTGTTGTACACGGAAGACTATCAAGTTGTAGATCCCAGTAGAAACTGGTTTCAACTAGACTTTTCAGGACAGGTAAGTATTGACTCTTTTCGTCTCCAAACATTGAGCTCCGATAGACTAAATAAAGCAAAAGTCTATTTGTCTGACAATCCGTATCCCAATCAAGAAGAGGAGGAATTGGTTCAGACCTTAGGGATTAATCTACGTAGCGACGAGACATTCACTCTGTCTCCCGCTAAAACGGGGAGATATTTGATTTTCCTAAATAATAGTACTAGCACTACTGGTGAAGAATTTAATTTCAAAGTGAAAGAAGTAAACGTAGACGGGATATATCTATCCCCCAATCCTATTGTCCTTACTAATAAAAATGAAATCACTTTTGCAGAAGCTTTCTCCAATCAGGCAGGGTCGCTTGTTGAAGTCAATATCAGTGCCTTTGATCCTCAAGGAGATGCACTAACATTTTCAGCGAATAATGACTTGAATTTCACATTGACCGCTAGTCCCGACAATACTGCGGTGTTAAGGCTCAATAAAACTCTTTCAAAGGGATCGTATTCAGTCACTATTAGCGCGACAGACACAGGCGGGAATGTAGGTTCCACTGATATTACGATCAATTACCCGTTCTCCCTCGAAGATAATATCGCTTCAAAGGGCTATGCGTCTCAAGGAATGTTCAGGAGTAATAGGCAGGATCCACGTCTGGCGGTTGATGGAGATGTCACAACTTATCAACAATTACAGTGCTCTAAGGAGCACAACTGGTGGCAGCTGGAGATGCCAGTAGGAACTTCTTTGCAACAAGTTGACGTTCTCGCAAGAAGCGCGAACGCCAAAGTCTATCTATTACCCTCCGCGTTCAATTCAAATGGAAATCTCGCAAATCAATTAGATAATGCAATAACTCTCGGTGATTTAGCCACGAGCAGTGCGCCCGTTTCATTCAAGTTTTCTAGTAACAATAATCGCTTTATCTTCATAAAAGGGAATGCTGAGACTTGCCTCGAATTATACGAAGTACGAGCTTTTGGTGGATTGAGTCAAGCGCCGCAATTTAATAAGCATGAAACTATCACATTGATATCTTCACTGAGTAACATAGGTGAATCAGTCACTTCTATTACAGCACGCGATTTTCAAAATGAGCTTGTTACTTACTCCTTAGTAGAAAGTACGCCATTCGAAATTGACAGTGAAACTGGAGTGATCTCTGTCAATAACACTTTAGCTGCTGAAACTCTCTACAGTGTCAATGTGATTGCGTCTGATGAAAGTAATAATGAAACGCGTACTCAAATTACGATTAAGACACCGCCGCTAAATTCGCTGGAGTCAGCTTTACTTTCGGCAAATGTGTCAAATGTGCTTTTACAAGATATTTTTACGGCCATACTTCTAGAGCTTACAGAGCAAATAGGCGCATCAGAACCGAGTCGTCCTTCAAACGATATTCCTATTGACTCCGGTACCACCAAAACTACCAAAAGTCTTTATGACGTAATAAGAAGGGTTAGAGATAACGGTTTTAATGAGCTCGACCTGACCGTGTGCACAGGCGGTTGGGACAGTGATTGCACTGATCCGTCTAAACCCCTCGTCTTCAATTCTCAATTTAATGAATTCTGGGAATTAATGCATAACTGGGCGCGCCCCACTCTTGTCAACCTCGACAAAGAAGGAGTCCGGATATTTGATAATCCAAGTGAAAGCAATAAATTATTGAGATTATTGGTTTTGCTGGGAGATAAATTGCGCGAAGAAGTAAACTTTCCGATGGATGTTCTAACGACGGAAAAGCATCGTTTTATACGCTCTTTGATGGCAGATCATCTTGTCTATAATTCTCGCGGCTATGCTCCAAAAGCAAAAAATATGGGGAATTTTAGCCGCAGTGATTTCAGTCATATAACACCCACTTCAAAGACTATAGAGCTCATCAGTAGGAAGCCATTTCGTTCAGCGGGTGTCTACGCGTTGCCCGGGCAAACCGTAAGTGTAAGAAGAAACGATAATTCCACCGAAACAGTAAGAATTGCAGTCAATTCATTGCGATATCAAGCAGTGCACACCTTTGATGAGGGAGGTTATCAACGACCTTCATATCCTCAAAGTGCAGAAATGAAAATTGATGCTGGTGAGACCATATCATTTACGTCAGTGTATGGAGGCCCAATACAGGTCTATTTTGAATCAAACGACAAGTCAATTAGTTTAGAATTCCAGAATATTGGTCTCCATCCTTACTGGAATGGACCCGAAGATAACGTTGAATTCATGGCTGCCATTTCAAAAGGAGATTATGACTGGGCGGAAATTGCGACTCCATTATATGAGCTTCACTCGCGCAACTATGAGATGAGAAATGAAGCTGTTGCTAAATGGCCTGGTGGGGTACAGGAACTCGCGAAGCTAATGATGGAATATACGTACAAGCATGTATACACACTGGGTGCATACGCTGATGCTTCTTACGTATCTAATACCAATGATACTTATTTTTCTCTGATCAATTTGCCACAAGATATTGTCGGGTTTGCAGATCAAAAAGGTTTTGACTTAGTACCTTTCGAGATTGTACAGCATTTCAACGCTGATCAGCCGTGGAATGGTTACGCAACTGCTGGAAATCCCATCGACTCCTATGGATACCTTGATCCAATCTCTCATGTCGCGTTGCATGAAACTGGTCACAATGTCGAATATAGAAGAGCGAGATTTGAAGGCATGCCTTTGCATGCAATTACAGATCTTTGGGCTTATTATGGCCAATCTATGTTTAATCTCGCGCGTTCTTCAAACGATTACGAGTGCTGGGATTTGAATTTCGAGTTTCTGTTCAACCGGCTTCAGGATAATTACGCAAATCCAACGTTCGATTCAATTTTCACATCAGCGCCAGGTGTTAGTGGGGCCGCAAATGAGTACCTTGGATCTGCTTCCATTATTCAAATTTTAATGGCTGCACAAGATCAAGGCACAGTGTCCAATGGTTGGTACGTTATCTCTCGCGTAAAGTTAATTGGATTAGAATTCGAGGAAGCTGTTAAGTCCCAATCTGCTTGGTTGAATTCTAGAGATGCTATCGGGTTTAGTACTTATTCGTGGGAAGAAGCCAAGGCGCTAGGTTCTGACGTCAATAATGATTGGCAGCTGATTGCGTTTAGTTTGGCGACTGGGCGAGATCTTACTAATTTCCTATCGGCATATGGACATCAATTTACGCAGAAAGCAAAGGATCAAGTAGCCCTCTCTAATTATCCCGTAATGCCTCTACGTTTTTATGTCGCATCAAATAAGGGGGTCTGCAATCTCAATGAAAACGGTGATCTACTTGATAAAGCCTGGATCCCGATCGATGGGGTCACTGAATGGCCATCTGCTGTAGACACCGATAGGGACGGTTATTGGGATGCATTAGATGCTTTCCCCAGTGACGCGTCAGAGGCTCTAGACTCTGATGGGGATGGAGTGGGAGACAATCGGGATGCTTTCCCTTTTGATAGAACTGAAAGTGTGGATTTGGATCGCGATGGAGTGGGAAATAACAGCGATCTTGATGATGACGGTGATACTTTTGCGGATTTGCTTGAAATCGATATTGGTTCAAATCCCCTGGATCTTTTCAGTAAGCCTAGAACACCGCTAATTCAAGATGCTTTGGTATGCGCTCCACTTCTTGGAACTCCCAATTCCCTCATTGGAACAAGTGCTACAGAGCTGCCCTTGCCTGATGGTTTATCTGATAGACCGTGGGTAGGTAGTCGCACGCAAGCTACTATTACGGATATCGAGTCCAATTTTAGTGCTGCGCGACTAAGTGATAATTCGGTATTGTCAGCATTTAAAACCTTTTCCTTCCCTTCGGCGTTTCAAGAGCTCGTTTGCCCTGATGGCGCTGGAAATTGCGCAGAAGGAGACAAAGTTCATAAGTGGTTTACATTGTCGATTCAACAAAAGGGGTTATACCTGGTCAATGCGGAACGTATTGCGCGCGGTTTGCCTCCATTCGAAGGTGTAAGCACGGAAGTTGCAGCGGTCGCACAACAATACGCTGAGCTGTTGGCAATTAACGGAAGCTTGAATCACCAACTAGAGATGACGGTCAATGGCACGTCAACAAGAACCCCATGGGAGCGACTGGAAGCGAAGGACACCATTAGTGATTCTCTTGATTTCTATGGATATGCAGAAAATCTTGCGTATACCGGAGATAGCGGGGACTTCAGCAAAATCCCAGTTGAGCACTCTATTTATGCTTGGATTTATGATGATTCGGGTTCGAATTGGGGGCATCGGGATTTTAATCTTTCGATCCTTAACGACAATAGCGGTGATGTTAATGCTGAGGGTCTAGTGGGCTTTGGTGTTGCTACAGTTTCCTCGACCTTTAAGGAAACGTACGTTGTTTTCAACGCCTTTGATCCTGGTAGCGACTGGAGCGAGTCTGGCATGACTCTGAGTTGCTTGGCGAGCGATCTTTCTGCAGCTGCGAGCTCTTCATCAGACACAACGGCGCCCGTTGTTGCAGCACCCGCCAGCCTTACAGTGGCGGCGGCTGATCAAAATGGAACTCCGGCTACCAATAGCCAGATAGCGTCGTTTTTGTCCTCCGCGACGGCCACTGATGCCATTGATGGCAGTGTGGTGGTAACGCACAATGCCCCTGGTCTCTTCCCGATTGGTGATACGGTAGTTGTCTTCTCTGCCAGTGATCGGGCAGGCAATACGGCAACTCGTTCAGTGACGGTAACTGTATCTGATACTACAGCGCCTGTTATCACAGCACCCGCCAGCCTTACGGTGGCGGCGGCTGATCAAAATGGAACTCCGGCCACCAATAGCCAAATCGCGTCGTTTTTGTCCTTCGCGACGGCCACTGATGCCATTGATGGCAGTGTGGTGGTAACGCACAATGCCCCTGGTCTCTTCCCGATTGGTGATACGGTAGTTGTCTTCTCTGCCAGTGATCGGGCAGGCAATACGGCAACTCGTTCAGTGACGGTAACCGTATCTGAGGTGCCGGCATCAAATAATGGCACTAGCCAGAGTAGTAACACGCCTCCACAAAACCCAACGAGTAATCCATTGAATGATTCCTCAACTATTGAGGTTAATCAGAAAGACGTTGATCTTCGTAGCAAGCTAGATTCGATAGTAATTCCTCGAGAAGGAGATGAAACGCCCGCAGAAGTTCTTCAGAACATCAACGAAGTCCTGAATGACTCCAGTGAATTATTGGTCAGTACGCTTGGGTTAATAGAGGCCAAGACCCTCGCTCCGGCATCGGTTCTGTCTACTTTGGTTACCGCTACTGCTGTTTTAGAAAAAGCTGGGATGGCGACTCAAACTTCTGGGGCAACTGCGCAAGCGGAAAATGCAAGTGTTTCTACTATCGACAACATTGCAAAAGTTCTGGACGCTCTTTCAGTGTCTTCAACTCCATTGTCTATTGCCCAAAAAGAGCAAGTTTCGACTCTTGCAACCAATACGGTGGTAAGCGCTTCCAATTTGATCACGGAAAATACGTCACCGACAGCCGTATTGAGAGTGGTGAATGTAACCTCTGAACTCCTTAAAAGCACAAACTCAACTACCGGTGAAATTAAGCAGGAAATGGTCGATAAGCTGAAGACTTTAGGACAATCTGCAGCCAGAGCACTTGTGAGTTCCTTGCCTCCCTCAATTACCGGAGCTGATTTTACAGTGTCCGTGGAATCAATAAGGACGCTCGTGAATTCGTCGCCTACAGCAAAGGCTTCGGTGATTAAAGGCACCCCAAATCTACTGGGAAGCTCTGATGTACCTACTGCGCAAATATCTGAAGGAACTAAACGACTTCCTTCTCAGAGAAACGCGCTTAGTCCGATCAGTCCTGTTGCATTTTCTTTAGTATCTAAGGTTTTCAATTTCGGCACTGGTTTTTCAAGTAACTTGAATTGGGCTGATCTAGATGCTAACGGCACGAACAAATCTGTAGAATCGCTTGAAGGAAATATTAGCGTTGTCAGTGTGCCAGATACCTCTTTTATCGAGGTGAGGGCGGGTAAAGAGAAATACATCGGACTCCTTGAGTCAGTTCGCATAGTCCCAGATCTGGTCCCAGAGGGAGTTTCATATCTTCCGAACGGACAAGTACTTGTTGTCAGTGGAGGATACGCGTTAGAGATTGGCGGAGCACCAGCCAACAATGCCAGCTTTACTCAAGCAATAACTAAGGCAGGATACGAGTTGAATTACCTCCAAGGAGGAAATATCAGCATCTCTCTATCAAATAGTCAGCGTTTTGCCGGTAGCTTTGCATTCGAAAATTTAGAGGCAAGTGGAACGTGTTCCTCCGTGACGTTTACTGCTCCTGCAGGGACAAACACTTCTGCTGATTACGCGTTTGAAATGGTCTGTAACAACGGCGTGAAACAACGCATTACCCCAGCGATTGAAGATCCCGCGTTTTACACGACTGCATCTGCTGCAGGCATCGAAACGAGTACTAATAAAGATACCGGAATAGTGACATTGGCTGGTGTTGGGCAGTTTAAGCCCAGTTACTTTGTGAATTCCTTGAGCGAAGCGGATACAACCTATCTAAATGTTACCAAGAATAGCGAAGGTATCGCTTTCAGAGTGAAAGATGCCAATGGCGACGGAAAAATGGACTACGAAGTGATTAGCAGTTCAGGGGTGCAAATACTTTTCGGTCTGTGATTAGTAGAGTCCTGATGGCGGTATTTTTTAAATGAGAGAGTTTCGAGGATCTTGACGATAGGGTGGTCGGATAGTCATTCCTGCGAGCTCTCTCCTTTTTCTTCACTCGCATCACTAGCGGGATGAAATTATACCCCATTGGGTACCTTACTTTTATGTTGCAAAAAGATGTGTCACTTTCCTGTGAGTTTACGTGCTTACAGCGTGGGGAAGGGTAACTGCGAAACACGTCCTCCCATGACTCTTCTCATAGAGGAATAAAACTAAGTTCATCGCCCGCCGATTCCAGTAGTGCCCCCCTTATTTATCCGAGCGCTCTTCAATTGCCCGATCACTTTGAGATTGGGCGTTTTTAGGCGAAAATGCTATATTGAACCCGGCGCTTTCCTCCCCCTGTTTTCGATTATCACCGTAAGTAGCGTGTATAAGTGCGGGTATCTAAACTTTCGGCTATTAGATTAAGTTACATAAAGGAATAGGATATCCGCGCAATGCTGTTAATGATCGATAATTACGACTCTTTCACCTACAACATCGTCCAGTATCTGGGGGAGTTGGGGGCGGACGTGCAGGTCTTTCGCAACGATGCCCTGACCCTGGCCGACATCGAGGCGATGGCACCGGAAAAAATTGTCATCTCCCCTGGCCCCTGCACCCCCAATGAGGCCGGCATTTCCGTTGCCACCATCACTCATTTCGCAGGCAAAATCCCCCTGCTCGGCATTTGCCTGGGGCACCAGAGCATTGGACAGGCCTACGGAGGCAAGGTTGTGCGCGCGCACAGTGTGATGCACGGCAAACTCTCCCAGATGCACCATGCGGGGAAGGGGGTGTTTACCGGCCTGCCGTCGCCCTTTACGGCGACACGCTACCACTCACTGGTGATCGAAAAAGCGTCCCTGCCTGACTGCCTCGAGATGACGGCATGGACTAAAAAGGAAGATGGCAGTATCGATGAAATCATGGGGGTCAGACATCGCACACTGGCCGTGGAAGGGGTGCAGTTTCATCCCGAATCCATTCTCAGTGAGCATGGACACCAGCTGCTCAAGAATTTTCTGGACGCACCCCCTCGCTAGACTCAAGGACACACCATGGACATAAAAGCCGCGATTCGTCACCTCTGCCTGAAACAGGATCTGGACACTGATCAGATGACCGCGCTGATGCGCGGGATCATGGCCGGTGAAATGACCGACGCGCAGATTGCTGCCTTTCTGGTGGCTCTGCAGCTCAAGGGAATTACCGCCAATGAATTGCTGGGGGCGGCCACCGTGATGCGCGAATTGGTCACGCGGGTTGAGGTCGCTGACAAGACGCACCTCGTGGATACCTGTGGCACGGGCGGGACAGGTACGGATACCTTCAATATATCGACTGCGGCGGCCATGGTCGTTGCTTGTGCCGGCGCGCGTGTCGCCAAACATGGCAATCGTGGCGCCACCAGCAAGAGCGGCAGTGCAGATTTACTCGAGGCCGCCGGTGTGAAACTGACATTGGGACCGGATCAGGTCGCGCAGTGCATCGACACCGTCGGCGTGGGGTTCATGTTTGCCCCGGGCCATCACAGTGCCATGAAACATGTCATTGGGCCCCGCCGTGAAATCGGCGTACGGACCATCTTCAATTTGCTGGGACCGCTCACCAATCCAGCGTCGGCGCCTAATCAGCTTTTGGGGGTGAATGATCCCCAGTGGATTGCCCCGATGCTGAATGTCCTGGCGTCTCTTGGCAGTGAACATGTGCTGATCGTGTCTTCCGAAGACGGTCTGGATGAGATCAGCCTCAGCGCGCCGACGAGAGTGGGCGAATTGCAGGCCGGCGTGCAGCGCCATTACACCATCATCCCGGAAGATTTCGGTCTGCGTCGTCGTCAGGGATTTGCCATGTTGCAGATAGACGATGCACAGCAAAGTCTCGCACTCGTGCGTGCCGCCTTGGCGTACAGCAATGAAGATGCCGGCGATATTGTGGCATTGAATGCAGGCGCCGCGCTGTATGCCGCCAATGTCGTTTCCAGTATTGCAGAAGGCGTGGCGCGTGCGCTGGAGGTCCTCAAATCGGGCGCTGCACTGCGTAAACTCGAGGAGCTGGCGCGTGTCAGCTCGTCGATGTGAGGCACCAGTGTCGACGATGAACAACCCGACAATTCTGCAAAAAATCATTGCTCAGAAACATCTCGAGATAGCGCGGGACAGTGCACAGCATTCTCTGACTGAACTGGAGCAACTCGCCCGGCAAAACCGGGACAAGCGTGGATTTATCGCGGCGTTGCGTGCCCGCATGGACGCCAAAAAGCCAGCGGTGATTGCGGAGATTAAAAAGGCCTCCCCCAGCAAGGGACTGATACGGCCGGATTTTGATCCTGCGCTGATCGCCACCCAATATGAAGCCGCGGGAGCCACGTGTCTTTCTGTGCTGACCGATCGTGAGTTTTTTCAGGGCGACAATCTCTTCCTTCAACAGGCGCGCGCCGCCTGTCAGCTTCCGGTCATTCGCAAGGACTTCATCATTGCTCCATATCAGGTGGCAGAAGCCAAGGTCATTGGGGCTGATTGCATACTGTTGATCGTTGCGGCCCTGACCCCCTCAGAGCTGCAGGAGCTCGCCGCGTATGCGGCACAGATGCAGCTCGACGTGTTGGTGGAAGTGCATGACGAAGTGGAGCTGGACACCGCACTGGACGCGGGCTTCGACCTGATTGGCGTCAATAATCGCAATCTTCACACCTTTCACACGGATCTTTCCGTGACCTACCGCCTTGCCCAGCGCCTGCCGGCGGGGAAATTACTGGTCACTGAAAGTGGTATTCACGATGCGAACGATGTGCAGGCGATGTTGGTCCAAGGGATTTACGGGTTTCTGATCGGCGAGACCTTTATGCGCGCTCAGGACCCCGGGGCGAAGCTGGTGGAGGTGTTTTCGTGAGCCGTGACGCCGCCCAAAAGGGGCAGATCCCTCCCAAACGCAAGGGCATTCCGCGCCTGATCGCGGCCCTGCGCTATTCCCTTGCGGGACTCCGCTCGGCGTTTCGGTCGGAGGAGGCGTTTCGTCTGGAAGTGCTGGTGCTGCTGATCGCCACCCCCATCGCCCTGCATCTAGGGCAAACTGCGGTGGAGCAAGTGCTACTGATCGGCGTGCTGGTGCTATTGCTGATCATCGAGCTGTTGAATACTGCGGTCGAGGCCGTCGTTAATCGAGTCGGCACCGAATATCACGAACTTTCCCGTCAAGCGAAGGATATTGGGTCTGCAGCTGTCTTTCTCGGCATGCTCCTCGTCGCCCTCGTGTGGACCCTTGTGCTGTTCTGATTGTCCCTTTCGCACAGAAATCAGTAAATCTCTTCCCGAATGCGCCGATAACAGAGGGGATGAACTCATACCGGGTTCATGACTCACCTGTGTCGAGTGCTCCATGGTCTTTTCCAGCCCTCTCGTGCTCATCCTCCTGCTTGCCGTCATGGTGGGATCGCTTGTGCTCGCGCAGATCATTCAGGCACGTCAGGACAGCGACGTCATTCGCCTTTACCGGCTTGCCGCGCTGGATCGTCGCAGTGCGGCGTTGATAAAGGTTATCCGGGGCTTGAAGGCACTGGATGACAATCAGGAGGTCGTCAAGGTGCTGATGGGCCCGTTGAAAAATGATCTGGCGCGGATTCAGCGGCTTGACCCGGCACGAGGAAACGGTGAGCAGGAGTTACGTAGCCTTACAGCAGACGCGGGCAAGACTGAAAAACCCCCTGAAAAACCGGAGGGGCAATCCAAGACGGACAAGCGCACGAGCTTGAGTAGCGACCGCGAGGTCTTTCAGGCGCGGGCACTCATCACGGACGCGTTGAGTCTGATTCGCCATCTTTACCAGATCCGACAGGTAACAGGGGATCAACTCGAGTCCACGGCGCGTCATCTGGGCATGCTTAGTGCGTTGGTAGGGGTCAACTCCAATATTCATATGGCCGACATGGCGATGGCGCATGGAGACTTGCGCAAAGCGTCGGCTCATTTCCGTGCGGCAGAAAGTTTTCTGCTCAGCGGCCCTTTGAAAGGCACAGGGGGCGCAGAGAAACTGAAATATATCGAATCGAGAAGAGAGCAGATTTCGCACGCCGAGCGGCAAAGATCCGCAAATGATGATTACGCTGACCGGGCTGCTTAGCGTACCGGATCAGCGAGTGCCGAAGACGACGATGGTTTTTCCTTTGACGTGAATCAGGTCTTGCTCTTCCAGCGTTTTCAACACCCTGCCTGCCATTTCCCGAGAACAATTGACCAGACGTCCCAATTCCTGACGCGTAATTTTAATCTGCATGCCATCCGGATGCGTCATGGCGTCGGGCTCCTTGCTTAATTCGATCAGTGTGCGGGCAATGCGCCCGGTGACATCGTAAAACGCAAGATCGCCTACCTTGCGGGTCGTATTGCGCAGACGATGCGCCATTTGTTTGCCGATCGTAAAGACGATTTCGGGGTGAAGGCGAATATAGTTGTTGAAATTGGCGTAGCTGATTTCCGCAATTTCGCAGGCGGTACGTGCACGGCACCAGGCACTGCGTGCTTCCTTCTGTTCAAACAGTCCCATTTCGCCGAAGAAATCGCCCGGATTGAGATAAGCAATGACGACTTCCTTGCCATCATCGTCTTCGAGAATCACGGAGACGGACCCTTCGATGATGTAATACAGCGTATTACAGGTGTCCCCTTCATAAATGATGGTGCTGCGATTCGGATAGCGCCGACGATGGCAATTGGTCAGGAAATTCTCCAGATCCTTGATATGTGGCGTGATTGCCATAAGCGCCATAATTGATCACTCCTGAATGTTGCCTTTGGTGCGGAAAGAACCCGATTTGTTTGTTTTTTCGTCATCCAAAAGGGTGGCAAATGCATATCACAGTATGCTCACGCTGTGAATGTTTGCCACATCGTCCTTCCCGTTTGTCTGTGGTAATCTGCCGCATTCTGCATGGCATGGCCTCATTGAGGCCGCCGTGTTCCTGACAAGAGAGAGCAAGCGATGAAAGCAAAGGTGCGGTGGGTAGACGCGGTGAAATTTCTGGGCCAATCAGGTACAGGGCATTCTGTCCTGATGGAAGGACCCGAATCCAGCGGGGGGGAGAACATTGGCATGCGGCCAATGGAGTTGCTGTTAATCAGTGTCGGGGGATGTTCCTCGTATGATGTGGTCAGCATTCTCAAAAAGGCACGTCAGAACGTGACAGGCTGTATTGCAGAACTGGAGGCAGAGCGCGTGGATGCCACGCCCGCCGTGTTCGAAAAGATCCATCTGCATTTCCGGGTGACAGGCTGGGATATCAATGAGAAGCAGGTGGAAAAAGCCGTGGCACTGTCTGCTGAAAAATACTGTTCGGCGTCCATCATGCTTGGCAACGCCGGCGTCAAAATCACGCACAGTTTTGAAGTGGTGCAGGAATCGCACTGATCGCCAATCACAGACGATAAGCGGTCTTCTTCATGACCACAGACATGAGATGCATGCCCAATGTGACTGGCGCAGGCAATGTGGCACCTCCCGCATCACGGGCGGTGTCACCATGGTGTTGTTCGTCAATGACCATTTGTTCTAAGACGGCCCGACTTTTGATGTCCTGCGGCGGGAGTTGCTGCAGATGATCCTTCAGGTGTTCACAGACTTGCGACTCGGTTTCGGCAACGAAGCCGAGACTCCAGCGGTCGCCTGCCAATCCAGCCATAGCACCGATCCCGAATGACAGGGCATACCAGACGGGATTCAGCACGCTGGTGTGGCTGTTCAAGGCCTGCAAGCGCTCTTCGCACCACGCCAAATGGTCAATCTCTTCCTGTGCCGCCTTTTCCATGGCCTCGCGAATGTCCGGCAATTTCGCCGTCAAGGCCTGTCCCTGATAAAGCGCCTGCGCACACACCTCTCCCGTGTGGTTGATTCGCATAAGGGAGGCGGCATGCTGTTGTTCATCGGCTGTGAGCGCGGCTTCCGTGTGCGCACTGGCAGGAGAGGGACGTTGCGGGTGACTGCTTCCCGGCACGATGGTGCGCAGCGCCTGATCACATTGGAGAATCAGGCGATCGAGCGAGCTGTGCAGCAAGGGAGAGGATTCAGGCATTTTCGCGTGCAATGGCTCTGTAGGCGATGTCGGTTCGGTAGTAGACATTATGCCAATCAATCTGGCGGAGCAAGTCGTAAGCAGCTTTTTGCGCCAGCGTCACCGAGGCTCCCAATGCGGTCGCGCAGAGCACCCGGCCGCCGTGGGTCACCACCCTGTCGCCTTCAAGACGCGTTCCTGCATGAAACACTTTGCAATCGGGAAGCTGTGCTTGGGCAAGACCGTGAATCTCGTCGCCTTTGGCATAGGTGTCTGGATACCCTCCGGCGGCCATCACGACTCCCACGGCGGGACGGGGATCCCACTCGGCCGTCTGCGTGTTGAGTGTCCCATCCAGTGCGCTTTCGCACAGAGCGATGAGGTCGGAGCGCAGGCGCATCATGACCGGCTGCGCCTCTGGATCTCCAAAACGGCAATTGAACTCGATGACGTTGACCTCACCCTGCTCAGAGATCATGAGGCCTGCATACAGAAAGCCTACATAGGGATGTCCGTCCGCCTTCATGCCGCGGACGGTAGGCAGAATGACCTCACGCATGATTTTGTCGTGCAACGCCGGCGTAACGACGGGGGCGGGAGAATAGGCGCCCATGCCGCCGGTGTTCGGTCCCTTGTCTCCATCGTCACGTGCCTTGTGATCCTGAGAGCTGGCGAAGGGCAATACGTTTTCGCCGTCCACCATGACAATAAAACTGGCCTCTTCGCCCAGCAGAAATTGTTCGATGACAACGCGGTGACCGGCATCCCCGAACTTGTTGCCTTTCAGCATGTCGGTAATGGTGGCCTCGGCTTCTTCCTGTGTTTGGGCAATGATGACGCCTTTCCCTGCAGCTAGCCCGTCGGCTTTGATAACGATCGGAGTGCCATGTGCACGGACATAGGCGCAGGCGGGCGCGATCTCGGTAAAATTCTCGTAGGCCGCCGTGGGCACCTTGTGGCGTTTCAGAAAGTCTTTGGTAAAGGCTTTGGAGCCTTCCAGTTGGGCTGCGCCCTTCGAAGGGCCAAAGCAGCGCAATCCCTGAGCGGTAAAATAATCGACAACGCCTGCCACCAAGGGAGCTTCAGGGCCAACGATCGTCAGACCAATGGCATTCTCTTTGGCGAAGGCCGCCAACGCGGGAATATTGAGGGGGTCTATCGCGACATTTTCAACCCCAGGCTCCAGCGCAGTGCCGGCATTGCCGGGAGCAACATACACTTTGGCGGCATTGGGCGACTGTTTCACGCGCCAGGCGAGGGCGTGTTCCCGCCCTCCATTCCCAATGATCAATACATTCATCTGTTGCACTCCCGGAGATTGCGGCAAAAACAGCGCTCACGCCTTAATGGCGGAAATGTCGGATACCCGTGAAGACCATCGCCATGCCAGCGTCGTCTGCCGCCGCGATGACTTCTTCATCCCGCATGGATCCACCGGGTTGAATGACCGCGACGATTCCCGCCTTGGCTGCGGCGTCGATTCCATCGCGAAAGGGGAAAAACGCATCAGACGCCATGACGGATCCGCGCACTTCCAGATGTTCATCGGCGGCTTTGATCCCCGCGATGCGGGCGCTGTACACCCGGCTCATCTGGCCTGCACCGATGCCGATGGTCTGCCTGTTTTTGCAGTACACAATGGCATTGGATTTGACGAACATCGCGACTTTCCACGCGAACAGAAGATCATCGATTTCCTGTGCACTGGGCTGACGTTTGCTGACCACTTTGAGGTCGGCTGCGCTGATGTGATGAATGTCGCGGTCCTGCACCAGAAGGCCACCATTCACTCGTTTGTAATCCAGTGAGGGCTTGGCGACAGCATCCCACTGCCCGCAACTGAGTACTCGCACATTCTGTTTCGATGCGGTGATAGCAAGGGCCTGTGCGCTGATGCTGGGCGCAATAATCACTTCGGTAAACTGACGCTCTACGATGGCGCGGGCTGTTTCGACATCCAACTCCCGGTTGAACGCGATGATGCCGCCAAATGCCGATGTGGGATCGGTTTTAAACGCGAGGTCATAGGCGTGCAGAATCGATGTGCCGATGGCAACGCCGCAGGGGTTCGCGTGTTTGACGATGACACAGGCCGGCTCATCGAAGGATTTAACGCACTCGAGTGCTGCATCGGTGTCCGCGATATTGTTATACGAAAGCGCCTTCCCCTGATGTTGCACGGCTGTGCTGATACTCGCTTCCTGCGGGTTTTTCTCGGTGTAAAAAGCAGCGCGCTGATGAGGGTTCTCTCCATAGCGCATGTCCTGGCTTTTGATGAATTGCATGGAATAGGTGCGCGGAAAATCTGCGGGGATGGATTCTTCCGGCGTTGAGGGAACACGACGTCCCAGGTAGTTGGCAATGGCAGCATCATAAGCCGCCGTGTGTTCGAAGGTCCGCACCGCCAGATCAAAGCGTGTGGCGTCTGTCAGTGCGCCATTGTTGGCCGCGAGTTCTTCCAGGACTCGACTATAGTCCTGTGGATTGACGATCACGCCTACCCACGCATGATTCTTCGCCGCTGCCCGGAGCATGGTGGGTCCGCCGATATCGATGTTTTCGATAGCGGTAGGCAGGTCGCAGTCGGGATTGGCAACGGTCGCCTCAAAGGGATACAGATTCACGACAACCAAATCGATTCCCGGAATGCCGTGCGCTTCCATTACTGCCTGATCCAGCTGGCGACGCGCAAGAATGCCACCATGCACTTTAGGGTGCAGGGTTTTTACGCGGCCATCCATCATCTCAGGAAATCCCGTGTAATCGGCAATTTCGATGGCGGGAATTTTCTCAGCTTGCAGGAGCTTGAAGGTCCCGCCTGTGGAAAGAATTTCGATGCCGGCTGCATGAAGTGATTTTGCAAAAGCCACAATACCGGACTTGTCAGACACGCTGATAAGAGCGCGCCGGACGACGGCAGAATGAGAACTGGACATGAGAGAAGGTCTATCTTGAGCTGATGGGCGAAGGGTCCGTTTCACTCCGCCAAACCAGTGTTATCCGGGTACCAGAGCCTGGTTACAACATTCCGTGTTGTTTCAATTTCTTGCGTAGCGTACCACGATTGAGCCCCAGCATGATAGATGCCTTGCTTTGGTTGCTGCCTGTGTGACGGAGCACAGCGTCGAGTAACGGTCCTTCTACTTCGTGGATAACCAGGTCGTAAAGATTCGTGACAGACTCCTCGCCAAGATTGGCGAAATAGAGCTGCATGGCTTTCTCAACATCTTTTCGAAGACTTGAAGAATGCGGTTGCGGGATCGTCGGCATCGTATACTCCGAATTTCCAAAAGTGCGTCGCGTTGAGAGTTCCGTGAATATATTCATAAGGCAAGCACCTTTTTACTGTCCAACATTTCAAAATAAGTGGCGAGTGCATCAAGTTGCGCATCAGCCGATGTGATCAGATTGAAGGACGCTCGGAAGTCTTCTGCGTTGTCCAATCCCCGGGTGTACCAATTCACATGTTTGCGAGCAAACAATACGCCTTTTTCTTCGCCATAAAGGCGATGAACATCTTGAATATGAAGGCGAACGACACGGGCCAACTCGTTCAATGGATAGCCGGCGAGGTAGTTCCCTGTGCCAAGGTATTGATTAATCTGAGAGAAAATCCAGGGATTCCCTTGGGCTGCCCTGCCCACCATCACGCCATCCGCACCTGTGTAATTCAACACGTATGCTGCTGCTTCCGGGCTGGTAATGTCCCCATTGGCGATCACAGGAATGGAAACGGACTGTTTCACTTCCCGGATCGTGTCATATTCCACTTGGCCGACAAAGCGGCATTCCCGCGTACGTCCATGTACGGTCAGAAGTTGTATGCCTTCTTGTTCCGCAATCCGTGCGATGCGGACACCGTTGCGACCTTCGGGCGACCACCCTGTGCGAATCTTTAGTGTGACGGGAATTTTGACGGCGGACACCACTGCATGGAGGATGTCTTTTACCAGTGTTTCATCCTTCAGCAAGGCAGAGCCTGCGGCTTTCTTCAAAACCTTCTTGGCGGGACACCCCATATTGATGTCGATGATGTCTGCTCCGAGGTCCTCATGCAGCTTGGCCGCATCCGCCATCATCTGCGGGTCTGAACCCGCAATCTGTATGGAATTGAGTTCGCCGCGAGCGGAGTGAATGAAACGGGTGCGGTTCTTCCGACTGTCCCACAGATCACTGTTACAGGTCAGCATTTCAGATACTGCCAACCCTGCCCCCATCGCGGAGCACAGATCGCGGAAAGGCTGGTCAGTAATGCCGGCCATGGGTGCCAGCAGAACGTTTGATTTTAAGGTGTGTTTTCCAATGTTAATCATCGTAATCCGTGGTGCGGTGCTCATCTGTTATCCAGTTCAGTAGGGGCATCATAACGAGGTGATGAAGTTGGGTGAACGGCATAAATAGGGACTAATTAATGTGCGCTTCATCACAGAATGTTCAGCCAACTGTCCTCGGTGCTGCGTTTTCTAGGGAAAGTCAGGGGACAATTGAATGAAATCTAATCTCGTAATTCACTGCAAAAACCCCTGGATCCTGAATATCCACTGAAATCTGGATTGGCGTTCCCGGAGGCATGGTTATTAATTGATCAAGTCCAGGGGGCAAATACTCGGAAGGGGAAAAGCGTCGCCCTGCGACTGGAGCATCATTCGTATCGGTAAAACGCAATTCGAGAATGGGAAAGGGCTGGGCGAAGCGCGCATCGTTGCGCAGCAGAAACTGGACACGGAGTGCGTTGGCGATTTCCGGGTGACTAACAACCTGCAATGACTCGCTATGAAGGCTGCGCAGATCGACCAAAGGTGGAATATGACAAGGAAGATCGACACATATCTGGTCCAGATAAGGGCGTAACCAGGGTTGTTGACTCAGTGAGTCACGGTTTGCCCACGCAATCTGCATGCTGAGCATGAGCAGGAGTGTGCCAGCAAGGAGCCCGTAAAAACTGACAGAATCCGCTTTGTCCGGTGTCCCCTGCCAGTCCAGTTCGATGGGTGCGTGAGTGCGATGGACCTCTTGCAGGATATCTTCGTCAATATCCCCGAACAAAGAGGCGTCATTTGACCCACTCACGGCGTCAGGTTCAAATCGCAAGGTTTTGACGCGAGCTCGAAGCACATCGTCACCCTCCGTGACCTCCACGTGTGCAGAATTCTGCTTGTGCTCATAATCCTCTGTGGCAAACGATTTAGCGGTCTCCTGAAAATCGTCAAGCGCTGAAAAACCGGATTCGAATCGCAGGTGATCAGGCGTTTTTGCCGCTTCGTGCTCGATTGCTTCTGAGTGGGAATTTGTTGCTAATTCTGCAGTAAAAACCTCCTCGAGTGAGGATGTGGTCGCGTCAACAATCAGATTGTCACGTTGCGCCTCGTCGTTCTCTTTCTTGTTGTTGTCCCACGTTGGAACGTCACTGCGTTCATCAAAAATTTCCAGTCGAGCGACTGACGCAGGTGCTTCCTCCGGAGTAAATGGTGGAAGATCCTCACACGCTGTCGCTGTCTCTGACTCAGACTCAGACTCAGGCTCAGGCTCAGGCTCAGGCTCAGGCTCAGGCATAGGCTCGGGTTCAAGTTCGGAATCGGGCGATGAGGCGTTGATTTCATCAAACGCTGATGATTCGCCATCATTCTCTGCATCCGGTGTGATCGTGCTCACTGGCGGCTCAATGCTCTCATCCACTAGCTCCCAAAACGTAGCGGATGTGGAGAGTTCGGGATCTTTTCGCTGCGAGATAGAGTCCGCCAGATCGAGCGTCAATACCGTTTCTGCCTCTTCTTCGGGAGTGGCTTCCGAGGCCTCGCGAGCATCGGTGAACGGAAGTTGTTCGGTATCAGGAGTATCACTGTCCTCGAACGCGTCGGGTGCTGGACGCGAAATCGTCTTCAGGTCTGCTGTGGGCAGGAGATTGTCATCCGCCGCAAAGAGCTGAAGACAGGCACCGCAGCGCACGATGCCATCCGCAGACTGCAATTGCGAAATGCTTGTCTTGAACGCCGTGTGGCAGTGAGGACATTGTGTGATGAAAAGACTCATAAGGGAGGCTCATTCATGGGCAGCCCGGTCAACGACGGGTGCCCTCTGCTCGGACCCATTCGTCGAGAAACACGGGCTCCGCCATGGCGAAATAGGGTGTGTAGCTGTTCATGAGCGACTGAGTCTGTGCGGTGAGCACACCCGAGAGAATCAACTTCCCGCCCGGTTTGACCAGCGCGGCAATAATCGGTGTCAGTTCCTCAAGGGGGCCAGACAGTATATTGGCCACAAGGATGTCCGCCTGGGGATGTTTGCCGCCAGGAAGGTGCACACTCAGCTGTTGCTCGGCGATACCGTTGAGATCACGATTGCTTTCCGATGCCTGAATGGCCTGAGGGTCGTTGTCAATCGCGATCACCTGTCTTGCGCCAAGTAACGCGGCGGCGATGGCGAGAATCCCCGACCCGCATCCGTAATCAATCACGATGCGGTCTTTCACGTCCTGGGCATCCAGCCATTGAAGGCACAAGGCTGTCGTCGGGTGGGTTCCTGTTCCAAATGCCAGTCCTGGATCTAACAGAATATTGATGGCATCGGGTACGGGAGGAGTCTCCCAGCTCGGGCATATCCAGATTCGTTTTCCAAACTGCATCGGCTTGAAATCTTGCATGCAGACGCGTTCCCATTCGGTGTCTTGCACTTCTTCCAACACGATAGGCACGTCTTGCTGCGGCACAAGACTGGCTCTCAAGTTTTCCATGATGGAGGTCATGGGGGCATCGTGTTCGAAAAGCCCGACAACTTCAGTGTGCTTCCACAAGGGAGTACTGCCAGGCTCAAGCTGGAAAACGGGGTGATCCTCGCTGTCCATAAAGGTGACAGAAACGGCGCCACTCTCACTGAAGTAATTTTCAATGAGAGTGGCAGAGGATTCCGGGACAGTCACTTTGAGTTGTTGCCAGGGCATGTCAGGTTCGCCTCATGGGAGCCACGATACCCCGCAAAGAGAGCGTGTGGGACTCACTTTGTTTTGTTGTGGGAAGTCAGTTTGTGTTCCAGATAGTGAATGTTGACTCCGCCTTTCTGGAATTCGGCGTCCCGAATGATCTCCTTGTGCAGAGGCGTGTTCGTGCGAATGCCATCGATCAGCAGTTCATCCAATGCGTTGCTCATCCGGGCGAGTGCACCGTTTCTGTCCTCGCCATAACTAATGAGCTTTGCAATCAAGGAATCGTAATAAGGGGGCACGGTATAACCGCTGTAAATGTGCGAGTCGACACGAATGCCATTGCCGCCGGGCGCATGGAAGAGATTGATCTTGCCGGGACATGGGAGGAATGTTACGGGGTCCTCCGCATTAATGCGGCACTCAAACGCATGGCCCTTGATTTTGACATCCGATTGCTTGATGGAAAGTTTTTCACCCGCGGCTATCTTCAACTGTTCCTTGACGATGTCGATTCCCGTCACCATTTCAGTCACAGGGTGCTCGACCTGCACACGTGTGTTCATTTCAATAAAGTAAAACTGCTCGTCCTGATACAGAAACTCCAGAGTCCCCGCACCGCGGTACTGCATCTTTTCGCATGCTTTGATGCAGGTTGCGGCAACGGCTTCCCGAATATGCGCAGGAATTCCCGGAGCCGGAGCCTCCTCCAGCACTTTTTGGTGACGCCGCTGCATTGAGCAATCCCGGTCGCCCAAGTGAATTGCATTGCCCTGACCATCCCCCAGCACCTGGATCTCGACGTGACGGGGATTTTCAAGGAATTTTTCCAGGTAGACCGTGCCACTGCCAAAGAAGGCCTTGGCTTCTGACTGTGTGACGTAAATGGCTTTCAGCAGGGCGGCTTCGCTGTGGACCACCCGCATTCCGCGGCCTCCACCCCCGGCCGCAGCCTTGATGATGACGGGGTAGCCAATTTCGCGAGCAATTGCCAGCGTGCGCTCCTTGTTGTCATCAATAGGGCCGTTGGACCCCGGGACGGTTGGAACACCGGCAGCGCGCATCACTTCAATCGCTGAAACCTTATCGCCCATCATGCGAATGGTTTCGGGGCGCGGGCCAATGAAAATGAAGCCGCTTTTTTCAACCTGCTCCGCAAAATCCGCGTTCTCGGAAAGGAAGCCATACCCTGGGTGGATCGCCACTGCATCGGTCACTTCGGTGGCGCTGATGATGGCAGGTACGTTGAGGTAGCTGTTCGTCGCACTGGCGGGGCCGATGCACACAGATTCATCTGCGAGGCGCACATGCATCAGATCACGGTCTGCACTGGAATGAACGGCCACCGTTTTGATGCCCAGTTCCTTGCAAGCCCGGAGCACTCGAAGAGCAATTTCGCCACGATTGGCAATCAGAACTTTATCAAGCATGAAATCACACCTTTTGTCGTGTCATGGAGGGCGAGTTGACGCCCGGGCCTTAAACGATGGTCACCAGTGGCTGATCAAACTCCACCGGTTCCCCGTCTTCTACAAGAATGGCTTCCACGACGCCGGAATGATCCGCTTCGATCTGATTCATCATTTTCATGGCTTCAACGATGCAGATGACATCGCCCACTTTCACATGCTGTCCCACCTCCACGAAAACGGGAGACGAGGGTGAGGGAGCGCGATAAAACGTGCCGACCATCGGTGATTTGATCACGTTGCCGCTCAGTTTTTTGGTTGCAGGCTCTTCTGCGGCAACGGGTGCGGGAGCGCTGGGAGCGGCGACAGGGGCGGGCGCTGGCGCTGCATAGGTGTGAACCGGAACAGGCGCGTGCGTGGATGCACGGCTGATGCGCACGGCTTCTTCGCCTTCCTTGATTTCGATTTCCGCGATGTCTGAAGACTCCAGTAACTCAATGAGTTTTTTAACTTTTCTAATATCCATAAAGATTCTCTTGTCGTGATGGAGGGTGGTAAGGGATTAGTGTTTCTTTTTCAAATGCTGTAGCGCCGCCTCAAGGGCGAGGTCGTAGCCTATGCTGCCCAGGCCGGAAATCGTGCCCACGGCAATGTCCGAGAAATACGAATGGTGGCGGAAAGACTCCCGCTTGAAGACATTGGAAAGGTGCACTTCAATAAATGGAATTTCTGTGGCCAGAATGGCGTCCCGTAGAGCGACGCTGGTGTGCGTGAAGGCTGCGGGATTGATAACGATGAAGTTCACACCTTCGTTTCGGGCATCATGGAGCCGTTCGATCATCTCGTATTCTGCATTACTTTGCAGATGCTGCAGATGATGACCAGCCTCGAGGCACCGGAAGTTTAGACGCGCATTGATGTCGGCCAGTGTTTCGGAACCGTAGAGGTGAGGTTCGCGGGTCCCGAGCATATTCAGGTTCGGGCCATGCAGTACCAGTATCGTTGCCATTTTTCTGCTCTGAAGGCTTTATGAGGATGCCGAGAGACACGCTTGTGTCCGTTTCGGTAATTTTGCCCGCATTTTCTCAGAAATTTAGCCGGCTTTCACCTTTATTTATGGGCATTTCATGAGGGGATTTATGGCAATTGCGCCCTGCAGAGCGCCACAGGCTGATCAGAGACGCAGCTGCTCCTCGTGCCGTTGCAGGGTATAGCAGAAACCGGCTTCCGCGCAGCCTTGAAACTCCAGGATCACGGAGATGTCGCCCGATATCGTCATATCCTCGAGAGTTGCCCGGAGACTGACATCGTTGAAATACACCTCGACATTGCCGAAAAATTCATCGTGGTGTGCGACAGCATCGGGCAACGATACCGAGCGCGCCACAGCATTGCCTTCTTTAAGCAAGGAAACGGTGAATTTGTCTTTGTAGAGGTAATACTGCGGGGCGATGTCCCAGCGGATCGCGATGACCCCGGGTTCGGGCAAGCTGATGGCGTAAGGAAATGCGCGTTCTGCCGGGAGAAAGCGTGGCCCCGAGAGCACCGAGGCTCTGCTGCCGGGGAGTGACTGCGCGTGCGTAGTGAGGGCAAAAAGCGCCAGAGATGCCCCCATGAGCAATCCTGAAAGCCTTCGGAAAGGCCTTAGGGCGGCGAGGGCGGTGGTGGGTAAAGTAGTCACGGCACGCTCCTGTGACAGGGGCTTACTGCGGGTAACGCTCAAACACCAGGCTGGCATTCGTTCCCCCAAAGCCGAAACTGTTCGACAGGACGCGATTGAGCGTGACATTGTCGAGACGCTTTTGAGGGATGGTCAGACCGGCCGCTTCTTCTGCGGGATTCTCCAGATTTGCAGAAGCGCAGATAAAGTTGTTTTCCATCATTAACAGGCTGTAGATCGCTTCCTGGGCGCCTGCGGCACCCAGCGAATGTCCACTCAGGGATTTGGTGGAATTGAGAATGGGGGCCTTGTCACCAAACACTTCCTTGATCGCGCGCAGCTCTGAAACATCGCCCGCAGGTGTGCTGGTGCCGTGGGTATTGATGTAGTCGATCGGACCGCTGGCCGTTTCACAGGCCATCTTCATGGCGCGTACGCCGCCCTCACCGCAAGGCGCCACCATGTCATAGCCATCAGACGTCGCGCCGTAGCCGGTAATTTCGGCATAGATTTTAGCGCCGCGTTTGAGGGCATGATCCAGCGCTTCGATCACGAGGACAGCGCCCCCGCCAGCGATGACAAAGCCATCCCGGTCCTGATCGAAGGCGCGCGAGGCCTTGTCCGGAGTGTCGTTGTATTTTGTGGACAGGGCGCCCATAGCATCGAACATGTTGGTCAATGACCAATGCTCTGCTTCGCCGCCTCCGGCAAAGATCACGTCCTGTTTGTTTAGTTGAATCAGTTCCACCGCATTGCCTATGCAATGGGCGCTGGTCGCGCAGGCGGACGAAATCGAGTAGTTGACACCCTTGATCTTGAAGGGCGTCGCCAGACACGCGGAGACCGTGCTTCCCATGGTTCGCGTGACGCGGTAAGGACCGATCTTGCGCACGCCCTGTGTGCGCAGAATATCC
Source organism: uncultured Klebsiella sp. (assembly GCA_964538025.1). Lineage (GTDB taxonomy): Bacteria > Pseudomonadota > Gammaproteobacteria > Pseudomonadales > Pseudohongiellaceae > UBA5078. Next base: position 365,101 of record CAZICZ010000001.1, on the reverse strand, counting down.
GCAGCTTCAACCTGATCCTGGGAAGAGGAGCCACCGGCTCCCATGATGATTCCCGTGCGGATATTGGAAACGTCTTCGTCTTTGAGACCCGCATCGGCAATTGCCTGTTCCATGGACAGGTAACCATAGGCGGCGGCGTCTCCCATGAAGCGGAGAATCTTGCGATCAATGAGTGACGGCAAGTCGAGATCTATCCACCCGGCAATGTGGCTGCGCAGTCCCATTTCTTTGTATTCGGGACGGAAACGAATGCCGCTGCGCCCCTCGCGCAGGGATTCCAGCACCGTCTGCTTGTCGCTGCCCAGACAAGAAACAATACCGATACCGGTGACAACAACGCGTCTCATAATGACCTCGTAACAGGATGAAGATTGTCGATCAGAAGCTGCTATTGGGGGTGAAAAGGCCCACTTTCAGTCCGTTGGTGGTGTAGATCACTTTCCCGTCGACGGCTACTGTACCATCGGCGATACCCATCACCAACTTCCGTTCGATGACTCGGGATAGCGATATCTGATACTGCACTTTTTTCGCGGTTGGCAGAATTTCGCCACTGAATTTGACCTCGCCGGCGCCCAACGCGCGGCCCTTGCCAAGATTGCCTCGCCAGCCCAGAAAGAAGCCCACCAGCTGCCACATGGCATCAAGGCCCAGACATCCCGGCATCACGGGATCTTCCGGAAAGTGGCATTCGAAAAACCACAAATCCGGATGGATATCGAGTTCGGCGATAATTTCGCCCTTGCCATAAGCCCCGCCGGTATCGTTGATCTCGGTAATACGGTCCATCATGAGCATATTGCCCACAGGCAGACGGGCGTTGCCGGGACCGAACATGCGGCCATAGCCACAGTCGAGCAGTTCATCACGGGTATAGGAGCTTTTGCGGATATGGCCGTTCATAAAGGGAGTTCAATCTTCCATCGAAGGGTTCAACTATAGAGCCACGGGGCTCACAAAGCCTGCGATATTATCGCGGCACAGGCAAATAATCGATAATATTTTCGTCAGTTACGGCCAGCGGCGGGGCGAAATTCTCCCTGATATGTCACACTGTGCCGCCGCATTTTGGCAGTAAATCACACACAGATTTGGGCATCTCCTCTCGAAGGGACGCGACAAAAAGGACGAGACAATGATTATTCCCGTTGTGCTGGCTGGTGGTGTTGGGACCCGCTTGTGGCCGGTGTCACGACAGCTCTACCCCAAACAGTTTGCCTCTCTCAAGCGTCCCCAACAGTCGGCCTCGGGTGCACAAGAAACCCTGTTTCAGTCGACACTTTCCCGCATTGCCGGCTTGCCCAATCTGGGTGCTCCGTTGGTGATCTGCAATGACGAACACCGCTTCCTGACCGCGCAGCAATTGCTTGCGCTAGGGCTCACCGATGCGCGCATTCTGCTGGAACCGATCGGCCGCAACACGGCACCGGCGGTGGCTGTTGCCGCACTGCTTTCGTCACCGAGCGACCTGCTGCTTGTCCTGCCGGCGGACCATGCGATTGCCGATGCTGAAAGACTGCGTGACACACTGCTCAAGGGCGTGCCGCTGGCGAATGCAGGAAAACTGGTCACCTTTGGCATCGTCCCGGATGCCCCGCAGACGGGCTATGGCTATATTCACCGTGGCGAGGCGATGGGGGAAGGATTTGCCGTTGAAGCGTTTGTGGAGAAACCGTCGCGTGACAAGGCGCAGGCCTATCTCGACAGTGGTCAGTATTACTGGAACAGCGGGATGTTCCTGTTCAATGCAAAGCAGTTCCTGGAGGAGTTGTCACAGCATGCGCCAGACATTTTTGCTGCCTGCGAAGCAGCAGCGGCAGGCATTGTGCAGGACGTCGACTTCCTGCGCTTGCCCCTGCCCCTTTTCAGTGCCTGTCGCAGCGAGTCCATCGACTATGCTGTCATGGAGAAAACGCACAATGCCGCCGTGGTGCCCTTGGATGCCCAATGGAATGACCTGGGCGCCTGGGATGCCTTATGGGAAACCGCTGTTAAGGACTCCGCGGGCAACGTCCTGACAGGGGATGTGTTGTGTGAAGGGGTTTCCGACAGTTATATCCATGCCCATTCGCGCCTGGTGGCGGCTGTTGGCGTGGACAACGCGGTGATCGTTGAAACCGCAGATGCCGTGCTGGTCGCGGACAGAAGCAAGGTCCAGGACGTGAAGCGCATCGTTCAGGCTCTGGAACAGAGCAAGCGAGTCGAAGGGGTCAACCACGTGCTCGTGCATCGCCCTTGGGGCAGTTACGAATCCCTGGCGGTTGGCACGGGCTTTCAGGTGAAGCACATCGTGGTGAAACCCGGCGCATCGCTTTCTTTGCAAATGCACCATCACAGGGCGGAGCACTGGATCGTGATCCAGGGCAGTGCAACGGTCACGTGCGATGACCGCGTCTTCACGCTCGAGGCGAATGAATCCACTTACATTCCGCTGGGCAGCCGTCACCGCCTGCAAAATCTCACGGACACCCCCGTCGAATTGATCGAAGTGCAGACCGGGAACTATCTCGGCGAGGACGACATCTTGCGGTTTGAAGATATTTACGGCCGGGCGAAGACCCCTTCCCCGTAATGCGCCATCCCTGACGTTTCCCGTTTTCACGCCCGCAAGGGCATGCCCACACGCAGCAGACAAGAGGTTGAAATGAACACGATACGCAAGTGTCTTTTTCCCGCCGCCGGTTACGGCACCCGATTTCTTCCCGTCACCAAATCGATGCCAAAGGAGATGCTCCCACTGGTCAACAAACCTTTGATTCAGTACGGGGTAGAGGAGGCCATGGCGGCCGGCATCACGGGGATGGCGATCGTGACCGGGCGCGGCAAGCGTGCCCTCGAGGATCATTTCGACATCAGTTACGAACTCGAGCATCAGATTGCCGGGACCTCCAAGGAATGGGCGCTGGCGGATATCCGCAAGATCATCAGGGAGTGCACGTTTTCCTATACCCGGCAAATTGAAATGAAGGGGCTTGGCCACGCCATTTTGACCGGGGAAACCCTCATAGGAGAGGAGGCGTTTGCCGTGCTACTGGCGGACGACTATTGCGTTGCCCCGGACGAAGGCGTTCTCAGCCAGATGGTCAAGCTGTACGAACAAGCCCGTTGCAGCATTGTGGCGATTGAAGAGATCCCGCGAGAGGAGACCCATAAATACGGCGTGATTGCGGGGACAGAAGAGGCGGATGGCCTCTATCGTGTCCATGAAATGGTCGAAAAGCCCGATCCCGCCGATGCGCCGAGCAATCTTGCCATTATCGGACGCTACATTCTCACGCCCGACATCTTTGACATCCTGCGCACAACGCCTCCTGGCAGGAACGGGGAACTGCAAATTACAGATGCCCTGATGACGCAGGCCAAAATGGGTCGCGTTCTTGCATATAAATTTAAAGGTCGCCGATTTGATTGCGGAAGCATTGAGGGGTTCATGGACGCGACCAATTACAACTATGCCCACGTCTACCAAAAGCGTTGATAGGGACGAAGACCACTGATGAAAATCGAGATCACCTGTTTCAAACCTTACGATATCCGCGGACGCATTCCGGATCAGTTAAACGAAGAAATCGCGTATCGCATAGGGCGTGCCTATGCCACGTGGCTGGCCCCCAAAAATGTCGTCGTTGGCTACGATATCCGCCTGACCAGCGAAGCCTTGTGCAAGGCGCTGACGCAGGGCTTGCTCGACTCGGGAGTCGATGTCATCAACATCGGCCAATGCGGAACGGAAGAGGTGTATTTCGCAACCTCTCACCTGAAAACCAGCGGTGGAATCGTGGTGACCGCCAGTCACAACCCCAAGGACTACAACGGGATGAAACTGGTGCGCGAGAATTCCAAACCCATCAGCGGAGACACGGGGCTGAACGACATCAAGGCATTGGCAGAGGAGGGCAAGTTTCCGCCTCCCTCGCGCAGTGGTCAGCTGAGCTATCAGGACACCAAGGGCGCCTATGTGGCCCACCTGCTGAGCTATATCGATCTTACGGCGCTAAAGCCGCTGAAGGTGGTGGTGAATGCGGGAAACGGAGGGGCAGGGGCAATCATCGACTTGCTCGAACCGCACTTGCCCTTTGAATTTATCAAGGTGCATCACGCCCCCGACGGACATTTCCCGAACGGGGTTCCCAACCCCCTGTTAGTGGAAAATCGACAACCGTCGATCGACGCCATTCTGGCGCATAAAGCCGATGTGGGCATCGCCTGGGACGGCGACTTCGATCGCTGCTTCTTTTTTGATGAACGGGCCGGCTTTGTGGAGGGCTATTACATCGTGGGCCTTCTGGCGGAAAGCTTTCTCCGTAAATCCCCAGGCGCCAAGGTCGTGCATGATCCCCGGCTCACGTGGAATACCCTTGAGATCGCGCAGAAACATGGCGGGCATGCCATTCAGTGCAAAACGGGCCATGCGTTTATCAAGGAGCGCATGCGTCAGGAAGACGCCGTCTACGGAGGGGAGATGAGTGCCCATCATTACTTCCGGGATTTCGCCTACTGTGACAGCGGCATGATTTCGTGGCTGCTGGTACTGGAGATGATCTGCATTCGAGGCAAGACGATGTCGCAGCTGGTGGAGGAGCGCATGGCAGCGTTTCCGGCGAGTGGCGAAATCAACAAGACCATCGCGGACCCCGCGGCACTCCTGGCCAAGGTTCAGGCCCGTTTCGAAATTTCCGCCAAGGCGGTGGATTTTACCGATGGGCTCAGCATGAGTTTTGATGACTGGCGATTCAATCTGCGGATGTCCAATACAGAACCGGTCGTCCGGTTGAACGTCGAGTCCCGCGGCGACAAAGTGCTGATGGAGGCGAAAACGGCGGAGCTGTTGGCAATGATGTCCTGAGCTGCCGTGCTTAAGAGGACATCTGTCGCCATTGCATGCGTATGCTCCAGATGTCCTCATCCTGCTGGGTAAAGCCCATGCGGGCATAGAAGTGCTGGGCCGGGTTGCGCTTGAGAACACTGAGGCGCATGGGTTTGTCGGCCTTCGCTGCCCGTAATTTCGCGACATTCAACAACTGTGTGCCTATGCCTTGCCGTTGAAATTCGGGCGGGACCAGCAACATTTCCAACCACAGATGGTCCGGTTTCTCGCGCAGGTTGAAGGCTCCCACGTGGATGTCATCGAGCATGGCAATGGTGAAACTGCGAGGCGGGAGATTGTCCTGAAAGCTGTGGCTTTGCAACAATTCATCCCACCCCCAGGTGTCGCGGATATAGTCCTGCATGGTTCGTTTGAAACTCTCGTAGAGCCAGGGCATATCGGCCTTCTGGCCCGTTCTCAGTATCAATGCGGGAGAGTGTTCGACAGGCGTGGTGGTCATTTATTGTGTCTTCACCGGGTCGATCGGGCTGGCCAGTGCACGCTTCCACCCCAGCTGCCGCTCAATCGCGCTGATCATGGCGCCCGCAATGTCTTTTCCGGTGACCTCTTCGATGTCATTGAGGCGTGGGCAGGAATTCACCTCCAGAAGCAGAGGACCTTTTTTTGATCGAATGAGGTCGACGCCTGCCACCTTCAGTCCCATCACCCGCGCCGCCTTTATCGCCAGCCGTTTTTCTTCCGGCGTTATCTTGACCGTTGAGGCGCTGACATTACGGTGAAGATTCGCGCGGAAATCGCCTGCCACCGCGTGCCGCTCCATGGAGGCGACGACCTTGCCGTCGACCACAAACAAGCGTAAATCCTTGCCCTCTGCCTCCTTGATAAATTCCTGCACCAGCAGATTAGCCTGCAGCGACTTGAAGGCATTGATCAGGCTTTCTCCCGCCTTGCGGGTTTCGGCCAGCACGACGCCCCGGCCCTGGGGGCCTTCCAGCAATTTCACGACCAGTGGCGCCCCATTCACCATGTCGATCAATTCATCGGTTTCCATCGGGCTGTCGGCAAACCCGGAGGTGGGAATCTGCAGTCCATGGCGCAAGAGCACTTGCAGGGAATAGAGCTTGTCCCGCGAGTGGCTGATCGCTTCGGCGGTATTAAGGGAAAACAGCCCGATGCTTTCAAACTGGCGAACGAGGGCGCAGCCATAAAAGGTTAGGTCGGGTCGGATACGGGGAATTACCGCATCGAGCTGATTCAGGATCTGTCCCCCGCGGTAATGCACTTCTGGCGCTTCGGCGTCCAGTTTCATGTAGCACTGTTTGATATCGTAAAAATGGATTTCGTGGCCGCGCTCTTCGGCAGCTTCCATGAGGCGTTGGTTGCTCGGCAGGTCGGGATTGCTTGCCAGAAGCGCGAGTGTCAGACCCGATTTTTCCTCCGTGCTATCGGAGTAATGGCGCGACAGGCTTTCTTCATTGATGTGCCCGCCCAGAAAACTGGCGGCGGGGTCAACGAGAATGCGGCCGATCATGGCTTCCCGTCCTAGCAGCATGCGATATCCCATCGAGTCCCGGTTGGTCAGCGTCAGTTCGATATCCCAGCATCTGCCGTCATGCTCCAGCGTAGTCACAATGACATAGCGCTTTTCGGCAATACCACTGGAGCTTTTCACCACTCGCTTATCGACCACCTGCGCCTCGCAGCGCACGATGGTACGCCGGTTGTTCTGCAGGGGATGGACTTCAAAACTCACCCACGGCACTAGCCCGCGTTTGAAGCTCTTGATGTTGAATGCGTGGATGGCAGAGGTTCGCGCGCCCGAATCGACACGTACCTTGATGGCGGGGATGCCCAGAAGAGGAAGCGCGCACCACTCCTCACTTCCCACAATGACTTTTTGGTGACGCTCAGTCATACGCTTTTCGGCAATGGTTGATCAGCCCGTTAGTGGATGCATCGAAGGACGAACAGTCGGCCTCGCCACTCAAGGCGTCATAGAGTTTGACTCCCAGCTGTTTGCCAAGCTCAACTCCCCACTGATCGAATGCGTTAATGTGCCAGATGACACTTTCAACAAAGACCTTGTGTTCATACAGGGCGATCAGGCTGCCCAACGTCTGAGGTGTCAAGCTGTCAAGCAGGAAGGTATTGCTGGGTTTGTTGCCGGGAATTACCTTGTGTTTCGCCAATGCGTAGGCCTGCGCTTCGGTCAGCCCCTGCGCCAGCAGTTCATTAAAAGCCTCCCGTTGCGACTTGCCCACCATCAGTGCCTGGCTTTGGCTGAAACAGTTGGCAAGAAGATGTTGGTGCTGCTCCTCATCCTGCGGGAAATGACTCGTGACGATTCCGATGAAATCTGCCGGGATGTAATGGGTACCCTGGTGCAGCAGCTGGTGAAAGGAGTGCTGGCCATTGGTGCCCGCGCTTCCCCAGATTATCGGGCCACTTGGCACCAAAAGGCGGTTGCCGTCCATCTCCACGGATTTGCCCAGGCTCTCCATGTCCAGCTGTTGCAGGAAGGCTGGGAACAGAGACAGTTCCTGGCTGTAAGGCAGGACCACGTGGCTGGTGGCACCCACAAACCCGCCGTACCACACACTCAACAGCCCCATGATGACGGGGATATTGTGTTCAAACGGCGCAGCCGCAAAATGCTCATCTGCGAGGCGGGCGCCGTGTAAAAGCGTTCGAAAGGATGCCATGCCGATCGACAATGCGATGGGCAGCCCGATCGCGGACCAGAGCGAATAACGCCCCCCTACCCAGTCCCACAGGGGAAAGATGTTGTCCTCACCAATCCCGAAGGCACGCGCCTTGGCGACATTGGCCGAGACGGCGACAAAATGACGCGCAATGTCGTCTTCACTGCCGCCGTTTTCGAGATACCACCGCCGTGCCAGTGCAGCATTCTGATGAGTTTCCAGCGTGCTGAATGACTTGGAGGCGATGATGAACAGCGTGCTCTCGGGTGAGGCCTTCTCCAGCGTTTGACGCATGTGGGCCGGGTCTACATTTGACACAAAGAACGTCCTGATGCCGGGATGCTGCCAATGCTGCAAGGCGCTGGTGACCATGGCAGGTCCAAGATCGGAGCCACCGATGCCGATATTGATGACCGTGTCGATCCTTTTGCCGGAATAGCCCGTCCATGCCCCGGAATGAATTTTTTCCACAAAGGCGTCCATTTTGGCCAAGGTGCTGTCGACGGCGGCGTTGAAGCTGGGATCCGCCTCGGGAAGCGGTGTACGCAGCGCGACATGAAGGGCAGGGCGATCCTCCGTGGTATTGATCTTGTCGCCGCGATACATCGCCTTGATAGCGGCGCCGAGATCAGACTCCCGTGCGAGCTCAAACAGACGGGACATGGTCTCTTCAGAGGCAAGATTCTTGGAGTAGTCAAACAGGAGCCCTTCAATGCCACAGTGAAAGCGTTCAAACCGCGTGGCGTCATCCTTAAAAAGGCTGGCGATGGTGGTCCCATTTTGGTGCAAATTGAGGTAGTGCGACGTGAGTTTTTGCCAAGATTTACTGCGGCTAGGGCTGATCATTGCTGCTTATCGCCTGAATGCTGGGAAGGGAAAACCTGCCTAGCAAAGCTAGCGCATATCGCAGGGGCGATCAACGAAAAGGGAGGCAAAAAATTATTGCCCAATCCCGGAAGGATTGGTAGTATGCGCGCCCTGAACGGTATAGACGTTCCGTGCCGCTATAGCTCAGCTGTGGTAGAGCAACTGACTTGTAATCAGTAGGTCCCGGGTTCGACTCCTGGTGGCGGCACCATCTTCCCAAAGGCATCCCTCGCGATGCCTTTTTTATTGCCCGAATTGTTGCCCGAAATTCTGGGCGCAAGGGCCCGTCCCTCCCCCTGCATTACTGCACATGACAGGGGACATTCGATCGCCACGTTTGAATGTGTCCCGAACGATTGACTCCCCGGCGCATTCCCCCCGATAAAGATTGAATTACGAAAAACACTGGATTACCCTCGCGAGCATTCCGTTTAAAACAGGACGTTTACGGAAAGCCATTCACATAAAAAATATGCTCAATCAACCCGATTGATACCCTCTGGAGGAGAATGACATGTCCCGTCGTCTCGTATCACTTGCAGTGCTCACTGGCATCGCCATGCAATTCGCCGCCTCGGCGCAGGCTGCCGATACCCCTTATGTCGCCCCCCGCAATGAGTGGGGACAGCCCGATCTGCGCGGCGTCTGGAACTTCAGCTCCAATACTCCCCTGGAACGTCCTGCCCAATATGCAGACCGTGAGTTTCTGACAGCCGACGAGGTCGCTCAGATTCGTGCGGAAGCGCTTGCCGAGATCGAGCGTTCCGACGGGCGATCCAGTCAGGGTGGTGTAGGGGGGTACAACCAGTTCTGGATCGAAGGCGTGCCCGTGGAAGAAAATACACGGACCTCACTGCTGATTGATCCCCCGACGGGTCGCATGCCGGCACGAGTGCCCGGCGCTCCGGTGGCATTCGGCGGCCTTGGGCCCGATATCAAGGGCGAGTTGCCCGTCCGTTTCACCGTGGGGGGGATCGGCAAGGATCACCCGGAGCAGCGCGGTCTCTCCGAGCGCTGCCTGTTGGGTTTCAACTCCGTGCCTCCCTTCATGCCCAGTATGTACAACAATAATGTGCAGCTGTTCCAAAACAAGGATCATTTCGTGATCTTCAATGAAATGATTCACGAGGCGCGCATCGTGCCGATCGATGGACGCCCGCATCTGCCGTCGGATGTCGCTCAGTGGACCGGTGACTCAAGAGGATACTGGGACGGCGATACGCTCGTTGTGGAAACCACGAACTTTACGGACAAGACACAGAGTTTCCGTGGCACCGGCATCTCCGCCAACATGCATCTGATCGAGCGTTTTACGCGCGTTTCGGATGATCGGGTGGATTACGTCTTTACCGTCAACGATCCGAAGGCCTTCGCGGCGCCTTTCACTGTCGAAGTGCCCATGCACAAGATGGAAGAAGAGATTTACGAATACGCCTGCCATGAAGGCAATTACGGAATGGTGAATATTCTGCGCGGTCAGCGTATTGAAGATGGCACTTACATCGACGCGTCAGGCAACTAATCATAAGGAATCATCTGGACATGAAAGCACGTATTCGTCATTTAGCAGGCACGGCGGGATTGCTGTGCGCCCTGTTGTCTGGGTCCGTGAGCGCGCAGGGAGATATTCCGCGCACCCCGGACGGCAAACCCGATTTCAATGGCATTTGGCAGGCGCTGGGCACCGCGCATCTGGACCTTGAAACCCACGCGGCACGACCCGGCCCCGTTGTTGAAATGGGAGCTCTGGCGGCCATTCCCGGAGGGATGGGCGTGGTTCAGGGAAGCGGCAAGATTCCCTACAAGCCCGAAGCACTTGCGAAGAAACTTGAAAATCAGGCGAACTGGCTGGCGCTGGATCCGCTGGTGAAATGCTATTTGCCTGGCGTGCCGCGTGCCACCTATATCCCATACCCATTCCAGATCTTCCAGGCGCCCGACACCACGCTGATCACTTATCAGTTTGCCGGTGCGGATCGCATGGTCTATATGGACAAACCCGATTTCGAGTCTCAGGTGGACAGCTGGATGGGACACAATGTCGGGCACTGGGAAGGCGATACCTTGGTCATCACTGTGACCGGTCAAATGCCGGACACGTGGTTCGACCAGTCGGGTAACTGGCACAGCTACCAGATGGTGGTAGAAGAGCGCTACACCCTGATGGGAGCAAATCATATTCAGTACGAAGCCACCATCACAGACCCAGAAGTTTTTACGGAGCCCTGGAAAATCAGCATGCCCTTGTATCGACGCATCGAGCCCAATGCCATGATGCTGGAATTCAAGTGCGTGGAATTTGTCGAAGAGCTGCTTTACGGGCAATACCGAAAGCCGTCCGTCGAGTAATGCGCTGAGAGACGTGATGAAACCGGTCTTCTGGGGTCTGTTGGCACTGCTGGGAACAAGCCTGCTCCATGCGCAGCCGGGTCGCTACGACGCGATGAGCATGGAGCAGAAAATTGCGGCAGGGCGGAATTTCCATGAGCACAGTGCGGAGCCCGTGGAGGGCTTCCGCATCATCGGCAACATCTACTACGTCGGCGCCCGCAACATTGCCTCCTATCTCATCACCACCGAGCGCGGCCATTTTCTGATTGATACCGGGGTGTCGGAAATGACAGCCGGTATCCGTCACAATATCGAGGCGCTGGGATTCTCCCTGCAAGACGTCCGCTACATCCTTTCCAGCCATGCACATTTTGATCATATTCAAGGCCACGCGGTCATGCAGCGTCTGACCGGCGCCAAAGTGCTCGTGATGGATGCCGATGCCGATGCCATGGAGGCGGGGCGTGATCTTTCACCCTTGGGGTTCGAGGGCTGGGAACCGGTCAAGGTGGATCGCCGGCTGAAGGATGGCGAGCAGATACGCCTGGGCGATACAACGCTGACAGCGACGTGGGTGCCAGGTCACACGCCGGGTTGCACCACCTGGTCGACCACGACAGTGGATGACAAGACACCCTATGTCGTGGCGATTTTCGGGTGCAATGGCCCGAATGACGGCGTGCAGCTTGTCAACAATCCCCGGTTTCCCGACTTGATCGAACAGACCATGACGGGCTTCGACAATCTCGAAAAACTGCAACCCGACCTCTATCTCACCGGGCATCCCGAGGCGCCCTTTGACGGTATCGAAGCGCTCATGCGCGTGCAGACGCGGCCGCATCCCCTGCTGTCGCAGCAAGCCTGGCACGACATGATTGCAGAGCGACGTGCTTCAATTCTGACGCGTATCGCACAGGAACAATCCTCTGCCCGCTGAACTTTTCCGCGTGTAAACGCTGAGCGCACCACGGCGCATCACTGTGCACGGTGTCAGTGCGCCTATGGTCACACTGTATTCTGAGGCGCCTATGCGTGCTATCGATTCCCCTCGGAAGGGCTTTCCAACTTGACATTCCCACCCTGATGGGAAACCCTCGTTATAAACCCACAATTCTGAAATGCCGGAGATTGTCACTGTCATGCGTAACTCTGTCCTGATGTCCCTGTTGCTTACTTTTTCCTGTCAAATCAGTGCGCAATCCATCGAAGATGAAGCGGTCCGCTGGCTTTCCGAATATATCCAGGTGGATACCATCAATCCGCCAGGCAATGAGTCACGCGCCGTCGATTTCTACGCGAAGATTTTTGAGGCAGAAGGCATCGCGTTCGAAACGGCAGAGAGCGCATCAGGAAGGGGCAATATCTGGGCGCGGTTGAAGGGGGGAGACCAGCCTGCCTTGATTCTGCTGCAGCACACCGATGTGGTGCCGGCCGATCTGCAATACTGGACGACTGATCCCCTATCCGGCGAGATTCGTGACGGCTATATTCTCGGCAGGGGGGCGCGCGACATGAAGGGCACCGGCATTTCACATCTGGCGGCGTTCCTGAGCCTGCATCGCTCTGGACGCCCCCTGAACCGGGATGTCATTTTTGTAGCGAGTGCCGATGAAGAGGCAGGTGGCGCCTTTGGCGTTGGCTGGCTGGTCGAGCATCATCCCGAGATTTTTGAGGGAGCCGGATTTCTGTTGAACGAGGGCGGCTCCGGTGCCCGTGCCCGGGGGAGCGATCAAATCGTCTTCGGCGTGGAAGTCACGCAAAAGGTTCCGGTGTGGTTGCGATTGACGGCGGTGGATGTGCCAGGACATGGCTCTTCACCCCGGACGACCAGCTCGGTGACCCGAATCGTGGATGCCCTTGCGATCATGCGCGCCCAACCCTTCCCGCCACGTATCATTGCGCCGGTGGACACCTATTTCAAAGGCCTGGCCGCGGGAAGAAACGATGAGTGGGCGCCGCTGTTCGCCAACATGTCGCTGGCCATTCAGGACGCGGAACTCCTGGCCCGTCTGCAACAGGAAAGTCCGGGCTTGCACGCTTTGACGCGTGACACCTGTTCCATGACGCGCCTGAATGCCTCGAACAAGATCAACGTTGTGCCTCCAGAGGCGTGGGCAGAACTCGACTGCCGCATTCTTCCCGACAAGCCCTCCGAGACGTTTGTCCAGGAATTGAAAGAGCTAGTTGCCCCGGCCGGCGTCGAGGTCAGTGTGATCATGGCGTTCACCCCCGCCGTTTCCGACACGACGACACGTCTGTTTTCCTCGATCGAGCGGGTTACCAAGGAGTTGTACCCGAACTCCCGTGTGATGCCATCGGTGAGCACTGGCTTTACCGACAGCCACTTTACGCGTGATCTCGGGATCGTGAGTTACGGGTTTGATCCCATCATCACGCTGGAGGGCGAAGCCACCGGGGTGCACGGCAATGACGAACGGATCTCTGTTGAGGCCTTTCGCCAGGGCATTCGAGACATGCAGGCGATCGTGCGCGACGTTGTCTACAACTGATGAAAGCGCGGCGCCCGGGATCACGCGCCGGGCGCATGTCTAGTCGGCCATTGCGGGAGGGACGCGCCCCTTGCCGAGCTGTTCGTAGGCATAGGCAATGCCGATGAGGGTAGGCTCGGAGAACGCCGCGCCCATAAAGGACAATCCAATCGGGAAGCCATTGATATACCCGGCAGGCACCGTGATATTGGGGTAGCCGGAAACCGCCGCGAGGCTCGAACTGCCCACATAGTTTTCGGTGTTGTCGCCTTTGGGGTCGACCAGCCATCCTACAGTGTTGGTCGGCCCGATAATGGCATCGAGCGTCAGCTCCTGCATCAGACCATTCAGCGTGGTCTGGCTGTAGGCCTTGCTCAGACCAAGCGCGCTCAGGTATTCGCCTTCGCCAAGCCCCGCCGTCGCCTGCGCCTGCACAAAGAGCTCCTGCCCGAAGTCGGGCATCTCACTCGCCGCATTGTCTTCATTGAAACGGATCAGGTCCTCCAGCGAAGTGATCTCACCACCGCGAGCGTACAGATAATTATTCAGGTCATTTTTAAATTCGTATAGCAGGACCGTCGTTTCCGCATTGCCAAAACTGCGCCGTGGATTGATCTCCACATCCACTAGCTCCGCCCCGGCGTCACGCAGGAGAAGCAACTGTTCCTCCATCAAGGCATCCAGTGCGGCATCCTTGCCGAACAGCTGGCGCTGGACGCCCAGTCGCTTTCCTCGGAGAGAATCGGGGCGCAGATAGGCGGTGTAATCCAGGGGCGCACGAGTCCGCATGTTGGTGGTGATCTCATCCTCGGGATCTGCCGCGACCAATGCGTTCAACAAAAGCGCCATGTCCTCCACCGAACGTGCCATCGGACCTGCTGTGTCCTGACTGTGGGCAATGGGGATGATGCCTCCTCGTGAAATCATACCGAGTGTGGGTTTCAAACCCACAATGCTGGTATGTCCGGCCGGGCAAACTACGGAACCATCGGTTTCAGTTCCTACCGCCAGAGGCGCCAGATCAGCGGCAACGGCGACGGCAGAACCGCTGCTTGATCCGCAGGGAGTCCGCGTCAGGTCGTAGGGGTTTAGCGTCTGCCCGCCGCGCGCCGACCAGCCACTCGATGCACTGCTGGAGCGAAAATTCGCCCATTCACTCAGGTTGGTTTTTGCCAGCAAGATCGCGCCGGCCTCGCGCAGGCGAGCGGCCAGAAACGCATCGCTGGCGGGCGTCGGAGCGCTGAGCAGGGCGAGACTGCCGGCCGTCGTGTGCATGCGGTCAGCGGTATCGATGTTGTCCTTGAGCACGACCGGGATACCGTGCAGGGAAGAACGGACTATGCCGGCTGCTCTCTCTTCATCCAAGGCGCGTGCAATGTCGAGCGCGTCGGGATTCACCTCAATAATGGCGCGTAGTGTGGGGTTCAGACGTTCGATGCGGGAAAGGTAATGCTGCGTCAGCTCGACAGCACTGAGCTGACGAGTGGCCATGGCGCTCTGCAATTCGCGCACACTGCGCTCCTGGGCCAGAAAGGGGTTCTGTCCAGTGCTCGTCTGGCACTGACTCAGAAGGGCGGCAGTCAGGAGCAAGCTGAGAGTTCGCAAGGAAGAGGGCAGACGTGTCGGCTGTCGCATCGGGATCATCCTGAGTGGCGGGTGTCCTGCGGAGTCTATGCAAATTCATCTGCACTCACCAGTCCCGCGTGGCCGATGGTATGATCGCCGGCAGATGCGACGTGTTCAGGGGATAAAGGCATGCAGGAATTCAGCGTTGAGCTTTCGGTGCGCGATTACGAATGCGATTTGCAAGGGATCGTGAACAATGCGGTGTATCAGCACTACCTCGAACACGCGCGGCATCTGTTTCTGAAAACACGCGGCGTGGATTTTGTCGATCTGACGGCGAGGGGCATTCACGTCATGGTGATTCGCGCGGAGCTGGATTATCGGCGTTCGCTGCGACCGGGGGACACATTCCGGATCAGTCTTTACACCGAGCGCGTTTCTCGCCTGCGCATGGCGTTTGTGCAGAAGATTGTGCTCGCAGGGAGTGATACTCCCGTGATGGATGCCCGCTTTGTGGTGGCCGCGATCGACCCCCGAGGCAAGCCCTGCTTTCCGCCAGAACTGGAACGATTGTTACCTTTATAATCTTTTAGAGCGGGCTGAGTAGGCAGTCGACAAAATGCGGCACGAGATCCGTGGCATTGCCGTAGCGATGTTCGTCAAAATGCGATGCCGTAGGATCAAGGTTCAGCTCGACGGTATGCGCACCACGGGATTTGGCACTTTGATAAAAGCCGGCGGCGGGATACACATTGCCAGAGGTGCCAATCGACAGGAACAGGTCGCATTTCTCCAGCGCCCGGGTAATGCGCGGCATTTCCAGTGGCATTTCGCCAAACCACACAATATGGGGACGGAGATTTCCCGGTTGTCCACAGCAGCGGCACACCGTGTCGAACCCCAGATCCTCACGAATATCAAAAATCAGGTGGCTTACCTGACACCGCATCTTGAGTAATTCCCCGTGCATGTGAATCAGATTGCGGTTGCCGGCGCGCTCGTGAAGATTGTCCACATTCTGCGTCACGATCAGCACCTCTCCCGGGAATTGATGCTCCAGACGGGCGAGCGCGCTGTGCGCGGCATTGGGGCGTACCGAGGGCTGCAATAATTGTCTGCGGCGGGCGTTGTAGAAGTGGTGCACGAGCTGCGGATTGCGCTCAAACCCTTGCGGCGTCGCGACGTCTTCGATGCGGTGATTTTCCCAAAGCCCATCGCTTGCGCGAAATGTGCTGATGCCGGACTCTGCGGAAATTCCGGCACCGGTCAGCACAACAATGGAAGTGATGGGGCGTCTCATAGCGGCGGATTCTAGCATGAAGTCTTTGTTCTCCCGGAAGCCGCCGCGCGCTTCTTCGCGGTATGACGGCGTCGCTCTCCCGGTCTATAATGACCACGCCCTTTTGGCCCTATAACAGGAGTTTGAACATGCCCTTTCCTACCACTGGCACACTGGCCCCGGACTTTCGTTTGCCGGATCAGAACGGGACGCCCGTGTCTCTGAAAGACCTGCGTGGCCGACACGTGCTGGTGTACTTCTACCCCAAGGCCATGACTCCGGGATGCACCGTGCAGGCCTGCGGACTGCGGGATGTGGCCAGTGAACTCGAGGCACTCAATACCGTGGTGCTGGCCATCAGTCCGGACCCGGTCGCCCGTCTGAAGAAGTTTGCCGAAAGGGATGCGCTGCCCTTTACTCTGCTCTCGGACGAGTCCCATGCCGTCGCCGAGCAGTACGGAGTCTGGGGACTGAAGAAGTTCATGGGGCGTGAATTCATGGGCATTTTGCGCACCAGTTTCCTGATCAACCCCGACGGCCGGCTCGTCCATGTGATGGACAAGGTGACAACCAAAACCCATCACAGCGATGTGCTGGCCCTGCTCAGGGCCGGGCGGTAAGTCGGTGAGACTGAATTTCAAACAATACTCCACCGAGGGCGACACGCTGCTGGTCATGCATGGCCTGTTCGGCAGTCTCGGTAACTGGGGATGGCAGTGTCGCCAGTTCGCGAAGGATTTTGCGGTGATCGGTCTCGACCTGCGCAATCACGGCGGCTCCGACCACAGTGATGTCATGGACTATGCGCACATGGCGCAGGACGTGCTCGAGTTTATGGATGCACACCGGATTCAGCGCTGCCACTTGCTGGGACACTCGATGGGGGGAAAGACGGCGATGCAAGTCGCGCTGTCGGCCCCGGAGCGCATCGACCGCCTGGTGGTCGCCGATATCGCACCGGTCCAGTACCGCGGACAGCACGACAGTATTCTCGCCGGCCTGGAGGCCATCGACCTGTCCCGCATTACCACTCGCACCGAGGCGGATGTCATTCTTGCCGCCTATGAGCCCGATGAACTGGTGCGCCAATTTCTGCTGACGAATCTGATCAAGGACGCCAGCGGCTTCCGCTGGCGCATCAACCTGCCGGTATTGAAGGCGAGTTATGATCGTTTGCGGGAACCGCCGCCATCCGAAGGGCAGTTCGAGGGGCCTGTGCTGTTTGTGAAAGGGGCCTTGTCGAACTATATTACTGAAAAACACCGTGACGCCATTTTGCAGCGTTTTCCGAACGCGAGCGTCAAGATCATTCAGCACACCGGGCACTGGCTTCATGCAGAAAAGCCGCAGACGTTTTACCGGATAGTGCATTCGTTTTTATCCCCGGGTACCGCTGTAGCGGAACCCACCTGAGCGACCGACCCGAGGTCCCGGAGTGTCATGACTGTCCTGAGTGTCAATGTGAACAAGATCGCCCTGCTGCGTAATTCCCGGGGGCGCAATTTTCCGGATGTGCTGGGCTTCATCCGCCATCTGCTCGCCCTGGGCGTGAAGGGGATCACCGTGCATCCGCGTCAGGATGAGCGCCATGTGACGCGTCAGGACGTGGTGGAGATTACGGCCTTGCTGAAGGATTATCCGGGGGTGGAGTTCAACATCGAGGGCTATCCCTCCGAGGAGTTTCTGGCCCTGGTGGAGCGTGTGAAGCCTGCGCAATGCACACTGGTGCCCGATGCGCCTGAGCAACTGACCTCCGACCATGGCTGGGATGTGCTGGCCGAGGCGGGGCGACTGCACGAGGTCGTTGCGCGCCTGCATCGCGCGGGGGTGCGCGTCAGCCTGTTTCTGGACCCGGTGCCGGCGCTGGTCGAGCATGTTCCCGCAACCGGTGCGGATCGGATTGAGCTGTACACCGAGCGTTATGCGGCGGCCTTTGGCACCGATTTCCAGGAGGCCGTGTTTTCCGAGTATGTCGCCACGGCCACGCGTGCCAGGGCTCTGGGGCTGGGCATGAATGCCGGCCACGATCTTGATCTGCACAATCTTGCGCATTTTCTCGAAATTCCGGACATTCTGGAGGTGTCCATCGGACATGCCCTGGTCGTCGAAGCGCTTTACCAAGGCATCGACGCAGTCATTGCGCGCTACCACGCCATCACCGGCGAGGCAGCATTGACGAGCTGAGGGGACGTTCAGCTCGAGTTCATCTGCACGGCGTAGACTCGGATTCAGAAGGCAATAAAGCCTCTTGGATCGACAGGTGCTCCCCACATCCGGAGCCTCATAAAGGAGTCCACGTATGAAACCCTTACATGCCATTTCCCTGTGTGTTTTCACTGTTCTGTTCAGTCTGCAGGTCAACGCCTCGGACGTCTCCCTGCGCTATCAGGCCAGAGAACTGGAAGCGATCAGCCGCGAGATTGCGTATTCCTTGCGTGGAGAGCGTGCGCATCGGGACCTGTACCGGGAAGCCGAAGCCTTGGCCCGGGAGGCGCGCCTGTTTCGCGATGCCGTGGAGGGGCGCTATGAGCACCGCTATGTGCAGTCCCGTTACGATGCCCTGAGCTCCCACTACCGCCGTTTTGACCGGCACTATCACACCACCCGGTTCACGCCGTATACCTGGTCGCTCGAGAACAGCATCCTGAGCATCAGCCTGGCATACCGCGAGTTGGATATGGGCTGGAGTCGACATCGCAACGCGTGGGACAGCCCGTCTCGCTACGGCGATCCCGTGATCGTGTTCAACGGACGGCCCGACTATGGCCCCTTCGGGATTTCCCACGATTACCGAAAATCCTCACGCCACGATCACCATGATCGCCACGACAACCGGCGTTACCGGGACGAGCGCGACGAGCGCGGTCGACGCAATCACTACAAGTAAGGAAATTCGCCGAGCAACAAGGGAGAGAAGCAAGGGCTTGCGGGGGAGTGTCCCCGCAGGCCCTTAGCTTTGAGGAGGCTGTGCGGCGATGACCTGCTCAAGCACCGGCCACACATTGTCCAGCACCAAGGGCTGCGCCTCGGCGGTGGGGTGAATGCCGTCGTTCTGCATCAATTCGGCCCGCTGGGCGATACCGTCGATTAAAAAGGGAATGAAGGGCAGGGAATAGGCTTGCGCAATTTCCGCAAATTGCGCCGTGAAGGGGCCGGTGTAGCGCGGTCCGTAATTGGGCGGAATCTGGATGCCCGCCAGAATGACAGTGGCGCCCGCCGCACGGCTCATTTCCACCATGGTCGTCAGGTTCTGTTTGATGTTGGCGACCGGCAGGCCACGCAAGCCGTCATTTCCTCCGAGTTCAAGAATCACGATGGCAGGGGAGTGGGTGTCAAGCGTCGCAGGCAGGCGGGAGAGGCCGCCGTCCGTTGTCTCTCCACTCACACTCGCATTGACGACCTCGTAATTCAGCCCGAGTGACTGGATTCGCTCCCCCAGCAAATGCACCCAGCCCTGTTCCTGCTCCATGCGATAGCCTGCGCTCAGGCTATCTCCGAAAACGAGAATCGTGGGCGAGTGCGCCTGAGCGTGCCCGAAAGAGGGCAGCCACAGGAACAGGACCAGCCAGAGGGGAGGTGTCAGGCGCATGCGGGAAGAGAAACGGTTCATGGGAGATATCATCTATCCTTCGGTCTGCAAGTCGTCACGAATGTAATGCTTCCCCTGTGCTTATTCAATCCTTGCGCCGGTGAGCGCACTGACCGCACGGGGAAAGGTTCGACTCTCTGGACAGGTTTGGGCTAAAGTCGCGGTCTTGTCACTCACGGCGAAAACGGGCCCGCCACGGCAATGAACCGGTTTGGGCGTGTGCGTCGTAATAAGAACCATTCACGACAACAATCTGCTCAGGCAAGGCTGCTTTTTATGATCAAGATCGAAAACCTCTGCAAGCGTGTGATGACCAGTGAGGGAGAGCTGGTCATCCTCAAGGGTGTCTCACTGGACGTGGAGGCCGCAGAGACGGTGGCAATAATCGGCGCGTCTGGTTCCGGAAAATCGACCTTGCTGGGGCTCATGGCCGGCTTGGACACCGCGAGTTCCGGCGAAGTGATTCTCGACGGGAACCGCCTCAGCACGCTCGATGAAGAGCAGCGGGCCATGCTGCGCGGACAGCTCGTGGGATTTGTCTTTCAATCCTTTCAGCTGCTTCCCAGCCTGACGGCCCTCGAGAATGTCATGCTGCCGATTGAGCTGAAAAACGACAGTCAGGCGCGCGAAAAGGCCACGGCCTTGCTGGCGCGGGTCGGTCTGGGCGAGAGAAGCCACCACTACCCGAATCAGTTGTCAGGCGGCGAACAACAGCGCGTGGCCATCGCCCGGGCGTTCGCTTCCGAAGCCCGCATCCTGTTTGCAGACGAGCCAACCGGTAACCTGGACAGCGCGACAGGCGCCCGTGTCATCGAGTTGTTGTTTTCGCTGAACAAGGAATATGCCACCACGCTCGTCCTCGTGACCCATGATGAGCGCCTTGCCAAACAATGTCATCGGACCGTCCGCCTGGTAGCGGGAGAAGTAGTCAGTGATGAGCGCCACAGCGCGCCATCCCCGGTGCTCGAAGGAACTGATCATGCCCACTAGCGTCTCTCACGGTCATGCGGGGACAGGCGTGCAGGCCATCCCGATGACTCTCAGCACCCTGCTGCGTCTGTCCCTGCGCCTGCTCTGGCGTGACTGGCAAGGCGGAGAGTTGCGCCTGCTGTTTCTTGCCCTGGTGATGGCGGTAACCTCCGTTACCGGAATTGCCTTGTTCACCGATCGCCTGGAGCAGGCGCTGCTCGCCGAGTCTGCCAACATGCTGGCGGCTGACCGCGTGCTGAGCGGTCGCGGCGAGGCACCGGTGGAATGGCTGGAGGAGGCGCGCGCGCGTGGTCTTGAAACGGCCGAGACACTCTCCTTCGGGTCCATGGTGTTTTCCGACACCGGCAACGTGCTGGTCTCGGCAAAAGCGGTGAGCGATGCGTATCCCCTGCGCGGCAATCTGCTGGTCGCCGATAGGGCATTCGGCATCGGCGCACCGATCGACGGCGGGCCACCCGCCGGGGAAGTCTGGGTGGAATCGCGCGTTCTTCCCGCGCTGGGAGTGGACATTGGCGATACCCTCTATGTAGGCAATGCGGCGCTGCGCGTGACGCGTGTGATTGTGCAGGAGCCGGATCGCCAGCAGGGAGGCATGATGGACAATGCCGGCCCGCGCTTGATGCTCAATGTGGCGGATGTCCCGGCGACAGAAGTCATTCAGGTCGGCAGCCGGGTGAGCTATCGCTACCTGTTCGCCGGCAATGAAGACAGCTTGAACGATTACGCACAATGGCTGGACGGGCGCACCAACGGGGAGTTCCGACTGCGGGATGTGCGTGACGAAAGCGCCGAGGTTGCGGATGCCCTGAACAAGGCCGAAAGTTTTCTGTTGCTGGGAAGTCTCTTTGCCGTGCTTCTGGCGGGTGTTGCGATTGCCCTGACGGCCCGACGCTACAGCGAACGTCACTTTGACTACGTGGCCATTCTGAAAACGCTGGGCTGCACGTCCGGCCAGATCATGTCTCTCTATCTCAGTATCCAGGTGGTTCTCGCCGTCATCGCCATTGCCCTGGGGTCCTTTCTGGGCTGGGGCATCCATGCGCTGATTCTGCAGGCGCTCAGTGCCGTGCTGGCGATCGAGCTGCCTGCTGCCGGATTTTCGCCCTATGTCATCGGTTCGATGACGGCGGTGATCTGCCTGCTGTCCTTCGCCTTGCCTCCTCTGCTCGCGCTGCGCAAAACCTCCCCTTTGCGAGTGCTGCGCAAGGATCTGGATACCAACACGCTCAGTGCCAATCTGCCCTACGGGGTCGGCATGGCGGGATCTCTGGTGCTGGTGCTGTGGTACAGCCGGGACGTCGTCCTGACGACGGTGCTTGTGCTGGCAGTGCTCGGTGTGGTCGCAGTGCTGTCGGGCATTTCCTGGCTGATGCTGCGCTCGGGCAGTAGCGTAGGCATGAAAGCGGGCAGCGCGTGGAAGCTGGCCATGTCGGCCACCCGTCGCCGCCGCAAACAGAATGTGCTGCAGATTCTGGTGTTTTCCCTCACCATCATGTCCCTACTGATTCTGACACTGCTGCGCACCGATCTGATCCGCGATTGGCAGGCGCAGCTCCCCGAGAACACCCCCAACCATTTCCTGATGAACGTCACCCAGACGCAGGTTCCCGGCATTGAGCAGTTCTTCCGTGCCAACGGGGTTGAGCCGAACCAGTTCTTCCCGATGATGAGCGCCGGGGTCACGCGCATCAATGGCGAGGAGCCACGCCCGCAATGGCTTGATGATGACGAACAGAGCAATGTCACCGAGCGTGCGGGCGACGATGGCAGCGCTGCCGGGCAGACAGAGGAAACCGGCGAAGACGGGCGTCCGCGCCGCGTCAGTAACCGGCAGGTGACCTGGACAAGCCGTCTGCCCAATGACAACCAGATAGTGGCCGGAGAGTGGTGGGAGACCAACCCTCAGCCCGGCTATGTATCGCTCGAAGATGATTATGCCGAGCGACTGGGCGCATCGCTGGGCGATGTCATCGAGTTCGACGTCGGGCAGGGCCGCTTGCTGGAGGCACGTGTGCAAAGCCTGCGCTCGGTGCGCTGGGACAATATGCAGCCCAATTTCTTTATCATTTTTTCTCCCGGGACACTGGACGGGCTCGGGGGCACTTACCTGTCCACGGCGCTGATGGCGCAGGAGAAAAAGACCCTGATCAACGATCTGCTGCGGGAGTTTCCGACCATCGTCGTGATCGAGATCGATGCCCTAATCGAACAAATTCAGAACATCATTGCGCAGGTCACCTCGGCCATCGAACTGATTGCCGGGCTGGTTCTGGTCTGCGGTGCCCTGGTGCTGCTGGCCTGCGTCACGGCGACGCTGGACGAACGCTTCTGCGAGAACGCCATCCTGCGCACCCTGGGGGCTGGACGCAAATTGATTCTGAGCAGCCTTCTCATCGAATTTGCAACGATCGGGCTGATGGCGGGTATCATCGCGACCCTCGGGGCAGAAGTGAGCCTGTCGTACCTGCAGACGCGTGTATTCCAGCAGGAGTTCACCCTGCATTACTGGGTCTGGGGTGCCGGACCGCTGATCGGCATGGTGGTTATCGGGGCGTTGGGATTGATGGCAACGCGTCGCGTGGTCAATACAAGTCCGCTGACCGTGCTGCGGCACATTGGCTAGCCCGCTGCGCCGGCGCAATTGAATCCGGCGCGACGTGCCCCCACATGGCACACATCCCATCGCAATGTGAAGGAGGGTTCCACATGAACATTCGCAGCTTGTTTTCCTGTGTCCTGATAAGTCTCGCGCTGGCGATCCATGGCAGTCCGACACTGGCGCAGGCGGAGTTGCCCGCAGCGAAGGAGATCAGCCGCGCCTGTGTCTTTGGCGACTGCGAGAACGGTTATGGCACGCTGGAGATCAAAACCACCTTGGGCACCAATACCTATCGCGGTAACTTCAAGGACGGCAAATACCACGGCTATGGCAAGCTCACCGAAATGGTGTCCGTCACCGAACGCGCCTACTACGACGGCAACTGGGACGCGGGCGTGCGCAGTGGGCGTGGCACCTATTACAACGGCCGTGACAAGCTCTATATTGGCCAGTGGAAAAACAACAAGCGGGAAGGCCGGGGGTCTTATTTCTTTGGTCTGAAAGACTGGAGCGAGAACAAATATTCCGAACACTGGCTGTCCCAGAACACGGAAAATTACACGGGTGAATTCGTCAACGACCTGTATCAGGGACAAGGAACTTACCGATGGCCGGACGGTCAGAGGTACATCGGTGGCTTCTTCGCCAACGACAAACACGGCCCGGGGACATTCATTTACCCCAGTGGCACAATTCGCGAACAAGTGTGGGAATACGGTGACTTCGTTCGCTAGCCCGCGATAACCCGACCCCGAATGACTGCAGACCTCGGTGGCAGGCGCTGATTCCCGCGGCGCCGCGCCGGCTCGCGCCTAAGGATAGAACATGGATTTACACGCCGTACGCCGCGAATACCTCAAAGGCGGCCTCTCTGAGAACGACCTGACCTCCGACCCGATTGCGCTGTTTTCCCGTTGGTTGCAGGACGCCATCGACATGGGGCTCCCCGACGCCAATGCGATGACTCTCGCCTCAGTGGGCAAGGACGGACAACCCTCTCAGCGGATCGTTCTGCTCAAGTCTGTGGATGCCATGGGGTTTACCTTCTTCACCAATTACGAGAGTCGGAAGTCGCGGGAGATCGCCGGCAACTCCCGGGTCAGCCTGCATTTTCCCTGGCATGCACTTGAGCGTCAGGTAGAGATTTCGGGCGTCGCAGAAAAGGTGCCTGCGGCTGAATCACAAGAGTATTTCCATGCGCGACCGCGCGAGAGCCAGCTAGCGGCATGGGCGTCCGCCCAAAGTCGGCCCCTCGCCTCGAAGGACGCGCTGCTCAAGCAGTGGGAAGCCATCGGGCGCAAGTACGGCGAAGGGGAGATTCCTCTGCCTGAGTTCTGGGGAGGTTATCGCGTTCGACCTGTGCAGATTGAGTTCTGGCAGGGAGGTGCCCATCGCCTGCACGACCGTTTTGAATATACGCTGCAGGCGGGAGGGGCATGGAAAGTGGAACGTCTGGCACCCTGAGGGGATGGCGCTGTCCTGTCGATGACAGATCAGCGCCTGCAGAACCTCAGGACTTCCATGCAGAAAGTTTTTTCGGAACCAGCACTTTTTTCAACCGGGCATACTGTGGCAACCCGTTTCTGTAAGGCGGGTAATCCTCACCCTGAATCAAGGGGGCAAAGTAGTCGCGCGCCTTGGGCGTAATACTAAAGCCGTCCTTGCTGATGAAATCCCGCGGCATTTTCTTTTCAACATTGGCGACATCCGATAATTTCGCTTCACCCACCTCCCACTGATATTTTTTGCCCGGCTTGCGCACAATGGTAGGCATGACGGCGTTCTTTCCTGCCAGAGCAAACTCCACCGCGGCCTTGCCCATGGCGTAGGCCTGCGCGACATCCGTGGCAGAACCGATATGGCGGGCGGCGCGCTGGAGGTAATCAGAAACGGCCCAATGGTATTTGTATCCCAGTTCTCGCTTGACCATCTCGGCGACAAAAGGTGCCACGCCGCCCAATTGCACATGGCCAAAGGCGTCTTTGCCGCCTGCATCAGCCAGAAAGCTCCCGTCCTTGTTCTGGGCGCCTTCTGATACCACGATGGCGCAGTATCCGAATTGCTTGACGCACTGTTGTACTTTTTTCAAAAACTTCTTCTGGTCGAAGGCGATTTCGGGAAACAGAATGATGTGCGGTGCATCGCCTTCTTCTTCCGCCGCGAGTCCCGCTGCACCGGCTATCCACCCCGCGTGGCGCCCCATCACCTCCATCACGAACACCTTGGTGGAGCTTTCACACATGGACGCGACATCGAGCCCGGCTTCCCGAATCGACACGGCCACGTATTTGGCCACAGACCCGAAGCCGGGGCAGTTGTCCGTAATCGGCAGGTCATTGTCCACCGTTTTGGGAACGCCGATACACTGAATGGGAAAGCCCATGTCGAGGCTCAGCTGGGCAACCTTGTTGGCGGTGTCCTGGGAATCTCCTCCGCCGTTGTAGAGAAAGTAGCGGATATTATGAGCCTTGAAGACTTCCATCAGGCGCTCATATTCGCGCTGGTTTTCGCTGAAACTTTTGAGTTTGTAGCGGCATGATCCAAAGGCTCCCGCGGGCGTATACCGAAGGGCAGCGATCGAGGCAGCGGACTCCTTCGACGTGTCGATCAATTCCTCCCGCAACGCTCCGATGATGCCGTTGCGGCCCGCAAACACTTTGCCTATTCTGTCCTTGTTTTGGCGGGCCGTTTCAATCACACCGCATGCGCTGGCATTGATGACAGAGGTGACACCGCCCGATTGGGCGTAAAAAAGATTGGCTTTTGCCATGGTGGAAGAACCTGCTAGTCTGGGGATTGTCAGAGCCACGATGTTACCCTTTCGCCACTTGGCAAGGCAATTGCGGCCACGGGCCTGAGAGAGGCATACAGAGAAAATATGAAGCGACTTATTATCGGCATGTCCGGCGCCAGTGGTCTCATCTATGGCATCCGGTTGCTGGAGGTTCTCAAGCACGTTGACGAGGTGGAAACCCACGTCATCCTGACGCCTTCGGCAAAGATGAATATTGCCATCGAGACCCCGTGGGAGACTGCCGAGGTGTTGGCCCTGGCAGATCATGTCCACAGCATTAATGATATGGCGGCGTCAATTGCGAGTGGTTCCTTTCGCACCGACGGCATGATCGTCGCGCCTTGTTCGATGAAATCTCTCTCGGCGATTGTTCACTCCTATGCGGACAATCTGCTGGTGCGCGCCGCGGACGTGGTCTTGAAGGAACGTCGTCGGCTGGTGTTAATGCCACGAGAATCGCCGCTGCATGCCGGCCACTGTGAATTGCTGCTGCGCGCCTGCCAGCTGGGTGCGATCATCGCA
The DNA here is from genome assembly GCA_964538025.1 of uncultured Klebsiella sp. Taxonomy (GTDB): domain Bacteria; phylum Pseudomonadota; class Gammaproteobacteria; order Pseudomonadales; family Pseudohongiellaceae; genus UBA5078. The sequence continues at coordinate 338,545 of CAZICZ010000001.1, read as the reverse complement.
CCGCCGATGCCTGCGCTGTATATCAAGCCTCAATCGATTGATGATCTGATCAACCACAGTGTGGGGCGTGCACTTGATCTGTTCGATATTGATGCGGGCATCGTCAAACGCTGGGAAGGGGTGCGCAAGAAGTAGCGTCACCGATGAATGGGACTCATGGCGCAGTGGTGTGTGCCGGGTCCATGACCCGACCGATCAACTCCTCCAGCGCACCCGTCAGGGCAATACTCATGTCCTGCTTCTGCGCGCTCACCAAGGCGTGAAGGTTTTCCCGCGCGGCGATACGCTGCGCCGACGGTGAAAGCGTTTGCGCCGAGGTTTTCACCATGGCGTCCAGTGCCTCCTGTTGCCATTTCTCGCTCTGCAATTCCACTGCCTTGATCCGCTCCCGCAGCGGGACAAGCGCCTCTGCGCGCGACTGGTTTTCCGGGGCACTCAGCGCAAACTTCAGCCACACGCGGGCATGGCGCAGGGGGCCGACGACATGCGCGCGCCAGGGTAGGGAAAAGTCCAGGGCTTCTTGCAAAAGAGTGGGCGGTAGGGTGCCCCGGGTATGGGCATGCCAGAGCGCAAAAAGCAGAAGGTTCACGTCCTGCTCATGGGTATCCTGAAGGGCGAGGCAGGACGCAGGAACGCCCTCCTGCGCGTACACGCGGCAGGAAAAATTCCAGAAAGTCTCTTCAGGGGGCATCGTGGCGCTCATTCATCCGGGTGTGCGGGATGTTACTGCAGGGACTATTTTGAGACAATGCGGCCCACCTTTCGTCGCGAGGCAGCAGCATGCACATCCATATTCTCGGCATTTGTGGCACCTTCATGGGCAGCCTGGCCGTTCTGGCAAAACAGATGGGCCATACCGTCAGCGGGTCGGATGCCAATGTGTATCCCCCCATGAGCACCCAGCTGGAGGAACAGGGCATTGTGCTGCAGCAGGGTTTTGACCCCGCACACCTGCAGCCACACCCGGATCTGGTCGTCATCGGCAACGCGCTGTCCCGGGGCAATCCCGCGGTGGAATACACCCTGGATCAGGGGCTGGAGTACTGCTCGGGTCCTGAATGGCTGTCCCGCTTTGTCCTGCGCGGCCGCTGGGTACTGGCAGTGGCCGGCACTCACGGCAAGACCACCACGACGTCCATGCTGGCATGGATTCTCAGCGAGGCAGGGCTGAAGCCGGGGTTCCTGATCGGAGGAGTTGCCAGCAATTTTGCGCGTTCAGCCGATCTCGGCGATTCCCCTTTCTTTGTGGTGGAGGCGGATGAGTATGACAGCGCCTTCTTCGATAAACGGTCCAAATTTGTGCATTACGCCCCGCGCACGGCGATCTTCAACAATCTGGAGTTTGATCACGGCGATATTTTCCCCGACCTCGCGGCCATCCAAAAACAGTTCCACCACCTGGTGCGAATTATCCCGTCTTCCGGGCTGATCCTGTCGCCGCGCGACGACGCCAATATTGCCCAGGTGCTGAGTCAGGGGTGCTGGAGCGAACGCCAGTCGATGGATTTGCTGCACTCCGAAGAGGAAGAACCCGTTGGTGCCCAGGAGGGCAATTCCTGGTACGTGCGCCTGCTGGCGGCCGATGGCAGTGCCTTCGAGCTTGGCAAACGTATCGCGGGTCGGCGGCAGCCGGCCGTTCGGGTGGACTGGTCGCTCGGGGGCACCCACAACGTGCGCAATGCGCTGGCGGCGGTCGCTGCGGCGCATCATGCCGGGGTAGACATCGCGGTCGCCTGCGACGCCCTGTGCCGATTCCAGGGCGTCAAGCGGCGTCAGGAATTGCTGGCAGAGGTGGCGGGTGTGCGCGTCTACGATGATTTCGCCCATCACCCCACCGCCATCGAAACCACACTTGCCGGGATGCGTGCCCGGTTTGAGCGCAGCGGCCGAGAGGGTCGCCTCATTGCCGTCATTGAGCCTCGCTCCAACACCATGAAGATGGGGGTGCATCAGGACGTGCTAGGCCAGTCCTGCCATCCGGCGGACAGGGTCTATTGGTTCGACGCTGGCACGGTGGCACTCGATCTGTCTCGTGTCGCCGCCAACAGCCCCGTTCCCGCGCAGGTGATCGCCTCGATCGACGACTTGGTCACGACACTGGCAGCTACCGCCCGTGCTGGCGATGACATCGTCATCATGAGCAATGGCGGCTTCGGCGGCATTCATCAGAAATTGCTTCAGGCCCTACGGACGCGTGCATGAGAGGGGAATCCACCACAACGGCGCAGCGGGACACGATTCCACTGTTTCCCCTCAAGGCAGTGCTCTTTCCGAAGGGCCGCCTGCCTCTGCAGATTTTTGAGCAGCGGTATATCGGCCTGGTCACCCAGTGTCTGCGCGCAGGCACGGGGTTCGGGGTGTGTCTGCTGAAGGAAGGGGATGAGGTGATTGCGCCCGGCATGCATCAGCAGGTGCATCGTATCGGGACACTGGCAAGCATCGTGGATTGGGATCAACTCCCCAGCGGGCTGCTGGGCATCACGGTGGAAGGGCAACGCAAATTCAGCGTTCAGTCCTGCCAGCCGAATGATCAGCAGGTCCTGATTGCCGAGGTGGTGTATTGCGATGAAGACTTTGTGGGACAGCCTCCGCTGGCGGTGGAGGCCGAGCACGATGTGCTCGTTGGGCTGGTGGAACAGCTCGTCAGTCATCCGGTGATCAGCCGCCTGGGCATGGAGATCGCTTACCATGATCTGCGTGAGCTGGGCTGGCGCCTCAGCGAGCTGGTGCCGCTTTCGCTGGACCATAAGCAGGCGCTTCTCGAGCTGGAGGACCCCTATGTCCGCATACGCGAGATTGAAACCTTGCTGCATCAGATGATCGATGAGGCCTGAGGGCAGGCGAGCCGGGCGCGAAACGCCGATGGGCGCGTCATCGGAAGAGGAGAGATGCCATGTTGGAACGGTGGTTGATGAGCAATGGCTGGACACAGGAGCAATGGCTTGTGTTCAGCATCATGGCCTTTGTGGCGCTGGCCGCAGTGGTGATTCTGTTTCGCCTTGTGGCCATCTACAAAATGAGCACCCGCAAACGCGAGCGGCCGAATCTGCGTGTGGCGCGCAGGCTGCGGCGTTAGTTCACAGCAGAATGCGGTCCAGCGCGCAGGCGGCAATGGCAATGAAGACAATTACCCCGGCCAGAAATCCCAGCAAGGCCCACAGACGAAAGCCCTTTTCGCCGGGAGGGTTGAGTCCGGTCTGGTCGTACTCGCGGGAGTCTTCCCGACGGGAGGAGGGGCGTGCTGCTGCGGGAAGAGGGGGCTCGTTTTCCGTGCTCATGGACAACGTCTCGTGTGTGAAGGAAAGCGGTTGGTAATCTATCGCATGGCGGACATTATCAGGGTGCCAAGTCGAATATTCATCAGTCTGTTATTGCTGTGCTGTAGCGTCGGCAGCCATGCCATTGTCATGCGGCATGATACTGGATACGCGCGATATCTTGCCAGCGAAACGGCCTTTCCGTCCGTGTTCTGGTTGGAGCAGCGCTCTGCACGGAAGGTCTGTATTGCGACACTGATCGACGCGCAGTGGGCCCTGACGGCTGCCCATTGTGTGGAGGAAACGAATCTGCTCGGGCACATCGAACGGGCGGGCGAGTATGCCATCACGATTGCCGGGCACCTGGCCGGAATCGACCGTGTCGTCATGCATCCTGCCTATGCCTACCGGTACGATACCAGCCACCAGAGCGAAGAAGTCGATCTGGCGCTTTTGCACCTGCGCGAGCCACTTCCCGTCCCTATGCCAATGGCGCTTTACCGGCAGGATGACGAGCTCAATCAGGTCGTCACCCTGCTTGGCTGGGGATACTCCGGGATGGGCACGGTCGGTATTCAGCGCGATGACGGACGTTTTCGCCAGGCGGAAAACCAGATCAGTGAAATCCGGGGGCGCCTGCGTCTGAATTTTGATGACCCACGTCAACCCGGTTCCACCGCACTCGCTCTGGAAGGGTTGCCCGGCCTCGGTGACAGCGGAGGACCCGCCCTGCTGCACACAGCGCAGGGATGGCGACTTGCCGGCATCGCGATCGGGGAAATTGCGGCAAGAGAAGCGCCTGCGGGCGTGCAGGGGCTGTACGGAGCTGTCGGGGTGTATGAGCGTGTATCGGCTCATCTCGAGTGGATCGACGCCGTGATCAGTGCCGTGCCTCACACGGCCGATGACTAGCGGGAAAGGCAGGGTGTCGCGGCACCTGGCAGAAACTGCGAGGTGCGTCCGCTCAGAAAATACGCCACGAGTCCCACCCATTCCCGGCTGGCCACCGTCAGGGAGTTCACGTGTTCGGCAAACTCCCATTCGGGGCGGAACATGTGGGCGGGATCGGAGCGAAAATCGACCGGGACCGGCATGACAGGCCACTGACGTGCGCAAAAGATACCCACCGCTCGCGGCATGTGCGCTGCCGAGGTGATCAGCAGCCAATGCGATCCGGGGGCAGGGGTCACTAGGGCCTGGCTATTCACGACGTTTTCCCAGGTATTGCGCGACTCTGTCTCCAGAGTAATGAGCCGCTCGCCAAGCCCCGCCTGTGCCATCAATGTCTCGATATGGGCCGCTTCCTTGCGCTGTTGATCGAGCACCCGACCACTGCCGCCTGTGAACACCAACTGTGCTTCGGGATAGCGTCGCGCCAGTGCCGTGAAGTGCTGCCAGCGTTCATCTGCCTCGTTTGTCTGGACCTGCTGCCACACGTCACTGCGGCGAGGATCGAGAAAACCTCCCAGCACAATGATGCCGTCGACCTCGGAAGGCAGCGAGGGGGCAGCCTCAAAGCGCGATTCCAGAGGAAGTGCCAGCCAATCCCCCACCGGCAGCAAGGCAATCACCAAGGTGCAGCCAAAACTAAGACCAAGCAACGCCTTGCCCAGGGGCAGCCTTCCCCAGTACACGAGTCCGACTCCCAGCCCCCACAGCACCACAAGCAGGCTGTCGGGAGACAGGAGCGCCCAGATCAGTTTTGAGGCGACAAAAAACAGCGTGTCCATCATGAGGTGGGTCCCGTGTGTGAGGGGCTCATGATACAGGGGGGCAGGCGAGGCATGCACGGGTTTGCGACGGACAGCGCTGGGTAAGTGAGAGTGATTTTGCTACCATCGCCCGCAGACACCCGTTTCGGGTCAGGCATCACCCATAAGATGCCGCCCGGCGACCGACCTCAACCTGCTTTGGAGAACATCAGCATGAGCATTGCCATTGGCGACAAAATACCCGCAGCAACCCTGAAGATCATGGGTGCCAAAGGGCCCGAAGACATCAGCACCGACACCCTTTTCGCCGGCAAAAAAGTCGTGCTGTTTGCCGTTCCAGGCGCATTTACGCCCGGATGTACTGTGACGCATTTGCCCGGCTATGTCGTGCTGGCGGACAAAATCAAGGCCAAAGGCGTGGACAGCATCGTCTGCCTCTCTGTCAACGACGCGTTCGTCATGGATGCCTGGGGAAAGTCACAGAATGCGGATGAGATCCTCATGGTGGGCGATGGCAACGGAGCCTTCACCAAGGCGGTGGGTCTTGAGTTGGATGCCACGGGTTTTGGCATGGGAACGCGCAGTCGTCGCTATGCCATGATTGTGGATAATGGTGTGGTAACGTATCTGGCGGTAGAACCTGCAGGCGGGATTGTCGAGAGCGCCGCGGAGGCAATTCTCGCCAAACTCTAAGGAGTGATATAACCGGTGCGCAAATCTGGGAACAGCTGGGAGATCATGATGTCTGTACACGAGCCCGAGAGCGGCGCGAGTCATGACCCCTGTCCGGTTCACGGAGCACTGTGTCCTTACGAAGAGGAACTGATGGATCTGCGTGAGGAAGTGCAGGCACTTTCCACGCAGGTGCGCACGGACGAACTCACCGGTTTGTACAACTACCGTCATTTCCTCCATTCGATTGACCTGGAAATGGAACGAGGGCGACGATCGGGGCACCCGGTATCACTCATTATTCTGGATCTGGATCACTTCAAAGAATTCAATGATCATTACGGTCACGAGTTTGGCAATCTCGCGCTGCAGCACGTGGCGCGGATTGTGCTCACCACCTTGCGTCGACTGGATATTCCCTGCCGTTACGGCGGGGAAGAATTCGCCATCATCCTCCCCAATACTCCTTTGCATGCTGCGATTTCATTAGCAGAGCGCTTGCGTTTATCCATTGAACAGACCCCCTTGGTGGTCGCGGACGAACCGGTGAGGATCACCGCAAGTTTCGGCGTCGACTGGCTTCGTCCATATGAAAAGGGTGACCTCACGCAATTCGTGGCACGCGCAGATGCTTGGCTCTACAAGGCGAAAGAGGCGGGACGCAATACAGTCCGTCATCCTGAAGATGTTTCGGAAACACATGTCAGCAAGGAAGAGCGCGACTTCCTGTTGGGAGATTTCTAACCACTCATTCCTCTATGCTGGCAATCTCGCAGGCCAGGTGGTGCAATATCGCCGCAGTGGCGCCCCAGATGCGGTAACCCTCAAAATGAATTTCCAGAGTCTCCCGTTTTCGGTCCTGCACCGAAAAGTGGGTGCGCTGGTAGTTGGCCGGATTCAGCGCCAGACCGAGAGGAAGTCGAAAAATGTGCGCCACCTCTCGCGGGCATGCCACCAGCGGGGTGCGAGATGACAGAAGCCCGATGATCGGCGTGACACAATACCCGGTGGGCATCAGCAGTTCGCCCAGTCGCCCCACCACACGCACCGCATCTGCCGGCAAACCGATTTCTTCCTCACTTTCCCGCAAGGCGGTATGCACGGGGCCGGCATCGCCCGGGTCCTCCTTACCTCCGGGGAACGCCACCTGGCCGGGATGGCTGCTTAGATGTTCCGTGCGTTGTGTCAGAACAATGGCCGGCTCGTCGAGATCGGTGAGAACGGGAATGAGCACCGCTGCCCGTCGAAAGTTTCCGGCAGGCAATTCGGCGGAGGCAATAAGACGATTGAGGGACTGGTCGGGATGAAGAATCGGTCGGCGTTCAAATGCCTGTGTCTGCTTCAGGAAACGCAGCAGTCTTTCGAGCATTGGGTCCTGGCTGTAAGGCACGGGCATCCACCTGCGACATCGGAGAGTCAGGCAGAGTATAAACAAAAATGCCCGGGGAGATCGCTCGCCCCGGGCATTATTTGGCGACAGGTGTCGCCTTTTGTCATTCGTGCTTAACGGAACTTCCAGTTCACGGAGAAGAACGCACGCAGCGGCTCGCCGGGGAAGTAACGGTCTCTGCCGAACGCAAAGTCCGCACGCTCGGCGTACTTCTCATCCGTCAGGTTCAGGATGTTCAGGGCCAGCGTGATGTCCGAAGTCGCCAGCCAGCGGGTGCGCAGGTTCAGGATATCGTGTCCCTCATACTTGTTCAGGTTTTCCGGGTTGCTGTAATAGGGCCCGGAGTTGACCCACTCCAGTTCGGTAAACAGGGTCTGCATGGGTTGCCAGCGCAGTTGGAAACTGCCGAACTTGCGCGGAGCGGTATCCACGTCATTGCCGTTGATATTGACGCCACCGGAGATGGCATCGTTCTCGTAGGTATGACGGGCAAGGTTGTAGGCCCCGGACAGACGCCATTGATCATTCAGATCCAATGCGCCGGAAAACTCCAGACCACGGTGCTGCGTGTGGCTGTCGTTCAGGTTCAGACGGGCACTGTCTGTGATGATTTCATTGTCTTTGTCCATGTAGTAAGCGGTAACGGTGTATTGCCATGCGTTCGCCGCTCCCTCCAGCCCGATCTCGGCGCTGTCGATTTCCACCGCGTCCAGATCCGCGACGCTCTGCGTGTTCTGCAGGCGATACAGTTCGGTGGCCTGCGGGGCGCGATAGCCCTTGTTCAGGCGCAGTTGCGCGTTGTGGATATCGTTGATCTGGTAACGCACGGCGAACTTCGGCGCCCAGTTACCATAGCTGTCCTTGCGATCCGCAGGACGGTTGTAACGGCAGCCGCCGAAACCACATGCAACGCCGTTGTCCTTGGTGCGGCCATTCAGCATGCGGTTGTCGTAATCATATTCCATGCGCTCGTAACGCAGGCCGAGGGAGATATCCCAGCCATTGGTCCAATAGCGCTGGAAATGCGCAAAGGGGGCGATCTGCGTGGCATCGACTTCGTAATCGTAGTGTTTGCCGACCGGTGTCTGGGCAACCAGTGCCGCAGAACCTACTGTCGGGAAGCGCTGTTCCTGCAACAGGGTGCCATTGGTCATCTCGGTGTCTACGCCGAAGGAAAGCATGGTGTTCTCATCGAGATCGCGGTAACCGGCAAACTGCAGTCCCAGACTGGTGTGCTTGTTGTCTTCCGTGGGGGCACCGGGCAGGAAGTGCTGAATGAAATTCAGGTCCGCCTTGCGGTAGTAGGGTGTTGCCACCAGTTCCCATCCGTTGTCCAGCGCCTTGCTGGCACGCGTCCAGACGCGGAAGCTCTGGTTGTCGCGATACGCTTCCGGGTTCGGGTTGGTATCACGCAGGTCGTCATCCTTGTAGGAATCCTTGCCCTCGACATAGCCCGCCGTTTCCTGATTCAGGTTGGTGGCCGTGAAGCCTCCGTCCAGGGCGATGCCGTTCGCCGTGGTGTACTGGTAGCGCCAGGACAATTTCTGCTGATCGAATCCGCTGTTATCGCGGTAGCCGACTTCACTGGCTCCATTGGCGAGGAACATGTGCTTGAAGTTGCCATAGTCCATGCCCAGTGTGGCATTGACGCGGGTGGAGCCTCGGGGCCCTGCTTCCAGCGTGAGTTCACCGCCTTCGCGAGGGTCTGGCAGCACAACGTTGATCATGCCGTGAACGGCGTTCGAACCGTAATAGGCGGTTGCCGGGCCACGGATCACTTCGATGCGGGTTGCGTTCTCGCTGTTGGCATCAAACAGTTCGTTGACGTTGCAGAAGCCGGCCGCGCGCAGCGGGATGCCCTGCTCTGCCAACAGGAAGGCGCCGCAGGCACCGGAGCCCGTCAGCACGGGTGAGCGGATTGCCGTCAAGCTTTCCTGTCCATTGTTACGGTTGATGTTCACGCCTGCCATGCGGTTGGCGATTTCCTGAATGTGTTGGTGTGACACCAGGGTCAGCTGATCCTGCGTCACCACCGCGACACTCGCATTCACGTCGGCCAGAGACTCCGGTCGGCGGGTAGAGGAGGTGACGGTGATTTCCTCAATGGACTGCTGCTCGTTCACTGCCTGGGCGAAGAGCGTTGGGCTTGCCATTGCAGAGATCGCGGCAGCACATGAGAGTGCCAGCAGGCGTGGCGTAAAACCGCGTGTGCCCTGGCTGCGCACGAAGGAAGACAATGGGGAATGACGAACTACTCTCTCAGTTTTCAATGGTGCTCTCTCCCTGTTAATGGGTTTTTTAGGGCCGCGAATATAGCACAGTTGGTTGGCACGTTGGTGACGGATTGTCACGGGTTCCACGCCTTCTGGCGATGTGCCTATAATCCGACTCCTGACCGGCTGGGAAGTGAATTTCCGCGTGCCGGGATTCACTACACCAAGGGGGATTCATGCAGACACGCATTACACAGATGCTCGGCATCACACACCCGATTGTGCAGGGAGGCATGCAGTGGGTCGGGCGTGCGGAGCTCGCCTCCGCCGTCTCCAATGCCGGAGCGCTGGGCATGCTGACCGCGCTGACGCAACCCGATCCGGAGGCGCTCAAGGCAGAGATCGCCCGCTGCCGGACCCTGACCGACAAGCCTTTCGGGGTGAACCTGACCATACTTCCCACGATTAAACCGGTTCCTTACGAGGCTTACGTCGACGCGATCATCGACGCGGGGGTCACCATCGTCGAAACGGCTGGTCGCAATCCGGAACCCTGGATGCCTCGTTTCAAACAGGCGGGCATCACCGTGATTCACAAGTGCACCTCCCTGCGGCATGCACTCAAGGCGCAGGCGCTTGGGTGTGACATCGTCAGCGTAGACGGATTTGAATGCGCCGGGCATCCGGGGGAAGACGATGTCACCAACCTGATTCTGTTGCCTCTGGCAGCACGGCATCTGCGCATCCCGTTTCTGGCCTCCGGCGGCTTCGCCGATGGACGGGGACTCGCGGCGGCACTGGCGCTGGGGGCGGACGGCATCAATATGGGCACGCGCTTTATGGTCACGCAGGAGGCCCCGATACACCACAAGGTCAAGCAGCGCATGGTGGAGGCCGGTGAACGGGATACCGCGCTGATTTTCCGCAGCCTGCGCAACACCTCCCGCGTGTTTCGCAACGGCGTGGCGGAGCAAGTCCTGGCAATCGAAGCCCGACCGGGGGACACCGACTTCAACGACATCGCCCCGCTGGTCAAAGGTGTCAAAGGGCGCGAATTGTTCGACACAGGCGAGCTGGAGGCTGGCGTCTGGTCCGCAGGCATGGTGATAGGACTGATCGATGATATCCCCAGCTGTCACACACTGGTGGCACGCATCGTGTCAGAGGCGGAAACGGTCATCCGGGAGCGGCTGTGCGCGCTGCTGCCCCACACTCAGGAGACAGGTCAATGAAGATCAAGGACAAAGTCGTCGTCGTAACAGGCGGCGCGAGTGGCATCGGCCGGGCCTTGTGCGAGCGTTTTGCAGCGGAGGGAGCCCGCGCCGTGGTGGTCGCGGACATCAACGAGGAGGGCATTGCCCCTGTGGTCGCGAGCCTGTCCGGTCTGACCCAGGCCCTTGGTGTCTGTACCGATGTCAGTCGCGAAAAGGATGTGCAGGCGCTGGTCGCGCGCGCGCTCCAGGTGTTCGGGCATATCGATCTGTTCTGCTCCAATGCCGGCATCTTTACCCGCGGGGGCGAGGAGGTCAGCAATGCCCAATGGCAGCGCATCTGGGACATCAACGTGATGGCACATGTGTATGCCGCCCGGGCCGTTTTGCCGGCCATGCTTGCGCGGGGTGAAGGTTATCTGCTGAACACGGCGTCGGCAGCGGGATTGCTTAACCAGATTGGTTCCGCGCCCTATGCCGTTACGAAGCATGCTGCGATAGGGTTTGCAGAATGGTTAGCCATTACTTACGGCGCGAGGGGTATCAAGGTGTCCGTCCTGTGTCCGCAGGCCGTGCGTACGCAAATGACCGCGGGAGGCACGGGCGCGGCAGGTGTCGACGGCATGCTCGAACCGGAGCAGCTGGCGAACACTGTCGTGGAGACACTGGACGCCGAGCATTTCCTGATTCTGCCCCACCCCGAGGTGCTGACCTACATGCAACGGAAAACGGCAGACTATGACCGTTGGCTGGCAGGCATGCGACGTCTGCAGGAACGGTTTGGCAACCTGCTCTAGGCAGATTCGCTCTTTCCCCGGCGCGCCATATCCTTATAATGGCGCCCCGACTTCGTAAACCCATCAGAGACGCCAGGACACCTTCTATGACAGCAACAATCGGCAAGCACTCGGTAGTGGAAATCCACTATACCCTCAAAAACGCAGAGGGAGACATCCTGGATTCGTCCGCAGGAGGCGCTCCGCTGATGTATCTGCACGGGACCCATGGCCTGATTCCGGGCCTGGAACAAGAGCTGGACGGCAAGGCCGTTGGCGCGACGTTCAACGCGATTATTCCTCCGGCGCTGGCCTACGGCGAGATTAACCCGGACCTGATCCACACCCTCGACAAATCGATGTTTCGCGGAGTCGACAAAATTGAGCCCGGCATGGTGTTCACCGCGCAGGGCGAGCACGGTCACCAGCACATCACCGTGAAATCGGTGGAAGGCGATCAGGTGACGATTGATGGCAATCATGAAATGGCAGGCAAGACCCTGCATTTTGATGTCGAAGTCATCAGCATTCGGGATGCCACCGAGGAAGAAATCGACCACGGCCATGTGCACGCCCACGGCGATCACCACGACCATTAATTCCCTTGCGGGATGACAGGCAGGGCCCGGCGCATCGTTGTGCCGGGCCCTGTTTTTTTTCAGGCCCCGTAGCCCATGATGGCTTTGGTCTCGAGAAACTCCTCAAAGCCCTCCAGCCCCCACTCGCGGCCGTTGCCGGAGTGTTTATAGCCGCCGAAAGGCGCTGCGAAATCCGGGCCGGCACCGTTCAGATGCACCATCCCCGTCCGCAGGCGCTTGGCCACATGTCGGGCGTGATCCGTTTCGCCCCATACATAACCCGACAGCCCATAGTCGGTGTCATTCGCCTGGGCAATGGCGTCCTCTTCATCGGTATAACTCAGGATCGTGAGTACCGGGCCGAAGATCTCCTCCCGCGCAATCGTCATCTGGTTGTTGGCCCGGGCAAAAATGGTGGGACGCACGAAGTAGCCGGCAGTGATACCCTCGGGAAGGCCGGGGCCGCCCACCACGATCTCGGCGCCCTCGTCGATTCCCTTCTGGATCAGGGACTGGATGCGGTCGAACTGGGCCTTGCTGACCACCGGGCCAAGGCGGGTCGTGTCCAGTGACGGGTCACCGGCGACGGCCTTCGCCGCGGCGGTTTTTGCGAGCGCAATGGCCTCTTCCAATCGCGCCGCGGGGACCAGCATGCGCGTTGGGGCGTTACAGGACTGACCGCTGTTGTTGAAGCAGCTCAGCACACCGCTGGTCACCGCACGGGTGAAATCGGCATCCTCGAGAATGATGTTGGCTGACTTTCCCCCGAGTTCCTGAGTCACTTTTTTGATGGAATCCGCGGCGGCGCGGGCAACCTCGCGACCGGCACGGGTCGAGCCGGTGAATGACACCAGATCGATGCCGGGGTGGCGTGCAATGGCGGCGCCGACTGTTGGACCATCGCCGTTGATCATGTTGTACACGCCCGCAGGCAGGCCGGACTCCGCGATGATCTGCGTGAGGATATAAGCACTGACGGGGGACATCTCGCTTGGTTTGAGCACCATGGTGCATCCCGCAGCCAGGGCGGGGGCAAGCTTGCAGGCCACCTGATTCAACGGCCAGTTCCAGGGCGTTATAAAACCGCACACCCCAATGGGTTCCCTGACGATGCGGCTGGTGCCGCGCGTCTCTTCGAACGAAAACTGGCGTAACAATTCCCGTGCGGTCATGAAGTGGGCAATCCCTGCACCGACCTGTGCGGTTCGTGCCAGGGTAATGGGTGCCCCCATTTCCTGTGAAATGGCGCGCGCCAATTCCTCCGCGCGGGCTTTCATGCCGGCGATAATGGCATCCAGCACGGCGAGTCGCGTTTCAACACTGCTGCCCGACCAGGCAGCAAAGGCGGATCGCGCGGCGGTGACCGCGGTGTCGACGTGTGTGGCATCGCCCATGCGGATGCGCGCAAACACCGCCTCGGTGGCCGGGTTGATCACGTCCCGAAGCGGTGCGTATTCTGCGGTAACCCACGCGCCATTGAGATAAAACGCTGTGCAATCTGCTGTCATTTTCCTTTTCCCCCCTGAAAACGGAATCGGCAGTATAACTGAAAAAAACTACCGCATGAGGTACCTTATCGGGCCTCAGGATTCCAATTTGATCTGTGAAAAACGGCGAGAGTGACACGGCATGTTAAAGATCACACGCACCCTTGGCGCTTATCTGGCAGCGTATCTCAGCAAGCCTCGGCCCGGGTATGAACAGCATGACAAAACCAGCATTGACCGCATTCTGAAAGTAATCCGGCCGGGCGATATTCTGCTGGTGGACGGCAATTCCCGCATCAGCACTGCCATCAAATACCTGACGCAATCCACCTGGTCCCATGCCTGTCTGTTTGTGGGCGCGGTGGATCAGTCCAGTGATATTCCGTCCCTGGTGGAGGCCGATCTGACGGAAGGTGTCACCCTGGTGCCGTTGAACAAATACGTGAATTACAACCTGCGCATCTGTCGCCCCGTGGGGCTGGCAGACAAGGAACGGGACAGCCTGCTGCGGTTTGTGGAGGAGAGGCTTGGCTACAAATATGATCTGAAAAATATCCTGGACCTGATGCGGTATTTGATTCAGAACCCGGCGGTTCCTACACGCTACCGGCGTCAGATGCTCAGTCTGGGAAGTGGAGAGCCTACCAAGGCCATCTGTTCCACGCTGATCGCGCAGGCCTTCCAGTCGATCAATTATCCGATTCTTCCTCGCGAGAAATTAGTCGATGACACGGGGGAGCGGCATTTCGAGCATCGGCACTATTCGCATTATGTGCCACGGGACTTTGACCTCTCGCCGTATTTTTGCGTCATTAAACCAACGCTGGAGCTGGGATTTGATTTCCACAGTCTGCGGTGGAAACACCAGCAGGAGACGGCACAGGTCAAGGAGGCGGGGGAAGAGTCCCATTAACGCACCGCGAGATACATTAATGGGACGGGTGTTCCAGATCAGCGCTGGTACCAGGGCTGTTTGATAATCAGGGCAGGGTCGATGCCGGGCTTGGGCACCATTTTCTGAGAGCGGCCATACTGGTTGTCTCCTCCGATCAGGTTGAGATCGGAGTCCACGGTAAAGGCATGCACTTCCAGAAATCCGGTCGGCCCGTCACGCTCCACTACCCAGGAATAGAGACGGTTGCCGCTGAAGTCGAGCTTCACGAAACGCAAGGGATTGAGGTCGGTGATCCACAGGGAATCCTCATTCACGATGATGTCCAGCGGCAGGCTGAAGCCTGCCCAGGTGTCCACGTGTTCGACCACGGCAGGGTCGTCGGTCAGGCGGAAGACGTTGATGCGGCCACCGGAGCGATCCAGTCCGAAGATCAGCCCATTCGGGCCAGCAGCCACAGAGTGCACGCCATTGAACTGCCCCGGCGCGGTGCCGAAACCGCCAAACTCGGACAGATAGTCAAAATTCTTGTCCAGAATGATGATGCGGTGGTTATCGAGCCCGTCCGCAATCAGCACACGGCCGTCGGGCAGAAACGCGACATCCTGTGGTTTGGCGAAATGCGTTTTGTCATTTCCCGGGACATGTTTTTCGCCCAGGGTCATGATCAGCTCGCTGCCATCGTTGCTGAAGACATAAATGGTGTGGAAGGTCTCGTTGATCACCCACACACGGCGTTCCGGATCATAGGGACTCACACGAATGCGGTGGGGGCCTGGCCCTTCCGAGTTTTCACACAGGGCATCCCACTGATTCCAGATGGTGATGATGTTGCCTTCCCCGTCAAGCTCATACAGACAGTTGCGCCAGGTGCGCGGTTCTGTGTCGGTGAGCACGTTGACGCCCAATGACCCGGCATAGCCCTTGTATTCCCCCGGGATCGGGTTGGGCAGACGATATTCACCCCGCATGGCAACCAGAATCCGGTCGGGCGATTCGGCTTGCACACCGGAGTTGCCGCCAAAGGCAAAACCCGGGGCGGCGAACGGCTTGTGCCAATACGGAATGATGTCATAAGGGCTGGGACCGACGGGCCCCATGATGACTTCATTGGCGGCAAAACTGGAGAGGGACTGAATGCCGAGCGCGAGTCCGGCAATGGCACTAAGGAAATAGCGTGAGCGTCGATTCATGGGGCTTCTTCTCATTGTAATTATCAGGACGGCGTGTGTCAGGCAGTATACCCGGCACGGCATTAGGTGCCAGTGTTTTTTACCGCAAGTTCGTCCTTGCATGCCCGGTAAACAACGCAAGCGGCGTGAATCTCCCGAATGATTGACGTACACTCTTTTGCCTTGCCTGCCGAGCGCACAGCCCGAACGGGCGACACTACTCCATAACAAAAACGAAGAGAGGAATGCCATGCGCTTATCACGCGTCAAAACCCTGTTGCTGAGTTCCGTGCTGTTATGTGCTGCCTGTTCTGAATCCGGGTCGCCTGCCGGCAGTGTCATCCCCAATCCCTATGAGCGCAGTGAAACAGCGTTTGGCAATCTGCCGGAGGGGCGGGTATGGGGATCTGCCAGCGCCATTCACTACGCAGGCAACGGCATGATCTGGGTAGCCGACCGCTGTGAAGGGAACCGCGGACCGGGGAGCTGCGAGGACCAGACAGATGTTGACCCGATCATGCTGCTCGACAGCGATGGCAATGTCGTGCGCAGCTTCGGGGCAGGGATGTTCGTGTGGCCCCATGGCATGTTCGTCGACCATGACAACAATCTGTGGGTGACGGATGCCGCGACCTCCCGCACGCAGCGCAAAGGCAATCAGGTCCACAAGTTCAGCCCCGAAGGGGAGCTGCTCATGAGTCTCGGGATTCCCGGTGTCGCGGGGACGGGCCATTACTTCTTCAATGCCCCGAACGATGTGTTGGTGGCGCCCAATGGCGATATTTTCGTTGCCGACGGGCACAGTCCGAGCACCGACAACCGCATCGTGAAGTTCGACAGTCAGGGCAATTACCTGATGGAATGGGGACGCGTCGGGGCAGAGGGCGGCGAGTTTCGCGTGCCGCACGCGCTGGCAATGGACTCTCAGGGTCGACTCTTCGTAGCCGATCGCGCCAACAGCCGCATCCAGATATTCACCCAGGAGGGCGAGTTCCTGATGACCTGGACACAGTTTGGTCGTCCAAGCGATGTCTATATCGATGAACATGACATGCTCTATGCCGCAGACTCCGAGTCCAATACCGGACCCGATCGCAATATTGGTTGGGAGCGGGGCATCCGGGTAGGCAGTGTGACGGACGGGTTTGTCACCGCCTTCACGCCGGACCCGGTCAAAAACCCGGAAGGGACCACGAGTCATGGGGAAGGCGTTACGGTCGACGAACAGGGCAATCTGTATGCGGCGGAAGTCGTCGAACGCGCCGTCCGCAAATTCACGCGTCGTTGATCCCGCAGGCCGCCTCAGGCGGCCGTTAACGCTGGCGCCTGATCGGTCTTTGAATGGGACTTCAGGCGCTCTGCCTGTTCCGTCCAGCGCAAGATTTCCAGTTTGCCGTTGTGGCCTTCCACCATTGCCGTGCAACTTTCCACCCAGTCTCCTGTGTTGCAGTAGAGAATGTCGCCAAACGCGCGAATCTCGGCGTGGTGAATGTGACCGCACACGACGCCCTGTACTTTTTCGATGCGCGCGGACTCCACCACGGCTTCTTCAAATTTGCCGATGTAACTGACCACGTTTTTGACTTTATGTTTTAGATGTGCGGCGAGCGACCAGTACGGCAGTCCCACCACGCGTCGCAGGGCATTGATCACGCGGTTCATGAACAGCAGCTGTCCGTACATGGAGCTGCCTACTTTCGACAGGAATGGGCTGTATTTCACGACGGTATCGAACTGGTCGCCATGGAGCACCAGCAGGCGGGAGCTGTCGGCCGTCGTGTGGATGGCGGTATGCAGCACCTCGATGTTGTCGAAGCGGTGGCCGCAGTAATGCCGCGCAGATTCATCATGATTGCCGGGGGTATAGATGACCCGCGTCCCTTTCGAAGCTTTCTCCAGAATCGCATTGACGACTGCCTGATGAGCCGCGGGCCAGTAGGATTTCTTTGACAGCTCCCAGCCGTCGAAAATATCGCCCACCAGGTAGAGGAACTCGGATTCGGTTTGTGAGAGGAAATCCAGCAGGAATTCTGCCTGGCATCCCTTGAAGCCCAGATGTATGTCGGAAAGAAAAATCGCGCGGTATTTGAGTGTCTTGTGCAAGGGGCGTACGGGTTTCGCTGCGCTCATGCGGGGCACCTCCTGTTGTCAGTTTGACGCAGGATAGTGACGGGCCGTGACAGGTATATGACGGTTCAGCGACGGGTGTGTGACACGCCGTCGCTTGCGCTCCACTCCGGCCATGGTGTGCGCATCAGGGCCTGATTCGTGTAGCGCAGATCGGCACTGACCTCTTCACCGACCCACGAAGGCACCGTAAAGGCATGGTCTTCATGCGGCAGTTCGATTTCCGCCAGCAGCAGTCCCTTGTTGCGTCCCTCGAATACATCCAGCTCCCAGACCATGCCGTCGTGCTGCACTCGGTAGCGGGTTTTTTCAATGCGCTCCGGCCCGCACAGGCTCTGCAGCATCGCCGTGGCATCCTCCCATGCGATGGCGTATTCGAATTCCGCGCGGCGAATGCCGACGGTGGGGCCTTTGAGGGTCAGAAACGCGTTTTCACCGCAGAGCCGTATGCGCACGGTGCTGCGATTGGTGGTGGGGATATAGGCCTGAACGATGCGCTCGCCAGTGCCAAGCGGAGGCAACCTGTCCTCATGGACGCGGTATTTTCGTTCAATCTCGATCGCCATGGCGGGGTGCCGGCCTCCTCAGCATTCGATGAAGCGCAGCAACTGCTGACGCAATTGTTCGTTCTCGGCGCGCAGCCGGTTCCGTTCCTCCAGCAGAGTGAGCAGCATGGCGGTGGCAGACCAGTCCAGGTGGAGGTCGTGCTGCAGACGGGCGGCCTGCTTGGCGGTCCAGATCATTTCATGGTCAAACTGCCATTCCTCGGGTGAGGGGCCTATTGGCACGATGATGCCATGCGCGACAATCTCGCAGATCTGAGGGGATTCCAGACCAATGGCGATACAGGCGTCGTGCAGATCCAGGCAAAGGGTGTCGACGGTGGGCATGTCAGGCCTCCCATTCGTGGCGGGGATTGAAGGGCTGTGCGGTGGCCAGTTGTTTCCAAAGGGCAGCGGCTGCGTCGGTGTGGCTGGGGGGCATCACGACCTTGAGCACGGCGTACAGGTCACCGCTGCCGTCGCGGCTGCGCAATCCCTTGCCCTTGATGCGGAGTCGTTGTCCGGACTGGCTGTTCGGTCGGACACTCAGGCTGATCTTCCCGGTGAGCGTGGGGATGGTGAGCTTGGTGCCCAGCGCTGCCTCCCAGGGGGCAAGCGGCACCACCAGGGTCAGGTCGTGTCCACTGACATCAAACAGAGGATGCGGAATCAGGCGAATTTTCAGGTAAAGGTCGCCCGCCGGGCCGGTGCCGAATCCGGGGGCTCCCTGTCCCTTCAGGCGGATGCGTTCGCCGTCGGCAACACCGACAGGGAGGGTGACGTTCAGGGTCTTCTCGACATCGGGAAGCCGCCCCCCCTCGCCGTAATGCGGCATTTTGTAGTGTACGGGGCGCGGGGCGTCCGCAAAGGTCTCTTCCAGAAACAGGGGCAATTCCACTTCGAGGTCGCGCCCTCGACGGCTGCTAAAATCCTCGCTCCCGCCGAAGGGCTTGCCCTGCGCACGGAATCGTCCACTTCCGAAAAGGTTTTCGAAGAACTCGGAAAAATCGCCGTGGTCTCCGCCAGCCTGACTTTGCCAGCCGGGTGGCGGCTCAAAGGAGCGACCGCCTCCGCCGACCTGGCGCAGCTGGTCATATTCGGCGCGTTTCTTCTCGTCGGAAAGCACCTCGTAGGCCTCGGCGACTTCCTTGAAGTGTTTTTCCGCATCATGCTGCTCGCTGACATCGGGATGATATTTGCGGGCAAGACGACGGTAGGCAGTTTTGATGTCCTTGAGATCGGCGTCCTGCGCGACGCCCAGAATGGTGTAGTAGTCCTTGAAGTCCATGTAGTCATCCACAGCGCGGGAAAACGGAAGACAGCGGACCGAGTCTACTCCATTCGTGATGCCTGAAACAGCGGGGGAAGGATCGGGGAAGGGACCCGGCCACCGCCTGCAGGTGGCGGCCGGGAAGCAAGCGGATTAATACGCGAAGCAGTAGAAGTAGCCATTGCCGCCCGTGGCAACGAGATCTTCCTGACTGCAGCTGCGGCTGCCATGTGCGCTGTTCCAGGAGGTCGGGTTGGCGCCGCCGCCCTGTCGGTCATGATGGCCCACCTGGGCACTGCCGGCACTGTTGCTCGTCCAGTTGCTGCAGGTCAGATCGGTATCCGGGCCGAAGGCCGTTCCGTCCGCCTGCGAGCCCGTCAGGATGTCATGCGTATTGGGCGTGTCACCGCGCCCGTTGACCACATTGCCGGCCTCTGTCAGGGAGTTTTCCTTGCCGGTCAGGGCGGCTTCGCTGTGGAGCTGCTCGAGATTCGCGGCGATCATCACGCCCTTGGCGTTGTACCACGGCCCTGTCCCGATGCGGTCGCGTGCGTTGATGGCGGGCTGCCCTCCGACCGCCTGGGTGCTCAGATAGGCCGCCCAGGTTTTGCCGCCGGCGCCGACCGCGGTGGCGAGCGCGGCGCAATGCGCGTCAGCCCCGGCCAGTCCCCCCAGATTGGCGCCGTTACCGCTGCCAACGCTGGTAATAAAAAAACTCATGCTGTTTTGTTGTGAAACCGCGATACTGCCCGCAAATAGCGCAGTAAAGACGGAGGCCGTGAGGATGGTCTTTTTCATTATGTCGGTCTCCTTGCTGTGGACCCTGTGTGAGTGGTGATACGTCAACCCCGTGCATCCTGATGCGTTATAACACTGGACTTTCCGAGTTCTCTTTATGACCCGACGAGTAAGCAAGTTCTTCGCCTTTGTGTCGATCGCCGTGCTACCGGTCTTCGTCATGTCCCCCCTGTGGGCGACGCAGGGGCCCGAGATCGCGGTGCCTGCTGCGACGGATGCCGCTGACACAGAAGCCGAGTCCCAGGCGCAGACGCAGGCAGAAGCAGAGGCGCAGGCCGCACTCGATGCCGCGCGGGCGATGGCGCTGAGTCAGGAACTCGCCCGGTATGAACAAGCCCTGCAGACACTGGAAAGCGATCTTGGGCCCTATGACTCCCGTTTGGTGGAGTCGCTGCTGGCCATGGGAAACACTGCGCTAGAGCTGGGCCGATTCGGGGACGCCGCCGCGGTGTTCGAGCGCGCCCTAAGCGTCACCCGCATCAATGACGGTCTTTACAGTGCCGCCCAGCTGCCGATTCTGGAAAACCTGATTCGTGCCCAAAAGGCGGCAGGGGAGTGGGGGCAGGCCGACGACAAGGAACACCTGGCCCTGCATATCAAGACCCGCCTGTATACGCCCGGGTCGCAGGCGTACGCGGAAGCGGTCCTGGCATTCGCCGATTGGAAGCTGCAGGTGGCGCGCGGCAATCTGCTGCAACGCTCGTCGCTGTCGAACATGCGGGACATCGACGATCTGCCGGTGCTCTATGAAAATGCCCTGATCGAAGCACCTTCCCCGCCGGAAGCCGGCGCTGCGCTGCGCTTGCAGACGCGTTTCGATCTGCTCTATGGCAAGGCCTTTGCCCAGGCCCAGATCGCCGACTATGCCCTGCACAGTGTGCCCATGAACCTCGAGCGTCCGGTGGAGCGTTATGTGTCGGAGTATGTGTGCCGCGATGTGGTCAATGCGGCAGGGCAGGTGGCGCAGAGCTGCGGCATGGTCCGACGGGAGAACCCCCAGTTCCGGGATCAGGAGATGCAGCGGCAGCTGTACCGGGATCGCATTCAGCTTGCCGTAAACGAATTGCAGCAGTCCCTGCGCGAAATGGATGCCCTGCTGGCGAGCAACCCTGCGCTGCTGACGATCAATAACGGGGCTGCCCCCGCGCGGATCGAAGAACTACGAACCCTCCAGAGTGCGCTGAGCCGGGATTTTCGACGCAGCCTCATGCGCTGGTAAGGTTTCGCGCCTATAATCGCGCCCACCTCCCGCCTAGGAAAGTTTTCATGGAAGCGTTTCTGGTCGCCACCGGTATCGTGGCCCTCGCCGAGATCGGCGATAAAACCCAATTGCTTGCCTTCGTTCTGGCTGCCAAATACCGCAAGCCAGTGCCCATCATCCTCGGCATTCTGCTGGCGACGCTGGCCAATCACGGTCTGGCCGGGGCGGTGGGGACGTGGGTGACCACCGTGTTTTCGCCGGACACCCTGCGCTGGATTCTGGGGGTTTCCTTCATTGCCATGGCGGGCTGGATACTGGTGCCGGACACGCTGGATGAAGAGGACGCCCGCGTGAAGGCGGCCCACGGGGTTTTCATGACCACGTTCATCGCCTTTTTCATGGCGGAGATCGGTGATAAAACCCAGGTCGCCACCGTCGCGCTGGCAGCCAATTATCAGGCCCTGGTGATGGTGGTGATCGGCACGACGCTGGGCATGATGATCGCGAATGTGCCGGCCGTGCTGCTGGGTCATCGCATTGCCGACCGGCTGCCGGTCACGGCAGTACACCGGGTTGCCGCTCTGATCTTCGCCGTGCTCGGCGTCGCGGTGTTGCTAGGGGCGGGAGAGTCCCTGCAATGAGTCAACGGAATATGCCTCAAATATGGCAAGGTGGAGGCAAGAGCCTGATTTCACAGGGGGCGCGCTTGCTGCGCTACAGGGGCTGTGCAAGAATGCCCCCCGTTGTGACATTTCTGTATTCAAGTCAATGATTATTCGGGGTAATTCATGCCAAAGAAGAGTTTGACCATCATCGCTGCAATCGCCATTTTCGGCTTGCTCTTTCTGGTCTATCTGGCGGCTACCTTTGAAAGCCCGGAAGGCTCCCGCACAGTGGAAATTGCGCCGCCCGTGCCGCGCGCTCCGGAGCCTGTCCAGCGCACCGAGACGCCAGCGCCTGTTCCTGCGCCAGTCGTGCCTGCGCCAACGCCTGTTGCTGTCGTGGAGGAAACTCCCGTCCCGGAGGTGGTGGAGGAAGTCATTGAACTGCCCGTGCTCAATGAGAGCGACGCCTTCCTGACTGAACGTCTGGGGGCGCTGGAGACCGGCGCCCGCCTGCTGACGCTGCTCACATCCGAGGACATCATTCGCAAGTTTGTCGTCTTTGTGGATAACGTGGCAGAGGGGAATCTGCCGCAGCTGGAGTACCCGGTACGCCGCCTGCAGCAGCCGATGGCCGTGCGCGAACTGGACGAAAACCTGTTTGAGATGCAGACCGTTTCCTATCAGCGCTATACCGCGTTGGTGGACAGCCTGACCGCGGTGGACCCCGAGCAATCCATTGCCATTTACCGGCTGATGAAACCCCTGTTTCAGGAAGCCTACGCAGAGATCGGCTACCCCAACCGTAACTTCGATGATGTGCTCGTGCGGGCCATCACGACCGTGGTCGATGCCCGCACCGCCGAGGGGCCCTTTCAGCTGATCAAGCCGAAGGTGATGTATGTGTATGCCGACTCGGACATCGAGCGCATGAGCCCCGTCGAGAAGCAGTTGCTGCGCATGGGGCCACAGAATGCTGAAAAACTGAAACTGGCCCTGCGCCAATTCCGCGAGCGGCTCGCCGCCCGCTAATGATAGTGTGCCCAGACGGCCTGCTCCGTGCGCCGGGGCAGGCCGTTTTTATTGCGCCTTGCTGATTTCATTCACCCGATGCCTCCCGGTAACCTCATGCCTCCTGCCCTTGCGACCCCCGAACAGGTACTTTCCCAGGTGTTCGGCTACGCGGCCTTTCGCGGAGAACAGCGGGCCATCATCGACACGCTGCTCGCCGGGGAGCACGCCCTGGTCCTGATGCCCACCGGCGGCGGAAAATCCCTGTGCTATCAGATTCCAGCGCTGCTGCGTCCCGGGGTGGGAGTGATCATTTCTCCCCTGATCGCCTTGATGCAAGATCAGGTAGATGCCTTGCGGGAGCTGGGGGTGCGCGCCAGTTTTCTGAACTCCACCATGGCACCGGCCGAACAACGGGACGTGCAGCAGGCGCTGCGCGAGGGCGCGCTGGACTTGCTGTATGTCGCTCCGGAGCGCCTCACGCAGGCGAGCACGCTGGAGTTGTTCCGCAGTATTCCGCTGGCGCTGTTCGCTATCGATGAGGCGCACTGCGTCTCGCAATGGGGACACGATTTCCGGGCCGACTATCTGCAACTCACGCACCTACAGGCATGGTTTCCCGAGGTTCCTCGCATCGCCCTGACCGCCACCGCCGATGCCGCGACCCGGGAAGAGATTGTGCAGCGGCTGGGACTGCAGAATGCTGCGCATTTCATCAGCGGATTTGATCGTCCCTCCATCCAGTACCGCATCACGCAGAAACAGAATCCACGGCAGCAGCTGCTGCGGTTTTTGCGGCGAGAGCATGAACACGACGCCGGCATCGTCTATTGCCTGTCGCGCAAAAAAGTAGATGACACCGCCGCCTGGCTGGTACAGCAGGGGTTTGATGCGGTGCCGTATCACGCCGGGTTGAGTCCAGAGCAAAGACAGCAGAATCAGCAGCGTTTCCTGCGTGAGGACGGCGTGATTGTGGTGGCCACCATCGCGTTTGGCATGGGGATCGACAAGCCGGATGTGCGCTTTATCGTGCATCTCGATCTGCCCCGCAGCCTGGAGGCCTACTATCAGGAAACCGGGCGTGCGGGCCGCGACGGTCTGCCCGCGACCGCCTGGATGGTGTATGGCCTGCAGGATGTGATCATGCTGCGGCAAATGATGGATGCGTCCCAGGGCAACGAACAGTTCAAGCGTACGGAGCGGGCCAAACTCGATGCCATGCTCGGCTTGTGTGAAATCAGCAGCTGCCGCCGTCACGCGCTGCTGTTGTATTTCGGCGAGGACAGCCCCGCGGTGTGTGGCAACTGCGACGTCTGCCTGCAGCCGGTCCCGACCTGGGATGGTACGCAGGCGGCCCGCAAGGCCCTGTCGTGTGTGTATCGCACCGGCCAGCGCTTCGGCGTGAACTATCTGATCGATGTTCTGCTTGGCGCAGATGCTGACAAGATATTCCAGAACGATCATCACCATCTCTCGACCTACGGGATCGGCAAGGAGTTAAGTGCGACCGCCTGGCGCTCCGTCTTCCGGCAGCTGGTGGCGCTGGGGTATCTGAGCGTGGACCATGCGACCTACGGAGGTTTGCACCTGAACGAGAAATCCCGCGCGCTGCTCAAGGGGGAGGAAACCATTGCCCTGCGCGTGGACCTGCAGGAGTCTCTGGAAAAGCCCCTGAAGAAATCCCGCGGGAAGCAGGACATTGCGGACGCTGATCGCCGGCTGTGGGAGGCGCTGCGTGCGTGTCGCAAAAAGCTGGCGGACGAGAACGATGTGGCACCTTATGTGATTTTCCACGATGCGAGCCTGATGGACATGGTGCATTACCGGCCCTTGAATGAGGTGCAGTTTCTGCGCATCAGTGGTGTGGGGCAGAGCAAGCTGGCGAAGTATGGCGAGGCTTTTCTGGCGGTCATTCGGGCAGACGAGGCGTAAGCCTCAGTTTGATTTCGAGCACACTCGTGTAAAATGCCTCCGCTTTATTCAACCTGTCCATGCGCTGGATTTGCGATCCAGGCGGCTAAAGAGGTGACATTATGTCTGCTATTGTGGTGGCGGCACTGTACAAGTTTGTGCGTTTGCCGGATTTTGAAACCCTGCGTGACCCCCTGCACGCAGTCATGACTGAAAACGAGGTGCGCGGCACGTTGCTGCTGGCGGCCGAAGGCGTAAACGGCACCATCGCCGGTTCGCGCGAGGGCATCGATCGAGTACTTGGCTGGTTGCGCGCTGATCCGCGCATGGCGACGCTCGAAGCGAAGGAATCTTATACCGATGAAAATCCCTTCTACCGCACCAAGGTCAAGCTGAAGAAAGAGATCGTGACCATGGGCGTGGAGGATATCGACCCCACGCACATTGTCGGGACCTATGTGAAGCCCAAAGACTGGAATGCGCTGATCACCGACCCGGACGTGCTGCTCGTCGATACCCGCAATGACTACGAAGTGAAGATCGGGACATTCAAGAATGCCCTCAACCCCGAAACCACGTCATTCCGTGAATTTCCCGAGTTTGCCAAATCCCATATCGATCCCCGCCAACACACCAAGATCGCCATGTTCTGCACCGGGGGAATCCGTTGTGAGAAGTCGACTGCCTATATGAAGCAGCAGGGCTTTACCGAGGTCTATCACCTGGAAGGGGGCATCCTGAAATACCTGGAAGAGGTGCCGGAAGAGGAGTCGCTGTGGGAAGGTGAATGCTTTGTGTTCGACAATCGCGTCACCGTGAATCATCGATTGGAGAAGGGTTCCTACGACCAGTGCCACGCCTGTCGCATGCCCATTACCGAGGAAGACAAGGCGGCGTCAACCTACACCCGCGGCATCAGCTGCCCTCATTGTTACGACAGCCACGATGTCCAGCAGCGTCGTCGCTATGAGGAACGGGAGCGGCAGGTGCAGTTGGCGAAAAAGCGCGGCGAACCGCATATCGGAGAATCCATGGCGCAGACGATTATCCGTCGGCGACAGGAAAAATTGGCTGCCAAGGAAGCCCAGCGCCACCACGAGGGCTGAGTGCTCAGTCGTGGACGAACGTAAACCGTTTGACCGCGCGGCCCTCCACCTCGATCGTCTCATCAAACATGGCAAGCGGACGAATCCACAAGGCGCGATCACCATAGAGTGGTCGATAGACGACGTGGAGTTCTTCCGTTTCGCTGTGTCGCGCCACGCCGATCACCTCGTAGAGTTTGTCCTTGTAATGGCGATAGGTGCCAGGGCGGAGGGTGCTCATGGGATTTTCCTGTCTGGGTGACGGCGGTGACGCTCGGGCGGTGCAGCTTAGCAGAATTTTTCATGCATCGAGCAAGGGTTCGCTGTACTATGACGCCCTGTTACACCCCGCCAATTACAGTGAGAGAATGATTATGCACGCACTACTGAAAACTGCGGTCGCGATGATGTTGGGGCTGATGCTCGTCGCCTGTGCCGGCACTTCCGCCCCGTCCAAACGGGAAATGATTCTGGGCAGCTGGCAGGCCGATTTCGGTGGCCAGACCATCGTGTTGACCTATGGTGAAGCGGAGATCAGTGTCGATGCTTTCGGTGTCTCCTTTCCCTATGAATGGCTGGACGATAACACCATCAAGCTGGATGCCATGGGGCAGGAAGTTGTCAGCACGGTTGAATTTGTCAGCCCGAACGAAATGATTCAGCGCAGCGATCAGGGCGAACAGACCCTGCGCCGCGTCACGCCTTAATCAGCGCCCATCGGCCGCTGAGTCGATATCGTCCCGGTCACGCTCACGCGGCGGCCGGGATCGTTCCTGAATAAAACGCATCGCCGCGATGCGTTGCTCCGGTGTCAACTGCTCAAACAAGGCCAAGGTCTGCTGGTGGCTCAGCTGCTGATATTCCACTCCGATATCGCGCAGGGAGGCCAATGCCTCTTCGGTGAGAGGGAGGTCCAGCGCGTCCTGCGACAAGAGGGCATTGACCTGTCGTTGTGCCTGAAACAGCTTGATGCGCAGCGGTCGTAATTCCTCGTTGTATTGCGTAATGGTGGGCCGCAGGCGATCGCGGGTTGCCTCGTCCAGTTCACCCAGAACCCAGAACAGGTTTGGCGGGATGGGCCGGCTGTTCGAAGCGTACAGAATGCGGGCGGTAATCCCGCCAATGACCAACAGGTTCAGTCCGAGCGAGAGGACCATCACCACGGTAAGCAGACGGCGGCGATTCACGCTCATTCGCTGATCTCCGCATAGTCATTCATGGAAATCAGATAAAGCTCTTCCTGCCAGGAATTCTCCGGCGCATCGATGCCAAAGCTGTAAAAATCCGCCAGGTAAATGCCGCACACCAAGGGCAGACAGGCAACGAGAGCGGGGCGCCATGCCCACTGCAACACTCCGCCTGAGGAGGGCAGCAACCACTCGATGACGTGGTCGAACAGGCTCTTGCGCGTGGCGTCTCGCAATGCCAGCGCAATGCGACGCTCCATGGCCGGCATGGGAGGAACCACGAGGTGCGTAAGTTCTAGGTCGAGCTGCTGGTAGTCGGCTAACAGGGCCTGCGCTGCGGACGAGTCTGCCAGCAACTGTGTTGCGGCAGCGCGGGCGTCATCCGGCCAACGGACAGGATCGCTGCCATGGGCCGCAATAAGCGTTTCCAACTGTTCAGATGTCATGGTGTGTGTCCCCATCGTGGTATGCCTTCTTATTCGCTCTCTTGTGGAGCGTGTCCCATCAACTGGGCTTTTAAGCCCCGCCGTGCGCGCGCGAGAATGGATTCCAGCGCATCGACGGTAATGTCCATCATCTGTGCAATCTCGCGGTTCGAAAATCCCTGATAGTGGCTCAGGATCAGGGCACTGCGCTGTCGTTCCGGAAGCGCGCCAATCGCCGTATTCAGGGCCTGCAATCGAGCGTCCCTGGTGGGCGCCTTGGCAGGGTCGTCCTGGCCTTCTATCTCTTCTGTCAGCTCGCCGGTGAGTCCTGAGCGATCCTTTCTCAGGGCATCTATGCACAAATTGTGGGCTATTCGGTGCAGCCAGGTGGAGACACTGGCCTTGCCGGGCTGCCAGGTGTCCGCATGCGTCCACAGTTTGAGCAGCGTTTCTTGCGTGATGTCTTCGACATCCTGTCGCCCCCCCAGCATCCGGTAGGCGTAATGGCTGATGGGCCTCATATGGAGACGCACGGCAGCCTCGTAGGCCTGCGCGTCACCGGACCGAATCGCGCGCATCAATGCTTCGTCATCTGTCATCGTGAGGGGGCTGTCCCGTAGATCTTTTGCTGCCAGTGTACTGCGAACACGGGAGCCCTGCTGATCTCACGGCTTCATCAGTGCCAAAGGAATCCGTCTTTGGGTGGACGTTTGCAAGGGTATACGAAGGGGGGGCGGGAATCCGTCGCGCGCGTTGCGCAAAAAAACGCCCCGATGAAGATTATCGGGGCGGATTGAGGATGGCTCACATTAGTCTAACAAATCAGTTGGATGTCACGCCCGGGCAAACGATGGCATGAAGGACGAACTCCACATTGGCGGGCAGTGTGGTCGGCACACTGAGGGTCGCCGGAAGGCTCGTTCCGGACGCGCCGTATTGCAGGGGCGACACATTGGTGAAGCTGCCGGCGGGGCCGAAGTAGAAATTGTAACTGTGCAGTGTCCGCTCGGATCCATACAGGGCTGCATTCACCGTCAATTGGCCGGGGGTCGTCAGATCCACTTCGGCGATTCCAACCGCTGTGCCGTTCCCTGAAGTCATTTCCGCACTGTAGCCGCCATCGGAAGAGGCAAAGGTATTCACATAGCCAACGGCGTTGTCAGTGACTCCAATCGGGGAGAAGGGAGTCCCGAAATTGAATTGGGTGCTGCCCATGAACACATTCGAGCAGTTCTGGGGCAAGACAACGACGGGGACGGTGACGCAGAAATCGTTCTTCACCGTGAAGTAGTTGCCATTGCCAACGGCTGTGCTGCCAGCCCATGCCGTCAGCGTGGTGGTCACAGGCCCGGTTCCGCCTGTGCTGCCGGATTTGCCCGACTTGCTGGACTGCCCAGACTTGGTGGACTGGCCGGACTTGGAAGACTGCGCTGACTTGCTGGACTGCCCGGATTTGTTGCTGGCACTGGCCACCGTTGTGGTCTTGTTGCCTTTGCCGGAGGAGGCAGAGTTCTTGCTGCCCTTGCTGTCCTTGGTCGTTTTGCCGGTCTTGTTGCTGGCAACGCTGGACGTGCTGGACTTCTCAGACTTTACGGACTGTCCGGACTTGGAGGATTGGCCAGATTTGGAAGACTGTCCGGATTTCTCCGACTTGCTGCCACCCGTCCCACCACCGGTACCCCCCGTGCTGGTCTTGGTTACCACGGCGCCGGCGGAGATGATGGCATCCGCGCTGCAGAAGGTGTCGTTGTTGATGGTCAGATCGCTGAAGGGAATTGTGAAGCGCTTGGTGTCCAGTCCGCCCAGATTGCTGGCACTGAGGGTGTACAGCGCCGTGTTAGGGTTGCCGCTGCCATCGACGGGCAGATTGCCCAGCGCATCGCCGACATAGGCGAAGGCATCCTGCAACTTCCAGCCATCCACCAGCAGGTAATCAACGACGACATCCTTCGCAGTCCCATCGATGGTCACACAGACCACGCCGACTTCGACCGCCGTGGTAGAGGTCAGGGCTTTACAGGTTTCGACAGGCGTTGCTGCCAGCGCACTTGAGCCCGCCACAAGGCTCGCGACCAGGGCGAAAAGGGTCAGTGTGGACGTCAAAAATTTCATTACATACCTCGTTGATGCACAGAGCAGGAAATGGGATTCGCTTTCTCGGTGCTTCCTTTGCACACATTTTAAACAATTGACGGCATTGTATCGGAATCGATGGCTATAAACTGAGCAAAGTGGGGGAAAAATTGGGTAAATTTTGGCCACAACGCGACGAAAATGTGAGCCAGTTCACGTCCCCGCCGAAACGGCTCCTCAGGAGAGCATGCGGACTTCCCGTTGCGGGAAGGGGATGACGATGCCATGGGCCTGAAGCACATCGTGGATGGCCATATTGGCCGTGAAGCGGGCTTCGTAGCGCACGCGGGTTTTGACCCAGAAGCGAATACCAAGATCGATGCTGCTGTCCCCGAAAGCCTCGATGCCCACCTGCGGTAAACGCGCCTCACTAATCCCCTCGATGCCCTTGAGGGTTTCTTCGATCACGCGAATCGCCAGTTTCGGATCACTGCCATAGGCAATGCCGATTTTCAGTTCCGTGATCGTGTCCTTCTGTGAGTTGTGGATGATCTCTCCCACGATGTGTTTATTGGGGATCGTGATGCGCACTTCGTCCTCGTCGCTGAGTAGCGTGTAGGCCAGATGCACTTCTTCCACGACACCACTGACCCCCTGCACGGAAATGGTGTCTCCGACCACGAAGGGGCGCGCGAGGATGATGTTGAGGCCGGCGCCGTAATTGGACAACAGTCCCTGCACTGCCAGCCCTGCTCCCAAAGAGAGGGCCCCGACAGCGGCCACAAACGGGGTAATGCTGATGCCGATTTTCCCCAGCGCGATGATGGCCGTCATCGCAATGATCACCAACCGGACAGTGTTGGCGATGAAACCGCTCAGCGTCACATCCAGCGCCTTCTTCTGGCACAGGCGCAGCACCATGTTGCTGACGCGCCGCGCCACGAATACCCCGAGCAGGATGATGAGGATCGCCCCGATCAGCTGAAAACTGTAATTGACCAGAAAGCTGCTGATCTGCTCGTAAATGGCCGTCACTTGCTGAATTTCCTGTTCCATGAATCCTGTCCGCGGTGGGGGGCGTAGACCCGCATTGTAATCGGAAACCTCCGGCATGCCAGCCCTGCCCACTGGTCGTTTCTTAACCTCGACTCCCCTGGAGCGCTGGGGTATTCTTCGGCAGGGGTATTCAATTCAGGGGTCCCATGCCCAGTCCGATTGAAGCAGAAGAGGGGTTTAACCGATCCGCCAGCAGGCAGCTTGCCTCCTATGGCGTCATCGCTGTTATCGCGTTTGTCCTGCTCATGTTTGCCCTGGATTTCGCCGCCGGCATTACCAGTACTGATGCCGGAGGAATTGCGGGTGCCGTCGACGTCGAGCGCAATGAAGTCACCGCCTATATCCGGCAGGATCCTCCCCAGCTCAACACCACCGGCGCTGCCGACCAGATCAGTGGCATCGTGCTTGGGCATGTCATGGAAGGCCTGTTGCGGTATGACGCCTTCGGCGGCGTAGAGCCCGGGTTGGCGGATCGCTGGGAGATGGACGGCGAACGAATCGTCTATCATCTTCGGGACAATGCCCGCTGGAGCAACGGTCAGCCCATCACCGCTCACGATTTTGAGTTCGCCTGGAAGACCACGCTGGACCCCGCCACCGCCTCTCAGTACGCCTTTATCCTTTATGCAATCAAGAATGCCGCCGCAGCGAATGCGGGTGAGGTGCCTCTGCAAGACGTCGGCGTGCGGGCACTGAACGAGCGCGAACTGGAGGTGATCCTGGAACAGCCGATCGCCTACTTCAACAAGATGTTGCCTTTCACCACGTTCTCTCCCATCAACGAAGCCTTTTATCACTCCACCAATGGGCGCTATGGCGCTGAAGCCGAGTCGCTGCTGTACAGCGGCCCTTTCATCATGACCAGCTGGGTGCATGGAGCCAGTCTGCGTTTGGAGAAAAATCCCTATTACTGGGATCGCGACAGCGTGAAATTGAACGCCGTCAATTTTGCCTACGTGACCGAGGACACCAACACCCTGCTCAATCTTTTCAAGGATGGCCGCATCGTGCAGGTGGACCTGACGGCCGAGATGCTCGAGGGCGCCATGCAGCAGCGCTGGATACTCAACCGTTTCATGGACGGCAGTGTGTTTTTCATTGACTTCAATCACCGCCCCGGCCGGCTGACCGGCAATCTCGCCCTGCGCAAAGCCATGGTGCTGGTCAGCGATGCCAACGAACTGGTCGATCGCGTCATCAAGCTGCCCGGCTATATGCCCGCCAAGAGCCTGTTTCCGGTCTGGATGCGCGGCGTCGAGCGCAGTCTGCACGAGGAATACCCGCCTCCTCTGGCGCAAGTGGATTTCGCGCGCGCGAGGGAGTATCTGGAGCAGGCCAAGCAAGAGCTGGGAATCTCCGAATTTCCGCCGCTGGTCCTGCTGGCCGACACGTCCCCAGTGGCCACCATTTCCGCGCAGTATTACCAGCAGGTGTTTCGCAAGCACCTTGGCCTGGACATCGTGATTGATCAGCAGATCTTTGGGCAGCGCCTGGCCAAGATGGAGCTGGGCGATTTCGACATCGTGCTCTCGGGATGGGGGCCGGACTATAACGACCCGCTGACCTTTGGTGACTATTACGCGTCCTGGAACCTCAATAACCGCGGTCGCTACGTCAATCCCCGTATCGACGAGCTCGTGCGTATTGGCCAGTTCTCCCTCGACCCGAAAGAGCGCATGGACGCCTTCGGGGAGATTCAGCAGATTCTGTTCGATCAGGCCATCCTGATCGGCAATTACGAGCGCGGCAAACTCTATGCGACAGACCCGCGCGTCAAGGGCATACAGCGTCGCCAGATCGGGGCGGAAACCGATTACACACGGGCCTATATCGACCCGACTGTGCCTTATTAGGCAGCAGGGATGCACGCAGGAGATCCGGGGGCAGGCGACCAGCGCCGTGCCAAGGTGTGACTTCAAGCAGGACAGGCTATGGGGCAGTACGCGCTCAAACGGCTCTTTCAGGGCGTGATTACCATCTGGTTTATTGCCACTGCCACCTTTGTCGCCATGCACAGCGTGCCCGGA
The DNA here is from genome assembly GCA_964538025.1 of uncultured Klebsiella sp. Taxonomy (GTDB): domain Bacteria; phylum Pseudomonadota; class Gammaproteobacteria; order Pseudomonadales; family Pseudohongiellaceae; genus UBA5078. Next base: position 305,870 of record CAZICZ010000001.1, on the reverse strand, counting down.
GACCCTCTGTCAGGCCAGCGGGCGATGAACCCGGTAATTCGCGCCAACCTCGAGGCGCGCTATGGCCTCGACAAACCCCTTCTCACCCAGTACGGCATCTACATCGGCAGTTTCATCAAGGGCGATTTCGGCATCTCCTTCACCCAGCGCAACCGGCGCGTCAACGACATCATCCGCGAGCATTTTCCGGTGTCCGCCACGCTGGGAATTCTCGCCATCGCCTTTGCGGCCCTCGGGGGAGTGCTTTTCGGAGCGCTGACCGCACTGTATCGCAACCGCCTGCCGGATACCGTGATCATGTTCCTGGTCATCCTCGGCATTTCGGTGCCCAGTTTCGTGTTCGCCGCGCTCGGGCAACTGACACTGGTGAACATCAATGAGTTTCTCGGATTTTCCCTCTTGCCCGTTGCCGGCTGGGGCACGGTACGCCACATGCTGATTCCTGCGCTGGTGCTGGGCATGAGCACTATGGCCTATCTGACGCGCCTGATGCGCTCGTCCATGCTGGAAATCATCCATTCGGATTATGTGCGCACCGCCAAGGCAAAGGGCCTGCCGCCCGGTCGCATCTTCACGCGTCATCAGTTGCGCAATGCGATTCTTCCGGTCGTGACTGTGCTCGGACCGGCAATCGCCACCATCACGACCGGCGGGTTCGTCGTGGAGCTGGTGTTTGCCATTCCCGGGCTCGGCCGCTACTTCGTGCAGGCGGTGCAGCAGCTCGACTACACCGTCATCATGGGCACGACCGTGTTCTACGGCGCCTTTCTTGTCTTCATGGTCATTCTTGTAGACCTGCTGTACGGGTGGATTGACCCGCGAGTGAGGTTGCAATGAGCGAGACACCGATGCCCTCCCTTCGCCCAGAGGATTTTCAGCCGGTCACTCACCGGGAGGACAGTCACGGCCTGAGCCGCCCCTCCCGCTCCTATTGGCAGGACGCCTGGCGCCGCCTGCGGCATAACCGCCGGGCTCTGGTATCCCTGTGGATTGTCAGTGCGCTGCTGGCCTTTGCCTTGCTGGGGCCTTTGCTGTGGCAGGTTGACCCCGCGCGTCAGGACATTGACCAGATCAGCCAGGCGCCGGGCGCCGATCGCAACGCCCTGGTGGTGGACCCTTACATGCCTTGGAACGGTCTGCCGACGGCGGCGGCACCGACGAGCGATTTGCCTCTGCGGCTGGGAGACGCGGCGAGCTCTCAGGCAGTGCGGCTGGTGTGGGACGCAATGCCGGGTGCGGAGGGGTTGCGGCTCTACCGCAATGATTTCCCGCTGGATGATGGCCTGGCCTATGGTCTGCCCTTGATGGATTTCACCTCCGGCGCCGCGAACTATTACGAAGATCGTTTGAACCTGCGCCCCGGCACCTACTATTACACGCTGGTGTCGATGAATGCCGTGGGACAGCTTCAGGCGCAGCAGGTCACGCTGGAAGTCACGGTGCCGCGCGTGATCACGGTGGAGGAGGTCAGGGCGCGTGGGCTGATCCCGGAAAGTCAGGACGTTGCGACCGGGGATTCCGTGGTGCTGGCCCTGCACCCGTTGGGCACCGATTATCTGGGCCGGGATATTTTGGCGCGCCTGATGTCGGGGGCGCGGGTGTCGCTGTTCATCGGCATCGTGGCCCCTCTTCTGTATGTGCTGCTGGGAGTGATCTACGGAAGCACTGCCGGTTTCATTGGCGGCAAAGTGGATCAGCTGATGATGCGCTTTGCGGATTTCGTCGTCGCGTTGCCCTTTCTGCTGTTCATGATTCTGTTTCAGGTGGTCTTTGGCATCGGGCCGGGGCAGAGCGGCATCGTGCCGATGATGATCGCGCTGGTCCTGCTGCTGTGGCCCGCCACAGCTCGGCTGGTGCGCGGGCAAATCCTGCAGATTCGCCAAGAGGCCTACATCAGTGCCTCGCGGCTGCTCGGTGCCAGAACCTATTACCTGATTCTGCGGCACATGATTCCGAACACGCTCGGCGTGGTGCTGGTGACCCTGACGTTTGCCGTTCCCAACGCCATTTTCACCGAGGCGTTTCTCTCCTTCATCGGCATGGGCGTGGCGCCGCCCACGGCCTCCTGGGGCAGCATGAGCAATGAGGGGCTGGCGACGATGCTGACCCATCCTCACGAGCTGATTTTCCCCGCCATTTTCATCAGCCTGACGGTGCTTGCTTTTAACCTGCTGGGGGATGGCCTGCGCGACGCGCTGGATGCCCGCATGAGGAGTCTGGAATGACGCGTCCGGTTCTGGAAGTGAATAATCTGCACGTGGAATTCGACACCTACGGCGGCACGGTGCAGGCGGTGCGCGGCGTCGATTTTGCCGTGGAAGCGGGGCACACCCTCGCAATCGTGGGAGAGTCGGGCTGCGGGAAATCGGTCAGTGTGCAGGCGATGATGGGACTGATCCCCATGCCTCCCGGCCGCATCACCCAAGGCTCTGCCCTGCTGCGGGGCGTGGAGATTCTGGGCCGTAAATCCATTGAGGGAAGAGAGGTGCGCGGGGCCGAGATCGGCATGATCTTCCAGGACCCCATGTCGTCCCTCAACCCCACCATGACCATCGGAGACCAGATCGCAGAGCCACTGATCGTGCACCGTGGCTACCGTCCGAGGCAAGCCATGGCGCGGGCCATCGAGCTGCTTGAGCTGGTGCGGATTCCCGAAGCGGCCAAGCGTGCGAAGCAATATCCCTTCGAGTTTTCCGGAGGCATGCTGCAACGGGCCATGATCGCCATGGCCATTTCCTGCAAGCCGTCAGTCCTGATCGCGGATGAACCGACGACCGCGCTGGATGTCACCATACAGGCCCAAATCCTGGACCTACTGCGCGACCTGCAGCGCGAAACCGGGATGGCCCTGATCCTGATCACTCATGATCTGGGCGTCGTGGCACGCATGGCCGATGAGGTCGCAGTAATGTATGCCGGCCGCATCGTCGAAGCGGGCAGTGTGGACGATGTGTTTTACCGCTCCGCCCATCCCTATACCGTGGGCTTGAAGGCGGCGATGCCGACGAACGACCCGGAGCATCAGCATGTGCTACGCCCGATTGACGGCAGTCCGCCGGACCTGTTTGCACCGCCTCCCGGCTGCGCCTATGCCGCGCGCTGCCCGCATTGCATGCAAGTGTGCGAAGGACAGTCCTCCGACCTTATTGCGGTCGCAGAGGCCCATGTGTCCCGCTGCTGGTTGCAGCATCCGCAGAGCCCCCATCGCATCGCCGGGCTGACCCTGGGAGGTCGGCATGAGTGAACTGGTGAGAATCAAGGAACTGACGCGCTACTTCGACATTGGCAAGGGGCAGCGGGTCCACGCGGTGGACCACATCAGTTTTGCCATCGACGAGCGCGAGATTGTCGGGCTGGTCGGGGAGAGTGGCTCCGGAAAATCCACGCTTGGCAAAACACTGGTGGGGCTGCATGACAAATCGGACGGCGAGGTGCTCTACCGGGGAAAGCCCCTGCCTGCACGCTACAGCGCCGCGGATTACCGTCACTATGCCCGCGTCATGCAGATGATCTTTCAGGACCCGTACTCGTCCCTGAACCCGCGCATGACCGTGGGCGAAATCATCGCCGAAGGGCCGTTGCTGCATAAACGCATGACGGCGTCACAGGCGCGCGAGGCCGCTGGCGAGTGGCTGCGTCGCGTCGGCCTGCACCCCGATCATATGTCGCGCTACCCGCACGAGTTCTCCGGCGGACAGCGTCAGCGCATCGGGATTGCCAGGGCGCTGATTCTGGAGCCCGAGTTTGTCGTGTGCGACGAGCCCATTTCCGCACTGGATGTGTCCGTTCAGGCGCAGGTCGTCAACCTGCTCAGCGAGCTGCAGGCCTCGATGGGGCTGACGCTGCTGTTCATCGCCCATGATCTGTCGATGGTGCGCTATGTCAGCGATCGCATGGCAGTGATGTATCTAGGCGCCCTGATGGAGATCGGCCCCGTGGACGATGTGTATTTCCGTCCGCTGCATCCTTATACCCAGGTGCTGATCGCATCGAACCCCGAGCCAGACCCCGTCTCCGAGCGCGAACGGGCCTCCACCGGCATCACGGGTGAGATTCCGTCACCGATCAATGTGCCCCAAGGGTGTCGCTTTTGCGCGCGGTGCCCGAAAGTCATGGACGTGTGCCGGCAACAGACACCGGTGCTAAAGGCGGTGGATGCGCGAGGCCATCTGGTCGCCTGTCACCTGTATTGAAGCAAAAAAAAATGGCCACCCCACGGGGCGACCATTGTAAGGAGAGGTGCAGTGTCTCTTCGGCAAACCGTCAATGTCCGACGGACCGAAACACGAGGGCAGTGTGCCTGAAAGAGATGACAGCCTGATGACAGGCCACTGACCCGCTGCAGTGGCTGGCGCCCTTACGATGCTGTGTAAGAAACGAGTTTATTCTTCGTTCTAACCCTAAAACCGGGTATGCTCACCGGTTCCATGACCCAAGAGAGTCCCGATCATTATCACTCCTGACGAGCAAGAAGATTTGAATGCGTGACTATTTCCTTCGCCGTTTGCTGCTGATTCCTCCAACCCTGATTGGCATTACCATCATCGTTTTCCTCATCACCCGCCTTGTTCCGGGGGGACCGATTGAACGCGCCATCATGGAAGCGCAGATGGCGGGCGGCAGCACTCGCGGTGCGGCGGCCGGACAGAACATGGCCCTCTCCGAAGCGCAGTTGGCACGGCTGCGGGAATATTACGGCTTTGACAAACCGGTACTGCAAAGTTATGTCGAATGGGTAGGCAAGGTCGCCACGGGAGACCTGGGCACGTCGTATCGATACAACCAGCCCGTGTGGGACGTCATGTCAAGCCGATTTCCCGTATCGCTCTATTACGGCATCATCACCCTCATCCTCACCTACGCTATCTGCATCCCGCTCGGCATCGTCAAGGCCATCAAACACCGGACAGCGGTGGACAACATCAGCTCGATCCTGATCTTTATCGGCTATGCCGTTCCCGGCTACGCACTGGGATCGCTTCTGTTGCTGTATTTTTCCGTGCGGCTGGAGTGGTTCCCGATGGGCGGCTTCGTTAGCCTGCAGTTCGATGACCTGAGCCTGTGGGGCAAGATCAAGGACCTCGTCTCGCATTCCGCATTGCCACTGGTCTGCTACATGATGGGCAGTTTTGCCCTGGTCACATTGCTGCTGAAGAACCACCTGATGGACAATCTCGCCTCCGATTACGTGCGCACGGCCATCGCGAAGGGCGTGTCATTTCGCAAGGCGGTGACGGGGCATGCGCTACGCAACTCCATGATTCCCATCGCCACCACCTTCGGGCAGAACATCACGCTGCTGGTCTCCGGCTCCTTCCTGATCGAGACGATTTTCGACATCAACGGCTTCGGGCTGCTGGGCCTGACCTCGATCGTCGACCGCGATTATCCGGTGGTGATGGGCGTGGTATTTCTCGCCAGTCTGCTCCTGCTGATCGGCAATATTCTCTCCGACATACTCGTGGCGCTGGTCGATCCGCGCATTCGGTTCAATTAGGATGCTGCCATGAAGCTGTTGACGCTGAACCCGCAAACCGTCAAAAAACTGCGCCGCTTCCGCGAGATCAAGCGCGGGTATTACAGCTTTCTGATCCTGGTCGGATTCCTGCTGCTGAGCCTGGTGGGAGAATTGCTGATCAACAACAAGGCGCTGATAGTCAGTTACGAGGGAGAGCTGTTCTACCCGACCTATTCGGCCTTTCATCCCGGCACCGATTTTGGCCTGGACTACCCCTACGAGACCAATTACCGCGAACTCAAAGCACACTTCGAGCAGACCGGGTCCGACAACTGGGTGCTCATGCCCCTGATTCCCTATAGCCCGTTTGAAAACGATGCCTCCACTGGTATTTTCCGCCCCGAGGCGCCCAATGCCGAAAAGCAGCATTATCTGGGCACCGACACGACCAGTCGCGACATTCTGGCCCGCCTGTTTTTCGGCACCCGCATCGCGCTGATATTTGCCATCGGGTTCATGGCGGCGGTGTATCTGATCGGTGTGGCGGTGGGGTGTGCCATGGGCTATCTGGGCGGGATGTTCGATATTCTGAGTCAGCGCCTGATTGAAATCTGGAGCAATATTCCCTTTCTGTACATGGTGATCATCGTGTTCTCGGTGATCCCCGATGCCTTTTCCATTTTTGCGCGGATTCTGATCCTGCTCAGTGTCATGGTCCTGTTCTCGTGGACCTCGATGACCTATTACATGCGCACGGAAACCTACAAGGAAAAATCCCGGGACTACGTCGCTGCCGCGCGGGTGCTGGGAGCCTCCAACACGCGCATCGTGTTCCGCCATATTCTGCCCAACGTGCTGTCCACACTCGTGACCTTCATGCCCTTCACCATTGTGTCCGCCATCTCGGCCATCACGGCGCTGGACTTCCTTGGTTTTGGTTTGCCGCCGCCCACGCCCAGTCTCGGCGAATTGCTCAAGCAGGGCACGCAAACCCTGCGCACGGCGCCCTGGATCGTAATGTCCGCCTTCGGGACACTCGTCGTCTTGCTGACGCTGGTGACCTTTGTAGGGGAGGCCATTCGCGAATCGTTCGACCCGAAAAAATTCACCCTGTATAAATAAATGTCCTGACCCCTTGTTCCCGGGAGACTATTGCCATGATGACAACACAGCCCCTGAAGTATGCGCTGCTTGCCCTTGCAGCCCTCCTGACCGCCTGCGGCGGCAGTGACGACTCGCAGACCGCCATGGCTCCCGGTGACCTCGACAACACCCAGGAGGTGCAGGACTATTACGCCGCTCACCCCGATCTGTTTACCTTCGCCACCCCGGCGGATATTCCGGCCGACCTCGTCTGGGAAGACGGCATGGACCAACCGGAAATTGGCTCACCCGATGCTAAAAAGGGCGGTACGTTCTTTCACACGATCGAGGACTTCCCGCCCACGCTGCGCTATACCGGACCGGACTCGAATTTTTCCTCACGTTCGTGGATCAGCGGCTATTACCGCATGACCTACGCCATTCCCCATCCGAATACCCAGGCGTATATCCCCGGCATTGCCGAGCGGTGGGCGATCGATCAGCCCAACAAGAAGGTGTACATCAAGATCAATCCGAATGCCCGCTGGACAGACGACCAGCCCATTACCTCCGATGATCAGCTCTTCTCGTTTTTCTTCTATCTGTCCGAGTACATTCAGGCGCCGTTCTCGAACAATCATTACAGCAACGAATACACCAATATCACCCGCTACGATGATCTGACGTTCTCGATCACCATGACCACCGCCAAGCCCGACATGGCGGAATACGCGTTGTTCCTCGCGCCGGTTCCCCAGCACTTCTACAAGGAACTTGGGCCGGACTATCCGGAGCGCTACCAGTGGCGCTATGAGCCGCATGCCGGGGCCTATTTCATCGATGACCAGAATATCGACATGGGCGTGCGCATCGTGTTGCAGCGCAAGGAAAACTGGTGGGCAAAGGACAACAAGTACTGGCGCTACCTCTACAACACCGACCGCATCAACCTGTCCGTCATTCGTGATGCTCCCAAGCGCTGGGAAGCCTTCCGGCGCGGCGATATCGACATGATGCGGATCTCCACGGCGGAGATGTGGTATGACAACCTGCCGGATTCAGACCCGGATGTGGCCAACGGGTTTATTCATAAAGTGACGTTCTATAATGGTGGCCCACGCAGCAATTGGGGGCTGTGGATGAACTCCTCGCGTCACCTGCTGGACAATCGGGATATCCGCGAAGGCATTCAGTACGCCGCGAACTGGGATCTGGTAATCAGCAATTATTTCCGCGGGGACATGGAGCGGCTTAAAACGCAGAACGATGGCTATCCCGACTTCACCAACCCTGCAATCCAACCGCGCCCGTTCGACATTGCCAAGGCCGAGGCCCTGTTTGCGAAGGCGGGATTCACGCGGCGGGGGCCGGATGGCATTCTCGTCAACGAGCAGGGAGAACGTTTGGCCTTCACCCTGACGACTCACTATGACCGGTTTTCCGATGTATTCACCATCCTGAAGGAAGAGGCGATCAAGGCCGGGCTGGAGCTGCGCATCGAAATCCTCGACGGAGCAGCGGGCTTCCGCAAGGTGCAGGAGCGTCAGCACGACATCTATTTCGTCAGTTTCTCGCCCTCGCTGTCGATGTATCCCGATTACTGGCAGTACTTCCATTCCGACAACGCCTACGACGATGCCTTCCTCGAGGACGGCTCCGTGAATCCGGAGCGCAAGGTCAAAACCCAGACCAACAATATTCAGGAAGTGGCGGACTTTGAACTCGATCAGTGGATCGAGGAGTACGACGATTCCGAAGACCGTGCCCGCATGGTGGAACTCTCGCACATGATCCAGCAGCGCGTGTGGGAGTATGCCTCGTTCTCACCAGGCTTCGTGGAAACCTTCTACCGCACCGCCTACTGGTCCTGGGTGCAATGGCCCGAAGGCTTCAACTACCGCTTTACGACCGAACCCTTTGAGATGTTCGCGTTCTGGATTGATCCGCAAAACAAGCAGCGCATCCTCGATACCCGTCGTGATGGCGGCGCGCTGACACCCCATATCGAAGTCTATGACCAGTTCCGGGGGCTGCAATGAGCGCATGGTTCTCGCGTCCCTGGCGCAGCGTAGGAGCCTTGGTGCTGACACTGGGGCTGGTGGCCTGCGGATCAGACAGCGGTCAGGAAGAGGATGCCGCCACATCGGGCGTTGATGTGCATGCGCTTGCCATGGCGTTTTATGCCGAGCATCCCGAGCGTTATTCCTTCAAGACCCCCGCTGATATCCCCGCCGGACTGCAGTGGCGCAATGGTGCCGAGCTGGACGATATCGGCTCCCCGAATGCCCGCAAGGGCGGAACCCAATACGAATACATGCCCGACTTTCCCGCCACATTGCGCATCAATGGGCCGGATTCCAATGGCGAGTTCCGCCGCTGGTTTGACTACACCACCATGACGCTGGCCCATCGGCACCCCAATGCCTTCTCCTTTCATCCGGCCATCGCCACCGAATGGGCCGTGGATATGCCCAGCAAAACGGTCTATGCGCGGCTGAATCCCGCGGCGCGCTTTACCGACGGCGAGCCGGTGACCGTGGATGATTTTTTCTTTACCTTTTTCTATTTCCTTTCCGACTACGTCAATGATCCCTGGTCTGCCAACTGGTACGGCACCCAGTACGCCAACATCACCAAGTATGACGACCACACGCTCTCGATCACCATGGTCGAGGCCAAACCCGACATGGATGCGCTGGCCCTGGGTTTCCCCCCCGTTCCCGAACACTTTTACCGAGACTGGGGACCCGATCTCACCGAGGTCTACCAGTGGCGCTTCGTGCCCAATGCCGGGCCCTACGAGATTCGTCCTGAAAATGTGCGCATGGGCACCAACATCGTCATGACCCATGTGGAGAACTGGTGGGCACAGGACCTGAAGTTCTTCCGCAACCGTTTCAATATGGACCGCATCAGTTTTTCCGTCATCCGCGACACCGCCAACCAGTTTGAAGCATTCCGGCGGGGCGATATCGACCAGTTCAAGATTCGCACCGCCGAATACTGGTACGAGCATCTGCCCGACAGCGACCCGGACGTGCAGGCCGGCTATATCGAAAAGGCCACGTTTTACAATGGCGGTCCCCGTGCGCCCTGGGGTCTGTGGATCAACACTGCCCGCCCGCATCTGGACTCGCGTGATGTGCGTCTGGGCATTCAGTACGCGTCCAACTGGGCCTTGGTGCTGAGCAATTATTTCCGGGGGGATTTCACCCGGCTGGATTCGGCACAAGTGGGGTACGGCGAGTATTCCAATCCCGAGGTGCGCGCGCGCCCGTTTGATATCGCCCTGGCCCGTGAACACTTTGCCAAGGCGGGGTTCGATCGCAGTGGTCCGGATGGCATTCTGATGAATGCCGCGGGCGAACGGCTCTCCTTCACCTTGTCGACGCACTATGAGCGCTACCGCGACATCTTTCCGATTCTGAAGGAAGAGGCCATCAAGGCGGGTCTTGACCTGCGGCTGGAGATGATGGACGTGGCGGCGGGGTCGCGCAAAGTCCACGAAAAGCAGCACGATATTTATTTCATCGCGCTCAATTATGGCGTTGAACTCTATCCCCGTTACTGGGACAGCTACCATTCCGACAATGCCTATGACGATGCCTTCCTTGAGGATGGCAGCGTCAATCCCGATCGCAAGATCAAGCCCCAGACCAATAACATGGAGAGTGTGGCGATCTATGAACTTGATCAGTTGATCGATCAATACACGGCATCCTCAGACAAGGATGAAATGGTGCAACTGGCCCACCAGATGACCCAGATGCACCATGATCACGCCTCCTTCGTGCCCGGCTTTGTGGAACCCTTTTACTGGCATGGCTCCTGGCGATGGGTCCGATGGCCGGAGGATTTCAACGTAAAATATTCCAGCTATGCCGAAGACGCATTTGTGCACTGGATTGACGAAGACATGAAGGAACAGACCTTGGCCGCGCGCCGCAGCGGACAGCGCTTCCCGCCACAGATCAATGTGTATGACCAATACAAAGAGCAATAGTCGCCTATGTCGGATGTAATCCTTTCAGTCAAAAATCTGGTGACGGAGTTCTCCACCGACGAGGGGCGCGTGCGCGCCGTGGACGATGTCAGCTTCGATCTCAGACAGGGCGAAACGCTGGGCATCGTGGGTGAATCCGGATGCGGCAAGAGTGTGACCGCGCTCTCCATCATGCGGCTGCTGCCCCAACCGGTGGGCGAAATTGTGAGCGGGCAGATCCTGTTGCAGGGGCAGAACCTGGTGTCCCTCTCGCTGGCCGAGATGCAAAAAGTCCGTGGCGCCCGCATCGGCATGGTGTTTCAGGAGCCCATGACGGCGCTCAATCCCGTGCATACGATTGGACGGCAACTCACCGAAGTGCTGTTGCTGCACAAGAAGATTTCCAAAGAACAGGCGGTGCGCGAAGGCATCGAGATGCTCGACAAGGTGGGCATCCCCTCACCGGATATCCGCATGACGGAATACCCACACCAGCTCTCCGGCGGCATGCGACAACGCGTGGTGATTGCCATGGCACTGGCCTGCCAGCCCAGCTTGCTGATTGCGGATGAACCGACCACGGCACTGGATGTCACCATTCAGGCGCAGATTCTGGAGTTGATCAAATCCCTGCAAAAAGAGTCCGGCATGTCGGTGATGCTCATCACCCATGACCTGGGCGTGATCGCAGAGACGTCCAATTCAGTCGTGGTCATGTATGCCGGCAAGATTGCTGAGCGTGGCAGTGTGTATGACGTGTTTGATCGTCCAAGCCATCCCTACACCCAAGGGTTGCTGCATTCGATTCCCCGCCTCGAGACGCCGCCCAAATCTCGCCTTGCCATCATTCCCGGCATGGTGCCCGGCCTGCTCGACATGCCCAAGGGCTGTCGGTTTGAGAACCGCTGCCCGTATCGCACGGACGCCTGTCTCGTTGCACCGCCCGGCACGGAAGCTCTGGCGCCGGGACACGAGGTAGCCTGTTACCACTGGCAGGCCATCAGAGATAACGCCGTCGCGGGCGGAGACAGCCCGCATTTCAAATTGAGTGCTGTGGCATGAGTGTGATTCCCTTGAACGTCAATGCAAAGGCGCCCCTGCTGAGTGTGCGCGACCTGCGTATGCATTTTCCCGTGAAGGAAGGCATCTTCATGCGCACGGGCAAATTCAACAAAGCGGTGGACGGTGTCAGCTTCGAGATTCACCCGGGCGAAACCCTGGGACTGGTAGGGGAATCCGGGTGTGGCAAATCCACTCTGGGTCGCTGTATCGCGCGCCTGTATCAGCCGACCTCCGGTGAAATAGTGTTTGAGGGGAGGGACATCGCGCAGCTCGGCCGCAAGGACATGCTGCCCTATCGCCGCGACATCCAGATGATTTTTCAGGACCCGATGGAGTCCCTGAACTCACGCCATACCATTGGACAGATTCTGGAAGAGCCGTTTCAGATTCACAAGATCGGGGATCGGGCCTATCGGCAGCAGCGCGTCCGTGAACTGCTCGATGTTGTGGGGCTCCCGGCCCGTTCGGTCACGCGTTATCCCTTTGAGTTTTCCGGCGGTCAGCGGCAACGCATTGGCATCGCGCGCTCCATTGCCCTGAACCCGAAACTGATCATTTGCGATGAACCGGTCTCCGCGCTGGACGTGTCCATTCAGAGTCAGATTCTCAATCTGTTGATCGACCTGCAGAAGGAGTACACGCTCTCCTATCTGTTCATTGCCCATGATCTTGCCGTCGTCAAACATATCTCCGACCGCATCGCGATCATGTATCTGGGCAAAATTGTGGAATCGGGGGAAGGTGAGAGCATTTACCGCACGGCCCGCCATCCCTACACGCAGTCGCTGATCTCGGCGATTCCGGTCCCGGATCCCCATCATCAGGCGCACCGCCAGATCCTGGTGGGGGATGTTCCCTCGCCCATCAACCCGCCCTCCGGGTGCGCTTTCCACACACGCTGTCCCAAGGCCATGGACGTCTGTTCGCAAAAGGCGCCTGTGCTCAGTCGCGACGCCCAGCCGGTCTCCTGTCATCTCTACGACGCGCCTCTGTGATTCCCGTCACCCCCGTGTGACGGGCACTTGCTAGGATAGAGCCTGTCATGTAGCCAGGCTTTCCTGGTCGTCGCGGAGGCTCATCAGATGCGATTTTTATCCCTCATTTTGTGTGCTTACTGCCTGATGGCAAGCCACGCGCTTGCCCAATGGGGGGAAGTCACGTCACTCACCGTGACCCCGACACACCCCACCGAGCGCAGCATGATTGACGTGAGTGTGCAGGGTCTCAAGGGCGATGGCTGCCAGCTGGTCAACACCCAAGTGCGGATCGTGGACACGCAGATCCTTCTGGAAACCGATATTCGCGGCAACCCCGTTGCCCTGTGCCCTGCGGTAGTCGTGCCGCTCGATTTCAGCACTTCAGTGGGCGCCCTGCGACCGGGCGTGTATCAGGTTTCTGTCCGCATCAACGGTGTCGCATCTGGTCCGGTTCAGGAGGTGACCGTTGCCGCTGCCGCACCGGGATTTCATCTGTCGCCCCCCAGCGGCACCTACACGTCGCGCCAGGCCATTGATCTTGTGCTGATTATGGAAACCCCGGCGGCTGTCATTTCCGGCACCGCGTTTCTGTGGGGCCCCAATCAGGGCACGGCGCAGCGAACCGATGTGTCGGCAGTGCTGGCGACGTGTCTGCGTTCCGAAAGTCTTCAGCAGGGGAGCAGTCTGCGGTGCCCGGGGATGAATGCCTTGCTGGGGGCGGGCGCGCATACCGTGCAGATCACCCTCGGTTTGTCCGATGGCACGCAGGTATCGGATACCGTTCACTGGACGGTGCTGGACGCGCAGTAGCGTTGTGCAGAGGGTGGTCGCGTGCAAAGAGGCGTGACAGCGGTCGGTGTGATCAGCCCACGCCCTTCATCTTGTTGGGGCCTTTGAGGCAGTCTTTCTCGATGTAGTCGATGATGGCGCCCGCCACGTCCTTCCCGGTGGCGCCTTCGATGCCCTCCAGACCGGGGGAGGAATTCACCTCCAGCACCAGCGGGCCGTGATTTGAACGAATGATGTCGACGCCTGCCACATCCAGCCCCATGACCTGTGCCGCCTTCACGGCCAGTTTGCGCTCGTCGGGGCGCAGCTTGACGACGGTGGCAGTGCCGCCCCGGTGCAGATTGGAGCGAAACTCCCCTGCTGCGGCGGTGCGCTGCATGGCGGCAATGACCTTGTCACCGATCACGAAGCAGCGGATGTCGGCGCCGCCCGATTCCTTGATGAACTCCTGCACCAGAAAGTCAGCTTCCAGCCCGCGAAAGGCATTGATCAGCGCTTCGGCCGCTTTGCGGGTTTCCGCCAGCACCACGCCGTTGCCGTGGGTGCTCTCCATGATTTTGACGACCAGTGGCGCGCCCCCAACCGAGTTGATGAGGTCATTGGTGGCATCCGCGGAGTGGGCATAACTGGTGATGGGCTGTCCGATGCCCCGACGCGCCAGCAGTTGATGCGCACGCAGTTTGTCCCGCGAGCGGGTGATCGCGATCGACTCGTTGACGGAGTAGGTGCCACAGACCTCGAACTGTCGCAACACGGCGCATCCGTAACCGGTCACGCTGGCCCCGATACGGGGAATCACGGCATCAAACTCCAGCGCCTCCGGGTCCCCGGCGCCCTTGTAGAACACGGTGGGGTTGTTGGCGGTGATGTTCATGTAGCACTTGAGGACATCGACGACCCGCACCTCATGGCCGCGCGCTCTGGCGGCTTCCACCAGCCTGCGGGTGGAATAGAGTTTGCTGTTGCGGGATAAAACACCGATTTTCATGCTGGATTTCCTGCGGGGGGAAGGCCCCGATAGGGGGTCTTAAAATTGGCGCTACGTTATCACAAGCGGTCCGTAAAAGAGACGGGGCACTCCGCAAAATTTGGGTGTCACCCCGCGCGTGCGAGGCCATGGGGAGAGGGTCGCACTGGCGCCCCGTTAGGCCTAGAATCCTCGCCTGACAATCACAATAAACGCAGGGTCCGCACATGCACACCACGCTTCGTTTGGGGGAACTCCAACTCAGGATTCACTGGCTCATTGCCTGCTGTGTGGCGCTGACGGTGGCGCTGCTGATCAATCTGGGCTTTTGGCAGCTCGGGCGCGCCGACGAGAAACGGGCATTGCAGCAGGACATGCAGCGGCGGCAGGAGGTGCCCGCCCGCGCGATCGGCGAGATTGCGCCCCGTCAGGCGCCTCTGAGTGAAGAGGATGTGAATGCCCTGGAAAACCTCAACGTGCAGGCGGAGGGACGCTACTGGAACGACGCGTCGTTTGTCGTCGCCTTCCAGTTTTTTCAGGGAGCGCCAGGCTTTGAACTGATCACGCCCTTCCAGCTGGAGCAGACCGGCGAGATGCTGCTGGTGAGCCGCGGCTGGGTGACCCCCGGCCCAGGCGCCGATGGCATGCCCTACGTGCCGCCGGTGGAAGGGCCGCAGACCTTGCGTGGACAGCTTCACGTGCCTCCGGTGCAGGCCGGGGTGACACAGACCGAGGGCGAGGACTGGCCGCTGCGCTTCCGGCGGCTGGACATCGCCCGTGCTTCCGAGCTGATGGCGCGGGATCTGCTGCCTTACGTGCTGCGCCTCGCGCCCGACCAGGCCGGAGTCTTTGCCCGCCACTGGCCTGCCGTCACCGTCAACACCCGCACCCATCTCCAGTATGCCGCGCAGTGGTTCGGCATGGCACTGGTGGTGCTGGTGGTGAGTTTTTTGATGAGCAGCAATTTTCTGGCGCTGCGCCGGCGTCGCCCGCACGCGGGCTGAGACTATTGCAGGCGGGTGAACTCATTGCCCCAGAGCCGGTCAGGGTCCAGCGCCTGGCTGTAGATGAGATGGCCGTCGAAGTTGAGGCGGTCAAAGCCGAAGACTTCAAACAGGGTTTCAAACGCGCCGGTGTCTGCCGCCGGCAGGCGCTCCTGAATCGTTTGCAGGGTGCGGGGGGTGACCACGGCCTGCGCTGTGTGCATCAGGCCCGCATCGCGGGTGCCCGCCACAATGACCACCTCGGTGCTGCTGCTGGAGGGAAAGGTCGAAAAGAAGCCATAGTCCCGGAACGGGTCCGTGCCCGAGGGCATGCCGGCGTCGCTGGAATACAATTGCCCCGTGGAGAGATTCACCAGTTCGTCGTAGGTGCGCCCGATGCGCAGCCCTGATGCCGTGAACACCAGCGAACTCAGCTTGTCGAGCGCCGACAGATAACCGATGTACACGATGTGGTTATCCCTCAGGTCGTCGGTGGACAGGCGCGACATCATTTTCACGTGCACCGTTTTGCCCGATTGCTCCAGAAGCGGCACGATGCGCGCCATGGCCAGCGCGCTGCCCTCGGGCATGTAATTGAGGTCCAGGTCCAGGTAATGGGCGCTTTCCTGTGGGTTGCGCATCAGCAGCCCGTTCAGGTCCTGGGGGGAATTGATGTCGAAGGCACGGATCATGCGACTGACATTGCCCAGTTCGTTCAGCTCGCCAAAGATGTAGTAATCCCCCATCACCAGCAGAATCGGCACCTCATCATCGAGCAGGCGCGACCAGGGCAGGTGGCGCGCAGCGTCCGGCACCTCGGCGCGGGTCTGCCACGGCAGCCAGCGGGCAGGCGCCAGCAGATTGGCCATCAATGCTGCCAGGCACAGGCCCAGCAGGACGGGCACTCCCCAGGCGCGACGCGCGGGTGTCGAGGCGGCCGGCGCGGGCATTGTCATCACCGGTGCCGCCATAAAGCCGTACTGCCCCTTGGGAATCACCAGCCGGTGCGTGGCTTCTGGCGCATGCGCCGCGTAGTAGCGCGCCAGCTTGCGCCGCAGTTGATGGATGTAGACGCGTACCACGGAATCGCGCGTGGCATCGAAACGCGCATCCCGCCCCAGCACATCGATGGCGACGTCCACCTCCTTGGGCGTGCGGCCATGGGCTGCGAAGTCCAGCAGATAGTCCAGCAACTGCTCATACACCCGCGATCGGCCGAGCGCCCCGCTGGCCTTGATGTGGGCCGTCAGCGCGGCGAGGTCCTGTGCAGAGAACACCTCTTCCAGCGGCATCAGATCGGATTGTGGTGAGTCGCTCATGGCTGATTTTTCAGGGTTCCGGGGAACCGTTAACGTGAGTGAAACGATTTTGCAACGCAGTGCGGCTTGTGTATACGACGCGCCCTGCGCAAAGTCCAGCGATCCAACGATTAACGGAAGTGATCCAATGATGAAACGTGTGTCTCCCTTTCTCTGGGCCATGGGCGCTGTCTGCGCCTGTCCTGTGGCGGTGATTGCCCAGCCCGCAGCGTCCGTGGAGGAGATTCTTGTGACGGGACAGGGACTCGAGGAAACCCTGCCCCTGACCCTGAGTCGCTACGGCAACCGCCTGGAAATCCTGACGGGCGAGACGCTGGCGCAGGGCGCGTTCGTGGACGTGTCACAGGCCCTGCAAATGTGGGTGCCGGGGCTGTCGATTGCGCCCAAGAACGGCGTCTTTGATTACGTTGATGCCTCGCTTCAGGGCTCGCGCAATCAGGAAATCCTCTGGCTGGTGGACGGGGTGCGGATCACCAACCGTCTTTACAACGGCACTAGCCCGCTGGACACCCTTCCCAGTCACATGGTGGAGCGGGTCGAGGTGCTCAAGGGCGGGCAGGGCATTTTTTATGGCACACAGTCTGTCGGTGGCGTGATCAATGTCGTCACCAAGTCGCTGCAGCAGGGCCACGACGGGGAAGTCGGTGTGGGGGTGCACAGCAATGAGGGGCGCAGCGTGAATGCGATGGTCCGTCAGGGCAATGCCTCCCACCAGTTTGTCCTTTATGGCTCGTCCGACACCGCCACGGGCTACCGGCCCTATCGTCGCGAGGACATCCAGCCCAGTGCGACGGACACCACCCGCGGCTATGACGTGCAGGTGCTGGGCGGCAAGGCGGCGTGGGCGCTGCCCGGTCGCGGTCGACTGTCCTTCAGCTATCAGCGCACGGACAACACGCTGGACTACCTGACGCCCTATGCCAACCGCAAGACGGTCAATGCGCGGGAAGAGGACATCGTGACCTTGAAGGTCGATCTCCCGCTGGGCGAGCGCTCTGACGTGTATGTAAAGGCCTACTATCACGACTGGGACACACGCTACACGCGCATCCATAACCTCGTGGATGCCAGCGGTGCCCTGACCGGCGGAATACGGGTGCGGGATGACCATGCCTTCTGGGGGTATGAGGATTACGGCGTCAACGCCATGCTGCAAACTCGCCTGAACCCGTCCTTCGAGCTACTCGCGGGGCTGGACCAACAGAATTTCTCCGGCGAGGACGATGTCTGGCGCATCGCCGACCAGAAGGAAAAGGTCACCGCGGCCTTTGCCCAGTTGCGCACCAGCGAGGCCTATTCGACGCGCCGCGCGTTCGCGTTCGGCGTGCGCCGCAATCACGCCTCGCACAGTGAGGATTCCACGGTGTGGAATCTGAGCGGGCAGCAGGCCCTGGGCGAGTATTTCACGCTGCGTGGCACGGCAGGCAGCTCCTTCCGCCTGCCCGACGCGGAGTCACTCTTCCTCAATGAACTCTATGACGAGGACACCGACGGCGTGCCCGATGGGGGCTATTTCGCCATCGGCAATCCCTCACTCAAGCCAGAGCGCAGTCGCAATATCAACCTCGGGCTCGGTATGAACACGGCGCAAAGCTCGCTGGAGCTGGTGGCCTATGCCCGCACAATCGATGACTACATCGACGCCTATGTCCCGGTGTTCGTCAACGGGGTGGAGGGCGAGGGGTTCACCAACAGCGATGACACGGTGGAGGTCAAGGGTCTGGAGCTGATCGCCGGGCACCAGATCAGCCCGGCGTGGCAGCTCCAAGCCAGTTTTTCCCGGACCCAGGCGCAGTTCAACGGACGCGGGCCGCAGCTGACGGGCATTCCCCGCAGCGAGGCCAAGGCCGCCCTGCAATACAGCAATCCCCAGCGTCCCTGGGGCGCCAGCCTGTCCATGAATTACGTCGGGGAGGTGAATGCCCGACGCGGGCAGACCCGTGGCCAGTACAGCGTGGCCGACCTGTCGGCGTATGTCCGATTCGGGCCACAGGCCGCGCATCAGGTGGTGCTCAAGTTCGAAAACCTCACCGACAAGGTGTACACGACGCGGGTGGATGTGGGGATTAGGGATACGGGCGGCAGCTACGTGTACCGCAATATTGGCACCCCGCGCACGGTGCATGTGCAGGTTCGCTTTCGCCTGTGAGCCATGCTTAAATCCGCTGTCACAAGGCGGCAGGCACCGGAGAGCCACAGGGGATAAGCGATGATGCGCATACTGTTTCTGCTGCACCGCTATCTGGGCATCGCCGTGGGCATTGTGCTGACCGTGTGGTGCCTCAGCGGCTTCGTGCTTCTGTATGTCCCCTATCCCGGCCTGTCTCCCGCCGCGGCCGCCGGCCTGGCGGCCCCCCTGCGGCTGGACACCTGCTGTGCCCTGCCCGACAACCCCGGCATGGCCGCCGTGCCCTTCACCCATGCAAGTCTCGAAATGCTGGATGCCGCCACGCCCGTGCTGCGTGCCGGCCTGCCGCAGGCCCGTGCCCTTAACATCGATCTGCGGCGTGGCGTCGAGTTCGACAGCACGCAGGTCTTAGGGCCACAGGTGCGCATTGCCGAGGACTTCAGTCAGCGCTATCTGGACGGGGCTGCCTTTACCGGACCCGAAAAAATCCAGCAGGACCAGTGGACTATCACGGCGCTCTACCACCCCCATCGCCCGCTCTGGAAGTACACGGCGCAGGATGCAGCCGGGACCCAGTGGTATGTGTCGGACAAGAGCGGGGAGATCGTGCTCGTCACCCGCGCGCGGGAACGCCTCTGGAATTATCTCGGCGCCGTGCCTCATTGGTTTTATCCCACCGTGCTGCGCCAGCATCTGGTGGCCTGGTCGCAAACGGTCATCTGGCTCTCGCTGCTCGGCGGGTTTCTCACGCTGACCGGCCTGATCATCGGCGTGCGCCAGTTTCAGCGGCGGCGCCGCGGGCGCGTTTCCCCTTACCGGGGGCTGGGTCTGTGGCATCACCTGAGCGGTCTGGTTTTCGGCATTGTGACGCTGCTGTGGGTTGCCAGCGGCACAGTGTCCATGAATCCCTGGGGACTGCTCGAGGGAGAGGGAGCGGGGGATGCGCCCGCCCGGCTGCAGGGAGACGCCCTGCACTGGTCCGACATTCGCACCGTCCTGGCGCGGGTTCGGACACTGCCACTGCCGGCAGACACCGTAAGCCTGGACATGGTCAAACAGGCCGGCCAGCTGTGGGTGATGCGAACGGACGCGCAGGGCCAGCGCACCCGACTGGACCCGCAGCAGCTTGCGCCCGCCCCGATCAGCGGGGCTGAACTGGCCCTGCTGGCGGATGCCCTGCAGGGGCGCGCGACGCTCTTGCAGCAAGAGGATGCGTATTACTACAGCGTGCGCGAGACCCTGTCGTTTCCCGTCCTGCGCGTGGAGGATGAGGCCGGGAGGCTGTTCTATCTCAGCGGACAGACCGGGGAGTTGCTGCGTGTCATGGACCGGGACGCGCGCGCGTATCGCTGGTTCTTTACCGGCCTGCACAGCGGGGATTTTCTCGACGTGCTGCGGGCACGCCCGCTGTGGGATGTTGTCATGCTGCTGTTCCTCACGGGCACCACCCTGGTGTGTGCCACCGGGTCCTGGATGGCCTGGCGCCGCATACGGCCGGGCTAGGCTAGGCTTGCCTTGCCTGGCACCGGTCGTGCTAAGGTAAGGCCATTGTCGACGGGCGCCCGGATTGCCCGTCCGCTGTGGAGGAGTTTCCCATGCCTCGTCTTTCTCGTGTGCTGACGCGCCTGTTACTGACCCTGTTGCTGAGCATCCCGGCCCTTGCCGTGCATGCGCAGCAGGCGGGAGAGCATCCGCTGGAGGGCAATTGGCAACTCAATCTGGCACTCAGTGATGACCCGGACGAGGCCGTTGAAGCGGCGATTGAAAAGGCGGGCGGCAAGGTCTCCCGCAGCTGGTTCAAAAAGAAAGAGCGCGGGCGCTATCGCGGCGGGCCGGAAGAGCAGGAGCTGTATGACCGTCTTTCCTATGACACCGAGCTGCGCATCAGCATTGAGGGTCCGGAGTGCTGGTTCGGCTACAACGATGGCTATCAGCGCGTGTTCCATACCGATGGCCGGACGCAGTCCGTGGGCGCCAGTGATCACTACAGCAAGGGCGAGCAGGATTTCGCCATTGGCGACTGGGAAGGCGACACCCTGGTGGTCGAGGGAAGGCCGCGCGATGGCGGATTCACGCTGGAATCCTATACGGTAGAAGAGGAGGGGCAACGCCTGCGCGTCGCGCTCGAACTCAAACCCGGCACCTTCGGCGCCGCCGTCAAAATGACACTGGTGTACGATCGCCAATAGCCAGGCGCTGCCGCCACGCCCGGTCAAATTTCCTTACAAAATCAGCGGGTTTGCGCAGGAGCTGCCACGCAAAAGACGGCGTTCGGAGTTGACGCTGTCAGAGCAGCTCAGTAAAGTGCCACCCCTGTAGTTTGAATTTCGTCTGCCCCCTTGTGGAAGCTGCGTTTCGGTGAAACCCGCGTCAGGCGCCAATTCCGAAAGTATTCCGGTCACCAGAGAACTCTTCAGTGCTAAAAAAAGTCCTTATTGCCAATCGCGGCGAGATCGCCGTCCGGATTGCCCGCGCCTGCCGAGAACTCGGCGTGCGTTCCGTGGCCATATACACAGAAGCCGACCGTTACTCGCTGCACGTGAAGAAAGCCGATGAAGCCTACTCCGTCGGGCCCGACCCTTTGCAGGGCTATCTGAACCCGCACCAGCTCGTAAACCTGGCGGTGGAGACCGGGTGTGATGGCCTGCACCCGGGCTACGGCTTCCTCTCCGAGAACGCGGAGCTGGCGCAGATTTGCGAGCGCCGTGGCGTCAAATTCATCGGACCCTCTGCCGAAGTTATCCAGTCCATGGGCGACAAGACCGAAGCACGTCGCTGTGCCGAGCGCGCGGGAGTTCCCGTGACACCCGGCACCGACGGCAATCTGGCCGATGTAAGCGAGGCGCTGAAGGTGGCCAAGCAGATCGGCTACCCCGTGATGCTCAAGGCCACTTCCGGCGGCGGTGGACGTGGTATTCGTCGCTGCAACGACGCCAAAGAGCTGCAACAGAATTACCAGCGCGTGATTTCCGAAGCGACCAAAGCGTTCGGGCGCGCCGATGTCTTCCTGGAAAAGTGCATCGTCAATCCGCGCCACATCGAAGTGCAGGTGCTCGCCGATTCCTTTGGCAATACCGTGCACTTGTTCGAGCGCGACTGCTCGATCCAGCGCCGCAACCAGAAACTGATTGAGCTGGCACCTTCGCCGCAACTCAATGATGAACAGCGACACTATATTGGCGAGCTGGCCGTCAAGGTCGCGCGCGAAGTAGGCTATGAAAATGCGGGCACCGTGGAGTTTCTGCTCGACCACGACGGCAGCTTCTACTTCATGGAGATGAACACCCGGGTGCAGGTGGAGCACACCATCACCGAGGAGATCACTGGCATCGACATCGTGCGTGAACAGATCCGGATCGCCTCCGGTCTGCCTCTGTCTGTCGCACAGGACACGATTACCTACACGGGATTTGCGGCACAGTTCCGCATCAACGCGGAAGACCCGAAGAATGGTTTTCTGCCCAGTTTCGGGCGCATCAGCCGCTATTATTCTCCCGGCGGTCCGGGCGTGCGCACGGACGCTGCCATCTACACCGGCTACACGATTCCGCCGCATTACGATTCCATGTGCGCCAAGCTGGTGGTCTGGGCCCGCAACTGGGAGGAGCTGCTGCAGCGCTCCCTGCGCGCGCTGGATGACATGCAGATTTACGGAATTCAGACCACGCGGCAGTACTACAAGGAAATTCTGCAACACCCCGAGTTTCAGTCGGGGGATTTCAACACGGGCTTCGTGGAAGCTCATCCGGAATTGACGCGCTATTCCAGCAAGCGCCGTCCGGAATTTCTGGCGGCGGCCATTGCGGCGGCCATCGCTGCGCAATCTGGCATGTGAAGGCGCGCGCCAATTCATTGAACATCAGGACGCGGCGATCAGGATGCCGCCAGGTGGAGAGCAGGGGACATGAGCAAAAAGATTCACATCACCGAACTCGTGTTGCGTGACGGCAATCAATCGCTGATCGCCACGCGTATGCGCATCGAGGATATGCTGCCGATTTGCGCGGCACTGGACAAGGCGGGCTACTGGTCGCTGGAAGTCTGGGGTGGTGCGACCTTCGATGCCTGCGTGCGCTTCCTCAAGGAAGACCCCTGGGAGCGCCTGCGCACCTTGCGTCAGGCCCTGCCTAACAGCCGGTTGCAGATGTTGCTGCGCGGTCAGAACCTGCTCGGGTATCGCCACTATCCGGACGATGTGGTCGAGGCCTTTGTGGCCAAGGCTGCGGAGAATGGCATCGACGTGTTCCGCATTTTCGACGCGCTCAACGACGTGCGCAATGTGAAAACCGCGATTGCAGCCACCGTCAATGCCGGCAAGCATGCGCAGGGCACGCTGTGCTATACCGCCAGCCCCGTGCACACGGTGAAGGGTTTCGTGAAGCAGGCAAAGCAGATGGCCAAGATGGGGTGTCACAGCATCGCCATCAAGGATATGGCCGGCCTGCTGACGCCGGAGATCACCTTCCAGCTGGTAAGCGCCCTGAAGAAAGAGATCGACCTGCCCCTGTTCCTGCATTCCCATTACACCTCCGGCATGGCATCCATGAGCCAGCTCAAGGCGGTGGAGGCGGGCATCGATCATCTGGACACCGCCATTTCTGCATTCGCCGGGGGCACCAGCCACCCGCCTACAGAAACCATGAAGGCCGTGCTGGAAGCGGCGGGCTACAAGACGGGCCTCGATGCCCAGGTGCTCGAAAAGATCGCCTCCCATTTCCGCGACGTGCGGCGCAAGTACCATCAGTTCGAGAGCGAATACAACGGCGTGGATACGCAGGTCCTGCTCAGCCAGGTGCCGGGCGGCATGATGTCCAACCTCGCCAATCAGCTCAAGGAGCAGGGCGCACTGGACCGCATTCAGGAAGTGTTTGCCGAGATTCCGCGCGTGCGCGAAGACCTCGGCTTTCCGCCGCTGGTCACGCCCAGTTCCCAGATCGTGGGCACACAGGCCGTGTTGAACGTGCTCTCCGGCAAGCGCTACGAGACAATCACCAACGAAGTGAAGCGCTACCTGCAGGGCCATTATGGCGCGGCGCCTGCCGATGTGGATGAAGCGCTGCGCAAGCGGGCGATTGGCAAGGAAGAGGTGGTGGACTGCCGTCCGGCAGACTTGCTGCCACCCGAGCTGGACGCGCTGCGGGCCAAGATTGGCGACGACGCGCGAAGCGAGGAAGACGTGCTGACCTATGCCATGTTTCCCGATGTCGGCGCCAGCTTCCTGCAGAACCGCAACAAGGGCACGCTGAAGCCTGAGGTCCTGCTACCTCCCGTGGCCAGTGCGACGACCGCCCCGGTGGCGCACGAATTCAAGATCACGGTGCATGGCGAGACCTATGACATCCATGTCACGGGCGTGAGCCCGTCCGCGGACAACGAGCGCCGCTTCTACATGACCGTCGATGGTGAACCGGAAGAGATCACGATCGAATCCGCGGCGTCCGCCGAGACAGCGACCGAGACCAAGCCCGGCCGACGTCCACGCGCGACCGGTCCGGGCCATGTGACGGCAACCATGCCGGGCAATGTGGTGGAAGTGCTCGTCGCGGAAGGACAGAGCGTCAACGCCGGAGACCCGGTGCTGGTGATCGAGGCCATGAAAATGGAAACCGAAATCAAGGCCCCGGTCGGCGGAACAGTGGCGAAGATATTCGTCAAGAAGGGCGATCGCATCACGCCCTCCGAAACTCTCGTCGACATTCAGGCCTGATCGTTCCCTTATGCTGCTGGCGGTGATTGTTGCGCGCCAGCGGCAAGCGTCGCAGGAGACGCCGACTGATCAGCCCAGGTGGCCAACGCGGCCCAGAGGCTGTTCGCGGTAGTCGATGTCCTTGCCCACTTCCTCCAGCAGGGCGGCCAACACCGTGTCGATCAGTGCCGGCGGTAGCAACACGCTCACCTGCAGGCGCTTGCGCCGTCCCGACACCTGCTCAGCCACGCTCAGCACACCGTGCTCACCATGGCCATAGACCTCCTGTGACGTGAAACTATCCACGCCCTCAAGGCCCAGCAAACAATCGATCAGATCTTCCTCCAGTGCCGGTGACAACGTCAGCACCAACAGCGTCAGCGCCCCGTGGGGATGTTGATGGGAGCTCATGCCTCGCCCTCCTTCAGGGTGCGGTGAAAGGTTTTGTAGATGATCGGCAACAGGAACAGGGTCAGCAGGGTGGAGCTGATCAGGCCCCCGATCACCACGATTGCCAGCGGCCGCTGAATCTCGGACCCAGGCCCCGTTGCCAGCAGCAAGGGCACCAGGCCGAAGGCGCAAATGGTGGCCGTCATCATCACCGGGCGCAGACGGCGCAGAGCGCCCTCGGTGACCACGTCGATAATCTCCATGCCCTTGGCCAGCAGCTGATTGAAGTAGGTCATCATCACCACGCCGTTGAGCACCGCGATGCCCAGCAGAGCGATAAACCCCACAGAGGCGGGCACCGACAGGAATTCTCCCGTCACCCACAGCGCAATCAGTCCGCCCGTCAGCGCAAAGGGAATGTTGGAAAGCACGATTAGCGTCTGCTTGATGGAATGGAAGGTCAGGAACAGCAGCAGGGCGATCAGCGACAGGGCCAGCGGCACAACGAGTGTCAGACGCGCCGCGGCACGCTGCTGGTTCTCGAACTCACCTCCCCACTCCAGACGATACCCCTCCGGCAGATCCACCTGCTGCGCAATGGCCGCCTGTGCTTCTGCCACAAATCCCACCAGGTCACGTCCGTCCACATCCGTGCGCACCACGGAGAAGCGTTGGCCGGATTCGCGAGAGATCGTGATCGGTCCTTCCACGCGCGCAATCGAGGCGACGTTCGCCAGCGGTATCAGGTCCCCGTTGGGCAGGTCGATGAAGCTGTTGCTCAGTTGCTCCAGCCCGTCGCCCTCGATGCCCTCATAGCGCAGCATCAGGGGCACACGGGCAGTGCCTTCGATCACCGTGCCCACGGCCAGACCCTCGATCTCGGCCCGCAGACGTGTCTGCAGGTCGTCCGCGTTCAGGCCCAGGCGACCGGCCAGCACGCGGTCCACGTTCACCTGCAGGTATTGCGCGCCCTCGTTGATCGTCGCAATGGTGTCGATGGCGCCGGGAATCGTTTCAATCACGCGGGCGATTTCCTGCGCATAGTGATTGAGATTGTTCAGGTCGGTGCCGAACAGCTTGATTGCCACATCCCCGCGTGAGCCAGTGAGCATTTCAGACACCCGCATGTCGATCGGCTGGGTAAAGCCATAGTTCAGCCCCACGAAGCGGTCCATGACCTCGCGCAGGTGTTCCTCGAGCTCCGGCTTGGTGGCGACGCGCCACTGCTCCGGTGGCAGCAGTTGCAGGAACATGTCCGTTTCGTTCAGCCCCATCGGGTCCATGCCCATTTCATCTGAGCCGATGCGCGAGACGATGCGGGCAATTTCCGGGACTTCCTCCAGCAACGCGCGCTCGACCTGTTGCACGATGCGGCGGTTGCCTTCCAGACCGATGGAGGGGATGGTTTCCAGCTGAATCAGGATGTCGCCCTCGTCCATGGTGGGCATGAAGGTCTTGCCCACCAGCGGGAACACCACGACCGCCGCGCCGAGCAGCAGCGCGGCACCGGTCAGCAGGCCGGCCGGGCGCCGCAGGGCACGCGCCAGCAGGGGGGTGTAGAGCGCCGTCAGCATGCGCGGCAGCCAGGGCTCGACGTGCGCGTCGGCACGCACCAGAAAGGAGGCCACGACGGGAATCAATGTCAGCGACAGTGCCAGTGAGCCCAGCAGGGCGAACACGATGGTCATGGTGACCGGGCCGAAGAGTTTGCCCTCCAGACCCTCCAGCGTCAGCAGGGGCAGGAACACGATGACGATGATGATGATGCCCGAGGTTACCGGCAGCGCCACATCGCGGACGGCCCGGTAGACAATATGCAGGGTGGGCAGGCGCTTGCCCCCGGCCTTCTGATGGGCGAGCGAGGACACGATGTTCTCCACGATCACGATGGAGGAGTCCACCAACATGCCGATGGCGATGACGAGACCGCCGAGGCTCATCAGGTTGGCCGACATGTCCAGCAGGCTCATCATCAGGAAGGTGAAGAGGGCGGAAAGCGGCAGAATCACTGCTACCGTCAGCGCCGCGCGAACATTGCCAAGAAAGAGTCCCAGCAGCACGATCACCAGCACCACGGCCTCAATCAGCGCCTGCGACACGGTGCCCACAGCGCTTTCGATCAGCACGGTGCGGTCATAGAACACCTTGAGCTCGGTCCCTTGTGGCAGGGTGGTTTTCAGCTCTTCCATCTGGGCCTTGACGCCCTGCACGACCTCGCGGGAGTTGGCGCCGCGCAGGCCGATGACCAGACCCTGCACCGCCTCGGAGCCCCCGTCACTGGTCACGGCTCCGTAGCGCTCCAGAGAGCCGAAGGTGACATTGGCCACCTCAGAGAGCAGGATTTTCTCCCCCTCTGCGTTCTCAACGAGCGTATTGCCGATATCGCTGAGCGACCCGATCGCGCCAGTGACCCGCACCAGGATCACTTCCTCACCCTGGTCGATGCGGCCGGCACCGTCGTTCTTGTTGTTGGCTTCCAGCGCCGCCAGGATGTCGAGCGTGCTGACATTCAGCGCCGTCATCGCCTCGCGCTGGGGTTGTACCTCGTAGGTTCTGACGAAACCGCCCAGGGAGTTCACGTCGGCGACCCCCGGCACGGTGCGCAGGGCGGGACGGATCGTCCAGTCCAGCAGGAAGCGCTTCTCTTCCAGCGT
The DNA here is from genome assembly GCA_964538025.1 of uncultured Klebsiella sp. GTDB lineage: Bacteria > Pseudomonadota > Gammaproteobacteria > Pseudomonadales > Pseudohongiellaceae > UBA5078. The sequence goes on along the minus strand of CAZICZ010000001.1, from coordinate 278,392 downwards.
CATGGTGTCGTTGTCGATGGTGAACATGAACATGTCCCCCAGCGGCGTGCTCATGGGCGCCAGGCCCCCGCTGATGCCGCCGGGCAGGTTCGCCCAGGCATTGTTCAGGCGTTCGGTCACCTGCTGGCGTGCCCAGTAGATGTCGGTGCCGTCCTCAAAATCCAGCGTGATGGAGGAGAGCGCGTATTTGGAGATCGAGCGCAGCATCGACTGGAAGGGAATGCCGAGCAGTTCGACTTCCACGGGCTGGGTGATCAGCGACTCCACTTCCTCCGGCGTCATGCCGGGCGCCTTGATGATGATCTTGACCTGCGTCGGCGAGATGTCCGGAAACGCATCAATCGGAATATTGAGCAGCGCGCGGACACCGAAACCGGTCAGCAGCAGCGCCAGCAGGATCACCAGCAGGCGTTGGCTGAGCGAGGATTGCACCAGGGAGCCAAGCATCATTCACCTCCCAGGCCGAGCTGAATGCCCTTGAGAACCGCAGTGCCCTGAATGGCGATTTCCTCGCCCTCGCGGATGCCGCTCACCGCCAGATAGTTGGCGCCGATGGGGCGCAGGGCAAGAGTGCGGGCCTCCACCCCGGACGCTGTGCGCACAAAGACCGTGGTGTCGGCACCCGAGTGCACCACGGCACGGTCGGGAATCAACACGCCCTGGGCAAGAGGCGGCAAGGCAACGGAGAGAATCTGACCGGTCATCACGGCCGCGTCGCGGTCGAATTCGGCCATCAGCTCAACGGTCTGGTTGCTGCTGTCGACCACGAAATCCATCTGCCGCAGCGTCAGCGTTTCGCCGCTGCCCGCGACGCTCAGGGTCTGCCCGATGGCAACATCGGCCGCCATGCGGGAGGGAATGTGGACGCTCACCCACCGGCTGCCCGAGTTCAGCGTTGCCAGCGGCATGCCGGCTTCCACGAACTCGCCGGTCGTGGCCAGTCGCTGCGTCAGCACCGCGTTCGCGGGCGCCAGCAGGAACACCTGGCCCAGCCCGGTGCCACGCTCGCGCAGTTGGTTCAAGCGGGCCTCGGTGAAGCCCGCCTGGGCGAGCAGGGCGCGGGCACTGCTCTCGGTGAAGGCGGCCTGGCGTTGCAGGGCGCGCGTTTGCGTCAAGCGCTGCTGCGCGATGACGCCCTGATTGAACAGGGTCTGGTCCTTTTCCAGTTGGAAGCTGGCAATTTCCAGCGCGGCGACCGCCTCCGTCCATGCGGTCTGCACCGGAAGAATGTCCTGGCTCGCAAGGGTGGCCAGCAGGGCGCCCGCTTCCACAGAGTCTCCTGCAATCTGGTGCCATTGTGTGATGCGGCCGCTGTAGGTCGCCGAGAGCGTCGCCACCGCCTCGGGTGAGTTGATTACCGTGGCTGGGAAACGCGCCCCGGCGCTGGCGTCAGTTCTCACCGTGGGAGAAAAAATGATGCCCATGCGGCTGATGTCCTCCGGGCTGATCGTGAGCATTTCCTGCGCCTGCAGGGCGTGCGTCGGGGCCCACAGCAGGGCAAGGCTGAAGACGTGGGGAAGCATCTTTTTCATGGCAACACTCCAATGATCTGGTTGTATTCGGTAATCAGGCGTTGCTGACGCAGGGTCAGCGCTTCGTATTCCTTGGCGGTGTCGCGGGACAGTTGCAGGGCGATGATGACCCGGCTCATGTCCGTCTCACCCACTTCAAACGCGGTGCGCGCCATCTCCCATTGCTGGCGGGCCAGGCTTGCCTGCTCCTCCATCAGGGGCAGCGACTCTCCCAGCGTGAAGAGGGACTGTTCGACCTCGTGCAGCTGGCTGCCAAGGTCGCGCAGGACGGTGTAGTAGGCCACCTCGGCCTCCACCTTGGCGCGCCGGGCATTGCTGGCCGCGGCACTGACAAAGGTCTTGCCGCCTAGGGGGATGTTGACGGAGAGCGCAAGGGCGTTGCTGTAGCCCGCCCCGGGGCCGTCCTTCTGGCGGCGGGAGCCCAGCGTCAGGCTGGGGCTGCCCTTAGCCGTGTTCTCGGCCTTCAGGATATTGCCGTCCTGCAGGTCGATATCGCTTTGCAAGAGCTGCAGGGCAGGGTGCGTGGCGGCGATTTCCTCGGAAGGCGTTTGCGTCTCGCGGTGGGGAGTTGCCGGGGCGATCTGCAGGCCGGTCAGCACGGTGTAATTGCGCTCGGCATCGACGCGTGCGGCATCGGCGTCCAGCGTCTGGCGCTGCTGTGCCAGCAGCAATGCGCGTGCCTGCACCACGTCCTGCTGGGCCAGTTCACCGGCCGCAAACAGCGCCTCGGTGATGCGCAGCAAGTCCTGGGCATCGACCGTGGCCTGCCGGGCCTGTTGCAGCATGGCGTCGGCTTCCTGCAGATCCGCCAGTGCGCTGCGCAGCGCACCCGCGGTCTGCAGCCGGAAGGCCTGCTGCCAGGCACTGCTCTGCGTGCTGTACTGCTGACCGAGGGATTTCATGGCCTGCTTTTCCCCGGGGCGCCACAGGGGCAGTGACACGCCCCAGGTCAGCTCCGTTTGCCCCAGATTGCTCAGGCTGCGATCGTCCAGATAGTCCACCTGCACGCTGGGTCGCCCGGCGATCCAGCTGTTGCCCACGGCCTGATGGCTCTGGGCCTCGGCTTCGCGGGCGGCGATTTCGCGGTACTGGGGAGACTGTTGCAGGGCCTGCTCCAGCAGCGTGTCAAAGGACAGGCTGTCGGAGCGCTGCAGCGGGGCGTGGTCCGGATCCTGCGCCAGCGCGCTGCCCGCCGCGAGCAGGCTGAGCAGCGACGCCAGCACAAGAGGGAAGGGGAATCGTTTCATAGTCAGGGTTCCTGAACACAATGGGCCGATGATGGAGCCATCCTATCCCTCGGGATGTCGAAAAAATGTCAAAGCGGGGATTTCACTTTTTTTTGACATGCCGCGTGGCTAACTGCGAGAGTGCGTGGCATTCGCGCACACCCCAGTGAAGATGAGGACATTCCGAGTGAAAGTGCTCGTGATCGAAGACAACCGCGACATCGCCGCCAATATTGCCGACTATCTGGAGCCCAAGGGCCATGTGCTGGATTTTGCAGCGACAGGGCCGCTGGGCTTGCAGTTGGCCGTGAGCGAGCGATACGACGTGATCGTGCTGGACCTGATGCTACCCGGGCTTGACGGTATCAGCCTGTGTCGCCGCCTGCGCAACGAGGCACGGGTGCCAACGCCGGTGTTGATGCTGACCGCCCGCGATCAGCTGGAGGACAAGCTGGAAGGCTTTCAGGCTGGCGCCGACGACTATCTGGTGAAGCCGTTTTCGGTCAAGGAGCTGGAGGTCAGGCTGCAGGCCCTGGTCAAGCGCAGTACGCCACAGGCGCAGGGGCGCCTGCTCAGCGTGGCCGATCTCGAGTATGACCCGGAGACACTGCTCGCCAGCCGCGCGGGCAAGCCCCTGGAGCTCAACCCCATCCAGCGCACCCTGCTCGAGGCGCTGCTGCTCAATGCGCACAGGGTGGTCACGCGGGAGGAGCTGGAAACGCTGATCTGGGGCGATGAGCTGCCTGACAACGATGTGCTGCGCACGCACATCTATCACCTGCGCAATGTGGTGGACAAACCCTTTGCGACCAAACTCATTCACACCGTTCACGGGGCAGGCTATCGCCTGGCCGACCAGGGAGCCACGCCATGACCCTTCCTACCGGCAGCCTGCGATTCCGCGTTCTGCTTGCGCTGGTTCTGATTGTCACCGTCACCAGCTTTCTGTTTGCGGGCGGCGTGCTGATCATCAAGGCTCAGCTTGAGGCGGTGATATTCGGCAACATGGTGGCGCGTCAGTTCAATGAGCTGGTGGCCCAGCTCGATGCCGGCACCTACATGGACAGCCATCTGTTTGCGGGCTGGCAGTTTTATTTCGGGGACCGCATCAGTGCGCTGCCGAGCGCTCTGCTGGCGTTAGCCCCCGGCTCCCACCACAGCGTCACCGTCGGGGATTTCATCTATCAGATCGAAGTCGGGCAATGGCGCGGAACGCCCGCCTACCTGACCTACGATGTCACCGAATGGGAAAGCCAGGAACACAGTGTGCTGCGCATGCTGGTCTACGGGCTGGTGCTGGTGCTGGTCGTCTCCTTGCTCATGGGGATCAGCGCCACCCGCGCCATCCTGGCCCCGGTGCGACAACTTTCCCGTCGCCTGACCGAGATCCAGCCCGGCGAGCGCAGCCTGCGCATTGCGCAGGATTATCAGGGCACCGAGATTGGCCAGATTGCCGCCGCCTTCGACAAATACCTCGAGCGGCTTGACCAGTTTGTCGAACGGGAACGCTCGTTCACCGCTGCGGCCAGCCATGAGCTGCGGACACCCCTTTCCGTCATGATGGGCGCTCTCGATGTGCTGGACAGCAATCCCCAGTCGGCGTCCTCCCAGCGCGCCATCGAGCGTATTCGCCGCGCCTGTAGCGAGATGCTGGCGTTTATCGAGGCGACGCTCTACATGTCACGCGAGGATGCCAACCAGATTGATCAGAGTGGCCCCGCCGACCTCACCGTCATTGTGGAGCGCCTGCTGGAAGACAATGCCGCGGCGATCAAGGCGCATGGCATAGAGGTTCAGACGCAGATCACGGCCTCCCCGCAGTTGGCGGTGCCTAGCAGCCTGCTGCAGATCACTGTCAGCAATCTGCTGCGCAATGCCATCGAGCACACCCATCAGGGCCGTGTGACACTGCGCATCCAGCGTGACAGCCTGTCGGTGGAGGACACCGGCGAGGGCATTCCCGCCGACAAGCTCAGCCAGGTGTTTGACCGTACCTACAGCACCAAGGCGGGCGGCACCGGTCTGGGCCTGAACCTGGTGCGCCGCATCTGCGACCGTTTCCACTGGCAGATCAGCCTCGAAAGCGAGCCAGGCCGCGGCACCCGTGTCAGGCTTGTGTTCTAGTCTCGCATCCCCTCTTCCTCTCAAAAGCAGAAGACCTCAAGACCCGGACGGGCAAGCGTTCCGGCACGAGGACGCGAGCTTTACAAATCTCAAATGAGAATTGTTTGCATTTGCGTACGATCTAAATGATAATGCTTCTCGTTTAGATCGTTCGCGATTTGTTTTTGCTTCTTCTCACAGGATTCTTGCCATGACACGCCACACGCCTCTTGTTCTTTCCCCCTCCGCTCGTCTGGCCCCCCGGACTGCCAGACCCCATTTTCGCGCCAGTGCCCTGAGCCTTGCTATCGGGACCAGCCTTGCCATGCCCACCGTGCAGGCCCAGCAGGAGACCGAAGCCATCGCCGACGCTCCAGTGATTCAGGTAGTGGGTGAACAGCTTGGCTCGCAGGCAGCCTCGATGAAGTTTCGGCGCTCCCTTTTGGACACGGCACAGACGGTGACCGTTGTGCCCGAGAATCTCATCACCGAGCGTGCAGCGAGCACCCTGCGCGATGTGCTGCGCAATGTCTCTGGCATCAGCATGCAGGCAGGGGAGGGGGGAACGCCCGCGGGAGACCAGCTCAGCATTCGGGGCTATAGCGCCCGCACCGATATCTTCGTGGACAATGTGCGCGACTTTGGCGGCTACACGCGTGACCCCTTCAATCTTGAACAGGTCGAGGTGGTGAAAGGGCCATCCTCGGATTACTCCGGACGCGGGTCAACCGGCGGCTCGATCAATCTCGTCAGCAAGCGCGCCCGTCTGGAGGACCTCACGCTGACTTCGGTGGCGAAGGGGTCGGATGACTATACCCGCGTGACACTGGACGTGAACCGTGCGCTGGCGGGCGTGGACGATGCAGCCTTCCGGCTGGCCATGTTGGTTCACGATCAGGACATCGCCGGGCGCGATGAGGTGGCCAATCACCGCTGGGGCATTGCCCCAACCATCAGCTTTGGGCTCGAGACGGACACAACGATCAGCCTGAGCCTGTTCCGCATGGAACAGGACAATGTCCCCGATTACGGGATTCCCTGGGTGCCCGCCAGCAATGTGCCCCTGGAGGATTACGCTGACAGCGCGCCGCCCGTGTCCTACAGCAACTGGTATGGCTTGCGTGCGCGGGACTTCGAGGAGATCGCCACGTCCCTGGCCACCGTGCAGGTGGATCACCGCTTCAGCGACGCTGTGCAGTTCCAGAATATCAGCCGTTGGGGAGAGACCCGCCGTGACTCGTTGATTACCGCGCCCCGGTTTCTCAGCGATGCCAGCACGGACATTCGCCGCAGTGACGAAAAGGAACGTGACCAGACCGATGGCATTCTCAGCAATCAGAGCAACCTGGCCCTGACATTGAATCCCGGAGAGCATTTTGAGCACCGCCTGTTGCTGGGGGCAGAGGTGACGGTGGAAGACCAGACCCGCTACACGCAGGTTGTCACCGGCAGCGATTCGCCGCCCACGGATCTGTACCGCCCCACGCCGGGCGATGCCTATCGGGAGGCCTATGCGCGCACGGGCACGGCCAGCACCTCGGATTCGACGTCCTATGCCGTCTACGTGTCGGACTCCATCGCGATTACGCCGAAGGTGCAGCTCAATCTGGGGGCGCGCTGGGATGCATTTGCGCTCGACTTTGCGCCGGATGGCAGTCCCGAACTGGAACGGACGGACAAGATGCTGAGCACCCGTGCCGGTCTGGTTTACAAGCCCGTGCCGGAGGGTAGTGTGTACCTCGGCTATGGCACCTCGTTCAACCCGACGGCCGAGGCCTTGTCGATTGCCACGGGCAGTCGTAATCCCGGCATCGAAGATCTCGATCCGGAGGAGAACCGCACGCTGGAACTTGGCACCAAGTGGCAGGTGCTGAACCGCCGCATGCTGTTCAGCGCCGCTGTTTTCCACACTGAAAAAACCAATGCACGGACGCAGGACCCGACGGATCCCAACGACGTGCTGGTGCTCAAGGGGGAGCAACGTGTGCGGGGCGTGGAGCTCGGGCTTGCCGGGCAGCTCACCGACCGTTTCGGTGCATTCGCAGGCTATACCTATCTGGAAACGGAGATTACTCGCAGTCTCGATCTGAGCCAGATTGGCAAGTCACTGGACAATTCGCCGCGTCACAGCTTCAACCTGTGGAGCAGCTATACCCTTAGTGATCGCATCGAGCTTGGTCTTGGCGGGCAATACGTGGACGAGCGCTTCACGAATGTGGCCAACACGCGCTCCGCCCCGGCCTACTGGGTCATGGAAGCGACGGCGAGCATGGAGGTGAATGAACACCTGGGCTTGCGCCTGAACGTGCAGAACCTCACGGATGAGCGCTATATCGACTTTGTGGGCGGCGGGCATTTCATTCCCGGGTTGGGCCGCTCGGTGCTGCTCAGCGCCTCGTTGAACTTTTAGGAGGCGCCATGTTGCTCGAAATACACGACGTGCTCGACAAGGCACAGGTCGCGCAGATGCGGGACACATTGCTGGCAGCCCCCTGGGTGGATGGCAAGTTGACCGCGGGGCATCAGTCGGCGCTCGCCAAACACAACCGGCAATTGCCGCAGGACGCGCCTGCGGCCCAGCAGTGCGGGCAGCTCATCCTGCAGGCCTTGCAGCGCACGCCCTTGTTTGTGTCGGCGGCGCTGCCTCAGCGGGTCTTTCCGCCCTTGTTCAACCGCTACGAAAACGGGGAGCATTTTGGCAACCATGTGGACAATGCCATCCGCGCGCTGCCCCAGGGGGGGCAATTGCGGACCGATCTTTCCGCGACGCTATTCTTGTCGGAGCCGGAGGACTACGAGGGCGGGGAGCTGCTGATCGATGACACCTATGGGGCTCACAAGGTCAAGCTGGCGGCGGGCTCGCTGATTCTGTATCCCTCGACCAGCCTGCATCGCGTGACAGCAGTCACGCGCGGCAGTCGGCTGTGTGCGTTCTTCTGGATTCAATCGCTCGTGCGGGACGATGGCCAGCGCACGCTGCTGTTCGATCTGGACATGGCAATCAACCGGCTGCGCGCGGAGGTCGGAAACCATGAGGCGCTGATCGCGCAAACCGGCGTTTATCACAATCTGCTCCGGCGCTGGGCGACGCCCTGAGACGCTGCGACACTATGCCACATTGAGACAGGCGGACACTTCCCTCAATACTGTTACCGAAAGTAACTCAATATTGGGGGGAATCACATGATCCTGCGTCGCAAGGCACTCGTTGCCGCCATACTCTCTGCCACCGCGTCTTCCACCCTTCTCGCCAGCGAGGCTCCGGCCCTGCTGGAAGAGATGGTCGTCACGGGCGTGAAAACCGATGTTCCGCTGAATGTGTCCACCAACCCCAAGGCCCCGCGACAGCCGGTGCCGGCCCACGACGGGGCGGATTATCTCAAGACCATTCCCGGTTTCTCGGTCATCCGCAAAGGGGGCGCCGACGGGGATCCGGTTTTTCGCGGCATGGCCGGATCACGCCTGTCCATGCTGGTGGACGGTGAATCGATCCTGGGAGGCTGCGGAAACCGCATGGACCCGCCCACGGCCTATATTTTCCCTGAGGCCTTTGATCGCATCGAGATCATCAAGGGGCCCCAGTCCGTGAAGCACGGACCGGGAAACTCGGCGGGCGTCGTGTTGTTCGAGCGTGAACAGCAACGTCCCGAACAATCCGAACTCGCCGTCCACACCAGCCTGCTGGCGGGCAGCTTCGGGCGCCATGACGAGGTGCTGGATGCCACTGTCAGCACACCCCAGTTCAGCCTGCGAGGTGCCGCCACCAATGCGGAGCAGGACAATTACAAGGATGGCAATGGCACCGCGGTGCACTCTGCCTACCGGCGCTGGAATACCCAGCTGAGCCTGGCGTGGACGCCCACGGACAACACCCGACTTGAACTGAGCGGTGCCCGCAGCGATGGCGAGGCTGCCTATGCGGATCGCAGTGTCGATGGCTCCCGTTTTGCGCGGGAAAATCTCGGGGTCAGTTTCACCCAAAGCAATATTGGCGAAGTGGTCAAAAAAGTGGAGCTGCAGGCCTATACCAACCGGGTGGACCACGTGATGGACAACTACAGCCTGCGCACCCCCACGGGCATGATGGCGACGCCGGTTGCCATGAACCCCGACCGCACCACGACGGGGGGCAAAATCATGGTGAGCCTGGTGCCCAGTGCCACCACCGACCTCGTTGTGGGCATTGATACGCAGGACAACACGCATACCAACCGCAGCACGATGAATCAGAACAGGACCCGCTATCAGGACCTGCCGCGCGTGGAAGACGCCGCCTTTTCCCAGACCGGGATTTTTGCCGAACTGGGCTGGAACGTCGGCGCGGACAGCCGGGTCATCGGGGGGCTACGAGCGGATGACTGGCGCGTCAAGGATGCGCGACAAACCGTGGCGCTCAGCATGATGACGAGTGCGCCGAATCCCACGGCCGGACAGACGCGCCGCGAGACTCTGCACAGCGGCTTTGTGCGCGTCGAAACCGGGCTCGCGGCCATCGATTCCACCTTCTACGTGGGCGTGGGACACAACGAGCGCTTTCCCGATTACTGGGAACTGGTGAGCAAGGAGTCGGCCACATCGGTCAGCGCCATGAACACCCGCGCCGAGAACCTGACGCAACTGGATACGGGCCTGATTTACCGGGGCGAGAAACTCAGCGGCAGCGTCTCGGCGTTCTATAACGAAATCGAGGATTTCATTCTGATCCAGTCCGGCGTGAACAAGCCTGCCATGGGCATGGGCGGCGTGATGGCCACACGGCTGGCGAGCATCGCCCGCAATGTGGATGCCCGCTCCTGGGGGCTCGAGATCGATGCGCAATACCGTGTTTCTACAAACTGGCGCACCGAGTTCACTCTGGCCTCTGTGCGGGGAGCCAATGACACCGACGGGCGCACACTCCCGCAGCTGCCGCCGCTGGAAGCGCGCGTGAATCTTCAGTATGACAATGCGGTGTGGTCGGCTGGCCTGCTGTGGCGGGCGATTGCGAAGCAGGACCGGGTGGACGTGGGCAGCGGCAACATCGCGGGACAGGACATCGGGGTCACCGGTGCCACCACGGTTCTCTCGTTCAACGGGGGCTGGAAACCCAGCGAACGTCTGCTGGTGACCGCCGGCATCGACAACCTGCTGGACAAGGCCTATGCGGAGCACATCAGCCGCGCGGGCACTGCGATCCCCGGCTTTGACCAGACAGCCCGCGTGAATGAACCGGGCAGAACTGCGTGGCTCAAGGCGCAATATTCCTTCTGAGCGGATGTCAAAAAGCCCGCTCCGACGCGGTGTCGGGGCGGGCTTTTTTGTTGGGGCCTTATCGATCAGGCGGCGATCTTTTTCTCGACCGCTATGCCGATAGCCTGACCTGCGACCATGGCCGCCACGAAAAGAAAGACACCCGGTTCCAGAGACGCCATGCCTGCAATCGCCGGGCCGGGACACAGACCTGCCAGCCCCCAGCCAATACCGAAAAGCACGGCACCGCCGACCAGCGGCATGTCGAGCGAGGTTTTGGTCGGCAGCATGAATTTCTCTGCCAGCAAGGGGTGTGCCTTGCGGGTAATCAGCGGAAAACCGATCACGGTGAAGGCCAGGGCGCTGCCCATGACCAGCATCAGGGTCAGGTCCCACTCCCCCGCGATATCGAGAAAGCCGATGACACGGGCGGGATTGATCATCTCGGAAATGGAGAGTCCGAGGCCGAATACAATGCCGCTAAAAAGGGCTGCAAGAGACATTTTCATGTTAAAAGGTGCCTCGTCACATACACAGTAATGACCGCCACGAGCATGAAGGTGGCCGTTGAAACAAATGAACGCGGTGAGCGGCGTGCGATGCCGCACACGCCGTGCCCCGACGTGCAGCCGGAGCCCAGGCGCGTGCCCAGACCGACGAGCAGACCGGCGACAATCAGAAGGGGTCCGCTTGCCTGCATCTCCAGCGGTAGCGGATGTCCGGTCAGGACAATGTAGAGCACAGCCCCCACGACGAGCCCGGCGATGAAGGCAATGCGCCACGGCAGCCCATCGTTGCGGTTCCAGGTGATGACGCCAGTCAGGATGCCCGCGATGCCGGTGATGCGCCCCAGCAATAACAGCATCATCAGACTGGAGATACCGATCAGACTGCCGCCGATCAGGCCTCCTGCGATGTTGGGTTCTACCATTATTCACTCTCCAGTTGGGTGGTTCGGATCAGGGTGAAAAGAAACCGAGATCATTCGGGTCACATAGTCGCACAGCGAGCTTAAGGTTCGCTTAGATGGCCGCCATTATCCGCCGGAACAAGCGCGCTGACCAGCGCCACGGCGGAAGCCGCGACACCCGATTTTGCGCCAAATCAAGCGCAGTTTTCGCGGGTCCGGCGAGTGGTGGACACCCGTAGGCAGAGTGTTTATCCTCTGCCCAGACTTTCACGAGCAACCCGAGAGACACGCCTTTATGAGCCTCTACAAGAAACTGTTTGTCGTCATCGATCCCACGCGGGATGATCAACCGGCCCTCGAACGTGCCACCGCCATTGCCCAGAAAAGCAAGGGGCGCGTCACTGCCTTCTCGGCAATTCACAAGTCTGTTGAAGCGATGGGAGACGCAGCGTCTCGCAAGTCCGGCAAGCTCGCAGAACTCAAAGTCTGAAAGGCAAAAGTTGCCGACATGGCAGCGCCCTACAAGGCCAAAGGGCTGAAGATGCAGCAGGATTGCTACTGGACGGCCGACTGGTATGCAGCGGTCAGCCGCGCCGCGTTGCGGGCCGATGCCGATCTGGTCATCAAGTCCACGTTCCGGCATGGCAAGCTGCAGCGTTTGCTGCACAGCACGTCCGATTTCACCATCATGCGCCACAGCCCCTCGCCCGTGTTGCTGGTGCGTGAGCGCAAGAGTTTCAGTGGCAAGGTGATCCTCGCGGCGCTGGACATCGAATCCAAGGATGAGGGCCACATCGGTCTGAACAACGCCGTCATCAAGCACGCCCAGCAGATGGCCGAATTTACCGGCCTGCCCCTGCACGTGATTGCCGCCACCTCCCGCAAGCCCGATTTCAGCCATCTGATTGCCGGAGAGGAGCCCCATCCCGACGACGATGAGGCCACACTGGCGCATGCCTTCGAAGTCCCCCGGGCCAATTTCCATATCGTGCGTGGCGATGCCAAGCGTGTGATCCCGGAAAAAGCCTTTGCCCTGAAGGCCGATGCCGTCGTGTTGGGCGTGTCCAAGCGTAGTGGGGCGCAAGGCGTTCTGGTGGGCACCACCGCCCAGAAAATCCTCGACAAACTCGATTGCGACGTGCTCGCTGTCAACTGACCCTCACCGCTGCCGGTGACCACCATCGGTGACTGGCAGCGCGTTCGCTTGATCTGCGTCAACGGATGCCTTTTCCCCTGTCCGATAGGGGGTGCTGGGGCCACGTTGAGGCTTGTTCCACCGCGTCGGGAATGCTTAACTCCCTCTCTGTAGATCCACCCATCGACAGGGATTCCGCCCATGCAGCGACGCGACTTTCTCAAACATCTTTCTGCCGGAGGCGTGTGCCTGGGGGCCCCGATTCGTGCGTTCGCCCAGATGCCACGCATCGCGCCTGCACAGGCGGACCCCGGGTTTTCACCGGATGTCGAAATCCGGCTGACGGCCCAGCGCGCCAACGTTTCCCTGCGCGAAGGCGCGCAGACCCAGTTGTGGCATTACGCCGCACAGGTGCTACGCGGCGATCCGGGCGTGCTCGACGCCTTGATCGGTTCCTCGCATATTCCCGTGCTACGTCTGCGCCGGGGGCAGAAGCTGCGCGTGATCTTCGAGAACCAGTTGCCGGAGGCCAGCATCGTGCATTGGCATGGGCTGAACATTCCCCAGCGCATGGACGGCCATCCCATGTACGCCATCGATCCCGGGCAAACCACCGTATACGAATTCGACATCACCACCCGGGCGGGCACCTACTGGTTTCACCCGCACCCCCACGAGCGCACGTCCTATCAGGTCTATCAGGGGCTGGCGGGTCTGCTGATCGTCGAAGATGAGGAGGAAGCGCAGGCCGGCTTGCCCGCCGGGGAGCAGGATATTCCGCTGGTCATTCAGGACCGCAGTTTCGATGCCGACAATCAGCTCGTCTACATTGGCACCATGCGCCACAACTGGATGATGGGATTCAGTGGCGAAACGGTGCTGGTCAACGGGCGTGCCGGGTTTACCACGGATGTTGCGCGCACCGGGCACCGGCTGCGTTTGTTTAACGGGTCGAATGCCACCTTGTACCACCTGCGCTGGAGCGACGGCCGTCCCTTCACCGTGATCGGGACCGATGGCGGATTGCTCGAGGACGCGCGAGAGCAGGACACTCTCACGCTCGGGGTGGCGGAGCGTGTCGAGGTATGGGTTGATTTTTCCCTGCTGGCCTCCGATGCCACGCTCAGTTTGCTGGCGGATTCCTACACGCCCTCACTGCAAAATTTCACAGCGGACCAGAGCGGGGCGCCGCTGCAGGACGGGTCGCGTCCCATTGCCACCTTCCGCATGACGGCGGCCGCTGCGACGGCCACACCGGCACCCGGCAACTTGAGCCGTTTCCCCGCCCTGTCACTGCAGGACGCGCGCAATACGCAGTCCCCGCGCACCGTGCAGATTTCCATGCGCATGGGCAGTTTTCTGCTCAATAACCGCACCTTTGCGGGCATGCAGGATGTGGCCGATGACAGCCGCGTCGCGCTGGGCAGCACCGAGGTATGGGAGTTCGCCAACGATGCCGCGATGGGCATGGGCATGGGAATGGGCATGGGCATGGGGGGCATGATGCAGATGGCGCATCCGATGCATGTCCACAATGTGCAGTTCCGGGTGCTCTCCCGCACCCGTGCTGGTGAGAGCGATGCCGTGCACCGCACGCTCAGTGCGGGGTTTACCGATTACGGTCTCAAGGATGTGGTCGTGGTGCTGCCGGGAGAGCGCGTGCAGGTGCTGATGAAGTTTGAAAATCACGCCGGCCTTTATCTCTACCATTGCCATATCCTGGAACACGAAGACCTGGGCATGATGCAGAATTATTGGGTGCAGGCCTGACACAAGAACACAAGAACACAAGAACACAAGAACACAAGAACACAAGAACACAAGAACACAAAAAAAGGAGACCGACATGAAACGACGAGAATTTACCGGGAAATTGGTCCGGGGCCTGGTGGCAGTGCCCGCCCTGTCAGGCATCAGCCCTCTCACGCTGGCGGCAGAGGAGCGCTATCGCATGGTGGCCGATGTCGCCGAATGCTGCAGCTGCGAGATTCCCTGCCCGTGCAATTTTGGACGGCCCACGGAACTGCGCTGCGATGGTAACCGTTTGATCCAGATTCGCGAGGGGCATTTCGAGGGCGCCGATCTGGCCGGCATTTCATTCGTGGTGACTTTTCTGATGGGCAACTGGACCCGCATTCATATTGATGAGGCCATGACAGAGGCACAGTTCGCGACGTTTGAAAAAATGTTTCCGGTGATCTTTGCCGGCTTTGACCGTCTCGCGCGTAGCAAGCAGCGGGTGCCGCTCACAGTGACCCGCGCCGAAGCACAGCTTGAATTCTCGGTGCCCGAATCCACCGTCGTCATGCGCCTGCTCCCGGGGCTCAACGGTGCTCCCATCGTCGTCGACGGGCTGCCCAACACGGCCTACTACCAGTATGTGCAGTACGAGTCTGTGGACCATCGCCACAGCAGTGCGGATGCCAGCTGGCAGTACGCGGGCACGAACGGGTTTACCTCGCAGATGCGGGTGTCCGGCTAAGGTCCGCCGTGTTCAAAGGCGCGCGAGCACGTCCTGCAGTTCGCGTGTGGTGCTGACCAGCGCGACGGGCGAATACCGCGAGAGCAGGGCGTCATCATGGACGCCCCAGCGCACGCCGATTGAGGGCATGCCGAGGCGCTGAGCCATCTCCAGGTCGTAGGTGGTGTCCCCGATCATGACGGCATCCTTGGGGGAGAGCTGATAGAACGCCAGAATCTCTTCCAGCATTCGCGGGTCCGGTTTTGACCGGGTTTCGTCGGCGCAGCGGGTGACATCGAAATGTTCCCGCAAGCCGCTGGAGTGCAGGGCTGCGTCGAGCCCGCGACGGCTTTTGCCAGTGGCCACCGCGCGCCCGATGCCTGCGTCCCGCAACTCGCTGATCAAGGGCTCCATGCCGGCAAAAATCTGCTGAGGGGTAGCCTCCTTGGCAAAGAAATAGCGGCTGTAGGCCTGACGGATCGCTTCTATGTCGGGGTCTTCTACGCCGGGATACAGAGTCTTCAGGGCATCCACCATGCCCAGTCCGATGATGTTGCGGTAGGCGGCCTTTTCCAGCGTGGGAAAGCCGAGATCGGCCGCCGCCTGGTGCAGACTGCTCGCGATATGTTCGATGGAATCCACCACGGTGCCATCCCAGTCAAAGATGGCGACTTTCATGTGCATGTGCGTGTCCTGTGTGGGAAGTGGGCAATACTGACACAGCTGTGCCACGCACGCCACGGCATTGCAAGGTGCCACGCCACCGGCAATTGCTGTTGGTCGGGCTTCTTTGTACTCTTTCGTGCAGGGCCGTGGGGCAAAATCGTCCGGGGGCAGAGGGAGTTCGCAAGACCATGAGCATCGGTGCAGTTCTCACCTTCCTCGGGGGCATCGGCCTCTTTCTGCTGGGCATGAAGCTGATGACAGAGGGCCTGACGACCGCTGCGGGAGATACCCTGCGCACCATTCTGTCGGCGGCCACCCAGAGTCGTGCCCGCGCCATTGTGTCCGGCATACTCATTACCGCCTTCGTGCAGTCCTCCGGTGCGGTGATTTTCACCACCGTGGGTTTCGTCAATGCCAGCCTGCTCAGTCTGGGGCAGGCGGTGGGCATCATTTATGGCAGCAATCTGGGCACTACGGTCACCTCATGGATCGTCGCCCTGCTGGGCTTCAACCTCGACCTCCAGGCCCTTGCCATGCCCATGATCGGCGTGGGCATGACGCTGTCCGTTACGACCGGCAATGGCCGCGCCAGTGCGCTGGGTCGTGCGCTGACCGGGTTCGGCCTTTTCTTTCTCGGCATCGATGTGCTACGTGGCGCTTTCGACGGGCTCGGTGACGTCGCGATCCTGCAACGCTGGGCGGGACATGGCATTCTGAGCCTCTTGCTGTTTTTGGTGGTCGGCAGCGTGCTGACCGTCCTGATGCAGTCCTCCAGCGCCTCGCTGGCGGTGACTCTGACGGCTGCGGCCGGCGGGCTTATTCCCCTGACAGCGGCCGCGGCGATGGTGATCGGCGCGAATGTCGGCAGCACCACCACGGGGCTGTTCGCCGTCATTGGGGCAACCGCGCC
Source organism: uncultured Klebsiella sp. (assembly GCA_964538025.1). GTDB lineage: Bacteria > Pseudomonadota > Gammaproteobacteria > Pseudomonadales > Pseudohongiellaceae > UBA5078. Next base: position 262,220 of record CAZICZ010000001.1, on the reverse strand, counting down.
GGCCAAGCGCGCGGCGAGCGCCCATGTGCTGTTCAACGTGGTCACAGGGACCGTGTCTTTCCTGCTCCTGCCCTTTCTGCTGTGGGGAGTGGAGCGCATCACCGCGCTGATTTCATCGGAAAGCCCCGTCGCCACCTCGCTGGCAATTTTCCACACGCTGGTCAACCTGGTTGGGATTCTGATCATGTGGCCCCTCACCGGGCAGCTGGTGCGATTTCTGGAACGGCGCTTCAAATCCACGGAGGAGGATGCAAGCCGGCCACAATTCCTTGACCGCAACGTGCAGCAGACCCCCAGCATGGCCTTCGATGCACTGGCGCAGGAGTTGCACCGCATGAACAGCCTCGCGCGGCATCTGGCCAATGAGGCCATCAGTACCGAAGATCGTCACAATCCGCATCTGGAGGCGGGCCATCGTGTGCTGGAGAATCTCAGTTATGCCATCAGCGAGTTCGCCAGCGGGATTCCCCGCCACGGCCTGGCAAGCGATCAGCTCAGTGCGCTGCCCGATGCCCAGCGTGTCGCACAGTATCTGGTAAATCTTGCCGAACATGCGCAGGAGATGGTTGCCGCGCATCCTCTTGTTGAACTGCCGGTGCCCCTGCTGGATCAGGCACGCAATCAGCTGAGGATTCATGCCGTCACGCTGCTGGACCTTGCGCGCGTGGACCGACAGGACTGGCAGCTTGGCACACTGAACGAGGCCCGGGCCGCATTCGAAGCAGAATACCAGTCCTTCAAGGGTGCCTTGTTGCATGCTGGCACCGCGGGTGAGCTCGACCCGCGTCGTATGGCTCTTTCCCTTGAGCGCATGAGTGACCTGCACCGCGTGATCGATCAGGCGACCAAGGCGGCCCTCTATCTGGACCGCTACATTCGCCAGACCCGGGTGGTGTTGACGCCGCCTGCAAGTCCGGTGGACGCCACACCGCCCTTAACCCCCCCACAAGCGCAGCCTGCTGCCGGAGATTCTCATGACAATGCCTGACCTGCGCCTTACCCTGCTGGGGCTGTGTTTTGCAGCCACCGCTTACGCCCAGGAAGCGCCGGATGAACGGGTGGCCCAGGGCAATCCGCTGACCTATGCCCTGGCGTGGAAGCAGACGGCCGCCGAATATCAGGCGCTGTATTACCAGGGCTTCAACATCGCCCGTCTGCACGTTGAGGCGGCCTTGCAGGCGCGTCAATCCGGGGACAAACCGCTGGCGGTGATCACCGACGTGGACGATACCGTGCTGCACCCGCTCAGCTATTGGGGCGCCCTTGTGAAGCAGCGCATGGATTTTTTTGATGACGCCCTGTGGGACCGCTGGGTAGAGGCGAACCAGGTGACGGCCACGCCCGGCGCGCTGGCGTTTCTGGAATTCTGTGCCCGCAATGGTGTGGAGGTGTTCTACGTGACCAGTCGCGATCAGGGAGAGCAGACCGAGGCCTTCGCGCTGGCCAATCTGACGCGTGTGGGATTCCCGTTTGCCGATGCAAACCATGTGACGGTGTTGCGGGACTCCTCCAACAAGGAACCTCGACAGGATGCGATCATGGCGGACTATCAGGTGGTGGTGATGCTCGGCGACAGCCTCAATGATTTTCGGCGCAAATTCTACGTGCGGGGCGATATCGAGGGGCGGATTGCCGTCATGGAGGAGGACCGGGACAAGTTCGGTCATCAGTACGTGGTGTTTCCCAACCCGACCGACGGACACTGGTTGGCTGCCATCTTCGGTGACTCCGAACCACCGCCCACACAGGAGAATCGCGCCATTCTGGAACAGGCTGCCAGCCGCCAACAGTGGCGTGATGAATTGGATGAGGCACTTGCAGCATACACACGCGGAGATGTCATCGCTGCCCTGAGTGTGTGGCGCGCGAAGGCGGAAGAGGGAAACGCCCGGGCACAGAATAACCTCGGCATTCTTTACCGCAATGGCGAGGGCGTGGTGCAGGACCTGACCCTGGCGCGCGAATGGCTGCTGCGCGCGGCCGATCAGGGGCATGCGCGCGCCCAGTTCAGTCTCGGCATGATGTACGACTACGGACAGGGCGTGGCGCAGGATCCGCAGCAAGCGCTGCGCTGGTATGAGCGCGCCGCGGCGAGCGGGGACAGCGATGCCCAGTTCAACCTGGGGGTGCTCTATGCCCAGGGCAGGGGAGTGTCGGTGGATCTCCAGCAGGCGGCACAGTGGTATGCGCGTGCTGCGGAACGCGGGCACGCCAATGCGCAAAATATCTTGGGGCAAATGACGCTGGCGGGGGAGGGCGTGCCACAGGACAGGGAGAAGGCGAAGCAGTTATTTGAACAAGCCGCGGCGCAACAACATGAGGATGCGGTGGACAATCTCGCGCGCTATTTCCCTTAGGGGCTTCAACGCACGGGAACCGACGCTGCCAACTTTCGCCGTGAGGCTTGTCAGTGAGCAGGCCGCCCCGTAGCATGGCAAAAAAGTGCTCCGCCGCGACAGACCGGACACCGTTCACCTGCCGGTCAACACACTGACACCCTAAAATGACAACACCACCACGCTCCGAATCATTGCCGCTGGATGACAACTGTCTGACGCAGCTGCTGCTGCAAGGCGCGGGCATTGGAACCTGGGCGTGGAATGTCAAAACCGGCGAAACCCGCTTTAACGAGCGCTGGGCCAATATCATCGGATACACCCTGAGCGAACTGGAACCCACCTCGATTGCGACCTGGGACGCGGTGCTGCACCCGGATGACAAGGCCATCGTGGAAACGGCACTGGCGCGGCATTTCGGCGGCGAAACGCCGCGCTACGAGGCAGAGGTGCGCATACGCCACAAGGCGGGTCACTGGGTGTGGGTGCTCGATCGGGGCGAAGTGCTGATCCGCAATGAACAGGGCGAGCCGGTGTGGATGTTTGGCTCCCATCTCGACACCACCGAGCGCCGCACGCTGGAGATGGAGAACACGGCCAATATTGAGCGTTTCAATCGGCTAGTCGCCCATTTGCCCGGGTATGTCTATCAATACCGGCTGCGTCCCGATGGCAGCTCCCACTTTCCCTTCGCCTCCGAACGGATCATGGAAATCTACGGTTGGACGGCCGCCGAGGTGCGGGAAGATGCAGAACGGGTGTTCCAGGTGCTGCACCCGGATGATCTGGCGCGCATCTCAGCGAGTATTCAATATTCCGCCGAACATCTGACCGAATGGCACGAGCGCTACCGCGTGAATCACCCCACTCTGGGACTCCTCTGGGTAGAAGGCAATTCCACACCGGAGCGGGAGTCCGACGGATCAACGCTGTGGCATGGCTATATTCAGGATGTGACCGAGGAGCAGGCTCAGCGTGACCAGCTGCTGCTGGCCTCCAAGGTGTTTGCCTCCAGTCAGGAGGGGATCATCATCACCGATGCCAACAGCCAGATACTCGAGGTGAACGATGCGTTCACGCGCATTACCGGGTTCGAGCGCGAGGCGATCCTGGGCAAAAACCCGTCGCTTCTGAGTTCGGGTCGTCAGTCGCCAGAATTTTATGAAGACATGTGGCGCTCCATTCATGAGACCGGTGGCTGGCATGGCGAAATCTGGAACCGGCGCCGCAACGGTTCAGTGTACGCCGAGCTTCTGTCCATTGATGCCGTCAAGGATGGCAACGGGGAAGTTAAAAACTACATTGCGATCTTCAGCGACATCAGCCAGATCAAGGAGCACCAGAAGGAGCTGAACCGCATTGCGCACTATGACGCCTTGACCGGTCTGCCGAATCGTCGCCTGCTGGACGATCGTATGGACATGGCGATCGAACATGCGAATCGCCACGATGAAATGCTTGCCGTATGTTTCATCGATCTGGACAACTTCAAAGAGATCAATGACCGCTACGGGCATGAAATTGGCGACAGAATGCTGGTGCATATCGCCAACCAGATTCGTCAGGTGCTGCGGGGGCAGGACACCGTCGCCCGCATTGGCGGCGATGAATTCGTGCTCCTGCTCACTGAGCTCGCGAGCCGTGAAAGCCTGATAGAGATCATTAACCGGGTGCTGGAAGTGACGCGCACCCCGGTGCAACTCGACGGCATTGAACATCATCTGAGCGCCAGCATTGGCATTGCGGTGTACCCCGATCTCAAACGCAGTGCCGACGAATTGCTGCGCTTCGCGGACCAGGCGATGTATCGCGCGAAGCAGAGCGGCCGCAACCGCTATTGCCTGTTTGATGCCGATGAAGACAATGAAAGCCGCGCGCGGCAGGGGCGATTGAGTGCCATCGAGAATGCTTTGGCCACGGACGCGCTGGTGCTGTATTACCAGCCCAAGATCGATCTGCGGCAGGGCAAGGTCAGTTCACTTGAAGCGCTCATCCGCTGGCCGCAGGAAGACGGCTCCCTTCGTGGCCCCGATGAATTCATCCCCTATCTCAATGGCCTGCCGCTGGAGATCGATGTGGGGTATTGGGTCATGAACACGGCGATCAGGCAATACTGCGAATGGCTGGCCCGAGGCATGGAGCTGCCCGTCAGTATCAACATTGCCCCCGATCACCTGCTCAGCCCGGATTTTGTCTCGCAGCTCAAGTCCCTTCTCGATGCCTATGAGGTCGCGCGCCCGCAGAATATCGTATTGGAGATTTTAGAGACGTCGCGGATTGCCGATTTCAAGCGAATGCGGGATCGCGTGGTGGAGTGTCGCGCCCTGGGTGTGCAGACGGCTCTGGATGATTTTGGAACGGGCTATTCCTCCATGACCTACATGCGTCAATTGCCCGTGGACGAGCTGAAGATCGACAAAAGTTTTGTAATGGCCATGATGGAAAGTGCCGAGGATCGGAACATCGTGCGGGGCATTATCGCTCTGGCGCATGCCTTCCACCGGACCGTCGTTGCAGAGGGCGTGGCGACGCGTCAGCATATGCTGGAGCTGCGCGGCATGGGCTGTGATATCGCGCAGGGCTTTGCCATTGCCAGACCGATGCCCGCGAAAGAGGTTACGGGCTGGGTCAATGCCTGGCAGTTCGATTTCGCCCCCCAGCCCCGGCTGTGACCCCGCTTACCACGCCCGCAGGGAAAGACGTGCTTCAGTCAAGCGTCCTGGCACGGCGAGCGCTCAGGGCGCGTCGGCCGCTTCCAGAGCGAACTTGAAATCCCCCAAATGCTTCAGGCGCACGTTGAAAGTGTCGTTGCCTACTTTTACCAGCGGCAGGATCAGCACATTGGCGCCCCCGTCGAAAAACGCAGGCACAGCATCCATGTTGTCGCTGCTGTTTTCAGTGGCGGCCGCCAGCGAGAAATTGTAGTTGCCCGTATGTTTGAGAGTGACCGCGTAACTGACGCTGCCGTTGTAGACCTTGGGGACAATCACGGAATCACTGGCTGCATCATAGGCGTTATAGCTGATGGAGGCGTCCGTCAGTGAGCTCAGTGTCGCCACCCCGGCAACATGGCTGGTCACAAACGCAAAGAGCTGCGCCACATTCGCATAGACACCCGGCGAGTTGGGCGTGCCGCATCCCGCCGAATCACTACCGCCAAAACTGGTAATGCCGATCTGCACGGCGCCCTGCTGTTTCAGTCGCATGAAGAGCGGACCGCCGCTGTCGCCCTGGCAGGTATCCGAGGTGTCACTATTGGTGTATCCCCCGGCGCACAGCATGTTGCTGGTGATGCTGCCCTCGTGCGCGGCACTGCACACCGCCGGCTTGCTGACCAGCAATTGCGTTGCCAGCAAGTCATCCGAGGAACTGGTGCCATCGCCCTTTGTCGCGCCCCAACCCGCCACAATGGTCGGCATGCCGGTCGGGAGGGCTCCGGTGTACAGGCGCACCGGCGTAATGGAGACGCTCGTACTGAGCTCCACCAGTGCGATATCAAAATCGTGGGTGTTCTGGCTGCTGGTTTTGTTGGGATTGTAGTTGGGGTGCACGATGACGCGGGATGCCGAGCTTACGATGGCATTGCTGGAAATCGATTCGTTGATGTTGGTGGTGTTCAGCGTCACGGTGGTGCGCGCGGCGACGCCCTCACTGACCGCATTGCCGTCTTCGGTGAGAAAACAGTGTGCTGCCGTCAGCACCCAGCGCGAGGCAATCAGACTGCCCCCGCAACCCCCGCCGGACTGCGGATCATTCACGCTCGCGATGAACAGGCTGGCGAGCCAGGGATATTGTGATATCTGTGCCCGCTTGCCATTGATAATCCGGTTCTGTTCGGCGTGGGTCACACTGCTGAGGCAGGCGGTGGAGAGCAGGAAAAGACCTGCAGTCAAAAAGGCTTTCATGGGCATGGTTCCTTGTGGGGTGGCGGTGAATGTCCCTGCGCGATTGAGTGATGCGGTGGCCATCATCCGTCAGGTGTTTAAAAAGCGTCAAGTGAAAGGACGCTGCAATATTCAACCGCGCGCGTGAATCACGGCCATGGTGAGGCGGGAAATACAGACGGGCTTGCCGTCTTCGTTCTCGATCCGGATTTCCCAGACATGGGTGGTGCCGCCCAGATGCAGCGGGCGCGCGGTGCCGATGACCCAGCCGCTGGCGACCGCCCGCAGGTGATTGGCATTGATTTCCAGCCCCATCGCGCGCTGTCCCGGGTCGCGCAGGCAATAATTCGCGCCTATGCTGCCGAGGGTTTCCGCCAGCAACACCGACGCGCCGCCGTGCAGAAACCCGTGGGGTTGCCGTGTGCGCGCATCGACCGGCATGCGCCCGCGAATGAAATCGTCCCCGATCTCGGTGATCTCGATGCCCAGACTCCCGGCGGCAGATGGCTGGTTGTTGGCATTGAGGTGGTCCAGGGTGATGGGGCGTGTCCAGATGCTCATACTCGTTACTCCTCTGTGTGGGGCAGAAAGTGTGCCTCAAAAAGGCGGCGGCGTCTTTCCCATTGTCGGCAGGCCAATCACGCAGTGTGCCCCCAAACACAGGCGGCAATGCTACTATGCGGGCCTGCAAACACAGTACTCGACGGAGCCTGCATGGATTTTTTCATTGCGACCTTTCTGAAAATGTTTTTCGTGATGACGCCCTTCTTTGTGCTCTCGGTTTTTTTGACCGTGACGCACGAAGCGTCGCTGGCGGACAAGCGGCATCTGGCCGTGCGGGTCACTTTTTCCGTGGTAGTGATCAGCCTGGTGTTGATGTATTTCGGCCGCTACATTTTTGCCATCTTCGGCGTCACGCTCGACGCGTTCCGCATCGGTGCCGGAGCACTGTTGTTCATGTCGGCGGTAGGGCTGGTCAATGGCAACAAGGAAGGGCAGAAGCTGGCGGACTACAAACTCTCGGAACTCGCCGTGGTGCCGCTCGCGCTGCCGATCACCGTGGGTCCCGCGACCATCGGGGTGCTGCTGGTCATGGCGGCGGACAATGACACGCTGGGCGAATTCATCTTCGAAAGCTCGGCCATGGGGGCTGCGATCCTGGTGATTGGCCTCATGCTCTACTTCTCCAATTTCATCGAGCAGTTCATCGGCAAACAGGGCCTGTCGATCGTGTCCAAGATAACAGGCATCATTCTGGCGGCCCTGTCGGCCCAGATCATGTTTACCGGCATCAAGAGTTTTCTGGAACTGGGGTAAGGTCGGCCAGGGAGGAGGCATGCCATGTGCGGCCGTTTCAATGTGATTGACAGTCCTCAGGTGCGGACACTGATGGAGGTGTTGGGCATCCCCTTTCCTCGCAGCAGCGGATTGCGTTTTTCGGCGGACATCTCTCCCGCCTCGCCGATCTCCGTTGTGCGGGAGACTTCCCTTGGCCGCGAAATCACGGATGCCATTTGGTGGCTCATGCTTGACCCGGCCACGGGCAAACCCACCCGTTACACCAGCTTCAATTCCCGCGCCGACAAACTGCACCAGCCCCGCGCGCTGGCCTATGGGCCTTATCGGGAAAGCCGGTGCATCATTCCGGCCAGTGCGTTTGTCGAGGGCTTTGGTGATGGCAAGCGCTATTACCGCATCGCCCTGCAGGATCAGGCCATTGCGTTTGGCGGCTTGTACCGGGAGGTCCTGCACCGGGAAACGGGTGAGGTAGTCATTGGTGCCAGCATTATCACTTTGGGCCCTCATCCGGCCTGGCGGGAGATTCATCCCGATTCCATGCCCTTGATGTTGCCGCTGGATCAGCCTGATGTTCTCGATGCCTGGTTGGATCCCCGGCAGCAGGATGTGCGGCAGTTTGAGTCCCTGCTCACCCCCACGATACGGGTTGCCCAGCAGGTGACGCCCATCGACCGTCCCAGCAAGTGGAACCCGACGGGCGACACCCTCCTCATTCCGGCGCAGGGTTGAATGCCTGCGTCAGGTTTTAGCCCATCGGGTACAGAATATCGCGATGCACGGCGTCGCAGGCCGCGAGGACATCGTCAGTCAAGGTGACGTCCAGCGCTGCCAGCGAATCATCCAGCTGAGAGGCATCGCGCGCCCCGATGATGGTGGAGGCAACGAAATCAAAATTCATGCTCCAGGCAGTGGCCAGCGTCGTCGGCGTCATGCCTGCGTCTTTGGCGATCTCGATATAGCGCGCCGTCGAGGCCAGTGTGCCCTTGTTCAGGAAACGGTCTGCCATGGCACGCTGACGTGGGTGGGGGAGCTGGAGGTATTCGCCAAAGCGGCTGCGGGCCGGAATCTCGCCACCGTTGTATTTGCCGCTAAGCATGCCACCGCCGATCGGCGAGTAAGGCAGCAGTGACACTTTTTCCTTGCGGCATACCAGCGCGAGTTCATCCAGAAAACGGCGGTTCAACAATGAAAAATTGTTCTGGATGGACTGAAAACGCGCATAGCCCTCGTAGTCGGCGATGGTGTTGGCCTTGGTGAGACCATAGGCATTCTCGTTCGAGGTGCCGATGTAGCGCACCTTGCCAGATTCCACCAGACGGTCCAGCGCCGCCATGGATTCCGCGATGGGCACCACGGTGTCCGGCCAATGCACCTGGTACAGATCGATGTAGTCGACGCCCATGCGGCGCAGGCTGCCTTCCACCGCGCGTTCGATATGGTGGCGGTCGATCGCCGTCAGTCCGCTGCGAATCGGCGGCACAAACCAGCCCGATGCGGCACCTGCCACCTTGGTGGCGATGATGATCGAGTCCCGGTTCTTGTGCTTGAGCCACTTGCCGAAAATGGTTTCCGTGGTGCCTGCCAGGTCCGCCGTTGGCGGCACAGGGTAGACTTCCGCGGTGTCGAAAAAGTTGATGCCGCGTTCAAACGCTTTATCGAGGATGCGGAACGATTCTTTTTCATCACTCCAGGTGCCGAAACTCATGGTGCCCATGCAGATGGGGCTGACCCGAAGGCCACTGGTGCCGATGTACCGATAGTTCATACGTGGTGCCTGCTGTCGTCAAAGGTGGGTGAAAAGAGGTGGGGGGATGATACCTCAACAAAGCAGTGCTATGCTGCCCGGCAGCACGAAACACCACTCGTCATTCACCAGGGAGATCAGCATGCAGCACACCACACTTCGAACCCTCGTCGCCGGCAGCCTGCTTTGCCTTGCGAGCTCTTTCACCTTCGCTGCCGGCCCCGCGGCCACGATCAGCGATCTGGCCTGGATGACCGGCAACTATGCCGGTGCACTGGGGCAAAACCAGTTGGAGGAAAACTGGATCATGGCAGAGGGCGGGTCGATTGCCGCCATGGTGCGTTCCACCGGGGGTGGCAAGACCAACATGTTCGAAATGATCACGATCGAAGAGGTGGAGGGTTCGCTCGTGCTGCACATTCAGCAATTCAACCCCGGCTTCGAGCCCCGTACGCCAACACCGCAAAAAATGGAACTGGAGGCGATCGAGCCCAATCATGTGCATTTCCGCGCCGTGTCCGAAGGGGGCATGAAGACGTTGGGGTACACCAAGGACGGCGATACTTTCACGATTCATGTCGAGCAGGGTGAACGCCCGATGGCGAACATCGTGCTCAAAGCGCGCAGCCTGTGGAAGTAATGGACAGGCGACTGAAGACAAGACGCCGTAAGTAAAGAGCGGGTGGCCTGAGGCAGCGCGTCAGGCCACGTTCTGGAAGACACCGTGATTTTCTCTGAGTAAAGCATGCAGGGTGTCGCCTGCCACTGGGCGAGCAAAAATGAACCCCTGAATGATGATGCCCAATCCCCCAAAGTTTTCCTGAAGCCACTGCAATTGTGGCTTGGTCTCTACACCTTCCAGGACCGTTTTCAATTTTAGATCGTGGGCTAGTCGCGTCATGTGCGAGAGAATGATTTGAGCCTGTGTCGAACGGCAGATTCCGTCGACAAAGGACTTTTCGATTTTTACTTCATCGAATCCAAGCGATCGCAAGCGATGTAATCCTGAACTACCCGTTCCGAAATCATCAATCGAAATATCGATGCCCGCTATCTGTGCGCGAGCGATTGTGCTCAGGGCAGTTTTGCTGAACTGGTCTGCCCCCTGCTCGGTTATTTCAAGCGTTAATTGATGCCTGTCGAAGTTGTTCCAGTACAGCAAGTGGCTGATTTTCTGGAAGAGTTCCGGGTCTTCAAGTGCCGCAGGCGCAAGATTCACACTCAAGCTAATGTCCTGGTGTGAGGTGCCGAAGGTTTGCCGATACTCACTCATGGCCGCTTCAAGAATTTGAATAAAAAAGCGCGATGCGAAGCGAGGAGATGCTGCTAATGCCATGAAATGCGCTGGCCCCAGCACGTCTTCAACGGAAACTCGGCAGCGGGCGAGGGCCTCGACCCCGCGAATCTTCGCTGTGTCCAGGTCAATTTGCGCCTGAAAATGACACATGAACAGGTGGCGATCGAGAGCCTCCTCGAACGCTTCCAGAGTCATGCCTGATGCGTTGGAGGCGCCCCGATAGAAGGTATGCGTGAATGACCGGCCCTTGCGCAATGACACCACTTTTTCCTGCAGTTGATGAGCGTTAAAGGGCTTCTGCAGTATTTCCACTGTCGTGAACTTCAGTTGTTGCGCCATCCGACGAGAGTTCTCCAGCGTGTTGGCGCCCATCCCGCTGATCAGCAGGAGAGGAGGGGGCAAGTCGTGATCGGCAAGTCCCGCCAGAAATTCGATGGTGTCGTACTGCGGAATGTTCAGGTCCAGCACCAGCAAGCTTGTCTGTGAAACGAGAGGAGCGGCAAGGTCAGGCCTGAGAAATCCAGTAACCTGTGCGTCCTGCCAAAGTGCCGCTTCGACTAACTGTAGAATTAAAGGGTCATCGTCTACGGCAATGATGGAGGGAGTGGTCTGATCAGTGGACGGCATTCGTAGGACTTGCGTAGGAGGAAATCAGCTCAAACCGCCCTCGATAGGTCATCGAAGTTCGATTTTCCTCGACGATCTCTTCAAGACTGCTTCCTTTAAAGAGGTAAAGTCCTGGTGTTTTGGGCAAGTCACAGGATTTGAAAGTAAGCTTCGCCGGCAGGTTTGAGGCATCGAACGCAAAACTCTCACTGTCACTGGAAACGGACAGAACGACCACGTCGCCGTTCAATCCTACCGCAGTGATCGCTGAAATTTCGTTAAAGGCAGAGTTCATTGCACCTGACCGATGTGATTTGAAGTGTGGCAATTATAGTAAGCTTGACAATTAAAACTGTTTAAAATTGTTAAATTGAAAACCGCTATATCTTTCTTAAAAGTTAAAGATTAGTTTGAAAAATCCGGCGGACATTCGCTGTGTTTAAAGTATTTAACATTTTTTAACAATTCTAAAGTCCTCGATTTCAGTTTTTATGAGTTAAAGTTTGTTAAAAATTTCCCAGTAGCTAGTCATAGCGTCACCACCTTTCGCCGTGAAAACGGTGCTGCCGGGTGCTCCGGAAAGTGGCGTGTTACCAATTGTTAATTTGCAGTGAGCTGAAGACCGTATACTTATGAGCGCTAAATACACGATTTACCTGCTTGACGATGATGAACTCTCGAGTCAAATCCTCAGACACAGCCTTGAGCAACGAGGTTATCGTTGCTTCTGGTTTTCTACCCCAGAGGAAATGTATGCCCGCATGAAGCTTGAACGGGATGCGGATCTTTTCCTCCTGGATTATGCCTTGGGCGGGAAAAATCCCTCTGGTGCTGATGTCTGTCGGAAGGTAAAGACTCAGAACAAGAAGCCAGTCGTCATGTTGACGGGGGATAGAACGACAGCAACTGTCGTCGAATGTATCGCTGTCGGGGCAGATCTCTATATCGAAAAGCCCTATGAATTTGAGCAGTTGGTGGCAAAGATCAGTGCCATCCTGCGGTTGTATAGAAATCTGTCGAAGTCGGTGCGCGCTCCGGCAAAATCGACTCACCTGATCCTCGATGAAATTGCCTATTCACCGCAAAAGCGTCAGTTCAGCAACAAAGACGGTGAGACACGCACTCTGACAGAGAAAGAATCGATATTTTTCGAAATTTTGTGCGGAAAGCCGGAATACTTTGTGACGCGTGAAGAGGCCTACTACGGCATCTATGGGCGGTCGATGGACCCGATGAATCGGGGTATCGACAACCTTGCCTGCAGGTTACGAATGAAGCTTAGAGAGTTGGCGATACCGGTCGATATCTTGGTGCTACGCGGCATTGGGTATCGAATGATTAAAAAGCAGCAGTCTCCGAATGCTTAGTGGGGTGGGGTATGCAAGAAGCCTTGATTTTGGACCGCTCTAGGTTAAAAGGGATGATTCAGCGCGACAGTCATACTGTCATGTTCCGGTTTTACCGGTTGTATCTGGATCAGTTGCGCAGCTTTGTCGCGTTCACGGAGCGCTTGCGATTACCGGATGATCGCTTTGAGCTGGTGCAGCAAGTGCATAAGCACAAATCAGCCGCCAAAGTGGTGGGGGCTGACCGGCTGGTCAATGAATTGGAACGAATTGAAAGCTGCATTTTGTCCGAAAAAGACGAGCCCAAACTCGACCTCGGCGACGTTATCGCTATTTGCCGGGTGACGGTCTCGCAGGTCGAAGAAATCGTCAATTACAAAGTCTCTGCATGATAGCCCGTTAGGCTGATTTTTCAGGCGGGCCCCACGCTAGCTCTTTTCAGGGAAATGCCTTTGAACAATCGAACGCCCACAAGTAAACGCAACAATGTCTCGCTGGAAGTGGTTCTGGTGGATGACGACGAGGTTGTGTTGAACGCACTTTCTTTCCTGCTTGTACAAAAGGGACACGAGGTTCATTCCTTTACAGACCCGTTTCACGCTCTGGCCTTCATCGAAAATCAGTCCAAGATCGACATGATCGTGTGCGATTTCAAGATGCCCACGATGGATGGCATAGCGTTTTTCACTTTTGCTCAGCAGATAAACCCTTCGATTCGTCGGGTCCTCGCGAGCGGGTACAAAGAATTTGATGTCATGGTGCTTTCGTCCCTGAATAACGGAACCATAGAGCACTTCCTGCTTAAGCCCATTAGCAGCAATGCCATCGACATTGTCTTCGCAAGTGCTGGTTCGACGGATACATCCGTCGACAGAGAAAAAGCCTTGGCAAATAATTGCGCTCTTTCGAAAGCCAAAGAGGCATTGAATTCCCTGCAAGAGTTTCATGGGATATACACATCCGAACCGAGCATGCTGGCTTTGCTGGCGTCACTGAAGTCGTTTGTCAAAATCAATGCGCCGATATTTATCCAGGGTGAGTCGGGAACGGGCAAAGAGTTGCTGGCGCGGGCGCTCCATGCAAAGAGCAGCAGGGCTCAGCATCCTTTTGTCGCCGTCAACTGTGCCACTTTTACGCAAGGGCTTCTGGAGTCCCAACTTTTTGGGCATAAAAAAGGGGCCTTTACCAGCGCGAATGCCAACCAGGTTGGATTGTTTGAAGCCGCGGAAGGCGGCACGCTCTTCCTGGACGAAGTCACGGAGATCGATATTGCGCTGCAAGCAAAACTGTTTCGGGTATTGCAGGAGCGAGAGTACCTGCCTATCGGTGAGGTGACTCCACGCAAGTTCAACATTCAGATCATTTCGGCTGCCTCTGTCAGTCTGGATGAGGTCGTGGCCAAGGGAACGTTCAGGCGAGAACTAAAATATCGCCTGGAAGTTATTCCCATCAAGGTTCCCCCTTTGCGAGATCGCCCTTCCGATATTTTCGCCTTGTTCATCCATTTCCTGTCGAAGGCCCTGGCCGCCGAAGAACTGGAAATTGCTCACTTGGATGAGGATATTCCTGCGGCACTGCAGCGTCACAGTTGGCCGGGTAATGTGCGTGAATTGCAGAACCTGTGCACGTATTTGGCTGCATTGACTGACCAAAGTGGTTTGGTGTTGAAAAGCTCCATGCTCCCAGACTATTTTCAGAATGATTACCCCAAGGAGCGCCACCGGGGTGATCGCCGAGCGGACCGTCGGGGGGACCACTGGGGTGATCGAAAGCGTGCCGCCGCGGCGACCGCCAGAACCGATGACGTTGACTTGCAGGAATTCGCAAACGGCGGTCTTGATGACAATGCCTCGGCCGAAGAACTCAAAAATCTATTGAAAAAATACGGTGGGAACAGGAGTGCGCTTGCCCGTGGCTTGGGGATCAGCCGCATGACGCTGTGGCGCCATCTGAAGAAACTCGAGCTTTAACATCTTCCGCCATAAATTACTTCTCCATTTCCCGGCAAATTAGCGTCCCGAGAGAATTAAGCAAGCGCTCCGTTTCCACTGCAGGCACCTGTGCGACGCAGGAGGTCTCGCGCCGACGCACGATCAACTCATGAGTGGTGGTGAGCAACTCCGCCTGGAATAAACCATCCTGCTCCGTGATCGCCAGACCTGAGGCATTCTCAAGCAGTCCATTACTGATGCCTTCTCCGTTTTCATCGACGAGTTTTCCATAACCGATATACGCCGTTGCTGCTTCCCAGTGCAGACCTATGATGTTGCCGGGATAGAGAACGCGTTCTTGTGCCCCTTTATCCAGGGTGATGATCTTGTCTCCCGCGGCGCGTAACTCAATGGAGTAGCTGCGATACGGTGACAGTGGCAGCAGCGTTCGCTCTCTAGATTTAACTTGTGTACGAGCAACTCCGTCCACGAGCACGTCAAAGATTTCCTGTGACCCTCCGCCTTCGACGCTAACCGCAAACCCGCTTTCCGCTGATCGGGCGCCACTGAGGCTGAGTCCGTTTTCTGCGATCGCAAATGAATTGCTGAAATTTCCGAAAGTGGTCTGTGTGCGGGTGGTCAGGTCGCGTCGCATTGTCAGGTCTCCGCCGAGTCCCTTCCCCTCGTGGTGCAGTCGCGCCTCTACACTCTCCTGTGTCTGTTTGTTCGCGCGGACTGATAGCACTGTGGTTGGTTCCCCTCGTGGTTGCCAGCTGGACTCGAGAGTGCCGCGAATGGAACTCTCGTTCTCGTTCTTGATCCACTGTGGTGAAAAAGTATCGTTGCCATTATTGCGACCAATTCGCCACGAAAGGTTCAGCAGGTAGAACGGTTTGCCCGAATACTGGGCAATTTCCAGGCTGGCGTTTCCAACGGATCTGGCTCCCCGCCAACTGTCACTGCGCCAACGAATTCCCCTGTTGATGTCGTTTCCTTTGCTCACGCTACTGCTTAATGAGCGAGAAAAAAACGAAATGCTTCCCGAGCCGATAGGCAGCTCTAGTGAAATCTGACTTTGCGTCCGATCCTGTCGCAACACGGAATTTGGGGATCCTCCGCTTACCTTGCGGTAATTCGCCATGATACTGACAATCCAGGGGCGCCATGTCATTCCCGCCTCAATGCCCCGAGCGCCCAAATTGTCTCGGGCGACACCCGCTTGTACTTCCCATCCTCGGCCCATTCGAAAGACCCCGGTTTCAATCAACCAGGAGTTATGAGACACAGACATGCCAGCTCGCAGGCCCGTGTTATCTCCGAGTCGACGATTGAAGCCGCTGCGCAACAAAGCCGCCGTGTCGGTTTGCTCGGACAGGGGAATCCCAGTCTGGTATTGACGTCCCACTTGAAGAAAATATTGTGGGGAATCAATTGGGGGCAGGCGGGACGTTTTGGAGAAATACTGATACTCCACACGCGTGCTTCCACTCGCATCGGTAATATGGATTTCCAATTCGTAGGACCCCCCGGGTAGCAGGGAGGTGTCGATGATCTGGTTGCCGGAATCGTAATCACGGGCGCTCATCAGGCGCCCCTCGCTGAACAATTCCACGCGGCTGCGAGTGGGCAGAAACAGGGTGATCTGCGTGCCTTGATACTGGGCGGTATTTTGCAGGGACAGCAGAGAGCTCTCGAGGTTCAGTCCCAGGAATTGGGCTGTCGGGAAAAAACTGAAACTTTCTGCGTTCCCCCGAAAAAGGCCCAGTTCAAGGTGTCGGCCACGGTAATTGCGACCTAATGACAATTGATCAACAAGCACGGATTCCTCTGTGAGGCTCGTGCGTGCAACCAGGTGATTTTCTCCCCAGGCGAATTGCGCGTTGGTGTACAGGTTGTACACATAATCTGTGTCTGGAGAACCGCTGAAATAGAGCGCATTCGCGCTATAAAAGGACGCCCCTGCATCGGCGTCGGGCAGAAAGCGCACATCTTGCGGTGCCCGGGTTTGCAAGTACGCAGGCGCGATGAAAAGCCACAGCGTCAGTCTGTCCCGATCAAATATGATGTCCACATCATCGGGACTAAGCGTGCCGCAATCGAGCTGAAATCCTGAGTAACACAGCCGCTGTGTGTTCGTGCTGAAATCGCGTTGCATCAATTGCGCGATCAGCAGCGGATCTATCAGATCGGGGATGAGCGCGGTGACCGATTCGGGCTCGATGAATTGCAGCGTTTCCTGCGTGAAATTCACCATGACACTGCCGATTACCTCGCCCCCGAAACTGAGATCCACGAGCGTCGTTTGGGGATCATTGAGGGACTCAAAACCGGGAGGGACCCATTCGGCAGCGGTCACTGGCACGCTGAAAAGCAAGATCATCAGCAGCGGGTAAGACACTTTCATTGGACATCGCCTTAGTCAAACTTGTGTGCGCTGATGCCGTCGGGTGTGCGAATGCTGTAATTGAACGGGCCATCAAAGGGGAGCTCTAGTGCCCACTGATTGCCGGGGTACATGCGCCGGTCTGGCAATGTCTGGCACTGCTCGATGTCACTTGGATTGCATTGGCTGCCGTCGGTCAGGAGGTAATTCGTGTTGCCATCATTGGTGAACTTGGCAGCCGCGCCCAGACGCGCAATGGCATGCACCGGATTTGGATTTTCGGGGCGCATCATAATCAGCACCTGATATGCCACCACAACATCAAGCGCAGAGCGGACTGCGTTATCGTCGGCGGCCTCCAGTTCCACGGGAGGCGTCACTGGCGTGAAATTGACCCGGTAAATTCGCTCCACCGCGCTGTCTTCGTTCAAGTTGAGGATTCTGACAAGACTTCTTCCGCCGGGTGCGATGGCAAGCCGGTTCGGTGACACCAGTAAGCCTCTATTGTCCTCTGCCGTCAGGGCAATCAGCTCTTGCCCCGTCTCTCCGGGCTGGCTGACATAAAAAGGCTCCACCTGCACGTACAACGTTTGTGTGTCGTCACTGTTGATAAGCACAAGATCTGCACGGGTTTCGCCTGTTGCCATTTCTACGATCGAGCGGCTGACAATCAAATCGGCATGGCTTGTGACGCTAGACAGCAATGAGGCGCTCACGAAAAAAAACGTAGTCAGTCTGGAAATTGGCATCAATAGACTCCCTATTCACTGACGATGAGAATCGGAATTTCTCCAATTAAGGAGGTATCGAGGTCGCGCGCATTGCGCCTGGTAGTGACCTGCACTTCAATCAACGAGCCTCCCTCACACATCTCATCTTCATCAGAGCGTGATGGTGTGGGGACGAGGCTCACCTGAAACTCTATCGGAAATCCTGTCGCGCTAATGAGTCTGCGCTGTCTGCCCAACGGTTGCTGGAGAGAAATGCCATTTTTACTGGCGCCCACAATGCAGAGCGGGAATTGCGCGACGCCAGTATTGTTCAGAGCGGCCACGGCAGACTCGGGAAGACGCAAGGTGACAAGTTCCTCGCTGGCGGGCAGCACTGTGACGCCATCGACACGACCCGCGCGCTTTTCGAAGGACATCGACAAGGTGCCATTGCTCTCAGTCGCGAGACTGCCCTGCGTCTGCTGCGCAGATGCCGGGAGGGACAGCACGCCAAGCGCACACAAGGCATGCATCGCGAGGACTCGTAAGGTGTACAGTGTTCTACGGCGCATTCAGGTTGGTTCCACAAGAAGCACAAGTGATTGAGTGTAGCGACCGCTCGATGCGGCTTCTAAATCCACAGCCTCGATCAGGATCTCAAGACTGACATTATCAAGGGCATTGCAGTTCAGTGCCGCGCTGCCGGTTCCCGACATTCGCTCACCTGGCGTGACAGCCGCCGCAGCGGAGCCTGAAGACGACAGCGATACGTGGAACGGGATGACGTCGCCCGTCAAATCTGAGACGAGCGTGAACGCGCTTCCACTTCCGAGCAAGGGGGTAATTTGCAGCGTGAACCCCCCTCCTGGGGATGATGAGTGCACGCAAAACGTTTCCTGCGTCAACAGGTTTCCTGGGCCAATGTAGCTTCCGAACTGAATCGTATTCAGCCCCGAAAGCTGCACGGAAGACCCGTTGTGGACGGACAGGGAAACAGTGAAAAATGTTTCTTGGCTGTCGTCCGAATTTTCGGCAAGTACACGGAACGTTTCCTGGTACACACCGGATTCGACATCTTCCAGTGCGGCGGCATCAATTTCGATGGTCACGGCCGAGTTAATGCCCGAAGGGCAAGTAAGAAATTGGCCGAGATGAGCATGGCTCTCGCGCTGGGATGCCTGTAATTGCTCCGGGCCATTTCCCGCCATGATGTCTTCGTGATAAAGCCGGATCGGGATTTTTCGTGTGGGGAGCGCGCTAACTACACCATCACGGTACAGATTAAAAGTGCTTGGGTCAGAGAGGCTGTTTGCCGTGACGTGATAAGCTATTTTTTGATCCCGTGCGTTCCAGCCACTTCTGCGCGGTGTATCTGAAGAACCAATGCAATGCAGTTTTTGCATCCGCAGGTTGCCCGCCATGCTCCAGGTGCCGAAATTAAAATCCGCGATGGTTTCAATTTCGATATAGTCGGCATGGCTTTGCAGGGGTATCCCCCACAGGAAAAACGCGGTTAAAAAGCTGAAAAAAACGTGCATGCTTTCCACTTCTGGTGTCATGCGCGAGAAGCTCATCCCTAAGCTTTTGCGCATGGTCATCGAAAGGTTTGCCTTATACAGGATTTACCAGAAGGATAAGGGTGTCAGCGTATGTGTCGGTGCTGGCATCACGAATCTCCTGCTCTTCGATACTGACGTCAAGGGAAGCATTATCGCTGCCATTGCAGTCGCGTCGCACACTGCCCTTGAACTCAGCACTGGCATTGTTGTAGGGAACAGCACTGGCTGCACCTGCACCGCTGCCTGCACCGGCTAATTTGACTGTGTATTCAATTTCGTCCTGACCTGCATCCCCGATCAGGATAAAATCGCCATTTGCGCTGCTTGGCGTGATGGTATAGCCGTCACCGCCATTGACATAGACGCAGAAGCCGATTTCTTCATTGATGCCGCCAGTGTCGCCGCCGCCGTAGCTGCCAAAGTCAATTGAGTTCAGTGAAGTGATTTCGACACTGTCAGTGACTTCGAGGTCAAGGTCTACTTGGCCCGTGCTTGTGGCGCCCAATGATCCGTCAGTGGTTTGTGCAAAGGCTGCGCCTGATACCAAACTCATCAGTGAAAGGCCTGCAAAAACAGACAGCAAAAGTTTACGTGTAATCATGGTAAGTCTCCTCGTTTTATTAAGATGGATCGAAATCGGATCTATGTAATCCAAGAAGCGGGCCAATTTTTTTTATCAGATTTAATTTTTTTATCTTATTGATTTTTAAAGCTAGATTTCTGATAGCTAAAAATGTGTGGCGCAATACTGGGGGAGGTTGAAGAGGGTGATACGCTCAGAAGGTGTAACAGTGATACAGGGGTGATACACCTGATACGCAGCGCGCAACCGGGCTGTGTGGTGTTGCCTCTGTCAGGGTGTTTTTTTGCTTGGGCCCTCACACCACCACGAACTGCCCCATCATGCCGCGGTCTTCGTGTTCGAGCATGTGGCAGTGGTACATGTAAGGATGCTCAGGGTCGGCATAGTGATCGAAGCGGACGAGCACGCGCACCAGCTCTCCTGAGCGCACCCGCACCGTGTCCTTGAAACCACGCTCCTCTTCGGGGGGCGCCTCCCCATCCCGGTCGAGCACTCGAAACTGCGCATTGTGTATGTGAATCGGGTGAGTCATCGGCGCGCGGTTGAACAGTTCCCAGATTTCCAGTTCCCCTAGCGGCACCCGTTCGTTGATGTAATCCATCGCCATGCGGCGTCCGTTGATGGCATAGCTGCCGCCGCCAAAGCCGCCCCCAAAGCCCGTGCGTCTCCCGCTGTGCGGGCCGCTGTCCTCTCCGCTGCGATGCCCGCCCCCCATCATCAGATCCAGCCGACGCGTGCGAACGGCAAGAGAGGCATTCAGTGGCGCAATCTCGGTCAGCACGGGAGGCACGCTGCCCGCGCGCACAAGCGAGGACTGGGGGCGGATCGACAGAATCTCGAACGCCTGAGTGTCGATCTCGCGCAGGAACTGGCTCATGGCACCGGGGTAGTCCGGGTAGTTGTTCGCAATGCCATGGCTGACAAGTGTCACCGGGGCACCATCGCTGACATCGAGCAGGATGTCTGCCCGCTCGGCAGGCGCCAGAATCAGCCGGGTGCGCGGCAACGGGGATTCCAGCAGGCCGCCGTCGCTGGAGATCTGCAGGAACCGCCGTTCATCGGCAAAGCCAAACTGGAACGTGCGGGCGTTGGCGGCATTGAGAATGCGCAGGCGCAGGAGTGCGCGGGTTGCGACAAAGTGCGGCGTCACGGTGCCATTGACGAGAATCGTGTTGCCCTGAATGCCCTTGATCTGGTCGGCATACTCTGTGACATAGCGCAGGCTGCCGTCCGCATTGAAATTGCGGTCCTGCACTATCAGCGGAATATCGTCGACCCCATACTCCGACGGCAGCTCCAGTGCCTCAGTGGTCTCATCCTCCACCAGCAGCATGCCGGCAAGCCCCTTGTACACCTGCGGTCCTGTCTGCTCCATCAGATGGGAGTGATACCAGTGGGTGGCGGCCGGTTGCCGAATCTCGAAATCGGGACGCCAGGTTTCCCCCGGGGCCACCACGCGCGTCGCGCCTCCGTCACACACCGCGGGAACCAGAAGGCCGTGCCAGTGCAGATTGCTGGGTTCGGGCAGCGCATTGGTGACGTTCATGCGCACGTGATCCCCCCGGCGCATCTTCAGTGTCGGCCCCAGATAATCGCCGTTGATGCCGAAGGTCGGTGTGATGAGGGAGGGCAGAAAACGGGATTCACCTGTCTGCAGGCGCAGATCGAATTCGCGCACGCCATCGCGCATCACGCCCTCCAGAAGGGGCGGTAGGCGCAAGGGCGTCGGAAAGGGGTCGGGGCCCTGCGCGATGGCAGGCCAGCGCGGAAGTAGCACGCCGCCGGCGACCGCGAGGCTGAGGCCCTTCAGTGTGCTACGCCTGGAAACCATCGGAAACTGCTGCCATCAGAAGAGAAGGGCGACAGTATAGCCGCGCGGCGTTTGACGGGGAATCCATGCCATTCCTATGCTGAGACTACCGCTTTCATGGAATGAAAGCCTTGGGAGACCCCAATGAGTCCGCGCAGGGATGTTTCGCTTTTTCGCTTTCAGGCCCTTGCGGCCCAGCGTGATGCCCGCTTTGGGGATCCCGTCTTTTATGTGCCTCCCTCCCTTCTGGGCATGACGCTGGTGCTGGCCGCGGTGTGCCTTGTTGCGCTGCTTCTCGCGTGGCGTGTTCCCCTCAAACAGACCGTTCAGGTGCGCGGTATTGTCGACCCGGCTCGTGGCGTCGTGAAGGTCATGAGCCCCGCGCCGGGCATTCTCACGCAGTGGTGGGTGGCAGAGGGCGAGTCGGTGCAGACGGGACAGCGGCTCGCCACCGTGCACCGCAATGCCTTTGGGCTATGACTCGCTGGTCGGCGACATGGGCTCACTGCTGTCGGCGGGGCAGGCGCAGCGGGTCCTGCTCGCACGCGCGTTCTATCATCAGGCACGGTTTCTGTTTCTGGACGAAGCGACGGCGAATCTGGACCCCTCGGTTGAGAAATTCGTGCTTCAGGGCATACAGGCGCAGGCGCTCACCACGGTGATGGTGACGCACCGTCCAGCCCCGCTCGCGATCGCCACCAGGTTCTTTGTGTGTGAGGCGGGATGCGTGCGGGAGGTGACCGGCGAACGCTTCAGTGCTTAGTCCTGCACTTCCTCGACGATGGTGGAGATCGTGTTCTGGTCGTGAATCTGTTTCAGCGAGCCCGTCACGATGTTGTAGTGCCAGCCCTTGAGGGTCAGGGTGCCAGCCTCTACCCGTTCGCGGATGAAGGGATAGGTCATCAGATTGCGCAAGGAAAACCCGACGGCGGCCTGCTCGCAATAATTGAAGGTCGCGTGGTCGTGCAGACGATGGGGGTCGGCGAGATCGGCCACTGGCGCCACAATCGACATCCAGCGCGCGATGAAGGTGTCCTGTTTCAGCTTTTTGGAATCGAGTACCAGTGAGCGGATGCCCCCGCAGCGGGAATGGCCGAGAATAATGATCTCCGGCACCTCCAGCACGGTGATGGCAAACTCCAGTGCTGCGCTTGTGCCGTGGTAGGAGCCTTCGACTTCGTATGGGGGGACCAGATTTGCCACGTTGCGGATGACGAATAATTCTCCGGGTTCCGTATCGAAAATCAGTGCCGGTTCCATGCGGGAATCACAGCAGGTGATCAGGACATGGCTCGGTTTCTGTTCCTCGGCCAGATTCCGCAGCTTTTCCCGGTTTTCCGTAAAGTACCCATTTTTGAAGCGCTGATAGCCAGCAAGAAGATCATCACTCATTGCTCAAGTCCTTTGTGCTGCTTTTTCGTTATGCGGTCTTATTCCGGCAGAATGCGCAGGATTCCGTTGCCCTCGGTGGCAACGTAGATATACCCGTCGGGGCCCTGCTTGATATTGCGCACGCGGCCAATGCCGGGGAAAACCGTTTCATGGGCCACGATGGCATTGCCCTCAAGTACCAGGTGCACCATGTAGTTGAATTTGAGTGACCCGACCAGCAAATGGTTCTTCAGTTCCGGGCCGTAGTTGTCGCTGGTGATAAACGCCATGCCCGAAGGGGCAATCGACGGGTCCCAGTAAAATACGGGTTGTTCCATGCCCTCGCGGGACGTCGCCACGGCCAGCGGTTTGCCGTCGTAGTTGACGCCGTAGCCGATGATCGGCCAGCCGTAATTTTTGCCGGCCTGGATGATGTTGATTTCATCACCGCCCATGGGGCCGTGTTCGTGTTCCCATACCTGGCCAGTGACCGGGTGCAGGGTCAGCCCCTGGGGATTTCGGTGGCCATGGGAATACACCGACGTCTTGGCGCCCGGGGTGCCCACGAAGGGATTGTCGGCCGGGACTCGCCCGTCGTCGTGCAGGCGATAGATTTTGCCGCCGTCACGGTCGAGCTGCTGGGCATTTTCAAAATGCGCCCCTCGCTCACCGATGGAGAAATACACGTAGCCCTCGCGATCGAACACGATTCGGCCGCCGTAGTGCTGCCCACGCGGGCTGTTTTCCTCGCCCTTGTACAGCACCTGTTGTTCGACGAGGGCATTGCCCTGCAATTTTGCGCGCATCAGCGCGGTGTGACTGCCCTGGCCCTGGCCTTCACGGCTGGAATAGGTCAGGTAGAGCCAGCCATTGTTTGCATAGTCGGGATGCAGCGCGATATCCAGCAGGCCGCCCTGGCCGTTCACATGCACCTCGGGAACGCCGGTCAGCGCGGTCTTCTGTCCATTGTGAACCCGGTAGAGTTCTCCACCCCGATTGGTGACCAGCAGGTCGCCGTCGGGCAACCAGTCCATTCCCCACGGCACGGAAATGTCCGCGATGACGGTTTCCGTGCGGAATCCCGGTTGCGTCTGCGCCAGGGCGTCGGGCAGCGACACAGCGCATAAGCCCAGCAGGATCAGCAGTAAACGGGCCGGCTTTTTCATGTGATTATCCTGTGATGGCGGGCAAGGGGGCTTGCATTGTACCCAACTCTTCCGGACAGGGGCAGCGCCCGGAGACCACTTTGTTATACCGGGGTGAGCAGGGGGGCTCCGGCGAAAAAAGCCGCCAGATTGTCGATCACGAGTTGCCCCATGGCCTGCCGGGTTTCGACCGTGGCGCTGCCGATATGCGGGAACAGCACCGTGTTGGGCAGTGCACAAAGCGCCGCCGGTACCTGCGGTTCCTTGGCGTAGACATCCAGCCCGGCACCGGCGATTGTTCCTGTCTGCAACGCATCAATCAGGGCCGCCTCATCGACCGTACTGCCCCGACCGACATTGATGAAAATGCCCTCGGGCCCCAGCGCTTCAAACACCTCTTTGCCGACGATTTTTTCGGTCTCGGGCCCACCGGGCAACATCGACAGCAGAATATCGCTGGCCTCGGCCAGCGCCGCGATGGAGGCGTAATACGGAAAGGGCAGGTCCTTGGCGCGGCGGGAGTGATAGGCGATCTTCATGCGGAACGCCAACGCCCGCAGGGCAATTTCCTCGCCGATGGCCCCCAGACCGAGAATGCCCAGGGTTTTTCCCGCCAGGCTGCGTCCGAACGGGAAGGGGCCTTCCGACCACCGGCCGCTGCGCACATGCGCGTCCGCCTGGACAAGGTTGCGGGAGCAAGCAAGGACGAGCCCCATGGCGATATCGGCCACCGCGTCATTGAGCACGCGAGGCGTGTTGGTCACCTGAATCCCACGTGCCTGCGTAATGCCAAAATCGATACCGTCTACCCCAACCCCAAAACAGCTGATGAGGGAAAGATGGGGCAGGGTATAAATCAGCGGGTTTGTCGCCCAGGAGGCCGTGGCGACCGCCACGCAGTGTGGCGCCAGGCTGTCGATGAGCGCCTGTTGCTCGCCGGGAGTCGGGAGCAACCAGAGTTTGTGCGTCTGGTAGCGGGCATCCAGCGCGGCGATGGTGTCCGCATGGAAGGCGTTGGCCAGCAGCACATGGGGCTTCGGAGTGGGGGCGGCAAGTGGCGAGAGATCAGTCATGCGGGCGATTCTAGCAGATCGAGCCGCGAATTCACCCGCGTCCGCGGGCGGATTCAGGTGCCGTTCAGAGCTGGAGACTAGACTGTCTTGCAGGGAGGGCTGGCGCGACAAAATGTCACGCGGCGTCCCCTTGCAAACGCTTAGCTTTGCCTGGCGCTTCGGGTACACTGCCCGCACTGGTTCTCCCGCGTATTTTGTCCGCAGAAGAACAGGCAGGTGCAGGGACCCGTCGCCTCGCGGCGGGCCAATTCAGGCAGACACTCGAGGTTCAACATGAAAATTCATTCCCTTCTTCACTTGTTCGCAACACTGGCACTGACGTTTGGTCTGTCCTCGCTTGCGCTGGCCCATACCGCGCTGACGGAGTCGGTGCCTGAAAAGGGCGCGACGGTCTCGTCTCCCTCGGTCATGATGCTCACCTTCGGCGCCGACGTGCGCCTGGTCAAAGTGACCCTGACGGGCAGCGCTGGCGAGCTTGACACCGGTTTCAGTCCCGTTGCGGCCGCCGACACCCAGTTTCACGTGCCCATGCCCTTTTTGCAGGCAGGCGCCTATACCGTGAACTGGACTGCGATCGGCGCGGATGGCCACTCGGTCAGCGACAGTTTCGGGTTTACCGTGGACCCCAATGCTCCCGCTGCCGTCATGAATCACGGGGCGATGGAGCACGCGCACGATGCCGGCCATGATCACGAGGCAGCGCACGAGCACGAAGAAGCCCACGACGAGCACGCCCACCACTGATCCCCATGGCATTCGGGGGGTGGCAGCTGGCGATCCTGCTGAGCAAACTGATTGCTTACGGCAGCTTTGTCAGCATCACGGGAGGACTGCTGGTTCTCTGGCTTGGCGCTACCCCTCCGGTGGCCCGCCCCGGCCCCTCCCCCCGTCGTCTTTCCTGGTCGCCACGCGCGCGCCGTCGCCTTGTCTTGTTGCTCGGGGCGGCCAGTGTTAAGGGCACGCTGGCGATGCTGCTGTTCTTCCTGCTGCAGGTCGGGCAGGTGAACCAGAACGGATTTGCCGGCATGGTGGACCCGCTCATGGTCTCGCTTCTCGCCCAGACCCCCATTGGCACGGGCACTGCGCTTCGCGTGCTCGGCTTCCTCCTGTTTGGATTCCTGATACTGGCCTTCCGTCGCCCGCTGCTGGACAGCGAGAAAGAACTCCCCCCGACTTTCTGGTGGGGAGGCCTTGCGGCCATCGCGCTTTGCTGTGCCGGCTTTGCTGTCCTGGGGCATGCGGTTGACCTGAATGTCGTGGCACAGGGACTGATCGCGCTTCATGTGCTGGCGCTCGGGCTGTGGATAGGAGCCCTGTTTCCGCTGTATACGCTTTGCGGCACGGAAGCGGGAGAAAGCCTGTACCCTCTGATGAAACGTTTCGGTGACTGGGGATGGGGGATGACCCTGGGCCTGAGTGTCGCGGGGGGGAGTGTCCTGCTGCAGTTGATCGAATCTCCTGCGGAGCTGCTAAGCACTTCCTGGGGGCAATTGATGGGCATGAAGATACTGGGCGTGCTGTGCCTGCTGAGCCTGGGAGCCCTCAACAAATTTCGCCTGGTTCCCGCGCTCAAAACCGCCGGGGCGCGACCGCTGCAGCGCTCCATCCTGGGAGAGATGCTGCTCGCTGTGGTGATTCTGGCGCTCACCGCGGTGCTGACGACGGTGACGGGACCTGCCCATCTGATGGGGTGAAATCCGGCACCCTTTGAGGTCGATCAGAGGGCGTGGTAAAAAATCTGCAAACAAATTGTAATGTTTGCAGGCATTGCATAGACTTCGCGCCAATGAATTATTTCGACATTTCATATACGGCGATTGGCGGCCTGGGAGTCTTTTTCCTCGGCCTTAAATTCCTATCCGAAGGCCTTCAGTCCGGCAGCACAGAGGCCATCCAGCGTATTCTGGCGACCCTGACCCGAAACCGCGTCCTCGCCGTGCTGGCGGGGCTCAGCATCACCGCCGTGGTGCAGTCCAGCAGTATCTCTACCGTCATGACCGTCAGTCTGGTGAACGCCGGTCTGATGGAGCTGAAGCAGGCCATCGGCATCATTCTGGGTGCCAATATCGGCACGACAATCACCGGCTGGATCCTGTCCATCAAGATTGGCAAATACGGCCTGTTGCTTGTGGGGCTCGGCATCTATCCCATGATGGGGGGCAAGACCGCCCGCACGAGTGCCATCGGCAAAACCTTGGTCGCCCTCGGCCTGATCTTCACCGGGCTGGAATTCATGAGCGGTGCGTTTGCACCCCTGCGCACCGACGCCAATTTCATTTCCTACCTGCACCTGTTTGATGCCCAGTCCCTGGGAAGCCTGCTTGCCTGTGTCGCCATCGGCTGTCTGCTGACAGTGATTATCCAGAGCAGCTCCGCGATGCTCGGGATTACCATCACGCTGGCCTCCACCGGTGTCATCGATTTCAACACCGCCGTGGCCCTGATCATCGGGGAAAACGTCGGGACCACCATCACGGCCCAGTTGGCGGCCATCGGCGCCAATACCTCGGCGGTCCGCACCGCCCGGGCACACGCCATTTTCAATATTCTGGGCGCGGTGATCTTCGTCACCATGTTCCCGCTGTACGTGTCCTTCATCGAGTGGTTGGTAGCCAACCCGGCGGATACGCTGGACGCCGACGGGTCACGTCCCTACATCGCCTGGCACATCGCTGTCGCCCACACCATGTTCAATGTGCTCAACGTGCTGTTGTGGATTCCCCTGATCGACTACCTGGCGAAGATCGTCACCTGGCTGATTCCGAGCAAGGGCGAGAAGGAAGTGCACAAGCTCAAGTATCTGGGCAACCGGTCCACCATGGCGCCCGAAGTGGCCCTGCAGCAGGCCGATCTGGAGATGGATAATCTGGTGGAAATCATCCGCGAGATGTTCAACCTGACCAAGGAGTACATCGGCAAGGACAGCCACGACAAGGAGTTGTTCGACCGCATCAACCATCTGGAAGACATCACCGACAACATCGAGGAGGAGATGATTAATTTCATCACCACCCTGCTGACCGACTCGGTGACACAGGGACAGTCCGGCCGCGCCTATGCCCTGATCCGCATGGCAGATGAGCTTGAGAGTATCGCCGACAGCCTGCAGTCCTTCAGCATCTACCGGTCACGACTGTACAAGCAGAAAGAGTCCCTGTCGGCCGAAGCGTGGGAGGATCTCTCCTCCTTCTATCTGGAAGTGGACACCTTTGTGGGCCGCGTCTGCATGGCGCGCAAGAAGCGCGCCGACGCCTCGCGCATTACCGGTCTGATGGAAGAATCCAAGCGTCTGAACAAGATGGCCAACGGAATGCGCGATGCCCACATGGAACGTCTGCGAACCGGGGTTTGCCAGTCCATTTCCGGCCAATCCTACAGCGATATGTTCGTGTCTTTACGGCACATCAAGAACCACGCCCTGAACATCCTCGAGACCTACACCAATTAGTCTCATTCGTGCCCGGCGGGCACCATCTTCTTGAAGCACACCAAAGACGCAATTGATGCCGCTCCCATCAGGGCCAGCATCGGGTAGACCGTGCCATTGAAAATCAGCGCCACCGCCTGTGCTGCTACCGCCGAAAATCCCATCTGCATGAATCCCGTGAGACCGGAGGCGCTGCCCGCCATGTGCGGTGCCGCGTTGATGGCACCCGCCTGCGCATTGGGCAGGGTGATGCCATTGCCAAAGATTGCCAGCGCCACGGGAAAGAACAGGGAGGCGGGGTGGGTGAAGCCAAGCGCATGCAGTGCCACGGCGAGCGCAATCCCCGCGATCGAGATGCGCGAGCCGTAGTCGATCATCCGGTGGATGCCTGCGCGACGCCCGAAGTGCCGCGTCACGTAATTGCCGATCATGAAGCCCAGCGGCACGCTGATGAAATAGTAGCCATACTCGGTTGCCGGGCGCTTCAGGACGCTCACCATGATTTCGGGCGCGGCGGAAATGAAACTGAAAAACACCACCGACACAAAGGCCACACTGAGACCATAGCCCCGGAAAACGGGATTGCGCAGCAGGGTGCCGTAGTTCCCCAGCAACTCCTTCACCCCGGCAAAGGGGACGGGCGTCTTGAGAGTTTCCGGCAGGCTCCACAACAACAGCCCCAGCATGACCAGCGCCAGCGCCGACACCAGATAGAACACGGCGTGCCAGTCAAAGCGCACCATCAGCTCTCCGCCCACGGCGGGCGAGAGCATCGGCAGCACCACCATCACCATGACCAGTGTGGCAATCACTGAGGCAGACTCCCGTGCATCGTACACGTCCCGCACGATAGCGCGGGCAACCACCAGTCCTACCGCACCGCCCGCTGCCTGGACGATGCGGCCGGCGATCAGCAGGGAGATGGTCGGAGCAACGATGCAGGCCAGCGATCCCACGATGGTGATGCTGATGCCGGCAATGAGCACCGGGCGCCGGCCATAGCGATCCGACAGCGGCCCATAGGCAAGCGTTGCCAGCGCAATCGCTGCCATGGACAGACTCAGGGTCAGTTGCGCCACCCCGGTGCTGACATCAAAGCGTTCCTTGATCAGGGGGATCGCGGGCAGGAGGATCTGCATGGCGATCGGCCCGAGGGCCGACACGGCAGCAAGCAATAAAATCAGGCCCCGGGAGAGGGCGGTGTGCGGGGCTGTCATAAGGGGTCGGGCTCGTTAGGGACGCAAGACGGTGTCGCGGTTCTCCCGCGCACCGGGGTTGTTCTGGGCGCTCAGGATGACGCTGGATCCCAGGAGTCTCATCCGTTGAGACTGCGGAATATCGTATCCCAATCCGAAGGTCCGGGTGTGAAATTCCTTTACCAGCTGCTGGGCAGGTTCGAGGCTCAGGGTGTCATCCAGTGGCCCCATGGGGTCGCAGGAAAGAGGAATGCCGCCCCGGGTGCTCAGGCATAAGGTCAGGGCCGTTTGCGGCAAGACCTCGAGCGTGAGGCCGCGCGGGTCTGCCGTGAAACGCGGGGAGCGTTCCAGCAGGGACAGCACCTCCCGCTCAAAGTCGCCCTCGCGAGCCGTGAGACGAACCGGCAGGGAAAGGCCCAGTCGTCGCAGCACACTGGGGTCGTCCTGCAGCGCCTGTTCGTAGTTGTTCAGGGCGATGTCCACGTCACCCTGCCGCCAGGCTGCATCGGCGACGCGCGCGGCGAGTCGTGCCCGCAACATGACTTCCTCTGCCGGGAGCAGGGACATCGCGCGGGCGGCAAGCGTCAGCGTGTCGGCGTCTTTCCCGTTGAGCGCGCTGATCTCTGCCCGATAGGCATAGTAATAGCCCTCGTTGAGGGAGAAGGCGCCGGCCTCCCGCGTCTGCTCAAGAATGGTGGCGATGACACCGGTCCCAAGGAGTGGAATCAGGTCGGGCTCCACCCATTCGGGAATGTGCACATCGAGGGGGGCATAGGGCCGCAGGCGGTTCATCAGGGTTTGCGGATCGGCAAACAGCGCTGCAGCGTGACGGCCTGAGCGCCAGGCCCGGAACCAGAAACCGGCGGCGTCGAGCCGGGCCTGCAGCGCCTCGGAAAATCCCAGCCACGAGGCCTCTTCGCGCTTCTGCTCGTAAGCGCTTCGGTTAGCCATGTGGTTAATGAGTGCCGCAATGGAGTCCTTTTGCGCCTCGTCGGCACTGAAGGACCCGGTGCGGTCGGGCTGGTTTAGGGCGGTGGCGCTCAGGGTCGCGGCATCCTGCGCGTAGCCCGCCAGCATCAGAAACGTGGCGCTGACCAGAAAATGTTCCGCGCGGTTCATGACGCCGACAATCGGGTCTTGCTGGTCTCGCCACACCAGCAGGTTGTCCAGGGCGCTGTGCGCTTCGTCGAAGCGACTCTGATTCATGGTCAGGTAAAGCAGGCTGATCCACGGGTCGCCGACGCTGCTCGGGTTCAGGTAGCGCGTGGCCCGTCGCAGGTAGGTCTCGGCCTCCTCAAGACGCAGCATGCTCAGGGCGACTTCGGCGGCATTCATCAGGAACACCGTGTTGACGTCACCGTCCTCTTCGCCTGCCAGGGCTTCGTCCTCACGCAGGGATTGGTCGCAGGCAATCAACGTTTCCGGCGGCCGCAGACTCGCCAGTTCGGCCGCGCACAGGGTATTGAGCGCGCGCGAGCGTTCGCGGGGATCATTGCTGGTGGCAAGCACCTCGTTCGCGCTCGCCCGGGCCTCCTCGAATCGCTGCATTTTGATGAGCGGCCAGCCGCGAAAGGACTCCATTTCCTGCCCGTAGACGGCTTCGATCTTGTCCAGATACGCCAGAGCGCCTTCCTGATTGCCCATCAACTGATGCACATAGGACAGCTGTGAGAGCGTGAGGAAATGCCATTGTGCGTTGCCGGCGGCGATCGCGCGGCCCATGGACGCGTAATTGGTGAGGGACTCGGCCTGATTGAGGTGGAACAGGGCCCGGGCCAGGTTGCCCTCCACCTGCACCAGCACCTCGGCCAATGCGAACTGTGCGGCAGCGGACCCCGGCTGTTCGGCGATCCACTGCTGGGCCAGTTCCCGGGCCTTCACGTTTTCCTTCAGCGCCAGGGCATCGCAGATGGCAAGCGCGCGTGCTTCCGAAATCCCCAGCATGCCGAAACACACCGAGGCAGCCCCCGGCATGTCGAACCCGTCCAGCCCATCCTGGGCGTGCGCAGGCCTGGCGGGCAGGGCGCCGACGCCTATGCCGATGAGCAGGAGGGAGGCAAGGAGGCGGGAACGTCGGGACATGGACGGACCTATCGCAGCGTGGCGCGGGCCAGCTGCTCCATCGGTTCCTGCATGCAGTCGCGCAGGACGCGGCTCAGGTCCCCTACGCCGGGCGCGAGCTCGACACGGTGCCCCAGCACCCGCGGCAGCAGGGTCTCGATATCCTGGGCACTGACGTAATCCCGCCCGCGCAGCGCCGCGAGTACCTGCAGTGCGGGCAGCATCAGCACCAGGCTGCGGGTGGAATTGCCCTGCAGCACGCGCTCGTCCGCGCGCAGATTACGGGAAATATCGACCAGTGCCGTGGCGATGGTGGGGGCAATCTCCACCTCGGCCTCGATGGTGCGCCGTGCACGCAGGACGTCGGTGCGAGTGACGCGCAAGGCTTTCCCCTCGGCGTTTTCGCGCCGGGACTTGTAGGTGGCAAGGACGTCCAGTTCAGCCTCGCGCGCGATATGGGTCATTGTGATCTTGAACAGGAAACGGTCGAGCTGCGGCGTCGGCAGGGGGTAGGTGCCCACCATGTCGAGCGGGTTCTGGGTAGCGATCACAAAGAACAGGTCATCCAGCGGGTAGGTGGTGTTGTCCACGGTGACCTGCTTTTCGCCCATGGCTTCCAGCATGGCAGCCTGCACCTTGGGGCTGGTGCGGTTGATCTCGTCCGCCAGCACCACGTGCGCGAACAGCGGCCCGTGGCGAAAGTGGAAATGGTTGGCATTGGCATCGAAGACAGTGCCACCGGTGACATCCGAGGGCAGCAGGTCGGGCGTAAACTGGATGCGGCGGAAGGGCACTATCGCGGCCAGCGTCTCCTCGTTCCGGTCCTCCGGCGTCGTGACGATCGCCTCGCCCAGCGCCTTCGCCAGGGTTGTTTTGCCCGAACCGGGAAAATCCTCCAACAGCACATGGCCATCGGCGATCAGTGCGATGATGACCAACTCCACCACGTCGTCGCGACCGATCACCTGCGCCTTGACTGCCTGAGACAGCCGCGCCAGCACTGCCGAGGCGTCAGCCAATGCAGCCGAGGGGGCTGTGGTGGAGGGCGACGGGGTCGCGGCGGGTTCTGAGGACACTTCGTTCAGGGCTTCCAGGCTCATTCCTGTTCTCCGGGGCTTAGGGGTCGTTGGGGCACGGGGACGTGCTGCGTGCTCAATGGGTGTAAAGCCACGAGACGGGATTGATGAGGGCCAGCAGCCGTCGCCACCAGGGAAGACGGGCGTGCAGTTCCGTCCGGACACGCCGATCCAGCGCTTGCCAGTCGGTCTGTTGTGTCTGGGCACCACGCACTGCAGGATCCTGCGTGAGGGCGGCGCGCAGATGGAAACGCGTCATTTCGGCAAAACTGGGGCTCATCGCACTCATGCGCGCAGCAAACGCTTCGCGGCTTTCGCCATAGCGGCGACGTAATCCCAGGGCCCCCAGACTGTCGAGGGTCGCGCGGTAGCTGAGCCGGTAACGCTGCGCCGGCGCCGCATGATAGGGCACCTGCTGGCGATACACCTTGATGGCATAGGCCGTCAGCAGAAGGAGCAGCAGCAGCCCCTGCAGTGTTCGCAACACGGTCGCCAGGGGCAGCCCGCTCTCCTGTTGGGATTCCATGAAGGCGTCGAAGCTGGCTTCGTCCCGCAGCATGTCGCCGAGCAACTGCTGCAGGCTGTTCTGCGGGTCCACCGACATGTCCACCAGTGTGCGCGAGGGGGCCGGGTCGATGATCGTCCAGCCAATGCCCTCCAGATAAAGCTCCGGCCAGGCATGGCCATTGATCGCCTGAATCAGCAGCGAGGACCCGCCGGCACGGTTGCTGGCCGGGACGGAGTAGCCTATGCCCACGCGAGCGGGCAGGCCGATGCTGCGGTAAAGATAGGTCGCGGCAAAGGCAAAGTGCATGCAGTAGCCCGTCAGGTCCCCAAACAGGAAGGAGGCTGCGGGGTCCTGGGCATAGGCGTGCTCGTTTTTGAGGCTGTAGATCCCGTTGCGGTCGAGGTAATCCTTGATCGCCAGCGCCTTGGCATAGGGGTCATCGGCAAACTCCGGACGCAGCTGCGCTATCAGGGATTCGGCCAATGCCCGGTAACGGGGATCATCCGGCAGCGCAAGGTAGGCGTCCCGCTGCGCCTGCGTCCAGCGCGGGTCTCCCGCCTCGCGCCCGATCAGGTCGGAAAACTGGTATTGCGGAACCTGCGAATAGGCGTCATAGGTTTGCTTGAAGCGCAGGGAATTCGGGTTGGGTGTGTTCTCGTAGGCCACCGGGGTGTCGAGCCCGAAGGGGGTGCGGTGCGGGGCCAGCAGGCCAATCGTTGTCCGCACGGGTTTGCGCAGATCCGGTGAGGGCAGGGGTTCACTGATCTGCGTCCGGGTCGGCGTGAAGAAGTCGATCAGGTCCTCGTCCAGAGTGTCCTGCGTGGGCACCACCAGCATCTGGCCATTGAAGTCCGAATAGGCCGATTCGCGGAAATAATAGGAGCCCCCCTCGGGTTCGTAGTCGTCCCGGAACAGCACCACGGCCACCGGTGCCTGCATGTCACTGGTGTCGTTCTGGCCGTCGCGGAAGGGGTTCTCGTCCTGCGCGGCGCCGGCTTCGCGCGCCGCGCCGGTCAGGCCAAGATCATCGGTCATGCTGGGGGTGGGCAGGCCGAAAAACTGCACGTAGATCAGCAGGGAAAAGCACAGAAGTCCGAGCACCGTGAAGTGATAGGGAAGTCGACGCGGATTGTTCTCCATCATCAGCAGCGCACTGAGCGACAGGACCGCCAGACACCCAAAGGCCAGCAGGATGGAGCTGGGGTCGATGCCGCGCGAGAGCGCAAAATCGCCGAGGAAAAACGGCCGGTGAATCATGCCCTGGCGATGGGCCGCGAGGGTGATCACAAAGGCGGTGGCGACAAACAGAATCTCCAGAACACGCCCGAAGGTGATGCGGTGTGCGAGGCTACGCAGCAGGACGCACACACCGCTGCTGAACAGCAGCCACTGCAGCACCTCGCCGGTCTCGTAGGCCGGGATGGCACCGACCAGCGCAGAGAAGGCGGCACTCCCGGTCAGCAGGGTGGCGAGGCCGATTCCCAGGATCAGGCACAAAACCACAAGGGCGGCGATGACGCCCAATCGCAGCTGCACCAGAGGTGGTCGCGGCAGCATCCGGTCGCTGGCCAGGCACGCCAGCAGGCCCCCCGCAAAGGCGGCGAACGAACCGGGGGCGGTTGTCAGCGACAGGCTGAGCACCCAAAAACTGCAAGCGATAATGAGCGCGCGCAGGCCGGAGGGAAGCCGTTGGGGGAAGGCTGGTTCTCGGTTCATGGTCGTTGCGTCATCAGCTCAGCCAGTTGGGTTGGCGCATTGGGAGTCTCGACGAGACTCGCTTACAGGCGGTTCATGCGGTGATCAAAACTCTGTCCCGTGTGGCGGTCCACCACCAGGGTCGATTCTACAAGTTGACCGAGTTCCGTCAACAAACGGCTCAGATCGGCAAGCGGTGTGCGCTCACCCGTTGGCGCGTGTGACGGAGCCTGAGGCCTGCGGTAGACCCACCGTTGCCACAGAGGCAAGGCCTCTTCCCGTGCCAGCCCGTCGGTGGCCAGCACCACGGAGAAGCGTACGCGAAACCGGGACAGGGTCTGGCGCAGCTGCCCCAGCCAGGGGGCCAGCTCTGCGCTGGCAAACACGACACAGTGTGTGCCCCCCAGAGCGCCCTGTCCGAGCAGGAAGGTATCGAGGCCATAGGGCAGCGGGCCGTCGAGCGCGCGGCTCCCGGCAATCAGGGTCAGCGCCTCATCCACCTGCGAGCTTGTGGTCTGGCTGCCGTCCGCCCCGAAGACCCAGTCCTGGCCGAGCGCGCCAGACTCCACCGCCACGCGCGCCACCGCCGCGGCTGCTTCATCGTGCGGGCTCGATACCAGATACGCCAGGGTGCGGGCGCTGTGATAGACGCTACGCTCCGGCAGGCGCACCGTCAGGTGACGATTGCGGGCATAGACCTTCCACAGGATATTGCGCACGGAGTCACCGGGCACATAGGGACGAATCTCCATGCGATCCCCCTCGGGATTGCCGCCGGGGTCGGGAATGCCGTCCTCGGCGGTGAGAGAGCGCAGCAGCGGCAGGGCCTTCACATTGCCGGCCTGTGGCAGGGCCAGCAACTCGCCCTCCTGCGTGAAGCGCCAGCGAAAACGGCTGAATCCCAGCACATCCCGTACCGTGAACAAACGGGTGATGCGCTGACTTCGGCAACGTCGCGCAGGCAGGATTTCCTCTTCCCATTGCGCATCGTCATCGTCCAGCTGCAGGCGGGTGCGAATGGAGTCGGGATAGACAATGTCCCAGGACACGCTGATCAGGGGGAGCCACGGCATGGTGGCGAGACGGAAGCCTGTCAGATTGGGATAACCGGCCTCCACCTTGATGCGAAGGGGCTGACGGCGCAGCAGCGCGTCCATCTCCAGCTGGTGCTGAATCTGATGGCGCAGGATCAGCCCGCCCAAGACCACAATCACTGTCGAGAAACAGACAATCGCCAGTGCACAGACGGCCAGCGCAAACACCACCAGATCCATGCGGCCATATCCGTATACCCGCAGGGCCAAAAGGGCGATCACGAGCAGGGCCAGTCCCTGCAGGCTCAGGGGAAAGCGTTCACGCAACAGGGTGGCTGCTCGAATCAGCGGGGCGGGAAATCGCAGGAGGCGGCGGTGACCTGACATGGGGTGCCCTTACAGGAAAGATGGGAAACAGGACCGGCGCACCGACCGGTCACGTGCAACCTGTCTCGATGGCCTCAGGGCCAGATATACGCCATATAGCTGAGATAGCCGAGCAGCAGCACCGTCCCCTCGGGGCGGCTCAGGGTGCGGCCGCTCCAGGCCATCGGCAGCAGGATCACGGAGAAGCTGATCATCACCAGATAATCCACCTTCGTGAACCCCGCACCGGAAAGCGGGTGAATCAGCGAGGCAATGCCGAGAATGGCCAGGATATTGAAAATATTGGAGCCGACGATATTGCCGATGGCGATGTCCGATTCCTTGCGGATGGCGGCCACGACCGAGGTGGCCAGCTCCGGCATGCTGGTGCCGATGGCCACGATGGTCAGGCCGATAATGGCCTCGTCCACCTCAAAAATTCGCGCGATTTCCACGGCACTGTTCACGAAGAGCATGCCGCCGCCAATCAGGCCGCCAAGACCGATGATGATCAGCAGGATACAGAACCAGGTGTTGTTTTTGAGGGTCATCACTTCGCAGGGAAGAATCTCCTCCTCTTCTTCGCCACCCTCCTTGGAAATGCGATAGCTGTGGACCAGAAACCCGACCAGACACGCCACCAGCACGGCGCCATCAATCAAGCCGATTTGCTGGTCGGAGGCCATGAACCAGATCACAAACGAGATGACGATCATCAGGGGAATTTGCTCGCGCAGCAGGGAGGGCTGCACATGCATCGGGCGGATCATGGCGGTGACACCGAGGATGAGACCGATGTTGGCAATATTGGAGCCGATCACATTGCCCAGCGCGATGGAGCTGCTGCCCTTGAGGGCGGATTCGATGCTAACGGCGAGTTCGGGACTGCTGGTACCAAAGGCCACCACGGTGAGGCCGATCACGAGCGGGGTCACGCCCAGACGCAGGGCGAGGGCAGAGCTGCCCCTTACAAGACTTTCGGCGCCTCCCACCAGAATCAAGAGGCCGGTCACGAATAAAACGAGTGTCATTGCCACAGTGGTCTGTCCTGCTCCGCGGTGCGGTGTTGATCAAACGGTGCCTGCAAAAAGGGCCCTTGGCTGAGCTCAGGCCGGGCATCCTATCATGAGCGAATAGGGATTATCGAAGGGATTTTCGAGCCTCGCGCAAACAGCGGCGCATGGCCTTGTTGTTGTAGGCGTGGACCAGATGGCGGTAATTGAGGAGCTGCGGAATTTCAATAATCGCCATGGCGAGCAGGAGTATTGCCCCATAAACAAGGGCGGTGCCCAGAAGCAAAAACAAGGCAATCAAACCAAGCACAATGCTCAACAGGCCGCGCAACCAGCGTTGCAGATAAAAGTGGTGCGCTCCAACGAAGAACAAGGCGTTCAGGAGAGCATAGGTGCCCGGTTGCTTGAAGGCGTTGGTCTCAAGTGTCTCGTAAAGGGCGCGCTCCTGTTCGGACAGCAGGGCAATCTGCTCCCGCAGGTCGGTCTCTTCGAGGTTCAGTTCCTTTTCTGAAAACATGATGCCGGGTCGTCGCGTGTTGCCCGAGGAATCAGGCGGGGATGCGTTTTTGCCAGAATATCACGCCAAACAGCACGGCGGCGCCTGCAAGATGATACAGATTCATCAGGGGAGCCCACATCAGCAGGAAGGCTGATAGAAGCAGCAGGGCCGCCGTTAGCAGGTTCAGGGGACGGTCGAGGCGCCATTGCAGGATGCCGGCCAGCGCATAGAGCCCGAGGCAGGACCAGCCGAACTCCTCAAGCCGCTCCGGCCAGGTGCCCGAGATCAGAGGCGAATACGCGAACAGGACGGGGATCAGATACAGGCCTTTTGCCAGTTTCCACGACGTCATGCCCGTGGCCATCGGCCGGGTGCCAGCGATGCCGGCGGCGGCAAAGGCGGCCAAGCACACCGGAGGCGTGATGTTGCTGTCCTGGGATAACCAGAAAATGATCAGGTGAGCACTGAGCAGCATGCCGGACAGGACGGCGGGGTCGAGCAGTTCTGCGCGCAGCAGCTGGCGCATCTCCAGCGGCATCTCCCGCAGCGCCACCACGGGGTCACCGCCGAACAGGCTCAGCGTGGCGCGCACCGAGGTCGGCAGGTCGCTCGCCTGCAGAGCCTGCAACAGGTAATCCTGGGCGATCAGATCATAAATCACCGGCGCCGACATCGTCGCCAGCACGATGTAGGACGCTGTCACCGGGAGCCCCATGCCCAGAATCAGGGAGGCCAGCGCGACCAGTGCGATGGTGATCAGCAGGTTGCCCTGCGCCCATTCCACAATCATCAGGGAGAAGGCATTGCCCACGCCGGTCGTCGTGACCACATTGATGATCAGCCCCACGGCGACCAGCAGCAAGGCCGTGGCGGTCATGTTGCGCACGCCGTCCACCGTGGCATCGAAACAGTCGTTCAGCGACATGGGCCTGGGGGAGATCCAGGACGCGGCAATGGTGGCGGCAATGGCGAAGACCGCGGCCAGAAGTGCGGTATAACCGATGATCAGGCTGCCGATCAGGACGCCCAGGGGCAGGGCAAAGTGCCACCCCTCCCGCAGCACGGTGCGCAGGCTTTCGGACTGCTCGATGTTCTCCGGCAGCAGGTTCAGGCGCTTGGCCTCGATGCGGACAAAGTAGGCGACGGTGAGGAAATAAAGCAGCGCCGGCAGGATCGACACCGCGACAATCTGGGTGTAGGGCAGCTGGGTGTAACCGGCCATGACGAAGGCGCCCGCGCCCATGATGGGGGGCATGAGCGCGCCGCCGGTGGACGCCGCCGCCTCAACGCCCGCGGCAAACTGAGGGGGGAACCCGGAGCGCTTCATCATCGGAATGGTGATGACGCCCGTGGACACCGTGTTGGCCACCGCACTGCCGGAGACAGAGCCCATGAGGCCGGAGCCGACCACGGCCACGAGCGCTGCGCCGCCGGTAAAGCGGCCGGCGAGGACCCGTGCCAGCCGAATAATGAATTCGCCCGCGCCCGATTTGAGCAGGAAGGCCCCGAACAGGATGAACATGAACACGTAGGTTGCCGAGATGTTCGCCGTACTGCCGAACATGCCTTCCGCGCTGAAGAAACTGCGGTAGAGCACGGTTTCCATGCTCAAGCCGGGGAAGGAGAAAATGCCGCTGATGTAGCGCCCGAGAAACAGGATATAGGCCAGCGCGATCAGGATCAGTCCGGGCGTGAACCACCCTGTCGTGCGACGGGTAAACTCGATCGCGAGGACCACGGCAATCGCGGACACCACATAGTCGGACGGAATGAATTCCGCCTCCCGCGCGTATAGCGCGTTCTCAAACACCATCAGGTAAACAGGCACACCGATGGCAAGCACGGCGAGCAGGATGTTGAGCCCGTATTGCCACTGCCGGGCACGGCCCTGTTCGGACAGTCGCTCATTGGCACTGAAGGCGCACAGCGCGCTAAAGCCACCAAAGTGAATGGCGGCGAACCACAGCTCGGAGAGCGATGCAAACAGATTGGTGTACACGTGAAAGAGGGCGAACAGGAAGGCGGCCCAGCGCAGCATTGGCGATTTCATCGAACGGGCTTACTCCATGATGAGGTGCGGCGGAATCTCGAGACCGATTTCGCGGTAGTAGCGCAGCGCGCCGGGGTGCAGGGGCGCGACCATGCCGCGCAGCGCCAGTTCAAGTTTCATGTCCTTGGTGGCGGCGTGGATTTCCTGCAGGGTGGCCAGGTTTTCCCAGATCATTTTGGTAATACGGTAGACCGCCTCATCCGGCACATCCGCCCGGACCACGAGCACGTTCGGCGACGCAATGGAACGGGTGTCGTAATTCAGGTTCGGGTAGGTTCCCACCGGAAAGTCATACCAGTCCCACAGGTTGTAGCGCGCGTTCAGGCGGTTGAGTTCTTCCTGCGAAAACGTGAGCAGGGTGATGCGATCGCCCATCTGTGCGAAGGCCTGCGTGATTGCCGCCGTCGGTGCGCCCGCAGGGACATTCATGCCCACCACGTTACCGTCCTGCATCGCGCTGGCGGCGCCTTCATAGCCCATGTACGCCAGCGCCATGCCGTCTTCAAAGTCGATGCCGAGCGTTTCCAGGATGAAGCGGCCGGACTGCTCGGCACCGGAATTGCGGGCCCCCAGCACAAAACGTTCCCCGTTGAGGGTGCCGAGGTCGGCCAGCGTGCCTTCGTGCACCAGGGAGCTGAGCAGCACAAAGTGCTCTACGTTGAACCACAGCGCACTCACGCTGCGCATATTGGTCTGGGGATTGCGGATGGGCCCTTTTCCTTCCCAGGCCCAGGCGGCAAAGATGCCCTGCAGAATGCCGAACTGCGCCTCGTTGTCCCGCAGCAGTTTGACGTTTTCGAGTGACCCGGCAGAGCTTATCGCCGAAATCGAAATGTTGTGCTCGGGCTGCAGCTGGGACTTGGAGATCGTGGCCATCGCCACGCCAATGGGATAGAAGGCGCCGCCCGCGGTGGCCGTTGTCAGAATATAGGGGCGGTTGGCCGAGAGTTCTTCCGTGCAGGCATGCACAAAGAGCAGCACGCACAGGCTGACCAGCAGCGCACGAAGCCTGGTGGCAAGCAAGGGCTTTTTCGGGGAGGTGCCAGTTGCAACGCTTCGTGTACGCATATCGCATTGTTCTTTTTTTGGTGTGCTGCCTCCCGCACAAATGCAGGAACTGCGAGCAGCGTGTGGCGACGAACGGGAGAGGCCGGGCGCTCTCCAAAGGCGGTCGATGAAACCACATTTTATTTCAAAGCACAAATGCGCACCGGGCCCTTCGGACGAGGATGCCGTGCGATCGGACGAGTCCGCAAAGCGTGATCATTCAGGCGGGGGAACCGCCTCGCAGGGAGGCGATCAGGCCGCCGGCTGCCGCAGGATTTTTGCCAGCGCCTTGCCCTTTGCCAGCTCGTCAATCAGCTTGTCGAGGTAGCGGATATTCTGCATCAGTGGGTCTGGCACCTCTTCGACCCGGACTCCGCACACGGTGCCGGTAATCAGCCGGCGAT
Source organism: uncultured Klebsiella sp. (assembly GCA_964538025.1). Classification (GTDB taxonomy): domain Bacteria; phylum Pseudomonadota; class Gammaproteobacteria; order Pseudomonadales; family Pseudohongiellaceae; genus UBA5078. Next base: position 220,767 of record CAZICZ010000001.1, on the reverse strand, counting down.
GCGGATTTAGCGCCGGAGCCTGCGCAAAAAAGGTCGTGAGGTCACAGGCACTCTCGATCTGTTGCTGCAGTTGCGTCGTAGAGTAGCCGGTAAGCCAACAGATGATCTCGTCCACTTCTGCTTTGCTGCGCTGCTTGCGCTCGGCCTTGGCGACATAGGCAGGATAGACGGAGGAAAAGGCGATGCTGAAAACGCGGTGGCCGGCCATGGGGAAGCTCCTTGAATCGGGGCGATACGTCCGCTGTCAAAAAAGAGGGCTGAGCCCTACCTTACCCTGAGCCTTCGCGTTGCAACAAGGAGTTGCCATGAAAATTCTCGTCCTCGGAGGAACCGGCTTTATCGGGCTGCCCTTGTGCCGTTCGCTCGTGGCGCAGGGGCATCGCCTGACGCTGCTCACGCGAGCGCCTGCGCGCTGGTGCGCCGAGTTCGCGGTGGTCAGCACGCTGGCGGAGCTGACCGCGGAGGCCTCCTTCGAGGCGGTCATCAATCTGGCCGGAGAGCCCATTGCCGCGAAGCGCTGGTCGGCGGCGCAAAAGCACCGTTTGCTGGAGAGCCGGCAACACACCACGCAGGCCCTCATCGACTGGATGTCGCGACAGGCGGTCCCGCCGCAGGTGCTGGTTCAGGGCTCGGCGATTGGCGTCTACGGCATTGAAGTCAGCACGCAGCCCAAAGACGAAACGGCGACGGGAGATGCCAGTTTTTCCAGCGCGCTCTGTTCGCAGTGGGAAGCCTGTGCGGCGCAGGCAGAAGCCCTGGGGACGCGCGTCTGCTATGTGCGCACCGGCATTGTGCTTGGCGCGCACGGCGGTGCCCTGGCGCGGATGCTGCCCGCGTTCCGGGTCGGGCTGGGCGGTCGTCTGGGCAGTGGGCGCCAATGGATGTCATGGATTCATCTGGAAGACATGATCAGGGTGCTGCATTTCTGTCTCCAGACACCGTCACTGAAGGGGCCTGTCAATGCCACGGCACCGGCGCCGGTCACCAATGCCGAGTTCACTCAGGTGCTTGCCCGAACATTGCGGCGTCCCGCTCTTCTGCCGCTGCCCGCCGGAGTGATCTCGCTGCTGCTGGGAGAGATGGGGAGAGAACTGCTGCTGGGGGGCATGCCGGTGCTTCCTGAGCGATTGCTGGCGGCAGGGTTCCGGTTCACGTTCCCGGAGCTGTCCCCAGCACTTGCCCAATTGCTGCCGCGCTAGAGCGCCGGCGTCACAAAATGTTTGCGGTACACCAGGGTGGCATCGTGCGAGCCATCGCCCAAGAGGCGTGCGTCCTCCAGCCGCTCTTCCAGGACAAAGCCGCAGCGTTCCGCCACGGCACGGCTGGCCGTATTGGAGCAGACGGTTTTCAGGGTGAGGGATGGGGCGTGCAAGGTGGTCGCGACATGCGCGCACATCAGAGTGACTGCCCGGCTCACATAGCCCTTGCGATGCTCTCCTGTGCGCGCCCAATAGCCCACCTCGTAGGCCTTTGGGTCTGATTCGTGCAACAACACCCCGATGCATCCCACGAGCCTCCCGTCGCTGCGGCGCAGGATCAGATAGCGGTATTCCGTTTCCTGCCGCGCGTAATTTTCGATGGCTTTGGCCATATGGGCGGCGACGGATTCGACGGAGGGCGACGGCGTTGCCCACGGCAGGAACTGTCGGTGCATCTCGTAGGATTCCGTCAGGGCGGCCTGCATCTGAGGGACGAGCGCCATGTCCGGACGAACCAGCGCAATTACCTCATCTTCCAGACGCTGGGCGGGCACAGGGCGGCGCAAGGGATTCATCAGGCGGACTCCTATGTCGGGGAGTTAGCGGGCAGCAGCGGACGGGGTAAGTTCAGCGACCCACGCCGCGCTCCCGGTGTCCGGCGAATTCACGATTTCCCAGGCGCGTCGATACAAACCACCGGGCAATTGGCTGTCGGTGTCGATCACGCTTTGCAGCGCCTGCGTTTCATTCAGGGAGCGCAGCACCTCCTGTTGCAATGCCAGGAGGTGCAGGTGATTGCGCACTCTGGCGGGCTCATCGGCATAGGCTGCCATTAGCGGGGAGTGCTCCGGGAGATGCCCGGCAAGATAGGGATGCAAGCGCTCGTGAAACAAGGTATCCATCTTGTAGCGCAGGGGCACCGGTGTCTCGGTGAAGCTGTGCAGGGCAAAGCGCATGTTCACACTGATACCCCAAAAGGATTGCGAGGGGAGATCGCACAAGGTCAAACGCACGGTGACCTTGTCGTCCGGAAAGCGGATGCCGGTCAGGGTCTCGGCCTGCGCCATCATGGCCGGACCGGCGTCGCGCCACAGTGATGCAAACTCCTCCATGCGCGCCAGCAACTCCTCGCGCCAGGCCGGTTGAATGCGCCCACCGCGCAGCAGCGCGCAGGCGGAATCCAGCGCCGGTGAATAGACAAGGCGCACTGCGGGAAGTGAGTCGTCGCTTTTGGCCTGGCAGGCGGCGAGGCTCATGCACAGGCACACAGTCAGAACGCGCATCATGCGCAAGGCTCATGCCCGGACTTGAGACGGGCGCTCATCCAAAAAACCAGTAGCAGGCAACAATAGCCGTGACGATGCCGGCGACGTCGGCGGCCAATCCGCAGGCGATAGCATGGCGGGTTTTGCGGATGCCGACGCTGCCGAAATACACGGCAAGCACATAGAAGGTGGTCTCTGTACTGCCCTGCACCGTGGCCGCCACCCGTCCGGCGAAGGAGTCTACGCCATGGGTGGCCATGGTCTCCAGCATCATCGCGCGCGCACCACTGCCGCTCAGGGGTTTCATGAAGGCGGTGGGCAGTGCATCGACAAACCGGGTGTCTCCTCCCAGCGCAGAGACGCCCCAGCGAATGCCATCCAGCAGGATGTCCAGACACCCGCTGGCGCGGAACACGCCTATGCCCACCAGCATGGCCAGCAGAAAGGGAATGAGAGTGATGGCCACCCCAAACCCTTCCCGGGCACCCTCCACGAACAGGGAGTAACAGTCGAGCCGTCGGTGCACACCGGAGAGCAGGAACAGCACGATGATACTGAAGAGCATCAGATTGCCAATGAAGGCAGAGCGCAGGGACAGCAACTCTGCCGGCTGACTGACGATCCAGCTCAGGGCCAGCGCAAGAAAGAGCGCAAACCCGGCGAACCACGCCAACAGCACCGGGTCACGAAGTTTCAGCTTTTGTACCCAGGCGACGCTCAAAAGCCCCACCAGCGTGGAGGCCGAGGTCGCCATCAGAATTGGCAGGAAGACGGCGGCCGGCTCGGTCGCTCCCTGTTGCGCCCGGTACAGGAAAATGGTCACGGGCAGCAGGGTGACGGAGGAGGTGTTCAGGACGAGAAAGAGGATCTGGGCATCCGTCGCGGTGTCCTTGTCCGGATTGAGGGATTGCAGATCCTGCATGGCCTTCAGACCCATCGGGGTCGCCGCATTGTCCAGCCCCAGAAAATTGGCCGCGAGATTCATGCTGACAGACCCCAGGGCGGGGTGATGGCGGGGGACGCCAGGCATCAGGCGCGAAAACAGGGGCGTCATGGCGCGTGAAATGACAGCGATCAAGCCGCCGTGCTCCGCAATCCGGAACAGCCCCAGCCACAGGGCCATGACGCCGATCAGACCAATGGCGATGTCGACCGCCAGCGATGCCATCTCAAAACTGGCGCTGATCAGCTCACCAAAAACCTCGGGATTGCTGCCGCTGAGCCATTGCCAGAGGGAGGCAAGAAACGCGAGAAAGAAGAAACTGAGCCAAAGGGTATTGAGCATGATGCGGGCATCATATGTCGAATTGCGCTGTTACAGAAAATTTCTTCTGGGCATGGAAATGCGCGCTCTATTTGACTGCTCTCATCCTATAATGCGCAGCTTGCGGCCATGCGCTAAGACTAAAAAGCAAAAACGAAAAAGGTAAACACCGGTGATCAGCAGCCTCCGATACTTTTTACAACAGCGTAAAGCCGCCCGGCACAATGTCACCCTCAAGGGAATCGAGGACATTTCGCACGGCTCGATTATCGTCTTTGAGGAGCATGCCAAATTGCGCCATGTGCAGGTCGAACTGCCGGACCCGGCGATCCCCTTGCTGATGGGCGCGCACAGCTACATTCGGTCGGGCAGCCGGGTGCTGCATCTGAAGGAACTGGGGCGATTTTGCAGCGTTGGGCGAGGGGTCACGCTGGGAGAAATGCCGCGCAATCATCCCGTCAACTGGGTCGCCAGCAGTCTTGCGGTGACCGGGAATTATCAGGCCGCCCCGCTGTTTGCCAGTATCGGCCATGATGTCTGGATAGGCCACGATGCGGTGGTGATGGCGGGGGTGACCGTGGGGCACGGCGCGATCATCGCGCGCAATGCGGTGGTGACGCGGGATGTGGAGCCCTATCAGATTGTGGGGGGCGTGCCGGCGCGGCCCATACGCTATCGCTTTGATGAAGCCACGCGCCATGCCCTGCTGGCCAGTCAATGGTGGAATCGTGATTTTCAGGCGCTGCAAGGCCTGTCTTTCGACAATGTGACGCGTTTCCTGCAACAGGTCGCGAGCCTGCAGGAACAGGCTCGCTATCGTCAGGTCACCCTGCGGGACCGTCGCATCCTCAGCTAAGTGCCGCCTCGAAGGTTGCCAGCAAGCGGCTCCAGGCACGCTCCGCCTGTGCCTCGTGATACACCGCCGAATCCGGCACACACCAGCCATGATTGGCGCCGGTGTAGACCTCGATTTCCGCCGGAACTCCCGCCGCATCAAACGCCTGTCGCAGCACGTTCTTGGATTCCGGATCGCGCTCATCGTCATTCGCCGCCACACAGATCAGCAGGCGGGCCTGCATGTTGGGAATGCCCAGGTGAGGGCTGTCCGGGTTCTGCGTGTTCAAACCGCCGCCATGGAAGGTGCCACCTGCCCCCACTCGCTCGGGGTAATGGGAGACAGTGCGCATCACAATCGGGCCGCCCATGCAGTAGCCGGTAGTGCCGATTTTTTTGCTGGTGTCCACGGCAGCCTGCTGATCCAGCCACTGGATGAACGCCCCCGCGTCGCTGACGTGGGTCGTGGCGTTGAGCTGGGCCGCCATGGGGCGCACGATGGCGGCGATTTCCGGGTTCTGGAAGCTCGCGCCCTCGCCCACCACGGGTGCCTTGGCACTGCGGTAGAAGGGGTTCACCACCAGCACCGAATAGCCCGACTGCGCCAGGCGTTTGCCCATGGCGCGAAAGGCGGGACGAAGCCCGAGAATATCAGGCCATACGATCACGGCCGGATGCTTGCCGCTGCTCGGATGCACGAAGTAGCAATCCGCCGTGCCATCGGGCGTCGTGACGCTCACGTCCATCTCCATCACGTCCTGCGCATTGGCAAGCGGGGGAAGCATCATGGCCATGGCGGCCGTGGCGCCCAGCTTGCCGAACTGCCGGCGATTGATCCGGGCTGTCTGCGCCAGATAGACCTTGTTCTCTTCTACGGTATGGTCATCACACATGGGGCGATCTCCCTGCTGCCCTTAGGCAAGCGCCTGTTCAAAGGTGGCCAGCAGGCGAGACCAGGCACGCTCCGCCAACGCTTCGTTGTAGACCGGGAAGTCCGGCACCGTCCAGCCGTGCATGGAGCCTTCATACACTTCCACCTCGGCCGGCACGTTGGCCGCGGCAAAGGCCGCCTTCAACACATTCTTGGACTCGGGGTCGCGTTCGTCATCGTTCGCGGCGACGCAGATCAGCATGCGGGCCTTCATATTGGGAATGCCCAGGTGCGGGCTGTCCGGATTCTGCGTGTTGAGCCCGCCGCCGTGGAAGCTGGCACCGGCCCCCACGCGCTCGGGGAAATTGGACACGGTGCGCATGACGATCGGGCCGCCCATGCAATAGCCGGTGGTCCCGATTTTCTTGCTGGTGTCGACCTGTGCTTGTTGATCCAGCCAGGTCAGGAACGCGCGTGCATCAGTCACGTGTGTCGTGGCATTCAGGGTGCCGGCCATGGGGCGCACGATGGCGGAAATGGCCGGGTCTGCAAAGGTGGCGCCCTCGGGGACGACCGGAGACTTGGCGCTGCGGTAGAAGGGGTTCACGACCAGGACGGAGTACCCGGACTGGGCAAGGCGCTTGCCCATTGCCCGAAAGGCGGGACGCAGGCCGAGGATGTCCGGCCAGACCAGCACGGCGGGGTGCTTGCCACTGCTGGGATGGACAAAATAGCAATCGGCGACGCCATCCGGCGTCTGAATGGTCACGTCCATTTCCATCACATCCTGCGCATTGGCGATGGGGGGCAGCATCATTGAGAGTGCGGCGGTGGCGCCGAGCTTGCCAAATTGGCGACGGTTCAGTTTCGCCATTTTCATGATGAATTCGTTTTCAGCAGCGGAATGGTTCTCGCACATTGTTCTTGTTCTCCTGGCGGTGTTGGATTGCGGATGCGTTGACTGGCGTGTGCGATGCTCATGTGCCCGGGCATTCGGGAGTTCGGTAGGTCACACACCAGATCAGAAGAGTTTAGGAGGATTGCGCAGCGAAGGGTAGGCGCTAACAGAAAATTAATGCCGCGCGTGAGGGGCAGGACGCACGCGCGGCAAAAATGATTTACTGCGGTGCCCGGGTCCAGGCGAGTCCGAGGCGAATGCTCCAGAAATCACCGTTGCCCGTGCGGTATTGCGGAGGGCGTTGAACGTCCAGCGGTGTGTAGGAGAAGGCAGAGCTTACGCGCCAGCGTGGTGTCGCCGCGTAGCTGGCGCCCAGGGTATAGGTCGTGGTGCTGCCCGAGGACTCGAGTTCCGACAGATCGAGGGTGCTGAACACCTGTGCCTTGACGTGGGCATAGGGATGCATGCGGGTGCCGGCGATGGCGACAAACGGCTGCAATCGCCCGTTCTGGAACGCACGAGACAGCATCAGCTCTATGCCTTCCTGGTCCATGCGCAGCGTATCGCGCGAGGGAGCGATGCACCCGAAGGGGTTGTCTGCGCTGCCGGGCGTATAGGAAGCCACCCGCTTGCTGCAGGTGATGTCGCCCTTGCCATCGCCGCGCACTGCGTAAAGACGTGCCCCAAGCTGCCAGTCATTGCGTTGCAGGAGCGCGCGTTCGAGGGCGAGCCCGAACAACTGCTGCGGCCGGGCGCCGTCGATCTCCAGCGGCGGCGTGTAGGAAAACTCGGCGGTGATGTCATGGGGCAGTCCGACATGCACTCGGGCACGACCAAAGACGGGCGACTTGTTCATGTCCTCCAGTTTGAATCCGCCAAAGCCCACGCGTTGCTCCTCGCGGCTCAGGTGAGGAATCGAGGCGACTTCTCCCGAAAGCTGCCATTGCCACAGGCCTGGTGACCGGGCAGGGGCGGCGCCGAGGTTTAGCGCGCTGGAGAGGGTATGGGCCATCGCCCATCCCTCCGGACGCTCAAAGGATTTTTTCTCATAGTCCTGCAGGACGGACTGCGCGACGCTAGGCGAGCACGCGAGGCTGGCCGCCAAAACACTGGCAAGGGCGAGGGATCGGTGGGTCAGAGATCTCACGAGAATTACCTCAAGCGATTGATAATGTAGTTGGCAATGTCCGTGGCGCAGGTAGAAGACCCGCTGTCCACACAGGACGCCGAGCTGCCCAGCGGCATGGTGTTGTTAATTTTGGTGCGCAGTGACGCGAAGGTGCTGAAGCTGCTGTCCACGACGCTAGGAGCGCTCGCGGTGCCATTGCCGGAAACGCCATGGCAGCTGCCGCACAGGTCGGCGTATTTGGACTGGCCCGCCGTAATACTCGCTTGCAAAGGATCCGGTGTGGGGGCCGGGATCTGTGTCACGCTCAGCACCTGAATGTTGCCGAAGGTAAACGGTGAGGTGCTGAGCAGGCCCAGATTCAGGGAGTAGTACTCATTGCCAACGATCACCCGGGGAATGTGCAAGGTGTTGCCGTTGTTGACCTGCACGGTGAACGAATCCAGCGCAGGGGCCGTGGCATAGACTTCGGCGCTTTGCAGGGTGAAGACGATGGGATTGCTGCTGGTCAGGCTCAGCGTGGCTCTCAGGATTCCTGTGCCCGGAGCATTCACCACCGGCAGGGTCAGTATGCCGGTGCTGCTGTTGAAGCTGGCGTCCTCGGCCTGGGCGGGCAGGGCCAGGCAGGCCAGAGCAAGCACGAAAAGGCGGGTGAGAGACAGACAAGTGGAAAGGGGTTTCATCGCAAAGCTCCTTTTTATGGTTTTACTCCGGGGAAGGGCGTCGTCTAGCAATTAACGTGGTTCGCCGTGGTCGGTTGTCCTCTGCAAGAACCGCCAGACGAATCGCGTCAATTGGCGCACTATAGACTCTTGTCACGGAAGTGGCGATTTTAGAATGGGCTTTCGCGTAAAGATTGCGACGAGCGGTTCACGATGCGGGATAGACATCACCGGCACTAGCTACTATTCTTTGCTGGCTTCATGCGGTGCGGGCCACCCGACGACCACGCTTTGCGGCCCGTCTTTACAACAGCCATAAAAATCAGGCCTCCCTATGAAGATACTGTTGATATACCCCCAGATCGACGCCCCGCTCGGCACCAATCACGGCATTGCCTCCCTCGCTGGCGTCTTGCACGCCAACGGACATGTCATGGACCTCATGCATGTCTCAGAAAAATACCGCCCCATTCCCAGCAGTGAGGAAATCATCGCCTATATCCGCGAGACCTCGCCGGGTCTGGTGGGTTTTTCGGTGATGTCCCAGCAGTACGACTGGGTGGTGGAAAAGAGCAAGGCCATTCGCGCCGCCCTGCCAGACCTGGTGCAAGTGATCGGAGGCGTGCACGTCACCATGGTGCCGGAGGAAGTGCACACGTCACGCCTGTTCGATTACACCTGTGTGGGCGAGGGAGACTGGGCGCTGTTGGCATTGATGAACGCCCTGGAGAAGGGCGAACGTCCCCACGGGCTGGCCAACTTCCGCTCCTGGATAGATGACGTGCCGGTGGTCAACAAGGTGGCGCCGTTTCCCGATCTGGCCAAGCTGCCCCCGCTGGATTACAACGTCTTTGACATGAAAGCCGTGATGAAGGAGACGCGCGGTTGGATGGGTATTCTGACCTCCCGCGGGTGTCCCTATAAATGTACCTATTGTTTTAATATCGAGATTGTCGATCAGTACATAGAGGACGGCGCCGCGCGCAATGTGAAAGACTTTCTGCGGCACTTTCCCATTGATGTCATGATGGAAGATCTGAAAAAACTGATTCGTGAAAACCCCGAAATCAACACCTTTATCTTTGACGATGATCTGTTCACGCTCAATACGCAGTACGTGATCGATTTCTGTGAGGCTTACAAACGGCACAAGGTCGGCATCCCCTTTGTCGTCAACGGACACGTCAACTGTTTCGAAGAGGTCGCCGCCAAGGCGCTCAAGGACGCCGGCTGCATCATCGTGAAGTTCGGGCTGGAAAGCGGTTCGCCGCGGATCCGGCGCGACGTTCTTTACCGCTTCATGAAGAACGAGCAGATCGAGCGCTCCTTTGCCGCCGCGCATGCCTATGATCTTCACAGCTCCGCGTTCATCATGTTCGGCCTCCCGTATGAGGGGCGTGAGGAGATCATGGAAACCATTCGCCTGTGTGCCAAGGTGAAAATGGGACGCTTCCGCTGGGCCTTGTTCTTCCCGTTCAAGGGCACCGCGGGCTACGAAATAGCCAAGCCGCTGATTGATGAATCCAAGATGGCAGGCAAGGGCAATTATTTCGATGGCTCCTGCCTTAATTTTGGCGAGGAACACGATCTGTTTCTCGACAAACTCGCCAAGCTTTGCAACTGGTATGTCAACGCGGAAACCGATTGGGAATGTGCGCCGATCTATCGCAATCTGGTGGACAAGATTGAGGCCATGGACAAGGACACCTGGCTGCGCGAGCACGCCGACCTCGTGGCCTATGACCGTGACCTCTCGGAGGAATTGATGGCGCGCGACATGATCCACTACACCCTGCGTTACTCGAACGTCATGGGGGTGCGCTCGGATTACATTAAAGAAGAGCGGGAACAGATGGCCGCAGGCAAGAAGAAAGAAGCGGTCGCCTATACGCTGGATCAGAGTTAAGGACGGGAACCCCCGCGACGATGCTGCCTTCCCTGCACACGGTGAAATGTCTCGTGGTGCGCTGCCCCAACTGGGTCGGTGACATCGTGATGGCGACGCCTGTCTTTGAATGCCTGCGGCAGAACTTTCCCGATGCGGTGCTGATCGCCTGCGTGCGGCCCTACGCGCGGGGCATTCTGGAAGGCGCGCCCTGGTTCGATCACATCGTGGATTGCGAGGACAAGTCCCTGAAGGGACTGCGCAGATTGCGCGCGGATCTGCAGGCGTTGCGTCCCGACGCCGGGCTTTTGCTGACAAACACGACGCATTCATTTCTCAGTTTCAAGTTCGCGGGAGTGCCGGCCATTTACGGCTACCAGCGCAATCTGCGCCGTTTTTTTCTCACGGGAGGGCCTCAGCCTCAACGCGAAAACGGCAAGATCGTCCCCATTCCCATGCAAGAGTACTACTTGGCACTTTGCCGCTGGATGCAGCTTACGCTGCCGGAGTCTCCCCGCAGCACCCTGTATGTCGGTGAGGCAACGGCGCAGGCCGCTCGTGCCCAGTGTGAGACGCTGGGCATCGCGGAAGACGATCGCGTCATCGGGCTGAACCCCGGCGCCAGTTTTGGGTCTTCCAAGTGCTGGCCGGCCGAGCATTTTGCGCGCCTGGCGGAGTTGTTGCAGGAGCGCTGGCGCTGCAAGATTCTGTTGCTGGTCGGCCCGGGCGAGGAGGGCATTGCCCAGCGCATCGTGGATCAGAGCCGCGCCACCATCATCAATACTGCGCCTCTTCGGGTGTCCCTCGCGGCGCTCAAGCCGCTCATCCAGCGCTGCGAGCTGCTGATTACCAACGACACCGGCCCGCGGCATTATGCAGTCGCCTTCGATGTGCCGCACATCGTGTTGATGGGGCCGACAAACCCGATATACACGGCCCGCAATCTTGAGCGGGCGCGCATCCTGCGCAGGGAGTTGCCCTGCATGCCCTGTCATAAAAAAACCTGCCCTCTCGGGCACCACGCCTGCATGCGGGAGATCACGCCCGCGCAGGTCGCGGAAGAAGCGGAAACCCTGCTGGAGGCCAGTCGTTCACTGGCAAGGAGTGCCCCATGAGACCGGCCTATTATCGCGAACAGTGGCAGGTGCTGAAGCCTGCTCCCGATGTCGAGCAACTCAAATCCCTGGCTCATCGCATCGCCTCCACGTTTATCGACCGCTATTTCTACAGCGATGAATATAACGCCGACTACATTGATCTGATCTGCGAGATGGCGACCTGCTATGAGGACCCGAACCTCAATCAGATCGCAGCCCGCACCCTGTTCGGGATGATTGTCGAGCGGCTGTGCGACGATTTCGAGGAGTTGCAGACGGAGACCTATAACCGCCTCATCTGTCAGGTCGCCACGTTTCTGCGGGCGCTGCCCAGCGGCGGGCGACTGGATGCCCAGTTGAAGGCGTTTCAGATGTTCTCGGGCGAGCAGCTCTACCAGCGGATCGAGGCCATTCGCCTGAGCCCCGATGAACCCCTGCCGCCCACGCTGCGGCCGCGCAAGGTGCTGATTCTGTCGCGGGTGACCATTGGTGCCGATGTGGCGGTCACCAGCGTGATTTGCCAGCGCGTGCAGCAGGCCTTTCCCGCGGCGGAGGTCGTGGTGATGGGCAATACCAAGCTGTGCCAGATCATCGCGCCGGAGTCGGGCATCCGGGTTCGTGAGCTGCACTATGCGCGTCACGGGGGGCTGATCGAACGCTTCAGTGTGTGGCTGGATCTGCTGGAGGACGTGCAGGATGAATTGCAGGGGCTGGGCCGGGAGGACTATCTGTTGCTCGACCCCGATTCACGCCTCACGCAGCTGGGGGTGCTGCCCCTTGTCCCGGACTACAACACCCGTTTCTTCAACAGCCGGGGAAAGCCGGGCTATCCGCTCAAGGGATCCATTTCGGCCCTCAGCAATTACTGGCTCGACCAGGTGCTGGGCAAGGGAGAGTTTGTGCATCCGCGCGTCTGGCTCGCGTCCACCCAGCTCGACTACGCCCATCGCTGCCTGCGTCAGCGCAGCGCTCAGAAGGCACGCCATGTCATCACGTTGAATCTGGGGGTGGGCGGGAATCTGCGCAAGCGGGTGCCGGGCTCTTTCGAGGCAGATCTCGTCATCAGTCTGCTGCGGGAGCCGCGCACAACGGTGCTGCTGGACATGGGCTTCGGCGAAGAGGAAACCAGCCGCAGCCGTCACATTCTGGAAACCGCGCAGGCGGCGGGCTTCGCCTCGGCAAGCGTCCCCTTTTCACAGCTGGGGGCGGCCATGGCAGAAGGCGCCACGACGCGCCTTTTTGGGGTGACCTGCGATGTCGGAGAGATCGCGGCGCTGATCGCCCGCAGCGATGAATTTATCGGCTATGACTCTGCCTGCCAGCATATCGGTGCCGCGCTCGGCGTTCGCACCTATACGGTGTTTGCCGGCAGCAACAATGCCCGCTTCATCCGGCGCTGGCATGCCAGTGGCCCCAATGTCAGCGAAATCGTGTATGTCGATACACTCTCGCGCGAGCATCGCATCGACCCGCTGGAACTGATTACGCGCCTCAAGGATTTGCGCGTGGACTGACCCCGTGTCTTGGCGTGCTCACGCCTGCGGGAGGTAATGGGCAAACGCCTGTGCCACTCTCCCTTCGTCGTCGAACAGAAACATCTCCGAAGAAAGCCCCCGGCTGCCCTGGTAGTGCAGGGTCACGCTGTTGGCCCCTATGAGCACGTGCTCCAATGTGAAGTGCAGTCCGGGTTGCCGTGCCAGCGCGAGGCTCCAGTACTGCGCGATAGCCTCCTTGCCCCTCAGGGTTCCGCGTGGTTCCTGCATCAGCAGGCGGATCAGCGGCGAGGACATTTCGAAATCATCCCGGTAATGCGACAGAATGCGCGGCAGATCGTGGGCATTCCAGGCGGCGATCCATTCCTGCGCAAAGTGCTGGGCGAACGCGGCGGTGATCATGGCTCAGACATCCGCCAAGGCCGTTGCGGCAAGCTCGGGTATCCACGGCACATCGGTGACGCCCGGATCGATTCCCATCTGCATGAACAGGGTGCTGATCTGCCCGCGGTGGTGGGTCTGGTGATTGAACATCTGCGTCACCAGCGTCCATGCAGGCATCGTGCGGACTTTGCCGTCCACACCACTGGTGAAGGTAAAGGGAGCGTTCAGCCACGCCTCGTCCACGTGTGTCGCCCATTCCAGAATGCGGGCATCCAGCACCTCGCGCGCGGCGCGCATGGCATTGAAGTCCGTGTAAAGCTCCTGCCCGATCTTGCCCCCGGTAAACGGCTGTCCCACGAAGCGCCCCAGCCAAGTGGCGTCGCCGTACATCAGGTGATTGAGCGTCAGATGAAGGGATTTGAAAAACGCGCCCCGGTCACGTCTGCGCTCCTCTTCACTCAGCCCGGCGCAGATTTCATAGAAGCGGTGATTCATCCAGCGGTTGTACTGCGCCATCAACAAGGGGTAGCGGCCTTCATACATGGGAAGTCTCCTGTGGGGTTACAGTAAGCGTGCGAGTGACAACAGCGCCCGATCCACCCGGGCGTCCCAGTGCACGGCGCAGTTCAGGCGCAGGCAATTGCCATATTTGCCGGAGGCCGAGAACAGCGCCCCCGGTGCAAAGCTGACGCCGCGCTCCAGTGCCTGTTCCATCAGCGCGGTGGTGTCGATCTGTCCGGGCAACTCGACCCAGAGCACGAACCCGCCCTGTGGTCGGCTGACGCGGGTCTGTGGGGGAAACAGCTGTGTGACCCGGTCGGTCATGCGGGCGACCGAGCGCGCATGCTCGGCGCACACCTGCCGCAGGAAGCGCTCATAGTGCCCGTGCCGCAGGTAGTGGGCCAATGCCAGTTGTGACGGCGTTGAGACGGCCACCGTGTTCATGTACTGCAGGGCTTCCGCGCGCTTGTTGTCCTTGCCGGGCACCAGCCAGCCAACGCGCATGCCGGCCGAGAGCGTCTTGGACGACGAAGCGCAGTAATAGACGAGCCCCTCGGTGTCCCAGCTCTTGAGGGGACGCGGTCGTTTTCCCGAGAACGGCAGATCGCCATAGATGTCATCCTCCACCACTGGCACCCGGTGCCGGCTCAACAGGGCGAGCAGGGCCTGCTTGCGCGCATCGGAGAGCAGCACACCCAGGGGGTTGGAGAAGTTGGGGATCAGCACACAAGCGGCGATCTCCCAGCGCTCGAGGGCCAGAGTGAGCGCCTCGAGTGAAATGCCCTCCACCGGGTCGGTCGGGATTTCCAGCGCCTTGAGGCCCAGGGATTCGATCACTTGCAGAAGCCCGTAATAAGTCGGCGACTCCAGCGCCACGGTGTCTCCCGGTTTGGTGATCAGTTTCAGCGCGATGCTGAGGGACTCATGGCAGCTGTTGGTGATCACGATCTCATCGGGGGTCACCCGGCACTGTGAGGCGGCCAGGCGCCGTGCAATCTGCACGCGCAGTTCTGCCGCGCCGGGCGGGAACTCATACCCCACACAGCGGCGGCGCTGTTCCCGCAGCACGGTGCGATAGGCGCGTTCAATCGCGGCCACCGGCATGAGGTCCGGGTTGGGCACCGCGGCACCAAAGTTCACAATCGCGGGGTCATTCGCGGCCTGTGCCAGACGCAAGACGCGCTCCTGACCCGAGACGCTGCGTGGCGTGCGGCTGACCAGCGTGAGGCGGGGCGGTTCGCGCAGGACCGGGGGCTGCAGCACGAAGAAACCCGAGCGTGGACGCGCCTCCAGCATGCCGCGGCGTTCCAGCTCCTGGCAGGCGCTGACGGCCGTCGAGACACTGACGCCATGCTGTTCGCTCAGGCGGCGTACCCCGGGCAGGGAAGAGCCCACGGGATACACCTGTTCGCGGATGAGAGATTGCAGTCGATTGGCCAGTTCCTGGTACAGCATGGAGACCCTCGGGGATAGACGTACCGGCTAGCATACGGAGGAAGGCGATGTTCGCCACCCTACAGACGTGCGCATTAAAATCGGTACAGATGATCAATTTCTAAATCTGTACCGCTTCAAATTTGAAAATCTAACTCTGTATTGCTCGCGATTGTCTGCCTAAACTCCTTCGCCATCAAGGAGACCCCTCATGAACCCCGACCAGCTGCTGCCATTGATTGCCTTTACCTTCGTCATGATCGGCACCCCGGGCCCCAATAACCTGATGCTGATGAGCGCGGGCGCCAACTTCGGTTTTCGCCGCTCAGTCCCCCACATTCTGGGCATCAGTATCGGCTGCCAGGTGCTCTTGCTGGCAATCGCGCTTGGCCTTGGGCAGTTGCTGGAGCGCTACACGCAGGCGGCGCTTGTGCTCAAGGTGCTGGGCGCGGGCTTCCTGCTCTACATGGCGGTTCAGCTGGCACGCCCTCGCCCCGCCCGGCTGGACGTGGACCGGGATCTGAAACCCCTGAGTTTTTTGCAGGCGGCCCTGTTCCAATGGGTCAACCCGAAAGCATGGTTGATGTTGGTGTCGGTGATCGCCGGGTTTTCGGACCCGCAGCATTTCGCGCGCAGTGTGGTGACCATCGCCGTCATTTTCTTTGTGGTCGGCATTCCCCTGATTTCGGCGTGGAATATCAGCGGCGTAGCGCTCAAAGGCTGGCTGCAGGTGGGCACCCGGCTGCATCGCTTCAATCAGGCCATGGCGGTGCTGCTCGTGGCGTCCATGATTCCGCTCTGGGTCTGAACGCGGTTGCCATTGCGGGGCGTGAGGAGTAGTTTGGCGCCCTTGTTTCACCGGTAGTGAGAAGGACCCCTTCCGGCATGCACGACCCCCAGTCTCCCAGTATCTGGCAACACGGCAATTTCGTCATTCTTGTCCTCACCGGCTTTCTGCTGAGCTTTGGCAGCCGCGTCTATGAGCTTGCGCTGCCGCTGATCATCTATGACCTGACCCAGTCCTCCGTCGCCATGGGCACCATGCGCGCCATGCAGTTTCTGCCGATTTTCCTGTTCGGGCTTTTCATCGGGGTGTTTGTGGACCGGGCGGACAAGCGCCGCTGGATGCTTTTGTCCGTCGGCACGCAGATGGGATTGCTGTTCGGGCTTTACGGGTACTCGCAGCTTTTCGAGCCGCAGGTCGGCGTGTTTTACGGCGCGGGCTTTCTGCTCATGATGGCCAGCTACTCCTACATCAACGGGCGCATCAGCAGTGTGAAACAGGCGCTGCCCACGCACCTGATGACCTCGGCCAATGCCAAGTTCACTTTTATTCAGACCTTCATGCAGGTCATGGGGCCGGCCATTTCCGGGGCCATCCTGACGCTGTCCAGCCTTTACAACGGCCTGCTGATTACGGCCGGCATGTACCTGTTTGCGCTGGTGGTGCTCAGCCGGATCGATCTGCGGGAGACGCCGCGCGCCACGCCCGCACGCCCCTTTCTGGAGGAGCTGCGCGAGGGCTGGGATGCCCTGCGAGCCAACCGACCCCTGTGGGTGCTGACCTGGTACGTGATTTTTTTCAATGCCACCGCGATCAGCTTCGAGCTGATGGTGATCTTCTACGTCAAGGACGAGCTGCAATGGACGGCGGCACACGTAGGGCTGGTCCTGTCGTGCGCCGGCGCCGGCGGACTGCTGGGCAGCATGACTACCGAATCCCTGCGTCGCCGCTTTGGCCTGGGCACCTGTCTTGCCCTCACTCTGATCCTGTTGGCCCTGACCTATTCGCTGACGGGGCTGACTCCCAGCTCGTGGGCGATTGGTCTCGGTCTGGCGGGCTACGGCTTCGGCACGACAGTGCAGAACATCTGTGTGTGGGCCTTTCGCCATGAGAGTACCCCGGCTCCTTTGATGGGCCGCATCAGCGGCATGACAGGCTCCATCTTCAAGATCGGCGTGCCCTTTGCGCTCATTGCCTCCGGCTGGCTGGCCGAGGTCGCCCATGCGCGCGCCGTGTTCATTGTCTGTGGTCTGATCCAGATCGTGGTGTTTGTCGGCTTTGTTCGCAGCGATGCCTTCCGCCAGGCATGAGGCCATGCGATTTGCCTTTTGATAAGGCAGGCGAAAATCGCTAGAGTGTGCGCAGCCCTTATAGCCCCCAGAGATTCGTTCGCCGTATGCCTGGCCTTTCTCCCCTTCCGCGCTCACCCCTCGCTCTGCTGATCCTTCTGATGACCTTTGGCGTGAGCGCCCAGGCAGCCCCGCTCCGACTCGTGGAGTCCAGCGAACGCTTTGATCTGCGGCTGACCCATCTCAGCCGACTCGAGTTCCTGGAAGGGCAATACCGCAAAGCCCATCACGGCAGTTCCGATCAGGCCTATATCTACCGCACGACCCTCGAGGGGCGGGTGACAGGCAAGGCGCTGGAGCTGGATCTTGAGCTGCTGGATGCGCGTCAGGCACTGGCCGATACGGGGACGCCACTGACGCGGCGCAGTGTGGATGCTGCGAATGTGCAGCAGCTTTATGTGCGTTGGCAGGGAACTCCCGGCACGGTCGGACGCCTGGGCCTGAGCCTCGGACGTCAGGCGCTGAATATCGGAACCCGGCGCCTGATCTCCCGCAGTACCTCGAATGTGCCGGTGAGCTTTACCGGCCTGTCGGCCGATCTGCAACGGCCCAACGGCGAGCGCTGGAAGGCGTTTTACGTCCTGCCGGTACTGAACTATCCCACCGCGCGGGCCGATATTCTGGACAACCGCGTCCAGGCCGACAAAGAAAGCCGTGGCAGTCGCCTGGCGGGGGTGTTTGCGGACATGCCGGAGGCACTGCCCGGCCTGCGCAGCGAATTCTATGCCTATTACCTGAGCGAACAGGATGCCGGCAAGGAGCAGGTCGCGGATCAGCGCATCACCAGTGTGGGCGGGCACGTCTACCGACCGGCAGCGCCGGGCACCCTGGATATCGATGTGGAGCTGGTGCTGCAGGGAGGCACCTCGCGCGCCAGCAGCGACATCGACGATGTGCAGGATCTGCGGCACCGCGCCTTTTTCACGCACGCCGCGCTGGGCTACACCGCCCAGACACGCTACGCCCCTTATTTTCAGGTGCTGCTGGATTATGCGTCCGGCGACCGCTCACCCGATGATCGCCGCAATGACGCCTTTGACACCCTTTTCGGCGCCCGCCGTTCGGAGTTCGGCCCGTCCTCGCTCTACGGTCCCTTCATCCGCAGCAATCTTTCCACCGCGGGGCTGCGCATGACCCTGACGCCGCGACAGGATATGGAAATGATCCTGACCTTGCGCCAGTTTGCGCTGGCTCAGCCACGGGATGGCTGGGGCAATACCGGATGGCGAGATAGCGAGGGAAGGTCTGGACGGCAGTTGGGGCGCCATCTTGAAACCCGCCTTCGCTGGGACGCGGTGCCGGGCAATGTGGCGCTGGATACCGGGATCGTGTGGCTGCGCGCCGGCGAGTTTCCCCGCACGCTGTCCGCGGGCCAGACGCCCTCGATCACCCGCTATGCCTATCTGCAAACAATCCTGACGTTTTAGTCTCTGTCCGTTAGGCCCAGTCTGTCAGGCCGCGTCTGTCAGAATCGTATAGGCCACCAGCGCCAGGATGAGACCGCCCATCAACAGGCCCGCCAGGCCAGCATCCGGCGTGCTCAGCGCCTGCACGCTCAGACTGGCAGTTGTCGCCTCCCCATGCAGGAGCGCGTTCCACCACGAGGGTGAGCTCACCGGGGCGGATGTCTGGACAAGGGACGTGACCCATTCGAGCGGCACCGCCAACAGGATCCCCGCCACCGCAGACAGCCACGCCACACAAAGAGAAACGGCCCGCAAACGTCGGTAGCGGGTGACTCGGCGCATGACCTGCGCGGTGAAATCGTCCTCGGCCACCGGCGGCATGTGGGACAGCAGGCTTTCCAGAGTGGGGGACGTCATGAGGGGATCTCCTGTGCGGTGTCTGCCATGTGGCGGCGCAACTTCTCGATGCCGCGGGCAATGTGGGATTTGATGGTTCCAAGCGGCAGCGCCATGATGCGGGATACCTCTGCATGGGAAAAGCCCAGACTCATGTTCAGGGTGATGGCTGCCGCCTCCGTCTCGCTCAGGCAGCTCATGGCGCGCTCCAGATCCAGCAGTGCGGCACTGTGCGTGTCCTCTGTGTGCCCGAGCGATTCCTCTGCCCACCGGGCGGTTACTTCCTCGCGGCGATGCTCACGGCGTGCTGCTTGGAGAAAACAGCGATAGGCGATCCCCAGCAGCCAGCTGGCAAAACGTCCCTGTCCTTCAAAACTTCCCAGCTTGCGATACGCCTGCAGGAAGGTGTCCTGTGCCAGATCATCCGCGTGCGTTGCATCCTTGCACAGGCGACGCAGAAACCCGCGCACCCGGCGCTGGTGCAGGGCGACGAGGCGACCGAAGGCTTCCGGGTTCTGGTCTGCCTGCGCACGCCGTACCAGTGCGATTTCCGCCGGGGAATCGGCTTCGTGCGCCTCCTGTAAAACGGCAGAATTCAGTTTTTCGTCTCCGGGCCCTGCGCGAGTGCGGAGCGCGCCATCATCAGGTACATGAACCCGACCAGCAGGGGAATGCCCCCGAGCATGTAGAGGAACAGCGCTTCGCCCTCGAACAGCCCGAAGGCCATCACGGGCAGTGCCACGCCGATCAGCACCATCCCCCGGCGCTTGTCCGCCTGCGGGCTGTATTGCTGTTTCATCATGGCGGCGAGCATGACCTGAACGTCGGCACCTCCCTCGCCGAGTTTCACCAACGCGTCGAGCTCCTTGGCCCGGGTGAGGTAACGCAGATAAAAGGGGACAAGCACAACGGCCCCCAGAACGAGAAACAGTACGATGCCGACGAGAAAATCCATGGTCTTAGCTCCTGATGGGCAATTGCAGTGAAGTGTACTCTGTAGAGGCATCAGGCCAGTCGTTTGGATGCAGACACAACAAAAGAAAGCAGGGCGGGCTGACATAATAGTTGGTATATTTCACCGGTTTTTGCCCGGATGTGCGCGCGATTGATCCGCAACACATTGTTTATATTGAAATAAAATAGCTGGCCCGAAGTCTGCTAGACAAGCCGCACTTGTCCGTCTTTTTTTGTGAGTTAACGAGGTTTCCTGTGTCCCCCATTGCGCGCGTGTCTGTTCTTGTCTGTCTGTTGAGTGTGTCGCTGGTGTGTCCCAGCCAGGCACAGGAGCGCAGCGCGCTCACCATTCCCAAGGTGCAGGCCGCGCCTGAGATCGACGGGCGGGTGGATGCGGCCGAGTGGGCCCGCGCCACCCGCGTCCTGTTGGACACCGAATTCTCCCCCACGGAGGACATTCCGGCGCGCGTGCAGACAGAGGCCTTCATCATGGAAGATGGCGACAGGTTATATATCGCCTTCATCGCGCAGGACCCGGACCCCACACAGATCCGCGCCTTTTATCGTGACCGCGACCTGATCGGCGGCACCGACTATGTCGGCGTATCGCTGGACACGTTTAACGATCAGGCGCGCTCCTTCGATTTCATCGTCAGTGCGCTGGGCGTGCAGTACGATGCGATCACCGATGACCTGAGCGGTAGCGAGGATGCCTCGTGGAATGCCTTGTGGGACAGCGAAGGCCGCATTACCGACAACGGTTATATGGTCGAGATGGCCATTCCGTTCAAGCAACTGCGCTTTCCGAGTGGCGGGCAGGAGCAGGTGTGGGGCGTGAAGTTTATCCGCGATTACCCGCGCGATCGTCGTTACCGTTTTTCCGAATCGAACGTGGACCGCGATGTGTCCTGTTTTGTCTGTCAGTTCCAGAAAGCCAGCGGCTTCGCCGATGTGCAACCAGGTCGTAACCTGGAGGTGATTCCCACCATCACCAATTCCTTTCAGCGGCAGCGGCCAGACCCGTCGCGCGATCCGTGGAGCGATGTGGCACAGGAAACCGAGCTCGGTGCGGACCTGCGCTGGGGCATCAACCAGAACCTGTATCTGAATGCGACGTTGAATCCTGATTTCTCACAGGTCGAGGCAGACAGCGCGCAGCTGGAGATCAACAACACGTTCTCACTTTTCTTTCCCGAAAAGCGCACCTTCTTCCTCGATGGCGCCGACTATTTCAATACCAACCTGAATGTGGTGCACACGCGTAATATTGCGGACCCGGACTACGGCATCAAACTCACGGGCAAAAACGGGCGGCATTCCTACGGCATGATGCAGCTCAATGACACCAGCACCAGCTTTCTGATTCCCACCAATGACAGCTCCACCGTGGCCACGCTCGGCGAGGTCGACAGTACCGTCTCCGTGCTGCGCTACCGGCAGGACGTGCTCGGCAATTCCAGTGTGGGGACGGTGCTTACCCATCGCGATGGCGGGGATTATCGCAACACGGTTGCCGGTGTGGACGGCCGCTGGCGGATGACGGGCAGCGATGTGCTCAGCGTGCAGCTGCTGCGCTCGCAGTCGAGCTACCCGCAGGCCATTCAGACTCGCTACGGACAGGACGCCCATCTGAGCGATCAGACTCTGCTGCTGGATTACCGCCACAATGACCGCCGCTGGGATGTCTGGGCGGAGCACGTCAACTTCGGCAAGGATTTCCGTGCCGACATGGGCTTCATCAATCGTGTCGATTACGATCGCAACACTCTGCGCGTCGGGCACACCTGGCGCTATGAGAACGACAGCTTCTTCAATCGCATCCGCGTCGCGCTGGACTGGGACAACACCCATGACCAGTCGGGCCTGGAGCTGGAGGAAGAGCTTGAGATGTTTGTCGAGATGGAGGGGCCGTTTCAGTCGCGCCTCGATGGCCTTTTCGGCGGCAGCAAGACCTATTTCAACGGCGTGGTGTTTGACGAGCAGTTCAATCAGCTGGCCCTGTCGGTGCGCCCCAACAGCGACCTGTATCTCCGCACGACCGTGCGGGTTGAGGACATCGTGGACTTCGCGAATACCCGCCTGGGGCATTCGCGACGCATCACGCCGGAGGTCAACTTCCAGTACGGTCGCCATTTGCAGCTGAACCTGCAGCACACCTATCAGCAATTCGATGTGAAGGGCGGGCGCCTGTTCACGGCGCACCTGACCGAGCTGCGCAGCACCTATCAGTTTTCCGTGCGCAGTTTTATCCGTCTGATTGTCCAGCGCGGCGATACCGAGCGTGACCCCGCACTGTACATTCGCCCGGTGCAGTCACGGCTCAAGGAGATCACCACGCAGCTGCTGTACAGTTACAAACTCAATGCGCAGACACTGTTCTTTGTGGGCTATTCGGATGCGGGGTTCCAGAACGACCGTTTGAATTCAATCGAAACCAGTTCCCGCGCCGTCTTTGCCAAGTTTAGTTATGCCTGGCAGCCCTGAGCAGCGCGGAAATCCCTATTTCAGTATCTGCAGAAGTGTCAGGATGAACTGGGTGTTGCGGTAATCCACGCCCGCGCGGGCCGTGATTTTCTGATGGGCAAGCCCGACGGTGAGGGAGGTGTTCTGTCCGAGCGGCAAGTTCCAGTTCAGTGCCGTCAGGTGCGATTTGCTGGCCAGGGTGTAGGCGACAATCGTCCGCATGGGCGGAGCCGGAAAGGCGCCATCGGGTGTCAGGTCTTTGGAGATTGCCAACAGGGCGGCATTAGGCGCCAGCGCGCTGGACACCGAGTTGCCATCCACATAGGTATAACTGGCACTCAGCAGCGCGTCATTGGCAAACGTGTACTCCGCAGAAGCAAAGGCCGAGCCCTGTTCAAAATCGTAAATATCATTCACCGGGCTGTACATGCTCGCGTATTCAATGCTGTCCTCCAGCCCTTCACTGCGCTCATAGCCCAGCCCCGCAGACACCTCCCAGCGTGGGCTCAGGCGCTTGCGCAGTGACAGATCCCAATTGAGCAACTGGCGCTTGCGCACCTCGGTCTCACTCTCGACGTGGGTCAAGGTCAGTGCATTGCTGAGCGTTGTGGCATAGGCCCCGAGCCCGAATTTGTGCTGATGGCTGGCGCCAAGACTGAGATCGAGACTGCTCAGACCGCTGAACTCGCGAAACTGTGTCCGGCTGAGACTGCCGGACAGAGTGAGCGAGTCGCGCAGGGCGAGGGGATAAAAGCGGCCGCCGGAGAGGGATAGACGGAGACTGTCATCGCTGACGATATCGCGATCGAGCAGGGCGCGGCTGACATTGTCATCGTGCGCCAGGGTGAGCGAAAGGTCCGCAAAGTCGTTGGACTGCGCCTGGGCCGTGGCGCTCACCAGAAGCAGGACAATCAAACCACAGTAATGACGCGGGCGAACATAAGCGGATGGCATGGCGATGACTCCACAGGGAATGGCGTTGGACGCGTCTAGTCTACCGCCTGTCCCGCAGCCTCGCCATGACTTGCCTGCACGGTGTCACAGGGGCTTTCAAAAAGATATCAAAAAGATATCTAATAGAATCCAGTCTTATGGAGGGACTTCACATGAAAGAAAAATCGATCGGATCACTAACCGGAATTCCTGCGGCTCTCGGGTTAATTGTACTGACGCTGTTTTTCGGAGCGCGCTTTGTCATGGCGGCCGAGGCGGAGAACCCCGTGATGGCGCTCACCTTCGTGGGTTTGCTCATGGGATGCGCGCTGTGCGCCAAGGGCTTCTTTATGGTGGAACCGAATCAGGCGGCCGTCCTGAGTCTGTTTGGCAAGTATGTTGGCACCGTCAAGGAGCAGGGCCTGCGCTTCAGCAACCCCTTTTACCGTGCGCGCAAGGTGTCCCTGCGGGTGCGCAATTTTGAATCGGGCAAGCTGAAGGTCAATGAACTGGAAGGCAGCCCGATCGAGATTGCCGCGGTCGTTGTCTGGCGTGTGCATGATTCGGCGGAGGCCGTGTACAACGTGGACGACTACGAGAGCTTTGTGCACATCCAGGCCGAGGCGGCCCTGCGCGGCATGGCAACCAGTTATCCCTACGATCAAGGGGAGGAAAATCAGGTCGCGCTACGCAGCCACGCCATGGAAATTTCCCATGATCTTGCGGCGCAATTGTCCGAGCGGCTCACGCAGGCAGGCATCGAGGTAATGGATGCGCGCATCAGCCATCTGGCCTACTCGCCGGAGATCGCAGGGGCCATGTTGCAGCGTCAGCAGGCCGGCGCCATCATTGCCGCGCGTGAACGCCTGGTGGAAGGTGCCGTGGGCATGGTGGAAATGGCGCTGAACCGACTTCGTGACAAGCAGATTGTGGCGCTGGACGACGAGCGCAGAGCCCAGATGGTCAGCAATCTGTTGGTGGTGTTGTGTTCCGACAAGGCAACCCAGCCGGTGGTCAACACCGGGTCCCTGTACTGAGCCGCCGCCCTTTAACCCCCTGAACCGGATGCCGGCATGACTGCTAAAAAATCCTATCCCCTGCGCCTGACGCCCGCTGTCATTGAGGCGATGCAGCGCTGGGCCGACGATGATCTGCGCTCTCTCAACGGGCAGATCGAGTTCGTCCTGCGGGAAGCGCTGCGCCGGTCCGGGCGCCTGAAAACCACGGTGGCAGACCCGGTGGAAGAGGAGGGGGAGCCACCGACCTAGCGCTTGGCGGCATCCCGTGCGTCGAGGTCCTGACGCCGGGCGCCCCCCAGGCTTCCCGACACCGACAGATTGCCCTCGTGGCAGGCATATTCATACAGCTTGCTGCCCGCAGGCAGCGCCCGCAACGGAATCTCCGCCGTCCAGGGCTGCGTGTAGGCCTCGGGGTCTGTCACAGTGACGCGGTAGTTGATCTGCTCCGCGGATTCCCGCCAGAACCACTCCGTGGTAGTGAGGCTGCCGGTGGAACCGCGAAAGCTTTGCTGCGGGTGAATCTTGTCCGTGGTGACCACCAGCGTGTCGCCTTCCCAATGCCCCACCGAATCCCCCATCCAGCGCACCATGCCCTCTGGCAGCGGCGAATCCCCGATACGGATGATGCGCACATCGTTGACCATCTCGGCCATGATCATGAGGTACTGCGGCGTCTGCACGATCTGGTAATTGCTGTTGTAGATCATCGGCGTCATGGGAGGCCCGGCCGTCGAGAGTACGGAGAGCAGACAGCGCTCTCCCACCGTTCGCAGCTCGGGGCCATCGAATTCATTCACGCCCTCCTGCGCCAGAATCCGTGAGCGCCAGTCCTGCTGTACGCCGCCGTGGGCAGCGGGAATGCGACCGTTGGGGGGATCGATGATCAGCGAGGTGCGCGCTTCGCCCTCCACCGTGACCACCGTGACATCGGGAAAACGCCAGTCGGCCTCCAGCCCGATAGGGGCCCCCTTCTCCGGCGCTGCCCGGCCCGGGTCCAGGGGGGCGGAATCGCGGGCAAAACGCTCGGCGGCTTCCTGTCTTTTCTGTTCTGCCTCTTCGGCCGTGTAGGCCCGCTTGTCGCCCAGCGCCTCCGGGCGCTCGAGTGGGGTCTGCGTGGCATTTGTCCACACCCCCTGAAAGTCAGGGCGCCCTTCCGGAGTGCGTGGAAGTGCTGTGTTCTGGGCCACGACTACCGGGGTCAGCAGCCACAGGAGGCAGAGGGAAAGGCCAGTGGGAACGGGTTTCATGCGGATCGACTCTTGGCAGCAAAATGACGTGAGGGCAGATTTTACGGCACAGGAGGCGCGAAGGCATTGTTCTGGAGCAAGGTCAGGGCATCTGCGAGAGTCGAGGTCAGCTGGAACACTCCCGGTTCGGGCTGCAGTCCTGCGCGCGCCAGCGTTTTCAGGGGCTGGAATTGCAGATCACACAGAATCAGGGCGGTGCCGGAGAGCTTGCAGCGCTGCATCAGACGTTCCAGTGCCGAGAGTCCGCCCGCATCCAACAGGGGCACACCGTCCAGATACAGGATCAGGCCACGACAGGAGCCGTGTGTGTGCGCGATCTCGCCAAACACACGATCGGCAGCGGCAAAAAACAGAGGACCGCTGATCTTGAGCACCCGCCAGCCCTCCGGAAGCGGCTCGGGCACAACGCGTCGGTTGGCGCTGACATCGGTCACCCGGCTCATGTCGGCAATCTCCTTCATGAACAGCAGCGAGGCCAGCACCATGCCGGTGCCGATGGCGATCACCATGTCAAACATCACGGTCAGGGCAAAACAGGTGAGAAACACCGCGATGTCACTGCGGGGAGCCGTCTTGAGCAGATGAACGGCCTTGGGGGCTTCACTCATGTTCCAGGCGACGAACAGCAACAGGGCTGCCATGGCAGGCATCGGCAGGTAACTGAGCAGATGGCTTAGTCCCACCAGCCCCAGCAGAACCACCCCGGCATGCACCATGGCGGCAATCGGTGAGTGGGCGCCGGCACGCAGGTTGGTGGTCGATCGGGCGAGGGCCGCGGTGGCGGTGATGCCCCCAAACCATGGCGCAATCATGTTGCCGATGCCCTGCCCCAAAAGCTCGCTGTTGGCGCTATGACGCTTGCCGCTCATGCCATCGAGCACGACCGCGCAAAGGAGCGACTCCATCGCCCCCAGCATGGCAATCGCCAAGGCCGCCGGCAACAGGGCTTGCAGGGTATGCCAGTCCCAGACGGGCATCACGCCGTCGGCACCGGCGCGCAGCCACGGCCACTCGAGGTGCGGCAACACGGGCGGAATGCCGGCCCCTTGGCTGCCGTCGGGCAGCAGATAGGAAAAGCGCGAACCGATGGTGTCCACTGCCATGCCCGCATGCTCCATGGCCACCGCCGCCAGACTGGCAATGACCACCGCGGGGAGCTGTGCGGGTATGCGGGAGCGCAGTCGCGTCCAGCCAATCAGAATCGCGAGCGTCAGGGCCGAGAGTGCCACGCTCGGCAGGTGCGGATGGGGCAGGGTGTCGGCGAGCACCCGCATTTTTTCAAAGAACGATTCCGGCATCGCCGCCAGGGGAAGGCCTGCGAGGTCTTTGATCTGCAGGATCACAATGACGACGGCAATACCTGCCGTGAATCCCAGGACGACAGATTCTGGAATGTACTGGATGTAACGGCCCAGCCGCATCAGGGCCATCAGCACAAGAATGATGCCGGACATGAACGTTGCGACGAGCAGGCCAGAGAGTCCGAACTCCTGCGCAATCGGGTAGAGGATCACCACGAAGGCCGCCGTCGGGCCAGAGACGCTGTAGCGCGAGCCGCCGCACAGGGCGATGACAAATCCGGCCACGATGGCGGTGTACAGCCCGTACTGCGGGGGAACGCCGCTGGAAACGGCCAGGGCCATGGCCAGCGGAATGGCGATGATGCCGACCGTCACTCCTGCCAGGAGGTCCTGCAGGAAATGGGCGCGCGTATAGGGTTCTGACTCGAGTGTCGCGCGCAGCGCGTGGGCAAGGCGCAGGGAGAACAGATACTGACGGCTTGGCATGGGAGACCTCAGTCCGGATCCTTGTTCCGTTCCTCGGTGTCAAGAAACCCGAGAATGGCGGCTGCCCCGGCAAAAATGGCAGTGATGAAAAGGATGCCGAATATCAGGGCGAAGCGGAAGGCGAAGCTGATCTGCACCTCCGAGAAGTACTCCACCGTCCATGCCAGCAGGTTCACTCCCACTACGGCAATCAGAAGGGTGCGTAGCAGGATTTTTTGCATGAGGACTCCGACGCTCAGGGGTGTGAAAGGAAAAGGGTGCCAGAGATCTGGTCTTGGCCGCGCTCCAGAAACAGGAACAGATCATCCCGGTCATCGCCATTGAGCGACACGGGCACGACATCGCCATTGCGCATCGCGGTACCCAGCGGGATCTGTTGGTCGGGCGTTTTGCCTTCGACCCGGCGCAGCTCACTGTTCTGCTCGATCTCAAATTCATCGATGATGCGGCGCACATCAATTTCGTAGTCATTGCGCTCGCGCGAATAGTTGAGCGAGGCCAGAAAGCGGTCCTCGGGTGGTGCAGGCGGTACGTCGATCGCATTGTGAAAGACCTGCACCTGTTCATCGAGCAACACGATCAGGTCCTGCGCATCGCCCACGCCGCTGACACGTGCCAGTGCCGTTGGCAGGGTGCGCGTGTCCTCCAGTGCACGAGCCTGCTCCCGCAGGTCAAGCACCGAGCTGATCATGCGCACGGCGGAGGGAAACTTCAGCGCCACCGTGACTTGCCGGGACGGGCGCCGAGCAAAGCTCTCGCCCTCATTGCGGTACACAAAGGCCTCGACATTGATGCTGCCGGAGATGGCGAGCCAGAGGAACAGGTCGCCAACGGAAATCGGTTCCACGCGCCATAGCCACAGGTCCTTGCGGCCATCGCCGTCTTCGTCGTGCAGAAACACCGTGAGCACATTGCCGCCGGACCGAAGGACCTGACGGGGCGCGCTGAAGTCCATGCCGGTGGCACTGCCCGCAAACAGGGAGACCTTGCCCCCTTCGCGCAGCACGAAGTCATCAATAGCGTCACCGTCCACGTCCTGCAGGATCTCTTCATGCGTCAGGGCCAGAATGCCGGTGAGGTTGGCGAAGTCGAGCTGATCCACATCGAAATTGCCCAAACGTTCCCGAATCTCCAGGCGATCGATGGAAAAGCTGGGCGTGGCGGGGAAGTAATTCCCGCTGCCATTGGCCAGGGAGACATCGAGACGTTCCTCCGTGTCGGAAATCAGATCGGGCCGCCCATCGTTGTTGACATCGCGCAGCTCGATCAGGGGGATGGTCAGCGACTGACCGACATCGCGCTCGATGTTCTGCCGAATGAACAGATTGCTGAACAGACGCATGTCCGAGAGCACGCCGATGGGAGGCTGGTAGCTGCCATCGGGATTGCGGATGTGCAACTGCAGAGTGCCAGCGCCCGGAATGACCAGGTCGTCGAGGCCGTCATTGTTGATGTCTCGCGAGAAATGCAGACGGGTAATGCCGCTGCCTGCAAAGCCTGCGAGGGAATCCAGCAGAACAATCGGCTCGCCAAACTGCCGCGCCTGAATCGGCCACTGTTGAACGCGTTGTCCCTCTATCAACGCCAGCAGGGAAAATCGCCGTTCTCCCTGCGCATCCGGATAATTCTCGCTGAGCTCCCACCCGACACTGTTGCCAGTAAAGCTGATCGAGGTGTCCGGGGCGGAGAAATCAAACCCGCTGTCGGCACGCTGGAAATACAGCGCAATGGCCTCCTTGCGGACCGTCAGCACATCGGCCAGGCCGTCTCCGTCGGCATCCACGGTCATCAGACGTTCCACATCCGCGGGCAGCGTAAAGTCGAGGCGGTGATAGCCTGTCAGGGATTCCTGGGCAATGGCTGCATGCGCCGAGACCATCAGCAGCACGGAAAGGGCAAGACGCCGCAAAGGCAAACCGAAGGAGTGGCTCATGGGGTGGATACCAGCAAGGTCAGCGAGGCGGAATGGTTCAGGACAATATCCGCCAGGCCATCGCCATTAAAATCCTGAACGGAAAAATCCACGATCGTGCGCGAGGGGACATAGGTCCAGAAGGGCGAGTCGGCCATGCGCAGCGCGCTGTCGATCGTTTTGGCCGCCAGCGTGCCTTCCTCTGTCACATAAAGGGCGTCCCGGCGCCCGTCGCCATTGAGGTCAGCCTCCAGATTCATTTGCGCGCTCAGGCCTCGCACGGCATCGGCAGAAAAACTCTGGTCCAGCTTGAAATCGGGGCGCGGGGAAAAGACCTGCCCTGCGGTCCCGGGCTTGAACAGCAACTGGGAGCGGATGATGCTGGCGTTGCGCACGGCATTGATGACCGGGATGGTGTAGTAACTGACACTCAACTGTCGCGTCCCGTTGTTGTCGAGATCGGCCACGGACACGTCGAGGTCATAACCGGAAAAGCGCATCACCTGGTCTGGCGTCTGCAGCGTGAATTCGCCGCCCTTGTTGAGAAATATCTGCACATCCCACTCATTGCCATTGTTCACAATCCGCAGCAGATCGGTCTGTCCGTCCCCGGAGACCTCCAGCAGCCGGATGTCGCCCCGGGTGTCGATAGGCCCCTGCCAGTTGGGCTGGGCGGGAAACCCTCCCTCTGCGGATTGCAGCAGGATGTTGACCTGCCCGTACAGATCGTTGCCGATGTTCATGTAGACGATATCGGCGCGCGTGTCGTCATTCAGCGCCAGCGTGGTGGCCGAGGGACGAAACAGGCGTGTCGACAGCAGGCTGTCTTCGGTCTCGGCATTCCAGTCAGAAAGAAAATCCTCGAATGCCGAGGTGGGTCGCGCGGAGACATTCAGCACGATGCCGTCGCGCTCATTGATCGCGATTTCGGTATTGAAGCGTGGTCCGCCCAGCGGGACCTCCGAGGGGTCAAGTGACTCATTGACCGTGTTGAATCGGTGCGCCAGCGTAAAGGTTTCGTTGGGACCACCCCTGAACACCGCGTAGTCGTCGGGGCCCGGCAACAGCAGGTCGACGAAACCATCCCCGTCCATATCCTCCGGGTTCGGAAAATACAGGACGCGACGGCGGTCGGGCACGGACGCAATCAGCGTCCAGTCAAACAAGGGAGCCAGGTTGCCGCTGTAACTGGGAATGGCGGAACTGAGGCTGAACACGGCCGTGGACGAGAACAGCAGCAATTCCATCCCGCGGGATTCCCGCACGTCGGCCAGCGCAATGGCGACGATTTCTGGCTTGATCTCTACCAGGCGAGAAGGGGTGGCGGGAAAGTGTCCGTCCGGCTGCTGCAGGTAGATCGCCAGTTCGCGGCCTGTCTCGGCGCTCCAGCGAGGCACCACGACATCCTTGCCATGCTCGCCGTCCATGTCCGCAAAAAACAGGTCCTCCGGCCACTCTCCCAGCGGAATCTCCGAGGCGGCAAACTGGCTCTGGGCGAACACTCCCTGTGCCATCAGCAGGACCCATAGGCCCAGGAGGGTGCGCGTCACGGATTGTCCTCCACCAGTTCTCCATAGCCGGTGGCAAAGCGGAACAGGCCGAACAGACTCAGTTCCCTTTCGCCCTCCTGCTGGGTGTAACGAAGCACGGAGAAGAGCCACAGATCGAGCACCGAGAGTCGCGTCTGTGCGGGGCTGAGGCTCGATTCGTATTGCAGCAGCGGGCCCAGTGCAATGCGCGCAAGACGGCGTCCCGGGTCCCACAAGCGGACGGATTTCTCCAGACTTGCCATCCGGGTCACCTCATCCCGGGCGATGGTCAGACGCACCGTCTCGCCCAGTGCCACCTCGGTATTCAAGCGAGTCACGAGATCCTGGGCAGACTGCACCGCACGCCCGTTGAGCGCGATCACGGTGTCGCCAACGCGCACGTCCGCGTCTGGCAGCGGGCTGTCGTCGAACAGGCGAAAGAGCTTGGCGCCCGAGACCGGCGCACCCCCGGCGGTGTCGAACACCTCGGTGGTATACCCCGCGCGCGTGGCAACCGGATCGGCCCGATAAAGTTCGACCGGTACGGCGCGTGCATCGCTGATCAGGCGCGCGTTCAGCGTCGTTTCAAACACGGTGGTGTCACGTCGCACGTGCAGGAGAAAGCTGCCGGCGCTGTCGGTTTGCTGCGCAAAGGCTTCCAGCACGTCGGGGTGATTGATCTCACGGCCATCGATTTCAAGAATGACGTCCCCGGCCCGCAACCCGGCAAGTTCTGCTGCCCCGTTGGGCGACACACTGCGCACGCGGACGCCGGGCAGAACGGCGATATTGCTCAGGGAATCGCTCTCATTGAGCGCGGTTGTCATGCCGAAGTTGAGTCCGGCGCCAACGGGCTCCGCACCGCTCAAGCTGACGGTTTCGGGTGAGAGTGTGATGCTGGGCACGAGCTGGCGGGGTTGTGAGCTGACACAGCCAGCAAGTCCGATGACAAGCACCAGAACGGACAGGCGGCTCAAAAGGGCAGTGGCAGTCATAGCGGTTTCCTACGCACAAAGAACAGGGCCAGCACGACAAACAGCAGCAACTGGGGCCAGGGCACCCATTCATTGAGCTGCAGCATGCGGGTGTCGATCATGACATCGGAGTAGCCGCGAACCAGTCGGCTGACATCCTGAAGATAAGACTGATCAATGAGCGAGGGTTGAAAGCTCGCGTACAGATAATAGGCCTTTTCCCCCAGCACACTTTTGAACACGTCCAGCGCAAGCGTCATGCCAAGCGCGCTCGTGACGGCCTGTGTTGCGGAGTGGGCGAGCACGGAAATCAGCACGCCGAAGGCGAGGGCCGCGGGCAGGGGGACGAGCGCCAGACGCAGCCCCAGGAGCACTTCCGTGCGAATCTCGTTCTCGCTGATGAGCTCGTAGCCGTCCTCGACGACGGGCCCGAAGTCCCATAGAACTGCCGTGATAATCCCGATGCTGACACTCAGAAGAAGCAGGGCTGCAAGGGCGAGCAGAAAGACTGTCAGCAGCTTGGCCAGCACGAGCCCGTGTCGACTGACACGCCGGATCAGGGGATGGCGTAGGGCGCCGGTGTCACGGTCATTGGCGAAGGTCCATGCGGCGTAGGCCACCAGCGAGAGACTCAGGAGTGTCAGGCCGGTGGAAAAGCTGTCGACGAACGGACCCCAGGCATTGCTTCCCTGCGCGAGCTCGCCTTCACCGAGCAGAGCATCACGGGCAATCTGGCCGGTTTCACCCACTTTGACGGCCAGAGACCTCACGATGATGAACAGCGTAGGCAGCGCGACCAGGACCCGGGCACTGGTGCTGCGCAGGGCAACGTAAAGCTCCGCCTTCAGGGCTGCGAGAAAACCGTTCATGCGGCGACCTCCTCGTGAACGCCACTACCGGTCGCAGTGATCTGCTGGAACAGGCTGGTCAGAGAGGCCCGTTCGCGCACGAGTTCATTCACCACGATGCCCTTGCTGACCAGCCGCTGGTTGACCTCGCCGGGGCTTACCCCTTCCAGCTGCAGCGTCAGGATGCCGCTGTCGCTGCTGTCCTCGATGCGCACGCCGCGCAGGTCCTGAACAATGGCGCAGGCCCGGACCACGTCGTCACAATGCACCTGCACCCGGCTCAGCTGTTGCTGGAACAGGTGTTCCAGTGAGTCGCTGACCGCGATGCGTCCGTGGTGCAGAATCGAAAAATGGGAGCAGATGCGCTCCAGATAAGGCAGCTGGTGGCTCGAGAGTAAAAACGCCGTGCCCTCGTCGCGATTGAGGCGGGAAATCAGGGCAAGGACGTCGTCCACACCCCCTGCGTCGAGGCCGTTGAAGGGCTCATCGAGAATCACAAAGCGGGGACTCCCGAGCAAGGCCTGCGCGATCGACGCGCGCCGTCGGTTGCCGAGGGACAGTGTGCGAATCTTGAATTGACTGTACTTGCTGATGCCCAGAAGGGCTTCAACATCTGCCGGCGTGCGCACCGGGTTCTCACACAGAAACGCCGCATGTTCCAGCGCCTGCCGTACAGTCAGATGCGGGTGCAGGCTGGGACTGTCAAAGATGCTGACGATATCGCCGTGGCTTTTATGCAGGTGGTCGGGGGCCAGCCCGAGCAGGCGCACCTCCCCGGATTCGTAGGGGCGCAGTCCGAGCAGACATTCCAGTGTGGTGGTCTTGCCGGAGCCGTTGAGCCCCACCAGCCCGTGGACGGCGCCCGGGAGCACCTCCAGATCGAGCGACTGCAACACCTGGAAGTGTCCGTAGCGTTTGCACAGGCCGGAGACCCGCAAGGGCAGGTCGGCATTGAGAGTGTCAGCGTTCACGCGTGCCTTCCCGTTACTTCACGAAGAGCTCGTCGACATCGATCTGCTTCACACTCCCAAAGGCAGCCAGCGCGTCGGTGTCGATACGGGAAAGGTCTCCCACGATGGAGATCAGCTTGGGCTTGCCCGCAATGTTGCGGCGCTGGAAGGCCAGCATGTCCTCAAGGGTGGACGATTGCAGGGTCGCAAAGCGTGCAGGACGGGGATCCCCGTTCAGACCGAGTCGCTCCCAGGAGCGCACGGTGCCTGACACCTGCCGGAAGCCGACGGTGGAGGTGCGGTAGCGGTTTTCCAGTGAACTCTTGGCCTCTTCGAAACGTTCCCCAGACACCGGCATGTTGTCGAACAGGTCGAGGAAGGCGCCGAGGGCTTCCACCGTTTTGTCGTTCTGTGAACTGATGGCGCCGAGACCAAGGTTCTCGGCGTTCAGGCGGCCGCCCTGGGCATATTGGGCCTGTGCCGAATAGGCCAGCGCACGGGCCTCCCGCAGTTCCTGAAACACCACGCTGGACATGCTTGTGCCGAAGTAGGTGTTGTAGAGCAGGGAAGGCACCGATACCGCCTCATCGTAGGTGCCGTCCGCAAACTCGATCCGCACCTGTGACTGTGCCGTGGGCTGGTCCACGACATAGATTTCATTGGCCGTGATCGGGCGTGCCGTGCGGAAGCGGTAAGGAGGCGTGTCCTTTAGCGTTTGCGCGACCGGGTAGTGGGTGTGGAGATGCGCGAGCAAAGTGTCCAGCGACATGGAACCGGTGTAGCTCAGGGTCTGCTTGTAGTCCAGCAGTCCGCTGATCAGGGACTCCAGATCGCTTACGCTTGCGGCCCTGATCTGCTCACTGCTCAGAGATTGCAGCATGGGGGAATCCTGCCCGTAGCGGTTGTACAGGAACAACGCCTGGCTGACGGCGCGGGGGTCCTGTTTCTGATCCTCGCGGGATTTCAGGATGATGGCCTTGAGCTCGTCCAGCGTGGCCTCATCCACGGTGGGATTGCGCACCAGCTGCAACATGAGCGCGAGTGATGCATCGAACTGTTCATCCAGACCCGAAATGCCGATGGACGATTCGTTGGCCCCCGCACCGATCGCAAGCTCGCTGCCGAGCCGGTACCACTCCTTCTGAAGCTCCTCGGCGCTGAGATCGCCGGCACCGGATTTCTCCAGCAGCGCGGTGGCCAGACCCAGCGCATCGTTCTCTTCCGTGCCCACGTCCACGCTGATGCTGAAGGAGAAAAGATCGTTCAGGGGGTTGGGCGCATAGTAAAGCGTCACGCCCGGCGCATAGTCCACCACCTGGTAGTCGACACCAGGGCTTACGTACACGGGCTCAATCTCCTCATAGGGCATGGCGAGTATCGCGGCGGCAAAGGCCGACTGACGGGTCGGGTCAATGGTCACCGGGTCAATCTGGGGTTTCTCGACATGGGGGATGTCCTGCTGTTCGTCGATGCGCTGCACGGCAACATAATTGCCAGCCAGATACTGGTTGGCCACGCGCACGATGTCCTGCTTGGTGACACGCTCCAGGCGGGAAATCTCCGCAATGCTGTGCTCCCAGGGTTCATCCTGTATGAAGGAGGCGCGCAGGGTGCTGACGCGGGCCGTATTGGATTCCAGTGCCTGCTTCTCGCTGCGTTTGAAGTCATTGACGATGGCCGGAATGATCCAGTCCTCAAACTCGCCCGCGCGCACCAGCGCGATCTGATCCAAGAGCAGCTGTTCGACCTCTTCCAGTGTCTGCCCCTGTTTGGGCACGCCCCACAGGCGCTGCGAGCCGTAATCATTGAGGAACTCGGGGGATGAGCCCGCGGCCTGCACGGCCTGCGCCTGATTCAGGTTCAGGTTGATCAGGCCCGCCGTGCGATTGTCGAGAATCATGTCGACCAACATCAGGGCTTCCTTGTCCGGGTGCCCGTTGGGAACAGTGCGGAACGCCAGCTCGACTTCTTCCTCCCCACGGTAGCGCACGGTCATGCGCTCCACGCCATTGATCGGCTCCTCGATCCAGGGACCCACGGAGGGGACAGGCTTGGGCTGCCACTGGTTAAAGGCATCGCTGATGGTGCGGATGGTGTCTTCGATCTGGATGTCGCCACTGATGAAGATCGCCATGTTGTTGGGCACGTAGTAGGTGTCATAAAACTGCTGGATATACACAAGCGAGGGGTTTTTCAGGTGTTCCGCGTCCCCGATGGTGGTCTGCTGACCATAGGGGTGTTTCTTGTAAAGCAGCTCGTTAATGGCGTAGTAGGACACCCGGTCGCGGTTGTCCATGCTCTGGTTCTTTTCTTCGTAGACGGTTTCCAGCTCGGTATGGAACAGGCGGAACACCGGATTGATGAAGCGATTGGATTCGATGGCCGCCCACTGCTCCAGCCGGTTCGAGGGCAGGCCGACCTTGTACACGGTTTCCTCGTGGGAGGTGTGGGCGTTCAGGCCAGAGGCCCCCATGGCGTTGTAGAGCTTGTCAATTTCATTCGGCACGGCGTACTGGGCCGCCTGCTGGGAAACCCGGTTAATCTCGGCGTAGATCTCGGCGCGCCTTTCCGGGTCGGCCTCGTTGAAATGCTGTTCATACAGTGCCGTAATCTGGTCCAGATAGGGTTTCTCGGCGGCGTAGTCGAGGGTGCCCATGTCCTGATTGCCCTTGAATAGCAGGTGCTCGAGATAGTGCGCGAGACCGGTGGCATCTGCCGGGTCATTTTTGCTGCCCGCCTTGACGGCGATTTCAGCGTAGAAACGGGGTTCCTGGTGATTCTCCGTCAGATACACCTTCAGCCCGTTATCGAGTTCAAAGATATGCGCGCCGAGCGGGTCCTGCGCGCTGGGCGCCTGAATCTCGCGGTAGCCCTGGGAGAGTGCGGCGGCAGGTGCGTCGGGGGCCTGCGTGGCAGATTCCTGGGGACTGCAGGCATTGAGCCCCAGTCCCAGCAGCAGCGTCAGAACAGCGGCTTTCGCGTTGCGAGAGCGTCTGGTGTTTTCGGAATAAGCCATAGTGGTCTCCAGGGGCTTGCAGATGCGGGTGTCAGCGTCTATGTACGTTGGGGCTTAATGTAAAGATTTCCACAAAGAAGTCCATCGCGGTGGCCGTGTGGCGCGCCTGTCTGGGCGGGAAATCGTCCCTCCCAGAAGACCCGGACACGCCAGCCGCTATTGCGGCGATGACGCAGGCGTATCGGCGGTAGCGGCGGCGGGGGCGTTGGGCAGCAAGGCACGGGCGTCCTGCAGGGCGCTGGCGAGCGCTTCCAGCTGTCGCGACGAGGCGTCAAGATTGTCTTGTAAGGTGGCGATTTGCTGTTCGAACAGGGCGTGCTGGGCCTGCTGCTCTTGCTGCTGCTCCTCCAGAATGCCCCGCTGAGCTTCGGCAAGCTGGCGAGCCGCTTCGCTCAAGGCCAGATCTTCGCGCAATTGCACCGCGGCGGAGAACTGCAGAAAGGCCACCGCGGCGAAGGCCAAAATAAGAAGCGTTGCTGCTATCCCCGTTTTCATGGGCGAGTTCCTTAATATTCCGGTTGATCAGGCGAGGCTAGTCCCGGCTGGCTGGGGCCTAGTGTAGCCCGTCCCCGCTGGGGATGACACGGCATTTGCCTCCTTTCCCGTGTCTGCAAATTAAGCGTCCTTGGGCGCAAATATTGACATAAATCAAAGAGTGATTGGCTTGTCATTTCCGTTGTTTGAACTGTCGTTCTGGGCAGCGCTATAGTCGGCCGAAGGCAATATGCCTGTTATGGGATGTGCAGTTTCGAACAACCAGAAAAACGTGAGAAAGCGCCAGTGCAGCGAATGAAGGCGAGTCTCACGATCACTTCATAAGAGGAGACGACTATGTTTGCCAAACACAGTTGGCACGCTCAACGTGTAATGGGAAAAGCCGCCCTGGGCCTTGCGGTGCTCTCGGCTCTGGGCTTCGCCGCGCAGGCGCAGGCGCAACGCGCTGACCTGAGCATCGGCGCAGAAAAAATCACCTATGCCGACCATGTCGCGCAGATCATCACGGACAATTGTGTGGTGTGCCACCGCGAAGGCGGTATCGGCCCGATGCAGCTGACCAATTACGAGCAGATTCGCCCCTGGGCACCGCTGATCGCCATGCGGGTCGCCAATCGCGAAATGCCCCCATATTCCTACGATCAGCACATCGGCATTCAGGATCTGCAGGGAGACTGGCGCCTGAGTGATGAGGACATTAATACCATCGTTGCCTGGGCTGAACAGGGTGCACCAGAAGGGGACTGGGGGGATCGTTCCCACCCGGTGGCCAATCTGCCCGACCCGAATGAGTGGAACTTCGCCGCGCAGTTTGGTCAGCCGACGCTGATTCTGGACTCCAGCCCCATCGACGTGCCTGCCATCGGCAATGATATGTGGCACCGTCCGTACGTCATGACCGGCCTGTCTACCGATCGCTGCATCAAGGCGATTCAGGTCAAGCCTGCCGGCAATGCCAAGGCGGTCGTCCACCATGCCAACTCCGACGTGGAGGTCATGAACGAAGACGGCGAATACGAGCCTTACGGGCAGTTGACCGAGTATGCCATGGGCAAGTGGGGCGAGATCATGCCGGATGGCGTGTGCCGTGTACTGCCGGCCAATGCCCGTGTCCGCTGGGATATCCACCTGTTCCCCGGCGGAGTGGGTGCGACAGCCCCCGGCACCGTGATTGAAAACAACGTGGTCCAGATCGGTCTGTGGCTCCATCCTGAAGGCTACGAGCAGACTGCCCGCTTCAAGCAGGATCTGAAGCTTTACCGTCTGAACGAAGGCGAGTTGGTGATTCCTCCGCATGGCACGGCCATGACACAGGGCTTCCACACCTTTGATCATCCGGTGCGCATCGACAGCTTCCAGCCCCATGGTCACCTGCGCATGCGTGCAGCGTCTCTGGAGATTTTCTACCCAGCGACAGGCCGTACCGAGCAGATCAGCCAAATCTCCAACTGGAGCGCCACCTGGCATCACAGCCATCTGTACGAGCCCGATGTCGCCCCGCTGTTGCCGGTAGGCGCGATGCTGGTGATCAAGCAGTGGTATGACAACACGGCCAACAACCCGAACAATCCGGACCCGGATTTCTGGGTAGTGGAAGGAAGCCGAACTGCCGATGAGATGACCCATGCCTGGATTGCGGTGACGCATCTGGACGAGGCAGGGTATCAGGAGCTGCTGGCGCAGCGTGAGGCCGCCAAACAGCGATCGGTTGCCGGCCAGTAAAACGCTTTGCTGAAAAAATGGGATGCCGAGTAGTCAGCGGCATCCCATTTTTTTTTGGGTGGGGGCAGAACCCACAAGAACGAGCGATCAAATTTTGTTCGATATCGAAATGCCATCAGCGGGCGTCTGCGGGAGGGGGTGTTTTCGAACGATTGGTCGAACCTTGTGACAAATTGTCACCACGCAGAATTGTCGTTGCCTTTTACAGAGCGTGTTGATTATATCGGCCCCATAAGGATGTGTTGGTTGTATATCGACGTACCGGATTCGGTAGTAATGGAGTCGAATTTCCAGTGATAGTGGTATTCATGTAGTGCCTTATTTGTAAGTCATCTATAGAAGATATCCCAATAATAATTAAAGCCCGTGTGCAGCAATGCGCCGTGGCGAAGAACTGGAGATAACCATGCTGAACCTCACCCGGCGCGCCCAGCTGCGCCATGCCATTCATGCTTGTCTGACGCTGTCCTGCTCTCTTCCTCTGTTTGCCCAGGCCCAGGATGCTCCCGATGTCGAGGAGGTGGTGGTCACGGGCTCGTACATCCGCAACAGTGCCTTTGCCCAGAACTCCCCGGTAGATACCGTCACCACGGACGATCTCTATGAGTCGGGTGCCCCGAGTATTGGCGCCTATATTCGTGACCTGAGTTATACCCAGAACACGAATGTGGTGAACGTGGTGCTTGGTTCGGCGGATGGTGCCCAAACAGGCAACAGCAGCTTCAATTTGCGAGGGCTGGGAGAAAACTCCACGCTCACCCTGATCGACGGCGCGCGCACACTGAGCCCGTTGATGTCAGCAAGCCTGCCGGAAATTGCGATTGCCCGGATGGAGCTGGTGCTCGATGGCGGTTCCGCTCTCTACGGCTCCGATGCGGTGGCAGGGGTCGTCAATATCATTCCCATCAAGGAGTTTGAAGGCTTCCGCGCTCGCTCCTATTACCAGCGTACCGAAGACGGGGCAATGGAGGACATGACCGGCTCCTTCATGTGGGGAAAGACTTTCAACAATGGCATTGCCTATGTCGGCGCGTTTGAAGCCCAGAAGAAAACCCCGCTGATGATGTATGAGCGAACCCGCGAGTGGCAGCATTCGAATAATGCTTCCAACTCCGGTCCGATTGGCGCTTTCCGCGAACTGCGCGGCGCCCCGGCTGGCGTCAATCTGCTGGCGCCCCATGGAGGGACGAGCGTTGGGCCGGTCTTGCGGGACCCCGACTGCGGCACATTCAATGCCGGCTTTCCAAGCCACGGCCAAGGGAAGAATACCAACCCTTCCGGCACCATTTTCGGATCGAACTGTACCTATGAGTACAGTATTCAGCACGCCTATTCCCGTCATGAGGTGAACTACAACCTGTACAACGTGGTGAGTTATGAGCCAACCGACTGGTTGCGGCTCAATGCCACCATGAACAATCACTACCGGTACAACCACGAGCGGACCACCGGGACCTCTCCCAACGGAGGCAACGACCGTGCCGTCATGAAGATACCGGCCAACCACCCGGCAAACCCCTGGAAGGTCGATCTCACGCCCTGGAGCTGGCGCGTATTCGGCAATACCGGAGGCACCTTGCCCAGTGCCTACTACTCCGATACCTCGAAAAAGGTCGACGGTGACTATGCGCTGAACCGCATCAAACTGAATGCGGAGTATGATCTCGCCGGCTCGTGGACAGGCTATACCTATTTCGCCCGTCAGGAAGACAAGCGCACCGTGGATGAGATGGTGGTCAGCTCCAGCCGCCTGCAATTGGCCATGTCCGGCAAGGGTGGCCCGAACGGGGATCAATGGTTTAACCCCTTTGGGTCGCAGTCCCCCCTATCCTCACGCTATGTCGAGGGAAAAACCAACAACACCCAGGAGCTGATTGACTGGTTGATGCTCTCCAATCCCAACCGTCTTGCCGCGCGCGACTATCTCGACGTCTTTGAAACGCTGATCACCGGGGAGCTGTTTGATCTTCCCGCCGGGCCGCTGCAGATGGCGATCGGGTATCAATGGCGTGATCTGACCATGGAAGACTATGTCGATCCGTATGATCAGCTGGGAGAGGACTACGCCAACAGTCAGGTTCTCGGGGAACGCCTGAAAGACGCGGTCTACGTCTCGGAAACGCGCTCGGTATTTGCCGAACTCGAGGTCCCCATTCTGGAATCGCTCTCGGCACAGCTCGCTGTGCGGCATGAGCAGTTCAAGGACTTTGGACTTGAGGCGACAACTCCCAAGGTGTCCTTGCGCTGGGAGGCGTTGCCAACGCTCGCCTTGCGCGCTTCCTGGGGAGAGAGCTTCCTGGCCCCGTCGCCCTTTCAAGCCCGCCCGTTTGTGGCGGATGACCGCTGCGCCGACATGTTCAGCGGCCTGGATGAATTCACCAACACGCCGCTGATTGGCGGCATCTGGTGTCAGTCCGGGAATCCCAATCTGCAACCGGAAACCTCCACGATCCAGAATATCGGTTTCACCTGGGAGCCCTCCGGCAACATGCTGGAAGGCTTGAATCTGTCCATGGATTATCAGGAGATCGAATATACCGACCGGATCAGAACGCTGAGCCAGCAGGACACCGTTGGCTTCCAGTTCAAGCAGTTCTTGGGAGAGACGGGAATCAGTGCCGCGAGCTATGACCCGACGCCGGGCTCAGCCACGCGTGCGCGCGCCGATGCCTGGCTGGCGCAAAAAGCGTCCATTCCCGGCTACGCGATTCAGCGCTATCCCAACGGGTCCGTGTCCAAACTGTTTGTGCAGTCCGCCAACATCAGTTCGGTGTGGGCGGATCTGGTAGACATGAAGGCACAGTATCGGTTCGATACGCGTGACTGGGGGACGTTCACAACG
This sequence comes from uncultured Klebsiella sp., assembly GCA_964538025.1. Lineage (GTDB taxonomy): Bacteria > Pseudomonadota > Gammaproteobacteria > Pseudomonadales > Pseudohongiellaceae > UBA5078. Next base: position 179,228 of record CAZICZ010000001.1, on the reverse strand, counting down.
ACCCTGCAGTCCACCTACTACCTGACCTATGACTACATGGACCTCAGCGGGGTCCGCACCGAAGCTCTGGGCAAGCAGAACGGCAGAACTGGGATTGTCCCCCCGCTACCGGAGCTCAAGGCCAACCTGAAGATGAACTGGTTCCGGGGGAATCAGAGCGCGTCGATTTCGGCGAATTACTGGAGCAGTATCGACTTCGATGATCAGGTCGTGGATTTCTATCCGGAAGATGGCAACAACGCCCTCAATCCTCCGAGCACAATTCGCGGGGAATATATCGTGGATGTGCGCTACGCCCACATCTTCGATCAGTTCTTTGACAGCGAGATCACGGTGAGCGGCGGGATCAGCAATCTGTTCGACAAGCGGCCACAGCGTCTGGGCATCATTGGCGGTGCGGAAACCCGCTTGTCAGTGCCCTGGGGGCGTCAGTTCTGGGTGTCGCTGGATTGGACACCGGGAAGTTGAATTCGCAGGACGCGAGGGATTCGTAAGGTAACTTAAGATTCCCACTGCACTCGGGAAAGGCTGGCGATTCATGCGCCAGCCTTTTTTAATGGGCAAAGAAGTCGGACTTTGCGAAAAAATCAATTGTGTAAAAGTGTGACAAAAAACCAGATCTACCCCTGGACTCGAGTCATTTTCCAACACGGCTCAAGGACAGAATTACAACTAGATATCAAAATAAAAATCAGAGTAAAAACTGCGAAAGAGGTGAAACGATGCGGACTTTGGCAAAGAGGCCTGTTGTAATCGGAGTAATTGATCTGCACATTGATATTGAATTTGTGCGTATTTAGCGGGGATTAATGAGTGTTACCGTTAGAAGCGCGCGAGGTGTGGAATGCGCGTTCCCGAGAAGGGTAAGGGAAGGCGGTAATTCTCCTCTCGCGATTTAATATTAGATATCAAATAATAAAGGTTTGCCCCTGCCAACAAAAAATGGGTACACTCCCTCCCGTGTAAGAGTTGTAACAAATTGTCGCAGTTTTGACGGAACTCACAGAAATCTCCGTGAAACCACTGGGCTTTGCGTTGCATTCCTTTCTCTTGAAGTCACATTTCTCGAAATTTTGTCGCTCATTAGAAGATTAGATTTCAAATAATAAATCGCACAATATTCGGAGAGACTCATGCCTTCTATTACCCGACGCGGAAACCTCCGCTATCTGATTCACAGCTGTTTGGCCGCTTCCTTCGCTGTTCCTGTCCTTGCCATTGCGCAGGACGATCCCGATGTTGAGGAAGTGGTGGTCACAGGTTCCTATATCCGTAACAGTGCGTTCGCGCAGAATTCTCCCGTGGATACTGTTAGCCAGGTGGACCTGTTTGAATCTGGCGCGCCCAGTATTTCGAACTACATTCGTGACCTGACCTACACCCAGAATACCGACGTCGTCGCCAATGTGCTGTCGTCACAGGACGGCGCTCAGGATGCGGTAGGCGCGTCCTTTAACCTGCGCGGGCTGGGGGAAAATTCCACCTTGTCTCTGGTGGATGGCACCCGGTCTCTCTCCTCAGCCCTGTCCGCCACCCTGCCCGAGATTGCCATCGATCGCCTTGAACTTGTACTGGACGGTGGCTCCGCGCTCTATGGTTCCGATGCGGTGGCCGGTGTGGTCAACGTGATACCGATGAAGAAATTTGAAGGCGTCCGCGTGCGTTCTTATTACCAGACGACGGACGAGCCGGGCATGGAGGACATCACCGGTTCGGTACTGTGGGGCAAGTCGTTTGACAATGGGCTGGACTATGTCGGTGCCTTCGAAGTCAAGAAGAAGACCCCCCTGATGCAGTATGAGCGCCCCCGCGAATGGACAATGGACAACGGTTCCTCCTCGTCGGGGAACCCTGGCACCTTCCGCCGAATTCTGGATGCGCGCGACGGTGTGCACCTGTATGAAAAGCATGGTGGCCGCGCGACGGGTGCGGTCATGGTGGACCCTTCCTGTGGCACCTTTAACGAAGGCTACCCGGCGCACGGCAAGGGCAAGTTCAGTATCCCCTCCGGTATCCGCCGCGGGTCACTGTGTATTTTTGAGTACACGAAACAATTTGCCTATTCGACCGAAGAAAAAGACTACAACCTGTACAACTCGCTGAGCTGGGAGGCAACGGATTGGCTGCGGCTCAATGCCACCTTGAACAATGCGTACCGCATTACGCTTGGCCGTACTACATCAACCACAGCGGTGAGCGGCAATAACCGTGAAGTGTTGCTGGTGCGCGCGGACCACCCCGCGAACCCCTTCGGCGTGGATGTCAGCCCCTGGAACTGGCGCCCGTTTACTGAGGTTTATACCCATCGTCCCAGCTACATCGAGAATTCCGGAGGCTCCCGAGCCTTTGAAGGGCACTATCAGTTGAATCGTCTGCGCTTCAGTGCCGAGTACGATCTTACTGATACCTGGACGGGGTATTCCTATTTCTCCACGCAGGAAAGCAAGCAGATGAATGACTCCTACTCCATTCATCTGGGCAAGCTGCAACTGGGTCTTGCCGGTATCGGCGGTCCCAACGGAGACGAATACTGGAATCCCTTTGGTTCCGCAGATCCCCGCTCGCCCTTCTTTGTGGAGGGTGTCACGAGCAATTCCAAGGAGATCACGGAGTGGCTGTTTGACGTCGATAAAAACCGCGTCACTGGCCGCGACAAGCTCCAGATTTTTGAAACGGTGCTGACAGGAGAAGTCTTCCAGATGCCGGCCGGTGCGGTGCAAACCGCCTTCGGATACCAATGGCGGGACATCACGCAGAACGATTACGCGAACCCCTTCGATGTTGCCGGCTGGGACTACAACACCGTCGTCGGCGCGGAGCCGCCCTCCGACAATACCTATGTGTCGGAAGTGCGCGCCGCCTTCATGGAGTTGCAGGTGCCGATCCTGGAAACCCTGGACCTTCAACTGGCTGTGCGGCATGAGCAGTTCAAGGACTTTGGTCTGCAGGCCACGACCCCCAAGATTGCGCTGCGCTATGAGGCACTGCCTTCGCTGGCACTGCGCGCCTCGTGGGGAGAAAGCTTCCTGGCACCAACACCCACACAGGCACGTCCATTCATTCCCGATGAAAACTGTGGCGAACTGTTCAGCGGGCGTGATGACATGACCAACACCCTGTTGGTAGGGGCGACCGTCTGTTCCTCCGGCAATCCGAACCTGCAACCAGAGACCTCCACGATTCAGAACGTAGGACTGACCTGGGAGCCCTCGGGCATGCTGGATGGGCTGAGTGTGTCGCTGGATTATCAGGAAATCGAATACGTTGACCGTATTCGCACACTGACAAGTCAGGATACCGTTGCAAACCAGTTCCAGCAGTTCCTGGCAATCTCCGGCTATACCACCGACAACTACAGCTCCACACCGGGCTCCGCAAGTCGTATTGCCGCGGATGCCTATTTGGCCTCCATTCGGGGCAATGCAGGCAACCCTGTCGTGCGATATCCGGATAACTCGGTCAGAACGGTGTACACCCAAGCGGCGAATATCAGCTCCGTGTGGATTGACCTGCTGGATCTGAAAACCCAATACCGTTTCGAGACCGACAATTGGGGGTCCTTTACCACCACCTTGCAGACAACGTACTACACCAATTACGAGTACGAAGACCTGTTCGGCGGCGTCAAGGATGCGCTCGGATACCAGAACGCCAATACCGGCATCGTGCCTCCTCTGCCGCAAATCAAAACAAACCTGCGTGTGAATTGGTTCCGCGACAAGCAAAGCGCTTCCGTGTCGGCCAATTACTGGAGCTCGGTGGACTTCGACGACCAGATCGTGGATTTCTACGGCGATGGGTGGGTCGCTCCCAAGCAGATTGATGGCGAAGTGCGGGTCGATGCGCGCTACGCGATGATCATCGATCAATATCTGGACAGCGAATTCACAGTGAGTGTGGGGATCTCCAATGTGTTCGATGTGCGCCCGCAGCGCATGGGAATCCTGGGCGGGTTCGAGTCACGCCTCTCCACACCGTGGGGCCGTCAGTTCTGGGCCTCCATCGAATGGACGCCAGGGATGTAAGGTAGTTTAGCCTGCCAGAGGAACGTCTCTGGCACTCTAGAAGGAAGGGTTGGCGAGACATCGCCAACCCTTTTTTTTTGGAGGAGGAGAAAGAAGCCCTTACCAGTAGGCTTCGAGGGTGACGTGACCCGTGCGACCTGCCTCGCTGCGCACGAATCCGCGCTGCTCCAGTGCGCTAAGGGCATCCTGCACCATGCCGGGATTGCCACATAACATCAGTTGGGAATGCGCGAGCGAGAGCGAACGGGCGGCGACGCGCTCGAGCGTGCCATTGCTGATGCAGGCAGGGATATGTCCATGCACACATCCCGCCACTGTTTCCCGGCTGACGAAGGGAACAAAGCTGAACCGGTCGGGGTAGCGTGCCTGCATTTGCGCAATCAGCTCGCCATGCACGACGTCCTGCCACTGCCGGACGGCGTAGACCAGCACCACGTGATCGAAACGTTGCCACAGGGCGCCGTCCTTCAGCATGGAAAGAAAGGGAGCAACACCGGTGCCCGTCGCCAGCAACCACAGATCACGCCCTGGCGGGACCTGATTCAGCGTAAACGCCCCCTCTGCCTGGGCCTGCACCCACACATTGTCGCCCGACTGCAGGCGCGAGAGTTTCGCCGAGAGCTGGCCGTCCAGCTGGGTATAAAAGAAGAATTCCAGGGGCGATTCGCCGGGAGCACTCAGAAGGGAGTAGGGCTGCGCGATCCGCTGGCCATCGCTTTCCAGCGCAAGGGACGTGTACTGCCCTGCCTGAAAAGGAGCCATGTCGGCCTCTATGCGCAGGGAAAACAGATTCTGGGTGTGGTGGCGGTTGCTGACCACGACCCCCTTCGTCCAGACCTGTTCTTGCTCTGCCATGGCGTGTGCCTGAGTGTGATGACTGACGTTCAATTGGGCGCGCATTGTCGCATATTCCTTCCGCTTTAGCCCAACCCCGCGCAGGATAAAGGGATGGCGCGGCACAGGGATTTTCTATAGGCTCATGAATCGATGGTTCAGTACGGCGAAAGCCGCCCAAGAGATCAATGCAAGGAGATGATATGCGTGTCTGGTTTGAACTTGCGCTGTGGAAGCGAATACTCATTGTTCTGGCGCTGGGGGTTGTCGTGGGCAGTCTCTGGGGCGAAGGGGCTGTGTCGATCAAGTGGATCGGAGACTTGTTCGTTCGCCTCATCAGCATGGTCGTCGTGCCACTGGTGTTCTTCACGCTGATCTCCGGAGTGATCGCCATGGGCGATCCGAAGAAACTTGGTTCACTCGGCGTGATGACGCTGGGCTTGTACATGCTGACAACGTTGTTTGCCATCATCATCGGGATTGTGCTCGCGGTCATCATTCAACCGGGCGCTGGAGTCGATCTTTCTTCGGCCGTGCCCAGCGTTGTGCAGGAGGCCATCCCCCTGTCTCAGCGGCTGATGAGCATCGTGCCCAACAACCCCATGGCGGCTCTCGCCGAGGGCAACATCCTCGCCGTGATCTTCTTTGCCCTGTTGGTGGGAGTGGCCGGATTGCTCCTGGGCACCAAGGCAAAGCCTGTGGCCGATCTCGCCGATGCGGCATCCGAAGTGATGCTCAAGATCACGGGCTGGGTGATGGAAGTGGCGCCCTTTGGAGTCTTTGCCCTGATCGCCTGGGTTTCTGGCACGCAAGGCGTGCTGGCTTTGTTGGACGTCGTGCGGCTGGCGTCAGCGGTGTTTCTGGGCTGCTTCCTGCACATGCTGGTGGTCCACGGCACCATCATGAAGGTGCTGCTTAAACTCAGTCCGCTGAAGTTTTTCCGGGGTGCCAGCGATGCCATGCTGGTGGCATTCTCGACTTCGTCCAGTTCCGCCACCATGCCGGTCACGCTGGCGGTGGCAGAGCGCAATCTCGGGATCAACCCCGTGGTCGCCACCACCGTGATTCCGCTGGGGGCAACCATCAACATGGATGGCACGGCCCTGTATGTCGGGATCGTCACCGTGTTCGCTGCACAGGCCTTTGGCATTGACCTGAGTCTGGCGGACTACTTCATTATCATGGGGGCTACTACACTGGTGTCGGTCGGCACGGCGGCCATCCCGGGAGCGTCCGTTTTCCTGATGTCCGCCGTCATGGGCGCCATTGGCATGTCACCCGATCAGATCGCCGTGGTGGTGGGTTTCATCATTCCCTTTGACCGGCCTCTGGACATGGCCCGCACCAGCGTCAACGTGGGCGGTGACCTGTCGGTAGCCACCGTGGTCGCCAATTGGGAGAAGGAATTTCAGCCGGATGTGTTCAACGGCCCCAACCGGTACTGAGCTCAGAACGACCAGGTCAAGGTCATGCCCATGCGCAGGTCGTCATCCAGAGTTGCCAGCGGCGATTGCGCGTCGGCCCGGGTGGCGATGACCTGCGTATTCAGCGCCAGGTGATCGCTGAGCGTCACGTTCAGTGCCACACTGCCCAGCATCGAGGCGGCATCCAAGGCGCTTTGCAGCGTCACGAAAAGCTGGAGATCCCCATTGCGCATGCTGTTGGAATAGCGCAGCAGGGCATTGCCCGTCGAGCGATCCCCCAGCAGAACCTCTCCTGCGGACAGTCTTTGCGTCGCGTCCAACAAACGCTCCGCCGTCACGCCCACAATGATGTTTTCATCGTTGTTGATGGCATATTCAAAGCCTGCTGTCGCGCCCACCTTGTCAACACCCACCGTGCCCGGATTGCCTGAAGGCAGCAGCACATCCACGAGGATGTCGCGGCTATAGGCGAGGTCGAGATTCAGCAGCAACTTCCCGATGGCGCGGTTAGCCGATGCGCCAAGCAGCAGGTAGTCGCCCGCCGTCGCCACCGCATTGCCGCGCCCGGAGGGGGGCGCCGAGTAGTGCAGCTGGTTCTCATACAGGTAAGCGGCCATGAGCGATAGGTCGCTTCCTGCCACACTTTTGCGCCACTGAGAGCCCACTTCCAGCAGTGGTTTCTTGCGACGGTAATCACTTAAATTGAACGCTGGTTCAAAGAAAAAGGGGCTGCCCCGCACCGGCGGCGGATTGAACTCCGGATACAGAGTGACAAACGAAGACCACTGGGAATTGCCGTTGAAGCGGTCCCACACCAGCATCCATTGATTGAGACGGGCGTCCTCGATGTCGATGATGGTCAGATCGCGAAACTCGCTGGTATTGACCACATCGAGCACGGAGTTGCCGATGTTCTCGCCCCAGACCACCGTCTGCGCACCCAGTTTGAGACTGTCATTGCCGGCACTGCGCTGGAGGAAAAACTCATTGAGTCGGAATTCAGTATCTACCTGATTGTCATTGGCGCGGTACTCGTAGTCCCCGGGCCAATAAAGTTTGATCTGTGCACTGGACTGAAAGAGCCACCCTGGCGCAAACGCATTCTGGTAGCGAGTCAGCAGGCTGGTGCGGCTGTTTTCCACAGCGGCATTGCGACGTCCCGTCGCGCCCATGATGGCGTGAGGCCGGACCTGGGCAAACACTTGCTGGCTCAGTCGAAACGTGAAGGGCTGCAGCCACGCAGGGGTGCTGTCCTGCGTGTCGCCGAATAGATCATCGCCAACGCTGACACTGTCAAAATCAAAGGAAAGGGAGTCGGGCAGGTCCTGCGCACTGGCGCTCAGGGCGCAAAGGCCCCAGCACAAGGCGGCAAGGAGAGATCGATGGGGAAACTCAGTCAATCTGTTCACGCAGTTTCTGCAATTCGGTTTCGCGGAACGCGACATCGGTCAGTGTTCGCTGCGTCAGAAAATCCTCTGGCACATCGATGCCCGTGTTGATCTCCAGAATAGCCATGTTGGAAAGCCGATTGCTGACGAGATTCATCATCGTGAGGGAGCGCGCAATCCATACCCCGTCGATCAGTTCCACCCGGGAAGCGAGCATGCGTTTGATCTCGCGCTCGTGCTGGTCGTACATGTCCATGCGCAGGGCCACGTAGCGCTCTTTGTCGATGTATTGCACCGTCTTGGCATATCGTGTTTTGCGGGCGCGTTCCGCATTGGGCACGGCTTCGATTTTCCACACGTCACGGCCCGCCTCGGTGGTTTCCTCCAGCAGCGTCAGTGTGTATTCATCGAGCTTGCCCGTGTCCTGATCTTCCGTCGTGAACTCGGAGCCGAACAGGGAGGCAGGCTCGGTGTCATCGTCGGAATTGCCGCTGGCAATGCGCTTGACCGTGCCAAGCGCGGAGAGATAGAGCCACGTCTCATTGTCTTTCTCGGAATCGTCATACGTCACGCTCAGCATGCCAATCCCTTTCTCTGCCGGCGGCTCCAGCACAATGGTCACGGCGCGGGTGTCCTTGTTCTCAGGCCCAAAGTTGATCCCCACGGATTCCAGCGCTTTGACACGCGCCCGTTCGGCACAGGTGATCTGGTTGTTGCGCACGCCAAACTGGCAGCTGGAAAGTTGAATCCGGTTGAAGGCGGAGTCGGTGGTAAAGCGAAGATTGTCCTCGACCTTTTCCAGAATCTCGCGCGCACTGGGTTGGGCCAGCGCCGGCATTGCCAGTGTGCTGCAAAGCAGTGCGGCTAGGCTAACCCAGGGCAGGTGGCGACGGTGGCGTGAACCCGAGTGTGTCGTGGTCATACATTCTCCCCCGGCGTGAAGGTGTCCATGGCAGGTGCCTGTGTGTGACGGAGCGGTGCAAACGAGCGGTCCGCGTCCTTTACCCCGAAATCGGGCTTAAACAGTTGCAGCATGGCGGGAATCAGGAACAGGTCGCTGAGCAACGCCACGAAGATGGCCACGGACCCGAAGAAACCGATTTTTGCCATGCCCAGGTAATCTGAAAAACTCAGGATCGCGAACCCGAGGCCGAGCACCATGGTGGTGTACATGACCGCCGTGCCCACATCCTCGATGGTATTGGCCAGCGCCACCGCCATGCTGCGGGTGCGGATCAATTCGAGCCGGTAGTGCGTCATGAAGTGGATAGTGTCATCCACAGCAATGCCGATAATGACCGGCGCAATCATCAGCGTGTCGGTGTCCAGCGGGATGTCCAGCAGCCCCATCAAGCCGAAACTGAGCAGTGCGGGAATAATATTGGGAATAATCGAAAGAAGTCCACCCTGGACCGACCCGAGCGTCAGCATCATGATCACGCAAATTACCCCCAGCGCCAGCAGGAAGCTGCTGTACTGGGACTTCGCGATCTCGTCGGTGGCACGCATCATCAGGGGAATCGAGCCCGTGACCTGCACGTCCAGCGCGGGGAACTGCGCGTCCAGCCCGGCAAAGGATTCCTCGATCTCGTGCGCCAGCTCCTCGAAGAAGCGCTGGTACTGGTAGGAGCCCGCGTTGTAGGCATTGATGGTGATATGGGACCGGCTGTAATCGTCCGAGACCAAGGCCCGGCGATCATCCGGGTTGGCGCTGTTGAACAGGTACAGCAGCTGCGACACCATCGCCTCGGATTCGGGCACGGTGTAAAAGGCCGGGTCGTCATTGTTCATGATCTGGTTGGTGTCTTTGACGATATTGGCCAGCGAATAGGTGCGGGACACATCGTCCGGATAGCGTGTTTCGATCCTGTTTTGCAGATGGTCCACAGCCTGCAGTAGCGTCGGGTTGAGCAGGCCGTCCACCACCCCGGTATCGATCATGATCTCCAGGCTTTGAGCGCCGGCCATGTTTTCGTCCACGATGGCATAGGCCACCCGCATGTCGCTGCCCTCCCGCGTCAGCTCGGAGATGTTGGTGTCGATCTGCACTTCGGAGGTGCCGTAAAGGCATATCAGAAAGATCACCCCGAACACCGCAAACACGCCGCGCGGACGACGCGCGACGATGCGGGGAATAATCTCCAGAATCTGCTTCTGCCAGGTCATCACCACGCCCGTCAGCGCGGCCACCACGCACACATAGGTGCCGATCATCGCGCCAGCCACCGCGTAGACGGCGAGGGCAGCAGCGATCAGGAGCAGTGCTTTGCCTGCCATGGGCAGGCGCTGCCACAGGTCCAGAAGCCGTGGGCGTGAAGGAGCGGCGTCGGCGGTATTGCCCGGATGCCAGACACTGAGCAGGATCGGCAAGAGCGCCAGCGTGAAGAACAGCGCCATGAACACGCCCAGCGCCGACATGAACCCGAACACCCGGATGGGCAGCAGGTCGGAGTAACTCAGGGCCAACACGCCCGCCATGGTCGTGATGGTGGTAATGAAAATGGCCAGCCCGGTTTTTTCATAGGCCTGGTACAGGGCGGTGTCGTGCGCCAGCTCCTCGCGCCGGAACGAAAAATACGCGCTCATCACGTGCACACAATCGGCAATGCCCACGGCAAATACCAGCAGGCAGGTCAGGGAGATCATGGTGGACATGGCGACGCCCGCCCAGGAGGTGGCTCCCCAGGTCCAGGCCAGGCTGAGCGCGATGGTCAGAATCGGCCACAGCACTGCGCTGAAAGAGCGGAAAAGCACCCACAGCAGAGCGATGAAAATGCCGATCATCGCCACCCCCAGCCACATCATCTGCATCAGGGTGCGATTCACGAATTCCATCATGGGGGGGTTGCCCACCGGATAAAACTCCAGGACGTCGTTGTAGGGTTCGTACACCGCTCTCAGGGCATTGAAAAAGGCGCTGTAGGCGAACATGTCGACGGTCTGGAACGGGATGTCCTCGACCTGCGCGGTTTCATCGAAATCCAGCGTGAAGTTGTCCGGGTCGTCAAAGGCGCTGAAGCTGAGGTCGAGTGAAATGCTGGCGTCGTCGATCTGTGGGGTAAAGCCATCGACCGGCTCTGCGCCGAAAATGGTCTGGATCAGCAGGCCGGCGTACTGCCCGTCGGCAGAGTAAAAGAGCAGGCGATAATCGTCTTCGGCCATCGCCGCTTCGCGCAGCGCCCGCAGCTGTGCAGGGTCTTGCGGCAGTGTCTCGGGAATCAGGCGATCGGATCGCAGGGTATCCGCGTCACTGCGCTGAACGCGAACGGTGCTCAGAGATTGCACGCGCCGGATTTTGCCAAGTTCGCTCAGGTCCACCGGTGCTCCGTGAATCTCGTCCGGATACTCGGCGGGGTTCAGGGATTGCCAGCGTTGCAGATCCTCCGTCAGCGCGCGCACGGCGGCGAGGGAGCGGGGCGAAAAGACGTCGCCGTCTGCGGCGCGGTAAACAAGGAATACGGAGTCATCGCTGCCGAACTGTTTGCGGAACTCGTGCAGTGCGGTGATCGCCGGATCGTCCTGATCAATGAAACTGTCGATGGTCATGTCGAGTGTCGTGCGCGTGAACGCGCCCCAGACCATGACGGCAGTGGAGGCAAGCAAAAATGCCAGCATCAGCCAGCGAATCTTGAGGACTATCAGAGGTATTTTGGCGAAAAAACGGCTAAGGGCCAGGAGCTTGTTGTCCATCTAAGCATCAATTCCATGAGTCCTGTGACCGCTTACGACAGGCATGTTTTTATTGTGAGGATTGCCGCGACTCCCTCGGGCAATCTTGTGTCCATTCAGGGGCAGCGATACACGCCAAAAGACTGCCGGCCATCGGTGATTGGTGTTTCTACCACGATGCGATTCCCCCCCATGTCCCCGGCTTCGTTGCGGGCGAGGTCGATCAACTCCCGTTGGAGTTTTTCGCTGCCGCGTTCGACGAAGGCAATTTCACTCAACGCGTTGGTCGTCGTGCTACCGATCCGTGTGCACTGGCCAACCTCTGCCGGTGTAGCGACAGACACGAGTTGTCCCGCGGATGTCACATTCACCCAGGAACCGCAGGCACTGATTGCGGCGCAGATGGCGATGAGTAAAACCGGTTTTTGCATGGTGATCTCCTGATCTTTCGAATGCCCGCTTACCATGCCAGTTATGTCGGCTTTGGTAAAGACTTCTGAAGGAAAATTCCCTGTCATTCGACGGAGACAAAACGGGAAAGGGAAGACGTGTGCTACCATTCGCGGCCACTAAAAAAATCGCGTCCACGGGACACATGACACGGGGGAAAAAATGATCAAAGAACAATCAAACAGTCTGCAGGGCACGCGCGTCGTCGTCATCGGCGGCACCTCCGGAATCGGCTTGGCCACTGCCATTGCTGCCAGCAATCTGGGCGCCTCCGTGTGGGCGGCAGGCCGCTCCAGCGCGCATGTTGAAAGTGCGCTGACAAAGGTCGCCGGCAAGGTGCAGATCCGGCAAGTGGACACCCATGATCTGGACGCGTTGAAGGCCCTCTTCGAAGAGGTGGGACAGATCGATCATCTTGTCTCTGCGGCCACCGGTGCCAGCCGCACATTGAAGCCCTTTGTGGAACAAACTCAGGCGCAGTTCCAGGAAGCCTTCGGCAAGCTGTGGGGCTATGGCAATGTGGTGCGCACTGGCGTTCCCTACATGGCCAAAGACGGCTCCATAACGTTGGTCAGCGGAGCGCCCGCCCGCAAACTCAAACCCAACAGTTCCGCCCTGAGCTGCGTCGGAGCTGCCGTGGAAAACCTGGTGCGCTGCCTCGCCATCGAACTGGCGCCAATTCGCGTCAACGTGGTGAGCCCCGGCATTATCGACACCGCGCTGTTTGACGGTCTGGGCGCACAGCGGGATGCCGCGGTGGCCAACATGGTCAAGGGGCAGCTGGTGGAGCGGGTGGGGCGCCCGGAGGAAGTGGCCAGCGCGTTGATTTACCTGATGCACAATCGCTATGCTACCGGCACCACGGTGGACGTCGACGGTGGGCAACTGTTGCGTGTGTAGTGGAAAAGCCACCTATAAAAACAAGAGGTTGAAAGATGAGTTTTAAGCCCGTCATCCTGATCTACGATCTGGACAACACGCTGGTCGATGCAATTGCAGCCGAGATTGGGGCGACCGGGCTCTACACCAGCATCAACACCTACAACGAGTCCAACGCCATGGACGCCGTCCGCCAGTATGACCGTGGTCTGGGTATGCTCACCAACAAGCTGTCCTGCGTGATCACCGGCTGGAACAATCACAAGAAGCCGCGGGACCAGTTTGTCTATCGTCTGCGCGAGATTGAACGGCGCAGCCCGCTGCGGGAAGCCACGCCCGTGGTGATGGTGACGGAAGATCACCGCATCGACCTCAAGCGACGCGCGATCGACCCGAAGGACGGCGCCGTCTGCGCGTATCTGCACCCCGACAGTTTTCGCGAATCGCTCACCGACGTGCTGCACAAGGTGGTCTTCCAGAAAGGCGCTGTCGGGCTCAACCAGCAAGCGAACGACGCCCTGCGTCAGGAAGAATCGCTCGACTGATCTGCCGGGCCGAGCGCCTCCCCCTCCCGCGTGAAAAACATCGCTTCCGACGCGTGCGCCGCGACGGTTTTTTCACGCATTCCCCTATAAGCCTTCAGGAACACTCGGACACACAAAATCACAGCTGACGGCTTTCGCAGGAACCGGGTGCCTGTTCATAATCGCGCAGCGTCGAGGCCCCTTCCGGGAGGGCACTTCGGGGCGGTGGAAAGACTCTCACGCCGTTGCCGGTTTACCGAGCAAGGGAGGGGGATTCGCGGCGAGATTTACTCAGGATTAGCAGGAGAGGGCAGTTCGTCATGTCGCAGACAGCATCAGGCAGTGCACCGGCCATCGCGCTGGTCACGGATTCTGGCCAGGCGCTCGATAAACACACAGGGAAGGGGCAGGAAATTGAGCAGGTGCTCTCTGCCATTCGCCGCGTCATCCGCGCGACGGATCTGCATTCCCGCAAGGTCACCCGGGTCTCGGGACTGACAACCTCGCAACTGGTGCTGCTCAAGGCCGTGCGGGACCAACGTCTTGCCACCATCAGCGAGCTTGCGGCCACCATCAGCCTGAGCCAGGCGACACTCACCACCATCATCGACCGCTTGGAGCACGAAGGGTTCGTCAAGCGAGAGCGCTCCGCGCAAGACAAGCGCAAGGTGCGGGTCAGCCTGACCGAGGCCGGCCTCAAAGTGCTCGACCTGGCGCCCGAGCCTCTGCAGGAATCCTTTATTCGTCAGTTCAGTGCGCTGAAAGACTGGGAGCGCAGCATGATCATGGCCGCTCTCCAGCGCGTGGCGGAAATGATGGATGCCTCCGACCTCGATGCCTCACCCGTGCTGGACGTGGGCATGCTCGATCGCGACCAATAGTCCTAGCCCAGCGCTTTCACTTCTTTGTAGCGGAAACAGTCGCGCACATGGTCGTTGACCATGCCCGTGGCCTGCATATGCGCGTAGATCACCGTGGTGCCCACGAACTTGAAGCCGCGCTTTTTCATGTCCTTGGACAGCGCGTCGCTGATCGCTGAGGTGGCCGGAATATCCCCCATGCTCTGGCGATTGCCATCGATCACCTTGCCGTCCGTGAAAGACCAGATGTAGGCATCGAAACTGCCGAATTCCTTTTGCACCGCCAGAAACGCGACAGCGTTGCTGCGGATTGAATTCAACTTGGCGCGGTTGCGGATGAGCCCCGTGTCCAACATGCGTTCCTCGATGTCCGCGTCGCTCATTTTCGCGACCTTTTGCGGATCAAAATCGTGGAATTGCCTGCGGTAGTTTTCCCGCTTGCGCAGGACCGTGATCCAGCTCAGGCCCGCCTGCTGGCATTCCAGCGTGAGGAACTCAAACAGGGTGCGTTCGTCATGCACGGGCACCCCCCATTCGGTGTCGTGGTAGGCCACATACAGCGGGTCGGACCCGCACCAGGTGCAACGTGTTTTCATCGGGAATCTTCCTTGTGATTAGGCTGTCTCAAGCATAGCGCAAAAGCAGCGCGCAACCGACTAGGCAGGCCCGCGCCCATTTCTTACACTGACATCCTTCGCTAACTGGCCATAGAGAGTTTCCATGAGCACACGCCCCTCCCTGAAAATTTTCCTTGCCCTGGGCCTTGCCTTGTTGGGTGGCTGCGCCGAGAACCCGGTGACGGGGGAGCGTCAGCTGAGTTTTATTTCCACCGACCGCGAGTTGACGATTGGCGCTCAGCAATACCTGCCGTCCCAACAGGGGCAGGGCGGGCAATTCAGCGTGGACCCGGCACTGACGGCCTATGTGCAGGGCGTGGGCAATCGGCTGGCCGCCGTCAGTGACCGCCAACTCCCTTACGAGTTTGTGGTGCTTAACAATTCCGTGCCCAATGCCTGGGCGCTGCCCGGGGGCAAGATCGCCGTCAACCGCGGCCTGTTGGTGGAGCTCAACAGCGAAGCCGAACTCGCCGCCGTGCTGGGCCATGAGATCGTGCACGCCGCCGCCCGTCATGGGGCGCAGGCCATGGAGCGCGGCATGCTCCTGCAGGGCGCCATGGTCGTGGGCGCGATTGCTGCCGCTGGCACCGAATACGCCGACTACGCGGTGGGCGGTGCCCAGCTGGGCGTGCAGTTGCTGACGCAGCGCTATGGTCGCGACGCCGAGCGCGAATCCGATGCCTATGGCATCCGCTATATGGCCCGCGCGGGTTATGACCCCGCCGCGGCCATCAGCCTGCAGGAAACCTTTGTGCGCCTGAGCGAAGGCCGTGAGAGCAGCTGGCTCGACGGCCTGTTCGCCAGCCACCCGCCCTCACTGGAGCGTGTGCAGAACAACCGCGCACTGGTCGCCCAGTTGCGGGCCGAGGGGATCAGCGGGGGCGAACTGGGAACCGAGCGCTACCAGGAAGCCACCGCCTTCTTGCGCAGCACCAAGCCCGCCTATGACGCTTTCGACGAGGCAGAGCAACTGATTGCACAGGACAAGCTGGAGGAAGCCTCCCGCACCCTCGACACCGCGCTGTCGCTAGTGCCCAACGAAGCCCGTTTCCTCGGCCTGCAGGCCGACATTCTGGTGTATCAGCGCCGTTATGAGGCCGCCGTGCCACAGTACGACCGCGCCATCGCGCAGGACCCGGACTATTTCGACTACTACCTGGGCCGCGGCGTTGCCTTCGCCCGGCAGGGCCTGCACGAGCGCGCCACACAGGATTTGCAGGCCAGCATCAAGCTGCTGCCCACCGCCCTCGCCATGAACGAGCTGGGCACGCTCTCCCTGCAATCCAATGACCGCGCCGCCGCCAAACAATATTTCCAGATCGCCGCCGAGGCCTCTGGACAGGTGGGACAACAGGCCAGCGCCTCCTTTGCCCGCCTCGACATCCCCGACAACCCCGGCCGTTACATCGCCGTGCAGCCCTACGTGAACGCCCAGGGCCGCCTGCTCGCCCGCGTGCAGTCCAGCGCACCCATCCCCGTCAGCAATGTGCAGGTGCAGTTCCGCGCCCTGATCAACGGCCAGACGGCGACCCGCACCGTGGTGATTCCCCTGCTGCAACAGGGGCAAAGTGGTGATGTGGATTCCGGCCTCGGCTTCCCTGCCGGGACCAGCCCCGCCGCGGGGCAGGTGAGTGTGGGCATTGCCGGGCTGCGGGTGGAGTAGAGGCATTTAAACGGTGACGTCTCCCCAACTCTTCACTATAATCTCGCCCCGCACGCACCCGTAGCTCAGCTGGATAGAGTAGGTGGCTTCGAACCACTTGGTCGGGAGTTCGAATCTCTCCGGGTGCGCCAAAATGAAAAAGGGTCCTTGATGGACCCTTTTTTATTTTGTGGCACCCTTCGAGTTCAACTCCTTAGTTCGATTGAAAGCACAGCTTTCAAGATGACCGAAAGTCACCCGAAGGGCGAGGGTTTTGGCTTAGCCAAAACCCGAGTCAATCTCTCTTGAAGTTACCCTTAGAATCGAACGTCCTCAAAAAAATCAAGGAACTTGCCCCCGTGATTTCCGTTTTCGATTATCTCAATTTTGGATATTTCTTCACGTTCGCTTCAAATGCCCGGCGTAGCCGCGTCACTTTGAAAAGCGCTTGTGATGTGTAGTTATCTCAAGCTTTACTCGGTTTCAACTGAAGCACTACATATCAGCCTGAATTGAATCTACATAGTTTCTAAAATCATCAGAGAAGCCCATTTTCGAGCTATTCCAGAACCACCGATATGACTCTTTTTTCAGTTCATTGCGGTAGTACTGATCCCAGCCGCCCCAGATAGTATCGTCCATCATGCCCCTTGAGTGCGTAATAAAACCAAACTCCCAAGTGTTAAATGTGTCAGCAACGAAAGTACGAAACTGACGAAGTTGAGCTGATGACAATTTAGTGTAGTCTTCTAGTGCCAATTCATATGCAGCAGCGAATTCTAAGTCTCTATACCAAGTGTTCCTATCGATATCCATAGCGACAATTGATTGGTGATTTGACACTAAAATGGCGTTTGTATTTTGTCGGACACTCACGCCAACATAGATGAGTGATACCACTACTGCGATCGCACCAACGATTTCAGCAATAAGCGCCCATTCTTGTAACTTTAATTTACTCATGATCTTAAAAAGCTCTCGGTCGGCACAATGGGTTCATAGACACATAACATTTATATCGTGTGCATGCTCACTCTCCAGTGGAATCTTTGCATGCTCGAATTTAAAGTTTGCGAGGGAGTATCCCACCGACATCGTGTAATGCCAATAGAGTGTTAATCTGACTGTAAATGGGTGCCCCAGTTCTTAACAAACTAGCAATTCGTTAGGCTAAGGCAGACTCAAAATGAAATCTGATTAAGATCGCAAGCAATTTTCTGCACGCATGGAAAATCGTGTGCGTATATTTTCACGCGACACGCTGGAGCAACGAGAACAACAACCGTGCACATCAGCCACTGCTTTTCTCACCCGGTTTGAACAGCAAAATAAAATTGTGGAATCCGATATAAAGTTGCTGAAGAAGTCCAAAGAGGAAAATCGCCTCTTGCCACGGCAGTATCGCAAACGCCGCCAGGAAGTGGGTCAGCACAACGCAGCCGCCAAACAGGGCGTTTAGTTTTTGGGTTCGTGTGATATGCGCCACTTTGGAACCCCGCAGAAATCCTGCAAGATTGATCGCATGGGCAAGTCCCAAAATCCCGTTGCTCAGTCGCCAGCAGGTTTCAATATCCGTGATGAAGTACACCAGGATGAGAGGAACAAAACTGCAGAACAATGCCGTCATGCTGGGGTAGAGCATTGTGTAAAGTCGAAGTTTCACTTCGGCTGTCCAGCTGTCTCTTGCGCGCTCTCCCAGGGAGATAACGATACCCGTGAACCCAATGAGCGCTATCGCGACCTGTGCGATCACATGCAGGGTTCCTGTCTCATTCAGCGTCAGCATATTCGTGCTCCTGTCAGTGATGTCGTATGCCGGTGCAATGCATACCGTGTATCTCACTGCAGAGGGTGTGAGGCCGTCAAGGTCTTCAGGGTGCAGGTGAGTGGATGTCACCCACGGGCCTTACAAGGATGATATCTCTCTGCAGGTCGGTGCCAAGGGGAAACACATGTGCGCCAGCTTCTGTAAAGCCGCACTTTTTGTAAAACGCGATGGCCCGCGGGTTATGTTCCCACACGCCAAGCCAAACGAGCGCGGTCTTGCGTGTCGCAAAAAGTTGCAGACAAGCTTCCATCATTTTGTGCGCCAGACCTTTGCCGTGAAAATTTTTATCAAGATAAAGCCGCTGAATTTCACCCGCGCCCGTGTCACCGACGCACACAGGCGCATCGCCCCAACGCAGTTGCGCAAATGCCACCAGGCGGTCGCCGGCCTGCGCAACAAGAGTGACGATCCCGGGGTCGAGAAGTTCCCGCAGTTGAATTGCTTTTCCATAGTGCGCCTGACAATGAAGGTTCATATCCTCCGGTGAATTTTGTGCGGAAAAGGTGGCTCTGAAAGTGGACTCGGCCAATGCGGCCAGATCCTCGGCATCGGAGGCGGTCGCTGTTCTGATGAGGGTCATGTCCTTATTCATGTGTTCCGGTGCGTTTGCACGTCTCATGAGGAGCCCTGATCAGACAGGGGTGCAAGCGCCCGTAACGGCGCCGCCCGCCGGTAAGCAAAATACGCCCACAGGGGGACAAGTACCGTGAGCATGCCAAACACCAGCAGGCTATGCGTGGCAATGCCGGCCACCACGCCCACGAGGGGCAGCACGTTGATCAGCACAAGGCTGATCGCACGTTGTCGGGGCATCAGCGCAAAGCGGTGTCCGCAGGCAAGGCAGTGGTAGCGGGTGGAAAGCCAGTGGTTCTTTCGCAGCCGGGGCTGATCGCAATGGGGGCAATGGCGCATGGAGCATCTCATTAGGGTGGGATGCCCGAATCATACACTTTCGTTGCCCCCCCGTGGCAACCCGAAAGAGAACACCAACGCCGCCGCCAGAAATCCGCTGGAGAGCCACAGGCAGGCCTGCAGTCCGGCACTGCCCTGGCCGGCGGCCTGAAAGACTGCGCCCGAGAGCACCGTGCCCGCCAGACGGCCCAGCGCATTGGCCATGTAGTAAAACCCGACGTCCAGCGACACGCCGCTGTGTCGGGCGTAATGCACGATCAGAAAGCTGTGCAGGGACGAGTTCACCGCAAACACCGCGCCGAAAAGCAGCAGCCCACCGATCAGCGCGGTGGTCGTGCTGTCTGCCTGGCCGAGTGCCATCGCTAGGGCCGCCGGAATCAGCATCAGTCCCGCCGCCCATCCGCGCGCTGCGCCGCCCTGGGGGTGGGGGCCGGTAATGCGAGGGGCAATCGCTTGCACCGCGCCATAGCCGATCACCCACAGTGCCAGAAAGCCACCGGTCTGGCCGGGCGGCCAGCCGAGGCTCTGCGAGAGAAACACCGGCAACGCCACGACAAACCACACGTCGCGCGCGCCGAACAAAAACAGGCGCGCTGCCGCCAGCAGATTGATGGCCCGGCTGCGGGAAAACAACTCGCGGAATTTTGGCGCTTGGCTCAGCTTGCCCGGCGTTCCCCGCAGCAGGAGCAGCGACAGTGCAAAGACCCCCAGCAGCCCGATGGCCATGGCCGCGACCGCGCCGGCAAAACCCAGCAGGGCCAGCAACGCGCCGCCTAAAAAATAGCCCGCGCCCTTAAGGGCATTCTTGGACCCGGTGAGCACGGCCACCCAGTGGTATAGCCGTCCCGGCGCGTCGGCCGGCACCAGCAGTTTGATGGCGCTCTTGGCGCTCATCTTGTTCAGGTCTTTTGCAATGCCCGAGAGCGCCTGTGCCCCCATCACCCACGGCACGGTGAGCCACGACGCGGGCACGAGCAGCAGGCACAGGGCAATCACCTGCAGCAACAGCCCCAGGTGCAGCGTGCGGTGCAGCCCCACACGGGCACCGATCCAGCCGCCAAACAGATTGGTCACGACGCCGAAAAACTCGTAGAACAAAAACAGCAGGGCAATGTCCAGCGGCGAGAACCCCAGCGCGTGGAAGTGCAGCACCACCAGCATGCGCAGGGCGCCGTCGGTCAGTGTGAAGGCCCAGTAGTTGCCGGTAACGATGGCGTACTGGCGCACAGCGTCGGTGCGCGCGGCAGTCACGAGTGCACAGCTCCCAGCACCTTCAACGTCAGTTCCACGCTGCGGTTGGCATAGCCCCACTCGTTGTCGTACCACACATAGAGCTTCACCTGCGTGCCATTGACCACGAGCGTGGACAGGGCATCCACCACGCCCGAGCGCGGGTCGCCCTTGTAATCGACCGACACCAGCGGGCGCTCCTCATAACCGAGGATGCCCTTCAGCGGGCCCTCCGCCGCCGCCTTGAGCAGGGCATTGACCTCTTCAGCGGTGGTGGTGCGCGCGACCTCAAACACACAGTCGGTCAGGGAGGCATTGGCCAGCGGAACCCGGATCGCGTGCCCGTTCAGCCGCCCGGCGAGTTCCGGGAAGATGGCGCTGATCGCGGTGGCGGACCCGGTGGTGGTAGGGATCAGGCTCATGCCGCTGGCACGGGCACGGCGCAGGTCCTTGTGGGCGCCATCCAGAATGCGCTGCGTATTGGTGATGTCGTGTACCGTGGTGATCGACCCGTGGCGGATGCCGAGGCTCTCGTGAATCACCTTCACCACGGGGGCGAGGCTGTTGGTAGTGCAGGAGGACGCCGTCACCAGCCGGTGGCGGACCGGGTCAAACAGGCCATCGTTGACACCCATGACCACGTTGAGCACGCCATCCTCTTTGACCGGTGCGGTCACGACCACGCGCTGCACGCCCTGATCGAGATAGGCCTGCAGCACCGCACGCGTTTTCATTTTTCCCGAGGCCTCGATCACGCCGTCGCAGCCCGACCAGTCCGTCTCTGCCAGCGCGCTGCGGCAGCTGACGGGAATGCGCCGCTCGCCGATCACCAGCGTGTCGCCCTCGGCGCGGGCCTCGTGCTGCCAGCGGCCATGCACGGAATCGAAGTTCAGCAGATGCGCCAGCGTGGCCGCATCCAGCGCGGGGTCGTTGAGTTGGGCAAGCGTGATGCCGGGCTGGTCGCACAGCACGCGTAGGCACAGGCGCCCTATGCGGCCAAGGCCATTGATGCCGATACGGATGGGCATGGAACGTCTCCTGCAAAAAGGGTCTGACAAAAAAGGTCTGACAAAAAAGGTCTGACAAAAAGGGTCAAGAAGAAGCGTAAAATTCAGCCCGGCAGTATACCGCAGGCTGTGTGACGCGCACGTTGCAATCGCGCTCAAGGTCAGGCCGGGGGCTGGCCAAGCATCGGCAGGCTGATTATGCTGCGCCCCGCCCGCCAGAGGCTGGGCGTTTCGTTGACGGCAAGGAGAGATTCGACATGCAGGCGACGCTTTACCACAACCCGCTGTGCAGCAAGTCCCGCGCCACCCTGGCCCTGTTGCAGGAGGCCGGCGTCGACGTCGAGCTCATCGAGTATCTGCGCACGCCACCCACGCGGGAGGCCTTGCAGGCGCTGTTGCAGCGTGGTGATTTGCCCGTGCGGGCCCTGATGCGGGAAGGGGATGCCCTGTATGCCAGCCTGGGGCTGGACGACCCCTCACTGTCCGAGGCGGCGCTGCTGGAGGCACTGGTGGCCCACCCGGCGCTGTTCAACCGTCCCGTGGTGGTGACCGCGCGGGGCGTCCGGGTGTGCCGACCGCCCGAGCGGGTAGCGGAAATTCTGCCCTAGTCTTCGGACAGGATCACGGCGGTGCGGGCCTGGTGCGGCCAGTCTTCCTCCGCCCAGAGCGAGTTGCGCTGCATGAAACGATTCTGTTGGTAATAGGCGTAGGCGGTATCGCTCAGCCCCACCCCGGTGACGCCCCCATCACGTGAAACGTGCCCACGGAACCGATGCTGGCGCCTATCAGCGGTGCCACCAGCAGACCATAGGCGAGGAAGCGCATCAGATTGGGCAGCGGCGACAGAAGTCCCGTGGGATTGTCGGCCCGGCGCAGCAGCAGCGCGCCGATCAGGGGCTCGACGCAATTGCCCAGCGTCCAGAAAAAATTGGCCGACATCGGGTACCCGTAGAAGGCATTGCCGCCGAATTCCGCCAGGCCGACCGCCAGGATCACCAGCGCCCATTGCCGCGTGGGCAGCATGAGCAGCAGGCTGAGACTCAGGCCCGCGCCTGGCCAGAAGGTGCCCCCGTCCGTGACCGGGTTGTGCAGATGGATCGACAACTGTGCAAGCAGCAAATACGCCGCGAAGGCCACGCCAAACACGGTAGCACCCGACCAGTGAAGCGGGGACTCCACGGTCTCGCGTGGGGAGATGTCGAAGAGACTGGCCATAGGATGCGTGTGTAGGAGGGATTGTAAGAACTTTGTGAAAGTGTAGGGGAATCCCTTTTTGAAAGCCATGGATGAAAAAGCCGCTTTCCCGGTTCTTATACCTTGGGCAGGCGTTCTCTCCCGGAGGCCTTGCCCGAAAAGTCAGGTGCTCGGGGGGCCGGTGTGTCAGGTGAAAGACTTTGAGATCAAAGTATTTTTTCGCCTGCGAGCACGGTACCATCTCCGGGCATGGTGAGATTCATGGCATAAAAACAATAAAAACAGACAGATGAAAAAGTGTTGTGCGCACGACGCGTCATGCACTTCCTTCGTCAGGAAACAAAAAAGAGAATCCACCGCAACACAGCACGGGCTGTCGACAGCCCAACGGACAGACGCTTTTAAGGAACACATTTATGTCTTCAACAACGTACGGCCAGGCTTTTTTAAAGAATTTTCTGGGGGCTTCGCCCGATTGGTACAAGCTGACCATCGTCGGTTTTCTCGTCCTGAACCCCTTGCTGTTTTTTCTGGTGGACCCCTTTGTCGCAGGATGGGTGCTGATTCTTGAGTTTATCTTCACGCTGGCCATGGCGCTGAAATGCTATCCCCTGCAACCCGGCGGCTTGCTGGCGTTTGAGGCGATCGTCATCGGCATGGCATCGCCCGAGACGGTCTATCACGAGGCGGTGGTGAACTTCCCCGTCATCCTGTTGCTGATCTTCATGGTGGCCGGGATCTCCTTCCTCAAGGAAATGCTCCTGTTCACCTTCACCAAAATCCTGTTGCGGGTCCGCTCCAAGTTGATGCTCTCCGTGCTGTTTGCCCTCGTGGCTGCCGTGCTGTCGGCGTTCCTGGATGCGCTGACGGTCACCGCCGTGGTGATCGCCGTGGCCTCCGGGTTCTACGGGGTGTATCACCGCGTGGCCTCCGGTCTGCATCACGATGCCGCCGGGCACGACGTGACGCATGACGGCAACGTGCGCGACCACAGCCGCTCCGACCTGGAGCAGTTCCGCGCCTTCCTGCGCAACCTGATGATGCACGCGGCGGTGGGAACCGCCCTCGGCGGCGTCGCCACCATCGTGGGCGAGCCGCAGAACCTGCTGATCGGCAACATCATGGGCTGGGATTTCGTGGAGTTTTATGTGCGGGTGATGCCGGTGTCCGTGCCGGTGCTGATCGTGGGCCTGCTGACCACCGTGGCGGTGGAGAAGTTCGGGATTGCCGGATACGGCACGCAGCTGCCGGACACCGTGCGCGGGATTCTCGAGAAATACGACGCGGAACAAACGGCCAAGCTGACCAAGAACGACATCATCAAGCTGTGGGTGCAGGCCATTGTGGCCGTGTTCCTGGTGGTTTGTCTGGCACTTCATCTGGCGGAAGTGGGCATTATCGGTCTGGCCGTCATCGTGCTGGCAACCGCCTTCAACGGCATCACCGACGAGCACCGCCTCGGACACGCCTTCCAGGAGGCGCTGCCCTTTACCTCCCTGCTGGTGGTGTTCTTTGCCGTCGTGGGCGTGATTCACGAACTGCATCTGTTCACCCCCGTGGTGAACTTCGTGCTTGCCATGGAGGGCCATGCCCAGCTGTCGGCTTTCTACATCGCGAACGGAGTGCTCTCCATGGTCTCCGACAACGTGTTCGTGGCCACAGTGTACATCTCCGAAGTGCAGCAGGCCTTTGAGGCCGGCCGCATCAGCCGCGAGCAGTTCGAACTGTTGGCAGTGGCCATCAATACCGGCACCAATATTCCCTCGGTCGCCACCCCGAACGGGCAGGCCGCCTTCCTGTTCCTGTTGACCTCGGCACTGGCGCCGCTGATTCGCCTGTCCTATGGACGCATGGTGATTCTGGCCCTGCCCTATACCATCACGATGTCTCTCGCCGGTCTTCTGGCGACGATGTATTTCCTCTGAAATCATCGTGACATGAGCCTCTTAAGGCCCGCGCAGAATTTCTGCCGGGCCTTTTCACGTTACAAGAAAACACTTCTGCTCTATTGAATTTGCCTCTGGAATCGGTAAGTCTCCGCATCTGTTGGACGGTATGGCTTCCTGCGCTCGACGGGCCGTCCAGGTCTGCACGCGCCGGAAGCGAATTTGAAAATAGAAAAAGAAGCGTTGGGGACTGCTCATGACAGCATCATATGGCCACACATTTTTAAAGAATTTTCTGGGGAGTTCCCCAGACTGGTACAAGAAAACAATCGTCGGATTTTTGATCCTCAACCCCGTGCTGTTCTTTTTGGTAGACCCCTTTCTTGCCGGGTGGGCGTTGATCGCAGAATTCATTTTCACCCTGGCCATGGCCCTGAAATGTTATCCCCTGCAACCGGGTGGCCTGCTGGCGTTTGAAGCCGTGGTCATCGGCATGTGCAACACTGAAGCGGTGTACGAAGAAGCCCACACCAATTTCCCCGTGATTCTGCTGCTGATTTTCATGGTGGCCGGGATTTCCTTCCTCAAGCAGATGCTGCTGTTCAGCTTCACCAAGATTCTATTGCGAGTGCGCTCCAAGACGATGCTCTCGCTCATGTTTGCCCTGATGGGAGCGGTCCTGTCTGCCTTCCTCGACGCGCTGACCGTCACCGCGGTGGTGATCGCCGTGGCCTCCGGGTTCTTCTCGGTCTATCACAAGGTGGCCTCCGGCTTTCATCACGACAAGGAAAACCACGATGTCGCGGATGATCTGAGCATCAAGGAACATAACCGTTCAGATCTGGACCAGTTCCGCGCCTTCCTGCGCAACATCATGATGCACGCGGCCATCGGCACCGCCCTCGGCGGCGTCTGCACCATCGTGGGCGAGCCGCAGAACCTGCTCATCGGCCATATCATGGAATGGGACTTTGTCGAATTCTTCGTGCGCGTGGCTCCCGTGTCCATGGTCGTGCTCTTCACCGGGCTGGCCACCACCATCGTGGTCGAGAAGTTCAAGATTGCGGGATATGGCGCGACCCTGCCGGAAAGCGTGCGGGAAATTCTGCAAAAGTACGATGACGAGCAGAACGCCAAACTGACACGTTCCGACATCCTGAACCTGTGGATTCAGGCCGCGATGGCCATCTTCCTGGTCATCTGCCTGGCCTTCCACCTGGCAGAAGTGGGCATCATCGGTCTGGCCGTGATTGTGCTGACCACCGCCCTGACAGGGATCACCGACGAACACCGTCTGGGCCATGCCTTCCAGGAGGCCCTGCCTTTTACAGCCCTGCTGGTGGTGTTCTTCACCGTGGTGGCGGTGATTCATGAGCTGCATCTGTTCACCCCGGTGGTGAACTATGTGCTTGCGATGGAAGGCAATGCCCAGCTGGCTGCCTTCTACGTGGCGAACGGGGTGCTCTCGATGGTCTCCGACAACGTCTTCGTGGCCACGGTGTATATCTCCGAAGTGCAGGCCGCCTTCCAGGCCGGGTCCATTGGCCGCGAGCAGTTTGATCTGCTGGCGGTGGCGATCAACACCGGCACCAACATTCCGTCCATCGCGACACCCAACGGGCAGGCCGCCTTCCTGTTCCTGCTGACCTCCGCGTTGGCGCCGCTGATCCGCCTGTCCTACGGCCGCATGGTCGTGCTGGCACTGCCCTATACCATCACCATGTCGCTTTCCGGCCTCGCGGCCACGATGTTCCTGCTCTAAGCGGCAGCCACTCCGGCCCGTGCGGGAAGCGCGGGCCTTTTTGCGCAAGATCAAAGCAAACGGCAATAAGCCCCGTCCGCCCCCGATGCCTCATTGAGGGTGGCTGGGGCTTGTCTTATTCTGGACTCAGGGGCTCATCGGGGGAGCACGTTTGCCATCCTTGCCAGAGCGCCACAGGAGAAACAGATGAGTGATTATCAGCATGTGATGGTGGCAATCGACGGGTCCGAAGAATCGGAGCGCATTATCCAAAAGGCGATTGACCTGGCGGCGGGCGCGAAGCTCAGCGTGGTGCAGGTGTTTGATGTGCTGGTGGGCAATTATGCTTACGAGCTGAACATGGGGGATTTCGTTCAGGCCCAGCAGGAATTTGAGGAGGCGGTAGCCAAGAATACCCGCGCGCTGGTCAAGGCGTCCTTTCCCGAGATCGGGGCCGAGGCAGTGCATTTTCTGCGCGGCAAGCCCGCGGAGGAAATCAAGCGCCTGGCCAAGAATACAGGTGTCGACCTGCTGGTGATCGGCAGCCACGGGCAGGGTGCGGTCAAGGCAGCGCTATTAGGGTCCACCGCGAATGCCGTGTTGCACGGCATTCATTGCGATGTGTTCATGCTGCGTGTCTAGGCGGCAGTCCTAGAGCGGTTTGCTCAGGGAAATCGCGCCGCGGATTTCGCCGGCTTTGTAGCCGATCGCGAGATCATCGGGGTACTGCCGGCGGATGGCACTGAGCACCTCGCCACTGACCTCGCTGCCGTGGCAGGTCAGGCACAGGGGCGCCGCAGCCTGCGCCTGCATGTAGCGGAAGGTGCCGTTGACCACTTCGGCCACATTCAGCGTGGCGGGGCTTTCCCCGAAGCGCTGCCGCTGATCGAAGGTGTTGAGCACCTGGCGCTCCCAGTTGTCGGGCATCGCTGTGCTGCTGTTGCGTGCCTTGAGGCTGACCCGGCCCACCTCCCATCCCGATTCCTCACTCAGTTGCTGCGCAATCTTCGGTGCTTCGACCGCGCACACGGCAATGGCATTGAGCGGCCCGCCATTGTCCATGGCGGCCTGCAGGGTCGGTAGCAGGGTGCCGACGAAACGCTGGGTGAGTGTGCTGGCTTCGTTGACCAGGGCGGCGGGGGCAAACTGGGGCATCCCCGGTGTGCTGACCGGCATGGCGGGGGGCGTTGCGGAGGGCATCGCGGGTGGCATCGGTGCGTCGCGCTCTGGGCGGGCAACGCCCGGGGCGCAGGCCATCAGAAGCGCGCTCAGGGCGGCAAGGGCAAGAATACGAAGAGGATGCGTCAACATGGGGGGCTCCTGTCTGCGGGCCGTCGGGCATGAAAGCTTGGCATGTTAGTGCGCCCCGCCGGCGATGTCAGCTAAAACGCGTCGGCAGTTTCGCCCGAGGGAGGCCGGGAGTACCATGAGCCACGCACATGCAGGAGCCGCCATGGCGATCACATCATCAGAGGGACACATCAGCCCCGGACGCCCGATCGTCCTGCAGGCCAGGGGGCTGTCCAAGACCTACGAGATGGGCGAGGTCAGCGTGCAGGCGCTGAAGGCCGTCGATCTGACCCTGTACGAGGGCGAGTTGCTGGTGCTGCTCGGCGCCTCGGGCAGTGGCAAGTCGACCCTGCTCAACATCCTGGGGGGGCTGGACGTGGCCAGCCAGGGGACGCTGCGCTACCTCGACCACGATCTCAGCCACGCCAGCCAGAGCGAGCTGACCCGCTACCGGCGCGAACACGTCGGCTTTGTCTTCCAGTTTTACAACTTGATCTCCAGTCTCACCGCGCGCGAGAACGTCTCGCTGGTCACCGACATTGCGGACAACCCCATGCGGGCCGAGGACGCGCTGGCGCTGGTCGGGCTTTCGTCCCGGCTGGACCATTTTCCCGCGCAGCTTTCAGGGGGCGAGCAGCAGCGCGTTGCCATCGCCCGCGCCATCGCCAAGCGGCCGCAGATTTTGCTGTGCGACGAACCCACCGGGGCGCTGGACGCGAGCACGGGGCGCCTCGTGCTCGGTGTATTGGAGCAGGTCAACCGGGAAACCGGCACCACCATGGCAATCATTACGCACAACGCTGCCATCGGCCGCATCGGGGACACCGTGCTGCACATGAGCAGCGGCGAGATCACCGAGCGCGTGCACAATGCACGCCGTGAAGCCGTGGAGCACATCGTGTTCTCCGAATAATGAAGTGATATCTCAGGGCGATGCGCTGAAGTGGATGTCGGCATACCAGCTGCGGGCCGTGCCGCCGCCATTGTCGGTGTCTGTCATCAAGGCGAGCCCGTCGAGGCTGTCGATCTGTTCACCAAACGCGGCAAACCAGTCAGCCCGCACGTCCCGCACATGGCTCTCCCATCCGGGCGCCTCCGGTGTGCCGGTGTTCATGGCCCACATCTGCACGTTCTCCCCGGCAAAGGGATTGGGCCATCGGGTGTCCAGCGGCTGCTGGCGAGCCCACACGTAATTGATCGCCTTGGTCCGCCAGAAGGCCAGCCCGCCCCGACGCACGATGTACAGGCGCGCCCGGTAGTCATCGCCGGCCTTTTCCGTCTCGGGGATGTCGGGCATCTCGGCGTCACCCACGCGCCAGCGCCAGTGCAAATAGGGCGTGGCGTTGAGGTCGATTCTGGCTTCCTGATAGAGGGCGCTGCCGCTGTCCCGCGCAAAGGCTTCCAGCACGGCCTCGCCTGCAAGGTCCACCGCGGTGTACTGCGTGTTGCCCGCAAAACTGCGGGATTCCCAACGCAGCATCGGGACCTGATCCTGACCCATCAGGGGGTGTCCAAAGGGCAGCAGGAGCAGGAGACAAAGGGCAATGGGGAGCGCTATGGCTTTTGCAGGGGGCATCATTTAGGCTTCGGAACACGTGTCTTGGCGTTTGCTTGGCACATTAGCAGCTATCCCTTTCTTACACCACGCACAGGTGGAGCATTACATGAGCGATATCAACAAGCAGAATAATAAAGAGTCGTGGGAGCGTGTCGCGGGCAATGGCCTTTTGAGCCGCCGTCACCTCCTCGGATTGGGCCTTGCCAGCGCCGGAAGCGTGATCGCCTCGCCCGTACTGGCCGCCGATGCCGCGCGGTCGCAGTTCCCGGCATGGTCCAGAACGCCGGGAAAAGACCCCTCCGCGTATGGCAGCCCGTCTCCCTTCGTCGAGCACGTCAAACGGCTCGCCGGCGCCCCGAGTGCGACCCTGCCCGGCTCCGGTGTCTCACGCACACCACTGCATCTGCTGCAGGGAACGATTACCCCCAACAGTCTGCACTTTGAACGCCACCATGCCGGCGTGCCGGCAATCGATCCCGCCCAGCATCGGCTCGTGATCCACGGCGCGGTAAGACAGGCGCTCGAGTTTTCCTACGAGGACCTGCTGGCCTATCCCATGCAGAGCCGGGTGCTGTTCCTCGAATGTTCCGGTAACAGTGGCGCCAACACCGGCCCGACCGCCGGCGACAGCAATATCGCCGCCATTCATGGCTTGCTTTCGTGCGCCGAGTGGACGGGCGTCAGTCTGGCCACGCTGCTCGATCAGGCAGGCATTGCCGACGGCGCCAGCTGGGTCACCTCGACCGGAGCCGACGGGGCGAGCATGGGGCGTTCGATTCCCCTGAACAAGGCCTTGCGCGATGTCTTCATTGCGCTCTACCAGAACGGCGAACCGCTGCGCCCCGAACAGGGCTTTCCGATGCGCTTGTTCGTGCCCGGCTGGGAGGGCAACGTCAGCGTGAAGTGGCTCACCCAGATCAAGCTCGCCGACGCGCCGGCCAATTTCAAAGACGAAACCTCCCGCTACACGGAGCTGTTGCCCGATGGCAAAGCCCTGCAATTCACTTACCCGATGGGGGTCAAGTCCCTGATCACCTCGCCGTCCGGCCAGATGCAGCTGACGCGTCGGGGGCTGCACGAAGTGACTGGGGTGGCCTGGTCCGGCAGCGGCGCCATCCGGCGCGTGGAAGTGTCCGCCGACGGCGGTCGCAGCTGGGCGGATGCGCATCTGGAGAGCACGGGCAGCGATCTCGCCCTGACACGCTTCAGGTTACCGTGGCTGTGGGAGGGAGGAGAGGCGATCCTGCAAAGCCGTGCGACGGACCGGGCGGGCAATGTACAGCCCACCCGCGCGCAGGTGCTGGCGTCCTATAGCCCGGCCAACCGGTTTCATTTCAATGGTATTCAGAGCTGGGCGGTATCCGCGCAGGGGGAGGTCAAGAATGTTTACGCCTAAGACCCGTCGCGCACTCGGCGCACTTATGATGCTGACCGGACTGTTCGCCTGTAGCAGCAGCCCGGAGTCTGCGGTTGTCCAGCTGGGCCGTCCCGTCTCGGAGACGCAGCTGCAGGGCTGGGACCTGATCGTGATGCCGGATGGTCGGGGGCTGCCCGCCGGTTCCGGAACTGCGACGCAGGGCAAGGCCGTGTACGACGCGCAATGCGCTGCCTGTCATGGCGCCAACGGAGAGGGCGGGCAGGGAGTACCTGCTCTCGCGGGCGGGTCCACCACCGGCACACCGCCTCTGCTGACCGTTGGCAGCTATTGGCCTTACGCCAGCACACTTTACGACTATGTCCGGCGCGCCATGCCGCCCACAGCGCCCAAATCCCTGAGTGACACCGAGGTTTATCAGGTGGTGGCCTATGTGCTGCATCTGGGGGGCATCATCGAGCAGGACCGTGTGCTTGACCAGAACAGCCTGCCCGCCATCGTCATGCCGAATCACGACGGCTTCATCGACCGCAGTCAGGTGCAATAAAGGAGCCTCGCCGTGCCCGCCACAGAACCGCGCCTGAACACCCCCTCCCTGTTTCGTCAGCGCTGCTGTATCGACGGGGTGTGGGAGCTGGCGCGGGATGACAGTGTGCTCACTGTGCACAACCCCGCGACCGGCGAGGTGCTGGGCACGGTGCCGCACATGGGCGGCATCGAGGCTGGGCTTGCCGTGGCTGCCGCCGAGCGCGCACTGCCGGCCTGGCGTGCGCGGCCTGCGAAGGAGCGCAGCCTGATCTTGCGCCGCTGGTTTGACCTGATCATGGTTCACCAGGAAGACCTCGCGCGCCTGATGACACTGGAGCAGGGCAAGCCGCTCGCAGAGGCGCGTGGCGAGATCGCCTATGCAGCTTCCTTTATCGAATGGTTTGCCGAGGAAGCCAAACGCGTCTACGGGGAAACCATCCCGGGCCATCAGGTGGACAAGCGCCTGCTGGTGTTCAAGCAGCCCGTGGGCGTCACTGCGGCCATTACCCCCTGGAATTTTCCGGCGGCCATGCTGACCCGAAAGGCAGCTCCTGCCCTGGCTGCCGGCTGCACCATGGTCGTCAAACCCGCGTCGCAGACGCCGTTTTCCGCTCTGGCGCTGGCGGCACTAGCTCTGGAGGCGGGCATTCCGCCCGGCGTGCTCAACGTCATCACGGGAAGCGCACGCCGGATCGGGGAGGCGCTGACCTCCAACCCCGTGGTTCGCAAGGTCTCCTTTACCGGGTCCACCGAGATCGGGCGCGTGCTGATGGCGCAGTGTGCGCAGGATATCAAGCGGGTCTCCCTGGAGCTGGGGGGCAATGCTCCCTTTATTGTGTTTGATGACGCCGACCTCGATGCCGCCGTCGAAGCCGCGGTGCAGGCCAAATTCCGCAACAACGGTCAGACCTGTGTATGCACCAACCGCTTTTATGTGCAATCGGGGATATATGACACGTTTGCAGAAAGACTGCGTGATGCAATCGAAAAACTGCAGGTTGGAAACGGGCTGGATGAAAATGTGCAACTGGGCCCGTTGATCAGCCGGGAGGCCGTGGAAAAAGTGCGCTCCCACATTGAAGATGCGGTAAATAAAGGCGCAAACGTGATGATTGGGGGCGAATCTCACCCTTTAGGCGGCACCTTTTTTCAGGCGACTTTGTTACGAGATGTGTCGCAGTCTTCGCTCCTGTGCAAAGAGGAGACGTTTGGCCCTGTGGCGGCTTTGTTGCAATTTGACACAGAATCGGAAGCCATTGCTTTGGCGAACGATACCGAATTTGGTTTGGCATCGTATTTTTTTACAAGGGACATGGGGCGCGTTTTTCGTGTTGCGGAGGCCTTGGAGTATGGCATGGTGGGGGTGAACACCGGCCTGATTTCCACCGAGCTTGCTCCGTTTGGCGGCGTCAAGGCATCGGGAATCGGACGGGAAGGATCGCGTCACGGCATCGATGAATACCTCGAATTGAAGTATCTCTGCATTGCCGGAGTCGGGTCTTCCTCTTAAGAATGTAATTCATTTCATCGCTAAAAACGTTCCTTTCATCGTAGAACCTCCGCTCCCTTGTTTTTTGTCATTGCGGCCTTTTTCGGGCCGGGTATATACCCGCACAGGCTGGCTCTCACCTGAGCGCGCAGCCTACACAGGCAGTCATTTCCGGGATTTTGGCTTCGGTCAAAACGTGTTCGATTGGAGTGACCGGGCAGGGTGGCGTGCGGGGGGCAGTGCCTCTTTTCGTCTTCTTTTCCGGTGTCGTCCACTCTCTACCTCCCTGTCTTTGAATGTCGGGAAAATTACTTTGATAAGTAATTTTCGTAGTCCTAAACAAAAACAATCAAGGGGGAAAAATGTATATTTTCCGTTCTGCTCCACAAAAGAAACTGCTTTGCGCCGCCATTTCCCTGGGCTTGCTTCAGGTCAGTGGTACTAGCGTTGCGCAACAGCCAGACGTTGAAGAAGTCGTTGTAACAGGCTCCTTTATTCGTCGCACGGAAGGATTCCGCGCCGCGTCTCCGATCACTCAGATCGGGGCAGAGGATATCGCCGTTGCCGGGACACCCAACCTCGGTGACGTGATCCATAACATGAGCTTCAACCAGGGCTCTTCCATTACACAAAACTCCCTCACGGGCGCGTCCAGCACCACCACTTCCATCAACCTGCGCGGTCTTGGCGCAGGCGCGACACTGAACCTGGTGGATGGCATGCGCGTGATTGGGACCAACGTCAACACCTTCGTTCCGCAGATCGCGCTGCAGCGTCTGGACATCGTGACGGACGGCGCCGCTGCGCTGTACGGTTCCCAGGCGGTGGCTGGCGTGGTCAACTTTGTGTCCCGCGATGCCTACGATGGCGCCAAGATCGAACTGTATCAGCAGGGCGATGACCGCGGTGATTACAAGGACACCCTGATCAGCGCGCTGGCAGGGACCGAGTGGAATGGCGTGAACATCGTGGGTGCGGCCGAATGGCGTACCAACGGCACGCTGCGCATGCGAGACCGTCCGGACCAGATGAATGCCGGTCTGACCTCTTCTTCTACGTCCAACCCTGGCAACTACACCGTGCCCTTGCGCGATGCCAGCGGGAAACTGACCGGTCGCACCACCACACTGCCTGACCCGGGCTGTGGCACGACTCGCGAAGACCCGACCCAACAGGGCGCCAACCCGAACGGCTTCCTGTTCTCCCAGACCGGAACCGCCGCCGGCACGCGCTGCTGGTATGACTACGGTGAATTCTGGGATTACCGTACTGCCCAGGACGTTGGCACTGCTTTCCTGAACATGTCCTATGACGTGAGCCCGGACCTGAGCATTGCCGCAACCACCAGCTACTTCTCACGCCGCGCGTACAACCGCGGGTCTGCCTCCAACCCAGGCGGCCGTGTGTCCGAACTGCCGGTTATCCGCGGCGAACTGCCGGGCAACCCCTTCCGCGCGAAGAGCTCCACCGGTGCCCTGTTGTTTGCACGTGATGCCAACAAAGACGGTTTGCCCGACCGCGATGCGAGCGGCGCCGTAATCCTCGACCCGAACGGGATCGCCTTCAACGAGGACGTGCGTTTCGCCTCTTGGCGCCCCTGGGGTAAGCAGGGCACCCTGCCGAGCCAGCTCAACTCTGACGGCTCACTGGGTTCCGACACGTACGTGACGGGCTTCAGACAGACCTTCAAGGCTGACTTCGCTGTTCCCTATATCGATGGCTGGCGCGGTGTGGCGACGTATGTCTACTCAACACAGACAGACAAGAGCCTGGCTCCCAACTTCTCTCTGGGGGCAATCAAGCAGGGTCTGAACTGCGACGTGCTCAAAGATCGCGACGCGTGCTTCAACCCCTTCGTGGCGACTGATCCGCAATTCCTGAACACGCAGGAAGTGGCTGATTCCACCGTGCTGCACAGCAACCGCGTCCACAACGTGGACAAACTGCAGACCTTCGACCTGGTCTTCAGCGGGGATGTGCCACTGGGCGGCTTCGAACTGCCAGGCGGTACCATTGCGTCAGCCTTGGGCTATCAGCGCCGTTCCGACCGGTTCAACAACACCCCCAGCCTGCACAGCCTGACCGGGGATGTGTTCATCGGTTCGCAGCTGTTCCCGACCAGCGATGGCCGTCACGTCGATTCCTACTTCCTGGAATTGTCTCTGCCAGTGCTGGATAACCTGGAAGTCTCTGCGGCAATCCGCAATGAGAAGTACAGCACCGGTCAGTCCTCTACCGATCCGAAGTACGGCATCGTGTACACCCCGATTGATCGTCTGACGCTGCGCGCCAGCATGGGCACCTCCTTCATTGCTCCGACTCTGGATCAGTTGAATGCGCCCGAGTCCTGCGGCCTCACCAACGTGTCCGACCCCTTCACCACGTTCGCTGCGTTCACCGCAAACTGCTCACGCGGCAACCCGAACCTGGTGCCGGAGTCTGCCGATACGCTGAGCGTTGGCTTTGAGCTGGACCTGATCGAAGACATGAAGATCTCCATCGACTGGAGCGAAACGGACTTCACCGACCGTATCGTCAGCTCCACGACAGCCGACGTGCTGGCAACGGACTTCTTCAACTTCAAGCAGGCTACCGGCTTTGCTGGCACCGGCAAGCCCACGCTTGCGCAGGTCGCTGCCTGGGTAGCGGATCCCCGTTCCGACAAGCGCATTCAGCGTAACCCGCTGGCGCTTGATCAGATCGACCGCATCATCAGCGGATCTTCCAATGCGTCCAGCATGCTGGTGCGCGCGGCAGACCTGAAGTGGAGCTACCGCTTCTCCGTGGGTGATCTGGGCATGTTCAGCGTCGCGCTGGACGGTACCTATGTGGATTCCTACAAGTACCAACTGCGTGCCGACCGTCCTGTTGTTGAGGCTGCTGGCCTGCAAAACAACAACACCGGGGCGACTCCCCCCATGCCACGTTGGAAAGGTAACCTGACCATGGGCTGGCTGAGCGGCCAGCACAGTGCCAACCTGACCGGCCGCTACATCCACCACGTGGTGTTCGATGCCGATCCGTTTGCGTACCAGGCCAGAATGCCGTTCAGCAATTTCCGCAACCCTTCCATGTTGCGTTCATCGCTGATTTTCGACGCCAGCTACAACTACACTGGCTATGAGGCACTGGGTGGCGACTTCTCCTTCACCGTAGGAGCTCGCAACCTGTTCGACCGTATGCCGCAGAAGGTCCCGATGCTGGGTGGTATAGAATCCGTTCTGTACGATCCAACTGGCCGTATGCTCTACGCTCGCGTCACTTACGAAATGTAATTGACCCCTCTCCTTCGCGGGAATTTCCGCGAAGGAGTGTCAGACTCAAGGGTGTTCTCCGCAGGGAGAACACCCTTTTTTTGCGCTATTTTTCCAGATTTTTTCTGCCGGTAATTGCACCTGCAAAAGGTGACATGTATTCCATGAAAAAAGGTGACAAATCAACCACATTGCGTCCGCGACCCAAGCAATCAAGGGGTCGGGTCGTCTCTTAATCGTTAGATGCGAATGGAAATAACGCTTTTACATCAAATTTTCAGGTGCTATATTCAGCGCCCGGAAACACTGCCCCAGGTGGAATTTCCGGAAAGGGAGAGTAAAAATGGATTTGGGGGAATTGGCACGTCTCACATCTTAAATTCGTGTGACGTCATTTATCTTTTTGATAAATATAACAAAAAGATTAGGCAGTAGTGACGTTTCGACACGCTTCTTGTCTCAAATCATTCGACCGCCCGATGCCGCATATGGATAGCAGATGTGGCGCTTTGCTTGGGCGGCCAAAATAATATATTAGAGGTCGAAATATGAAGTTTAGTAGTTCATTTCCACAGAAGAAGTTACTTTGCGCAGCAATTTCCATCTCCTTGCTGCAAATCTCCGGGACTGCCTTAGCGCAGGCACCTGATGTCGAGGAAGTCGTTGTTACCGGCTCCTTTATTCGTCGCACCGAAGGTTTCCGTGCCGCGTCGCCCATTACCCAGTTGACTGCAGAAGATCTTGCTGCGGAAGGGACACCCAACCTGGGTGACGTGGTTTTCAACCTGAGTTTCAACCAGGGTTCTACCATTACCCAGAACTCCCTGACAGGCGCATCCAGTACCGCCACGTCCATCAACCTGCGTGGTCTTGGCGCTGGCGCTACATTGAACCTCGTGGACGGCATGCGTGTGATTGGCACCAACGTCAACACCTTCCTGCCCCAGATTGCCATCCAGCGTCTTGATATCGTGACCGATGGTGCTGCGGCACTGTACGGGTCACAGGCTGTGGCCGGCGTGGTGAACTTTGTGCCGCGCTCCGCGTATGACGGCGTCAAGGTCGAGCTGTACCAGCAGGGCGACAGCCGTGGGGATTACAAGGACACCACCATCAGCTTCCTGGGTGGCACCGAGTGGAATGGTCTCAATATCGTTGCTGCGGCCGAGTGGCGCACGAACGGTCGTCTGAAGATGATCGACCGCCCCGACCAGATGAACGCAGGCCTGACCTCGTCCAGTACGCCAAACCCCGGCCGTTACCTGGTACCGACGCGCGATGCAGCCGGCAACCTGACGGGCCGCACGTCAACCAAATCCGATCCGAACTGTGGCGGCGTCCGTCAGGACCCGACCGTTCCCGGCAACAACCCCAATGGTTTCACCTTCGGTGGCCAGTGCTGGTATGACTTCGGCGAATTCTGGGATTACCGCGTTGCACAAGACACTGGAACGGCGTTCCTGAACCTGTCTTACGATGTCAGCCCCGATTTCAGCTTCAGCGCGCAGACAAGCTATTTCTCGCGTCGCAACTACAACCGTGGTTCCCCCGCGAACCCCGGTGGCCGCGTAAGCGAACTGCCCGTGATTCGTGGCGAGCTGCCCGGCAACCCCTTCCGTGCGAAAACCTCCACGGGCGCGCTTCTGTTCGCCCAGGACGCCAACGGTGACGGCATTCCCGATCGCAATGCTGCCGGCCAGGTCATCCTCGACCCTAACGGCATCGCCTTCAACGAAGACGTGAAGTTTGGCGCATGGCGTCCCTGGGGCAAGCAGGGCACATTGCCCTCGCAGCTCGGCAGTGACGGTGCGACCCATGGCGACGCGTATATCCGCGGCGTCCGTCAGGCCTTCAAGGCAGACTTCGCTGTCCCCTTCCTGGACGACTGGCGCGGGAATGCGACCTATACCTTCTCTTACCAGCAGGACAAGAGCCTGGCGAACAACTTCAGCCTCGGCATGCTCCAGCAGGGTCTGAACTGCGACGTGATCAATGACCGCGAAGCCTGCTTCAACCCCTTCGTCTCCACGGATCCGTCCACGCTGAACACGCAGGCAGTCGCTGACTCTACCTATGTGCAAAACCGCGTCAACGACGAAGACAAGCTGCAGACGCTGGATATCGTGTTCAACGGTGAAGTGCCTCTGGGCGGCTTCGAACTGCCCGGCGGCGCCATTGGTGCGGCGGTGGGCTATCAGCGTCGTGAAGACCGTTTCAGCAATGTGCCCTCGCTGCACAGCCTGACCGGCGACGTGTTCATCGGCACCAAGCTGTATCCGAACACTGACGGCCGTTCCGTAGACGCGTATTTCGCCGAAGCCTCTCTGCCGCTGCTCGATAACCTCGAGCTGCAGGTGGCCGTGCGTGACGAGTCCTACTCCACTGGCCAGAGCTCTACCGATCCCAAGTACGGGATTGTGTACACCCCGATGGACAGACTCACCCTGCGCGCAAGCATGGGCTCATCCTTCATCGCGCCAAGCCTGGGTCAGTTGAATGATCCGGAGTCCTGTGGTCTGACCAACGTGGCCGACCCCTTCACCAGCTTCGCTGCCTTCACGGCAAACTGCTCACGCGGTAACCCGAACCTGGTGCCGGAGTCTGCCGATACGCAGAGCATCGGCTTCGAGCTGGACCTGATTGAAGGCATGACGCTGTCACTGGACTGGAGCGAGACGGACTTTACCGACCGTATCGTGACCTCCACCACCAACGACGTGCTGAATGCGGACTTCTTCAACTTCAAGGTTGCCACTGGATTTGCCGGCCCTGGCAAGCCCACCCTGGCGCAGGTTGCTGCCTGGAATGCTGATCCGCGTTCCGACAAGCGCATCCAGCGCGATCCCAACAACATGGCGCAGATCGATCGCATCATCAGCGGTTCTTCCAACGCGTCCAGCATGTTGGTACAGGCGTACGACCTGAAGTTCAGCTACCGCTTCTCCATCGGCGACCTGGGCATGTTCAATGTCGGTCTGGATGCCACTTATGTGGACTCCTATCAGTACCAGTTGTCCGCTGATCGTCCCGTGGTGGAAGCCGTGGGCCGTCAGAATGACAACACCGGTGCAGTTCCTCCGATGCCGGAACTCAAGGCCAACCTGAGTCTGGGTTGGGTTCGTGGCCAGCACAGCGCCAACATGACGGCTCGTTATATCGACAGCATGGTGTTTGATGCGAATCCGTTCTCCTTCCAGGCTGCACTGCCCTTCAGCAACTACCGTACCGTGACTGAACTGCACGACTCCACCATCGTGGATGCCGCGTACAACTTCAGCCAGTACGAAGCCCTCGGCGGCGAGTTCGCGTTCACCATCGGTGCGCGCAACCTGTTCGACCGTGAGCCGCAGAAGGTGCCGATGCTGGGCGGTATGGAATCTGTTCTGTACGATCCAACAGGCCGCATGGTCTACGCACGTATCACTTACGAAATGTAAGCGAGGTGCGCTGCCGGTCTGACTGGCAGACAAAAAATGAAAAGGGGTGGTTCCTGACGGAATCACCCCTTTTTTTTGGAGAAAACGCAGTGTTTTTAAAAATTTCTGGAACGACTGGACTTAAAAAAGTGCGATTGACTGCTAGCAAGCGCGCCCTAGGCGGCTGGCTGCTCCTGCTTCCTGCCCAAACTGTAGCGCAGTAGCAGATACGCCGCGATCCCCGAGACGAGCGATCCGATGAGGATGCCGAGGCGTTCATCAAACATGCGGTTGATGCCCGTGCTCTCAAACGCGAGCGACCCGATAAACAGGCTCATGGTGAATCCGATCCCGCACAGAATGCCTGTGGCATAGAGCGTCAGCCAGCTCATGTCTTTGGGCAATTCGGTCAGCCGGAGTTTCACCGCCAGGGCACACATGGTGAAGACCCCGATCTGCTTGCCTACAAAAAGCCCCAGCGCAATGCCCAGCGGCACGCCGTGCAGCAACTGCGGAAGCCCTACGCCGCTCAGGCTGATGCCTGCATTGGCGAACGCAAAGACGGGCAAAATGAAAAAGGCGACGAGGGTATGCAGGTCATGCTCCCACTCCTGCAGGGGACGAGCCTCAGGCTGCTGTTTGTCACGCAGGGGAATAAACATCGCCAGCAGCACGCCCGTCAGCGTCGCGTGCACGCCTGATTTGAGCATGGCGACCCACATGATGATGCCGACCATGCGGTAGACGCTGCGGGAGGTGACGCCACGGGCATTGAACAGCGCGAGCACGGGCAGACAGGCGCCCGCGATCAGCAGGGAGGTCAGCGAGATCTGATCCGTGTAGAACGCCGCGATAATCACGATCGCGCCGATGTCGTCGAAGATCGCCAGGGAGGTCAGAAAAATTTTGACACTCAGGGGCACGCGGGACCCGAGCAGCGAAAGAATGCCCAGGGCAAAGGCAATGTCGGTTGCTGCGGGAATGGCCCAGCCGGAAATCGCCTCCGGATCATTCCGATTGATGGCGAGGTAGATCAGGGCAGGGAACACCATACCGCCAATGGCGCCAAAGCCGGGGAGCATGACCTTGCGCAGGTCAGACAGCTCGCCTTCCAGCACCTCCCGCTTCAGCTCGAGCCCGACGAGAAAAAAGAACAGCGCCATCAGACCATCGTTGATCCACAGCAGCAGGGGCTTGCTGACGTCCAGCTGTGCCACGCGCAACTGGACGGGGGTCTCAATGAAGAGGTCATACCAGCCCGAGAGCGGCGAGTTCGCCATGAGCATCGCCAGCACGGCGGCCAGCATGAGCAGAATGCCGCTCGCCGACTCCAGGCGGAAGAAATTGGTGATGGCGGACTGGGTGCTGCTGATCATGGTCAAGGCCTCCTTGCGTCATCTAAATACGAGTGGCAAGGGTATCCCGGATCAACGCACCAGTGCCAAGACTTCCGCCGCTAGCCGAGTTTCGGCACGCGAATCACGATCTCCGACGACGACTTCTCGGTGCGCAAGCCGGTGGCATCGACGGGCTCCCGGAACGGAATGTCCCGCGAGAGATGGCTGATGCTCGTGCTGCTGATCTGTCGGCCAAAGCGTGCATCCTGCTGGGCGCTGCGCACTTCGGCGGACAGGGAGAGCGTGTTGTCGGCCAGATCGGTTTTCAGCGTGATTTCACTGTCTTCGGCCAGCGCGATGACAACGCGGTATTCCTCTTTGTCATCCTCGACCACGATACTGGGTTGCCCGCTCATGCTGCCGCCCAAACCCATGGCACCGCCGAGGGAAAAAGGAGAGGCGCCCACGCTCATGGTGCCAAAGAGCTGATTCATCCGGGCCTGCATCTGGTCCAGTGCGGCAAAGGGATCTCCGCCAAACATTCCCGCGAAGGGGTCAAACGCCGGATCGAGCACGGAGGGCAGCGGCGAGGCCTGCTGCGCCGCGGCGTTTTCCAGCTTGGCGATCAGTGCGTCTTTTGTCGAGTCGTTCTCGGCGTCACCCTCGCGCGAGGCCTGAGACAGCAGGCCGGTCTGGCCGAGCCACACACCGAGGGAAACGCTCGCCAGCAGCGCGAAAAGCGCAAGGCCGGCAGTAAGAAGGGGGATTTTTCGAAGGGGCATCTCTTCACCTCATCAATGATGTCATCGGGAAATGAACGTCTGGATGCGGTCCGACAGGGGCCGTGCTACCGGGGAAAAAGATAGGGGCATTCGCCCGATTTTCAAGGGCTGTTCACCGTTCAACGGTGTACTTGATATCCACACTCTGGGTACTGCCGGATTTGGCCTCCAGCTTGATGCGGTCCGTGACGCTGTAGTCCACCGACAGGGTGGACTGTGTCTCGAACAGGCCGACCCCGTAGCGGATGAAAATCCTTGGGGTCAGGTATTTGCCCAGGGTCAGGCTGCTGTTGCTGGTATCTCCCGTGCTGGTGATCGCGAGCGTGTCGAGCCCGAGCTGGTTGCGAATCTGGTTGGTCAGCGACTGCCCCTGATTGATCCCGAGCGTGGTGATTGCGCCAATCAGGGCATTGGAGTCCTGGTTGCCAATTTCGGACAACGGGCGGCCGGTGAGCAGCACCGCCACAATGTCCCCGTCGGGCAGGGTGGGCGTGGAGAACAGCTGGCTGCGGATATTCTGCAGCGTGCCGTTCATCTGGACACCGACCTTCACGTCTTCCGCCTGACGCACGGCGCGGATGTCCAGAGCCGGGTTTTCCATGCTGCCGAAAAACAGCAGCTTGCCGTGTTCGATGTCCAGCGTGCGGCCATAGGTCTGGTAATTCCCCTCCAGGACCGTGAGTTCGCCATAGGTGAGGGGCGCCCCGGTGGCACGCTGGGTGATGTCCAGCGCCCCGGTGAGGCGGGTATCAAGTCCGAATCCGCGGAAGCGTGCCTGATCCCCGAGGGCGATGTTCAGGGCTGCCGTGAGGTCTACGCCGTCGAGAATGCCCCGGTCCGCCTGGGCCGCGTTGTGGACGGTAACCCCGTTCTCGGCGCTTTGAATGATGACGGTATCCGGGGACACATCGACCGCCGATTCGGGCAGGGCCGTCAGTTGCACATCCACCACGGGCAGCAGGAGGCTGCCACGAATATCCAGTGCGCCGGCGTCTCCCGTCAGCTCAAGGGCGGGGCTGATGGTCATGCGCAGCTCCCCGTTGTCCACGAGGGTGAAATCCTCACCGTTCAGGCTCATGCTGACCCGTCTGGCAGGCGAGAGCGGGGCGCTGATTTCGCTGGTCATGCGCAGCGTGCCCTCTCCGGAGCGGGCGCGCCCCTGAATAAAAACAGTCTGATCGCCGTCGCTGGTCAGGCTGCTATTAATATCGGTCAGCAGCAGACCGGCTGCGGGCACCTCGACCGCGCCGTTGCTCAGGGTGATGGTGCCGCCAATCTTCGGGGCATCGAGAGACCCCGACAGAATCGTCAGCCCGCGCAGTTGCCCCTGTATGTTCTGCAGGGACGGCAAAAAGGCCTC
The DNA here is from genome assembly GCA_964538025.1 of uncultured Klebsiella sp. Classification (GTDB taxonomy): domain Bacteria; phylum Pseudomonadota; class Gammaproteobacteria; order Pseudomonadales; family Pseudohongiellaceae; genus UBA5078. The sequence continues at coordinate 136,729 of CAZICZ010000001.1, read as the reverse complement.
GATCCAGCTCAGGTCCTGAAACGCCAGCGTCAGCTCCCCGTCGAGCCGGCGGTCGGCAAGGATGCTCAGCGTCGCCTGGGCATTGCCCTGCACGGAAAGACCGGAATCTCCCAGATCGGGCTGATAAAAATCCACAGTGCCGTCGAGCTGCCAAGCCCCTTGCGCCAGCGACCCGTTGAGGTCCGCCGCCCGCCAGAAGAAGCGTTCGACGTCTGCAGAGGCGTTCGGGGAAGCAGAGGCCGCCTCGGACGTGTCCAGTGCGGGCGCCTCCACCTGCCATTGACCCTCTCCCGCGCTGAGCGCAAAGCGCAGGTCGAGGGCCCCGAGGGGGGACAATGGGCCCTGCGCAGCGACAGAGGCCGTCAGACTGCCCAGCGCCTGGCTGCCCGGCGGGAGCTGGGGCAGGAGTGGCGCATACGGCGTGGCGCTCGCCGCGCCGGGCTGTGCAGCGTTGAAGTGGGAGAGCGGGTAATTCGTCAGCGTAGCCTCGGTGTTCAGCTCGCCTTGCTGCGTCAGCTGGCCTTCGAGGCAGAAGGCGCTCTGGTCCTGTGACCAGCAGTGACGGTCCCAGTGCAGTGCGTTGTTCTCAACCCGCAGGGGCGTGGCCGCGCTCAGGGCCCAGGCTCCCAGACCGCTGGTGATGCGCGCCTGTTGCACAACGCCGTCCCAGCGCAGTGGTGCGTTTGCAGCCAGCGCACCGGTCAGCCGCAGGCTCACGTCTGCCTCCGGCGCCTGCAGCTGCAGGTCAAGCGTGTGAGCATCGGGTTGTCCGCTGAGCAGGACGCGCGCGTCCTCTACAAGCGTTCCCTGTGTCTCCGTGGCGAGGGATTTCAGGGTGGCCTCGAGGCGGTTGCTGCCCTGCGCATAGGTGCCGGTCGCACTGATTTCACCCAGGCGGATGCCGGCAAGTGCGAGGGCTTCCCCGTGTGCCGCGAGCGTCAGGCGGGGGGCCGTCGTGCTGCCCTCGATGGCCCCGTTGGCGGAGAGGGCACCTGACCAGGCGGGGGAGAGGGTGCTCAGGTCCTGTGCGGACAGATGCCACGCCAGATCGATGCTCTCTTCCCAGCGTCCCGTGAGGGTGAGTTCGGCATCGCCACTGCGCGCCTGCACGTCGTCAATGCGCACCCCCTGTTCGTCGACGGCGATCGCGCCCCGTGCGCTCAGGGGAAAGCCATTGAGTTCACCGGTAAGGGTGTCGAAGTCAATGCGTCCCTGCAGTCCGCTGTCCGTGCGCTGTCCCTCCACGGAGGCCGTGAGGGCCAACTCTCCCAGTTCCAGCCCCTCGGGCAGGAGAGACTGGTAACGCGCTATATCGCTCTCCTGAGCGGATACGGTGAGGGACAGACTCGGTGCCTCGCGCCAGGAAAGACGGCCCACTGCCGCAAGCTGACCGCTGTCGCTGCGCACCTGTAGCTGCGTGATGTCGAGCTGAAGCGCGTCCCACAAGATATCCCAGGTCAAAGACAGGTCCGGGCTCAGCGCCGCGCCCAGGGCGTCTTCCACGCGCAGGTCGGCAGCGCCTTCCACCGCGAGGCGTGTCAGCGTGCCCGCAGTTCGCACCTGTGCCTCTTGCACCTGAAGTGCCTGCGAATCTCCCCAGGGGGGGAGCTGGATGCGCTGGCCAGGGAGGGTGTGGGAGAGGTCCAGGGCAAGCGCCTGGGGCGTGGGCGTCCCGTACAGGCTGAGCATGATGTCGCCGGTGGTTTCGATCTGCACCGGCTGCTCCAGACGATGAATCACGTGCAGCTGGTTCAGGCTGCCTTCGGCACGCACCTGTCCGCGCAAGGTGTTCAGTCCCGTTGCGGGATCGCCCGCAAACTGCCAGGCCACCTGTCCTTGCAGAGGGAGCGGGACGCGCAGCTCCCCGGCAAGCGCACCCTCCAGCTGCAAGGGGCCGGCGAGCAGGGCGAACGTGCCAAATTGCAGTTCCCGCCCCGACAGTTTGGCGGACAGGTGAAGAGACTCGAGCGGCGTGTGCTGACCCTCCCAGACAATGTCCGCATCGGTCAAGGTGAGTGCGCCGATCTCGACTGGCCACGGCAGGGCGTCAAGTCCTGCGAATGGATCGGTGTCGCTGGCTGCATCCGCCGCAGACTGCCACCTGACATGCACCCCGTTGACCTCAACGGACTCTATGTCCACGGCGCCGCTCAAGAGGCTCAGGGGGTTCCACTGCGCGCGCAGCTGCGCAATGGACAAGGTGTTATCTCCGGCCTGCAGCTGCAGATCCCGGATGCCCATGCCCCAGAGCAGGGTGCCGGTGCTGCTGCCGACACTGAGGCGCTGCTCCTCCGATTGCAGACGAGCTATTCCTTTGCGCAGGACCCACTGACTGCCGCTCTGGGTGCTGACGAGCGCACTGAGTACCGTCAGCAGTCCCACCAGCGCGATCAGGAGCAGGGCGGTCGCAATCGCCATTGCGCGCAGCAGAGTCACACGCAGGCTCATAGGTCGGGCCCCATGGTGATATGCAGTCGAAATCCTCCGCCGTCGAGCCCCTTGGCAATGTCCGCCCGGATGGGGCCGATCGGCGATTGCCAGCGCACGCCGACACCCGCGCCCGCCTTCAGAGAGAGACGCGTGTAGTCCGCAAAGGAATTGCCCGTGTCGTAAAAGACTGCGGCTTTCCAGCTCGGCAGGACTTCAAAATCGTATTCGACGCTGGCCGTCAGCAGGTGTTTTCCCCCAATCACCTCGCCCGCGTCATTGAGCGCTCCCACGCTGCCATATTGATAGCCGCGGACACTCTGGTCACCGCCGGTGAAATAGCGAATGGACACCGGCAATTCCTCGACGCCGCCGACAATCGACGTCGCCACTTCCGAGCGCAGCAACAGGCGTCCGGCACCCAGGGAATGAATGAATTTGCCGCTGGCGTACAGCTGCACAAAACTGAGGTCGGACATCAGCGCGTTGGAGGCGCCGCTGACCTGCGTGAACAGACGCCAGCCCCGGGTCGGCGTGATCGGATCATCGGCGACCGTCTTGGTCCAGTTGATCCCGCTGATGGTGAGATTACTGCGCTCGGTGACGTCGTTGATGCGGGAGCGCTCGCGCTGGAAATTGGTAAACAGGTTTTGCAGCCAGTCCTGCCCCAGCAGCCAGGCGTCCACCTCGGAGCGATAACTGACACCGACCTTGATGGTGTCGGTGGTAAAGGTGTCATTGTCCTGCCCCACATACCCGGTGGAGACGTTCAGGCTCTCTTTGCCCGGGTCTTCCATGGGCAGCGTGTAGCTCAGGTTGGCACGCTGGTCCAGAGGGGAAAGTGCCACGTCGCTGTTTAAGCGATGGCCTGAGCGATTCAGGTAGCGGTCCTCGTAGGCGACAGTCACCCGCGGTCCGATGTCGGTGGTGACCCCGAGGCCCGTGGACCAGATGCGGCGTGGCCGCATGGCGAGGTCAATCCGCAGGGGCACTTCGGCACTGCTCGTGCTGCCGGGAGCGCGCGAAGCGGTGAGCAGGGGAGTGACCGCGACCTCGCTGAAATACTGGCTGTTGTTGAGGCTATCCCGCAACGTGATCATGGCCTCCGTCGAATAGGGAGCCTGGGCCTCGAAGGGAACAAAACGCGAGATAAAGCGGGTCGAAAGCGCTTCAAGCGGCGCGATCTGTATTTCGCCGAAACGATAGCGCTCGCCCGGGTCGAAGGTGATGAAGACATCTGCCTGAAGGCGGTCGGGGTCCACGCGCAGTTCAGAGCGGGTGAAGCGCGCGGAAAAATAGCCGTTTTCCACCGCAATGGCGCTCAGGGATGATTTCAGTGCCTCATAGTCGCTGTGGACCAGCGGGGCGCCCTGTCGCAGCGGAAGTGCACTGAGCAGGGAAGCGAAGGGATCACTCTGGCCGACGAGGCGGGTTGCGTCCGGCGCGATGTCGATCTGAATCTCGTTGATGCGCACCGGCTCGCCGGGGGTCACATCCAGTGCCAGTTGCCAGCATCCGTCGATCACGCTGACGTTTGCCTCCACGGCGCTGTGGTAATACCCCAGTGCCTGGGCGGCGCGTTCGACATCCTGCCGCACCTCCGGAAGCAGGCGATTCAGCCGGCGCACCTCCGCGTTGCAGCGCTCGCTGCCAATTCGCAGCAAAGACCGGATGTTGGCCTCCAGGCGGGCATCCGTCCCCCGGATGGCGATCACAGGCGACGTGGTTTGGGCAGACAGCGAAGACGACAGCGCGATGAAGGCGACTGGCAGCAGGCATTTAATGCTCGATACTCCTGGCATTCTCTTCATCTTGTGGTGGGCGGAAGATCCGCTTTGCAGGCGTAAAAACACGGGTCTGATTATCGCACCTCGTCACTGTTGGGGTATACACTCCACACCCCGCCATTCGACCACTCGGCGTGTGCCGCCTCTGTCCAGTGGAACTGGCAACGCCCTGCGTCCGATTTCCGTCTGTGGCCAAAGCGGGCTAAACTCGCCCTCCCGAACTGCACAACTGAGGAAGTATGGAACTCCTGCTGGATCCGTCGACGTGGATCGCCCTGATCACCCTGATCATCCTTGAGGTGGTCCTGGGAATCGACAACCTGGTCTTTATTGCCATTCTGGCCAACAAGCTCCCTCCCCATCAGCGAGACCGCGCCCGCATCACCGGTCTTTCCATGGCCGTGGTCATGCGCCTTGGTCTGCTCAGCGGGGTGTCGTGGCTGATTACCCTGACGTCGCCGCTGTTCACCGTTTTCGGCGTCGAATTCTCGGGCCGCGATCTCATCCTGCTGGCAGGGGGGCTGTTCCTGCTGTTCAAGGCCACCACTGAACTCCACGAGCGTCTGGAGGGCAGCATGCGGGGACAAATCGAGAACCGGGTATATGCCGGCTTCTGGTTGGTCGTCTCGCAGATCGTCGTGCTGGACGCCGTGTTCTCGCTTGATGCGGTGATTACGGCGGTCGGCATGGTGAACAATCTGGCGGTGATGATGACCGCGGTTGTGATCTCCGTGAGCCTCATGTTGCTGGCCTCCAAACCGCTGACGCAGTTCGTGGATGCGCATCCCACCGTGGTAGTGCTCTGCCTGAGCTTCCTGCTGATGATCGGCCTCAGCCTGGTGGCCGAGGGCTTCGGATTTCACATCCCCAAAGGGTATCTGTACGCCGCGATCGGTTTTTCCATCACCATCGAATTTTTCAACCAGATCGCCAACGCAAACCGCGCGCGGCATGAAGCCCGCATGCCGCTGCGCGAACGCACCGCTGCCGCCGTGCTGAGCCTGCTTGGCGGACGGGCCTACGACCAGGTGGAGACGCACGATGAGGCGGCGGTGCCCGAAGATCTCTCGGCCTTTCATGTCGCAGAGCGCAACATGGTCACAGGCGTGCTCACGCTGGCGGAACGCTCGGTGCGCTCCCTGATGACGCCCCGCACCGACATTTCCTGGGTCAATCTGGACGACCCGCTTGAGGACATCCGTGCCATGCTGATCGAAACCCCGCACAGTTTTTTTCCGGTGTGCCGTGGGTCGCTGGATGAAATCCTTGGCATTGCCCGCGCCAAGGACCTGCTCAATGATCTTGCCACCAACGGGGAGTTCACCGGGAAGGACCAGCTTCGCCAGCCGATTTTTGTGCCCGATTCCATCGCCGTGCTGCCGTTGATTGAAACCCTGCGCCGCTCCAAGGGACAGCTGGTGCTGGTAGTAGACGAGTACGGCACCCTCCAGGGCTTGATCACGCCGATTGATGTATTCGAGGCGATTGCCGGCGAGTTTCCGGACGAGGACGAAACGCCTGCAATCGAAACGCTGGGCGAGAACGCGTGGCGGGTGGCCGGCCATGCCGATCTTCACGAGCTGTCGCGCGTACTCGAAACCAGTGTGTTCGACGATGACATCGAAGACTACTCGACCATTGCCGGGTTCCTGATGAGCAAGTTCGATCAGCTGCCCGACGTGGGCGCCACGCTGGAGTTGCGCGGATTTGTCTTCAGTGTGCGCCAGGTCGAGGAGCAGCGTATCGCACTGGTGGAAATCGCCCGTGTGCTGCAACAGGACCTCTACGTCGGGTGATGCCGGGCCTCAACTTTGTGGTACGGCGATGACCTGCAATTCCACGCGGCGGTTCTGCGCCCGCCCCTGTTCCGTGTCATTGGGAGCAAGCGGGCGATCTGGCCCCATGCCCTGGGCGATGATCCTTTCCTGTCCCACGCCCTGTGTGGCGAGGTAGTTGGCAACACTCGTGGCCCGGCGGTTGGACAGGCCGTAATTGTAGTCGGCACTTCCCGTGGAGTCGGTGTGCCCGGTCACCTGGAGCCGGGTGTCCTTGTATTTCGCCAGCACCGCGGCGACGGAATTCAGGACCGGCTGGAATTCCTGTCGCAAGGCATATTCGTTGGTGTTGAACGTGATGTTGCCCGGCATGATCAGGTTCAGTTGATCGCCGATGCGCTGAACCTGAACACCCGTGCCCTGCAGCTGCTGCCGCAGTTCCGCCTCCTGAACGTCCATATAGGCACCGACGCCTGCGCCGATCGCGCCGCAGCCGGCCGCGGCATTGCGGGCGTGCTGACCGTTTTCAATGGCGCCGACGAGGCCGCAGACCACTGACCCGATGGCGCCGTATTGCACAGCCCGGCTTACCTGCTGTTCCCCGGTATAGGGATTGATTGTCGTACAGGCGCTTAGCACGAGACTGGCTGTCAGGGTTGAAAGGGTGGCCAGAGAAGCGGAAAGACGCATCGAGAAATCTCCTTGTTGAATCCGGTAAATGCACACTCTACCCATTCAAACGCATTCGGGTAAGTCTGGTGCACAGTGTGCTTTCACAAATGTGAACGGCTGCTGAATTTTGCAATGCCGGCTCGACGATTTCAGCGTAACAACCTGCGCACAGACGCTATGTTGCCTGCGTGATTTGCTTTAAGCTCCGGGTTCTCTTACCCCCGAATGTCATCACAGGGCCCCTATGAGTCAGGCCGATTATCAGTCCCGCGTCAAATCGCTCTCGGATCGCTTGATAGCCTTGCAAAAACCCATCCGCATCCTGGACGCCATCAAGTGGCCCTCCCGCTTTGAGCGGGAGTTTCTCGAGAAGGGGGGCAGCGCGCTTCCGCCTGTCGACAAGGCCTATTACGAGCGGGTGGCGCTGAACTTCCAGACCGAGGATCTGCGGCAGCAGTTCAAGCACCTGCGCGGGGACGTCAAACGGCAACTGGGCAAAGAAGATGGCCTTGGGTCAATTCTGCAGGCGACGATTGATCAGTACCTGTTGGTCATCGACCTGCTGGAAGCGCGGGGGACGCCGGCATTTGGTCCGATCAGCCGTGAGCTATACGGATCGGCGGCAGACAAGTTACGCGGTGACCGCAAAAGCCTGCGCAAGCTGGGGGAAAAGCTCTGCCAGATTTTCTCCCTGCCGGCGGCGGAGCATATGAGTCGTCCGTATGGAAAGCACATTCCGGCTGCCGATGCAGTGCAGATTCTTCAGCAGCGCCTGAATCCGTATTTTCCGCCCGGCGATATCCGCGTGATTCTCAGTGACGGCATCGTGTCCGATGCGGCAGCCGGGGGCGACTACATCAAGATCAATCAGGACTCCGATTTCTCAGAGTTCGACCTGCAAATTTTGGAGGTGCACGAGGGCTGGGTGCATGTGGGCACCACCATGAATGGCCGCCGCCAGCCCTGGGCTACCTGGCTCAGTGTGGGATCCCCTCGCGTGACCGCGTGTCAGGAAGGGCTTGCCGTGCTGATGGAGACCCTGACCTTCAGCTCCTACCCGCAACGCGCGCGACGGGTGAGTGACCGTGTGGTGGCCGTGGATATCGCGGAGCAGGGCGCGAGTTTCATCGAGGTGTATCAGTTCTTTGTGCAACGGGGGCTGAGCGAGCGCGAGAGCTACCGCATTACGCAACGGGTTTTCCGCGGAGGCACGTTGGAAGGAGGCTCGGTATTCACCAAGGATCTTTCCTATTTGCGCGGCTTTGTGGAAAACGTGAATTTTATCCGCAGCGCCATTAACTCCGGCGTGCCGGAAATCATTCCCATGCTGTTTGTCGGCAAGGTGACGCTGGATGACCTGCCAATTCTTTATCAGCACTACCTTGAAGGAACCATCGCGGGCCCCCAATTAATGCCCGAGATGTTTCGCAACATGAATGGCCTGTATGTGTGGTTTGGATTCTCGAGCGGCATCGGGGTCGTGAACATCGGCAGAGTGCAGAAACATTTCGATCTGATGTTTCGCAATATGCCGAAAAGCGATCCGGTCTATAACGCCGACGGGCATCTCCAAGGCCCGCACATTGATGAGCCCTTTGTCGACTGACTTAGCAAGGAACAACACGACCATGAAACGCATTGCCCTGTTTTTGATGACCAACCTGGCCATTATTGTGGTGTTGAGCATTACGCTGCGCCTGCTGGGCGTGGAGCAGATACTGGATGCCCAAGGGGCCGGGTTGGACCTGAATAGCCTGCTGATCTTCTCGTCCGTCTTCGGCTTCGGCGGCGCGTTTATTTCCCTCGCGATGTCAAAGTGGATTGCAAAGCGATCCACCGGCGCACGCGTGATTTCCCAGCCTGCCAATGCCACCGAGCAGTGGCTGGTGAGCACGGTGCAGCGTCAGGCTGAGCGCGCAGGCATTGGCATGCCCGAGGTGGCGATTTTCGACTCCCCTCAACCCAATGCCTTTGCGACCGGAGCGTCCCGCAACAGTGCGCTGGTTGCCGTGAGCACTGGCCTGCTGCACGCCATGGACCGAAACGAGGTGGAGGCCGTGTTGGCGCACGAAGTCTCGCATGTGGCCAATGGCGACATGGTGACGCTCACGCTGATTCAGGGCGTGGTCAATACCTTCGTGATTTTCTTCTCCCGTGTCATTGGCCATTTTGTCGATCGCGCTGTCTTCAAGACCGAGCGGGGACATGGACCGGCTTTCTGGATCATCACCATCGTGGCCGAACTGGTGCTGGGATTCCTGGCCTCGATGATCGTCATGTGGTTCAGCCGTCAGCGTGAATTCCGTGCCGACGCCGGAGGTGCCTCGCTGGCAGGACGCCAGCACATGATTGCCGCGCTGGAGCGACTGCAGCAGGGCCAGGCCTCCGCTATGCCGGGGGAGCTGGTGGCTTTCGGCATCAACAATCGCACAGGGCAGGGCATTTCCCGCCTGTTCATGTCTCATCCGCCCATTGCCGAGCGCATTGCGGCACTGCGTCAGGCCGCCTGAACCCGCAATCGCCACTTCTCTTGCTAAAGCCCCGCCGGCCTCGCGCCGCGGGGTTTTTTTTTGACCTCTTATTTTGAAAGGAAGGAATGGAGGGCGTCATTCCAGTGCGGGTGGCGCAAATCACCATTGTGGGCTAGACCTAAAGGGCAGGCTGCAACGCGGTTCGAATCGAAAAGGATGTTCAATAAAAATTTTTCCCAAGGAGGGACAAAAGAATGCGTGAATTAACGATGCAGGAAGTGGGGGCCGTCAGTGGCGGGCGTTTTGAAGATTCGTGGCAATACTTTGCCGCGATGATGGCCATTGGTGCGGCGACCTTCGGTTCGGGATGGGGCGCCGTCGCGGTGGGGGTAGCGGTAGCCACAGCACCCGTCTCCATCGCGGGGATGGCGGGATTATCGGTCGTCGGCGGTTACATGTTGATGCAGGATTGATCCTTCGCCGTTAGTAACATTGGGGACGGGGTAGCATCGGGTGTGGTATCTCGTCCACACAGGAAGGTACATCATTCTATGGAAATTACGGAAAATCATTTTGCGACAGGGCAGAACGAGGCGGGAGCAGTACCGGCCGAAAAAACACGCTTTTTGCTCAACACGCAGTGGTACGCGCGCTTTTTTCTGCGCGGGTCCCTGTTGTTGCTGGTACTCCTGGCGCTAATCGTCGCCGCAGACGGCCTGAAGAATCCGCAGGCGCACGCGACCTTGCTGTGGGCGGTATTTTGTGGCGTGTGCCTGCTGGCGCTGCCGGTGATTTGGGCGTATCGCCTGCTGTCGCGGCGCGACATGGCGATCCTGCTGACACAGACATCGCTAGTGGTGCCAAAGGCCGTCTTCTGGCAACGCCGCATTGCGCGCGAAGCCCTTTACAGTCTCGAATCCATGGGTCTTCGGGGCAGCAAATACGAATTTTATTGTGTGGGAATCAAGGGCGGGTACGCCGTCGATCTGCACGAGTCAACCTTTGCCAACAGACAGGAATACCGTAACCTGATCAGCGCTCTGAAGCCGGTTCTGCAGAGGAACGCCCAAACGGAAATGGCGCCCCGAATGGCGGTAAGGCGTGTCTATGGGCTTACCAATGCCGCTCAAACTGTCTTCATGAGTCTGTGGTTATCAGTGCTGTGCTTCACGCTGTGGGGGACACCCCTGTCCTTCGAAGAGGTCGTGTCTGCGGGTGCCCTTGCCAAAAACGTGTTGGCAGGGGAGGAGCTGTTTCGGCTGGCTTCCTGGTTTTTTCTGCACTCGAACATCATGCATTTGTTGTTTAATGGACTGCTGTTCATGTCCATGTCGGACGTGCTGCTCCGGGTAATCGATGCCTACCGTCTGCTTTTGGTCCTGCTGCTGTCCACGCTGGCAGCGGCCTTCACGACTTTGATCTTCTCTCCCCATGAATACGTCATCGGGGCATCGGGGGGCACTGTTGGTATGTTTGGCGCTTATCTCGCCCTCAAAGTGGGACGCGTGCTACCCGGCTCTGTCAGTCGTGTGACTGATGCTTTTTTATATGGCGCTATTGTGCTTCAGGTGGTGAGTGAGTTCTTCATCGATCACATCGATTCCTACGCCCATTTCGGCGGGTTTGTTGCGGGCATAATGATCATGCGGTATTTCTTGTGGCGCAAACACAATGACTCGATTCTGGAATCAAGTGCGCTGGAAAAGGCCATTGCCTGCGCGCTTGCCGCCGGCTATCTCGTGGGGCTTGTTCACTACGTGTGGCTGGCGCACATGTTGGCGTTGTCCTCGCCAGTGAATCCGCTTTAACCCCGATACCTGACCTCGCCCAAGCGCAGAAGGATGCCTGGGCTGGGCGAAGGTAGTTCACTTTCGATGCCGGTATCGCATGTCGAGCGTGTAGGGGTGTGCTTCGTGCGGCTCCGCAAGATCGAGATCCATCACCCCTTGTGTGTGCCCATGTTGCCAGAAGCGCGCGACACGGCGCGCCTCTGCCTCGTTCGCATTCACCGGGAAGGTGTCATAGTTGCGGCCACCCGGATGAGCAACATGATAGGTGCAACCGCCCAAAGAACGCTTGTGGTGAGTATCGACAATGTCGATGACCAGTGGCGAATGGATTCCAATGGTTGGGTGGAGTGCGGACCATGGCGCCCAGGCCTTGTAACGAATTCCTCCGACAAATTCGCCTTCAGTACCGGTACTGCGCAAGGGCACCTTCCGACCATTGCAGGTCACAATGAAACGATTGCCCGTCATGTTGCGCGTCCGCACCTGAAGTCGCTCCACAGAGGAATCGACATAACGGGCCGTCCCTTGACCGGTGGATTCTTCCCCCAGCACATGCCAGGGTTCGATGGCCCGGTGAAGCGACAACTCAATGCCGGCAACATGGATTGTGCCGTAATGCGGGAAGCGGAACTCCTGAAAGGGCGCAAACCAGTCCAGTGACGCTGCGTATCCTGCCTGCACCAGATCATCGACTACCCAGCCCAGATCCTCCCACACAAAATGAGGCAACATGAATCGGTCATGCAGCTCCGTTCCCCAATTGATCAAGGGGCGTGTATAGGGTGTTTCCCAGAAATGCGCGATCAGCGTTCGCAGCAGAAGGACCTGCACTGCGCTCATTTGCCAATGGGGAGGCATCTCAAAATTTCGGAATTCCACGATGCCCAAACGACCACTGGCACTGTCGGGCGAATACAGCTTGTCAATGCAGAACTCGGCGCGATGGGTATTGCCGGTGAGGTCCACCAGGAAGTTGCGCAGAATTCTGTCCACTAGCCAGTATTGTGTACTCTGGTTGGCCTCCAACTGCTGGAGTGCAATTTCCAGCTCATACAGGTTGTCATCCCGCGCTTCGTCCACCCGAGGAGCCTGACTTGTCGGACCAATGAACTGACCCGAGAACAAATAGGACAAACTGGGATGGTTCTGCCAGTAGCGGATGAGGCTTCCGAGCAAGTCGGGGCGACGCAGGAAGGGGCTGTCCTCTGGCTTTGCAGCGCCGAGTGTCACATGATTGCCGCCTCCCGTACCGGTGTGGCGACCATCGAGCATGAATTTTTCGGTGCCCAGTCGTGTCTGCCGTGCGTGTTCATAAAGTGTCTGCACGAGACTGGTCAACTCCGGCCAGTTCGCGGAAGGCTGCACATTGACCTCGATAACTCCCGGGTCGGGTGTGATCATCAGTTTTTGCAGGCGCGGGTCCTTGGGGGGCTCGTATCCCTCTATAACAATCGGACAGGTCAACTCTTCCGCAGTAGACTCGATGGCGGCAATCAGCGCGACATAGCGCTCGAGATCAGTCTGTGGCGGAAGGAACACATAAAGGCGTCCGTCGCGCACTTCGACGCAAAGCGCTGTGTGGAAAATACGCCCGTCCGGGGCATCACCGAGATCAAGGCTTTCGTCGGCATCCAGCAATTCCAGCGGATAGGGTAGGGCATCGCGTTCTGCAAAGGGATCTTTGGGATGTTCCTTTTCTCCCGCATCGGGTACCTGCCAGGGAAGGCTGTCCAGAGGCAGACGATAGCCCAGTGGTGAGTCACCGGGGAAAAGGATGAGTTTTTCCTTGCGGAAATACCAGCGACAGCTAAGCCACTGGATGAGTCCTTTGTCCTCCACCGAGGACAGCGGCAGGACATACCCCGTCTCCTTGTCGAGACCGTGTGCAAACACCCGTTTGATGCGCGTCCCTTCCAGGGGATCGATCACCTTGTTGTCCCACAGTGAGACATTGGCAGGGAGTTCTGACTCCCGCTTGAGATACCACTGTTTGTCCTCGAATGCGGGAAGCACGTAACGGGGGCTCAGATGAAGCTTTCGCGCCAATGTACTGATGAAGGCACCGGCGATGCGCAGATTCGCAGAACCATGCGTGCGCTCGTCGCCCAAAAGCTGGGGATGGTGCCAGAGCGGCTTGCCGTCCGTTCGCCAGAAAAGTCCGAGCGCCCATCGCGGAAGGGGCTCCCCGGGATACCATTTTCCCTGGCCGATGTGTATTAAACCATCGGGTCCATAATTTTCCTTCAAGGTGTGCAGAAGTTCTCCCGCCAGCTTGCGTTTTTCTTTCCCCAAGGCGGCGGTATTCCATTGCGGGCTCTCCATGTCATCGATGGAGATGAAGGTGGGTTCTCCGCCAACGGTCAGGCGCACGTTCTTGGCGTCAAGCTCTTCATCCACGAGGTGACCCAGACTGTCGATGGCTGACCATTGCTCCGCTGTATAGGGTTTGGTGACGCGCGGATCTTCGTGGATGCGAGTAACGGTGTTCTCATGGAAAAAAGTGACTTCACACTTTCCTGTTGCCCCCGTAATGGGGGCGGCGCTGACAGGGTCCGGTGTGCAGGCCAGTGGAATATGTCCTTCGGCGGCGAAGAGGCCAGAGGTGGGGTCAAGTCCAATCCACCCGGCGCCGGGGATATAGACTTCCGTCCACGCGTGCAGATCGGTAAAGTCTTCACCGGGCCCGGAAGGGCCATCAAGCGCTCTCACATCCGCGGTCAATTGCACGAGGTAACCGGACGCGAAACGGGCTGCAAGCCCCAGATGGCGCAGCGTCTGGACCAGTAGCCATGCGCTGTCCCGGCACGATCCCAGTTTCGAGTCGAGGGTCTGTTCACAGGACTGAACTCCGGGTTCCATTCGAATAATGTAATTGATCGCAGCCTGCGTCCGGCTGTTTTCAGCGACAAGAAAACTTACAATTGACTGACGGCTTTTGTCGGCGCCGGCCACCCATTTTTTCATCGCAGGGCCGTTGTCTTTTATTTCAAGATAAGGGGCCAAGTCTTTTGCCAATTGCGCATCGTAGTGAAAGGGGAAATGTTGTGCGCTGTCTTCCACAAAAAAATCGAAGGGATTGATCACCGTCATGTCGGCGATGAGCTCAACTGTGATGGAAAGCTGCTTTGCCTGATTTGGAAAAACCAGTCGCGCCAAATGATTTGAAAAGGGGTCTTGTTGCCAGTTGATGAAGTGTTCGGTCGGTTCGATTTTCAGGGAGTAGGCATCGATTGGCGTGCGACAATGTGGTGCAGGGCGAAGCCTCACTACATGAGGAAGAACATCCACCAAACGATCAAACTGATACGAGGTTTTGTGGTGTATTGCTACTTTAATTGCCATAAGGTAATGTGGCTCACATATGCGAATTGACTGGAAAACCTATAATCCCGGTGCGTTTTACGACGAGTTAATCAGTTCGCCCGGGCATCCCCGAAAGTCAGGAAAAATTCTGGCCCGGTATCTCAGCTCTCTGAAAAGTGAAGACCTGCAGCAGCGGAAAACGGCCGCTGAACTTGCCATCAAAGCGATGGGAATTTCATTTACCGTTTACAGTGAGGCCGGCAACATTGATCGGGAGTGGCCTTTCGACATTATTCCCCGAATCATCACAGAAACACAATGGCAAAAGACGAGCAAAGGTTTGGAGCAACGTCTTCGTGCCTTGAACTGTTTTATTGATGATATCTATAACGATCAAAAGATTCTGAAGGACAAAGTCGTGCCGGCGGAGCTTATCGCCAAGTCGGCAAATTTCCGCAAAGAATGCATCGGCATGAAGCCGCGCCATGGTGTCTGGGCACACGTGTGCGGCACCGATTTGATTCGCGATACCAATGGGCAATTTTATGTGCTGGAAGATAACCTGCGAGTCCCGTCCGGGGTGTCTTACATGCTCGAAAACCGGAAGGTAACCAAGCGTGTTTTTCCCGAGTTGTTCGAGAACTACAATATTCAGCCCATCACCGAATACACCTCTCAGCTTTTCGACACGCTGGCAGCAATTTCACCGCGACCCCTCGATTATCCCGAAGTGGTTGTCCTCACCCCAGGCATCTATAACTCCGCCTATTTTGAGCATTCTTTTCTGGCGCAGCGGATGGGGGCGGAACTGGTCGAGGGCAGCGATCTGGTAGTGGAAGACGATTGCGTTTACATGCGCACCATTAATGGGCTGTCGCGCGTTGATGTGATCTACCGGCGTATCGATGATCTGTTTTTGGATCCCGAAGTCTTCAATCCGGAATCAGCATTGGGAGTTCCCGGCCTGATGCGAGCGTGGTTGAAGGGAAATGTGGCTCTGGCAAATGCGCCCGGGGCTGGCGTTGCAGATGATAAAGTGATCTACACCTATGTGCCGGCCATGATCCAATACTATCTCGATGAAAAACCTCTTTTGGAAAACGTCCCCAGCTATCTCTGTGTCGATGAAAAGCAATGTCAGTATGTACTGGCTAATCTCGATAAATTGGTGGTCAAGCCGGCAAATGAATCCGGCGGCTACGGGATGTTGATGGGGCCACAGGCCAGCAAAAAAGAGCGGGCCGAGTTTGCACAAAAAATTAAAGCCAATCCTCGAAATTACATGGCGCAACCGCTGATATCCCTGTCGACGGCTCCCGTGCTGGGCGAGCGAGGCGCCGAACCGCGTCATATTGATTTGCGTCCATTTATCCTTCAGGCAAGTGATACCTATGTGACGCCGGGAGGATTGACCCGGGTTGCCATGGTCAAGGGCTCGTATGTCGTGAACTCCTCCCAAGGGGGTGGCAGTAAAGATACCTGGATTGTGTCAGAAGGGGATTTGTGAACCATGCTGTCACGAGTCGCAGAGCGCATTTACTGGTTAGGACGTTATCTGGAAAGAGCAGAGAACACAGCGCGCCTGCTGACGGTCTATTCCAATCTTCTGTTGGACCTGCCCCGAGGAACGCGGGTCGGGTGGCACACTTTAGTGGACATCACCGGGAGTCAGCTCGAGTTCGCTGAGAAATACAAGGAAACCGACGAACGTTCGGTAAACCGGTTTTTGTTATCTGATCCGCAGAATCCCTCTTCAATTTTGAGCTCTCTTTCCAGCGCCCGAGAGAATGCCCGAACGACACGGGAAATCATTCCTACGGAAGCATGGGAGCAGATCAACAATTTATATTTGTTCGCTCGGGACAATGTCGGGAAAGCAACAGCCCGCGGTCCCCGCCATCAATTGCTGCAGGAAATTATCTCCCATTGCCAGCAGATAGCGGGTCTGCTGGCGGGCGCGATGAGTCACAACAGTGGTTACAATTTTTTGCGAATCGCACGCAGCCTTGAGCGCGCGGACATGACGACCCGCATCGTGGACGTGGGTTCGTTCACGCTTGTGCCGAGCCTGATGAAAGGGGGACAGCCCATCGAGCAGTCATCCAAACCTTTCGCCAACATGATCTGGATGAGTGTGCTGCACTCGCTGAGCGCCTACCAGATGTACCGTCAGCATGTGCTGGACAGAGTGAATGGAGAGGATGTGGTGACATTTTTACTGCAGGATGGTCAGTTCCCGCGTGCCGTCATGCACTGCCTTGAAAAATTGCAAACCTGTCTGCAGCATCTTCCCAATAATTCCGCCACTCAAGAGCAAGTGTTATCAACTATTGTCTATTTGCACGATGCCAATATTTCGCAGTTACTGGAAAGCGGATTGCTGGAATATATCGATCAACTCCAGATAGAAATAGCCACCATACATGCCC
The DNA here is from genome assembly GCA_964538025.1 of uncultured Klebsiella sp. Taxonomy (GTDB): domain Bacteria; phylum Pseudomonadota; class Gammaproteobacteria; order Pseudomonadales; family Pseudohongiellaceae; genus UBA5078. The sequence goes on along the minus strand of CAZICZ010000001.1, from coordinate 120,075 downwards.
GCATTACGGACACGTGGTTTCTTCCTGTTGTCAGTGAGCAGCATCAGAATCACTGATTCCTGTGGACGTTTTCCATGAAAGATTTTCAGTGTGTCTGTGGAAACACCCTCTTTTTTGAAAATACCCAATGTACCCATTGTCAGAATCACGTGCGCTACGACCCGGTGTCGGCACACATGCATACCCTGACGCCACAGACTTCCCCCTGGTGGCAATCACTCCACAGCGGTGAATTATTCAGACGCTGTTTCAACGATACCGAGTATCACGTCTGTAACTGGTTGGTGAGAAACCCTGAGGACACCTTTTGCCTGGCATGCAGCCTGAATGACACCATTCCCGAAGTGGACTCGGGGTATCGAGCAACCCAACGGCGGCGTTGGTGGGGGAGGATGGAGCAGGCAAAACGGCGCCTCCTGTATACCTTGCTCTCTTTGGGGCTGGAGGTGAAAAGCAAGGCCGAGTCCGATGCGGGAATGGCATTCTCGTTTCTGGAAGACCAACGCTCCAATCCGATGGTGGATGAGACTCACGTGCTCACCGGGCATCTGAATGGCCATATCACCGTCAATCTCGCAGAAGCGGACCTCATCAGCCGTGAGCAGGCGAGACAAAGTCTCGGTGAGCCTTATCGCACTCTGCTTGGACATTTTCGCCATGAAAGCGGGCATTATTATTTCAGTAAATTGCTCGTTTCAGAGAGGGCACTGGGGGAGTTTCGGGCATTGTTCGGAGACGAAAGGGAGGACTACGAACAGGCGCTGGCGCATTACTACACATGTGAAAGTCCCGCACAGATGCAGGGGAATCGCATAAGCCCTTATGCCGCCATGCATCCTTTTGAAGACTGGGCGGAATGCTGGGCTCATTATCTTCACATGACGGATTGTCTGGAAACGGCCGTTCAGGTGGGGCTGATAGGATTGCCACGAGCATGCGAGAACGGCGTTCCCGACATCGAGGCGTGCCTCGATGCCTGGAAGCGGGTGTCGGTGGCGATGAATGCGTTGAATCGGAGTATGGGGAAGCGCGATGCCTACCCCTTCGTCCTGTCAGAGGCGACGCTCAATAAATTCCGCTTTGTTCATTCGCTGATTTATCCCAGCTAGCCGCCCATGCAAAGGGGGGCATCTGCCGGAAGGCATCTTTCAAGCGCTGATCCCAGCTGCGCTTCAGTTCGCGTAAGAACTCACTGTCTTCATTGAATCGAAGCGGATCGCTCAGCACGAGCGAGTCGGTGCGATACACCAAGGTCTCAATGGGTGGTCCAACACTGAGGTTGCTTCGCATGGTGGAGTCCATGGACACCATAGCGCACAGGGCACAGGTGTCCAGGTTCAGGTCGGGTGTCAGGATGCGATCAAGAATGGGCTTGCCGTACTTGCTTTCACCGATCTGCAAATACGGGGTGTCCTTCGAACTGGTGATGTGATTGCCCTGCGGGTACACCAGCATGATGCGGTGCTTACTGTTGGCAATTTGGCCGCCAATGATAAAGCTCGCTTCAAAGGAATTGCCAATCTTGGCATGTTTTTCTTGCTGCGCGAGACTCACATCGCCTAAATAATCCGCGGCGTCTGCGACGGATTCCACGGTTAACAGGCTGGTGTTTGCGCGCTCTTTGATATCCCGCTTGATCTGGGCGATCGTGGCCTGGGTTGTGGCGAGATTGCCGGCGGTGAGGATGACAAACTGGCGTTGTCCGTCGACGCCGAAACGATACATTTTGCTGTAGGTACTGACTTGATCGATCCCGGCATTGGTCCGTGAGTCGGAGCAGAAGACCATGCCAGCGTCCACAGCAATTGCCACACAATACGTCATGATTTGAGAGACCGGCTATCTGAAAAAGAGTAGGAAAAGGTTGCCTTCGGGAGAAACAGTACACTAGTTCAGCAAGCAGGTGAAATGAAATTTGAATTCGCAAGACGCCCTATTTTGCTGATGCAGAGGAACTGTTAAGCGAGAGTTTAGCAGTGGGATTCAAGTGCTTGTGGAGTCTAAAATTTCGGGGAGAAGCGGCCCTCGCCTCCTCGCGTTGGAGGAGGGCAGGGAGTGTGGCAAATAGAGCTTAATCAGTGGTCGTCGAGGCTGTCGTCGTCGTAATCGTAATCATCGACTTCAACACTGCCGCGATATCCCTGCTCATTGCCATCATCGTCGAACTGCAGATCGCCGAACATGCGTTTCCAGTCCAGCCGCTCCTCGGTTCGTCGACGTAATTCAGTGAGACGGCGCTTGTGCAGGCGCTTGTCATTCGCCTCGTCTATTTCCGTCTCTGGTATGAACGCACCAGAGTCAAAAAAGTCTTTTGAGCTGTCAGCGATATCATCCCATTGATGACTTTTCATGTGATTAATCTCTCGTTTAATCGCGTTTGGTCGGACGAGCCATCTCCCGGAAGGGTGCGTGGGTGTGATGGCGATAAACAACACACTTCGTTATGCACGTAATGTTCCACTTTCTTGCAATGTCAAGCATTCCGGTGGGTCATTTACGAAGCGAATTATGGTTATAAAATCGGAGATTGCAAGTGCCGCAATCACTTTTTTTGAAATGTGAAAAAAATATTATATTTCAATAGGATGGATTGAAATTTTCCCCTCTCTCACGGGGTAAGGCGCGCCTTGCTTGTCAGTGGAGTGGGGGGCGGTATACTCCGTCCTCCTGTCCTAATGTCGGAGGATCCGCGAGTGCGTCCCTGCTTGAATTGCGGCATGACACTGCCCCAAGGGGTGTCACAGTGCCCCAAATGTGATTCCGATTTGGATGCGCAAACGAATGGCGAGATTGTGCAGATCGACATTGCGCATCAGGGAGAAACCGTTCCGCTGGCCATGCAAAAATTTCGCGCGGCTCTCGAGGATGCGACGATGCGCCGTGCGATGGGATTGCGGGTGATTGTTGGAGGAGGGCTTATCAGAGAGGAGGTGCTGTCCTACCTGCGGTTTCTCGAGGCAGACGGAAGAATTCTTGCGTTCCGACCCGCGCCTGGTAATCGAGGCGCTATCCTGGTTACCGTAAAAGAGGCAATTGCCACGCGGTCATCTCCCCGCAAGCTCGTTTAGCATGGCCTCTCGCAGCTGCTTCTTGGCAATTTTGCCACTGGCAATTCGCGTCAACTGTGTGTCCTGGAAGCGGAAGATCGTGGGAATCTTGAATTTGGCAAGCCGTGGTTGAAGAAACTGTGTCAGGTCCGACTCGTCAAGTGACACGCCGGGCATGGGCATGATGACCGCCGCAACGACTTCGCCCAGACGATTGTCGGGGATCCCGAAAACAGCCACTTCACACACGTCAGGATGTTCGGACAGTGCGTATTCCACCTCAGCGCAGGTAATGTTTTCTCCCCCGCGGATCACAATGTCTTTGGCGCGGTCTTTGATAAAAAGAAATCCCTGCGAATCCAGCAAGCCAATATCCCCGGTGTGAAACCATCCGTCCTTGATTGCTGCGGCGGTGTCCTCGGGGCGATTCCAATAGCCTTTCATCACAGTAGGACCTTTAATGCAGATTTCCCCGATTTCCCCCGAGGCGAGCTCCCTGTCGTTTTCGTCCACGATCCGGATGCTGGTGACCGGCGGTGTTGCCCGCCCGGTGCTCTGAGGTTTGGCCAGATAGAATTTGCCTGTGATTGTTGCGCCTATGGCATTCGTTTCGGTCAGTCCATAGCCAAGACCCGGGATGGCGGCGACCGGAAATTTTCGTTGCATCATGCTGAGATGCTCTGGTGGGCGTGCCGCACCGCCGCTCTGCACACTTCGCAAACTGCTCAAATCAGTGTGCTCAAAGGCGGGCGAGTTCATGACTTCCCAGGTCATGGTGGGAACTCCGTGAAGGACAGAGAGTCGTTCACTTTCAATGAGTTGTAACGCCTGTTCGGCATCCCATTTGTACATCATCACGAACTTGCGCTGGGTCAGGAAGCTCAGCAGGAACTGCGCATGATTGCCTGTCACATGAAAAAGCGGGACGTTTGCCAGAATGCCGGGCTGATAGAGGGGGTCGATCTCAACGAGTTCTGGTCGCAATATTTCATTGATTTCTTTGGCAAAAAGCCATGAATACAATGCGCTTACGATGGCGCGATGCGTCGAAAGCACGCCCTTGGGATGCCCAGTGGAGCCCGAGGTGTACAAAATGGAGGCGTCATCATCGGGCGCCACTTTCTGGGCCAGCGGGTCAAAGGCGTCCGCATTCCCTGCCTCAATCAGCGAGCTGATGGTGGGGTGTGGCGAATGGGTGGGCGGAATGGCAACGATATGAATATTCAGGTCGGGTAGGGCAGAGGCCAAACGATCGATACGTTCCTGATCCGCGAAAAGCAGGGAGGTACCACTGTCCTGAAGGCCGTAACAGAGTTCTTGCGTTTGCCACCAGGAGTTCATGGGGACCACGATCGCACCAATCATGGTGATCGCCATATAGGCCAGACACCACTCCGGATTGTTGCGCGAACAGATGGCGACACGGTCTCCCTTGCGGATGCCATAGCGTCGTATGAGGGAGTCGGCGAGTTGGCGTGCAATGCTGTAAGTTTGACCAAAGCTCAATCGGCGATCTTCGTAGATCAGAAACGGTAGTTCAGGGCGTGATAAACCGATCTGGTAGACCCCGTGAAGATTCTCGGGAATATGGCTGAAAACCGGAAGTTCAATCCCGTTGATCACTGCCGTGTGGATGGCAAGAGGTGCTCCGGCCGCACAGTGCTGACGCGCGATCTCGCGCAACGAGAGCAACTCATGGGCGATGTCGTTATCGGTAGTGGTCACTCGGAAATCCTCATTCGCGAAAACGTCATCGCGGAGATCTTGCAGACTGGGGGCGCACTGGAGTGAGTGGTGAGCATACTTAGTCGGCGTGACGGCTAGAAGTTTTGGTCGATCAGCCGGTAGTCAGGCACGATGACGGGTTCCAACTCTTCCTCTTTTGGAATCAGCTCCGACGCTGGCTTGGCGCCGGGACCAAAGGAGAAGCTGAAGCTTCCGCGTGCCACCAGGTTGAGGGGATCAATTGCTGCCCATTCGACTGTGTAATAGGCAGCCGCCGGCAGATCCCCGAGGTCGAGAAAGAAAACTCGGCTGACGTCCGGGCTGTAGGTAAAGCCGATATTGATGAAATCTCCCTCGGGATTGGTCATGGTCAGTTTGACCAGCCGCACGTAAGTGCTGAAGCGCAGCATGAGTTCCTGAGGGGCGCTTTCCATCACTTCGTCGTCCGCCGGAGACGTTTCAATCTCGACGTCACTGTTGGAGTTAATTGTCATCACATGTTGTGCGAAGGCGTAGGGAATAAATGCGCCTGCCAGCAGCAAGGCGCAAAGTAAACGACGAAGCGAAGTGAGGAAGACGACAGGCATGAGTGTGATCCGGGCGACACAAAATCAGGATGGCGATTTATAGCACGCGAGGGACTCGGTCTGTAAAGCAGAAACCGTGACCCAGGGAATTCTCAGAGAGTCCTTGCGGCAATAACGCAGGGCTGGCGGATTTTGACGGGGCGATTTTGCTGGAATTCGTCAGATTTTTATTATGATCCGGGCTGGTGCAAAGTGAAAAATTGGACTCTTTGGAATTCGTTATAAATTTTTTGCTTTGCGGGGGACCTTCGTTTCCCGCAATGTTGAAGTGCGACCCTATAAGAAAAGGAACCCGCCGCGACGGTGGCGAAAAGGGGGGGGAGCAATCGATGGTGTCAGTCCTGAGGCAATTTCGTTCTGTCGCAATAATCTCACTGTTCATCGGCTTCACGGGGCTGTCTGTCGCAGGATTCGCGGCGGAGCAGGGGAGCTATGTCAAAGGTCAATACATTGAACCTGCCTATGAAGGATGGCGTGAAAACGCGGATGGCAGCTTTGTCTTCATCTTCGGTTATCACAATGAGAACTGGGAGCATGAGCTCGATATTCCTGTCGGAGAAAACAACTACTTTTCGCCAGGCCTAGAAGACCGCGGTCAGCCAACACACTTCCTTCCCCGCCGCAACCGCTTCACCTTTGAAGTCACCGTTCCCGCCGACTGGGGCGATAAAGAACTCGCATGGACGGTGTCCTCGAACGGCGTGACAAAAGTCGCCTACGCTACGCTGGCACGTGACTACGTGATCGATAACGTGGTGATCGCATCGGAGACCGGTTCGCTGGGCGCCGGAACCAGCAGTCCGGAATCCCGTTCGAACCAAGCACCGCTCGTCACCGTTCAAGGCGACAGGGTAGGCAATGAAATTACCCGTAATGTCCGCGTGGGTCAGCCCCTGACACTCGTAGCCCATGTGGCAGACGATGGTCTGCCCAAACCGCGTGCCTCTGCCGTCACGGACAGGACGGCAGCGTCAGAGATGGAACGTTACATGCGACCACCGACACGAGTTACGGTGGGAAAGACCAACGGTCTTTTCCTGTCGTGGAACGTGTACAGGGGCGCCGGGTCTGTTCAATTCGATCCGCCTCAGATCAAGCCTTGGGAGGACACCCGAGCCTCCGCCAATTCGCCCTGGGGCGCCCTGTGGGTTCCCCCTCCCGTGCCCGAAGATGGCATGTATACCGTCAATGTCACGTTTGATGAGCCCGGGACTTACATCCTGTGGGCGCGCGCGGACGATGGCGGCCTGTTCCATGATCAGTATGTCACGGTCAATGTGACGCCCTGATCGGATAAGAGTTAATGAAGCGTTTCGGTGCCCGTTCGTGGATGCCGAAAAGCTTGATTAATGGGTTGCGCGTGTCGATGCAATTGCACGTCAGTAGTCACGTAACACAATAACAAGAAGCAGAACGACCTAATCGACGGAGACTTGAGATGCAAAAGACGCAAAGAGTGAACAAGACTTTGCTTATCAAACACAGCCTACTTTTTTCTGCGCTGGCACTGGCGGGGGCATTTCCCAGCCTGGCTCTGGCGCAAGCAAACAACGCCAATGCCAATGCAGCCGACACCGATGTAGAGGAAGTGGTGGTCACAGGTACCTATATTCGCAACAGTGCCTTTGCGGGAGCCTCTCCCGTTGACACCATTGATCAGGAGGCATTGCTGTCTACTGGCTCCGTGAGCACAGGGCAGTTCATGCGGGATCTGGTATATACGGATAACGTTGATGCGGTATCCAACGTCCTCGGTGGCCCTGGAGGCAGTCAGGACGGAAACACCTCTGGATTTAACCTGCGCGGCCTCGGTTCCAGCAGTACCCTGACCCTGTTCGATGGACGTCGCACAGTGACGAGCGATGCTGTCGGATCCATCGTGCCGGATATTGCACTGAACCGAATGGAAATCGTTCTTGACGGCGGCTCCGCATTGTACGGCTCCGACGCGGTAGCCGGCGTAGTGAACCTGATTCCCATCAAGCAATACGATGGGGTGCGTGCCAGAACGTCCTATGGACGCGATGAGCAGGGCGGTTTCGAGGAATACTCTGCGGGCGTGCTATTTGGTAAAGAAATCAATGATTTCAATGTGGTAGCGGCGCTGCAATACAAGAAAAATACCCCCTTGATGCGCTACGAGCGTCCCAAGTACCTGCGTGCAGACAATGACATTTTCACTGACGGTCCCCCCGGAACTTTCCGCAGCCTGACCAGTTCAGCCCCTTTGGTTGACCCGTCCTGCGGTACCTTCGGGAACGACCAGAATGACAAAGGGCAGTTCGACAGCTTCCCGAGCGGTATCAAGCTGGCGAGCGGCGCCCGTTGCGCGATCTTCTTCGGGCAGTGGATTCAATACAACCGTCCCAACGAGCAGTACACCGGCTATATCAACGTGACCCACCAGACAACAGACTGGCTGGAAACGGAGTATCAGGGCGTCTTTGACAGCAACCTTTCTGTGTTCATCACGGAAGCTTCCTCGCCAATGAACTCTTCACGCGCGACCTCCATGGTGATTCCGGCGTCACACCCGGCCAACCCGTGGGGTATCAATGTGATTCCGGTGGCGTTCCGTACCTTTAACGGTCGCTCGCAGAGCGCTCAGCCAAGCTACCTCAAACATGGTTCACAATGGGATGACTCTACGTACCTCCAGGACCGTCATGCATTCACCGCCCGCTATGAACTGGGCGGCGACTGGTCGGGCTCTACGTCTTACAGCTACCAGACCTACCGTTACCGCTACAAAACCTACGAGGAAATTGCCAGCCGCGTGCAGGCTGCCTTGCAGGGCCGTGGTGGTCCCAGCGGCAATGAATGGTTTAACCCCTTCATGTCGTCTGACCCGCGTTCACCCTTCTATAAGAAGGGGGTGACCGACAACAGTCAGGCACTGGTGGACTGGTTGTCCGAGCAGGCTACGACAGAAGACAAGACCCGCTTCCAGGTGTTTGACACCGTGGTGACCGGCCCCTTGTTTGACCTGCCCGCTGGCCCTGTGCAGATGGCATTCGGTGGCCATATCCGCGACGAAAAGCTGATCGACAATCCCGTGAAAGCCCGTGCGCGAGGGGAAGACTTCAACGCCCCAGCCGCGAAACAGACGCAGGTTGTTTCAGAGTCGACCGTGCGTGCGGTGTTCCTCGAACTGGAAGCCCCACTGCTGGATTCCCTGTCGATTCAGGCAGCGGCACGTTACGAGAAGTTTGACGATCTGGGCTTGCGCACCACCACCCCCAAAGTGGCCATGCGTTGGGAAGCGCTGCCGACTCTGGCAGTACGTGCCTCTTGGGGTGAGGGATTCCTTGCACCGCAGGCAAGTCAGGTGGGAGCAATCAACTTTAACGCTTGTTCCAGTGCCCGTGACGGTACCGACCAGTTGACCGGCACCTCCTTCATTGGCGTTGATGGGTGCACAACCTCCAACCCCTTGCTGGATGTAGAACGTTCTACTCTGCAGAACATCGGTTTCACCTGGGAGCCCATGGATGATCTGTCCATCGGACTGGACTATCAGGAGATTGAGTACACCGGTCGAATCTTCACCCTGACGAACCAGGACATCGGGACTCAGGATTTCCTGAACGTTCTGGCAGCAATCGGGTCTACCGCGGAGAGCTTTAACCGCACGCCGGGTTCAGCAACGTGGGAGGCTGCACGTGCCTACGTCAATGCCAACCCCAATCCCGCGATTGTGCGTGACCCCGTGACGCTGCGTCCCTCTCGAATCTTGCGTCAGCCGCAGAACGTCGACCAGATGGATGTGCACACGTTTGACCTTCAGGCTCGCTACCAGTATGCCGCGGGTGATTGGGGTGACTTCGTGTTCCAGTTGGATGCGACGTACTACAAGAAGTATCTGCTGACGGAATTCGATGGCTCGACTCGCGTCATGGAAGGCTTCAACAATGGCGATACCGGCAAGGCGCCGCCCCTGCCCAAAGTCAAGGCTAACCTGACCGTGAGCTGGATGCGTGATCAGCACTCCGTGCGCTTCATTACCAAGTACACAGACGATGTGGACTTCGGTTTGCTGGCACCCGTGACCCTGCGCAATCCACCCGCCACAGTTGGCGGCCTGCGTAAGCCGGTCGTGAAGGGCGGATACCGTGCCGACATCAACTATGGCTACTCCATGGACAGTCTGTTCGGGTTCGGCGAGTCTGCCAACATCAGCCTGGCTGTGCGTAACATGTTCGACTGGGAACCGACCCGTCTGCCAATTCAGGGTGGACTGGAAACACGTCTGTATGACCCCTACGGCCGTACATTCACCCTGAGTCTGGATGTTGAGATGTAATCAGGCACACGTGCCACCTCCTTTGGGGTGGCAGACAGGCCACGCGAGTGTGTTCCTCTCCGAGCCACTCGCGCAGTTTGTCCTGCTGCACTGAAGACCTGAAAAGGGAAAGCTGGTATCACCGCTCCCCTGCGGTGATACCAGCGCACTCTCCGACGCTGATCCCGAATCACTTGCAAAGCACCACTGCGTTGACTATCCTGCTCTGCGCATCAAAATTAAAAGTGATAGGTATATGCAACTGCTCCAATACGCCACCAGCTTTCTGGCGATCTCCCAACTTATTTTCATGGCGCTGTTCTACCTGATCTATTACCGCCAGCAATTGCTGGGGCGATTGATGTCGTTCTATGCCTTTTGTCTGATTTCCTATATCGCCTCCACAATTCCCGAAATTGATACCGGGCCGCGTGTCTTCGAATTCCCGTTCAACATGTTGGCCATCAGTGCGCCTGCTGTCCTGTGGATCATTGCGCAATATCTGTTTGTTGATGACCCCAAAATCGAGAAACCCATCTGGGCAGTCATTGCGTTCTATATTGGTTTGCGGGCCTATGGCAATCTTACGGGGCCCTATACCGACGTGGGTTTCTGGCTGATCTACGTGTCAACGCAAAGCATCATGCTGTTATTTGCCTGCCACGTCATTTACAGCGCAATGACGGGACACGGGGGGGACCTGGTGGAATCCCGGAGACGTTTTCGGGCGCCGTTCGCGATCACCATGGGCGCTATTGTCGCGATCATTGTTGCGTCGGGATTCTTTGGGCTGAGCGGCCCGTTAGTGACAAGTTTTTATATTGGTAGCATCTTTTTACTGATCCTGTTTTTCAATGTGACGACGTTCCGTCTGCACGGCGATTCCTTGCAGTTGCTGAATCCGGCGCCGACGCAATCAGTGCCTTCCATGAAAAGCCGGGTGAGTGAAAAGGACAAAGACAAACCGCTGGTGGATCGTATTCATCATGTGATGGAAAACGAACGGCTCTATGCACAACCGGGACTGACCATTGGCGAGTTGGCCGCCAAGGTTTCCATGCAGGAATATCGCTTGCGGCGGCTGATCAACCAGAAATTACATTATCGAAATTTCAATCAGTACTTGAACCAGTACCGGATAGCGGAAGCGGCAAAACGCTTGCAGGATCCCGTTGAAAATGATGTGGCAATTTCAACGATCGCCTTGGACGTCGGTTACGCCTCATTGTCCTCTTTCAACAAGGCGTTCAAGGAGCTGCAGGGCGTGACGCCGACTATTTTCCGCAGTCGTGCCACTTCCTAGTTCAGCCCTGTGCACGAATATCCAGAACGACTTTGCCCATGACGCGACGTTCAGAAAAGACGCTGAAAGCGGCCACATAATCCTCAAGTGCAAAGTGTTGCGTCACAAGCGGGCGCAATTTTCCCTCACGGTAGAACTGCAATAACTCGCTGAAATTCTGCTCATACGCTTCCGGTTCTTCCTTGCGAAAGCGGCCGAGAAATACGCCGACCATCGACGCGCCCTTGAGAAGGGCAAGATTCGCTTTGTATTCGGGGATGCGACCACTCGTAAAGCCCACAACGAGCAAACGACCGTTCCAGTTAATGCAGCGGGTAGCTTGGTCAAACAGACTTCCGCCAACGGGGTCGTAAATGACATCTGCGCCTTTGTCGTCGGTCAGCGCCTTTACTTTTTCTTTGAGTTCACCATCACCATAATTGAGCAGATCGTCAGGGTCGAGATGTTGCACGAAGTCCAGTTTCTCCTGGCTGCTAGCGGCGGCGATAACACGTGCCCCCATCAGTTTCCCCAACTCCACGGCCGCCATGCCGACGCCTCCGCTTGCACCGAGCACCAACAGGGTTTCACCGGGTTTGAGTTGCGCGCGTTGCTTCAGCGCGTAATAGGACGTGGTATACACCATGGCAAAGCTGGCAGCTGATCGAAAATCCATGTTGTCGGGAATCCGGCGTACGCCTGAGGCGGGAGCCACGACGAGTTCCGCCATTCCACCAAGGGAGGGCGTGGCCATGACGCGATCTCCAATCGCCAATCCGGTCACGTTGGCACCCAATGCTTTCACAATACCGCCGACTTCGGAGCCTGGCGTGAAGGGCATGGGGGGCTGAAATTGATACTTGCCCTGAATCTGCAAGGTGTCGGGGAAATTGAGTGAGGCGGCATAGACCTCAACAAGGACCTGTCCAGGTCCAGGAACTGGGTCATCGATCTCCCGCAGTGATAAATGCTCCGCCGTTCCCAATTCATGACAAACAAGCGCTTTCATGGTTTCTCCCCCCACGACATGAAACGAAGTGGCGATTCAAGCACTTTTGAGGCACAGGAACAATCTTGGGTGAGAGTGGGCACCCCCTTCCCGCACTTCTTGGCTTATAATCCCCAGCTAAAACGTGCAATCGGAAATCAGGACTTTATGAGATCGCCTCTGGCGCTTCAGCTTGCCTATTTGAAGGAAATGGGTATCACCGTGTACTTCCCCCGTCGTGCGCTGTCGGGGGCCAGGGACTCGCTTGCCTATGCCCCGGACTCCCTTGCGCCTGGGGCCCAGTTGCTGGACCGATCTACCGAAGAGCAAGACACCGCTCGAGCAGAAATCTCACACGCAATGCAGACTCTGGTGGCGGCAACGAATGAATCTGGGGCTCGAGATTTCGGCGCACAGGCGCAGACCCAAGAGAGCGGGCGAAGCGCAGCCATCACCAGCACAACGAGCGAGCCAGGTCCTGCTCCGCAGGTGGAGGAAAGGCGCCCGCCTGAATCAGAAGCTCGGACGGAGCAAATGCCTGCACGCGAAGACGAGGCACCACGATTTGCCTTTGCCTTTATTCCCGTCAATGACCGCGTCGCCGCCATGTGTGAGCTTCCGTGGTCGAAAGGCGCGAAGCTGACCTCCGAATGCCGCAAGCTGTTAGCGGATATTCTGCGCGCGTTGGACGTGCCAGTAGAGGAACGCCATCTTTCGCCGATGCTTTTTACCTGGCCCCTTTTTGAAGACGAGGCTCTGGGCGGAGACGCCGAGAGTGCACGACAGACCCTTGAAGGATTTCTGTCGCGCCGTTTGAGCCTGCAGCCGGTTCAGCACCTGTTTGTATTCGCGGAACAGGCTGCCCACTTCCTGTTTCCCCCCTCTTTTGCCTTGGAACATTCGGCACGCATCGAACATCCCCGCTTCAAGGTCAATGTGTCGTTGACCCATAGCCTCAACGCCATGGAAGCCGTACCAGCCTTGAAACGGCCTGCATGGCAGCTATTGCAGCCTCTCAAAGGCCGCCTGTCCGCCAACGTTTCCGATCAGGGCTGAGGCGACCGAGATGTCACTTTCCACATCGACAGAGTCTCGCCCCGCACTGCTCCGGACCATGCGTCCCAGCGATCTGGATCTGGTCGTTCAGAGTGAAAATCTGTCCTTGCAGAATCCCTGGTCCAAACGAATATTTTCCGATTGCCTGCGTTCCGGCTACGAGTGCTGGGTGTTGGCGTCGCGCGATCGCATCATGGCGCATGGGGTGCTGTCTGCTGCAGCCGGGGAGGCCCATGTGCTGACACTGTGCGTTCATCCGGACTTTCGTCAACAGGGGTTTGGGCGTCGAATGTTGCGGCATTTGCTGGACAAAGGCTTTCGCAAGGGGGCGCAAACAGCCTTCCTGGAGGTGCGCCCCTCCAACAAGACAGCGATAGCCCTCTATCTGGCGACCGGATTCGTTCAGGTGGGAGAGCGGCGACAGTACTACCCGGCTGATCCGGGGCACACTCTCCGCGAGGATGCGCTCATTCTTTCTCGCGCGTTACCGCTCTAGGCGGCGGGATCGTCCTTGTCTGAGCGGGCGATCAGTGCCTGCCACAGTGTGCGGACGCCCACCAGAAGCGCCACCAGCGTCACGGCGACGACAGAGATAATCGCAAGCATCACCAGGGTGCCTACAAAAAAACGCCAGAGATTATCTCGCGCCTCGTCGTATGCCATGGCAAGGGCGTATAGGGAAGCAACAGCAATAGCGAGTCCCCCAAGGGTGGCCCGGGTGTTCTTACGCAGTTTTAGTCGCGGTAATTTCACATTCTCTCTCGGATATCACGGTGTAAGGAGGGGCTCTCCCTGACGATCCGGCCAGGTGTGCAGGCACTCAGGATACTGGCTACATCCCCAGAACACGCCATTTTTACCGCGTCTTTTCCGCAACAGCTGTCCGCAGGACGTACAGCGGAATGCCTTGGCTGGAACTCCTCCGTCGTCGGCCAGTCGCGTCTTGCAGCCCTTTTCAAATCCTGTGCAATACCAGTAGGCGCCACGTGCATTTTCGGCGCGCACCATGGGGCGTGTGCAGACCGGGCAACGGAAACGTTCGTCGGCAACCTTCGAGGGTTTGCCCTCTTTGTCGAACAGGGTGGCCTTGCACTCAGGAAACCCCGTACATCCCCAGAATGGTCCCATCTTGCCAACAATTCGCCGCATTGGTTTGCGGCATTGCGGGCAACGGGTTTGCCTGCTCGACACGGGAATTTCATCGGACAATGGGTTGGCCATGGTGCCTCACGGCGCAGGGCGAAGGTAGGACTCCAACGTCTGCAGTAAATGGGTGTTCTCGTCAGGGGTGCCGATCGTGATGCGCAACTTGTCTCGCAGGCGGGGCATGTCGAAATAACGCACGAGGATGCCGTCATCCTTCAAGCGTTGATAACACTCCCGCGCCAGAATTTCCGGGGACTCGAAACGGAGATCTGTCTGGGGCACCTGTGCAAGTAAAAAATTGCTCTGGCTGGGGGCACAGCGCAAGCCCAAGCCGGTGAGTGCTGCTGCAACCCGACTTCTCTCCGCGCGCACTTTGCGCCATGTGTCTGCTGCATAGTCGTGGTCTGCCAGTGCCGCCGTGGCGAGAATTTGGGCAATCACATCGGTGTTGTAGCTGTCGCGGGTCTTGTAGAGCATCGGCGCAATCAGTGAGGCGGCGCCGATGCCATAGGCAAAACGCAGCCCCGCCAGGGAGTAGCCCTTGCTCATGGTGCGCAGGATCAGCACGTTGTCGAGTTCCCGCACCAAGGGGATTGAATTGTATTGCTGCTCGGGGTCGATGAAGTCCACGTAGGCTTCGTCGATGACGAGCACGCCCTTGAAGGAACGCGCTATTTCACGCAGCTGCGCGACGGAGGTCAGATGCCCCGAAGGCGCATGGGGGTTCACAATAAAGGCCAGTGCAGCTCCGGTCGCATTGAGCTGCTGGGCAAATTCCGGCCCCATACTCCAGTCATCCTGCAGGTGAATCTGTGCGACCGGGCAGTTCTGGATAGCCGCCAGCACGGGGTAAAGCGAATAGCTCGGCTCTGCAATGGCGATGGTCTGCCCCGGATCCGCGAATGTTGTAATGACCAGTCGAATCAGTTCATCACCGCCGTTGGTCGGCAGGATATTGTCGATGCTCACCGCGTGATACTGAGCGGCTACTTCTCGGAATCCATTGGCAAATGGCTGTGGATAGCGTCGAAGATCCTCCACTCGAATGCCGGCAAGCGCAGCAGAGACAGCCGGCCCCGCCGGGTAGGGGTTCTCATTGGTATTCAGCTTGATGACACCAGATTGACGAGGCTGTTCGCCCGAACTGTAGCCAGTCATTTGCTGAATATTGGGACGTTCGTAATTCATAGGAAACGCACAGCGAAAAGGAGGGTGACTAGGTGGCCGTGACCACGACTCGCAGCCCGGATTGATGGGCGCCAAGGTTACTGGGTAATGCCCCGGTATTCAATTGTCGCGCAGGGTCGTGGCGTAATTTTCCCGTGCTCTGCTCATGTCAGCGACGGCATCCATTTCGGCCTTGTACTCCTCCCACCAGCCTCGCGAATGCGGCACCATCATCTGGAAGTTATACATGCCCTGCTCGAGCTTGGTAAGGAATTGCTGAAAATCCTGCTCCTGCTTGATCAGGAGTCGCTGTAAGCGAATGATGACATTGCGCTCGTCATTCACGTCCAGTTTGCCCAGCTGTTCAGACAATGCCTGTAGGGACTGTGCACTGAGGTCGGTGCGATCTGAAAGAACCTGCAGATCGACACTGAGGGTGGATAGAGCGCGCTCAAGTTGCCGGACACTGGGTTCGGGCGTTTGGGAGACGGGTTCACTGTCGGGCTGGGTATTGGCAGCGATAAGCAGTGAGATGGCGACCAGAGCGCAGACAAGAGACACACCGCTGATACCCGCGAGTAGCATGATGAGCGCGCGCTGTTTACTGACGTTCGCACTGACAGATTCAAGCGATTAGGGAAGCGGGTTTGCCTGGGTAACTGGTTTTTCCTGGCTCATCTTTCACTCCTGACGCTATCGTCTTTCCACGAGTTCACTGGAATGCCGAGCGTGGGTTGTAAGCTACTGTCTACACTATCGGCAGCATCCCGAAAAAATCAATCACTCACAGAAAATAGGGGGTCAGAAGCCCTCTGGCATGTGTTCGTACGTTCGGGTACGTGCGTTCCACCCGTTCAACCACCGGGCCTCATCCCGCTCGGGAGGGGCATTGGCGACTCGCTGGGCCAGAACGGTTCGCGCGGCACGGGCAAACTGCGACATGAGAGGGGAGTCATCACGTGTCTGCAACAGGGTTTCAAGCACCTGCAACAGGCCCCAGCCGTGTCCGGCGTAACGCTCCGTAATCGCCACACCTTCCCCTTTGAAATTGACATAGTCGATCAGAGCATACATTCCCAAGGGAGGGTCGCTTGCCGCGATTTCATGAAAAAGTGTTTGAATTTTTTGAGGATTATTGGATTCCTCAATGAGTTTTGGAAGACTTTCATGCATGCGTCGGATAATGAACTGGACTTGGATATCACGGGTGTCGTAGAGAAACTCCCGCAACTCGGTCAGCGCGGCATCGTCCGCTGCCTGAAGAAAGCTTTCCCGGTTTTCCCACGGGGAATCCCGCTGCGGGAGCGCCTCAATCCACGCCGGCAAGGGAATACCCAGACTGTCATAAAAAGCAAGAAGAGCGGGGAAACTCTCGATGAAAGGAGACTGCTGTCCCTGGCGATACCAGATGAAGTGCCCGATGCCCAGAGAGGGGAAGTCTTCACCAGCGTTCCAACTGGTTAAACAGGGTAATTTCAGGTTACACTCGTTCGCGAAAATGAGGTCGCCGATCCTTTGCGTCTGCGCCTGAGAAAGCGGTGGCAGTGGAATCGGTGACTCCCGGGAACAGCTCAGCAACAGACTGAGAACGAATGCGGGAATCAGGGTCTGTTTCATCACGGAGTGTGCTCACATAAGGTGTAGGGACAGCCGAAGGGCGTGGACTGGGACATTCGGCTCCCTGTGATTTTCGCGCTCAATCCTAGCATAGGTGATGCCGGTCGTCAGAAGCGTTAGGCAGGCAGTGACAGTTCACCCACGCATTCTCATAACAACAGCACGGTTGAGTGAATTTGAATCAAACGGCAGAAGTCATCGACGAAAAAGAACCGGAACCTCAGGACGAATTCGTTCGTGGGTTGTCGCTGGTTTACCAACGTTTAAAACAGAGCAAACACCTCAAGAAGGCGATGAAAGAGGTGGAGCGGTCGTTGCTCGATCTTTTGGGCGTCCGCTTATTCACCATCTATCAAAGTGTGCACAACGGCAAGGAAATTCTTGCCAGTTTCAAAGGGGGTGACCCCGACGACAATAACACGACGGAAATCCGCGTCCCCTTCAGCCCCACCTCACTCGCCGGCTATGTCGCACTGAGTCAACGCGCGCTCGTGATTCGCAATGTGCTGGATCAACAGGAACTGCTTGATATCCATCCCCGGCTGAAATTCGATCGCCGTTTCAGCGATGCCAAGGGCTGGAAAGTGAAATCAATGATCGTGGTTCCCATCAAGGATGGCATCCTGCTGGGCGTCCTGCAGCTGATCAATTTCGAAGGCGATCGCGATTTAAGTAAAACGGATCTCAAGCACGCGATGATGGTCTCGCAGATGCTGGCAAAACAGTTCCGTTCCGAATTGCAGAGCACACAGGGCCCTTACGACTATTTGGTCCAGAAAAACAAGATTTCGAGTCAGGAACTGGAGGATGTGCAAAATAAGGTAGGTCTTTATGGCGGATCCATCTCCCGTGTTCTGATGGAGGATTACAGCATCGATGCCGACACCATCGGCGCCTCGCTCGAATTGTACTACCGCGTCCCCTACATGAAATTTCAGCCGGGGCTGACGCTGCCCTCCGAGCTTTTCGAAAATATCGGTGTCAGTTATTTACGCAAGAATTTGTGGTTGCCTGTTGCCGGCGATAAAAACGAAGCGGTGATCTTGATCGATGACCCGAGTGATTATCAGCGCATCATGGAGATTCAAGGCGTTTTGAACGCGAGAAATTACGCGTTCCGCGTTGGCTTGCCGGAACATATTCTGCAGTATTTGCGGGATGATGACGGCGGAGACATGGAGGCGGGATTCGACGATGTTTTCTCGCGCCTGGAAGAGCAGGGTGGGGTAGAGGTCGATTCTGAAGAGGAAGCGGAAGAGGAAAACCTTGCGGCTACCTCCGCCATCATTCAGTTGGTGAACCGGATTATTACTGAATCGGATCGACTTGGCGCCTCCGATATTCATGTCGAGCCTGGCAAGGATCAATCCGCGGGAATTGTCCGCATCAGGGTCGATGGCATTTGCCGCGAATTGTTAAAAGTGCCCAAGGAACATACGTCCGCCCTGATTGCCCGTATCAAGGTTATCTCGCGACTGAATATCGCGGAACGGCGACTCCCGCAGGACGGCAAATGCAAACTGAAGGTGCGCGGGAAGAAACTGGAGTTGCGGGTGGCAACGGTGCCCACCGTGAACGGCGAGAGTGCCGTTCTTCGTCTGCTTGCCGCCGGCAGTGCCATGCCCTTGGCAAAGTTGAATCTCTCGCCAGCGAATTACAACAAGATCGTGGAGCTTTCCGCGCATCCGCATGGACTGCTGCTGGTGGTCGGCCCGACGGGGTCGGGAAAAACAACGACATTGCACGGGGTGCTGGGATACATCAACACGCCGGACCGAAAAATCTGGACAGCGGAAGATCCGGTCGAAATTACGCAGCCCGGGCTCCAGCAGGTGCAGGTTTTGCCCAAAATTAATTTTACATTCGCTACGGCCATGCGCGCCTTTTTGCGTGCAGACCCGGATGTCATTCTCATCGGGGAAATGCGCGACCATGAAACGGCCAGCATCGGTATCGAAGCGTCCCTCACGGGGCACCTCGTGCTGTCTACCCTGCACACCAACTCGGCGCCGGAGACCATCACGCGTCTGCTGGACCTGGGTCTTGACCCGGTGAATTTCTCAGACGCGCTTTTGGGCGTGCTCGCGCAGCGCCTGATGCGGACGTTGTGTGGTTCCTGCAAGGAGGAATACACACCGGACAAGCAGGAGCTGGATCATCTGATTGACAGTTATGGTCGCGATATATTTCCGGAGCTGGGCTATGACCCGGCAACGCTGAAACTGTGTCGCGCCGTGGGGTGTGATGAGTGTGGCGGCACGGGCTACAAAGGGCGAACGGGTATCCACGAACTGTTGACCGGCAGCCATGAATTGCGCAGCCTCATTTACAACAAGGCAGATCTTGATGAAATGCGCAAACAAGCCCTGCGCGACGGCATGCGCACCCTCAAACAAGACGGGATTAGTAAGATTTTCATGGGCTTAAGCGACTACAAGCAGTTGTTGCGCGTGGTTGCAGAGTAGAAAAACTGTTAATTCCGTCCCAATTCCCACCATCAAGCATGACGCGCTTCAAAGTTTGGCAGTTTTCTTCTCAGGCTTCTCCCGACGGGTCGCTATAGTTTTCACATGGCCACGATCTCTGTGGTGAATGTCGGAGGAGTCTGCTGTGATCAAATGGGTTCTTTATTCAGTCCTGCTGTTTTTGACGCTGGGGATTACCATTGCCCGTGAAACACTGGGCGAGTTGGGAATGGAGTCCAATTATCTGGTGATGGCCGTTCTTGCCATAGCGGTGACATCCATGCTGGCGCATCGCAACCTGATGCTCATCGTGCTGGTGGCAGTGCTCTGTCTGGTGCTCAACTTGCCTCCGGAATCCCTTGGCATTCTGCGCATTGACCATGATTTACTGCTGGGAGCCCTGCTGGGCATTACTCTGCTCCCGCTCGTTCACAGGGTCATCGTGCGCTAAGTTCCCTTACTGGGCTGCAGGCCCGGGAATCACCTCAAATTGGCGGATACGCCACTGTCCACCCTCATAGACCGCGGCAGCACGCAAGTCTGCAACCCCTTTCGCGTAATGCGCCCGCGTGGAGACGACTGCGCTAGGAGTGACGGTGGCGAATAGCGATGGGACGGCGATCTCGCCCTCCCACTCGGACAGGGTCATCAACGGAAGATAACGCCGGATAAAGCCCATGTCGGGGCTGATCAGGTCCACGCCCTCATCCAGATGCGAGAAAAGTTGCAGCGGGTCTCCCTGTTCCAGGAGGGGCAGGCTGATGTCATTCAAAAAGTCTTGCAAGGAACGCTCTGTATTGACACGCACCACCTGATCGTAGACCACCACACCAAGGCTCGCGAGAATGGCCACCGCAAGTCCGGCCAGGATGGGATTGCGAAGAGATTTCACCTGCAACACTCCTGCATGATTGCCCCTCTGTACGAGGAAAGAGCAGCGATTATAGAGTAAAAAAAACCAATGAAAACAGCGATCAAACGAGGTGTTTTTAACAAAAATTTCAATTGCGCACTCTTTTTATGCACAAACATTCCGGTTTTGTCACTAATCTCGCAAAAACAAGCGTTTTTCTCGTTAAGAACGCTCGATAGTTTATTAACTATATGAAAAATAAAGCTTATTCCAATTGGTTAAAAAATGACCAAGTTGTGCGAAAGGCGGGAATTTTCAGTGTTTGCGAGGGTTATTTTCAACTTATCAACGGACTTATCCACAGAATCTGTGGAAAACAATTCACAGGCAAACTGCTTCATAATTCGCTCCCTGCGTCAACAAAATAAACCGGTAATTTTTCGACAGTCTGACGTACTTCACTTTGCCGGGAGATTCGTCCTTCGATGAGGAAGGGAGTGTCACGCGAAGGACCTCGCCACAGGCCCCGTAGTACGGCCCCTGCACGGTATTTTGCTTTATTCCCCCCGCTGAAAGATGCTATTGTAGGCGCGTGTGATCACACAGGATCCGTAGTAAAAATGGTTGAGTTCACTGGCAATATCCCCTTCCTGTGGCGACTGAGTCCCGAGTCAAGCGACGGGCTTTGCGCCGTTTCCATGGTAGTCCCTTACGAATCGGACGATGACCGCCGCGATCTGACAATCGAGACGAGTGTCGTCAGCTTTGCGTCCGACAGCTCCCGCGCCGAGACAGAGGAAGTGCTGGAGTGGAATCAGGATGACATCAGTCTGTTTCTGAAACTCGTGGCTCACGAGCAGGATGATGCGCGCATTATCGCCAGTGACACAGTCAGAATCGATCTGACCGATCCTGCCATCATCGACATCATCCACGTTGTGGCCGCTGCCGGTTTCGGGATGGCCTACAGCTCAAGCGCGGTGCTCCAGCGCTCCACGGGGCTCTATCCGGCGCACACCTGTGACATCGGGACCTTTGCTTCTCTGAACACGGTGTTGGGGTTCAAGCGCTGCGTCGTGGTTGATGTGGATGGGGAAGAGGTCGTCTGCGTGCTGCTCGAAGACATCGATGTGGAATCCATTGGAGAGTACGACAGGCTCAACCGGCACGACCTCCTGCTCGTCAAACGCGCGGACTTACTTCACCCCGATTTTGCCGCCACAACCGGACGTCCCGTGTCCGCCACCGTGCATTAGTGTAGATCCGACTCGCTGCCCTGCTGGGCAGCATTCCCCCGCGCAGGTATAATCCGCGCTTTTTCGCGTTACATCCCGACGTTACGCGCCAGAGAACAAGGCCGCCCCAAAGGCACAGCGGCCGCACACAGGACGTTTCCATGAACCAAAGCGCACTCGTCGCCGATATCCATCGCCGCCGGACATTCGCGATCATCTCTCACCCTGACGCAGGGAAGACCACGATCACGGAAAAATTGCTGCTGCTTGGCAAATTGATCCAGAAGGCTGGCACGGTTAAAGGCAAGAAATCGGATCGTCACGCGACTTCCGACTGGATGAGCATGGAGCAGGAAAGAGGGATCTCGGTCACCTCCTCAGTGATGCAATTTCCCTATCTCGACCGTGTGGTCAATCTGCTGGACACTCCCGGTCACGAAGATTTCTCGGAAGACACCTATCGCGTGCTGACGGCCGTGGATTCCGCCCTCATGGTGGTGGATGGGGCAAAAGGCGTTGAAGAGCGCACGATCAAACTGATGGAGGTTTGTCGCCTGCGCGATACGCCCATTTTCACGTTTGTGAACAAGCTTGACCGCGATACCCGTGACCCCATCGAAATTCTCGATGAAATCGAAACGGTGCTGAAAATTCGTTGCGCGCCCATCAACTGGCCTATCGGCATGGGAAAGGAATTCAAGGGCGTCTACAACCTGTATACCGACACGATTCATGTCTATCAGCACGGACAGGGCGATCGCCTGTCCTATGACGTTCGCATTGCCGGACTTGGCAGTCCGGAAGCCAAGGCGCTGCTCGGGGCCTACGCGGAGGACGTGCAGACTGAGATTGAGCTGGTCAAAGGGGCCAGCAACCTGTTCGATCTAGAAGAATACCGGCAAGGGCGCATGACGCCCGTGTATTTCGGGACGGCGCTGGGAAACTTCGGGGTCCGTGAAATGCTCGACCAGTTTGTGGAATGGGCGCCTCCTCCCCGCGCGCGCGACACCCTGACCCGTTCGGTGTCCCCCGAGGAAGAAAAGTTCTCTGCCTTCGTGTTTAAGATCCAGGCCAACATGGACCCGAACCATCGCGACCGCGTGGCGTTTCTGCGCGTGTGCTCTGGTGCGTATACCCGCGGCATGAAACTGACCCATACCCGCCTCGAGAAGGAAGTCCGGGTGAGCGATGCTGTCACTTTTCTCGCAGGCGAACGGGAGCAAGCCGAGGAAGCCGTTTCCGGCGATATCCTCGGCTTTCACAACCATGGAACGATTCAGATTGGTGACACTTTCACAGAGGGGGAACTGCTCCAGTTCACCGGCATCCCCCATTTCGCACCCGAGTTGTTCAAGCGCATCCGTCTGAAGGACCCGCTGAAAATGAAGCAGCTGCAGAAAGGGCTCAAGCAGTTGTCGGAGGAAGGCTCCGTGCAGGTCTTTATGCCAGTCAAGAACAATGACCTCATCGTCGGGGCGGTCGGGGTGTTGCAGTTCGAGGTGGTGGCCTACCGCTTGCTCGACGAATACAAAGTCGACTGCGTCTACGAGCCCGTCAGCATTTACAGCGCCCGTTGGGTGACCAGCAAGGACAAGCTGAAGCTCGAGGAATTCCGCAAAAAAGCCTATGACAATATCGCCATCGACGGCGGTGATTACCTGACCTATCTGGCCCCCACACGGGTCAACCTGGCGCTCATGGAAGAGCGCTGGCCGGACCTCCACTTTCACGCGACGCGTGAGCACTGATCCGCAAGGTGTCCCGAATGAAATTTACCCTTCAGCACAAAGACGGCGTCGCGCGTCGCGCCACTCTCTCCTTCGCGCGCGGCGAGGTGCAAACGCCCGCCTTCATGCCGGTAGGCACGTATGGCACCGTCAAGGGAATGACCCCGGAACAGGTAAGGGACACCGGGGCCGAGATACTCCTGGGCAACACCTTTCACCTCATGCTGCGGCCGGGGACCGAGATCGTGCGCAAACACGGCGGATTGCATGGGTTTATGGGCTGGGACCGCCCGATCCTGACAGATTCCGGCGGGTTTCAGGTCTTCAGTTTGGGAGAGATGCGCAAGATTTCGGAAGAGGGCGTGCGGTTTCGTTCGCCGGTGGATGGTGCCCAGGTGTTTCTGGGGCCGGAATCGGCAATCAAGGTGCAGCAGGAGCTCGGTGCCGACATCATCATGCAGTTCGATGAATGCACACCCTATCCTGTGAGCCATCAGGACGCGGAAGCGTCCATGGCACTGTCGCTGCGCTGGGCGTTGCGATGCAAGGAGGCCCATGGCGACCATGAGTCAGCGCTGTTCGGGATTGTCCAGGGCGGGATGTATCCGGACCTGCGCGAGCAATCCCTGCAGGCTCTCACCGCGATGTCCTTTGATGGCTATGCCATCGGCGGATTGTCAGTCGGAGAGCCCAAGGAGGAGATGATCAAGGTGCTGGACCTGATTGCCGACCGCATGCCGGCCGACAAGCCTCGTTATTTGATGGGGGTAGGGACACCCGAGGACATTATCGAGGCGGTCCGGCGCGGCATAGACATGTTCGACTGCGTGATGCCCACACGAAACGCCCGCAATGCCCATCTTTTCACGAGCACCGGTCTGGTCCGTTTACGCAATGCGCGCTACCGCGACGACACCGGTCCTCTGGACCCGAATTGCGACTGTTATACCTGTCGGCATTTCAGTCGCGCCTACCTGCATCACCTTGATAAATGCAAGGAAATGCTGGGGGCGCAGCTCAACACGATTCACAATTTGCACTACTACCAAAAACTGATGCGAGGTTTGCGTCAGGCTATAGAACAGGGTAGATTGAGCGCCTTTATCGAGGGCTACTACAGGAGTCAGGCGCCTTCAGATCCGGAGGCTGACTAGGCTTTCGCCGCCTTCCGATTGCCGGCATTGCGCTTGAATTCGCCACCCCCGGCCCCACGTAAGGATTCCACAAGCACAACACGACCAAGCACAACACTACCAAGAGAGTACTCGCATGGACTTTTTCATCAGTGCCGCCTACGCACAGGACGGAGCACCGCAGCAGAGCGTAACCTTCAATCTGATCTTCATTGGGGGCATGTTTGTGCTGTTCTATTTCATTCTCTGGCGCCCGCAATCCAAACGCGCCAAAGAACATCGTGATCTGGTATCTGCACTGTCCAAGGGTGACGAAGTGCTGACCAGCGGCGGGTTGATTGGCAAGGTCACCAAGGTAACGGATGACTATGTCACGCTGCAGGTCGCGGAAGGGGTGGAGTTGTGCATGCAGAAGGCCTCCGTGGCGGCAGCCCTGCCCAAAGGCACCATGAAGTCCATTCAGTAATGCGCCACAACGGCGCCTGAGTCGCCGCTGACAAAGAGTCTAGACCGATGCTGAACAAATTCCCGCTCTGGAAAAACCTGCTCGTCGTATTTGTCGTGCTGATGGCGGCCATCTACTCGGCGCCCAACCTGTATCCCGATGATCCCGCGGTGCAGATCAGCCATGAAAGTCAGGACATTACCGAATTTGAAATCGGGACCATCACCGATGCGCTGCGTGCAGAAGGTATCGAGTATTTTGGTGAGGTCGTCGACGGACGCACCGGGCTGGTGCGATTCCGCAATCTCGAAGATCAGTTGCGTGGCAAGACCGTCATCGAGCGCACTTTGGGCAGCGGTTACTTCAGCGCGCTGAATCTGGCGCCCACGACGCCCGGGTGGTTGCAGGCGATCAATGCAGGGAAAATGAGTCTCGGGCTTGATCTGCAGGGTGGCGTGCATTTCCTGATGGAAGTGGACATGGACGCGGCACTGCAGCGACGCATGGAAAACAATGTCAGCACCATTCGTCAATTGCTGCGCAGTGAACGCATCCGTTCACGCTCCTTAAGCCTTGAAAATCCCAATCTGATCGTTGCGCGATTTGAAGATGAATCGACCCGCTCCGAGGCGCGCGCCCTTATTCGGGATAATTTTGCCGATCTGCAGCCCGTCAACCGCGAGCAGGAGGGCGCTTTTATTCTTGAGCTCAGTCTGACTGAAGCCGACATTCTGCAGTTGCAGCGCGACACAATCGCCGCCAACAAAACGACCATTCTGAATCGTGTGGACTCTCTGGGGGTTTCTGAACCGGTTGTTCAACAGCAGGGTGCCAATCGCATCGTGGTCGAGCTGCCAGGTGTGCAGGACACGGCGCAGGCCAAGCGTGTGCTGCAACGTATCGCGACCCTGCAATTCCATCTGGAAGCTGCGCCAGGGGCGCCTTCCACCTCGTACACCACCTACGAATATCAGGGCATGCTTATCGACGTCAGCAACGATGTCATCCTGCAGGGAGACCGAGTCAGCAATGTGCGTTCTGCACTCGATCAACAGGGGTTGCCGCAGGTCGTGATCAATCTCGACGCGCAGGGAGGCGAGCAGTTCAGTCGCGTCACCCGCGAGAACATCGGCAAGCTGATGGACATCGTGCTCAGTGAAACCAAAACGCGAAGCACCTTCGTCCCCGGTCCGGACGGGGAAATGCGAGAGCAGCAGGAAACCTATGAAGAGAAGCGGCTGATCAGCCACGCCACGATTCGTGCAGCCCTGGGTCGCGAGTTTGTCATCACCGGTCTGACGACCACCGAGGCCAATGAGCTCTCTCTTCTGATTCGCTCCGGGGCGCTTGCTGCGCCCATGTATTTTGTGGAAGAGCGTACCCTCGGCCCCAGTCTGGGTGCTGAAAACATCAAGCAGGGCACTCAGGCGGTATACCTCGGCTTCGGATTGGTGCTGGTGTTCATGGTGTTCTACTACCGCCTGTTCGGTCTGCTTGCCAATATTGCGCTGGCGGTCAATGTGCTGATGCTGATCGCCATCATGTCGATCATTTCGGCCACCCTCACACTGCCCGGCATCTTCGGCATCGTGCTGATCGTGGGGATGGCCGTGGATGCCAATGTGCTCATCTTTACCCGCATTCGGGAAGAGCTGGCATCGGGGCTTTCGCCGCAGGGAGCCATCAAGGCAGGGTTTGATAACGCGTTCAGCACGATCGTAGACGCCAACGTCACGACGCTGCTGGTAGGCATCGTGCTGTTCTCCATTGGAACAGGGCCCGTCAAAGGCTTCGCCGTGACATTAATGATCGGCATCGCAACGTCCATGTTCACTGCCATTATCGTGACGCGCGCATTGGTGAACCTGATTTACGGCGGCCGCACGGTCAAAGAACTTTCAATCGGAAAATTTGCATAAGGACGCTTCGCCCTGACGGCGAGCGTTCGCAATCTCTCAGGCAGGTGCAGGAGTAGGGTATGGCGACCACAATGACTGTCAGACAGTTCGATTTCATGAAGTACGCGAAAGTGTTCGGAATCACTTCCGCGACGGTCATCGTGATCTCAATCGGCTCCCTGATTTTCAACTCGTTGCAGTTCGGGCTCGATTTTACGGCGGGGACACTGGTAGAAGTTGGCTATCCACAACCCGTGGCCGTCAGCGACGTCAATAACCGCTTGCGTTCCGCAGGCTATGAAGATGCGCAGGTCGTAGCATTCGGGTCCGATCAGGACGTCCTGATTCGATTGCCGGTCGATGAGAATGTCAGTGAAGCTGAAATGGCGGATGCCCTGGTATCCCTGGGCGATGACATCCTGTCGGCACTGCGCGCCGGGGATTCGATAGACTTGACGCTGAACCGTCTTGAGTTTGTCGGCCCGCGCGTCGGCGAGGAACTGGCAGAGAGCGGAGGCATGGGCCTGCTCGTAGCGCTGGGAATCGTCATGATCTATGTGGCGATTCGCTTCCAGTCAAAATTCGCACTGGCGTCGGTCATTGCGTTGTTTCACGACGTCATCATCACCCTCGGCTTCTTCTCGCTCTTCGGGCTGCAATTTGATCTTACGGTGTTGGCGGCACTGCTTGCCATCATCGGCTACTCAATCAACGACACTATCGTGGTGTTCGACCGCATTCGAGAGAATTTCCGATTGATGCGCAAAGGCACACCGTATGAGCTGATCAATCTTTCACTGAGTCAGACTCTCAGCCGTACCATCATTACCGCAGGAACAACCCAGCTCGTCGTGATCGCCATGCTGCTCATGGGAGGGGAATCGATTAAGGGATTTGCGATCGCCCTGACACTGGGCATCGTGGTGGGTACCTACTCTTCGATCTATATTGCCTCCAGCCTGCTGCTTAGCATGAAGGTCACGAAAGAAGATCTCATGACCCCAGTGAAAGAAGGCGCCGTCGATTCCATGCCCTAAAGGCATGCGCTATTGCGCAGCGCCCCACAGGGCAGCGATCTCTTGCTGCAGGTCGGGGTGCTGAGCAATATCCCGCTGTTCCTCAAGAATTTCCCGCAGGTTTTCCAGACTGGTCAGGGGGTTCGCCAACACCACACGAAACACCACGACCGGCGCTCGGTCATGCTGCGACGGCGTCAATTGCGTCCGCGATACAAATGAGCGGCCGTGCTCCCGTTGCGCTTTCTGGATGCGTTTGGTCAGGCGATTAATCTTGGCATTCGTTGCCTGTCGGATCTCGGCATCCTCACTGCACAGCCCTTTCCATGCCACTTCGGGCACATAGCGGTACGTCAGAATATTCAGCTCTGGCGCGGAAATCAGTTCGAAATCGGGAGTTTCTTCAATCATGCTGGCGAAGGCCTTGGCTTTGGCAATGCCCTCGTCGATCAACAGTTCATAGCCACTGCGCGCAATGATGTGAAGCCCCGCATGCACCAGAATTGCCATCCCCGGACGTGACCCCTCCACACTGTGACTGCCCAGGTCCTTGGACCCCTTGCGGATGATGTATTCCGCATGATGCTCGACACTGGCCAGCGTTTCCGGGCGTCTGAAGACACACAGCCCTGCTCCCATGGGCACGTAAAGTTGTTTGTGTGCATCGATGGTCACTGAGTCGGCGCGTTCAATTCCCGCAAGCAGATGGCGATGGGTACGCGAGAACAGGGTTGGTCCACCCCAGGCAGAATCCACGTGGAAATGAATGCCGCGGGCCTGCGCGATATCCGCCATCGCGGCGAGCGGGTCGATGCTGCCGGTTTCGGAGGAACCTGCAACTCCGACTATCGCCATGACCTTGACGCCCTCTTTGCGCAGCTGATCGCAGCGCGACTCGAGAAGATCGGTGCGCACGCGATGATGAGCATCGGTCTCGATGGCAATCAGGTTGCGACGCCCGATGCCCAGAATATCGGCGGCCTTGCCGAGCGAGTAATGACCGCGTTCGGACACCAGAATGGCAAGGGAGCGGTAGCCGAAATGGTTGAGACCGGCGGCAAGTCCCTCCTGTGCCAGCCCGGCGAAGGTGGAGCTGGCAGGGAACAGGCTATTGCGCGCCGCCCACAGCGCCGTGAGGTTGGCAATGGTTCCTCCCGAGCAGAAACTGCCAATCGCGTGGGTGGGGTCGTGCATCCAGGTGGTGTAGAAGTCGGCGTCCTGTTCGTAGATCAGGTGATGAAGCATCCCGATAACCTGACGTTCCAGCGGGGTGAAGGCTTTCGAGGTTTCAACCTTGACCAGGTTCTGGTTAAGCGCCGTCATGATGCGCGACAGCGGCAGCATGAAGTAGGGCAGGGCCGAGGCCATGTGTCCGACGAAACTGGGTGACGCGATGTGCACCGACTGTGCGACGAGTTTTTCCAGCAGAAACTCGATCTGATCGGAAACGAAACTGGGGTCCTGCGGAATAAACGGATTCGAGAAATCTTGCTCGATCAACGCAAGATCGCGCTCGGACGCAACGATGTGTTCCTGCAGGAAGCCGGCAAGATTCTGGGAGATCGACTGATCGATTTTGCCCAGTGTCGAATCGGGCGCCTCGGGCACGGTGAAGATGCGGTAGAGACTGTCCAGACTGGCCTGCGCCAGCTTCTTGTTCTGGTTCATCGTAAGGGCTTATCGGGGCAAAGGGCAGGCAGTATAGAGGAATTGCAGGGGCAGTGAAATCGGCGTTCTGAGGCCCCGGTATATTGCTTTGACAATCCTTGCGCCTCCATTAGTATAGGGCCCGACCCACCGAAAAACCGCCAGGCACCCTCGGCCAGAATGGCCCCTTGCCCGACCAAGAGGTTAAGAAGTCAGTGTCCCTTTTATCCCTGCGCCGAAGCCTGATGATGTGCCTGCTCTGCCTGGTCAGTGTCGCGGCGCTGGCAGAGGATTTGCCGCGACCGGCGGCACTTGAGCCTGCCATCCGGTTCTGGACACGTGTCTATACCGAGGTGGACACCGAGAGTGGATTTCTTCACGACGCCAATGATCTCGCGATTGTCTATCAACGCGTCGCATACGATCGCCCCGAAATCGAGCGACAGCGAACCCAGATACAGGACGCACTGAAGGTCCTCGGGTCTGGAAAGCGCACTGGGCTGACAGAATTCGAACGGCGCATTCTGGCCCTGTGGCCGAGTGACGTCGCCAACCAGACCCTGAGCAACGCCGCCAACAATGTGCGCTTTCAGCTCGGGCAGTCCGACCGGTTTGTGGAAGGCCTGATCCGTTCAGGGGCCTATCGCGATCACATCAACAGCGTTGTGCGCGCCAAAAATCTGCCCATCGAACTCGGCGCTTTGCCCCACGTGGAATCTTCGTTTCATCCCGGCGCCTATTCGAGCGTCGCCGCTGCCGGCATGTGGCAGTTCATGCGTGCCACAGGACAACGCTTCATGCGCATTGACCACATTGTGGACGAGCGCATGGACCCCTACACCGCGACCTACGCGGCGATGAGCCTGCTGGAGTACAACTACCGCATTCTGGGCACGTGGCCACTCGCCCTGACCGCCTACAATCATGGCACCGGCGGGATGAGCCGCGCTGTCAGAGAAACCGGCAGTAACCGGATTGAAGATATTATCGCCCATTACAAGGGGCCCAGTTTCGGGTTTGCCTCGCGTAATTTCTACCCGCAATTTTTGGCGGTGCTGGATGTCGAGCGACAGGCGCAGACGCTGTTTGGCGTGTTGCAGCTGGACCCCAGTCCGCAATACGTCGAGTTTGAGCTGGATGATTACATCGAGGCGCAAACCTTGGCCGATGCGCTGGGGGTGACTCTCGAACACCTCAGGTTTGACAACCCCGCGCTGCGGCCCGTGGTGTGGGAGGGCGGCAAGCGCATCCCCAAGGGCTTTGTGGTCAAAGTACAGCGGCAGCAGTTGCATGCGCCGATAGATACTCTGCTCGCAGCGATTCCCGCCGATCAACGCTTCCCGATACAGACGCCCGACATCGCATACGTCGTGCAAAAGGGGGACAGCCTTTCGGCCATCGCGCGGCGCTTCAAGACCTCGGTGGCACAACTCAGTGCGCTCAATCAGATCAACAACAGTCACCGAATCTCGATCGGTCAGCGCCTCTTGTTGCCCCAGGACACGGCGGCTACGACCGGGGAGACTTCCGCTCAGATTGCTGCCGCAGCACAGCAATCGGGCGTCCTGCCAGCGGCGACATCGGCCCCCCGCAGCAGAGACAGCTATACCGTTCGCCGGGGCGATACCCTCTCGACAATCGCCCGCCGCTTTGATGTCACCGAGCGCAGTCTGCTGCAAGCCAACAACATCGACCATCCCGACCTCATCTACCCGGGGCAAGAACTGAAACTGCCGGGAACCACCCCCTCGGCGGCGCAACCCGTGGTGTATGTCGCGCAACAGGAGAGTACGCCGCCCACGCCCCCGGCTGCGGTGGTGCCACCTGATCAGGAGGCCCCGGTTTCGCTGGCGTTGCTGGAAGAATTGATTCCGCCTCTGGAGGCTTCGGACCTGCCGTTCGAGCAAGGGTCTGTCGTTGAAGACGCCGAGGAACTGGCGCTGGCGGAAGCCTCAACTGCCAGTGTGGAGGCACAGAGTGAGCAGGCCATCAGCGACCTGGCGGCCGATCCGTCGGATTACAGTGTCGCCGAAAATCATTCCATCGAGATTCAGGCATCAGAAACCCTGAGCCACTACGCACAGTGGTTGAATGTCAGCAGCACTGATCTGCGTTCTCTGAACAAAATGGGCCGAAACCAGACTGTGGTGATCGGCAACCGCTTGGTGCTGGATTTTTCCAAGGTGGGTGTTGCGGAGTTTGAATTGAAGCGACGTCAGTTTCACCTTGAGGAGCAGCAGGCGTTTTTCCGTCAATATCGCATTGAAAACGTCGATGAATACAAGGTGGCGCCCAACGACAACATCGCCAACCTGGCGCGCCGCAAGTATGCTGTGCCCATGTGGCTGTTGCGCCAATACAACCCCGACCTGAATTTTCGCCAGGTCCAGATTGGTCAGACAGTCGTCTTCCCCGTTCTTGAGCCCGTGAGCCCCGAAGCGAATACAGGCGCCTGATTCAGTTCTCTATGCCGGCAATGGCATCAGACAGCAGGCTGACGCCCAGCGCATATTTAAAGGAAGGGTTGTAGCGCAGCAAGGAACAAAAGTTGCGATACACCAGATAGCCTTTGTCATCGCCTTCATCCCCGATAATCAGTGCCGCTGCCAGAGGACGCGTGGGCAGGTCACTGCCGTCTGCCTTGCGCACTCCCAGCTCCTGCCAGTCGTTCAGGTCACGCCAGACCCCCATGGTGGTATAGCGTCTGCACGTGGCATCGGGAGACAGGCCGGTGTTTTGCGGCGCGGGCAGTGACTGTTCTCCCCCCGGAGGCAGACTGACAACACGCCCCCACGTCTGGTTGTCCTGCCATCCTGTGGATTTCAGGTAATTGGCGACCGACCCGATAACGTCCGGCCCCATTTCCCACAGGTTGCGCTTGCCGTCACCGTCTTGATCGACGGCCAGGCGGAGGTAACTGCCCGGCATGAATTGGGGTGCCCCGATGGCCCCCGCCCAGGAACTCTTCATTTCTTCGGGCGAGGCATAGCCCTTGTCGACGATTTCAAAGGCGGCGAAAAGTTCGTTGCGGAACTGGTCACCGCGGCGCGCGTCGAACGCGAGGGTCGCAAGCACGTTGAACAGAGGTTCCGTGATGGGGAAGGTGCCGTAGTTGCTCTCCATACCGAGTATCGCCGCGACAAACCGCGGTTGGACGCCATAGGCGCTGGCAGCCTGGGCAATCATGTCGCCCTGCTGCTCAAAGAGGTCTTTTCCCATCTGAATGCGCCGCTCGCTGACGCGCTCAAGATAATTGGCGTAGGTCTGGACAAATTCTGCCTGATTGCGATCCGCCTCGATCACGCGACGCTGCTGTTCGATCGTCGGCAGGATGGCGTCGAGAGTGTCGGCGCGAATGCCGCGGGAAATGGCGTCCGTGCGGAACACTTCCAGCCATGTGCGGAACGCCGCGTCATCCTGCGCGGCCGCAGGCTCCGGTGTCTGTTCCTGCGCAAAGGTCATGGCGGCTGCAAAGGCGCCAAGGGCGAAAAGGGTGTGGCGTAACGGCGACATGTCGACTCCCGGCGTCGGTGGAACGGGGACAGGAAGCGTCCCCGTGTGATGGCCAGACTTTAGCCTCGATGCAAGCGCCTGCACAAGGGGTTTTCCGTCATGGCGGACGGCTTTTCGTGAGGCACAGCTCCTCGAACAGGGCGCGGTAGGCGGGAGTCAACGTGTGAGAAGAAAAGGCCTGTGCCGACACCTGTGGCAGAGGGTTTCCCTCCCGCTTGCAGACCGCCCAACGTTCCAGCCGGTCGACCGCTGCCAGTGCCTCCTGTACGAGATCGGCGCCCTCATACAGACAGTGCTGCGGGAGATACTCGGGGTACACGAGCCGCGCCGGCGCGAGTGGGGTGCAGCCCAGAGCCATCGATTCCAGCAGGGCCAAGCCCTGAAAGTCATGCTCTGCAGTACTCATCACCACGTCCGCAGCGCTCAGCCGCTGACGGTATTCTGACGGATCCTCCACGTAGCCCACCTGTCCGGCGGGCATCCCCATCGCCGTGGCATGGGCGGCCAGAATCTCCTGCGCCTCGATGAATGCCCGCGGTGTTTCCCGAAACTGCTGTCCCAGAAGATGCAGGCGACATCGCAGCCCTCGCGCCCTGATTTCCTGCACGATGGCCAGCAGAAGGGCCGGCCCTTTGTCGTACTCCCAGCGGTGATTCCACACAATCTCAAGCAGGGAAGGATCCGGTGCTGGTGCCATGGGCAAGCGCGAAAACAGGGCATCATCCAGCGGCACCGGAATCACGCTCCCGCGATCAAGCAGGGTGATGACGTCAGAAGGAACGTGATCAGGGAGTTTGGCAAGAAGACGCCGCGCGCCGGCGATAAAACTGCGCCGATTATAGTCGCTGTTGAACACGAGCCTGTCTGCACACAGTGCGGTATAGATACTGAGCATTTGTGGCTCGATCGGGTTCAGTCGAAGCGCAGCCGGGGACGGATTTTCAGGGTAGGCAAATTGGTTTTCGTGAAAATACACCGCGGTAGGAATCTGTCCGAGGGAGGGCACGAAACCCCGCAGTGCCGAAAGGTCTGTCATGGAGGTGCACAGCAGGAAATCATAGTTGTCAGTCAGCTGTGCGCGGTGATTAAATGCCCACGTCATACTGTTGCCCCGGACGCGCCAAGGGAAATAGCGGGGGGGTAACGTCAGTTCAGTCCAGTCGATCTCCGGAAACATGGCTCGCAGCGTGGTACGCCAGACGCGATGACTTTGTGCGTCATAGGCCGACAGAAGCAATGCTTTCATAGTGGAAATATTCATGCAGGAAAATCCGCAATCTAACGATCTCGCCATGCTCGGTCAATCTGTCGAACAGCTGGTGGATTCCTTGCCCGACCGCATCAATGACCCTCTCACACGGTGGTGCCAGGAGACCCCTGATGCGCCGGCCTTGCGCGATCATCTGGGGCAACACTGCAGTTTTCGGCAGCTCGCCCAGCGTGTCGCCGAGTGTCAGCGCGACCTGCAGTCCCTTGGCGTTGGTGCGGGTGACAGGGTGCTGCTGATCAATGAAAACGGGGTCACCGTGCTGGTCTGGATATTGGCCCTTAGCGCGTTGGATGCGATAGCGGTGGTCGTCAATGCACGTCTTACGGCGCTAGAGATTGCCCGCATTCGGGCGCATTGCGCCCCCCGTGTTACGGCCTGTTTTTTGGACTCCAGCGCCGCAGCCGGGCACTGGCAGCAGTGGCAGCAGGAGCCCGACATCCGGCACCTCACCCAGCATGGGGCACCGATTGGCGTGTCAGTGAATCCGGCATCGGAGCCGCTCTCCCACGCGGGCGTGGCGATCGGCGATCGCGTCTGCGTCATGATCTATACC
Source organism: uncultured Klebsiella sp. (assembly GCA_964538025.1). Lineage (GTDB taxonomy): Bacteria > Pseudomonadota > Gammaproteobacteria > Pseudomonadales > Pseudohongiellaceae > UBA5078. The sequence continues at coordinate 85,423 of CAZICZ010000001.1, read as the reverse complement.
ACGGGCACCACCGGGGACCCCAAAGGCGTGATGCTAAGCCATCGCAACATGCTCTTCGTGGCGGCGATTACCAGCGTGCTGCGCGGCATGGACCGCCATGACCGCATTTATTGTGTGTTGCCGATTTCGCATATTTTTGGTCTTTCTGCCGTCTTTCTCGCCACGCTCTTTCGTGGCGCGGAGCTGGTGTTGTCGGACCGCTTCGATGCGGCAACCTGTCTGCAGCATTTCCGTACGCTGAAGATTACCGGCATGTTCGGCGTTCCCACCATGTTCGCCCGCTTTATCGAATACGCCCGCAGTCATGGTCTGAGCCAGAAAGACATGCCGAGGCTGCGTTTTCTCTATGCCGGCGGTGCGCCTTTAGACCCCACCATCAAGCGCGATACCGAGGCGCTGTTCGGCCTTACCCTGCTTAATGCCTATGGCATGACAGAGAGCGGCCCCACGATCTGTCAGGTGCGCTGGAATGAAAAACTGGACTCGTGCAGCGTCGGGCGTCCACTGCCCGGGATGCAGATTCGTATCGTGGATTCGCACGGGGCACCGGTGACGCCGGGTGACGTCGGCGAGTTGCACGTGAAGGGTCCCAATGTCATGCGGGGGTACTACCGCAATGACGCAGCCACTGCGCAAGCGATCGATGCAGAAGGGTTTTTGAACACCGGCGATCTGGTGCGCGAGGATGAACAGGGCAATCTGCACATTGCCGGTCGCAGCAAGGAGCTGATCATTCACTCCGGCTTTAACGTCTATCCCCCCGAGGTGGAGGCCGCCATCGCCAAGCATCCGGATGTGCTGCTGTGTGCGGTTGTCGGAGAAGTGGAGCAGGGCAATGAACTGGTGATCGCTTACGCGCAGGCAAAGTCGGGGTGTCGTCTCGATATTGCCGAGCTGCAGGCCTTTCTCAAGCCGCTCCTATCGCCCTACAAGCGCCCGTCGCGCATCGAACTGATGGACGCTCTTCCGACGGCGCCATCAGGCAAGGTTCTCAAGCATCAGCTGCGCGGTATACGTGCACAGACGCCTTCACCCGCATGAGCAAAGGAGGATACCCATGCTCAGACTCCACGGCTTTCCTGTCAGCAATTACTACAACATGGTCAAAACGGTTCTGCTGGAAAAGGGCATCCCCTTTGAAGCAGTTGACACCCGACCGTCCCAGACCCCCGAGTACCTGGCGCGCAGTCCTATGGGCAAGGTGCCCTGCCTGGAAACCCCGGAAGGGTTTCTGACGGAAACGAGCGTGATCATGGAGTATCTCGAAGACCTGGGGCAGGGGCCTTCCCTCCTGCCTGAGAACCCCTTCGCCAGAGCACAGGTGCGCGAGCTGATCCACTACCTGGAACTCTATATCGAGTTGTCAGCGCGGCGTCTCTACGGTGATGCGTTTTTTGGCAGGCCGGCAGATGAGGCCCTGAAGGCGGATGTGCGCACGCAACTGACCAAAGGGCTTGCGGCCTATGCCCGGCTCGATAAGGGAGGCCAGTATACCTACGGTGACTCTCTGACCCTTGCCGATGTCTTCTACTATTTCACGATGACGGCGATGACTCGCATGGCCAAGCTGTCCTTGGGGTGGGATGCCTATAAAGAAGTGCCGGGTGTCAGGAGCCGTCTCGAGTTTCTTGGCAGCCTCCCCTCGATCGCGCAGGTGAATGCTGACCGTCAGCGCGCCAGCAGTTAGTTCTCCTTTCTCTCCATGGCCGGACGCGTTGTTCGCCATGCTTCCAGCCCGTCGACGCAGCACTGATCCTGCGCCGACGGTGTGTTTCCTTCTTCTACGGGAAGACTTGTCAGGCTCCTGCGGTCTTGGTTTTTGCAGCACATCTTTGCTCTTCAAAACGGGCTAACGGGATTCCTGCAACGGGCGATGCCAGTGGCCCAGACGAGCGTTTTACCGGGGCAGATTCGCTTGCTTTTGTTCGCGGGTTAATGGGATAGTTGGTCGCACTGCACGACTCTTTGGCTGGTCTGCGGACATAAGAAAAACAAGCAGTGAGACACCCTTTCGGTCGCGTCGCTTTTCTCATCTGCACAGGTAAGAAGACTCTTTATGACTTCTCCAACGCTTGAAAATTTACGCCAGACCCTCAAGACCATCCGCCGCCGTCGCACCCGGATGGCCGTCCTTCAGCACGTCAGTATTGCTCTTTCCGCGTTTATCCTGTTTGTCCTCGGACTCAGTGCGCTTGAAGCGTGGTGGGCACCCGGCCGTGGCGGTGACTTTTTCCTTTTTGCGACGCTCGTGCTCGGAGGGGGAGGTGCCGTTGCCTACGTGCTGATGCGTGTCCGCCAAATGCGCTCAGATGACCAGTCGCTCGCGCATTTTGTCGAAGGCAAAATTCCCGATCTCGAACAACGCCTTTTAACCTCGCTGGAGTTTTCCGCAGACGGGCAAGACGCCGGAGACCGCGGTGTGTCTGCCCAATTTGTGCGGCAGCTATGGGTGGATGCCCAGGCGCATGTGCAGGAACAACGCACGCGTGTTGACGATGTCGTGGACTACCGAAACTCTGTCGCGTCTCTGGCCGTTGCGCTGGCCTTTGTCAGTGTCGCAGTTGTCACGCTTGCACTTTCCGATCTCTTGCAGGGAGCGGCAGGCCGCCTGTTCTGGCCGTTCGGGATCGCCCCGGAACCCGCTGTGGCCGTGCAAGAGGCCCCCAAGGAAATTCTCATTTCCGTCGAGCCCGGTGACATCGCGATGCAACGGGGCAACGCGGCAACGATCGTCGCCCGCGTGACAAATGCCACCCCCAGCGAAATCTCCCTGCGTGTGCAGACGGACAATGTGAACTGGCGCGATTTCCCGATGCCGCAAGATGCCGCCGGGAGCGACAGCGCAACCTATAGCTACTTTATGCCCTCCGTGCAGGAAGATGTCGTTTATTACGTCAACTTTGTGCAGAACGGCGAGCAGCGATCCGAGCAATACCGTATCAGCCTGTATGATTTGCCCAAGGTGGAAAAGATCGATGTCGATTTCCGCTATCCCGCGTATACCGGTATCGAAAATAACCGCGAAGAGGACGGTGGTGACATGTTGGTGCCGGAGGGTACCGAGGTCGAGCTGCTGGTGACCTTCAACAAGGCGATTGCGCAGGCCACGGTGGAGTTTCAGGACGCCGGCGTGTACTCCGCCATTCCGCTGACCATCGATGGCAGCACAGGGAGTGCCCGCCTGACGGTGACTGGCGATGGTGTCTATCGCATCACCGCAACGGATACCGAAAACCTGCAGAGTCAGGATCCGCTGGATTATTACATTCGCGCCATCCCCGATCAGCCGCCCGAGTTGGCGCTCAAGAGCCCGGGGCGCGATCAGGATGTGATGCCACTGGAAGAGGTTGTGTTGTCCGTCGAGGCCAGCGACGACTATGGGCTTAGCCAGTTCGCACTGCATTACAACGTGGTGGGGAGTGATGAAGTGGCGGTCGACTTCCTGCCTCCGGAGCAAACCCGTGCTATCGATGGCAACGAAATGCTCTACCTCGAAGACCTGAATGTGTCACCCGGCGACTTCGTCAGTTATTACCTGACGCTCGCCGACAATAACGGCCTGAAGGGGCCGGCCGAGGTCGTCTCCGATATTTACTTCCTGCAGGTGGTGCCGACCGATCAGGAGTTCAGACGTGCGGGGGGCGGTCAGCAGGGAGGAGGTCAGGGCGGTGCGCAGGGCGGCGAGAGCAGTGCCTTGGTGACCCTGCAGAAAGACATTATTGCGGCGACCTGGAAACTGCGTAATCAGCAGCAGATCTCCGATGCCGCCCAGTTCGGCAACGACGTGCGCATCATTGCCGAGTCGCAGGCAGAAGCCACCACGCGTGCGCAACAGTCGATCGACCGTCTTGCCGAGCGCCTCAATTTTTCCGATGACAGTTATGACAACGCCGTCATGAACCTGCAATCCGCTATCGAACAGATGAACCTGGCTATCGCGGAGTTGCAGAAGGAACAGGTGACCAGTGCCCTGAAGCCGGAGCAGGTAGCGCTGCAATTTATTCTGAAAGCCGAGGCAGACATCAACCGCACGGACGTCAGCACCCAACAGGCCGGTGGCGGCGGGGGAGGTGGTGGTGCTCAGCAGGAGCGTGAGGACCTCCGCGAGCTCTTCGAGATGGAAATGGGCCAGCTGGAGAACCGCTACGAGACACCTCAAAACCGTTCGGGGGGCGGCGGACAGGCCTCTCCCGAGGCGAACAAACTCGAAGAGCTGGCAAGACGGCAGGAAGGCCTCACGCGGGCACAGCGGGATCTCGCACGTCGTCTGGAGCAAATGAATGAAGAGCAGCGTCGCCGCGAACTGGAGCGTTTGCGACGCGAGCAGGAGCAACTGAGCGAGGAAGTGGCGCAACTGTCCCGCCAGATTGCGCGCCAGCAGGGACAACAATCCCAGCAGGGTCAACAGGGGCAGCAAGGGCAGCAGGGTCAGCAAGGTCAACCCGGCGCGCAGAATGGACAATCGTCGCAGAGCGGGCAATCACAGGTAGCCGGCGGGGCAAGCGGCGAGGTCACGGGAGAACAAAGTCAACTGGAACGCGCTGCACTACAGATGGCAGAGGCGGCACAGGCAGAATCCCCCGCGCAGGCTGCCGCGCGCAGCCAGCGCGCGCTGGAAAGTCTGCGAGAGCAACAGCGACAGATGAATGCGCAGCAGAACAGCTCCGTGAATCAATTGGCACAGAATGTGGTGCAGCGTGGAGAGCAACTGATCCAGGAACAGCGTGAATTGCAGCAGGCACTGCAGGCGGCAAATCGTGAACAAGGTCTGGGGCAGACACGGCAAACCACGCGCAACAGTGAGGAACTGCAGGAGCTGGTGTCCGCACAACAACAGCAGCGTCGTGAGCTGGAAGAGATCGAGAAGATGCTGCGAGCCATCATTGCGCGGGGAGAGAACGAGGATCAGCAACTTCTTTCTCAAGCACAGCAGGCCAGTCGTGCCATTCGCCCCATTCGCGAGCAGATGGATACCAGCGGCCGGGTGCTGAGCAATGGCATGGTCAATCTGGCGGTGGATATTGAACAGGAAATTGGCGATTCACTCGACGAGCTCAGCGCGAGCCTGCAGGCGATGAACGACGTCAATTCGCCTCGCGCGCACGATCCGGTTCAGCAGGCGGCCCGGGATGCTGCCGAATTGCTGGAGCAAATGCAGAATTTGCAGCGGCAGGCACAGGCACTGAACAGCGGCGATTCTGGCGATGCCTCCATCGCCGAAATGAGACAACAGCTGGCCCGTTCGCAGGAATTGTCCGAGCAGTTGGCGCGGCAGCTACAGCAGCAGCAGATGGAAGAGCGGACAGCGGCTCAGCGCGGACAACTTGCCCAGACGCGGCAACCGGGACAGCCCGGCCAACAGGGTCAACCCGGACAGCAGGGTCAACAGGGTCAACCCGGCCAATCCGACCAGCAGGGTCAACAAGGCCAGCAGGGTCAACAGGGTCAACAAGGAGGCAACCAGCAGGCGTCCGGGCAAGGGGCGAGCGGTGCCCAAACCGGTGGCAGAGGCGGTGATGGGCGACCCGGCACCGGAGGCTCGAATGCCTTGGGCAATGCGCGCACTATCCGCAGTGAAATTACACGGCAGGGCATTGAGGATTTCCTCAATCAACCCGAACTGTTTGAGGCACTGTTGCAACCGATCATAGAGCTGGAGGCGGAATTACGTGCCAAGGCCGAACTGGATCGCATCAATGAAAAACTCTATGCCTCTTCCGATGAAGATGTGCCCGATCAATACAAACGCCTTGTCGAGGAGTACTACCGTGTGCTGTCCGAGAATAACGGGGCAGGCAACGCGGCTCCCACACGATGAATTTTCTTCTCGATCAACACGCAATCGAGGCCATTGAACAGGGGCGATTTTCGTTTGCCTATGGCATCAGTCCGTGGCTCGCAGCACTGATCGCGATCGGTCTGGTGGCAGCGGTCTGGCTGTTGTATGGCAAGACCACCCGCGCGCTCAGCGCTTCGTGGAAAATCAGCCTTGTTGCCCTGCGCAGCGCCGTCCTCTTGCTGCTGTTTGTCTGCCTGTTGCGGCCGGTCGTGACGACCGAACAGGTCGTTCCGCAGGAAAGCTACCTCGCCGTTCTCGTCGACGATTCCCAAAGCATGAGCATCCCCGACATGGACGGCGGCCTTACGCGTGCCGGGGCCGTCTCGGACCTGTTGTTTGAGGCAGACGGCCTTCTGGATTCCCTGTCGGACACCTATCAAATCCGCACCTTTCGCTTTGATAAGGCCACACAACGTGTGACGGATGACAGTGGCCTGAGCACCGCGGGAACGGCCTCTTCAATCGATCAGGCCCTCGCCTATGTTGACCAGCAACTCAGCGGTTTGGCACTGGGCGGCGTGCTTTTGCTGTCGGACGGCGCGGACAACGAGGGCATTGACCCCGTCGCGCGCGCGCAGTCCTTCGGCGCTCGTCAGATTCCCATTTTCACGGTAGGTGCAGGACAGGAACATATTCCCCGCGATGTCGGCATAGTCGATGTAGCCGCTGCCAGAACGGTGCTGGAAGGCTCCGTTTTTACCGTGGAAGTGGCGCTATCGAATGAGGGCTACGCCGGGCGCGAAGTGGCGTTGACGGTTCATGATGGCGATGCGGTGGTGAGCACGGAGCGGGTTGTCCTCGGTCCGGACAGTTCCACCCGGCGCTTCAGCATCGAGCTGACGCCCGAGCGTCAGGAGGCCATTGTTTACAGACTGGAAGTCGAGGCACAGGAAGACGAAATCGTTCTACAGAACAATCAGTACAGTTTTCTGGTCGACAACACCGCCCGTCCTCCTTTGGACATCCTCTACGTCGATGGTCATCCACGCAACGAGTATAAATTCATTCGGCGCGCCATAGAGGATGACAGTACGCTGCGGCTGGCAACCTACCTGCAAACCGGGCCGGGCAAGTTTTACCGACAGGGCATCAAGACGCCGCTGGAGCTCAGCAGCGGATTCCCGGAACGCATGGACGAACTTTATCAATACGAAGCGATCATTCTGGGAGATATCGACAAGGACTTTTTTACCGATGGCCAGCTGACCATGCTGCAGGACTTTGTGGCCGAAAGAGGCGGTGGTCTTCTGGTGGCGGGCATGCTGGACGATCTGTTTGTCGATACCGTGCTCGCGGACATTTTGCCAGTGACATTGGTGACCTCGAATTTGCTGCCCCAGACTCTGCGCGGTGGCATCACCCGCGGAACACATCCCACAGGGGAGCTGTTCGTGCCGAGGTTGACCAGTGCCGGTGAATATTCGGAACTGCTGCGGCTCAGTGGCGATGATGCGGAAAACGCGCGACTGTGGAGCGAGTTGCCGCCCCTTCAGGGCGTTTATGTGACCGGCCGCGCCAAGCCCGGTGCGACCGTCTTGATGGAACACCCGCTGCTGGCCTATCAGAACCAGCGCCTGCCCGTCATTGCCACGCAGCGCTATGGCAGCGGGCGCAGCATGTCACTGACCAGTGCCAGTACGTGGCGTTGGCAGATGATGATGCCAGCGAGCGACCAGTCCCACGAGCGTCTGTGGCGCCAGATGTTGCGCTGGCTGGCCGTGTCGGCCCTTGAGCGTGTGACAGTGGAATTTGACCGGGAGTTCTACCATGTGGGGGATCAGGTCAATGTCACTGCCACCGTGCGCGACATCAATTATCTGCCCGACAACAACGCATCGGTCTGGATGCATTTGAGCGATCCGGACGGTGGCGTCATCGACAATGCGATGGAATGGGATTTGGATCGTGATGGTGTCTACCGAAGCAGTTTTGAAGTGCAGACCGAAGGGGTCTTTTCCCTGCTGGTGGATGTCGCCAGTGCGGCAGGAGAAGCCGATCGAAGCGATACTGAAAAGACCGCAGCGTTTGTCGTGACGCCCTCTCTGCGGGAGTTTTCGTCTGCGGGACGTGACACCGCGCTATTGGAGCGCATCGCTGCCGCCAGCGGAGGTCGGTATTACTCCCTGGGACAGACCTCTACGCTCGCGACCGATATCAGCTATACGCCCAGTGCCTATTCCCGTGAGATTCAGGAGGACTTGTGGGACACCCCCTTCCTTCTGATTCTGCTTGTCCTCTTGCTGTGTGCCGACTGGATGGCACGTCGACTCCGGGGGCTCTCATGAACCTGAAGACGTTTCTTTCCCGTTGCCGGGGAGTTCTGTTGCCCGCCTTGCTCAGCGTCTGTGCGAGCGCAGGCGCACAAACCGGCGTTCCTGCCGACAACGGGGAGGACGCGTATTTCCGGAATTCACCGGACGCCGAGAAGGTCGTGCTGATCATCGCCGGGGCAGCCGCTTCGGACGAGATCAGATCGCGCTTCTGGCAATGGTCTGCCTCCCTGCATGACACCCTGGCGCGGGATTACGGGTATACGCGCGACACCATCACTCTGCTGTTCGACGAGGGTCCGGACGCTGCCGAAGGGGATTTCCGTGTCGACGGGAGTTCCCGCCGCGACGACATCGAGTCCTCGTTTGTGCGTCTGCGCTCAGAACTCGACTCAGGGGATCAGCTCACCATTGTGCTGATCGGCCACGGTTCCAGTTCGGACGAGTCCGCCAAGTTCAACATCGTCGGGCCCGACATTACCGGCGAGGAGTTTGCCGACCTGCTGGCACCCTTCAGTCAACAGGATGTCGTGATCATCAATACCACGAGCGCCAGCTACGAATTTTCGGCGGACCTTTCTGCGCGTGGACGCGTCGTCCTCTCCGCAACGCGCTCGCGCGCGGAACGTTATGACCCGATGTTTGCAGGGTATTTCATTGAGGCCTTGTCGCAGCGGCAGGGAGATCGCGATAAGAATCAACGCGTGTCGGTGCTGGAAACCTATCTGTACGCCAGCCAGTCCGTGTTGGGCTGGTACTCCGATCAGGGGCGCTTGCCGACTGAGCGCGCCGTGCTGGATGACAACGGGGATGGCGTTTTCAGTCTTGAGCCGGGCAATGGTGCGTCCGACGGCGCACTGGCCGAGATCGCCTATTTCGACATCAGTCGTGCGAGTGAGCTGAAAACCTCCGCGGAGGCAAAGGCTCTGCACGCGCAGATGCAGGATCTGGAACGCTCCATCTTTTTGCTGCGAGGGCAGAAAGCGAATTACCTGGAAGAGGATTACTGGACCCGAATGGAAACGCTTCTTATCGACTTGGCGAGAAAAACAGGACAGTACAATGAAATGCCCTAAGACACCCGCACCGCTGCGCGCGCGTGCCAAGAAATTTTCCCTCTCTCTGACCCTGTGTTGCCTCATGGGCGGGGCAAGTGTGAGTGTGTTTGCGCAGGATGCCGACGTCTCCACGGAGCCTCCGCTTCAACGTGCGCAAGCGCTGTTGACGGCAGGGTCTTATGTTGCAGCGATTGATCTGTTTCAGCGTGTTGACGGGTTTGAGGAAGAGGCCGCCCTTCTTGGTATCGCCCGCGCCCATGCCATGACGGGAGACTATGAGCTGGCGATTGACTTGCTGGAAGATGAAATCGGCGACTATGCGAACTCCCCTGTGCTGAGCACGCAGCTGGCCGAAACCTACCGGCAGGTAGGCCGCTCTGCAGAGGCGCTCAGGATTCTTGAACAGGTGGTAACGGGCAATACAACTCCCCCCATCCGCGCGCTCGTCCAGTACGGATCTCTGCTGCAGTTTGTAGGGCGTCGCGACGAGGCAAACGGGCCGCTAAGTGCTGCTATTTCCCGTTATGACGCTGGCTTGGTGTTCGATGCCGAAGAAATTGCCATGGTGGCACTGGCAAGCTGGCTGCTGGACCGCTTTCACGATGCCAACAGCCTGTTCAGCGAAGCCACGCGTGTGGATCCCCGCAATCTCGAAGCCCAGGTTTTGTGGGGAGATCTGTTCATGGAAAAATTCAATGTGCCGGATGCCGAACAGTCCTATAACGCTGCACTGGACATCAATCGCCGCTACGGACCGGCGCTGATCGGACAGGCGAAGATCAACGGTGGCGAACGCTCCCTGAACTTCGCCCTGAGCGTGAATCCGAATGATGTGAAGGCGCTTGAGACGCTGGGCACCTTGCTGGTGCTCAATGATCGTCAGGAAGAGGCAGAGCCCTTTCTAGACCGCGCGCTGGAGATCAACCCCGAGTCTCTGAAAGCCTTGAGTCTTAAAGCAGCACAGGCAGCCCTGAGGGAAGACTTCACCGCGTTCGCGGAGCTCGAGGCGCGAGTCAATGCGTTCAGCCCGAACAATCCCTATTTCTATGGCGATATTGCCGAAGCGTTTGGCAATAACTATCGCTTCACGGAAGCGGTGGGCTATGCCCGCCAGGCAATTGCCGCAAACCCCGCCTACTGGCAGGGACATACCTTGCTGGGCACCAACCTGATACGCCTGGGACAGGAGGAGGCTGGTCGCGATGCGCTGGAGCTCGCGTTTGACAACGACCCCTTCAATGTCATGACCTCCAACATGCTCAAGGTGTTTGACACCCTGGAAGAGTACGTGACGCTGCGCACGGAGCATTTCGAAGTGCGCATGAGCCCCGAGGATTCCGTGGTGCTATGGCCTTACATGGCGCCCCTGATCGAGGAGAACTGGACCACCTTGACCGCCAAATACGGATTTGAACCGGAGGCTCCGGTGCTGATTGAAGTGTTTGAGCGGACAGAGGACTTCGCTGTGCGCTCTGTCGGTCTGCCCGACATCGGCCCCCTTGTCGGGATCTGCTTTGGCAAGGTGGTGACGCTAATCTCTCCGGGCACTTTGGATGCCAATTGGCAGGAAATTTTGTGGCATGAACTTGTCCACGTGTTCACGCTGCAGATGACGAATAACCGGATGCCCCGCTGGCTTTCGGAGGGAATCTCCGTCTGGGAGGAGCACGAGGCACGTCCCGAATGGGGGCGCCGACAAGGCATCGAGTTGGTGCGGGCCGCCAAGGCCGAAAAACTGCTTCCGGTGGCCAGCCTGAACGAAGGGTTCACCGGCGCCAACAGTAACGAGGATCTCGGTTTCGCCTATTTCCAGTCCTATCTGGTCGTGGACTTCATCGCCAAGGAATACGGTTTCGACAAGATGATCGAACTGATCAAGCAATATGGGCTGATCAAGGAAGAATCGGAGATGTTCCGCGCCGTGTTCGGCATGCCGGTGGAAGACTTCGATGCCGATTTCCGCGCGTGGATTGATCGCCGCGTCGAGGAAATCAACGTGTACGTTCACACAGAAGATTCTCCCGACGAGGGGGCGGCCCACGGTCACGGACAACGCGAAAACTCCAGCGCCGTGATGGCAGAGCTCTACAACAACGCATCACTGAAGCAGCACATGCGTCAGCGCGTGCAGGATCAACCGCGCGATTTCCAGGCCCATCTGCAGCTGGGCATTGTCCTGTTCAAGGAGGAGGCCTTCGAAGAGGCCGAGGTTCATCTGGAAATCGCCCACGAGATTCTGCCCGACTACTCCGGGTATCCAAGTCCTCCGCTGGTACTGTCCCAGATTTATCAGCGCCTCGGGAATGAGGAGGCGCGCATCGAGCAACTGAAAATCATGATGCAGAACCACCAGCATGATTACGATTCCGCCGTTCTGCTGGCCCGTCTTGCGCTTGATGCCGGCAATATCGAGGAGGCGCACTATTACACCAACAGGGCGCTGTCGGTGAGCCCCTACAGGCTGGATGTGCACGAGGTCGGCGCGAAGATTGCCGATCAGACCGAGAACTATCCGATGGCGGTGCGCGAATACGAAGTGCTTGCCACCCTTGACCGCAATGATCCGGTGGAAGCGAAAACCAATCTGGCACAGGCCTATATGAAGAACGGCCAGGCGGCAGAGGCAAAACGCAACATTCTGACGGCGCTGGAAATCGCTCCCAGCTATCAGCGCGCCCAGCAGGTGTTGTTGCAGGCGGTGGACGCTACCCCCTAAGAAAGACAAGCCCGATCCCGGATGAAATGACGCCATGAGCACACGAGGACAGACACGCGACATACGCAAGGCAGCCATCGCCGTCGCCTGGCTTGTCGCCGCAGGCGTGAGCGGAGGCGTGCAGGCGCAGAACACCGCCTTGCCACTGGAGTTCGATGCGGAGTCCTTTCTCAACGATGCCGGCGCAGCGGCGGCAGACGGCGAAACCGAATTCACCTGGATTCGGGGCCGCTACACCAATTATGGCGGTGGCCGGGGACGCCGCGGCGGTGGTGGTTTTGGGGGAGGCGGCTTTGGCGGTGGCTTCGGTGGCCGAGGAGGGTGGTGGGATACCGATTATCCCGACGCAGAGTCGAATTTCCTGCGCGGCGTGCAGCGGTATACCAATATCGACGCCAACAGCAAAAGCTATGACTTTATGGATTTAACCGATCCGCGTTTGTTTGAACATGCGTTCCTGTATATGAACATGAAGCGGGTGCCCATCGGATCGATCTACAGCGGCCCCGACTTCAAGCCGGAAGAGATTGCGGCGCTGAGGGAGTTCATGTTTCGGGGAGGGTTTGTTTTGCTCGACGATTTCTGGGGGGATGCGCATCTGCAGGACTTTCAGAATGAGATGGCGAAACTGTTTCCTGAGCGTGAGCTGGTCAAGCTTGATACGCGACACGAACTTTTTCATACCTTTTTTGATATCAACGAGGTGGTTCAGATTCCCGGACGCGCCGTAACCTGGGATTACAACGGCGGCTTTAGCCTGGATGACCCGAATTATCCGCCCGCGGTCTACGCCATCCTGGACGATGACGGCCGCGTGATGCTGGTGGCAAATCACAATGCCGATTTAGGGGACGGTTGGGAGCATACCTTCTTTGAACCCTACCCGACGCGCTACAGCAACGAGGCGTACAAGATTACGATTAATTACCTGATTTACGCATTCACGCATTAACACCTTCATTACTACAAGCAATAACAGGAAGCACTCATGTCAGAACTAGAAAACATCGCAGAGGACACTGTCGAGGGACTGGAGAGCCAGGACGATCTGGCCCTGGTTAAAAAAATGCAGACGGGGCGTGACCAGATTGTCGCTGAAATCAAAAAGGTGATTGTCGGTCAGGAGGCGGTGATCGATGAATTGCTGATTGCCCTGTTTGCGGGCGGACATTGTCTCGTGACCGGGGTACCCGGGCTCGCCAAAACACTGCTGATCAAAACCGTTGCGGACATTCTCCAGGTGCATTTCAGCCGTATCCAATTCACGCCCGATCTGATGCCTGCCGACGTGGTGGGGGCCGAAATCGTGGAAGAAGTGGACGGCCAGCGCAAACTGACCTTTGTGAAGGGCCCGATATTCACCAATATCCTTCTGGCGGACGAGATCAACCGGACACCACCCAAGACGCAGTCCTCTTTGCTGGAGGCGATGGAAGAGCGTCAGGTCACCGCGGCCGGGGTCACTCACAAGATGGCGCGCCCCTTTTTCGTGCTGGCAACGCAGAACCCCATCGAACTCGAAGGCACCTATCCGTTGCCAGAAGCACAGCTGGACCGTTTCATGTTCAAGATCGAGCTGGGCTATCTCACGGAGGACGAGGAAGTCATGGTGGTGGGCAATACCACTCGGATTGTCGACAACACAGTTGCCCATCCCCTGAGCGGGGAGGACATTCTGGAGTTCCAGCGCATCGCCCGTCAGGTGCCGGCGGCACAGGCCGTGATCCGCTATGCCGTGCGACTGGTGCACGCCTCACGTCCCAACAGCCCGATGGCGCCAGACTTTGTCAAAGACTGGGTGAGCTGGGGCGCCGGTATCCGTGCGTCGCAGAATCTCGTGCTCGCCGGCAAAGTGCGGGCGCTGCTGCGAGGACGCTACAACGTGTCCTACAGCGATATCCGGGCACTCGCTCCGGCCGTTCTTCGTCATCGTGTCTTGCTGAACTTCCACGCGGAGGCGGAGCGTGTGACGACCGACGATGTCGTGAAGCGTCTGATTGAGACTGTCCCTGAACCGACCTCCGACCTGTAATGAGGGCGAGACGCAGCGTATGACGTCCAATACAACGTTTATCGATCCTTCCGTGCTGGCGAGTCTGGATAATCTGGAACTGCGCGCACGCGTGGTGGTGGAAGGGTTTATTTCCGGCCTGCACAAAAGCCCTCATCGCGGCTTCAGTGTCGAGTTCACCGATTATCGCCACTATTACCAGGGCGATGACATGCGGCATGTGGACTGGAAACTCTATGCGCGCAGTGACAAGTTCTACATCAAGCAGTATGAAGATGAGACGAATGTGCGCAGCTATGTCCTGCTGGACGCCAGTGCGTCCATGGGGTACTCCTCGGGGGGCATTAGCAAGCTGGAATATGGACGCACGCTGGCGTCTGCGCTGTCCTACTTCATCATGCGTCAGCGCGACGCGGTAGGCCTGATCACCTTCGATGAAAAAATTCACGACTACATTCCTGCTCTGTGCCGCCAGCCTCACCTGATCCGTATTTTGCGCGTGCTGGCAGGCCTGAAAGCGGGATCGACCACCGATGTGGTGAAGCCGCTCTCCGATCTGGCCATGAACCTCACGCGCAAGAGCATGGTGATTCTGATCAGCGACATGCTGGAGTCCGAGGAGCAGATCATCAAGACCCTGCAGCGCCTGCGCTCGATGGGCAATGACGTCATCGTGTTCCATGTCCTGGATGAGGCGGAGTTGCTGTTTAATTTCCAGGAAGCCACCGAATTCATCGATTCGGAGACACAGGAGTCGTTTATTACCACGCCGCCCTCAATCCGCGATGCGTATCTTGCCAACCTCACGGCCTATCTCGACTACTGCAAAAAGAAGTGCCAGAGCAGCGGCATAGACTATTGTCTGCTGAATACCTCGCAGCCGCTGGACAGTGCGCTGTATTCCTATATTTCACGTCGGGCGAAGAGTGTTTAAATGGCATTCCTGACCCCCCTGTTTTTGTTTGGACTTCTCGCAGCGGCGATTCCTATTGCAATCCACCTTATCCGCAAAGAAAAGCCGCCCAAAATGGTGTTCAGTACCTTACGCTTTCTCAAGAACACATCGAAAAAGCTGATTCTTTTCCAGAAAATTCAGCAGTGGCTGCTTCTGCTTCTGCGAGCCGGCCTCATCGCGCTGCTCGTCTTTGCTTTTGCCAGGCCTTTGTTTGACAGCAACCTTGCCTCGCTCGTGGACGCCGAACCGGAGTCCGCAGTCATCCTGATCGATACCTCCATGAGCATGCAGGTGGGGGACCGCTTTGTCCGTGCCAAGGAAGCCGCACTCGACGAGGTGGCAGGGCTCTCCCCGGGCGACGAGGTGGCAGTGATCGCCTTTGATGCGTCCAGTCGCAGCGTGCGGGAATTGAGCCGCGACCTCGAGGGCGCCCGGGCGTTTATCGACGCTCTGGAGGCTCCCGGTTTTGGAATTACGCGTTACATGCCCGCCTTGCGGCTCGCCAGCGACATGCTGGAGTCCGCACAGAATGAGCAACGCCGAATCATTCTTGTGTCTGACTATCAGGCTTCCGGGATGGGGGCGGACGACTCCGGGTGGATGTTGAGCCCCGGCGTTCGTTTCGCGCCTGTGGATGTTGGCGAAGGAGCCACGCGGAATCTGCTGCTCACCG
Source organism: uncultured Klebsiella sp. (assembly GCA_964538025.1). Lineage (GTDB taxonomy): Bacteria > Pseudomonadota > Gammaproteobacteria > Pseudomonadales > Pseudohongiellaceae > UBA5078. Next base: position 69,901 of record CAZICZ010000001.1, on the reverse strand, counting down.
ATGTGCGTTCTCCCGACCAGCTGATCGAGAATCGCAACGAATATGAAATCCTCGCCCGAGTTCGCAGTACCGGCAGCGTGCATCTGGATCAGGCCGAGGTGCGCCTGATTCTTGACGGACAGGAAACCACCCGTACGGCCGTGGATCTGTCCGACACGTCGGAGGCCGTTGTGCGGCTGCCCGCGGTCTTCGATACCGCAGGGACGCATCGAGGTGAGATCCGCGTGGCGGGCGATGGTTTTGCCGGCGACAACAGCACCTTTTTTACAGTGGACGTGATGGCGAAAATCCGCGTGTTGGTCGTCAATGGGGAACCATCACCGAACTGGTACGAAGATGAAGCGCACTGGCTGACGCTTGCGATCGGAGGTGGGGCCGAATCTCCCTTTATCCTGACCTCGGGAACGGCGTCCGATGTGTCGGCTGCTTCCCTGCGCGAGATGGACGTCGTGGTGTTGTTGAACAGCGGCAGTGAGCTCAGTGCCAGTGCCGCAAATGCCCTGCGTGATTTCGTCGACGAGGGGGGCAGTGTCCTGATGGCACCGGGCGACCGCGTCAATGCCGCGCAATTCAATCAGTTGCTCGGGGGCATCAGCCCAGGCTCGCTGGAGCAATCGGTGTTCCTCAGTGGCAACGATGCGTTGATGATTGCCGATATCGATCGGCGACACCCTGTGCTTCTGCCGCTGGGAGCCGAATGGGGTGTCCGGTTTGAAGGTGTCTGGGAAGCCACGCCCGCGTCTGATGCACAGGTCCTGATGCAGTTCGACAATGGACGACCCGCGTTAATCGAGCGCCATACCGGGCAGGGCAATGTCCTGATGCTGGCGTCTTCACTCGATACCGAATGGAATAATCTGCCCTTGAATGGGCTTTTCCTTCCCTTTATCCATGAGTCGCTGCGCTATCTGGCGCAGGCCGGCACCAAAGAGCGCGCGTATCGGATTGGCAGCACCATCGATCTGCGCTCAATGGTCGAGGAAAGCAGCGTGCCGCGGATTCGCGATGCGCAAGGAGACACCGTCACGGCAGGCCCGTCGGGTTTTACCTTCATCCCGGAGTCACTGGGTTTTTACACCGTCGAAACAGAAGACAGCAGTCTGGTTTACGCGGTCAATGCGGACCCGGAAGAATCCGAACTCGAGAAGATGGCGCCAAGTGCCCTTCAAGACCAGATTACCAATCCACAGACACGGCCTGTTCAGTCGGCCCAGGTCCGAACCGCCGAGTTGATCGCGGAACGCGAGGGCCCTCAGCGGATCTGGTGGTGGATTCTGTTGCTGGTCATGGCGATGTTGCTGGCGGAAACCCGCATCGCTAACACCACCTACCGGTGAGTGCCTCGAAGAGAAGGGGAGGGTGTCTTCTTTTGCAACATAGCAGCAATGTTTATCTAACACATTGTATTACAAGAAATTAAATTTCCTCCCTGTCATCATTCTGACATACAGCCGTCACAATCCACGTATGACGCAAAAGATTTAGGGCGTTCACCTGTTGAATTCCCTGAATCCTTGCGCGATATTGGGCGCACAATAATAAAAGTGGTACTCACTATGAAAAATAATCATGGGGGTATGCGCGCGGTAATTGTGACTGGAGTCCTCGCTTGTACATGTGCGTTAACACAGGTGCAGGCACAAGAAGTGTCCCGGGTATCAATGTCCACCACGCTTGCGCAGAAACAACACTCCCTGCTCGATACTGGAACCCTGGTGGAAAATATTGCAACGAAAAGCGCAGACGATATCCGTCTGTCGCTGGAGAGCATTGAACAGGATTTTGGTCCGTTTGATGCGCGCCTGGGCGAGAGCTTGCTCAGTGCCGGCGATCTGCTCGCCGAAAGTGGAGATTATGAGAGTGCAAAGTCCTATTTTGAGCGTGCGCTTTACATCAATCGCCTGCACCAAGGCTTGTACCACGAAACACATATTGCCATCGTCGAACGGCTGATTGAGTGTGATGTCGCCGCGCAGGACTGGGAGTCTGTGAATGCACATTACGGACACCTTCAGTTCCTGTACTCACGCCTGTATGAAAAAGGCAGTGACAAGTGGATACAAGGCATCGCCCAGGTGTCCGATTGGCACATCGTTGCGCTCAATCACCACCTAGGGGGGGATCGATTGGGCCATTTGCGCATCGCCAACCGGCTCTTTCGGCAACGGCTGACCCTTGCACAAGAACAGGGCAATGTCTCCGCGGAAGGTCTCGCCATCTTGCAGCACAATGTGGATGCCACGGCACAGCAATTGCGAACGGGGGGAGAGTCTGATCACGAGGTGACCCAGGTGCGGGTGTTCTCACGGATCGATTCCCGTCGCCATGACGCGGATCGCTCACTGGCGTTGGAATAATTTCGTCGGAAGGAATTTGCACAGTGGACAAGGATGTCCACGAAAGATGAGGTCGCTAAGGCTCAGGACTAGAAAGCAACTCAGTGTTTAGAAAAGGGGGGGAACAAAGAATCTCTTAAAAGCCCTTCGCCTTAGCTCTTTGCAATCAGTCGGGCACTATCCTTAGTGTCCAGTCGATTGAAAGTGAAAAGATGGTATCACAGCAATTTCCGGTTTTACTTCCTCAGTCACAAATTGTCACACATCTCTCCCCGTTTTCATCCTAGCGTTCAAAAAGAACCTGAGATGTGCCTTTTCTTTTTTTCCTGAAAAAGTCACGCTTCCTCAAAAAATAAAGCGGACGTTCGCTTTTGAATTCAGATTGGCTGCATTTTTTACTGCATAATTTGTAGGGTTTTAAAAAAAGAGACCGGGAGCTTGGGAGAAGCTGCCGGTCTCTTGTCGAACGCTCGTTCTGGAAAGCGTGGTGTGATCGTCGGCTTAGGTGCCGAAGCCTGGCTCACGTCGATCGCTCTGGTCCTGCTTGTCGCGCACGAAGAGTCGCTTGATTGTCGCGAAATAAGCGCGAATCTTGGAGGGCAGGGCAAGCATCGCCGGCGTGACGATCAGGGTCAGGATGGTGCCGAAGGTCAGACCAAACACGATGGCGCTTGCCAGGCTCACCCATTGAGAGGTAATGGGTCCACCGACCTCAATCTCTGCGCCAATCAAATCGATCGAGACGTGCATGGCCAAGGGAAGTAGCCCGCAGCCAGTGGTGAAGGTGGTTAGAAACACCGGTCTCAGTCGCTGCACACCTGTCTGCACAATCACTTCCTGAAGGCTCCAGTCCTTGCGTGTGTGACGCAGGAAATTGAAAGTGTCGATCAGAATAATGTTGTTGTTCACGATGATGCCGGCGAGAGCCACGATCCCCACGCCCGTCAGAATCACACTGAAGGTCTGCCCGGTAATCAGAAGTCCCAGCAGGACGCCTGTGGTCGATAGCAGAACGGAAGAGAGAATCAGCAGCGCCTGGTAGTAACTGTTGAACTGCGTCACCAGCAGAATCGCCATCAACATCAGTGACAAGGCAAATGCCTGCATCAGGAAGGCGAAGGACTGCTCCTGCTCCTCGTTGGCACCCCGGAATTGGTAGTGCACACCGGGCATCAGCGGGTTGTCGTTGAGCCATTGGCGCAGCTCCTGCAACTTCGTGTCCGTGACGACCCCGGGCGCAGGATTGGCGCGGACATAGATGACCTTGCTGCCATCCACACGTTGAATCGAACTCACTTTCGGGCCAGGTTCCCGCGTAATAAAGCTGCTCACCGGTGCCATGCCTGAGGCGGTCGTTACGCGAATCTGGTCGATCTGTTCGAGTCCTCGGTAGGCTTCCGGGTAACGAACCCGAATGTCCACTTCCTCTTCTGTGTCGTCGGGCCGATAGTCGCCCATGAAGACCCCATTGGTCAGCAACTGGACGGCAGTGCCTACTTCACTGATATTGGCGCCGAACATGGCCGCGCGGGCGCGATCAACGTTAATGCGCCATTCAATGCCGGGAATCGGGGTGGTGTCATCGATGTCGATTAGCCCCGTCATCTCGTTTTCTAGATGATTGCGCACGCGTTTTGCTTCGGTGATCAGATCGGTCAGGTTTTCCCCGTAGATCTCCAGCTGCAATTCCTTCCCGACGGGAGGACCCTGCTCAATCGCAGTGATCTCTGCCCGCACGCCCGGAATGTCCTTGATCGCTTCACGGTAGAGATTCTCGATTTCGAAACCGTTCACATCGCGAATGCGGCGATCGGTGAATTCGACAAAGATGGTGCCGACGAGGTCCGGCGCCGACCCTTGTCCGCCGCCCAGACTCTGTCCCGATCCGGACTGGGTCACGACGTTCTTGTAGTAGCCCACGTCCATGATGCGTTTTTCCACATCGACTACGACATCCCGTATCTCTTCCGGCGAGAAGTTCCCGCGGGCGAAAACCTGCACACGAGTCTGGTTGGGTTCGACCGAAGTAAAGAATTCCACGCCTGCACCGTAGTTGAAGTATGCAATCACGATGCCGACCAGGGTGGCGATGCTGCCAATGAAGATCGCGACAGGCGAATGAACGGCCGCGCGTAACACGCCGGCATAGAGACGGCTGAATCCACGAAGTTTGCTGGAATCCACTTCGTCATGATGGTGCGCGGGCGATACTACTCCCTGCACCGCGGCGCTGGCCTTGCCAAACAACGAGCCCAGAACTGGCGCAAAAAGGAGGGCATAGAGCAAGGAGCCCACCAGGACGGCGAACACGGTAATGGGCAGGTAGCGCATGAACTCCCCGGCAACCCCGGGCCAGAACATCATAGGAAGGAAGGCGGCCAGTGTCGTCATGGTGGACGCAATGATGGGCCAGAACATGCGGTTGACCGCCTCCTGATAGGCATCCTCCTTGGTGTAGCCTTCCGCCATCTTGGTGTCGGCGAACTCTACCATCACGATTGCGCCATCGATCAGCATGCCCAAGCCGAGCAGCAGGCCGAAGATCACCATGAAATTGTAGGTAAAGCCGAGTGCCGAAATGATGATGAATGCAAACAGGAAGGAGAACGGGACGGCCATGGTGACCAGAATGCCTGAACGGATGCCCACGGCCGCGATTACCACGATCAGCACCAGTACCATCGAGGTCACCATGTTGCCCTGCAGACCAAGGTTCTGTTCGATCACCATGGGGGCCGTGTTGTTCATGTAGGAGATCGTCACGGCGGGCGGCAATGTCGGCAGGGTGTCCTTGACGATCTGGTCGATCTTGTCCATTGCGGCGATCAGGTTGGCCCCTTTACGCTTTTCCACATTGATGGAGATCGAACGCTGGCCGTTGGCAAAGGAATAGCGTGTGGCGTCCTTGAACGTCCGGCGCACTTCGGCGATATCACTCAGGGTCAGCACGCCACTGGCATTGGCGGCAATGGGCAGCTCAAACAGGTCATCCTGTGTCTCGATGAGACCGGGCAGTTTGACGGAGAAGCTGCCTTGTCCGGTGTTCAGCGCGCCGGCGGGAATCAGGCGGTTGTTGCTGGTGACGGCCTGCACGATCTGCTGATTGGTAATGCCATAGGTTTCCAGCTGAGACGGATCAATCAGTGCCTCTAGCAGCTCCTCCCGTTGTCCCACCATGTCTGCACTCAGGACCTCGGGCAGGGTCTCAATGGCCCGTTGCAGGTCTTGTGCGACTTTGAGCAGGACACGTTCCGGAACGTCCTCGCCGGCGATGGCGAGCTGCACGATAGGCACTCCCGCCGCAGAGACTTCCTGCACGATCGGCTCTTCCGTGGACTGCGGGAATTTGGCTTTCGCACGATCAATCGCCGTTCGCACATCGTTCAGCGCCTGGGAGGAATCGAAGCTGACGTCGAATTCGGTGATGACCGTGGCGGCGCCTTCGCTGGAAAAGGAGCTGACCTGGGTCAGCCCTTCCAGTGTTTTGAGCTCGACTTCCAATGGTTTGGACAGCAGGCGCTCGGCGTCTTCGGGCGAAATGCCTTCGTGAAGAATCGTGGTGACGATCACCGGTACCGAGACGTCGGGGTTCAATTCCACCGGAATCGAGACATAGGAAACGAACCCCGTGAGCATGATCGCAACGAAGATGCTCAACGAGGTTCTTGCGCGGGAGACCGAAGCTTTGATGTAGCGCATGGGGAATTCCTGCTTATAGAGAAGTCGCGTTGGTGGTTGACCAGCTCATGTCCGTACTGACAGTCTGCCCCGGAAAGACAATTTCCTGTCCATGGGTCACGACCACTGCCGTGTCAGGCAAACCACTCACCCACAGCCCGGGATCTACACTGGTGTTTTCACCGACCACGGTGACCGGCGTGAAATGCACGACCTTGTTCTGGTCCACGGTTTTGACGCCCACGATGCCGTCGTCATCCAGCGTCAGGGCGGAGGCGGGAATCAGGTGTGCCATCACGTCGTTGGCGGCGATGTAGATCTCCGCCGTGACGCCCTGACGGATAGGGGAGTCGCTGGGTGCCAGTTCAATTTCAATCGCATAGCTGCGAGACACAGGGTCCGCTGCGCGGGAAATATAGGTCACGGTGCCCGTCACGTTTTCACCGGTCAGCAGACTTGCGGAAACCGGAGCGCCGATAAAAAGTTTGCCGACATCCTGTTCCGGCACCAGCCCGGTCAACAGCATCGGCGTGTCGTCAAGCAGAGAGGCGCACTTGCCGCCCATGTCCATCAGGTCGCCCACTTCTACCGTGCGGGCTTCCATGATGCCGGCGAATGGAGCGGTGATCTGGGTTTTGCGCAGCGCCAGCTCGGCACGGGTAACGGCCGCGGTTGCGGCATCCACCGCTGTGCGCAACTGGGCAATGCCCACGCGTGATTGCAGCCCGCGCTTCTCCAGATCCAGAGCGCCTTCGTATTCCATTTGCGCCTGGGCCTGACGGCTGCGCGCTTCCTGCAGATCAGTTGCGCGGCTGTCGACAGCAATTTCGCAGAGCACATCGCCTGCGTTGACGCGCGCGCCGCGTGCCACCGGTGTCGCGATGATGCGGCCCGACACTTCGGCACGCACGTCCACGAGGCGGAAGGCTTTGGTCTGACCGCGCACACGCACGCGCTGCACAAAATTCTGCGCGCTAACCTGCGTCACACGGACCGTGAAATTCTGATTATCGTTGGTGATGGGAGCGGTACCGCTGACCGCCACGATCTCGCCGTCACGCCCAGGCAACGAATAGCCATCGTCGAGCGCTCCTCGCTCCCGAGGCCAGGCCATCCAAACGACTACCGCTGCAACCAGTCCCAGGGCCACAAAATGTTTGATTTTCACGTTTTTCTCCGAATCGGTCGATGGACACGCGGTGTCCATTCGTGGGGGCAGTCTTAATAAAATGCCGGATCAAATGCTCAATACGACCCTCGTGCTGCGATGGACTCCTTGAAGCTCAGGCGCAACATTGAAAGATCACGTATGCGGTTAGAAAGGGCTGCTGATTTTTTATGTGATCAGGAAGAGGAAGACGCGCACATCGGAATGAGCAATCAGCAGTTTTTTGCTATTCCGGGGCGGAAGGTTCGTCGCTCGTCCTGTCGTCTTTTTGCTGGTCGGAATGCATCGCCCCGAGGGGACTTTTTGACCAGTTTTTGGTGTTACGTATTGTAACCAAGTCTCTTTGCATTGCAATGTGAAAAACAGGGCAATTTTCCCTGCAACGGGACAACTGGAGTAGAATCCGGCGTCAGAATGCATCAGGGGGAATGACAATGAAAAATCTGCACGGAAGAGTGGCCATTATTACCGGGTCCGCGTCAGGGGTGGGCGCTGCTACCGCACGGCAATTGGCAGCGCTGGGGGCTCATGTGGTGATCAACTATGCCCACAGTGCGCAGGCAGCACATCAGGTGGCCGCAGAGTGCGCCGCCTATGGGGTCGACAGCCTCGTGTGCCAGGCCGATGTGGCCGACGATACCGCCTGTCGCGCCATGGTGGCGCAGACACTCGCCAAATGGGGACGCGTGGATGTGCTGGTAAACAACGCGGGCACGACGAAGTTCTGCGATCACCATCAGCTGGAGGGTTTGAGCGCCGAGGATTTTCACGCGATCTATGGCGTGAATGTGATTGGTCCGTATCAGATGATCCGTGCCGTTGCTCCGGCCATGCAGCAGGCGGGCGAGGGCTGTGTTGTCAACGTGGCGTCTACGGCAGCCATCACCGGCATCGGCAGTTCGGTGGCCTATGCCGCCTCCAAGGGCGCACTGGTGACCATGGGGCTGTCACTTGCTCGCGCGCTGGGCCCGGCGATTCGCATCAACACTGTCTGTCCGGGATTCATTCAGGGCGAGTGGCTGCGCAAGGGATTGGGCGATGCGCAATATGAAGCAGCGAAGGCACACAATGAGCGGAACGCACCTCTGGGCGTGACCGCAGATCCGGAGACGGTCGCTGACGCCATTGTGTTTTTCATCACGGGGCCGCAGATCGTCACCGGGGAAACCCTGATCGTGGATGGGGGGCGTCACCTGAACACCGTGCCTCTCGCCCGTCGCTGATACAGGAGTTGGACTCATGAAGGGACTGTCACAACTTTTTCCGCCCGCGTTGCTGTTGCTCAACGGGATCATTTATCTGGTGGTGGCCTGGCTTTTTGTCAGTGACCCGATTCGCTGGTTCGACGTGCTGGGTGTCGCAGTGCGCGGAGGCGCCGCTGTCACCGAGTTGCGCGCAATCTACGGCGGTCTGTCTGCCGGAATCGGCATCGCGCTGCTGTTATTCGCTTGCAGAAAGGAATGGGTGGAACCTGGCACCCTCCTGCTCGTCGTGACTTACGGGGCGATCGTTGCGGTGCGCAGCTGGGGCATTCTGGTCGAGAATGCCTATAACGATATGCTGCTGCGCATTTACATCGGGGAGTGGTTGTCACTGGTCATGGCGCTGCTGGCCCTGTTCAGCCTGCGACGCCGCTGAGCACATCAGCGTGCGACGGGGCGCTTCTGCAATTTGCGCTGCAGTGTCCTGCGGTGCATCTTCAGTTGTCGCGCGGTCTCCGAAATATTGCCCTCATTCTCCTTGAGCACTTTCTGGATGTGTTCCCATTCGAGTCTGCGCACAGACATCGGTTCTGCGATCGGCGCGGCATCTTCGTGTGTGATGACTTCTGAGTTGAGCAGGGCCGCCAGAATCTCATCAGCGTCGGCTGGCTTTGCCAGATAGTTGTCAGCGCCGAGTTTGATCGCATCGACCGCCGTCGCAATGCTGGCGTAGCCGGTGAGCACCAGAATGCGGATCGCCGGCGCGTGTTCCTTGAGCAGGGGAATAAGGGGCAGCGACGAATGCCCCCCAAGATTGAGATCCAGCACCGCAAGGTCGAAGCGCTCCTGCATCAGCAACGCCGTGGCACCCTCTACCGTGGTGGTCAGCGCAATGCGAAATCCTCGTTGCTGCATCGCTCGCGAGATCACGCGGCCAAAGGTTTCGTCATCTTCCACCAGGAGCATGTGCTGAGCGTCAGTCATGGCAACGTCGCTCCCTGTGAACCGGGCCCTGCGCCCATCTCGCCGCCAGGAACGAGCGGCAGCCTGACAACGCTCATGGCACCGCCCGATTTCAGATTGAACATTTCAATACGACCGTCTGCGCGCTGAATGGCAGCATTCGCCAGGAAGATGCCGAGTCCCATGCTCTCCTTGCGCGTGGAGATGAAGGGCTCTCCCATGTTCTCCATCACACTGGCAGGTATGCCCGGCCCATCGTCCCGAATGCTGATTTCAATCTCCGGTGTCGCATCGCTGAACAGACGGCAGTGGACACTGACACGGGCGCGCGCCGCCTTGATGGCATTTTCAATCAGGTTGATGACCGCGTGTCGCACACTGAGATCCAGGCGGATGCGATGAGGTCTGATGTCCTCCGGGAGTTCGAAGTGCACCGTGGCATGGGGATGTATGGTGACGATGTAATCCTGAATCTGGTCCATGAACGCGGCCAGCGTGATCTCTGCGGGCTGGCGCACGTCGGATTTGTTGTAGAAGTGCGTCAGTTCCGTGAGGGAGTTCTTGCAGCGCAGCACCTGCTCATGCAGCACGCGGATGTCCTCTTTGATGGGCATCGTGCGCAGATCGTCTTCACTGTATTTGCTCAGGTCATTCAACAGGACTGCCATGGTCGACAGGGGGGTGCCCAGCGCATGGGCAGTGCCAGCGGCGAGCGTGCCGATGGCTACCAGCTGCTCGTTACGCATCTCGTTTTCGCGGGCGCGTGCCAGTGTCAGCTCGCGGCGGCGGATCGCCTCCGCCATCCGGGTGACAAACAGCGTGATGAGAACGGCGCTGACGACAAACGTCACCCACATGCCGACGAGGTGCAGCTGGAAGTTGGCCATCATATGGTCGCTATGGTCCTGCTGCAGCTCGCTGAGCAAAAACCAGGTGTAGACCGCGATACTCGCGACGGCAAAGAGATTGACATAGCGCTGGTGCAGGATGGTGGCGGCAACTGCCAGCAATACCAGCAGGTAGGAGATCAGGGGGTTGCTCGCACCGCCGGTCACCAGCACGACGAGGATCAGGATGCCAAAATCCAGCAGCAATTGGGCAAACAACTCGACCTTGGAGATCGGCACCTGTTTGTGCACGCGCCACATGCCGACAAACAGGGAGACAGCCACAATGCTGATGGCGATGCCCAGCGGCACAACCGGCAGTTGCAGCGGCGAGAGGGAATGAAAGATGAAGGTGCCGAGGACGCTGAGGACGGTCACCATCAGACGCAGGATCAACAAGCGTTGCAGGGACAGGCGTGAGGCACTTTCTTCCGTCGCATCGGGGGTCAGCACCTGCAGTAGGCGCTTGCCTGGCGGCAGCATGTGGGGAGTCTCACTCATGCGTTTCATTCTACCGTAATGGGAGTGGATGGCGTATTGTGCTGTTTTACCCGCCCCATGAGAACGGGGTATAGTGCGGCTCTTTGTCGCAGCTCCATGTCACGACAGGCCACCATGTTCGCGTCTCTGCCTTACCCCCTCAATGTCTATGCCCTTGCCGTGTCGCTGGAATTCGGCACCGTTCGGCATCTTCATTTCGGCCAGTTTGCCACAGAAGATGAGCCCCTGCCCCTCGCGCAGCTGCGTGCGCAGGACACCCTGCGCAGCCTGATGCTGCCCGCTCCGGCACGCGTGCTGGAGGTCGGTTGCGGGACCGGTGCGCTGGCCTGCGCGTTGGCCGAGGCCTCCTACGAGGTGCTGGCACTGACGCCGGTCGAGGAAGAATTCAGGGCCCTGCCTGCCGCACCAAACGACGCCCTGCGGTTTGTCTGCGGTGACCTGTCCAGCATCAAAGATGAAGCCCCCTTCGATGTCATCGTCCTGCAACAATCCGCCCAGTACCTCAGCGGCCCATGGCTGTTTGCACAGGCGGTGGGCTTGTTGGGGGAGGGAGGCCAGCTCCTAATCGCCGATGAATTCCTGCTGGATGACAGCCAACGGCATCCCGAGGCACGGCCCTTGTTAAGCACGTTTCTCCAGCTGGCGCAGCGCTGCGGGTTTCACCCCTTGCGGCAGCGTGAGCTCGGACGGCAGGTAGCGCCGGGCCTCACTGCACTGGCGCAAATGCTTCTCTCCCATCACCGCGCACTGGCGGCGGCGTTTTTCCTGACCGAGGCGCAACTGCAGGACCTGGCCGCCGGCTTGAGGGAGCAGGCGCGCAATTATGTCAGTGCCCGTCTGGGCTACACGCTGCTGGATCTGCGCCTGGAGCAGTCGCCCGCGACACTTCCCGAGTTGGTCGATATCGCTTCCTTCCATCCTGCGGAGTTTGCCCGCCTTTTCGAGCGCAGCTTTGAGACGGCCTTCGATCCCGCCATCTGGCAGTGGAAATACGGCGCAGGGCGTGGGCGCGCCGTTGCTGCGCGACTCGACGGTGAGCTCGTCGCCCATTACGGCGGCGCCCCGCGTGACATTCTTTATTTTGGTGTGCCCGACAAGGCGATCCAGATATGCGATGTGATGGTGATGCCGGAGCACCGCAGCTTTGTCAGTCGTGACACGCTTTTCTTCAAGCTTGCGGCAACGTTTCTGGAACAGCAGGTAGGAAATTGCGCGGAGCACCTGCTGGGATTCGGCTTTCCCAATATGCGCGTGCTGCGAGTCGCCTGTCGTCTTGGTCTCTACGATGTCACCGATTCCTTCATCGAGCTGCATTACCCATCGTCCTTGCACGGCAGCGCAGAGGCGTCATGCTGCTTGCAGCCCTTCGACCTGGGCTCACCGGAGGCTCCCGCGACAGTCGATGCACTCTGGCACGCCATGGCGCAGGATCTGAACACCGGGATCGTCGGCGTGCGTGACTGGGCGTACTGGCACTATCGCTATTTTTCCCATCCGGGATGGGAGCGCGGCGTGTATACCTGCCATGCAGTGCACTGTCAGGAGACGGGACGTGTGTCGGCAGTTGTGCTGCTACGGCAGGAACACGACAGCGTGTTGTTGATGGACATCGTCGGCGCCGCTATCGACTGGCTGCCTGCCATTGCCGTTGTCTGCGATGCCCTGGCGCGCTCGGGCCAATCGCTGCGCTGCCGCATCACGCAGGCCCATGCGGCCGCCCTGAGCCTGCCGGGGACACATCATGTCGATCTGGGAATCGAAATCCCTTGCAACCGGTGGACACGCGGCCCGGACGCGACCGTCCTGCGTGGCGCCTGGTGGTTAACCGCAGGAGATATGGACTTCCTGTAATTTCAGGTATGCGTGCCAGAAGCGCGCCAGTCTCAAAAATGTGCGCGCAGAGTCAGCCGCAGACTGCGCGGTTCGACGGGATGAAAATGAATGTCCTCCACGGGCTGTACTTCATCACGTCGCTGAGAGGCATAAAAATAGCTGATGTCATTGTCGCGGCTGTTCAGCAGATTCAGTATCTCGACGGAAAGTGACAGCCGAGGGCTGAACGCGTAATGACTCTGCGCATTGAGCAGGAGCGTCGAGTCCGATGACACGGAATTGTCTTCGACCAGTGGTGCCTTCCCCAGATAACGCACTCGCACGCCGCCGCTGAGCCCCTGCCGGGAGGTCAACAGGATGCCGAGCGACGCCGTTCGGCCTACTGCGTTCGGAATCCTGTTGGCCGCGCCAACCCCTCGCAGACGTGCCGTGGTCCAGGTGAGGTCTGCATCCAGCAGAAGCCACGGAGCTGGTGAGAGAAGCCCGCTGATTTCAACGCCGTGCCGACGACTCTCTCCAAGCGCTTCCGTCGAGCCAGCATCCCCGACATACACCAGTTCAGATTCCAGATGCATGGAAAACAGCGACGCACTGACTTGCGCGCTGTCGCCCACGGCGGCCCGCAGACCCAGATCCGCACTGCGCGCACTGGCGAGCGGAGAGACGCGCTCCACCGGCATGCCACTGACAGGGTCGAGAGACATGGTGGTGCCGCGCACATCGTTGCTGTGAAAGCCCTGACCGGCACTCAGAAAAATATCGAGCCTGGGGCTGTGCGAATAAATCAGACTGGCCTTCGGGCTGACGAGATGCGCCCGTGTCGTTCCCGCATTGGCTTTCAGGCCCGCCTTTACCTGTGCCCGCAGGAGATCTGCACGCAACGCCATCACACCTCGCCAGCGGGCGAGAAACGGTATCTCCAGCGACACATAAGCGCTGCCCTGCGTCTGCACAAGCCTATCCTCGCGCGTCGTGCTGTGCCGGATGCGTTCCCGCGTGCGAAAGAGGCCAACATCGCTGTCATCGCGCCGGAACTGCACCCCCGCACTCATGCGTGGTGTGCGGGTGCCGCCGCGCAGCATGCGGTCATAATGCAGCGACATGCCACCCACGCGCCGCGTTTCCGCTTGCTCAAACTGATCGCCGAGGACTGGCTCTTCCATGAAGTAGGTGAAATTGGAAAACAGCGACAGACCATAGTCGATCAGATAGGCGTTGACCGTAAGCGCGTCGTTGTCGTTCAGGTGCTGCCATTGCGTCGATAGGCTGCGTCGATAGGTGTCGCCGCCATTCCCCGATGCGAGTGACCCAAAACGGTCGAGTGTTCCCTCTCGCACGGCTCTGGAGGGAATCTGGTCCGTGGCATTCCAGGAGTTGTGGTAATCGGTCACGCTGGCGCGCCAGTGGGAATTTCCCTGTTCCTGAAACAGCTTGGCATACCGTGTGTCGCTGTTCAGATGCTGCGGCAACTGCCAGGGGCCTTGATACCGCAGTCGGGCACCCGCCAGCGTGACACTCCCGCTGCCGACATCAAAGGAGTGCGCTGCGAAAAGGCGCTGGTAGTCGAATTGTCCCGCACTGAGCGACAACTCGCCCTGTTCAAGTGCATCCGAGTACACAAATTCCGAGGACGCTGCCGTACCAAAATTTCCGACTTCCGCGTAATAGGGGCCCTTGCGGTAGGCGAGGTGGTCCACCAGTTCCGGCAACAGAAAATTGAGGTCCGCATAACCCTGTCCATGGGCATGGCTGGGCATGTTCACTGGAGTTCCGTCCACGGTGAGGGCGAGGTCGGTGCCGTGGTCGAGATTGAAGCCGCGCAGAAAATACTGATTACCCTTGCCTTCACCACTGTGCTGGGTGGCGATCAGGCCGGGCACGAATTCCAGCAGTTCGGCGGGCCGGGAGCGCGGACGCAGGGCAAGTTGTGGGCCATGCACGATGCCTTCTGTTGCTGTCAGTGGAGTGCCAAGAAGCACATTATTTCCGCCGAACACTATGATCTCCTCGACAGTGTTCGTGGAAATTCCTGCCGCATGGACAGTGCTGCCGATGACCGTCGCAAGGCCGCCTAAAAAAAATTTCATTGTGATGTGTCTCAGTTTGTCGCGCGTTTTTCTTGTGCTATCTTGGCGCGCGGCCAGCGTTCTCCGTGCCCTCGATTTGTGTCCGGCACCGAGTGTAATGCCTTGCGCAAGGCCGCCCTAAAAAAAGGGCGAGATGCGCGCTGCTTATCTGGCTAATCACTTGAAAATTAAAAGATAAATGGGAGAGTGAAAAGACCGCTTTGCAATCGGTCTTTACATCGCACATGATCCGGAAACGTGCCTCATCCAACGTTCTGCCATCGCTGTTGGGCGAGCTTGAACTTCACCTGATGAATTGTCTTTGGCAGGCCCCCGAGCAAGACGCCAAATCGCTGTGCGAACGCTTGCCTGCGTTGCGCGCCAGTAATTTGAGCACCGTCCAATCCGCACTCGAACGCCTCACACGCAAGCAGCTGGTGAACCGGACCAAAAAGGGGCATGCGTATTTCTATAACGCCCGAGTGTCGCGTCCCCAACTTTTGGGTCAGATGATGGGCGAAGTCATCCATCTGCTGCACGATGGCCGGCTTGACACCATTCTGAGTAGCTTTGTCCATGTCGCAGCAGAATTGGATGAACGCTCTCTAGCGGAACTCGAAGCCTTGATTGCGGCGAAAAAACAGGCGCGGGAGGAAACGACGTGATTATCATGCTCGGGTCTTTTTTTGCGATTTTCCTCGTGCTGTGGGCGCTCGCGAGTGGCCTTTTCCTGGTGGTCTATCCCGCGCTACGGCACACCTTTTTTGCGCTTCATCCCCGTGCAGGCAGTGCCTTGCTGCTGGCGTTCTGGGCCGCCCCGTTTCTTGTCAGTGTCTGCACCACGCTGCTGCTGTTTCTGCCGGACATGGAAACGGTGTTGGTCGATGCCCATTGCCATGCGGTGTGTGAGAGCCATGTGCCCTTGATTCAGTCATGGAAGGTGGCCGCCTTCGGCCTTGTGCTGGGCTCTGCGGTGCTGGGCGTGCTGGCGCTGTGGGGGGGATCGATCGTTCTGCGCTCGTTCAGACTGCACCAGCAGTTCGGGATGTTGTCGCAGAACAGGGGCGCTTATGACGTGCTGCAGTCAAGCATTCCGCTGGTGTTTACGCTCGGGTGGTGGAAATCGCGCATCTACGTGAGTGAAGCGTTGTTGAGCGCCTGTTCCCCCGAAGAGCTGGGAGTCATTCTTTTGCATGAGGCATCACACAAGGCGCGTCGTGACAACCTGCGCCTGCTGTTCGCCCGATTGTGCCTTTCCGTTCTGGGCCGCCCTCGGGCGCGCCGCATGATGGATGATCTTCACCTGCTGACCGAACAGGCATGTGACAGCGTCGCGGCAGAGCAGCACGGCCCAGTATTGGTTGCGGAAACGCTGTTGAAAGTGAAGCGCCTGATGTCGCGCGGTCACACCCCGCACGTCGCCCTGGCCTTTGCTGAGCGAGAGGTCGAGATCCGTATTCGGGCGCTGCTGGCGACGCAGCAGCGTCCGGCGCTGGCAGCGTGGCAATTCGCATTGCTGGCGGCGGGAGCGACAGGGATTCTGGCAATGCTGGTGCGCCCGCTGCACCATGGTGCTGAATGGGCCATGGTCCTGCTGGCCGTAGTATAGGAATGCGGAACGAAAAGCAGGCCCGCGCAGTCTAAGCGCTAGAAATAATGAAGATGGCGGTGCGAGCCGTCTTGGGGGATCGGGTGAAAGATTTTTGCTGGGCGAGAGCGTGCAATGCACAGGCGGTGTGGAAACGGCGAGTGCTTGCCTGTCTGTGTGCCCTGGCCCCGACCCTGGCGGCAGCACAGGACGATGGGGCGCCCGCGGGGCCACTGTCGCGGCTGACCGAACTGCCCAACATGGAGGTCATTCGCAGCACAGGGGCCTGGAGCTGGCTGGAAAACCAGCGTGACAATGTGTCCCGCAATGTCTCCACACTCGGGCGAAACCTGGATGACTGGCTCGCCGGAGACCGTGTCGGGGAGGGCAGCAACGAAAGCTATCTGCGTCTGAAACTCAATCAACAGGTCAGCGAAACCGGCGCGTACTACTCGAACGTGCGCATCAGCGGCAAAATTGATCTGCCGCGCGCCACCGAGCGCTGGAAACTGATTTTTGAATCCGAGCAGTCGGAGCAGAACTCGATCCAGAACCAGCGTCTCAGCAACATTCGTCCCTCCGAGTTCTCGGGTGGTTTCAGCTATGAGTTGCCCGAACACGACGGCCTGCGATTTACCCATAACGTCGGCGTGAAGGGGCGCATTCCCCTGGACCCTTTCTACCGGTTTAAAACCCGTTACGGGCGCGATATCAACAGTCGCTGGGCGC
The DNA here is from genome assembly GCA_964538025.1 of uncultured Klebsiella sp. GTDB lineage: Bacteria > Pseudomonadota > Gammaproteobacteria > Pseudomonadales > Pseudohongiellaceae > UBA5078. The sequence continues at coordinate 52,950 of CAZICZ010000001.1, read as the reverse complement.
TGGGCGTGGATCACAAGCTCTGGTACTACCACACCGATGGATTTGGTCAGGATGCCCGCCTGTTCTTCACGCGCAGCATCCGTGAGGACATGTTTTTACGCATCGACTCGGAAGCCAACTTTCGCGACCGCAACAACACCTTTGAATATGCCCAGACGGTGGCGCTGCATCAGACCTTGGGTGAGCGCGAAACCTTGACCTACGAGGCGGGTGTTATCGGCACCAGTCAACCGACGACCCGCGTGGAGAGTTACTACGCGCAGAGTGTGTACCGGCATGCGATACATGAGGACTGGCTGGTGTTGGAGTTGGTGCCGCAGTTGGTGATGGAACGCACGAACAGCTGGCATCCGGACCCTCGTATCCAGTTCAATCTGGAAGTGTACTTCTTCGATTTCTAAGCTCAGGGCGCCAGGGGCAATCTCAGGTAGGTGCCTGCAGGGGCGACCTGACCCTCTCCGTGCTGCCCGACATCACACACCCCTTCAGGAAACACCGAAAGCAGCTGTGTCCACTGCGCATCTGTCATCGCGTCGGGGTAGTCTTCACGCGCAGGCGCTCTCAGGGCGCATTTGATGGTGTCTTCGGCCAGAGGAGCCCCGGCAGCCATCCGTGGTGTTGTGTGAGCGGGATATAACGCGTTGCAGCGCCCCGCGTCCCGGAACGTGAATGTTTCGTCGATGCGTTCTCCCTCAGCCGTCCAGCAGGCATCGCGTGCCAGCGCCGGTTTGCTGTCCGCGATCCTGCGCCCGATAGGGGCATCGGCGGGCGTTGCCTGCAGCGCATTGAGCCATTGCGTCATGATGTCCAGTGCCAGCGCATTGATCTCTGCTCCCATGTCCCGGTGCGGATACAGCCAGATAATTTGATTCTCTGCCTGTCCATTGGCTTTTCGCAGCCGTTCCCGAATCTGGAAATCCCGGATGCGGTCATGGATGTCACCCATAGGATCGTTGTAGGGACGAGTGTGAAGAATGGGCACGGTGCCAAGCCCGCCCGTCCCCTGATTGACCCGTCCGCTGCGATAGGCGCCGCGAATGCCCTCCGCCTGACCATGGGTGCGAACGGCGACGGGTTTGCCGTCACGATCAAAGCCTCCGACACGCGCATTGAGCTCAAGAAACTGTTCGAGCGAAAGAAGCCCTTCCTGCAGCGCCGTGAGTCCGTACTGCACGCCGACGTTGTCCAGCGCCTGAAAGGCAAATCCGGTGTTGGGGTCTCGTCCCACACTGGCCACGTTGGTGTCATACAGGGTGCAGCGGGCACCCCCAGGATTGCGCGCGGCGTCGTACTGCAGGTCCCCGGCGATACCGCAGCCCGTATCGGCGACAATCACATCCAGATAGCTTCTTTCCCAGGCGCCACAGGTGCCCGGCGAAAACCCTTCGATGGCCTGCCGCTGTGTCTCCGACCACGGCAGGGTGCTTTGCTCAAAATAGCGGGCGAGCAGCCTGCAGTCGGCCACACCCGGTCGCAGACTGAAGGAATCGGCAAAGCTCATGCTGGGCAGAAGTCCGTTGAGCAGGCCGGGGAAGTTCTGTGCGATCAGAAGCTGCTGGATGGCGCCGCCGGACGCGCCGGAGCCCAAAGTCCACACAGGCAGCCCGTAATTTTCGATGAAGTGTTCCTTGAGCATCATCAGGGTTTCGGCCGACAGGGCATCATTGCACTGGAGCCCCATGACATTGAAAGAGGACACGATATGGGCGAAGCCCCGTTGCAGAATCGTCGCATCCAGCACGCTCTCGCGGGGACGTGCCCCTTGGGTGTATTGAGTGCCGCAGCCGCCACCAAAGGAAACCACGAGGCGTTGATTCCAGCCCATGCCATCCCATTGGCCATAGGTGCGCTGAGGGTCGTCCAGCACGGCCATGTGATAAATCGCGCGGTTCAGGGTGCCCGATTCAATTCTGACCAAAAACGGGACAGGGCGGTTGTTCACCAGCGTACTGGCCATGTCCCCGGGGTAGGGAGCGGTGATGTCGGGCAGGTCCCGGAACTCGCCCGCCAGCGTCCGGTAGGCATAGCGGATTTGCGTGACGGCCGTGCAGTCATCGTCTAATGCAGCTCCAAGTCCGGCCTCCTCCGTGGTGCACACAAAAGGACGCAGATGCGGGCCGGACACCACGGGACCGGTCAGGGAATGATTGATCAGCGTGATCTGCGTGCGCGTGGTCCCCGCGCCGTCCATCGCAACAAGGGTGTTTTCCCCCTCTTGCATGCCGCCGATCAGGCCTTGCAGCCCCTCATTCCCCGGCAGCAGGGTGAAGGCATCGCTGATGTCTTCATTGTTGAGCACGACCCTCACCGCGCCGAGGGCGATTCCGGTACTGTCGATGCGCACCAGTGCATCACCGCCTGTCACCATGTCCGGCCGCGTCGACAGCACGGTGATGCCCAGGGCCTGCACCGCGGCAGAGTCCTCGGGCACCTCCTCGCGCGAACAGGACGTGAGAGCACTGAGCAGGAGTCCGGTGATCAGGAACGCGATTCGGGATGCAGTGGGGAGGGAGGGCATGACACGCGATTCTCACAGCCAAAGGGAAGGAAAGAGTGTCGGGCAGTATAAAGCAGATTGTCAGCGGGGGGAGATGCTGCCCCGCAACGCTGGCGCGCTGCGGGGCAGGGATTTACATGGAATAGCCTTTCTCGTCGTGGTCGGAAATATCCAGACCCATCTGTTCTTCATCGTCACTGACGCGCACTCCGCCAGTCAGCATGCCGACGACCTTGAACAGAATGACGGTGATCACGGCCGTGTAGACACCCGTGGCCAGAATCCCGATGACTTGCACGCCCAACTGAGACCCCATGGTCATGCCTTCTGCATAGCCATTGCCGCTGAACACGCCCAGCTCCTGTGACACAAAGACGCCTGCCAGCAGGGTGCCGAGAATGCCGCCGACGCCGTGAACGGGGAACACGTCAAGCGAGTCGTCAATCTTCACTTTCTGCTTCAGGTAGTAGGTGGCAAAGAAGCACAGGGTGCCTCCCATGATGCCGATGAGCAGGCCGCCCGCCGGCCCGACGGAGCCCGATGCCGGCGTGATGGTGGCGAGTCCGGCGACCATGCCGGTGACGGCTCCCAAGCCACTGGGCTTGCCGTGACGAATCCACTCGATGCACATCCAGGTCAGCGCGCCGGCCGATGCCGACAGATGCGTCGCCAGCAGCGCCATACCGGCACTGCCATTGGCAGCGAGAGCGCTGCCAGCATTAAAGCCGAACCAGCCGACCCACAGCATGCCCGCCCCGGTAATGGTCATGGTCAGGTTGTGCGGCATCATCGGGGTGACGAGGAAGCCATGCCGTTTGCCCAGCATCACGGCGGTGATGACTGCCGCTACCCCCGCGGTGACATGCACCACGGTCCCGCCGGCGAAATCGATCAGCCCCATCTGGAACAACCACCCGTGCTCTGCCCAGACCCAGTGGCACACCGGGAAGTACACGAGCAGTGACCACAGCCCGCTGAACAGCAGCATGGAGGAAAACTTGATGCGTTCGGCAAACGCCCCCACGATCAGCGCCGGGGTAATGATGGCAAAGGTCATCTGGAAGGCCACGAACAGGGATTCAGGAATGTCGCCCCAGACGGAGTCTTTCACGACGCCACTGAGCAGTGCTTTGTCCAGACCTCCCCAGAAACCGTTCTCGGCAGGACCGAAGGCAATGCTGTAGCCGACCAGCAACCAGATGACGGAAATCATGGCGGTGATCGCAAAGCACTGCATCAAAATGGACAACACGTTTTTGCTGCGCACAAGGCCTGCGTAAAACAGGGACAGACCCGGGACGGTCATGAACAGGACCAGCGCGGTCGCCGTCAGAATCCAGGCGGTGTTGCCGCCATCGACATCCCCACTTGCGCCAAAGGCCAGGGGGCTCAGCAGACTCAGTAATCCAGCACGCAGCAGCGCGCGAGAGAGAGAAAATGTTGGCATGTGTGCTCTCCCTTACAGGGCGTCGTTACCGGTTTCCCCGGTTCGGATGCGAATGGTTTGTTCAAGGGAGGTGACGAATATTTTGCCGTCGCCGATTTGGCCCGTGTTGGCCGCTTTACAGATGGCCTCTATGGCCTGATCCACCATGTCATCTGCCACAGCAATTTCAATTTTTGCCTTGGGCAGAAAATCGATGACGTATTCCGCGCCGCGGTAAAGTTCGGTGTGGCCCTTCTGGCGGCCGAACCCTTTGACCTCGGTCACAGTCATGCCATGGATGCCCAGCTCCTGCAGGCCTTCGCGCACGTCGTCAGATTTGAACGGCTTGATAATTGCGGTGATCAATTTCATGGGTCTCTCTCCAGCATCATGGATTGGCGTGTTGTTATGCCACATCGCATGCCAGCCGTGCCTCGTTGGAGTGCACGTTTCCTGTCAGTCTTCCGGGGTGAAAAATCTCACCAAATTGAGAAGCTTAGAGAAATTGGAGCGCGATGGGGCAGCACTTTAGTGCCTGTTTTTCGGGGCAAACTTTATCATGCGGCCCCCAAAAGCACCAACCCCGTGCGTGATTGTGTCAGCGCCGTTTGCACGCACTTTTTTAGTGCATGCAAACGGCCTTGATCAGGCATTTCCCGGTGTCGGGACGATCCCTCTTGGCAGTGATTTTACGGTTCGGATGAGAGGCATCATGATGAGCACAAACATCAGCACAGAAAAACCACCGAGCAGGTTCAAGGCGATCCCGATGCCGTATCGCTCTGCGATCAATCCCAGCAGGGGGCCGGTCAATATGAACCCGAAGCGAAAGCTCAGGCTGGTCAGCGAGTTCACCGTCGCTCGGACGCGGCCGGGCACTCGCCGGTTCAGGGCATTCACCAGAATCACCTGATACAGGCCTCGGCCAATGAACAGGATGAACGAGACCGCGATTCCCCACCACCCGTCCAGCCAGGCCATGCCAAAGTGTCCGATCACGGGCAGGACGCCAATAACCAGCAGGGCAAACACCGCCCCACGCTGTTGTTCAATCACATGGCCGAACCGATTGGCAATTCCCACGACAGCACTCTGGGCAAACCACAGGACACCGAACATCAGCAGGGAAAGGCCCTGCGCTTCCCAGTAAGGCTGAATCAACCAGATCACCAGAAAGGTGAACAGGTTATAGACCGGGATGGCAAAAAACACCTGACGCAATACCTTGTCCCCCTTGAGGACGTGGTGATAGATCGCCCGCGCACTCAGGGACGTTTGCGGACTGTCGCTATCTACCGTGTCGGGTTCTACCAGGCCAAAGGCCAGCAGCAGACAGATCCAGGACACGATGGCCTGACCGACAACAATGGCGTCGAATGACCACATCGCCATGCCGCCTCCCAGGAGGGCCCCCGCGCCATTCGCAAACGCCTTGGTGGAACTCAAGGTTGCGATGCCGTGGGCGTGTTCCCCTTCCTTTTCATTCAGTGCCCGCTCGGTATCGTAGAGCAGGGCAAGGTCCGCGCCTGACATCATGCTCATGGAAATGCCGAGAATGGCTTCGAAAATCACGAGGCCCGCAAAACTGTCGGCAATGACGAGAACGAAATACCCCAGCCCGTTCGCCACGCTACCGATCAGTAGAACCGCTTTGCGTCCGAAGCGGTCCGCCAGATATCCGGAGGGTGCCTCGAGTAACACAATGACAAATGCGTAGACGGCCTGCAGGTAGAAAATCTCGCTCAAGCTCAGTCCGAGCGATTCGAAGAACGGGACCAGTACCGGCGAGATCAACATAAAGGTATGAAAGAACGCCAGTCCGTAAATGATACGGATATTGCGCTGCAGATCCCCTGCGCCATAGCGGGCAACGGAATTTTTTATGATTTTTGTGGACATAGGTACCCCTGTGCTGCGCCTTTGTAAGGCGACACTTTTTTAAAAAGGCCCAAAAGAAAAAGGCCTCTAAATTCTTTTGAAACTTAGAGGCCTTCGTCTGTGTTCAATACTGATTGAATACGGGTTTACTCTAAGATTTCTCCTGCTGTTTTGACAACAGGGGTACGCGAACACACGGTGTCATAGGACACGGTGCCTTGCGTGCGAATGTTGCGATGCATGAGAAGAGTAAACATGGTGTTAATCGTCTGGTGGAACGGGTTAATGATGGCGCGCATTCTAGGCTTTAATCCTGCCAAGTCAAGCGAAAAAACCATCCGGTTTAAAAAATCGTTTTGGTGCCGGCAATCATGAAAATATACGCCGCAACTGCCAGTGCCAAGGCAAAACTGATCAAGCGCATTTGCTGCGTTTTTGCCACGCGCATCACCATGACACCCAAAGCAATATACACAATCAAACCGATGATCTTGGCGCCTACCCACGGAGCAACCCAAGGATACTGCCCTGACATGATCACCAGTGTGATGGCGCTCACAAGCAACACAGTATCGATGACATGAGGCAGTATTTTGACGAGCTTTTTATCAACCAGCGAGGAACCATTGATTTTCAGCATGCCTCTGGCGAGAAAGCCAAGGACAGAAATCATGGCGCAGCTCATGTGAATGATTTTGATGAGGGTGTACATGGGGCATGCTCCTGAAGCGTCAGTGGGTGAAATCAGTGCCGCCGATCATAGAGGAAAAGGCCCGGCTTGGGAAAAGCTTTCCCGTATCGTAGCGCGGTTCAGCAGCCATTCATCTGCGCCCGGTAGGATGGCATTGTTCTCTCGCGAAGCCTGTGCTGCGTGCGAGAACCTCGATAAAACCAATAATGAGGATCTGCACATGATTAAACCCATCATGCTGGTTATGGGAACGCTGTTGATGACCGGCTGTCTGTTCACGGTGGACTCCGACCACCGTTCCGACGATGCACGCTGGACTGAGCGGGAAGTCACCCGTCTTGAAAAGGGCCACACGTCCTCACAAACGGTGCGGTCGATTTTCGGTGAGCCTGCGCGGGAGAGCCACTTTGACGACGGTTCGGCATTGTGGCACTACACCCGCAAGGAGAACGTGGATACCGAGATCGGCGTGTTTCTGTTGTTTCACCTGGATGTGAAGCGAGACATCGTGCAGCAGCTGACGATTGAAATCAGCGACGGTGTGGTACGCGATTACTGGCTGGAGGAAAGTCGGTAGCCGGGATCAGCGGCGGCAGGGTCGTGGTGTTGGCGTGGCTTCGGACATCGTCGAGCCACGGCTGGAGCTCGTCCCAGTCAATGGTAAACACGTGATTTCCGCCGGCCACCAGCTTGGCGTTGACGTTCGCACCGGCCTCGGTGAGCCGGTCGGTCACGCTTTCCAGATGACGGTTCCAGTTGAGAAAGTCGTTTTCACCGATGCGCAGGTAAATGGGCAAGCCCTTGAACTGCCCGATAGTCTGGTCTTTTTTGATGATGCCGGGAACCGCGACAACGCCGTAATACCGCTCCGGGTGTGCACTGGCGATCTCGAAGGCGGACGCACCGCCGTTGGAGACGCCGACAAGCAAGGTCTTGCCTTCCGTGATTTCCGGCGTCTGTTGCATGATGTCGATGATCTCGGGAATGCGTTCCCCGCTGGCGCCGAAAAAGCCATTGCCGTCCGGCGACACGGGCACCGCGATCGCCCAGCCGCGCGTGGCGAGTTCATAGCCCAACCACAACTGGGCTCTAACAACGTACTCATTGGCACTGCCACCGGACATCAGAATGGTCAGCGGCCATGGCCCTTCGCCGGAATTTTTGGGATAGAAAAGGAAGGTCTTGATCGCACTGCCGTCGGCCATGGTCAGGATTCTTTCCTCTGCCAACGCCAGACGGGGCAGCAAGAGAAGAAGGACAACGAAAGGGGCAAGGCGGCGCATCATTGGTGATTTCTTGATCAGTTGAGGGGCGGAGTCTACCAGACTTAGACCGCGATCTGGCCAAATATTCGATAAGCCGAGCATGTTCTTCGGGCGGAGAAAACTCAGTCGCTGCGTTGCCGCGCTGCCACCGCGCAGAGGGAGACCTCCACTGACTTGAAGGCCGGTGTCTGGCTGCGGGGGTCGGTGGTCAGCGGCACCAGGACATTCGCCTCCGGGAAATAGGTCATGAGACTTCCCTCCCGGATATCAAAGGGTTTCACGCGCAGGGGAGACAGGCAGCCGGTTGCGTTGGTAAGGCTTATCAGCGCGTCCTCTACCAGACCCTCTCGCCGCATGTCGGCGGGGTGCATTAGCACCACATCACGCTGAGTTTGACCCCGGGTCACGTCCTTGTCGGTGTACACAATCGTATTGAACTGCCCCTCGCTGCGCACACTGGTCAGCCGGTATAGGCCCTGAGAGGGTGCCTGGCTCGTGGCGGAGGGGAGTCGGAAATGCGCGCGTCCGTCATCCGTGGGGAAATGAGGCGTGTCCAGGTGGCGTCCATTCACATGGAACTCCGCCTTGGAATCGTCTATGTCACCGATGGCCGCGTACCCTGGAATGACTTCGGCGATGGTCTGGCGAATCGTTCGATGCTCCCCGAAGGCGCTGAAATCGAGGATTTCCGGTGCGATGACCCCGGCAGCAATGCGCGAGATCACGCTCACTTCCGAATGCAGGGACGCAAAGCGGTCAAAACCCCCGTCGCTCAGGCGCACAAAATTGAACATGGATTCCTGCGTGGTCGCCTGCTGTTCCTCATCCCGCACCCGAATGGGCAGCACGATGGATTCCTCGCCAATCCCGTAGACGTGGCTCAGGTTCAGTGTTGAGCTGACCTGCACCTTGAAGGGGATGGCCGCAAGCGCCTCATGGGCGAAGGTGGAGTCCGGGTTGGCGGCATAGAGATTGCCGCCGAGCAGAAACGCAAAATCGATTTCGCCACGATGCGCCGCGCGCATGCAGGCAAGGGTGTCCATGCCGGGAGTACTGGGCAGGCGAACTTTGAGCGTGTTTTCCAGATTCTCCAGCACATGGGCTTTCAGGGCTGGCGTCACGCCCATTGAGCCGACTCCCTGCACATTGCTGTGGCCGCGCAGCGGGAGCAGGCCGCATCCCGGACGACCGATCATGCCTCGCAAAAGCGCGAGATTGCTAATCGCCTCTACGTTCTCAACACCGTTTACATGGTGGGTGATGCCCATTCCCCAGCTGAAGATGCAGGCCTTCGACGCGGCATACAGCTGGGCGAGCGCGCGCATGTCGGCATCGCTGACGCCTGCCGCCTGGGTCAGTGCTTGCCAGTCGAGGGACGCGAGGGCGGCTGCATAGTCGGTGTAGCCTCCGGTATGCGCCGTAATGAAGGCGGTGTCCACCTGCCCCGATTCCAGCAGCGCCTTGGCCATCCCCTGCAACAGGGCGAGGTCACCGCCCACATGAGGTTGCACATAGTGAGAGGCCACTTCCACGCCGCCCGCGATCATCGTGCGCAACAGGCTGGGGGAGGCAAAACGCAGCAGGCCCGGTTCCTTGGCAGGGTTGATCACCACCACCTTGCCGCCGCGACGACGGCATTCGATCAAGACTTTCAGGAAGCGCGGGTGATTGGAGGCCGGGTTGGCGCCAATGACAAACACGGTATCCGCGAGGGCGAGATCGGCATATTCCACCGTGGCGGTGCCGGTGCCGATGCTGGCCTGCAATCCGACGCCGGAGGCCTGGTGGCAATAATAGGAGCAGTTGTTCACATGATTGCTGCCATAGAGCCGGGCAAACAGCTGGAGCAGGAAAGCGGCCTCATTGGAGGAGCGGCCCGAGCTGTAAAAGAAGCTGCGCTGCGGATCACTGCCTCTCAGCCGCGCAATGATGCGCTCATAGGCTTCTTCATACGACACCGGGCGATAGCGGTCTGCGCCGGGGGCCTTGTAGAGTGGATGAGCGAGCCGGCCCAGCGCTTCCAGCTGACGTCCCGACAGCGCCCGCAGCTCTTCAAAACTGTTGTCGGTAAACAGGGCTTCGGGAATGGCGGGGCGCAGATCGCCCGACTGGGCCTGAATATTCTTGTTGCAGATCTCGATGCCGTTGCCGGCCTCGTTATGCAATCCACCGCGCTGTCCCCCGGTGCCGAAGGCGCAGGCCTTGCAGGTATTCTTGGAGCGCACGGTGTGGGCGAGTCGTCCCGGTCCCACTTCGTTCGCCAAGGACAGCACGTAGGCTACTGCCTTGAGACCGCCGCCGATCGGTAGGGAGTGCTTTTTGGGTGGGGGTGTCTGACTCACGACGTGCTCCGTTATTCCAGCCCGATCACTTCCATGCGTTCGGTGGACGCGACGGTGACACGCACTCCGTCCACCGTGGTAAAGGCGCGGGCATCCAGCTGCCCCTTTTCCACTTGATAATGCACGGGTTCGGCACTGCCTTCGCGGTGCAAGATGACGGTGACAAGGCTGTGGGCATCCTGCCAGCGGGAGTAATACAGGGCGCCGCCGGTGCCCAGCATCATGACCAGAAACAGATAGGCAGCGACACGGAAATCGTTGAGTTCCCCAGGCGCGGGAGAGGGTGAGGCGGCTGCCGGGAGTGCGGCATCGCGCTTGTCCTGAGCACGCTTCTGGCGTATCCAGGCGAGGCCAATCAGCATGATCAGGAGGGTCAGTACAATCTTGCCCAACATTGGCGTGTGCGACTCCGGCAGGGGGGGTAGCCGCATCATAGCAGCCCGGTTTGGACCAAGGCCAGCGCGCAAGAGGCGGGAGGTGTCATTGTGAGCACGGGGGAGTCAGTGCCATAATGACCGCCCCCGCGCAGTCCGACACCTGCACGGAAGTGATTGACGAAGCTCATAAAAATCAAAAAAGTCAGGCGAGGTCCTCCATGCAAGCAGTTGGTGTACACAATTCCCTTCCCATCAGTGACCCGGCCTCTCTGGTGGATGTGCAGGTCCCGACGCCGCAGGCACAGGGGCGTTCCCTGCTGGTGCGTGTTCGCGCCGTGTCGGTGAACCCTGTGGACACCAAGATCCGCATGAGTGCGGGAAGCCGACTTGAATATCCCCGCATACTCGGCTGGGATTGCGCGGGCGTGGTGGAAGCGGTGGGCGAGGACTGTCGCCTTTTTGCGCCCGGCGATGAGGTCTATTACGCGGGCGATGTGACCAAGGCCGGCTGCAACAGTGAATGGCATCTGATAGATGAGCGCCTTGTGGGGCACAAGCCGGCCACGCTCTCTTTCGAGGATGCCGCCGCGATGCCGCTGACCACCATCACGGCGTGGGAAGCCCTGTTCGAGCGTCTGGAGATCTCTCGCGATCCGGCCTATAACCAGGGGCGCTCGATCCTCATTATCGGGGGCGGCGGCGGGGTCGGATCGATCGCGATACAGCTGGCTGCCCTGGCGGGCTTAAAGGTCATCGCCACGGCGTCGCGTCCGGAGTCCGCGGCATGGTGCCGCAGCCTGGGAGCCAACGAGATACTGAACCACCGCGAAGAACTGGTGGAAGAAAGCAAGCGCGTGGGGATCGACAGCGTGGATTACATTCTTTGCCTGGTCGGTACCGCACAGCACTGGCGCAGCATGGCCGACATCATTCGTCCGCAGGGAAAGCTTTGCCTGATTGTGGACACCGAGGCGAATCAACCGGTCAATATCAACCTGTTCAAGCCCAAGAGTGTCGCCATCACCTGGGAGTTTATGTTTACGCGGGCACGCTTCCAGACGCCGGACATGGGCGAGCAGGGCGTGCTGCTGAATGAAGCGGCGCGCCTGCTGGATGCCGGCTTTTTGCGCTCAACCCGCACCGAGGATGGCGGTGTCCTGACGGCGGCAACTCTGCGCGCTGCCCATGCGCGTGTGGAATCCGGGCGCATGATCGGCAAGCTGGTACTTTCCCTCCCTTAAATCTGGCGCAGCGCCGAGGAGGCGTTATGGAAAAACTGATCGGAATAGCCCAACTCCTGTTCGCCGGCGTGTTTGCCGCCATGGCGGTAGGGACTCTCGTTAACATGGCGTTCATTGCCACCCGCCCCGAAACCATTTCCGTGGTCAATGCCATTGTCGGGCAGACGCTGATGGTGGTCTGCCTGCTCGCCCTGGCGCGCATCCTGTTTCGCAAAGGCACCCAGCGAGTCCGCAAGACGCAATAATTTTTGGGGCTGGCCGGGCACACGGGGTATAATCGCGCGCTTTTATTTCCCTAGACACTTCGCGTGTGAAACCGACCATGAAAGTCATTGAGGATACCCAGGGCTTCCGCGAGCAGTACGGGGGCTGTGTGGCCACCATCGGCAAATTCGACGGAGTGCATACAGGGCATCAGTTGATTCTGCAACAACTGCGCAGCAAGGCGCGCGAATTGCGCTTGCCCGCGGTGGTTATCCTCATCGAACCACACCCGGAGGAATATTTTGCCCGGCAACCGCACCAGTGCCCCGCCCGCTTGAGCGAGTTGGAGGAGAAGCTGGCGCTGCTGGATGCACAGGGTGTCGATATTGTATTTCTGCTGCGCTTTGATGCTGCGCTGCAGCAGCTCAGTGCCGCGGACTACGTGGAGCAGATTCTGCTCCACGGCCTTGGCATTGCCGGTCTGATCATTGGCAATGATTTCCGGTTTGGCCATCAGCGTCAGGGGGACTTTGCCCTGCTGCAGGCCTACGCGCAGCGCGAAGGTTTCGAGCTGATTGAATCGGCCAGCGGCGAGCATGACGGCGTGCGCATCAGCAGTACCTATGTGCGCAGCGCGTTGCAGCGCGGGGAATTCGACCTGGTGGAGTTGTTGCTCAATCGGCCTTACGCCATTTCGGGAACTGTGGTGAAAGGCAAACAGCTGGGCCGCGACCTTGGCTTTCCCACGTGCAATGTAAAGCTCAATCGCAAGGCTTTGCCGCTGCACGGGGTGTATGCCTGCGAGGTGCGGATCGACAATGCCGACTTGGCAGAACGTTTATTGAAAGGGGCGGCCAATATCGGCTACCGCCCTACCGTATCCGAGGTACCGCAGGCGGTGCTGGAGGTACATTTGCTCGATTTCGACAGTGATATTTACGGGGAGCGGATCACAGTGATTTTTCGCCATAAAATTCGGGAGGAACGAAAGTTTGAGTCTTTGCAGGCCCTTCAAACTTGCATCGCTATTGACGTGCAGACCGTTCGGGAATTTTTCAACAAAGACATGCCCCTGTAGGCCAGCGCAAAGGCGCGGACGGGGCGCGAAAAATCACAGCAGTGAACAGATTTCAAGGGTAGTGACATGACTGATTACAAAGCAACACTCAATTTGCCGCAAACCGATTTTCCGATGAAAGCCAGCCTTGCCCAGCGGGAGCCCGAGCGTCTCGCGCAGTGGCAAGCAATCGATCTGTACGACCTGATCCGTCAAAAGAGTGCGGGCCGCCCCCGTTTTATCCTCCATGACGGCCCTCCCTATGCTAATGGCGCCCTGCATCTGGGGCACACCGTCAACAAGTCGCTCAAGGACATGATCGTCAAGTCCAAGACGCTGGCGGGCTTTGATGCGCCGTATGTGCCGGGGTGGGATTGCCACGGGTTGCCAATCGAACACAATGTCGAAAAGAAGCTGGGCAAAGCAGGCAAGAAGGTGTCCTTTGCCGAGTTTCGCAAGGCGTGTCGTGAGTATGCCGCCAAGCAGGTGGAAATCCAGAAAGCTGATTTCGTTCGACTGGGAGTTCTCGGGGAGTGGCAGAATCCGTATTTGACCATGGCGTTCAAAACTGAAGCCGACACGGTCCGCGCTCTGGGCAAAATTGCTGCGAACGGCCATCTCGTGAAGGGCTACAAGCCCGTTTACTGGAGTGTGGTGGGCGGCTCAGCACTGGCCGAGGCCGAAGTGGAGTATCAAGATAAGACCTCCTTTGCCATCGACGTGCGGTTTCCGGTGGTGGACAGCGCGGCCTTTCTGGCGGCATTCGGTCTGGCGGCTGATGCCCTCGACGGGCGTCCATTGTCGGTCGTGATCTGGACCACTACGCCATGGACACTGCCTTCCAATCAGGCGGTCAGCCTGAATGCAGCATTGCCTTATGCGCTGGTCAACTGTGCGGGAGAACAAGGCCCCGAGACCCTGGTGATCGCTGCCGACATGGTGGACGGGGTGATGAAGCGCTACGGCCGCAGCGAATACAGCGTTCTTGCCACTACGCCTGGTAAAGCGCTCGAATTATTGATGCTCGCGCATCCCTTTGTGGCCAAGCACGTCCCGATCATCCTGGGTGATCATGTCACCACCGAAGCGGGAACCGGAGCCGTCCACACGGCTCCCGATCATGGCATCGACGACTTCAATGTCGGCCGCGCCTACGGCATCGGCACCTTGAATCTGGTGGACGATGACGGCGTGTTTACCGCTGCCGCCGGCGATTTTGCCGGGGAGCATGTGTACAAGGCCGATGAGCGGGTCATCGACGTGCTGCAACAACGCCACGCGTTGGTGGCGATGAACAAGATCGTCCACAGCTATGCGCATTGCTGGCGCACCAAGACGCCCCTGATCTACCGTGCCACGCCGCAATGGTTTATCAGCATGAGCGAAAAGGGGCTGCTGAACGCCGCTCTTGACGCCGTGGGCAAGGTCCAGTGGATCCCGGACTGGGGACAGGCCCGGATCGAACTGATGCTCAAGGGCAGTCCGGACTGGTGTGTTTCCCGTCAGCGCACCTGGGGTGTCCCGATCACGTTGTTCGTGCACAAGGAGACCCAGGCACTGCATCCGCGCACGGCGGAACTGATCGAACAGGTCGCGCTGCGCATCGAGGAAAAGGGCATCGATGCCTGGTTTGAACTCAGTGCGGAGGAGCTGCTGGGAGAGGATGCCGCCCAGTACAGCAAGGTGACCGACACGCTGGACGTGTGGTTCGATTCTGGCGTTACTCACTACACCGTGCTGGCGCAGCGCGAGGGGCTTGGCTACCCGGCCGATCTGTATTTGGAAGGATCCGATCAGCACCGGGGCTGGTTCCAGTCTTCGCTGAAAACGGCGGTGGCCATGCATGGGTCTGCGCCCTACCGGCAGGTGCTCACCCACGGGTTTACCGTGGACGCCCAAGGCCGGAAGATGTCCAAGTCCATCGGCAATACCATCTCGCCGCAGGAGGTGTTCCAGGAGTATGGCGCCGACATCCTGCGCCTGTGGGTCGCATCCACGGATTACCGGGGGGAGATGACTGCCTCGAGTGAAATCCTCAAGCGCGTGGCAGATTCCTATCGCCGCATCCGCAACACGGCCCGCTTCCTGCTCTCCAACCTCACGGGGTTCGATCCGGCGCACAATCTCGTCGCGCCCGGGGAGATGATTGCGCTGGATTACTGGATCACCCGACAGGCGCAGCTGCTGCAGGAGCAGGTCAAGGCAGACTTTGCGGACTACCACTTTTTGGGTGTGTACCAGAAGGTCCATAATTTCTGCGTGATCGAGCTGGGCAGCTTCTATCTGGATGTCATCAAGGATCGCCAGTACACCACGCGGGCCGATTGTCTCGCGCGTCGTTCTACCCAGACTGCCATGTACCACATCGTGGAAATCCTCTGCCGACTGGTGGCTCCCATCCTCAGTTTTACAGCCGACGAAATCTGGGAAAGCATCCCGGGGGCGCGCGGTCCCTCGGTTCTGTTGACACAGTTCAGCGAGGGCTTGCCCCTGTTGCCGGAAGCGCAGGACATGAACGATGCCTTCTGGGAACAGGTCATGGCCGTCAAGACCGCCGTGAACAAGGAACTGGAAAACCAGCGCAACGAGAAGCGCATCGGGTCGGCACTGGGTGCCACCGTCAGTCTGTATTGCGATGCGGATCTGCTGGCGCTGTTGAGCCGCCTGCAGGATGAGCTGCGCTTCGTCCTGATGGTGTCGCAGGCCACGCTGCTGCCGCTGGCACAGGGCACTACTGCGGCCGACACCGAACTGCCGGGTCTGCGTCTCCAGATCACCCCTACGGCCGACACGAAATGCGTGCGCTGCTGGCATCACCGCCCGGACATCGGCGCGCATGCTGCCCATCCCGAGCTTTGCGGGCGCTGTGTTGAAAACATCGAAGGCGAGGGAGAGACACGCCGCTATGCCTGACGCGCGCAACGAGGAAAGCGGCACACACCCGGTTGCCGGAGGCGGCCGGGTCACGCTGCATTTTTCGCTGGCGCTGATCGACGGCACCGTCATCGACAGTACCTTCGACAAGGCGCCTGCGCGCTTTGTCGTAGGCGATGGCAGTCTGTTGCCCGGTTTCGAGGCTCGCCTGTTGGGACAGACGGCCGGGTCCCGGGTGGATTGCGTTCTGCCCGCGGAGCAGGCGTTTGGTCCGGTGAACCCCGACAATGTGCAGGTATTGCCACGTAGCAAGTTCAAGAGCCTGCTGGCCAATTCGACCGACCCCGTCATCGAGGGCACCGTGCTCTCGTTCGCCGATGCTGGCGGATTCGAGATTCCAGGGGTTGTCCGCTCGATTGATGAGGATTGTCTGGTGGTGGATTTCAATCACCCGCTTGCGGGACGCGAGATTCGTTTTACAGCGGAAATATTGTCAGTCATTCCTGCCGGTGTGCAGGTAATGGAGGTCCGTTCATGAGTGTGGTGCAACAGGTTAATCCCGCCAGCCAGGCGGAGCATGCACAGATCAAACTGGCGAATCCCCGGGGATTCTGCGCAGGCGTGGACCGTGCCATCGACATCGTGAACCGTGCGCTGGACATTTACGGAGCACCCATCTACGTGCGCCATGAAGTCGTGCATAACAAGTTTGTCGTGGACACCCTGCGGCGACGCGGTGCGATTTTCGTGGACGAACTGGACGACATTCCTTCGATTGATGCCGTCGGTCGTTCCTCGATTGTCGTCTTCAGCGCGCACGGGGTCGCTCAGTCGGTCAAGGTCGATGCGCAGGAGCGCGGCTTCAAGGTATTCGATGCCACCTGCCCCCTGGTGACCAAGGTGCATCTTGAGGTCATCGGTTTCAGTCAGGCGGGCCGTGAATGTGTGCTGATCGGCCACCAGTTTCACCCAGAAGTCGAAGGCACCATGGGGCAGTACGACGAAGAGGCGGGCGGCAAGATCTATCTTGTGGAATCTGTCGAGGATGTTCAGAAGCTGCAGGTTCGAGATCCGAGCCAATTGTCCTATGTCACGCAGACGACCCTGTCCATGGACGATACCTCGCGCATTATCGATGCACTGCGTGAGCGTTTTCCGCTGATTGAAGGGCCGCGCAAGAAGGACATTTGCTATGCCACCCAGAATCGTCAGGATGCCGTGAAGCAACTGGCGCTGGAATGTGAATTGCTGCTCGTCGTGGGGTCCCCCAACAGCTCCAACTCCAACCGCCTGAAGGAACTTGCCGAGCGCCTGGGCTGCGAGTCCTATCTGATCGACAGTGTGGAGGACGTCAAGCCGCAGTGGTTTGAAAACAAGACCCGCTTCGGGGTGACGGCGGGCGCATCGGCGCCGGAAGTGCTGGTGCAGCAGGTTGTTCAGCGCCTGCGGCAGATATGCAAACAGGAACCGGAAGAGCTGCGCGGCGTGGAGGAGAATATCGTCTTCAGCATGCCCAAAGAGTTGCGCCGCTAAGGCTGCGCCTTGCTACGCCGTGCCCGTGCCAGCGCCTTTTTTTCCTCGGCGCGCACGGCCGCTCCCCACGCACGACGGGCCCACAAGGCGGCCTCTTCCGGGTCATCATACAGGCTGGCGGGTGCCTCGTAGTAGGCAATCGACACCCACTTTCCCTGCTTTTCATACTGGAACTTTTCCAGCCCCTCCGCCTCGTAAAAGGCCACGTTTTCTGCATCGGATTTCAGGTAGAGGGAATCCCCCGTCACCAGGGCAAACATCAGCCCTTCGTGGTACAGACCATAGCCGCCGAACATGCGCCGAGCGCTGACGTGGCCGAAGCGGGAGAAGACTTCCGTGAGAAACATCAGGCTCTCGTTCATAGGGGGATTTCCGCCGGAAAAGGGGGCAGTGTAACGGCAAATTGCGCATCTGACACTGCGCAGACGCTCGGCTATACTGCACGCCATACCAACAAAAATGGTCGGCATAAAAAGGACAACAGATGATTATTTACGGGGTGGCGCTACTCGCGGCATGTTTGGTGTCGGGATTGTATATTGGCGAGTTGCTGGGACAGTGGCTCGGGGTGCAGGCCAATGTCGGCGGGGTCGGAATTGCCATGCTCTTGCTGGTGCTCGCCTCCGGATCAACGCGGATGCGGGCACTTGTGACGGGGGCATCGGGCGAGGGCATCAAGTTCTGGGGTGCCATGTACATCCCGATCGTCGTCGCGATGGCCGCCAGCCAGAATGTCGTGGCCGCCGTGGAGGGGGGCGTGCTCGCCCTGCTGGCCGGCGTGCTGGCCGTGGTGGTGAGTTTTGCGCTGGTGCCGCTCATCAGCCGGCTGGGGCCCCAAAGTGCGCCCTTGCCGCCGCTTGACGCGTCCGCTGACACGGACGAGAGGGGGGCACGCTGATGCTGGACACCCTGAAATCGGTTCTTGAGGCCAACGGCCTTGTTGTCGCGTTTACCCTCGTCGGGATCACCGTGTGGGTGTCTTACTGGCTCTCCGACCGCCTGACGCGGGGGCGCATTCACGGCTCCGCCATTGCCATCCTACTAGGACTGGTCGCCGCTTATGTGGCGGGACTTGCAACAGAGGGGCGCCGGGGGGTTGCGGACATCGGCATTCTCGCGGGCATCGGCCTGATGGGAGGCGGCATGATGCGCGATTTCGGCATAGTCTCGACCGCGTTCGGCGTGCAACTGAGCGAGCTGCGCAAGGCGGGGCTGGTGGGCATCCTGTCCATTTTTGCCGGCGTGATCGTGTCCTTTATTGTGGGCGCTGCCGTCGCGGTTGCCTTTGGCTACCATGACGCGGAAAGCATCACCACCATCGGGGCCGGGGCGGTCACGTATATCGTCGGGCCCGTCACCGGCACTGCCATAGGCGCCAGTTCCGATGTCATCGCGCTCAGCGTTGCCGCCGGTGTGGTGAAATCGATCCTGGTGATGGTGGGGACACCGCTGGTCGCGCGGGCGATCGGCCTGAACAATCCGCAGTCTGCCATGGTCTTTGGCGGCCTGATGGGGACCACCAGCGGCGTTGCCGGAGGTCTGGCAGCGACCGATCCCCGGCTTGTGCCCTACGGGGCAATGACCGCAACCTTCTATACCGGATTAGGCTGTTTACTGGGGCCGTCCGTTCTTTATTTTATTGTGCGGGCACTGGTGTAAGGTCCCTCACTGACTTCAGGAAACATTATGGATACGACGACGAACCAACGTCCCTTTCCCGCCATCAATTTCAGCAATGAGAAAGTGGCCTTGCAGGATGGCGCCTCACTGTGGACCTACGCCCAGCTGCGTCAGCGTGTCGAACATTTTGCCTGTGGCCTGCTGGGCAAAAAGTCAGACCTCGACGAAGAGCGTGTCGCATTTTTCATGCCGGCGAGTGTGGATTATGTGACGACGCTGCTCGGCATCTGGCGTGCCGGAGGCATTGCGGTACCGCTGAATATTGCCGCTGCGCTGCCCGAAATCGAGCATGCCTTAAGCTGTGCACGCGTGACCCGGCTGGTGGTCAGCATCACGTCCAGTGCCGAATCCCTTACCCCCCTGCACGCCCTGTGCCGTGGGCTGGGCATTACCGTCATCACCACCTCCGATCTGCTCAACACCAAGATTGCCGTGCTGCCCGAACTGACTCTCGACCGCCGCGCGATGATGCTGTTCACCAGCGGCACCACCAACAAGCCCAAGGGCGTTGTCAGCACCCATCGCAACATCCGAGCGCAGATCACCACGCTGCTTGAGGCATGGAACTGGAAGAGCGAGGACGCCATTCCCCTGTTCCTTCCGCTGCACCATATTCACGGCATCATCAATGTGCTGTGCTGCGGACTGTGGATAGGCGCGCGCATTTCGCTGTTCCCGCGCTTTGACATGGCCAGCGTTCTCGCGGCCGTGGAGAACCGGGACTACACCGTGTTTATGGCCGTGCCCACCATTTACGTCAAAATCATCGCGCAACTTGAAGCCTTGCCAGAGGCGCGACGACAGCGCATCTGCGACGGTTTCCGCGCGATGCGTCTGAATATCAGCGGCTCCGCAGCGTGCCCGGTGAAACTCTTTGAACAGTGGCAGTCGCTGACCGGCCAGGCATTGCTGGAGCGCTACGGAATGACGGAAATCGGCATGGCGATTTCCAATCCCTATTTCGGTGAGCGTCGGGCCGGTGCAGTCGGTCTGCCTCTGCCGGGCGTCAGCGTGGGATTGTTCGACGAGCAGGGAAAGGTCATTGACGCGGAAGACACGCCCGGCGAGATTCGCATCAAGGGCGACAACGTGTTTCTGGAATACTGGGACAACCCCAAGGCGACCGCAGAAAGTTTTGTCGACGGTTGGTTCTGTACCGGCGATGTGGCCGTCAGGGAAGGGGGGTATTACCGGATCATGGGACGCTCTTCGGTCGACATCATCAAGTC
Source organism: uncultured Klebsiella sp. (assembly GCA_964538025.1). GTDB lineage: Bacteria > Pseudomonadota > Gammaproteobacteria > Pseudomonadales > Pseudohongiellaceae > UBA5078. The sequence goes on along the minus strand of CAZICZ010000001.1, from coordinate 32,656 downwards.
CGGCGGCTACAAGCTCTCCGCGCTGGAGATTGAAGGGACGCTGCTGACCCACGAGAAGATTGCAGAGTGCGCCGTCATCGGCCTGGCAGATGATACCTGGGGAGAGGCCGTCGCGGCCTTTGTCGTGCTCACGCCGGGGGCAACACTGACCTATGCCGATCTGAAGGCCTGGTGTGAGTCGCGGATGTCGCCTTACAAGATTCCCAAAACGCTGCGGGTCGTCGACGCCCTGCCGCGAAATGCGATGGGCAAGGTGCTCAAGCCTGCCCTTAAAACCCTCTAAACCTGTCAAGGGGAGCCAGTAACGATGCGTGAGTCCGTGTTGCGGTTTTTGCGGGAGAGCCGCAGTTTCTTTGTGTTTCTCTTTCTGATGTCGGTGTTTCGCAGCGGTATTGCCGACTGGAACGAGGTGCCCAGCGGGTCGATGAAGCCCACCATCGTGGAGGGCGATCGTATTCTGGTGAACAAACTGGCGTACGACATTCAGGTGCCCTTCGTGTACACCTCCCTGAAAAAACTCGCGGACCCGCAACGTGGTGACATCATCGTGTTCAATTCCGATGCTGCGAACCTTCGGCTTGTGAAGCGGGTCATCGGGATTCCCGGTGACGTGGTGTCTATGACGGATAACGTGCTCACCCTCAACGGGCAGACGCTGGATTACGAGGTGCTGTCGGTGTCCCTGCCCGAGATCGATCAAACCGAAGCGCTGCCAGGCGTGCCCCACACGGTGCGGATCCGGGAGAAAGGTTCACGCCTCTCGTCATTCGGCCCGGTCACCGTGCCGGAGGGGGTCTATCTGGCGCTGGGGGACAATCGCGACAACAGCTCAGACTCTCGGGTGATTGGCTTTGTGCCGCGTTCGGAAATCATCGGCAATGCCACGCGCATTGTGCTGTCTCTGGATTACGACCATTTCTATCTGCCACGGAGCGAACGTCTGTGGCAGCCCTTGCAGTGAGGAATCACGATGGCCGAAATCCAATTCTCCCGACAGGAAAAGCAGGCGATTATCGCCCGCGTGCAGACGTTTTTCGAGGAAACACTGGAGCAGGAAATCGGCCAGTTTGACGCCGAATTCCTGCTGGATTTTTTCGCGAACGAGATAGGCCCCTACTTTTATAACCGGGGACTCTACGATGCGCAGGCGATCCTCGCGAGTCGCCTGGATGAGGTCAGCGACGCCATTCTCGATCTGGAACGGGCCACCGGCTTTACGCGTCGTTAAGCGCCTGCTCCATTACTGCGGGGCAAAGCGAAAGACAAATTTTGCCGTCTTGCCCTGAATCGCGGGATCAAACACATTTTTGCTCAGATCGTCCGCCGGGTTTGCCAGCACCCCGGATTCCTCCACGAAACGAAAACCGTGCGCCGCGAAATCCGCCTTGGTGAATTCCGGATCAATCCTGTGCAGGGTGTTGCCCAGCGAGGAGCCGGTTCCGGTGCTGCCGAGGTGGTCGATAACGATCACCTGGCCATCGGGCTTGAGTACCGAGCGCAGCGCGGGAAAGAACGTGTCGGGTGTCACCGTCCAGCCGTCGGCCACGTAGTACACATCGTGATACGCCATGCTCACCCAGATCACATCCACCGAATGCTCGGGAATGCCGAGCGCTTCCAGTTCTGCAAAGACACCGGTCACGTTGGCGAGTCGGCTATCGGCAAGCCGCGCCGCAATCCCTTCCCCCGCGAAACCCTGGTAGGCAAGATTATTGTGCATCAGCACCGTGCCGGTCGGTCCCACGACGAAACCGAGCAGTTCGGAGAAATACCCCCCGCCGGCAAACAGGTCGAGCACCGTTTCGCCCGCCGCAATATGAGCAAAGCGCATCAGATCCGCAGGCTTGTTTTCCAAGTCGCGGCTGCGGTCGGCTTCCGGGCGATACACATTGGCCACAGCGTCGTCGTAGACATCGGCCTGGGCAGCGGTGCCCACAAGCGACAGGAACAGGCACAGGAGCAAAGAGGGGAGTGGTGTGCGCATGGTGACCTCGACAGAATCGGTGAATGGGATGAGGGGCATCTTACCCCGTCGAGGCGCATGAGCAAGTGAAACCTCGTTTGCACATCGCGTGATCTCCCCGCTAGACTGCGCGCTTCCTCTGCACAGGAGTCTCCATGAAAACGATTGGCATGCTGGGCGGCATGAGCTGGGAATCCACCCTGAGTTATTACCGTGCCCTCAATGAAGGAGTGCGTGCCCGGGCGGGAGGCCTGCATTCGGCAAAGATTCTGTTGCACAGTGTGGATTTCGCGCCCATCGAGGACCTTCAGCACAGCGGTGATTGGGAGGCACTGGCTGATCAGCTGGCAGAGGCCGCCGTGGGGCTGGAGCGCGCCGGAGCCGATTTCTTGCTCATTTGTACCAACACCATGCACAAGCTTGCGCCCCAGATTCAGGCGCGCTTGCACATTCCCCTGCTGCACATTGCCGATGCCACGGCCGCCGTGCTGCGCGAGGCGGATATCTCGCGCGTCGGTCTGCTCGGCACCCGGTTTACGATGGAAGAAGCGTTTTACCGCGAACGACTCGAGGCGGCCGGCATCGAGGTCATCGTGCCCGATGCGCCACAGCGACAGCGCGTACACGAGGTCATCTACGGGGAGTTGTGTCTTGGGGTATTGAACGAGAGGTCGAAAACAGAGTATCTGGCCATCATCGATTCCCTGGCAACGAGAGGGGCGCAAGGTGTGATCCTCGGATGTACCGAAATCGCGCTGCTCGTACAGCAGGAAGACACGCCGGTCGCCCTGTTTGATACCACCGCCATTCACGCCGAACAGGCCGTGCGCCTGGCATTGACATGACCCTCCCCATGGACGAGCGCCTGCTGCTGGAGGCCATCAATCAGGTCATGCCCTTTGGCAAGTATCAGGGGAGGCGACTGCTCGAGTTGCCGGAACCCTACCTCGTGTGGTTTCACCGGCAGGGATTTCCGCCGGGCAAGCTCGGTGAGCAACTTGCCCTGGTGTTTGAGATCAAACGCAACGGTATCGAGACTCTGCTCTATCCCCTGCTGCGGTAAGACGCAGTGTCATTCCAGAACGGACTGGTTCTTGCGGGCCAGCGCGCGATAGGTGTCGCGATACTCCGGCAACAGAAATCCCTCTGCAATCAGATTCTCCAGCGCCGCGTCATAGGCCTGCAAATACGCCTGCACGCTGGCATAGCGGGAGTCCAGCGCCGGTCGCGGGTCCTGCGACTCCCGCGCCTGCGCGGTGCTGCGCGCGAAGGGGAGATAACCCCCGGTCAGGCGCGCCAGTTCCGTTTCTGCGCCGGTAGCGGCATTGCGCAAATTCCAGGGGATGAAGGTCCCCAGCGGCACGGACGTCAGCGGAGGCAGCACCATGCTCTGCCCAAGGTCATTGTTGTCGCTATTGACGCGAGGGACCCGGCCGCCATACCACCGATCGCTGCTCATGGGGTGGCGCCCGACGATGCCGGCAGTGCGAAACTGCGGGCCGAAATCCGCATAGCCGACATGGTACATGGCCTTGGGGTGGGCGATGCCCGGCAGGGCATGCCAGGCATCGGGGTTGATCGTGTTCCCGTCGAGGTGGGATGCCACCAGCGACCCGTCGGCAATGCGGGGATAGCGACTAGGGGGCGGAGCGGTGTCGTGGCTGACCCACTCGGCCATGGCCACGAGCAGTGTGTTGGCAATCGGCGTCCACATATTGGGGTTGGCCGGCAATTGCCCGGACGTCGCGCGGTCGCTGGGGACGCCGTTTCCCGATCCGTGTTGTGATCCGCCGATCGAATAGAAGCGCACATTCTCCGGGATGATGGCGTCTGCCGTGCCTTCCGGGTTGGTGTGGGCGAGGGAGCCTCCGCGAATCCAGTATTCATTCGAGGTCTGGATGTGCATGACCTTGGGTTCGGTATTGCTGGCGCGTGCACGTTGCAGAATCCCGTCTGTCATCCCGGTGAAGGGATCGGTGCTTTCCCCGTAGGTGAACGGAAAGAAATCGTTCGGATACAGCAGGTTTTCATGTTGCCCGTTGGTGCGCGTTGGCATCGCAAAACGCATGTTGAACATGCCGAAACCGCCGCCCGCAATGACGGGCACGACTCCGTCAAAGACGCGCCTGCCGGCGTTATCTGCATTGAATCCCTGATACAGGTACTGGCGCAGGAGACGCCCGCTTTGTGAATTCCCCCAGCTCACTGTGTGCTGTATCTCGGGCAGAGAAAGCGCCTCGAGCTGTGCGCTGACAGAGGCGTCTGGCGTCCCATGGCGCAGGAGGGAAACGGCGTCGCGTATGCCGGCCAGTCCTGCTCCTCCTAACACCGGATCTTTGGCTTCGTACATCAGTTCATAGAGGACGCCGGGGGCTAGTCCGCCATTGAGCACGAGAGTGACCAGCACCTGATTGCTGTCGGCGACGGGCGTGGTCTGAAGGCTGAACTGGTCGCGGGGAATCATCTCTCGCGGATCCCCCTGATTGACACGTCGGCTCAGGGTGGCCTCTGTCATTTCCACCGTGCTGGGTGCGTAGGCGAGGTGGTTGTCGCCTGCGATGTTGACATTGTTTTCCGCGCGGTTGGTGATGATTTCGTAGCGCACCATGCCGGTCACCGGCTCCTTCGCACTGCCCACAACCGGCGCGTGCAGACGCTGACGGTTGCCGCCGGGGGCGAGTTCATTGATCCAGCCGGTAGAAAGAAAGGTGTAGCCGCGTTGTGCCAGCGGGTGTTCCAGCGAGTCTTCCGGAGGCAGGGTGCTGCCACCCCGGTTGTTCACGTAGTAGAAAAGGGTATTGCTTTGCACGGCGCCGCGCGGCACCAGCAATTCGAAGTCCGCACTGAATTCCACCAGTCCCTGCGCATTGCGGGGCGCAAGGCCGATATCGACGATGATCTGATTGGCCGCAAGGGTGGGATCAAGCGCGAAATGCAGAAGCCCCCGGATGGCCTCATAGCGCACCTGCGAGCCCGCCTCTCCGAGCATTTCGCGCTCGTGAATATCAATCTGCGTGACGTCGGCGTATGAATAGCTGCTGATGGCCAGCAGGCTAAAACCTGCCAGAAGAGAACGGATGCCGTGCATGTGTTGCCTCGTGTGCTGTTGTAGTTGTGGAGGTCCCCGTGCGGGGATGCCGTAGTAGAGCATGGCTGCAAAGACAGGGAAAGCGGGGGGATTGCTTGCAAAGCTAAATAGGAATTATTATCATTAGCATCCAATTAATTACCCTGTGAACTTCCGCGATGGCTCGAACCCTGATTTTCTGGATGCATCTGTTCTGTGGTGTTGTCGCCGGCACCGTCATTCTGATGATGTCGCTGACCGGTGTCATTCTGACCTATGAGCGCCAGATGGTGGCGATGCAGACAGAGGTGGCTGTGGTTCCGCCCGCTCCCAGTCAGTCCCGCCTCTCGCTGGATACCCTGATTGCTGGCGCCGCCGCGGGCGAGTTTGCGCCCGACACGGTGGTGCTGTCGTCCTCCTCCGACGCGCCCGTCATCCTGCGCGAAGGCCGCAGCCAGTCCGTGATACTTAACCCCTATACTGGCGAGACCCTTGCACCGCCGGACGACTCGCTTTCCCGCTTCTTTGCCACAGTGCGCGGCTGGCATCGCTGGTTCAATGTGTCCGGTGAGGGGCGCGATACGGCGCGCGTCGTGACCGGTGCGGCCAATCTGATGTTTCTGTTTCTGATTCTCAGCGGAGTGTATTTGTGGCTGCCCGCCGTCATTCGGTGGAGCACGCTGCGTTTGCGTCTGTGGTTCCACCCCGCCGCTCGCCGCGGACAGGCGCGGGATTACAACTGGCACCATGTGCTGGGATTCTGGTGTGCCATTCCTCTGGCTGTCATCGTGGCGACGGCGACTGTGTTCAATTACGCGTGGGCGAATGCCCTGGTCTACCGTCTGGCCGGTGAAGAGGTTCCCGTGCGCGGACAGCCCGCGCCCGGGGTCGTGCTGGAGGCTGCGGCGCCTGCCTCGGGCACGTCCCTGCCGCTGGAATCGCTGGTGGAGACTGCCGGGACCTATTCCTCCGACTGGCGCACCCTGACGCTGGCGCTGCCTCAGCGGGGCAGCGCTCTGCTGAACGTGACTATCGATGAGGGAACCGGTGGCCAGCCTCAGAAACGTCATACGCTTCAGCTCGATGCCTATCGCGGGGACACTCTGTCATGGCTGCCCTTTGACAGCCAGAGTGCCGGTCGCCAGGCGCGTTCATGGGTGCGTTTCCTGCACACGGGCGAGGCGTTGGGAATTCCGGGACAGACAGTCGCCGGCGTGGTGTCGGGTGCCGCGGTGGTGATGGTGTGGACGGGCTTTGCCTTGGCTTGGCGACGGTTCAGGCGCTGGCAGTTGCGCCTGCAACGATCGCAGGCAGCGCGGGCATCGATGTCTTCCTCCTTGCCGCAGGCGTCCGATTAGCCCGGCTTAGCAAACAGGCGCGCCCGCCGCTCCAGACTCTCTGCCGGCCAGGTGTCTGACGATTTGTAGTACTCCGGCACGGCCGGCACGCCGTCGGGAAGAACCACCCACGGCAGTTTCGTGGACGTAAAAATGTGAATATCCGGCGCAAACGATTCCGGATGCTCCAGCGTGCCAACGCGCACAAACATCAGGCCGAATCCGGCACCCGCGTAATGACTCCACACGGCCACACGGCAGTCCGGGCAACGCACAATATGCTGCCCCTTTCCGCTGTTGCTGGGGGTCAAAATGGATTCCGGAGTCCCGGATACCAGCGTGACCTCATCGCTCTCTATCAAGGCGTTCAACGCGAAAGCGGTGCCGGTTTCCCGCTGGCACCAGGTGCAATGGCACGCGTGAATGAACAGCGGACGGCGTGCCATGCGATAACGCACCTTGCCGCAGGTGCAGTGGCCCTCAACGGGAGTGAACGTGTCGGTCATGAGCAGTCTCCTTGGACGGAATCAGAGGGGCGCCACGGGTGTCGTCTCGTGCAGCAGGCATTGCCAATACCCTACATCCTGCCACTGGCCAAACTTGAATCCCACCTCCTTGAAAATCCCCGCCTGCCGCATGCCAAATTTTTCGTGCAGGGCAACACTGTGGGCGTTGGGCAGGGCGATGCAGGCGACGACGGCGTGAATTCCGCCGTGCGCCTTCAGGCGGGCAAACAGCGCCGCGTACAGGGCGGTTCCCAGGCCGCGAGCGGTGGCGCTGCGATCGAGGTAGACGGTCACTTCCACGCTGTGTCGATAGGCGGCACGGGCCTTCCACGCATTGGCGTAGGCATAGCCCAGCACGGCGCCTGTCGCCTCCGTAGCCACCAGCCAGGGATACCCGAGACCGTTGATCTGTGCGAGGCGGGCCCGCATCTCCGGAACCGTGACGGGCGTCTGCTCAAAGGAGATGACCGTCTGTTCAATATAGGGGTTATAGATGGCACAAAGTGCGGGCGCATCGTCCGCTGTGGCGTCTCTCAGGGTGGGTGTGGACATCCGTAAAACGCACTCCGTTTTGAAGAAAAATGGCCGGGCAATCTTAGCCTTCCTGACGTGTCACGGATAGACACAGTTGCCAATTTGAAAGCGCCACGGAATGTGGTATTCATGGCATCGCAAACGCTCTCGCACAACAACAAAAACACTGCACAACACTCGAGGATGCCGTTATGAAACTGTTTACCGTCGCTGTCGCCTTCGTGGCAGCCCTAAGTGCCCTTCCCAGCAATGCCCAGAGTGCCGCCGCGCTTACTGCCGCCCTGGCCAACCCTGCACGCCCGCAGGCGGATCGGGATGCGGATGCACGCCGCAAGCCGGCCGAGACACTGGATTTCTTCGGGATCGGCCCGGGAATGACCGTGGTGGATCTGATCGCCTCCGGGGGCTATTACACCGAGGTGCTTTCCAATGCGGTGGGTGCCAATGGCAAGGTCTACATGCAGAATGCACCGGCATCCCTGCAGGGCGAACGCGGAACGCGCACAGAACAGGCAATTAATGAGCGCCTGGCTGGCGGACGCCTGGCGAACGTGGAGCGAGTGAACCGGGACGCCGCCGACCTTGGTCTGCCGGACAATTCTCTCGACGCGGCCGTCATAGCACTGGAATACCATGAGCTGTTCCGTTCCGCTGATCCGGATGCCGAGCGCAAGTTTTTGAACGAGATGAAGCGTGTGCTGAAACCCGGTGGCATTCTCGGAGTGATTGATCACGCCGGGAACGCCGGCAATGACAACGGACCTATGCACCGCGCCGAACTGGACAAGGTGCTGGCCGGTGCGCGTGCGGCGGGGTTCATCGTCGATGGCACCAGTGACCTGCTGGCGAACCCGGCCGATGACCGCAGCAAGACGGTCTTCGACCCTGCCTTCCGCGGGGTCACCGACCAGTTCATCGTCAAACTGCGTAATCCATGAGGCGATTCATGAAGGACGCCTGCCATACCAAAGGGAGACTGTGAGGATGCCGCTGCGAGAATTCGGACGACTATGCGCTGTGCTGTGGTGTTTGCTGCCCTTGCAGGGCATCGCTGCGCCGCAGGGATGGACACCCTTGCTCGAACCCGCGCAGCTGTCCAATATTCTCGCCGCGTCACCCGAGGTCACGCTGTTGCAGGTCACGGGTGATTATGCGGCGGGCCATGTGCCCGGCGCACTCGATGCGCCCTATGCCGCGTTTCGTGGTCCCGCGAGCAATCCCGGCGAATTGCCCTCCCTGGCGGCTTTGACGGGGGTGGTGCGCAGACTCGGCCTCACGGAACAGACACCGGTGGTGGTGATTCACTCCGGTGTCAACGCAGCCGATTTTGGGGCAGCGGCCCGCGTTTACTGGACGCTCAAGTCACTGGGCATTAAAGATCTCGCCTTGCTCAATGGCGGCTTCGCAGGCTGGCAGGACGCCCGACTGCCGGTAAGCACTGTCGCGGCTGACGCGCATCCCTCCGACTTCACACCGCAGTGGAACGATGCCTGGCGCGCGACGACCGCGCAGGTCGAAGCGCTCGTGGAGGACAAAAGTGCCCGCCTGATCGATGCCCGTCCCACCGAGTTCTTTGAGGGCCTGCAGGCCTCCAGTGCCCGTCCGGGCACCATCCGGGGAGCCGGCAATCTCAGCTTCACCCAGTTTTTTGAGGGCAACCGCGTGCGTGCTCCCGACCAGGTCGCGCAGATATTGAGCTCCCATACCCCCAACGTCGCCCCCATGACGGTGACCTTCTGCAACACGGGGCATCAGGCGGCGGTGGACTGGTTCATCCTGAGCGAGCTGCAGGGCGTGCCCAACACGCGTCTGTACGCCGAGAGCATGACGGCATGGACACTGGAAGATCGTCCGATGGACCACCAACCCAACCGTCTGCGGCATTACTGGCACATGACGCGCACCTGGGTGCTCGGGATGTTGGGAGCCTAAATGCCATCCGCGTCACTCCATCACTTCTCTGCCCGGCGACTGGGACTCGTGGCGCTGGGGAGTCTGATTGTCTTTGCCACCTTTGCCAGTGCCGGGCCTCGTGCGGCCCTTCTGATGCTCATCGGCCTGAGTCTTGGTATCACGCTGGAAGGCCTGCGTTTCGGCTTTACCGGCCCGTGGCGCCTGATCATTACCGAACGCGATGGGCGTGGTCTGATAACCCAGTTGCTAGCGATTGGCCTGACAGCGATTGTTGCATTTCCGCTGCTGGCGCTTCACAGCGATGAACTCAATGGCGCCTATGCCCCGATTGGCATCGCGATGGTCGTGGCAGCGTTCATCTTTGGTATCGCCATGCAGCTGGTCATGGGCTGCGGGTCCGGGACCCTCGTCAATGCCGGCAGCGGCAACGCGGTGTCACTCGTCGCGCTGATAGGTTTCATTGCGGGCAGTTTCTGGGGCTCGCTGCACCTGCCCTGGTGGGGCTCCTTCGGCGCTTTGCCCGTGCTGACGCTACAGGGGCTGTTCGGCAACCTCGGTGGGCTGCTGATGACGCTGACTGGCCTCGCAGGACTGGCCGCCGCGGTGCGCTGGCGTGCCCTGCCGGGCAAGCGCCTGCCGGGCAAACGCCTGCTGTGGGCGGCGGGACTGCTGGCAGCGCTGGCCATTGCCAATCTGGTCGTCGCCGGTCAGTCCTGGGGAGTGGTGTACGGCCTGGGACTTTGGGGCGCAAAGCTGGCGCAAGCGGCCGGCATGGAGTTGGCAGACAATGCGTTTTGGGGAGCGCCTGCGCATGCGCTGCGTCTACAGCAGTCGGTGCTCACGGATGTGACCTCGTTGACGAACATCGGGCTGATTGCCGGCGCGTTTCTGGTAATGCGCTGGCGTGCGCACCCCGACTCGCAGACCGCGCCGCTGTCGGGAACAAGCTGGGCGTGGGTACTGTTCGCGGGCATCGTCTTGGGATACAGCGCACGGGTAGCCTTTGGCTGCAACGTCGGCGCCTTTTTCAGTGGGGTCTCCACGGGCAGTTTGCACGGCTGGGTGTGGGCCATCGCCGCCTTTGCCGGATCAACGCTTGGCATCCGGATGCGGCCCCTCGTGCTGAAACCACGAGAGTCACAGGGAGCTGCTTCATGAATTCACTTCCTTCGCGCCCGCTGACGGGAACGCTCGCTCTGCTGCTGATACTTTTCATCCTGGGCGTCGATTACTGGCAGGCAACGCCAATCAACCCGTATCAGGCACCCTTGCCTGCGGCACTGGGATCGGGGCAACCCCCCAGCGCCGCGCATTGCACCGCACTCTGAACCTCCGCGGGGGTGAGGGGACGATACTCCCCGGGCGCCAGAGCCGGGTCCAGGTTCAGGGCTCCGATGCGCTCCCGGTGCAGGGCGAGTACCGGGTTGCGAAAACGGCCGAACATCCGTTTGATCTGGTGATAGCGGCCCTCCTGCAAGGTCACGCGGGCCAGGCAGGGCGCCAGCACCTCCAGCGTCGCCGGCAAGGTCCACAGGGCTTCATAGGCGAAGTACATGCCCTCGGCAAAGGCCTTCACGCACGCCGGGGAGATCGGGTCGCGCACCTGGACTCGGTAGGACTTTTCGACTGCCTGTCCGGGGGACATCCCCGCCTGCGTCCAGCGACTGTCATCGCTTAACAACACCAGACCGGTGGAGGACTTGTCGAGACGACCCGCCAGGTGCAGGCCCTCCCGCAGGGACTCCGGCAACAGGGACATGACGGTGGGCTGTGTGGCATCCCGTGTGGCACTCAGCAGGCCGGCGGGTTTGTGCAGCATCAGGTAGCGCGGTTCTCGTGCCTGGAGCACCTGATCTTCCACGCGCACATGGCTGAAGGCATGAATGCGCATGTCGGCATCGCGGGCGAGATGGCCGTCTACAAACACGCGGGCACTCGCCAGTAGTATTTTGACCTCCTTCGAGGACAGGCTCAGTGCCACACGCAGAGTGCGATCAAGACGGGCGCGTTGCAAAGCCATAGAACGAGGTTCCGAATACCGAAAACAGGCAGGGTAGCGAATCGTGTTCCCACTCGCCAGTCAGCGTCAGGCCGCGCGTATTGGTGCTTGTTCGTTTTCGGGCAGACACCGTATGATGCAAATTATCGTTCCACAATCACGCACACCGGAGAGAATCATGAAAACAACAAGAATGCTCGCACTCGCTGCCACCCTTCTGGCGGGAAGTCTGTCCACGCTTGCGATCGCCCAGCAAACGCCGGACGCCATTATCAACAACGAGGGGATCGGATTTTCCCGCATGGAGGAGGGCAAGGTCCTTGCCTACGATCTGGTGGCTGCCTACGACGAACACAGTATTGTCATGGCCGATTGCGCTGCGTTTTCTTCTTCCTTGCAGGGCGTGACCTGGTGTTTTTCCAACGCCGCCAACAAGAGCACGTTTGAGGCCGCAACAGCGGAGGGTAATCGCAACAAATACCTGCCCTTTGTCGGGGGGCACTGCGCCATGGGCATGAGCGTCGGCAATCTGGTGGCGCGCGGAGATCCCCGCACGGCCATCCGCATCGGCAATCTTCTGGTGCTCAATGGCCGCATGGATGTGCGCACGAGTTTTCTGCAGGACACGGAGCGCAACATGGACAACGCGCGCCTGCGCTACGAGCTCGCCATTGCCGCGGGCACTCTGAAGGTGAATGACTGAGCCGCGCGATGGCTCAGGATTTCGGAGGCAATGACTGAGCCGCGCGACGGCTCAGGATTTCAGGGGCAATGACTGAGCCGCACGACGGCTCAGGATTTTTTGACAAATTCCGATTTGAGTTTCATGGCGCCAATGCCGTCGATTTTGCAGTCGATGTCGTGGTCGCCATCGACCAAGCGGATGTTTTTCACCTTGGTGCCCACCTTCACCACGAGCGAGCTCCCCTTCACCTTCAGATCCTTGATGACGGTCACCGTGTCGCCGTCCACCAAGGGATTTCCGTTGGCATCCTGAAACACACGGGCGGTGTCGGCGACCGTGGTTTCCGTCACCTCACGCCACTCCCAGGCGCATTCGGGGCAGATCAGCATTCCCTCGCTTTCATAGGTGTATTCACTCTGGCATTTGGGGCAGGGGGGAAGAGCAGTCATTGAGACCTCCTTGGGCAGAAGGGGCGCGAGTGTGCCCCAGCGGGAAGGGGCTGTCCAGTGTGAATGACGCTCGGCCCCGGGCGGGTGGTTGTGCGGACTGAACACCCGCTCTATGATGCAGGCGCGTTGACCACTTACCCACCACGTCCTATGAGGCCACTATGCGATTACGTCTTCTTCCTGCTCTGACCCTGTGCACGGCAACGCTGCTGCTCGCCGGCCAGGCCTTTACCGCCGACAACAGCAAACAGATTGCTATCGATGACAGTGCCTTCGATTGCCTGGGAGCCATGACCCGCGTCGGCGAGTATTTCGTCGATAATTTGCTTGGCAATCTTGAAGCAACCGTGGCGGTGGCGCAGTCTCCCACCGGCGGCAAGTTTCCGCCCGGGTCTGTGGTGTCGCTGATCCCCTCGGAAGTCATGGTCAAGCACCAGGAAGGCTGGAATCCCGCCACCAATGATTGGGAATTTTTCGAGCTGAGTGTCGCGCAGACCGGCACGACCATCGCGGTACGTGGCACGACCGAGGTGGTGAACCGCTTTGGCGGCAATTGTTTTGGCTGCCACCAACTGGCGCGTCCGGAGTGGGACCTGATCTGTGGCACCGATCACGGGTGTGCGCCATTGAGCATTTCGCGTGAACAGATTCATGGCATACAGCAGGGAGATCCCCGCTGTGAAATGAAGGAGTAAGCGCTGTCTCTGCGCGGGAGAATCGACCCGGCTCCCGCGCGATCAGTGGTGATTTGATGCGCCAGATCAAATGTTACCTTCTGTTCCCGCTGGTCAATAAACGTTACCATTCGAAACCATAAAATCGCGAAAGAGTGAAGCGTAGTGGGGAGAGTGCGTATGAAGAAAAGTATCCTGGCGTCTGTCCTGGGCCTGGTCGCTGCAGCGTCCGTGCACGGACAAGAGGTGAGTGTGTCTCGCGGTCAGGCACTGTTTCAGGCCGAATGTTCCCGCTGCCATGTGCCGGTTGAAATGGAAGCCCGTCTGCGGGCTCGTTGGCTGGGCCGGACAGGTGGCGATCTGCTCAATTTTATCCGCACGACCATGCCGGCAGAAACGCCGGGCTCCCTCACCAATGCCCAGTACAGCGACATCACCTCCTACATTCTCTCCGCCGGCCGCGTGACGATTGCCGGAGGCGAGCTGACGAATGCACAGCTCGCCACGCTGCCCATTGCGCCCAGTGAAGTGGCCGCCTCCGAGGAGGGCGATTACGAGTGGACGCATTTCAACGGGACGGAGCATGCAACGCGCTACGCGCCACTGGACCAGATCAATGCCGACAATGTGAACTCCCTGGAGCTTGCCTGGAGTTTCAACACGGAAGCCTTTGGCCCCTCCCCCGAGGCGCTGAGTGTCACCACGCCCCTGATGGTCAATGGCCGTGTGTTTCTGACTGCAGGCGCCACCCGCAACATCGTGGCGCTGGAGGCCGACACTGGCCAGCTGCTCTGGATGTGGCGTCCGGAGGAGGGCGAGCGATTCGATGAGGCGCCACGCAAGGGATCGGGCAAAGGACTGACCTACTACGTCAACAACGGTCGCGAGACTTTGTATACCGTTACCCCGGGATATTATCTGGTGGCACTGGACGCCAAAACGGGCCGCGAGATCGAGAGTTTTGGCGAGGGGGGCAAGGTGGATTTGCGCCAGGGCCTGCGTCTTGGGCCGGGGCGTGAGGATGTCGACATTGGCCTGTCCTTCATGCCGATGGCCATTGATGGCGTGGTCATCACGGGCGCCGCGCACCTGGTGGGCATGCGTCCTGTTTCTGCCAGCAACGTCAAGGGGGATATCCGCGGCTTTGACGCCACCACCGGGGAGTTGCTGTGGACGTTCAAAACCATTCCCGAACCGGGGGAGCCGGGGTCAGAGACCTGGCTTGGCGGGGCGGAGTTTACAGGTAACGCTGGCGCGTGGGCGCCGATGAGTGCCGATGAGTCGCTTGGTCTGGTGTTTGTGCCGGTGGAGGCCGCCACAGGGGACCGCTTTGGAGGGGACCGCGCCGGCAATAATCTGTACGCCAGCTCCACCGTTGCGCTGGATTACAAAACCGGCCAGGTGCGCTGGTATTTCCAAACCACACACCATGACATCTGGGACTGGGATACGCCCTCTGCGCCTATTCTGGCGACCTTGCCCGGGGGCCGGCAGGCGCTGATCCAGACCTTGAAGCAATCCCACCTGTTTGCCTTTGACCCGGCCACCGGCACTCCGCTGTTCCCGGTGGAAGAGCGGCCGGTGCCCCAGACCGATGTCGCAGAGGAATGGACATCGCCGACGCAGCCCTTCCCCGTGACGCCGCTGCCCTATGACCGACAGGGTTTCCAGGAAGACGATCTGGTGGATTTCACCCCGGAGATTCTGGCGCGTGCCAAAGAAGCGGCCTCTCGCTTCCGCTTCAGCGAGTCGGTGTTCACCCCGCCGTCCCGCTATCAGGACCCGCGCGATGGCACGGAAGGCACGCTGCATCTGCCGTCCTCCACGGGAGGCTCCAATTGGGAGGGCGCGGCCTATGACCCGGAGACGGGACTGCTCTACGTGCCTTCCCGCACGGCCACCAGCGTGCTGTCACTCACCCACGAGCCGGATGCCTCCTCGGTCATGTACATTCAGGGGGGCAGTCGCACGCCGTCGGTAGAGGGAATTCCGCTGGTGAAGCCTCCCTACGGCCGCATTACGGCCATCGACATGCGCACCGGGGAGCATCGCTGGCAGATCGTGAACGGTGACACGCCGGAAGAAATCCGTAATCATCCGCTGCTGCAGGGTATCGACATCGGTCGAACCGGCAAACCGACCCGCTCGGGCCTGGTGCTGACCAAGACCCTGCTCTTTGCAGGCGAGGGTGTTGGCGGGGACCCGGTGCTGTGGGCGTTTGACAAGGCCACGGGAGAGACAGTCGCCAAACTGGAGATGCCGGGGGTCGTCACCGGTGTGCCCATGACGTATATGTTTCAGGGAAAGCAGTACGTGGTAATGACCGTCAGTTCTCAGGGTGAAGCAGCCCGGGTAGTGGCGCTCGCATTGCCGTAGAGACGGGCGATTCCGCACGTCAATCACAGGGTGTCATTAGGAGGCAAGATGAGTACAACGTCGATTTTTTTTCTGGTGCTTGTCGCCGCCGTGTTGCTGTACGGCATGGGCGTTTTCAATCAACTGGTCGCCCTGCGTAACCGCTACCAGAACGCGTTTGCGCAGATCGAGGTGCAGCTCAAACGTCGCTATGACCTCATTCCCAATCTGGTCGAAACCGCCAAGGCGTACATGTCTCACGAGCGTGACACGCTGGAGGCAGTGATTGCTGCGCGCAATGCCGCAGCGAACGGGCTTGCCGCGGCGGCGGCCAACCCCGGCAATGCGGCGGCCATGTCGGATCTGGCGAGCAAGGAGGGGGCGCTTGGTGCCGCGCTCGGGCGCCTCAATGTCGTCATGGAAGCCTATCCCGACCTCAAGGCCAATCAGAACATGATGCAGGTCAGCGAGGAGCTGACCAGTACCGAGAACAAGGTGGCCTTCGCGCGACAGGCCTTCAATGATCAGGTAACCGCATACAACACCTACAAACAGTCCTTTCCGCCGGTGGCGCTTGCGGGACTGTTCGGTCACGGCCAGGATGCTACGCTGCTTCAGTTTGAAGACAGCGCCCAGATTCAGGCCGCCCCTAAGGTGTCTTTCTAGTCCGCTCACGGGGACGCTCCCATGGACTTCTACCGTTCACAGGACAGGGCCCGCCGCAACACCTTGCGGCTGGTCGTGTTGTTTCTGCTGGCCCTCCTGAGCCTGATCGCCATCACCAATCTGCTGATCTTGTTCCTGCTGGGCACCTTTGCGGAATCCCTCAACGTGCCGCTGTTCCAGCGCGTGGACTGGCATCTGTTTGCCGCGGTCACGCTCGCCATCCTGGGCATTGTCGGCCTTGGTAGTCTCTACAAGATCGTCAGCCTCTCCGGCGGTGGCGCGCGCATCGCCGAAACCCTGCAAGGAACCCTGCTGCTGCCGGGCAGCAGCGAGCTGCACGAACAGCGCATCCTCAATGTCGTGGAAGAGATGGCCATCGCCTCGGGCACCCCGGTGCCACCGGTCTACGTGCTGGAGGAGGCGGGCATCAACGCCTTTGCGGCCGGCTACAGCCCGTCCGATGCCGTCATCGGGATCACACGTGGCGCCATCAACGGCCTGACCCGGGAGGAACTGCAGGGCGTCGTCGCCCACGAGTTCAGCCACATTCTGCATGGCGATATGCGGCTTAATATCCGTCTGATTGGCATCCTTCACGGCATCATGGTGCTTGGCATCATGGGCTACTATCTTCTGCGCAGCACACGCGTGTCGCGGCGGAACAAGGAGGGCAACAACATCGCGGTGGTGGCGATCGGGCTGATGATCATCGGGTATGCCGGGACCTTCTTTGGCAATCTGATCAAGGCCGCCGTGAGCCGGCAGCGCGAATTTCTGGCCGATGCCTCGGCCGTGCAGTACACGCGTAACCCATCTGGCATTGCCAACGCCCTCAAGCGCATCGGTGCCAGTCCTGCCGGGTCCCTGCTGCAAAATCCGGGTGCTGCGGAAATCAGTCACGCCCTGTTCGGGGAGGGCGTGCAGCGCTCCTTCAATGCCCTGTTTGCGACGCATCCACCATTGCCTGAGCGCATTCGCCGCCTTCAGCCCGGCTGGGACGGCCGTTACGAGGTGATTGACGTCCCACAACCGCAGGCCACGCGCCAAGAGACAGCCGTTCCTCGTCCCGGTGCGCCACTCACCGCCATGAGCGCACTGGCGCTGACCGATGCGCTGATCGCCCACAGTGGGGGACCACAAGAGGCCGATCTGGCGCAGGCGCGGGAGATACTGGCGAGTGTTCCTGCCGCCCTGGTCACCGCCGCACACGACCCTTTCAGTGCGCGGGCGCTTATCTACAGGCTGCTGCTGGACGCCGATCCAACGGTGCGGGCGCAACAGACAGCGCATCTGGCGACCCAGGCGGATCCGGCAGTCATGCACGCCCTGGAGGCTCTGTGTCAGGAGTATCCGGAGATCGATAGACGTCTGCGCTTGCCGCTGGTCAATCTGAGCCTGCCCGTTCTGCGACAGCTAAGCCCGGAGCAGTACGCGCGATTCCGGGGCAATCTCCTCCAGCTGATGAATGCGGATGGGCGAATCAGCCTGTGGGAATGGGTGCTGCAGCGGGTTGTGCTGCAGCCGCTGGACAGCGTCTTCCTGCCACCATCGAGGCTGCGCCCCAGCGTGCATCACAGCCTGCACGTATTGTCCCGGGAGGCGGCCCTGCTGCTTGCCTTCCTGCTTGGTGCGGGAAAACCGAGCGCAGAGGTGGCCGCAAAAACGTTTGCGCAGGCGATGGACAGCCTGGGACTGCCCGCCATGTCCCTGCCCGTGCGTGACGCCCTGACCGGGGAGGCGGTCACCGCAGCGCTGGAGGCCTTGCGCGCACTCAAACCCCTGCAAAAACCCGCGCTCCTGAAAGCCTGTGCACAGGTGATCGCCGCGGACGGGGTGGCCGATGTCCAAGAGCTGGAAGTGTTCCGGGCCATTGCGGCCTCGCTCGATTGCCCGTTGCCTCCCATTCCGGTGGCCGCCGGACGCGGGGACTAGGGCATGATCACCTCGCTCGCGCCTCGTCTTGCCAATGCCCTGCAACAACGAAGGCATTTTTACGGCTGGGTCGTGGTCGCCACGACCTTCTTCACCATTCTTGCGACCGCCGCCGCCATGGGGTCAGCGGGGATCATGATTGCGCCACTGCAGGCCGAATTTGGGTGGACCACCGAACAGATTGCCGGGGCAATCTCGATCCGGCTGGTGCTGTACGGCCTCTTTGGCCCCTTTGCCGCCGCCTTCATGAATCATTACGGCGTGCGCAAGGTGGTGAGCTTCGCCCTTGGGCTCATCATGACGGGCATTCTGCTTTCCTTCTTCATGAGCGAATGGTGGCACCTGTTGCTGCTCTGGGGCGTTCTGATCGGCGTGGGCACCGGCATGACGGCACTGGTGCTCGGTGCGACGGTCGCCACCCGCTGGTTTGTGCATCGCAGAGGGCTCGTGGTAGGGCTGATGACGGCCAGTACCGCCACAGGGCAGATGGTCTTTCAGCCCCTGCTGGCGACGCTGACGGAGGGCTTCGGCTGGCGTATCGCCATGAGCGCGCTGGTAGGGTTGATGGCACTCATCATGCTTGCGGTGGGACTGCTGATGCGGGATTACCCGGCGGATCTTGGTCTGCCGGCCTACGGCGAGGACACGGTCAGTCCTCCTCCGGCACGCAGCAATCACTTTCGCCGGATGCTTCTGGCGCCCCTGCAGAACCTGCGGGACGTGTCGCGCACGCCGACCTTCTGGGTTCTGTTCGCCAGTTTCTACGTGTGCGGCTTCAGCACCAATGGTCTGATTCACACGCATTGGGTTCCGATGAATCTGGACTTTGGGGTAGCCGCCCTGAGTGCTGCGTCGATGCTGGCCTTGATCGGCGCGTTTGATTTTGTCGGGACCCTGTTCTCGGGCTGGCTTTCAGACCGCTACGACAATCGCTGGTTGTTGTTCTGGTTCTATGGGCTGCGCGGGCTGTCGCTGATTTTTCTGTCCTATTCCGGTTTTGGCACGCTCGCCCTGCTGGTGTTTGCGGTGTTTTACGGACTGGACTGGGTGGCCACAGTGCCGCCCACGGTAAAACTGACCACGGCGCGCTATGGCGCCGCGACCTCGAACATGACCTTTGGGTGGATATTTGCAGGCCACCAGATCGGCGCTGCCTCTGCCGCGTACATCGCAGGCGTCATCCGCACCGATCTGCATACCTACATGCCCGCCCTGCAATTGGCAGGCAGTCTGTGCATCATGGCCTCACTGCTCGTGCTGGCCCAGCGCAAAGGCGCTCAGGCGAGCGCCGGGTAATCGGTGTAGCCTTCCGGCCCCTGCCCATAGAAGCGCATCGGGTCCGGAGGATTCAGCGGGGCATCATGCTGCAGACGTGCGACCAGATCGGGGTTGGCAATAAACCAGCGTCCAAAGGCGACCGCATCGCCCACGCCCTGATTGATCAGCTCCAGTGCCTGCTGCTTGGTCATCTGTTCGTTGATGATAACGGGGCCACCAAAGGCCTCGCGGATCGCAGGCGTCAGGGCAGGAGCGTTGAAGTGCTCCCGCGTGCACAGGAAGGCGATGCCTCGCTTGCCCAGCTCGCGCGCGACGTATGTGAAGGTCTCCAGCGGCGCGGCATCTCCCATGCTATGGGCGTCGCAGCGCGGCGCCAGATGCACGCCAACACGGCCCGGCCCCCACACGGAAATGGCAGCGTCAGTCGCTTCGAGCATCAGGCGCGCCCGGTTTTCGAGGCTGCCGCCATAGGCATCTTCCCGCGTGTTGGTGCTGCTTTGCAGAAACTGGTCCAGCAGATAGCCGTTGGCACCGTGCAGCTCCACACCGTCAAAGCCGGCCTTTTTTGCATTCTCTGCCCCCAGGCGATAGGCCTCGACGACATCCTTGATTTCGTCGAGTCGCAGGGCGCGCGGCGTTTCATAGGCTTTTTCCGGACGCACCAGGCTCACATGCCCCTTGGGCGCTATGGCACTGGGCGCTACCGGCAGTTCACCGTTCAAATACACCGGATCGGAGATGCGGCCCACGTGCCACAACTGCAGGACAATGGTGCCCCCCGCGGCGTGAACGGCTTGCGTGACCTGTTTCCATCCCTCCACCTGGGCGTCGGACCAGATGCCGGGCGTGTTAGGGTAGCCCACGCCCATGGGGGTCACAGACGTGGCCTCGGTCAGAATCATGCCGGCGGAGGCGCGTTGCGTGTAATATTCGGCCATCAGAGCGTTTGGCACGCGGCCTTCACTTGCGCGACAACGGGTAAGTGGGGCCATAATGACGCGGTTGGGAAGGGCAAGCTCGCCCAGCTGGACAGGTTCGAACAAGGTTTTCAATGCGGACTCCTTTTCCCTCGACGGGCCATACGGCTGTAAAGGGGATGTGGGAAACGTTTTGATGGATGTGCCGGTCTTGTCGGCACGTCTGGGTAAAAGCAGGCACCGCAATCTTTGATCGCGTCCCTGCCGGAAAGATGATTGACATGCGGTCGGCTGACTCTTAAATCAAGAACAAAGGAGATTATTTATGTTTCGTCCATTATTGCTCGTAGCAGCGGCAATCAGTCTGGGCTTCGCCTCTTCTGAACCCGCCCAGGCACAGGGAGACGTGCAGCGTTCTGCGTTGCATGATTTCCGCGTTGTGACAGTGGCGGATGGTCTGGAAGTGCCCTGGTCCATGGCATGGTTGCCCGGCGGTGACATGCTGGTCACCGAGCGCATCGGAAGACTGCGCATCATTCGCAACGGACAGCTGTTGCCTGACGCCGTGCCGGGCACGCCCGAAGTCTTCACGACGGGCGGGCAGGCAGGCCTGTTCGATGTGGTACCTCACCCGAATTTTGCGGAAAACCACTACCTTTACCTGAGTTTTGCCAAGCCTCTGGCCGAGCGCGGCGCATCGACCACCGCCGTCGTGCGGGGCCGTTTCGTCAATGACCGTTTGGAAGACGTGGTCGAAATCTTCGCCGCGGATGCCAACGGGCAGGGTCACTACGGTGGCCGTATGGCCTTTGACGAGGCCGGTCACTTGTTCCTCACCGCCGGTGATCGGCAGGCCCCTCCCCAGGGTGATCTGACGGCACACCCGGCACAGGATCGCTCCAATCACCACGGCGTGATCGTGCGCCTGAACGATGACGGCAGTGTGCCTGCCGACAATCCCTACGTCGGCCAGGCTGGCATCAAGCCGGAAATCTGGACTTACGGGCATCGCAGCCCACAGGGTCTGGCGTTTGATCCTGCCATCGGCAATCTCTGGATGACGGAGCATGGCCCCCAGGGCGGTGACGAGCTGAACCTCGTCAAGCCAGGGCAGAACTACGGGTGGCCCATCATTGGCCGTGGCGTGAACTACGGCCCCGGCGTGCCCATCCATTCTTCCATTACGGCGGAAGGTCTGGAAAGCCCAGTGCATTTCTGGGTTCCCTCCATCGCCGCGTCTGGCCTGATCGTTTACACCGGTTCCCGCTTCCCGTCCTGGAACGGCAATATTTTTGCTGGCGGTCTCGCCGGGGAACAATTGGCGCGCCTGACGCTGAACGAGGATGGCACCAAGGTGATGACCGAAGAGACTCTGTTGCCCTACATCGGTCGTATTCGTGACGTCCGTCAGGGCCCGGACGGCTACATCTACGTGGCACTGGAAGACCGCAGCCGTGCTCCGACCGCGATTGTGCGACTCGAGCCTGCCAACTAATCCAGCAGGATTGCACGCTGAAAAAGGGGCCTTAAGGGCCCCTTTTTTTATGCCCCCGTCCTGTGAACCTCTCCCCTCCGGCGAAGCGCGCGAGGGACTCGCCCGCAGAGGCAGCCCCGCACACACGAGGACGAAAATTCGTTGGGTTTTTTTAACGATTTTGGTAGCGTTGGCCGCTCACGCCTCCGTCACACCGGGGAGGCGACTGAATCTGACTAATAACAGGGAGTGATGGCTCATGAGCAGACAAATGCTGTTGATTGGAACCCGCAAAGGTGCCTGGCGTCTTGAGAGCGACGCGGCACGCACATCCTGGAAGATCACCGGTCCCCTGCATCTTGGTGCCGTCATCAGTCACTATGTGGCCGATCCCCGCACGCCCGGCGTACAGCTGATGTCTGTCGGCAGTGGTCATCTTGGTCCTTCCGTGTTCCTGTCCGCCGACCATGGCGTTACGTGGCGCGAAGCCAGCAAGCCGCCCGCGTTTTCACCGGAACCGAACGGGTGTTCCCGCAGCGTCGACCACGTGTTCTGGCTGACACCTGGACACGCCTCGGAGCCGAATGTCTGGTACGCCGGCACCTCCCCGCAGGGCCTTTTCCGTTCCACCGATGGGGGCGATACCTGGGAGGAAGTGCTTGGCTTCAACCATCACCCCGACTTTTTGCAATGGCGCGGGGGCGACAAGGACGGGACACCCGACGGGCCCAAGCTGCACTCGGTGATAGTCGATCACACGGACAAGCGCCATTTGCTGGTGGGCATGTCCAGCGGCGGCATTTTCGAGAGTCATGATGAAGGCGCCACCTGGCGCCCTTTGAACAGCGGCGTGGCGATGGACTTTTACCCGCCCAAGGAAGACGGCAGCGAATATCTGTTTGGACACGATCCCCATTGTGTGGCAATGCACCCGATCGCCGCGCACCGTCTATACCATCAGAACCATTGTGGCTTGTATGCCATGGACCGCAGTGCCGGTGAGCGCTGGACGCGTATCGGCGACAATCTGCCCCGGGATGTCGGGGATATCGGGTTTCCGATTGTGCTGCATCCGCGCGATCCGGAAACCTTCTGGGTTTTCCCGATGGACGGCGGCGGACAGTGGCCGCGCACCAGTCCGGGGGGAAAGCCAGCCGTGTTCTGCTCGCGCGATGGCGGCGCGAGTTTCACGCGTCAGGCCACAGGGTTCCCAGCCGACCAGGCCTGGTGGACCGTCAAACGGCAGTGCATGGCGGTCGACAACGACGCATCGGTCGGCGTCTACCTTGGCACCAGCAGCGGCCAACTGTGGGCGTCTTCGGATGAAGGAGCCAGTTGGCATCCCATCACCCTGGACCTGCCACAGATCTATTCGGTTGAGGTCTACCCGCTGCCATGATCCGAGTGTTTCTGCCCTCACAACTGGACGATTACACGCAGGGCAAGCGTGAGCTTTCCCTCGCGCTCACGCCCCCCGCCTCCGGCACATTGACCCTGGCTGACGTGATCGCGGCACTGGAGCGTCATTATCGTGGCGTGGCGTTTCGCGTCGTGGACGAGCAGGGCCAGATCCGTCGGCATATCGCCATGTTCGTTGGTGATCAGATGGTCCGTACGCTGGACGCCCCGGTCGCGCCCGACGGGCGTGTGCAGATTGTGGGAGCGTTGAGCGGGGGCTGAAGGACGCCCGCGCGGGAGATTCCTCCTCGCGCGGTGCGGCAAACGGGATTACTGCGGCTGGATGCGCAGGTTGCGGAAGCGCACGGTGCCCCGCGCCCACTGCAGGCCGATGGGGCCGGCGCTGTACTGAGAGTCCATGACGTGCACGGTCTGCTTGCCATTGAGAATGACCGTCATGTGTTCGTTGTCCATCACGATGTCGTAGGTGTTCCACTGCCCTCCCGCTTTCGGGTAGGGCTCCGCGACCGGACCGATGTGCACGATGCCTCCCGTTCCGAAACTGGGATCGGGGCGCTGGTCAAAAATGTTGGCCTCGTAACAGCTGCGATCCGTAATCGCCGCAGGATCCTGGCAACGCATGTAGATTCCGCTGTTGGCATCCTCACTCACCCAGAATTCGACGTGCAGCAGGAAATTGCTATAGCGCTCCTTGGTGAGCAGAAACGAGGCCCCATTGCCTGCATCCGCTTCGATTACGCCATCGCCGGCGCGCCAGTTGGCATCGCCCACCACCGTGAAATTGTCCATCCCCTGTGCGCCATCGATCAGCGTCACCCAGGCATTGTCGGCGGCGTAGGCCTGCCAACCCAGCGTCCCGCCCAGCAGCAGGGCAGTGAAAAAATGGCGTGTTACTTTCATCTCTTTCTCCTTTAAGGCTCAGGCCATCTCGGCCAAGGGTTTGATCCAGAACAGGGCGTCTTTTTGCTCCCGCGTCAGCACAATGTCAACCAGCAGGGTACGGTTGGCCTGAAAGAATTGCTCGGCGGCGTCCGCGTCCAGTGCAAGCTGGCCAATATCGCGGGTGCCAAAACTGCGATAGCCCACCAGGTTGCGCGCCTCCTGCAGATCGGGCAGGGCGGAAAGACTGAGCTTCAGCGTTTCGCCACTGGCTCGCAGGAGGCTGTGCAGCACATGGCAGTCGAACATGAACGCGCGATAGGCGGGATTCTCCTTGTTCACGTGCACCTTGACCAGTGCCTTTTTGTTGATTTCCTCGGCCAGTCTGTCGTCATTGCCCTTCTCGGTATCGCTGTAGAACTCGATCACGTAGTCCTGCACATCGAAGCCCTGGTCGTCGCGCACCCGAAAGACGGTGTTCTGAAAGCCGTGGCGGTGTGCCTCTGTGTCGTCGGCATGCCGGGCCATCACTCGCGCGGTATGGGCATCGCAGCGCTCGCGCCACTGGGCATACTCGGACGCGTTGCGAAGGGCCAGGGCATCCAGAATGAAGGAGAGCAGCTGGGCATTGTCGGGATGATCTGGCTCTTTGAGCGCCACGGCGCTGTGATTGAACCCATCCAGCACGACAAAGGCGCTGGGGTTGCGAGCCGTGCGAATTACGCTGGTTTTGGGGGCACGGTCGCCGGCGGGAAACCGAATTTCCACCGCTGCGCAGTCGAGATTGGGGGTGGACACGTAGACAGTGCCATCCGACCCCAGCTCGTTTGCCAGTGAACTGATGCCCCGATAACCGGTATTGCCCACGATGACGGTCGTCCGGATACCGGTGCCGCCAAACGGGTTTTTGAGGAGTCGGTCACGCTCGGCGAGATGCCAGGAATAGGGGCTGGCCATTTCCAATGCCCGGAGAATTTTCTCTCCCGTCTGGAATCGCTTGCCGGCATTAAACCCCTTGATCACTCGGCCATAAATGGCGCGTCCCTTGTGAGCCAGCGGCGAGCCGAAATTCGCTGGTGCCAGCATGACGAGATTTTGAATGGGAGGTTTTTTACCAAGGCGTGTGAAGACCGTGTCGACCCAGTCGCGAATGATTAGGCCGCCGGTGGAATGCACGATCACATCGAGGGCTCTGGGGGTGCTTGGCAGGCCCTGCTGTGCCCAGGCACGGGAGAGGCCGCGTACCAGATCACTCATCTGCACGTCGTCATCAAGTGACACGTAATTGCCCAGAAACAGGGACATCACCTCGCGCTCGCTGGCCAGCTCGAGAGCCTTCGCGAGCGCCATAAAGGAGTCGGCCTCGTCACTCCAGCCGTGGATGATCAACAGGGGTCTCATGGCACGCTCCTTCGTGTCGATGACGGGCTAACGGGACGAGCGTTTCCTCAGGCGGGGCTTGCCTCCAGCTCGACCACGTCAATGCGGTGGATGTGTCGCTTGCGTCGACCGATTTCGTCCATGGAATGACGGCAGGTGCCCGCCAGTGTGATCAGTTTGGTCTCGCACACATCGCAGCGGACACATTCCTTGAAGTCAATTTTTTCGGCGCGAATGGCACCCGTCGGACAGGCATGTTCAC
The DNA here is from genome assembly GCA_964538025.1 of uncultured Klebsiella sp. Taxonomy (GTDB): domain Bacteria; phylum Pseudomonadota; class Gammaproteobacteria; order Pseudomonadales; family Pseudohongiellaceae; genus UBA5078. Next base: position 6,966 of record CAZICZ010000001.1, on the reverse strand, counting down.
ACACGCGGCACATGCCGCATTGAGGCACGCGTGTGATGCGCAGCGGACTGACCAGGGATACCACGCCCAGTGCCGCACCGAGTGGACAGACGTAGCGGCAGTAGAAGCGCTCCACCAGCATGCTGGCCACCAGAATGGCTGCCAGAATCACCCACAACACTGCGGAGGGGCTGAAGAAGAACAGCGTTCCAAAGGGTTCAAAGTATTGGAAGATGCTGAGATTTGCATTCACCATCGCGGTCACGACGATCAGGGCAAGAATGCCGTATTTGATGTACAGGGCATTGTCGTGAATCTTCTGCGGCACCTTGATGCGCCATTTTTTCGGGGCAAAGCGCGCAATGAAGTCCTGCACGGCGCCGAAGGGACACAGCGAGGAGCAGAACACCCGGCCCCACAACAGTGTGGTGACGAGTGTAAAGACCACGATCATCAGTGTGGTGAGATTGTTCGTCAGTGCCTCTGGTCCCAGTTTGATGACGCTGGTGATATGGGACACCGAGAGGAAGCCGTTCTTGTAGAAGCCGAGATAGAGCAGGGTGGCACTCAGTGCCGCCCAGCGCAGCGGCGCCTTCTTGCTGAGGAAGGCCCCCATGACCAGCGCGAACAGGGCCAGCAGCAGCATCACATCGGTCCAGGGGGTGACACCCCAGGGCGGGTCAAGTCGCAGGCGCGTGAGGAACGAGGCATTCTCCAACTGCTTGGCCAGCTGCTCCTCGGGCGAGAGCACAAACTCATTGCGGGCGAGTGTGAGGCCGACGCCGCTCAGCGCATAGTCCACCGACACATCCGGCTTTTCGGCGCCGGGCGGGTGATAGATCAGCGTGAAGGGCTGGGTGATATCGAAGTCGGGATGCATGGGAACAGCCACCGCGTAGCTGGCATGGCCGGCAATGGCCCCTTGGCTGGCATCGCCCGCACTGCTGAATCGGTTACCGGCGACCCGACGGACCAGATCCCCTTGCTTCACGGACATCGGGAACTGGCGGAAACTCGTGCCGGCGCCAGGCCCGCTTGGCATGATCAGCATCATCTCACCGCCGCCGGCGCGAAACGACGCGTCGGATTCGGCGTTGGTGTAGGCGTCCTCGCCGATGAAGAATTCGCCGAGTGCGCGGCGACCGATATAGGTGATCGCCAGCGTCAGAGGCGCCCCTTCGGCATTGGTGGATTCCATCTGGGTGATGATGCCCTTGGCGAGCATGTCGTCCCAGCTGTTCTCCTCCAGCAGTGCTTTGGCCGCTTCATTGGAGTTCTGTTCCGCCTCACTTCCCGCGCCGAAACCCATGTAGTGACGGGCCACCTTGCGGGCGGTTTCCCCCACGCTGCGGGCGATAGCGGTACTGGTGGCCGTGGCGGCGCTGAGGCCGTCGACGTCGCGATAGACGCGGAAGCCATCGGTAATGGGCTTGTTGCGGAACTGCGAGAGGAAGACCGAGTTGTCGACAAAATCCCCGCGCGAGTACATATAGGATTCGTTGTAATCGAGCACCTTCATGCCCGTCACGGTCCCCGTCATGTCCATGCCGACGAGGACATCAATGGTGGCGGCGTAGCCCACGCGCATCGGAGGGTAGTCGCGGTTCATGAACACAAAACCGATCTGCTCGGCCTCGCCGGTGTCGGGGTTCTTGCCGTAGGCGCGATATACCGGTGCCTCTCCCGCCTCTTTCTCGGAGAAACGCTCGGCAGAGGGCATGACCTCTTTCAACCAGGCATCCTGGATGTCAAGGGAGTAGGGGGTCTTGGCGAAAACATCGGCGCTGGTAAGCGCCACGAGGGCGGCCAGCAGAAGGGCACGCAGGCAAAGTCGGTGCATGTTGTGGGTTTATCCTGTTTTTATTGGCTTTTCGGATCGGTGGCTAATATACCCTGCACAGCGCCCTTGCTCCAGCGCTGTGGCCAATCGTTGCAATTCGTCAAACCTGCGCCGGGATCGGCCAGGGGGTTGCGGTTCCCGCCTTTTGAGGGTGGACGAATTCGTGAGTTTCCGGCGACACTGTGACGTGTTTCCCCATGACGAGGCCGGCACACGTCGGCGACCCGCAATCAGGGCCTTCACAAAGGCCCCTCAACAAGGAGGTAGACCTCATGACCAATTCGCAGGGTGATTTTATTTGGTACGAGCTGCTCACAACCGACATCGACGGCGCCCAGGCTTTCTATGAGGGCGTGCTCGGCTGGAAAGTGACTGACTCCGGCGTGCCCGGCACGGATTACCGGTTGGCGTCGAACGGCGTCACGGAAATTGCTGGCCTGATGTCGCTACCCAAGGAGGTGCAGGACGCCGGTCGCCGACCCGTGTGGCTGGGCTATATCGCGGTGGATGATGTCGACGCGTCCGTTGCCAGGATCGTGGCTGCCGGGGGCGCAGTGCTGATGCCGGCGACCGAAATTCCCGGGGTTGGCCGCTTCTCGATGGTGACAGACCCTGACGGCATTCCCTTCTACGTGATGAGAGGTGCGCTGAACGAGCTTAGCCGAGCGTTTGCCGGAATGGACGTGGGGCATTGCAGCTGGAATGAACTGTCCGCCGGCAACCAGGCGTCTGCCTTGCATTTTTATCACGAGCAGTTCGGCTGGCAAGTCAACGATGGCATGGACATGGGCGAGATGGGGCAGTACACCTTTATCACCCAGAACGGAAAGGCGATTGGCGGCATCATGCAGTCCAGTGAGCGCACCGGTCCACCCCTGTGGTCGTTCTATTTCCGTGTCGCCGATATCGATGCCGCCGCCGCGAAAGTCGTCGCGCTAGGAGGTCGGGTGCTGCATGGCCCGTCGCAGGTGCCCGGGGATGATTACATCATCAACGGGCTTGATCCGCAGGGCGTGCTGTTCTCGCTTGTGGGCGCCCGCAAGGCAGGGGCCTGAATCATGAAAGAGAAGACACGCGGCGCCCCCCGGGACGTGATCATCGAACGCGAACCGGTGGAGCTGTATAAAGTCCTGAAGTTTGAGGGGCTCGCCGAAAATGGCGGCGCCGCGAAATCCCTGGTCAGTGAGGGTGCCGTGCGTGTTAACGGGGAGCTGGAAACGCGTAAGCGGCGCCAGCTGGTGGCGGGCGACATCATCGCGTGTGCCGGGCACACGCTGCGACTCGTCCGTGCCGACTCCACCGCTCAGTCCTGAGGAGCAGACTTTCGGGCAATCCCTGTCGGCAGTCCATCGAGGCTTACCTGATTTTTCTCGGCCCAGTATTGTCTCAGGCCCGCGTCTCCTTTTTTGATCGCCCAGTCGCGTAATTGCGTCCGTTCTTCCTTGTAATCAAAAAATGGCACCGCCATGCCGCAGGATGTCTGTACCAGCGTGATGTCGAGTACGAAAATCTGACGCGCGCCCGGCTGTGGGGGGAATGCAGTGATCAAGGACGACCATTCCGGGTCACCCGAGTGAATGGCCCGCGCGTTGCCATAGACCCGCAGAATCATCGGCGTGCCCTCGAACGCGCAGAACATCACCGTCATGCGCGAGTCTTCCAGCACGTGCGCGGCAGTCTCGTTGCCACTGCCCGTCACGTTGAGCCACAGAAGGCGGGAGGGGGCCAAGACCTTCAGCGACGCCATCCCTTTCGGAGAGACATTCACGTGCCCGTGGGCAGCGGCCGTGCCCACAAAAAATATTTTCTGTTCGGCAATAAAGGCCATCAGGGGGGCGCTTAGCGCGTCATATCGTTGTCCCATGGGTTGGGTCTCCTTGTCGCCAGACAAAAACGCTGGCACGTTTACCGAGCAGGGTCATGGAGTGGTGTTCGTCGCTGGCGCGGCCGACAATGCCGTAGCACACATGCAGGGGGAGCAGGTGTTCCTCCCGCGGGTGGCAATAGCGTGCATGCGGTGCGGATTCCCAGTGCACAAGCCGTTGGCGCCGGGTGTCTTCCTGCAGGTGCCGGTCGGTGCAGGTGTCGGCAAGCCAGCGCTCGAAAGCCTCGTTCCACGACGTCGTCTCCGGCGTTGCGGGCGTGAAAAAAGCGCGCATGTTATGGAAGGAGAACCCCGAGCCGACGATGAGCAGATTCTCGACCGGCAGGTCCCGCAAGGCCTCTCCCAGCCGCAGATGGGCCTCGGCATCCAGACTGGAGAGGAGCGAGAGTTGTACGCAGGGAATGTCCGCCGCTGGAAACAGCAGGCTTAGCGGTACGAACAGTCCGTGGTCAAACCCGCGCGTGTCATCGCAGCGCGACGCGACTCCCCGCGCCGTGAGGTGGTCCGCCAGCTGCTGCGCGAGGGCCGGATGCCCCGGAGCCGGGTAGCGTAACTGGTAGGACTGTGCGGGGAATCCGTAATAGTCATACAGCAAGGGGGGAGTGCTGCCGCGCAGGACGGTTGCCTGAGCCTCCTCCCAATGCGCACTGATGACCACGATGGCGGACGGACGCGGCAGCTGCGGGGCAAGCTGCCGCAGGGTCCGCCGCATTTCTTCATGGCCTGGGTCTCCCAGTAAAGGCAGGGGGCCGCCGCCGTGGGACAGAAATACAACGGTGCCAGAGGTGCCAAGCGGCATGGAAAATCTCCTTATCGTCGCAGGGGCAGTTGCATGGCGACATCATCCAGCGACATGCCGCCAATTCTGAAGCAATCCGGCGTCACTCCGATTTCGGTGAACCCCAGATCCTGATAAAGCGCCCGTGCCCGGGTGTTATGGGCAAATACCATCAGATCGATCCAGTCCAGCGTGGGTTGCGCCGAGGCGAAGTCGATGGCCGCGAGCATCAGACGTCGTCCAAGCCCCAGTCCACGGTAGGCCTCTTCGAGACCGATGCCCAGCTGGCAGCGGTGTGCACGGGTCTTCAGGCGGTAAGCTTTAAGATCCAGATGTCCCACGATGCTGCCGTCACGGCGCGAGCGCGCCATGAACCAGCGCTCCCACAGCGGGGTGCCGACGGGCAACTGGCACTGGTCGAACGTGAGCCCGGTGGGGCCGTCATTGTGTGCGGGATCGAAGGGCATGAAATAGAACCCGTCGCGACCGGATTCAGCGAAGTGTCTCTCCAGATGGGCACGCAATGCCGGAAGATCATCGTCACCTGCCAGCACAATGTCGAAGGCGTCGGAGTGCAGCGTCATGGGCCGTCCTGTGAGTTTACGTGGCGAGACTTTCAATGAAATCCCGAATGCCATTGAGCAGCATCTGCGTGGCAAGAATCACCAGAATCATGCCCATCAGACGCTCCATGGCGCGCGAGCCCCGTTGTCCAATCAGCGACAATAACTGCGGCGAGGCTACCAGAATCACGGTGGCTCCGCTCCAGGCCAGAAACAGGGCGATGCTCCAGTCAAGCAGCCGATCGGGCTGATTGGAGCTCAAGAGCAAGAGCACGGCGATGGTGGATGGCCCGGCAGTCAGAGGCACGGCGAGAGGTACGATGAAGGGCTCCTCGGCGGGCTTTTCTTCTTCCGTCGCCTGCTGCGGCGGAAAAATCATACGCAGGGAAATGATGAACAGCAGCACGCCGCCTGCGATGTTCAGCGAGGACTGGGACAGCCCCAGGAACGCCAGCAATGAATTTCCCAGCAACAGGAATCCCAGCAGGATGCCCAACGCGATCAGCAGTTCACGCGCGACGATGCGGGTCCGCCGTCTGCTGTCCATGGAGGCAAGGATCGCGTGGAAAATGGGCACGTTGCCCAGAGGGTCCATGACCAGAAACAGGGTGACTGCAGCAGAGCTGATTTCCGTCCAGTGCACGCCGGCACCTCCTCGTGGGAACATCGCAATGCGGGCTATTATCCCTCAAATGCATGAGCGCGTCGTCTCGTCTGTGCGTACTGGCACTTCAGGACAGAAAGGGCAACAAGAGACGCTCGATGGCATTGCCAATCGGGGGCACAAAGTAGATGCCAAGCACCATCACGGCACAGACAATCGCGCACAGGAAAATATACGTTGTCCACTTCATCGGCCAGCCCCCCGCGGTGTCAGCTCATAGACCCAGATATTGCCAAGGACGATGGACTGCCGCGTCACGTTTTCGTTGAACTTGCGGTTCAGGACACTGACCACGCCTTCCAGTGCCGTGCCCTCCGTGACCCTCACCAGCGTGCGGGGATAGCGGACGCCGTTGACACGGATCAGGGCATCCCCGTTGCCCTGCTGGGCCAGAATCGCCCAGTGGGGGATGATGCGCCGCAGGACCCCGCCCATGTAGCCAGAGGCGATGTAGAGGCGCCCGTTCACCGGCAGCACCCGCACCCGATGAGAGGTTTGGGTGGCGTCGATCTGCAGTTCGATGGTGTCGGCGGCGATGATGTTCCAGTCGGGTTCCGGTCCCCGGTAAACGGGTCCCGCCATCAGAGGACCGCCCGCGAAGGCGAGAGAGGGACCGTCGTCGTCCCGGTGTTTGGCCTGAAGCGTAAGGATGGCCACGGTGGGCACGAGCAGCACAAAGGCGATCAGCTGAAAGAGTCTGAGCATGGTAAGAGTGTTCCTGTGTCATTGTGGTGTGAACGAACTCTTGTCACCCACCTGCCACGCCGTTGCTGCCCGAGCGTCGGGAGAGGGTGCGCCGACGATTCCATGCCGCTGTCGCCTTGGCAAGTGATGCGTCGAGCGCGCCGTGCAGTCCTTCCGGCGCGGGAATGCAGTCGTGCCGTGGGCGCGTTCTGGTTTACACTGCTCCCGGTGTTTGTTGATCCTTCTGCTCTGGACCTTGGCCCCCATCATGTCATCCCCGCTGCGCTATGACCCCGTCACCTGTCGCGTGCTGCTGCACGGAGACTGGACGCTGGCGCACTACGTGGCCATCGAGACGCAGGCGAGCACACCCGACGGGGAGGTGCGCACGCTGGACGCCAGCGGTCTGACGGCGCTGGACACGGCAGGGGCGGCCCTGCTCGTCGCCCTGCTGGGAGCAGCGCCGTTGTGTGCGCTGGTGCCGCTGGCACCTGGCTTGTCCGAGGAGCGCCGTGCCCTGTTGCTTGCAGTGGCCACCGCGATGCGGGACCGCCAGCCCGAGCCTGCCTCGCC